>NZ_JBXAFY010000045.1:0-577 GCF_058793575.1 Shinella sp. GW835-FHT14H05 | reverse complement strand
GGGAGTGTTCATGTTGGACTCGCGAGGCGTTTTCTTGCGAGGAAGATGTCGAGTGTGATCTGGAGCATTTCGAGTGTCTTTGATGCGCGCTTTGTTTTCCGGTTGAAGCGGGCCAGCATGTCGCGGAACGAGGCGTTCGAGGACTCGATGAGGTGGGTCTGCGCCTTGGTCTGCCAATGCGGTTCGTCCGCCTCGATCCGCTCGAAGGCCAGATGATAGCAGGAGTTGGCATCGGTGAAGATGGTGCTTATCTGGCCGACGGTCGCCTTGGCCAAAGCGTAGATGGCCATGGCACTGCGCACGCCCTGATCGCCGATATGGTATGCGACGACCCGGCGGTGGCGACGGCTATAGGCCGTCCAGATCACTGCCCGCTGCTGTTTTTTTGGACATAAGTGTAGATCTCGTCCATCTCGATGACATCGGACATGGCGGTGTCCATCGGCTCGGCCTGGGCCACTTTGCGCTGCAAGGCAGCATGCTCCTTGCGGATCCAGTTCAGGACCGTTGCAGGCGATGCCTCCAGCACCCGGCCGATCGCCCGAATGCCCATGCTATTCATGTACATCTCGATCGC
>NZ_JBXAFY010000044.1:0-708 GCF_058793575.1 Shinella sp. GW835-FHT14H05 | reverse complement strand
CGCTTCAGAAGATTGAAGAAGCTCTCGGCCACCGCATTGTCGTGGCAGTTGCCGCGTCGGCTCATCGAGTGAACCAGATTGTGGTACCTGAGGAACGATGCCCAGTCCATGCTGGTGAACTGCGAACCCTGATCTGAATGGATCAGCACCTTGTCCTTCGGCTTTCGCCTCCACACCGCCATCAGTAGAGCCTGCAATACAACATCGGTGGTTTGGCGGCTCTGTAGTGCCCAACCGATCACACGACGCGAATAGAGGTCGATGACAACGGCGAGATAGACGAAGCCCGCGCAGGTTCGAATGTAGGTGATGTCCGTCACCCAGGCAGTGTCTGGAGCCGTCACGTCGAATTGCCGGTCGAGCGTATTATCGACGACGACAGACGGTCTGCCGCCATAGATGCCGGGACGGCGTTTGTAACCGATCTGCGCCTTGATCCCGGCGAGACGCGTCAGACGCGCGACCCGGTTCGGGCAGCACATCTCTCCCTGATCGAGAAGATCGTCGTGCAGCTTGCGATAACCGTAGACCTTGCCGCTCTCTTCCCATGCCTTCAGGAGTAGATCGGTCTGTCGCTTGTCCTCGCTGGCCCGCATACTCAGCGGGCTCTTCAGCCAGGTGTAAAATCCGCTGGGATGAACCCGCAGAAGACGGCACATCGTCCGCACGGAAAACTGCAAGCGATGCAAGGCAATCAACGCGTACTTC
>NZ_JBXAFY010000043.1:0-973 GCF_058793575.1 Shinella sp. GW835-FHT14H05 | reverse complement strand
CCCGAGATGATGATCTTGGCCGAGGTGAGTTCCGGACGATCCGACGAGGACAGCGCGTCCTTGACGTGGGTCGAGAGACCGGGGTTGGCTGCCGCGGAGACGCCCTCGATCGCTGCGCTGCCGCCTTCACCGGCTGCGGCGAAGGATGCCGTGCGCACCGTGATCACCTTCTTGGCGTCGGTGGACTGGACCGTCTGGATCGCATTGCCGGCATAGATCGGACGCTTGAACGTATCGGCGGAGACGACCTCGATGATCTCGGAAACCTGGGCGACATCAAGCAGCGCTGCAACACGCGGCAGAACGTTCTTGCCGACCGAGGTCGCGGCCGAGACGATCGCCTCATAGCTGCCGGCAAGCGACACGATGAGCGCTGCCAGCGGTTCTGCCAGGTTGTTGGCAAGCGTTTGATCCTCGGCGACGAGGACCTTCGAGACGCCCGAGAGCTTTGCCGCCTGCTCGGCCGCAGCCTTTGCACCAGCACCGGCGACGAGCACATGCACGTCGGAACCGATCTTCGATGCCGCCGTCAGCGCCTTTGCCGTCTGGTCGGAAAGGTGGGCATTGTCGTGATCTGCCAGAAGAAGAATGGCCATGATGATGTCCTTTGGAAAATGGTTCGGTCCCGAAAACCCGTCAGGCCCTGCCGAAAACGGTGGGGCGCGAGAACCGGCGCGCAGCGTACATCAGTACGTGAGCACCGGAAGCGCAGTGCCACGCCGTTTGCAGGCGGGCCTCACGGGTTTCCTTACAGCACGCTGGCTTCGTTTTTCAGCTTGTCGACCAGTTCGGCGACGCTCTTGACCTTGACGCCAGCCTTGCGGCCGGACGGTTCTTCGGTCTTCAGCACCTTGAGGCGCGGGCTCGTGTCGACGCCGAAGTCGGCGGGTGTCTTCTTGTCGAGCGGCTTCTTCTTCGCCTTCATGATGTTGGGCAGCGAGGCATAACGCGGCTCGTTGAGGCGCAGGTCCGT
>NZ_JBXAFY010000042.1:0-1224 GCF_058793575.1 Shinella sp. GW835-FHT14H05 | reverse complement strand
TGACCTGAGCCCCTGAACTTCCTCCAGATTTTGGTAGAGTCCGTCGTATCAAGGAGACGGACGGAATGAAGCATTCACGGTTCACGGACGAGCAGATCATCGGGATATTGAAAGAGCAGGAGAGCGGCATGCGGACGGCCGATGTCTGCCGCAAGCACGGGATATCTGAGGCGACCTTTTACAAATACAAGGCGAAGTTCGGCGGCATGGAGGTATCCGATGCCCGCAAGCTGAAGGCTCTGGAAGACGAGAACGCCAAGCTGAAGAAGCTGCTGGCCGAGACCATGCTGGACAATGCCATTCTGAAAGATGTCGCTTCAAAAAAGTGGTGACGCCCGATGTGAAGCGGGATGCTGTGGCTCATGTCTGCAAACAACATGGGGTGAGCCAGCGTCGGGCGTGTGAGGTTCTGTCCGTTGATCGGTCGAGTGTGCGATATCGTAGCATTCGACCGGATGACGCTGATATCCGTGAGGCAATGAAGCTGGTGGCGTCCGAACGCCGTCGTTTCGGCTATCGCCGCATCCACGTCATGCTGGGTCGGCAGGGCATCATCATGAACCTGAAGAAACTGCGGCGTCTCTATCGCGAAGAGAAGCTGACGGTACGCAAACGTGGTGGACGCAAACGGGCTTTGGGGACGAGACGCCCTCTGGCGCTGCCCTCGCGTGCCAACGAGCGATGGAGCCTGGATTTCGTCAGCGACGCTTTCACAGATGGTCGTCGCTTTCGGATTCTGGCCGTCGTCGATGACTTTACCCGCGAATGCCTGGCGCTGGTCGCCGACACGTCGCTCTCAGGCCGGCGGCTTGCGCGGGAACTCGATGCCGTCATCGCCCAACGAGGCAAGCCACGAACAATTGTCTCCGACAACGGCACGGAGATGACCAGCATGGCCGTTCTGGAATGGTGCCAAAGCACGCATGTCGAATGGCATTATATCGCACCGGGCAAACCCATGCAGAATGGCTTCGTAGAAAGTTTCAACGGCAGCTTCCGTGACGAATGCCTCAACGAAACACTGTTCTCGTCACTGACGCAGGCGAGGATCGAAATCATAGCATGGAAGGAGGACTACAATCGCAACAGACCGCATTCTTCACTGGGCAACATCACACCCAGCGAATTCGCAATGAAAATGGCTATGGAAAAACAGGCCGCATAAGGTCAGATTGAAAACCCAAGACTCTCCTGAAAATTGGAGGGACGATGGGTCTCAGGTCA
>NZ_JBXAFY010000041.1:0-1623 GCF_058793575.1 Shinella sp. GW835-FHT14H05 | reverse complement strand
TGTAGCCGCAAAGTTAGAATGTCCTGTTTCTGCAAAGTTGGAATGTCACACTCCCCGGGTCTGAATGACGTCTGGGAGATTGCAGATGGGATTGATTGCGATGAGCGAACGCGATCTGCAGCGGATTGAGGTTTTGTCGAAGGTGGTTGCCGGCCGGATGACCACGGTGTCAGCGTCGCATGTGCTTGACCTCAGCGAGCGCCAGGTGCGCCGGCTACTGGAGCGTATGCGGACTGGCGGCGCGGCTTCGATCCGACACAAGGCGATCGGCCGACCGTCGAACAACCGGATTAGCGACGGGGTTCGCGATTATGCGATGACGCTGGTTCGCGAACGCTATGCGGATTTCGGGCCGGCGTTGGCGACGGAGAAGCTGGCCGAACGCGATGGTTTGCGTGTGTCGCGCGAGACGGTGCGCGGCTGGATGATCGATGCCGGACTTTGGCTGTCGCGCAAGCAGCGCCGGACGTTTCATCAGCCGCGGCTGCGGCGCGAAGCCTATGGCGAACTGGTGCAGATCGACGGGTCGGAGCATCGCTGGTTCGAGGATCGCGGACCGCCTTGCTCGCTGCTGGTGTTCGTCGATGATGCGACGGGCAAGTTGATGCAGTTGCGCTTTGTGCGTTCCGAGAGTGCCTTCACCTACTTCGAGGCACTGGCGCTCTATCTCGAGCGTCACGGTGCACCGATTGCCTTTTATTCGGACAAGCATTCGGTATTCCGGGTGGCGAAGAAGGATGCCAGGGGTGGCCAGGGCATGACCCAGTTCGGGCGTGCGCTTTGCGAGCTAAACATCGAGATTCTCTGTGCAAATTCGAGCCAGGCCAAGGGTCGTGTCGAGCGGATGAACCGGACGCTGCAGGATCGCCTGGTCAAGGAGCTCAGGCTTTCCGGCATCGACACCATGGAGGCCGGTAATGCGTTCTTGCCGGACTTCGTGGAGGACTACAATGCGCGATTTGCGATCATCCCTGCCCGTTCGGAGGACCTGCATCGGCCACTGAATCTGGCGCCGGATCGGTTGACGGAGATCCTGTGCAAGCGCGAACAGCGCTATGTCGGGTCACAGCTGACCTTTTCGTTCGAGCGCAAGCGGATCATGCTCAAAGAGACCGAGGTGACGCGCGGTCTGGTGGGCCGCTATGTCGAGACCTATGCCTATGCGGACGGTCGATTGGATGTGCGCTGGAAAGGTTATTCCCTGCCCTACACGGTGTTCGACAAGGACCAGCGGGTGACACATGCCGCCATCACCGACAACAAGCGGCTCGGTGATATCCTGGCCTATGTGAAAGAGCGCCAGGACCAGCAGGCAAAGCCGAAGGTGAAGAGCAACAGCGACAAGAATGGCTACGTCAAACGCGCCCGTGGGCCGGGCCGGCGGAAGGATTTCATGGACGATCCGGCGGTAATTGCACGGCGGGAGAAAGCGTTGTCGCGGTGGCAGGCTGCGCAGTGAGGCGTCTCAAAGCTAAAGCCGAAGGGGTGTGTTTACCACCCGCCCCGATCTGATCTTGCAACCCGGTCCAGCCGGTCAGATCAGGGCTGGTCGGTGTGCCGTGTGGTGACCAGTCGGACATTTCTACTTTGCAAACCGTCGGACATTCCAACTCATCCGCCACA
>NZ_JBXAFY010000040.1:0-1657 GCF_058793575.1 Shinella sp. GW835-FHT14H05 | reverse complement strand
TGTGGCGGGAGAGTTGAAATGTCCGCCGGTTTGCAAAGTAGAAATGTCCGTAAGGCGCTCTCCGGCACAGCGGCCAGCCCCGATCTGAGCGGCTGATCCCGCTTGCAAGATCAGATCGGGGCGGGTGAGGCCGCCTTGGGCTTTAGCCTTGAGACTTCCGTTTGGCCATTTACTCTGCCACCTGCGGCGCCGGCAGCACTTTCTTGCGAGGCTTGCTGACCTTTAGATTGTCGAGAAAGTTCGCTCGTCGGCCAGGGCCGTGCGCCCGCTTGATGTAACCGTTCTTCTCGCTGTTGGTCTTTACAGCTGGCTTTGCCTGCTGATCCTGACGCTCTTTGATATAGGTCAGCACCTCGCTCAGTCGCTTGTTCTCCGTAATCGCTGAATGTGTTACCCGCTGGTCCTTGTCGAACACCGTGTAGGGCAGGGAATATCCCTTCCAGCGCACATCCAGGCGGCCGTCCGCATATGCATAGGTCTCGACATAGCGGCCAGCCAGACCGCGCGTCACCTCGCTCTCCTCCAGCATGATCCGCTTGCGTTCGAACGAAAACGTCAGCTGCGATCCGACATAACGCTGCTCGCGCTTGCACAAGATCTCCGTCAGCCGATCCGGCGCCAGATTCAGCGGACGATGCAGGTCATCAGGCCGGGCAGGGACGATCGCAAACCGCGCATTGTAGTCCTCCATGAAACCAGGCAGAAACGCATTGCCGGCCTCCATGCTGTCGATGCCGCAAAGCCTGAGCTCCTTGACCAACCGGTCCTGCAGCGTCCGGTTCATTCGTTCGACACGACCTTTGGCCTGGCTCGAGTTCGCACAAAGAATCTCGATGTTTAGCTCGCAAAGCGCACGCCCGAACTGAGTCATACCCTGACCGGCCCTGGCATCGCTCTTTGCCACCCGGAAGACCGAATGCTTGTCCGAGTAGAAAGCAATCGGCGCCCCGTGATGCTGGAGATAAAGCTTCAGCGCCTCGAAATAGGTGAAGGCACTTTCAGAACGCACAAAGCGCAGCTGCATCAGCCTGCCGGTCGCATCGTCGACAAACACCAGCAACGAGCACGGCGGTCCACGGTCCTCGAACCAGCGATGATCCGAACCGTCGATCTGCACCAGTTCACCATAAGCCTCGCGTCGCAACCGCGGCCGATGAAACGTCCGCCGCTGCTTGCGTGACAACCAAAGTCCGGCATCCGACATCCAGCAGCGGACCGTCTCGCGCGACACACGCAAGCCGTCGAGCTCAGTCAACTTCTCAGTGGCCAAAGTCGGCCCGAAGTCCGCATAGCGTTCACGAACCAGCGTCACCGCGTAATCGCGAACACCGTCGCTGATCCGATTGTTCGATGGCCGGCCGATCGCCTTATGCCGGATCGACGCCGCGCCGCCAGTCCGCATCCGTTGCAAGAGCCGACGCACCTGACGCTCACTCAGGTCAAGCACAAGCGCCGCAGACACCACGGTCATCCGACCGGCGGCCACCTTCGACAAAACCTCGATCCGCTGCAGATCGCGCTCGCTCATCGCTATCAATCCCATCCGCAATCTCCCAGGTCATCAAAACCCGGGGAGAGTGACATTCCAACTTTGCAGGATCAGGACACTTTAACTTTGCGGCTACAGATAGAAATCGTGTAATCTATCTTATGGAAC
>NZ_JBXAFY010000039.1:0-1862 GCF_058793575.1 Shinella sp. GW835-FHT14H05 | reverse complement strand
GAAGAGATACTGCGGTTCGGAGGCGTGGCGGTGATGGTTGCCGAGCTTGTGCGCCTGCCAATGGTGGCATCTCGCCGCCTCCAGTTGGCGGCGGAGAAGTCGGGCACGATGGGGCTTATCATCCGCCGATGGCGCCGGCAGGCAGAAGCCACGGATTATGGCCGGCCGACCGCCTCGGCCACCCGGTGGCGCATATCCATCATGCCCTCCGAACGCCTGCCGGTGGCCGGCGTCGGCCGCCCGAGGTGGTTACTGGAACTGATGCGCGCGCGTGCGGGTGAGTGCTTCGATATCGAGGTCGGCGCCTGTGATGAGCGCGGACGGCTGCAAGCGGTCCATGCTGGTCAGGATCAGTGGAGGATGGCGCGATGACGCGGCCGAAGCTGAAGGACTTCCGCGGAGAGACGATCGACATGGACTGCCGGCGCTGTGACCGGCATGGCGTCTACGACCGCAAGGTACTGGTGAAAAAGTTCGGCGCCCGGATTGAGTTCATGGAAATCCGTCGCCGGCTCGCCATCGGTTGCGACCTCTACGGGACCGACCGATGCGAAGCAAACTTTCCCTGCTTGCTTGCCGCTAACATTCTGATCGACAGGGGGAAGACGTGAGCGACGACACCCCCCCGCCCAACGCAAGAGTTGCGCGCTGGGCAACAGTGCCTGAAATGGCACTTACCCCACCTTCAGCATCCGCTCCAACTTCCGCAACGCTTCGTGCGGCTCGTTCTGGACTTGCTTCCTGGCAGCCGTCTCTTTTGGCTTTTCGTTCTCCTGGACGGCCATTTCGGCCAAATATCGGAGAACAGGAAGCGAGCTTTCGTCCGCTAGCTCGATGACACTTTCCAGGTGATAACGGATCAGGTCTCTGTTTCGGTGCATCGATATACTCCATTCGGTTGCAACCGAATAAGATTGCCTCAACCGAAAAGATCCAACAGTCCGAAATCTGCTCTATGAAGATTGGCATTACGGTACGTAAGTGGTTAACGCCGTAACGGTTGTGTCACGCTGTCAGGCAAGGACCCGCCGTAGTCCCAGATATAAGCTCTTCATCACCGCAGCCGTGTTAATGCATCCGAACTTCCCTGGCGGCTGCGATGAATTCTTCGCGCGCAGCCTCTGCTTCAAGGCGCCCTTCAACCGCTGCTTTGCAAGCCACCCGCGCTTTAGCAAAGCGGGGTCCGGATCGATTTGGCCATTGATCCGTCAAATAGATCAGAGCGTCGAATGGTCCTGACACTGTGCGCGTTCCAATCATCCCGAAATGGATTTCAACCGGCGCCTTCCATGCGTTGGTCATGGCACTCCTCCCAGTTTAGCGATGTCCGTAACGCGGCTCGTCTCTTTTCGTTTCATCGAGAATGTCGAAGAAAATTCCTAATCCGTGGCCTTCGCCGAAGCGCCGTCAGAGGGCCGTTGATGCGCGAGACGCTTCGCGCGCAGTTCGCGAGTTTTCTCCTCGCGCGCCTTCCGTGCCGCGTCTTCAAGCTCTTGTGCGACGCGTTTGCTTTCATCAAGGTCCCCCCAAAGCGACCCGAACTTTGCCTTGGGTCTTCCGTCACTCATTGTTCGCCTTTCTCCTCGTGTTACGAGCCGCTGTGCTTATTCACGTATCGTCGCCAATTCACCGGTCATCTCGCGCATAAAACATGCGCGCCGACGTTTCGATGATGGATCGGTGCTTTCTCGGGTCGAAATGCACAGCCGGGAAAGTTTCGAAGAGATACTTCGCGAAGCTCTCCACGTTCTGTGGCGTCTTATCGAACCACGGCTGCGCGATTATTTCGTCGAATAGCGACTTGAGCGCTCCCAGTTCCTCAGGCTCGAATGTGCCTTTGGTGAAAAAGCTGGAGCCCATCT
>NZ_JBXAFY010000038.1:0-2545 GCF_058793575.1 Shinella sp. GW835-FHT14H05 | reverse complement strand
GTAAGCGTGTAGGCGATCCCACGTAGCGCGTTTGTTCGCGGAAGCTCATTTTCTGCATGAATCATGCGGAGAGTCATATGAGCGACAAGGTGAATCAGGTTCGGACATTCGAAGTTTTGACGGCGACGCCGTCGCGACGTTCGCCGCGGCATTGGTCTGATGACGAGAAAGCGCGGCTTGTGGCGGAAGCTTTTTCGCCCGGAGGGACGGTTGCGGAGGTTGCGCGCGCCTATGAACTGGACGTGTCGCAACTTTATGCGTGGCGCAGGAAGGCGCTTTCCATGGGGACGATGGCGCCATTGACGGTGCCATTGGGCGGTCGAACCATGATGGAAAGCGAGCCGGCGAAGTTCACGCGCTTTGAGGTGAGCGGCGGCGCGACGGTGGAGATTGTGGTTGGCGATATCGTCATCCGGGTACGCGGCGATATCGATCCGGATCAGTTGGCGGGCATTATCGGCGCGGTGCGCAAGGCATGATCGCTTCCGGCGTTGTGGTTTACGTGTCTTGCCAACCGGTCGACTTCCGCAAGGGAGCCGCATCGTTGATGGCGTTGGTGCGGGATGGCGGCCTCGACCCGTTCAATGGCGCGCTTTACGTCTTCCGGTCGAAACGGGCGGACCGTGTCCGCATTGTCTGGTGGGACGGCAGCGGGGTCTGCCTCTATTCAAAAACCCTGGAAGAGAGCAGCTTCTGCTGGCCGGGCATATCGGCGGCGCGGGTGCGTCTCGACCATTCGCAACTGATGGCGCTTCTGGCCGGAATGGATTGGAAAAAGATCCGTCCAGCCAAGGTCCGGCGACCGCTGCTGACGGGCTGATACCGGCCTGCGGCAAGATGAATCATGTCGCGGGAACGCTTGGGAAAACGGCCGCTTTTGTGCTCTATTCCTCCCATGGTTTTGCCTGTTTCCGAATTGCCAGATGACGTCGATGCGCTGAAGGCGATCGTCCTGGCGATGGCGCGCGAGCAGGCGGCAAACGAGGCGCGGATAGCGGTTACAGAAGCTCGGCTCGTCGCCTCCGAGGCAGAGGTTATCCGGTTGCAGGCGGTCGAGGCGGCGGCCAACGAGCGGATCGCTAACCTCACGACGATCATGAAGGTCCTGCAGCGCACGCAGAATGGCACGCGGTCCGAGCGATTGCACCTGGCCGTCAATGACGAGCAGGTGTCCTTTGCCTTCGAGGAGGTCGAGACGGGTCTTTCGGCGATCCAGTCCGAGCTTGATCGCGCTGCCGGGGACAAGCCGAAGCGTGCGCCGCGTCCGCGCAAGGGCTTTGCCGCTCACCTCGAACGCATCGAGGAGATCATCGAACCGGAAATCCCTGCTGAATGCGAGGGTCTGGAAAAGGTGCTGATCGGCGAGGACCGCTCCGAACGGCTGGATGTCGTGCCGCCGAAGTTCCGGGTCATCGTGACGCGCCGCCCCAAATACGCTTTCCGGGGGCGTGACGGCGTGATCCAGGCTCTG
Source organism: Shinella sp. GW835-FHT14H05 (assembly GCF_058793575.1). NCBI lineage: Bacteria > Pseudomonadati > Pseudomonadota > Alphaproteobacteria > Hyphomicrobiales > Rhizobiaceae > Shinella > Shinella sp. GW835-FHT14H05. Next base: position 1,074 of record NZ_JBXAFY010000038.1, on the reverse strand, counting down.
GCACCGGCGCGCATCATCGAAGGCGGCCTGCCGACGGAGCGGCTGCTGGCCTATATCGCGGTCTCCAAATACGGCGACGGCCTTCCGCTTTACCGGCAGGAAGCGATCTATCTGCGCGATGGCGTCGAGGTCAGCCGGAACTTGATGGCGCAATGGATGGGGCATCTGGGCTTCGAGCTTCAGATATGCGCCGACTACATCCTGGAGCGCGTCAAGGAAGGCGAGAGGGTCTTTGCCGACGAAACGACGTTACCCACCCTTGCGCCCGGTTCGGGCAAGACCATGAAAGCCTGGCTTTGGGCTTACGCACGCGATGATCGGCCCTATGGCGGAACCAGCCCGCCGATGGTCGCCTATCGCTTCGAAGACAGCCGAGGTGCGCAGTGCGTGGCGCGGCATCTCGTTGGCTTCAATGGCATCCTGCAAGTCGATGGATACACGGCCTACACCAGCCTGGCCAAGACGCGGGCCAAAGGCGGTAACAACGAGACGATCCAACTCGCAGGCTGCTGGGCGCATCTGAGGCGCAAGTTTTACGACCTGCACATCACCGGGGTCTCGCAGGCCGCGACGGATACGGTCGTCGCCATGAGCGCGCTATGGAAGGTCGAGGATGAGGTTCGCGGCAGGGACGCCGATACCAGAGCGACGCTGCGACAGCAAAAGTCCGCAGTCATTGTCACCGGCCTCTTCGATCTGTGGGAGAGAGAGCTGCGCAAAATCTCCGGGAAATCCAAGACCGCCGATGCGATCCGCTATGCGCTCTCCCGGCGGGACGCGCTGGAGCAGTTCCTGGCGGACGGCCGTGTCGAAATCGACTCCAATATCGTCGAACGCGCGATCAGGCCTCAAACAATCACGAGAAAAAATAGTCTATTCGCCGGCAGCGAAGGTGGTGGACGCACCTGGGCGACATTGGCCACTCTCCTTCAGACCTGTAAAATGAACAGCGTCGATCCGCTCGCCTGGCTCTGCCAAACCTTGACCCGCATCGCTCAAGGCTGGCCCGCGTCTGACATCGAAGCCCTCATGCCCTGGAACTTCAGGTCCGACGCCATCGGCTGACCGCTTACG
>NZ_JBXAFY010000037.1:0-3358 GCF_058793575.1 Shinella sp. GW835-FHT14H05 | reverse complement strand
TGGGATGAACCCGCAGAAGACGGCACATCGTCCGCACGGAAAACTGCAAGCGATGCAAGGCAATCAACGCGTACTTCACTTTGCATCCCTGGCGAAATACGCGGCCGCTTCCTAAGAAACACTCGTCTCGGCAATCATGGGTTCCAACTGGAAGCCTAGAGACCGGGCGCGTCGTTGCAGGTTTGCCAAAACCCTACCGCGATGCCGTTCGTCATAAGCGGCAGCACCAGGATCACGATAAGCCATGCCGAACCGAAGGGCATTGAAGAAGAGAACCGCGATCTTGCGTGCCGTCGCCGTCACGGCCTTCTGCTTTCCGATGCGCCGGCCAACCGCCGGTAAAATGCACCCAGTGCCGTGTCGCTTCGGCCAATAGTGGTGGCTGCCAACCGCAAGAGTGCGGTTGCCCGGCTCGATGATCGGCGGGTTGTCGACGAGAGAAGTCTTCCGCCAGATATTTTGTTGCCGGGAGCCAGGCAGAGCCATGATGTGAAGTGCTTGGCAGTGGGCCATGCCCGCAAATCCGTTCCGCATTCGCCGATGAGCTTGAGGGCGAGAGAGGAGCCGAGGCCGTGGATTTGCGTCAAGTCTGTGCCCGTAAGGCCGTATAGAGCCGCCCGGACATCAAAGGATGGTGCATTCGCCTGCTTGGTCTTCGTCCGGATTTTTGGCAGCGGCGCGCGCGGCCCTTCGACTTCAGCAGTCATCGTGGCAATCGATGCTTCCAGCTTGTGGCCGCATTCGAGCATCTTCAGTTGATAGAAGTCGTAAAGCTCCAGTGATTGGGAAAGAGCAAACACATGCTCATCACGATCGTTGCCGATCAACGATGCTTTGATCGTTTCGATAGAAGAGTGGCAGCGAACGTCACGCAAAGACGCCAGGACGTCGGGATCGCGCTCGCCGGAAACAATCGCCCGGATGATCTTCATACCCGTCACGCCGGTGATGTCGGAGACGACATGATGGAGCTGCAGGTTCATCTCCATGAGAGCTTTTCGCATGTGCTGGATATGAGCCGCCGCGTATTCGACCAGCCGTTCTCGCTGGCGCAGATAAGCACGCAGTGTCGCGACCTGTGAGTTCGGCCGAAAGCTTCCGCGCAACAGACCATAGGAATGCGGTTGGCGAAGCCATGCCGCATCGTTGACGTCGGTCTTCCGGCCGGGGACGTTCTTCGCATAACGCGCATTGACGAGGATCACCTCAAATCCGTGCTGCTCTAAAATCTCGAGTGCCGGTATCCAGTAGACACCGGTCGACTCCATCGCCACGCTTGTGACGCCGCAAGATCGGAACCAAGTGGCGAGGTCATGCAGTTCGTGGGTAAAGGTGCCGAAAGGGCGGATCGGCACGTCATCACTGTCCGGATAGACCGCCGCCATATGCATAGTGGACCCGATGTCGATGGCGGCGGCGCACGGATTCAAACGGGTGAGGTTCTGTGGTGCAGATGATCTTGTCTTGGGCATGGCTTCTCCTCCTTTGGTTGGGGAGGGGCTCGGCCGCGCAAGTTCGTCATTTTCCTAACCGGGATCGCCGCCAGAGCCGCGTCACCACTCTCAAGTTCGCAACAGCCCATGTGCAACGTTTTTTAACGGGGTCGAACGCCTCCAATAAGCAGTCGGCAACTCCCCTCCGGCAGCCTCGACAACTCTGGGGCTCATACTCAAGTGATGCTAATATGTCGTGCACATTTGTTGTGCCACCACTCCGAAGGCCATGATTTCGGCCGCGCGTATCTCAATGTACACGTTATCAGATTTTATTAGCCGGCTAAGACCCTTTAGCTAATTTGGCTCTTCGGCAGGCATCGGGAGTTGTGCAGTTCATGCGCAGCCGTGAATCGCTATTTTTGGATCGGCAAGCGCAAAATATTCCGTCCCTACTTGATCTAGTGTGTTGTTTTTGGCGCTAACAGCAAAAGGCGGCGGCGGTAAGCCGAGCCTTGAGCTTTCTGAGCAGTGAAAAAACCCTGACAGCTGTCAGGGTCTGAAGCCAGGTTCGCGGTGTCGAAAACAAATAGTTCAGGCGCGTTTCCCAACGTGAAATCTCGCGACGCATTCTCGCGACTACAATCGCATACAGGGAGATAAATCGGTAGACGAGGAGGTGCGCAAGACCACTATGTTCTAAATCGGCGTTCGCTCTTCGAGCGATCTTAACGATCTATTACTTTAAAGATCACCGGTAACTTCTAGGTCTCGCCGCCCAAAGTATAAGAGGTGGAGCATTCGTGCCTCGACCTAGAAACCACGCCCGCAAAGGGCGCAAAAAGCACACTCGGATCGTATTTAAATTTTTGTAAGGCTGTCGTGGCTCTCTGCGCGTTGGAAACTGGATTGAGTGAAGACAACGTGAATGGCGACAAAAATTTGACTTCAACGCGGTTCGTTATACCTCATTCCCACCCAAGCACGCGCGTGATGCCGGCACTTAGTCATTTCTCGTCCGCCCCCTTTAGACTTGGGCCTTTTCATCGCCATGACTTCTGCTGTTCTTCGGATGCACATTCGGCCATCGTAGGTCCGGTCTTCCGTATGTAGGGAAATATTAACAGTGCCGTGTCGACGCAGAGAGTGCCCACCATCGCATATAAATGAGCACCAATTCTATTTTCGCCAGAAATGAGCGGGCATGCTTGTAGTCGGTTTCTGTTAGCGGTCGCGCATCATTCTTGTGTCACGGTGCTGCCCTAGAGAACCGGCAAGATACGCCGTTTTAATCCGCCATCATGTTGCGAAGATCTAGATCTTCGGTCGCGGCTCGATCAATCAAGCCGATCGGAACTCGCAATATTCGTGCTCTAACTGATTTATGTTTTCGCAAATTGGACGGACTCGAATAAACTCGCTCTCCGTCGCGAAAAGAGGGATCTCCGGATCTAAAGGTATCGATTAGCATCACAGACTCGTGAAAAAGATACCGCTCTGAGAATGTATTTCCCAGATAAATAGCAGGGCAGTAGGTACATCGGCAACACGCTCCTTTTTACTGGGTACGGTCTCCATGCGAATTCTGCGCTTGTCATAGCTGGGTGTTAGAGGCGCATCCCAAAATTGTTCGCGCCTCTCCTTTATAGGGCACTTATCTTGGCCAAGCATTTAGACACCTCACCGTGAGGGGAAATTAGTGAATCATGTGCAGCGGAGGTTAGCTCGGTCTCGGAAGGATTGACCTCATTCTGTTCGTCTCAGAGAAGAAATGAGATAGTGTGCAAGGGCGTTTCACGTTGGCCAGAGATGGAGGGTTTGGGCTGCCGCAGCACCTAGTTATATACGGTGACCTGAGCCCCTGAACTTCCTCCAGATTTTGGTAGAGTCCGTCGTATCAAGGAGACGGACGGAATGAAGCATTC
>NZ_JBXAFY010000036.1:0-2500 GCF_058793575.1 Shinella sp. GW835-FHT14H05 | reverse complement strand
AGGTGTAGGCGCAGCGAAAGCGAGTCTGAATAGGGCGATTGAGTTAGTTGCATTAGACCCGAAACCGAGTGATCTAGCCATGAGCAGGTTGAAGGTTGGGTAACACCAACTGGAGGACCGAACCCGCATCTGTTGCAATAGATTGGGATGACTTGTGGCTAGGGGTGAAAGGCCAATCAAACTCGGAGATAGCTGGTTCTCCGCGAAATCTATTTAGGTAGAGCGTCGACCGAATACCCTCGGGGGTAGAGCACTGGATGGGCTATGGGGACTCACCGTCTTACTGATCCTAACCAAACTCCGAATACCGAGGAGTACTAGTCGGCAGACACACGGCGGGTGCTAACGTCCGTCGTGAAAAGGGCAACAACCCTGACCTCCAGCTAAGGTCCCCAAGTCATGGCTAAGTGGGAAAGGATGTGAGGATCCCAAAACAACCAGGATGTTGGCTTAGAAGCAGCCATCATTTAAAGAAAGCGTAACAGCTCACTGGTCTAATCAAGGGTCTTTGCGCCGAAAATGTAACGGGGCTAAAGCCATGCACCGAAGCTGAGGATACGTCGCAAGACGTGTGGTAGCGGAGCGTTCCGTAAGCCTGTGAAGGGAGACCCGTGAGGGCTCCTGGAGGTATCGGAAGTGCGAATGTTGACATGAGTAACGATAAAGGGGGTGAGAGACCCCCTCGCCGAAAGACCAAGGGTTCCTGCTTAAAGTTAATCTGAGCAGGGTTAGCCGGCCCCTAAGACGAGGCGGACACGCGTAGTCGATGGGAACCACGTTAATATTCGTGGGCCTGGTGGTGGTGACGGATTGCGTAACTTGTTCAGACTTATTGGATTGTCTGGGCGAGGAAGCGGTTCCAGGAAATAGCCCCACCGTATAGACCGTACCCGAAACCGACACAGGTGGTCAGGTAGAGCATACCAAGGCGCTTGAGAGAACTCTGCTGAAGGAACTCGGCAAATTGCACGCGTAACTTCGGAAGAAGCGTGACCCCATGCTACGCAAGTGGTGTGGGGTGGCACAGACCAGGGGGTAGCGACTGTTTATCAAAAACACAGGGCTCTGCGAAGTCGCAAGACGACGTATAGGGTCTGACGCCTGCCCGGTGCTGGAAGGTTAAGAGGAGAGGTGCAAGCTTTGAATCGAAGCCCCAGTAAACGGCGGCCGTAACTATAACGGTCCTAAGGTAGCGAAATTCCTTGTCGGGTAAGTTCCGACCTGCACGAATGGCGTAACGACTTCCCCGCTGTCTCCAGCAGAGACTCAGTGAAATTGAATTCCCCGTGAAGATGCGGGGTTCCTGCGGTTAGACGGAAAGACCCCGTGCACCTTTACTATAGCTTTACACTGGCATTCGTGTCGGCATGTGTAGGATAGGTGGTAGGCTTTGAAGCGGGGACGCCAGTTCTCGTGGAGCCATCCTTGAAATACCACCCTTATCGTCATGGATGTCTAACCGCGGCCCGTCATCCGGGTCCGGGACAGTGTATGGTGGGTAGTTTGACTGGGGCGGTCGCCTCCGAAAGAGTAACGGAGGCGCGCGATGGTGGGCTCAGACCGGTCGGAAATCGGTCGTCGAGTGCAATGGCATAAGCCCGCCTGACTGCGAGACTGACAAGTCGAGCAGAGACGAAAGTCGGTCATAGTGATCCGGTGGTCCCGCGTGGAAGGGCCATCGCTCAACGGATAAAAGGTACGCCGGGGATAACAGGCTGATGACCCCCAAGAGTCCATATCGACGGGGTTGTTTGGCACCTCGATGTCGGCTCATCGCATCCTGGGGCTGGAGCAGGTCCCAAGGGTTTGGCTGTTCGCCAATTAAAGCGGTACGTGAGCTGGGTTCAGAACGTCGTGAGACAGTTCGGTCCCTATCTGCCGTGGGTGTAGGAATATTGACAGGATCTGTCCCTAGTACGAGAGGACCGGGATGGACATATCTCTGGTGGACCTGTTGTCCTGCCAAGGGCATAGCAGGGTAGCTATATATGGAATGGATAACCGCTGAAGGCATCTAAGCGGGAAACCAACCTGAAAACGAGTATTCCCTTGAGAGCCGTGGAAGACGACCACGTTGATAGGCCGGGTGTGGAAGCGCAGCAATGTGTGAAGCTTACCGGTACTAATAGCTCGATTGGCTTGATCGTTCTCATTGTTCATGCTCATCGAATGAAATTCGATGAGCCATCTCTTCAGTCCTGACGCACGAAGTGCTCCGGACGGGCCGCGCCATCAGGCGCGACGGCCTCTGGCCTTGCGGAGCTTCGCTCCGTTGCCCAAAAGAAGAAAAGACGTGTTCACAAAATTAAGACAAACGAGGAGGCTTGCCCTCCTCTACCAGCTTCTCAATATATTGCCCTTAGCCGACCTGGTGGTTATGGCGGGGTGGCTGCACCCGTTCCCATTCCGAACACGGCCGTGAAACGCCCCAGCGCCAATGGTACTTCGTCTTAAGACGCGGGAGAGTAGGTCACTGCCAGGTCTGCTAAAGGCAATATAT
>NZ_JBXAFY010000035.1:0-7564 GCF_058793575.1 Shinella sp. GW835-FHT14H05 | reverse complement strand
CCGCGAAGAAACGTTGAACGCCGCAAAAGTGGAAAGCTCGAAAAGCGCTTGACCTCAACACGCCGATTAGAGAAGCGCCGGCCTTTGGCCGGGATTTCGGGAATTCTCGCTGCGTCTCGTGCGGAATGAGCGCAGCCGCAGGAGCCTCAGCATAGCGTCCCGCAGGAGAGGCGGGATCGACTGCGCCCGCACGCGGCGCGCCGTTTTTTGACGGGCGGGCAGGGGAGTTCGAGGGGCGGGGCTTCGGGGCGCCCCTCGTCCTGGTTCGATCCGCTCGACGCGGTGAGGACCAGGCACACGCACTGCGGCCGCCGCAGAGGGGAACGCAGCCCCTCAGTCCTCGCCCTCTATGGGTTCCACGTCGCGCAGTTCGACAAAGACGACCTTTTCGGTGCGCTCCTGCCCGATCAGGTCCAGATTGATATGGACGTAATCGGCGAACGGTTCCCCGCACAAGCGCCAGACGACGCCGACACGGCCGACGCGGCGCTCGTTGGTGCCATCGATGGATGGCGACGTGCCGATGATGCGGACGCGCTGGCCGAGGCGCAGCCAGTTCGCCGCGCTGGCGATCATTGCGGCTCGTTCCTCCGGCGTCAGCTTTTTACGCGTCGAGCGCGCCCACGGCGTATGCGGATCGGCGGCAAGCTGCCGTGCCTGTTCCTCCGGGGACAGATCTTGAAACCGCGTGATCTCGTATTCCAGCGGCCAATCCTCGGGGTCCGGTGGTTTCGGATTCCGGTGGAAATGCTCGATGGTCCGGCCGCCGAATAGATCAGACTGCGCACCGGCGAGCCGTCGCTGACGTTGCGCCTCGCGATAGCCTGCACGCCACTGCGCTTCGGGGCTGAGGGCCGGGCGCTCGGTTTCGCCCAGCAGGTGCTCCACTTCTTCCCGCTCGTCCATGACTAGCTCCTGTCAGTGCAAAATTCTTGCTGTGCCGGAGAGGACGCGGCTGGGGATGGAAGAACCATCCCCAGCCTCTATTGGGCCGGTGCAATTCAGGCGTTGGCGGCATTGACGACTTTCAACGGAATGTGGTCGAGGCGGATTTTGATACGAAGGATGAGATCGCCGGTCGCGCTGCCATCTCCTGCAACCAGTTCCGGGTGGTGCTCCAGCCGGATAATGCTGAAGAGGGTCGCGACATCCTCGATGGCCTCGGAGACGTCCACCAACTCGCCCAGCCTGTCCGACTTCGTGACCAGAAGGTTTCCTGCGAGCGGATGAGGAGCGCCCTCGACGTTAGTGAGGCACTCCACGGCTTTATTGAGTCCGTTGTCGTCAACGATGATATCGAATCCGCTCACCCGCACGATGTCGATCATCTGGCATTTCAAGAGGCGTTTGATATCGGAATAGCTGCTTTTCAGGTTGATCGTTACGGGCCGGATGGTGCCTGCCATCGGCTCGATCAGGAAGGCTTTGACTGCGCTCATATTCTGTCTCCTTTTTCCCGAAGTCCCACAGGGGAAGCCCCCTTGGGCGAAGCCTCTTCCCCCTGTCCGGGGGAATGGCCTCTGACATTCCCCCGGACAGAGGGGGGAGGGCGCAGCCCGCCCCACGGCGGCGCGCGGGCGGATCAAGGGGTCGTGGCGGGGAAAAAACGGAAGGTTCGGCGCGCAGCGGTGAAAGCCGTTTTTTTGCCGACGCGACAAGCGGCTTGCCGCGCCTGCCCCTTGATGCGAACGCCCGGCGATGTCAGGGGCGAAACGAACAATGCGGCCCGCGTGCGGGCCTCAGTGCCGGATGCGCAGCAGCCGAGAAGGACAAGCGATCGTCATCGGCATCGGCGGAGACGGCCGCAGGCTGGCTCCGTGCCCTGCGCATAGAGCGCGGCCCCCAAAACGGGCGGTGGCCCATGGCCCTATCGAAGAAAATCACTGACGCGGGAAAAAAGGCCGTTACCCACGAGGCTCCGGAAAACCCTACGGCGCAATTGGGGAGCGCGGGTTTCCTCCGCTTGGCTACCGCTCACCGGCGGGGCCGGTTCGCTGCGGCCGCGGCCGCGCCGTCCTCACGGCGCTGCGGCTGGATAACGGTCTTCACCACCGGGAAGCGGTCGTTACGAGAAGGGCAGGGCAGGGAGGAAGAGGCCCGGCCTATTCTGTCCTGCTCACCCGAGCGGCCGGCACGGCGAGGAACGGCTTGAAGGCTGCGGCGACCTTGGCGAGGAAGCCCTTGCCGAAGCTGCCGAGCAGCTCGGCGTTCGGATCGTAGTAGTAGGACGCTTCCGCAATATCGTGGTTGAATTCCGACACGGTGATCCAAGCGTCCTTCCAGTCACGGATTCCAGCGCGCCGGCATTCGAGTTGCGGGATTTCCAGCGCCGTCTGATCGGCGCGCGGCGGCGTGCCGGAAATCGCCAGAATGACCAAATGGGTCTGCGCGCCTTTGGAGATGGCGAGCACCATGCAGACGGGGCGGGACTTCCGCCCCTCCGTCTCGCCACTGTCGCGCTGCCATGCCCAGAGATAGGGATAGCGGAAGACGGAGCCGCTGGCCGGAATATCAGCCAATGGCGTCTTCCCCTTCCGCGATGAGGCGATCCAGTTCGGGGATGATCATGTCGATCAGCGCCTGCGGCGCTTCTCCGACCGTGTAAACCCGCCTTGGATCGCCCCGGCTCTTCATGGCCTCGAACTCGTCGTAGGTCATGAGGACATAGCGCGGCTTGCGGTGCTGGGTGATCGCGACCGGATGGCGGTCGGCCGCCATGGTGACAGTCTTGGTGTCGCGCAGCAGGTCGACGGTTGTGAATTTCTGCATCTGCGGGTTCCTTCGATTAAGTCGAATAATACGCATTATTCGACTATTTTTCAAGCTGGAACACCATTGCGGCCGGAAGGCGTGCCTTCATCGACCTTTCTCGGGCGGGCAGGGGAGACGAGGGGAGGGGCTTCGGGGCTCCCCTCGAACCGCTTCGCGCCCGCTCGACGCGGGCGCCGAACGGTAACGACGCGGTTACCCCTCCGCAGCCGGAGGGGCAGGAGACGCTACTTGATGAAGCCAAGCCTTTCCGCGATGGACGGCTCATGCTCATGGCCAGCCTCCCGCAGCATGGCGATCATATCGGCATGATCGAGATTGCTGACCTCATAGCCGTTGGCGCGGGCTTCCTCGATGATCCCTTCCAAGGTTGGAAACTCCTCCAACAGGACGCCTAGCCAGATTTCCGGCGTCCCGCAATCATCGTCGGTCTCGAAACCCTGCAAGAAATAGGTGCGCAGAGGTGGATCGAAGCCGATGACGGCCTCGTCATCTGTTCTCTCGCCCTTGTGAAGGGTTATCGTGTAGCGGCTCATGTTACCTCCGTGAAGCGTTCGATCAGTTGGAGGATGCCGAACGTATCGAGTAGAATGTAATCACCAAATCCGCAGGCGATATACTCAAGCTCCTCCGGCCTGCCGCCGCTCTCGTTCCAGTGATACAAGGCTGCGATGATGGTCGCGATCTCCACCCGATCTAGCCGGAAGTCCGCACCTGCGAGGGTTGGCATTGTCGTCTCCTTTGTTATCCCCGGTCATTTCAAAACGCGAACGCGGTTTGGCCGCTCGCCTGTGTGTAGGTGGCGCTTTCGCCCGCCGCGTAGCGTTCCCGACCCAGCTCGGACCATTGCAAGAAACCGGAACGATCATAGCGAAACCAGCCGTCCTCAATGCCGAAGATCATCCCCCAAGCCGCGTCCTCAGTGCTTTGGAGGCCGGTGTTGATCGGCCAATGCTCGGCACCTTTTTCAGGACGGCAAACTCTTGGGGCGGAGAAGGAACGAATGACCGCGCTGCGCTCGCCGGGTTCGGTCGCGCCGATTTCGCGCATGATCTCTCGGGCCTCGGCGATGGTGATATAGCCAGCGACTCGTTTGTCGTCATGGCGCGAATAGCGGCAGCCATAGGTGACGGCGTTCATGATACAGGCGGGTTCAGTGAATTCCTGCGTTGCCAGCAGGTCGCGCCACTTTCCGGCGCTGACCAGATCGACTGCGTGCCACCAGCGAGCGAGCGGGGCGCTGGAATAGCGGTAGCGGTTCGGCGCGCCGTCGCGGGCAATCTCGAAACCGAGCGCCGCTTCGACATGGCGCACATAGGGATGATCAGCCAAGAGCGGATGGCGCAGGCCGAGCTTGCGCGGCTGCTCGTTGTCGGGGCAGCAAACCTCGATGGGAAACTGGAACATCCGCGACGGCAGGTTCCACGGTGCTGGCATCTCGAAGTCGTGCGGGACGGACAACGAATTGTTGATGTCGAGAACGGCAAGGTTGGGCGCAAACCCCTTTTCCACCAGCGCCATGCCGAGGGTGTCGGTGCTCGGGCTGTCCATGGTCATCGTCCTTTCCTGAAATCATCTCTCCTTGGTGTCGGCCCGCCCGAAGGGAACGATCCCCTCGGGCAAGCCTGCGGTGGGCTGTTCGATCAATCCCACGGAATGACGGCCATCAGGTCCTCGTCGTCCTGGCCGGGGAAGCGGCCGAGATTGGCATTGAGCCGCGTGTGGCCGGTGTTGACGGACAGGCTGAGATATTCGCCGCCGCTCTGGTTCTTCTTCCTCCAGATACCGCCGAGGTCGATCTTCCGGCCGAGCGGGGACTTGCCGAAGACCCGGTAGACCGGAGCATCCTTGTTGGTGCTGGTGAACGCCGTGCCAGTGATGTCGATGTCGTAGGCGATGGAGGCGATGTTGCCGGTAAAGGTGCCGTCTTCGTTGAACCGGATGAAGTTGGTGAGTTCGGTCATGGTCTGTCTCCTGAGTTTGCGTTTCCCGCAGGGGAAGCCCCCTTGGGCGAAGCCTCCCCCCTCTGTCCGGGGGAATGGCCTCTGACATTCCCCCGGACAGAGGGGGGAGGGCGCAGCCCGCCCCACGGCGGCGCGCGGGCGGATCAAGGGGTCGTGGCGGGGAAAAAACGAAAGGTTCGGCGCGCAGCGGTGAAAGCCGTTTTTTTGCCGACGCGACAAGCGGCTTGCCGCGCCTGCCCCTTGATGCGAACGCCCGGCGATGTCAGGGGCGAGACGAACAATGCGGCCCGCGTGCGGGCCTCAGTGCCGGATGCGCAGCAGCCGAGAAGGACAAGCGATCGTCATCGGCATCGGCGGAGACGGCCGCAGGCTGGCACCGTGCCCTCCGCATAGAGCGCGGCCGCCCGAAACGGGCGGTGGCCCCAACTCGCATTTCTGTCAGTTGCCCACGTCGACCAGGTGGCTACGCTCCGTCACGGGATGGATATTCACCTGAAGGAGAAATGCATGGAAACGGCTCCTACCCTCATCTTGTACGCCTTCACCGGCAAGGTGGAGCTCGGCGAGGATCGCTGGGCAGACCGCACCCTGCCGGACTATTTCTATGCGGACCAGGACGCAGCCCGACAGGATCTTCTCACGCTCCGCGCTCAACTGGCGACCGATCCGGAGAACAGCTACCCACCTCTCTGCCTGGAGAAGATAGAGACCGTGCCCATGACGCGAGCCGCGATCATGGCCTTGCTCCACGATGGCGTCAGCGCCATCATCAGCAGCTACGAGGTCATCGAGGAGATCGGCGTCAAGCGCCGATAGCTGCCCTTCCGGAGAGGGGAGGGAAGGGGTGTTCGAGGGGTGGGTTCGGGGCACCCCTCGTCCTGTCCCGCACCGCTCGACGCGGTAAGGGACAGGCCCGCGTCCAGGCGTCTCGCCACCCGCTCTATCGTGGCGCTCTCAACTTCTAACCGGCTCGACAGAGAGGCGGCCAGCGCGCCGCCTCTCTGTCTGACATCAAAAATAATCGCCATCATCGCCGCAAAACGGCTCATGGCCGATGCGCCAGCTCCGGTCGGACCACATCGACGGGACATAGGGATCATTCCCGAATTCGTAGCCGATTACGACCTTGTCGCCCTCATAGAAGATACCGAATTCGATCTTGTTCTCGATCAAATGCAACAGCGCTGTGGAGATGAATTCGGGCGTGGCTCTGGTCGGAAGGTGGACTTCAGCCTCCCATGCAGCACGTTTCGGGTCGCGATCGTCTATGTATTCGTCGGAACCATTATTTTCAGTCTGCGTCATGAGAAATCTCCTTGCTGCGCGTTGCAAGCGACACGGCGCTGAATGGCATCCTCGATTTCGAAGCTGCGCTCGCAGATATATGCCTTGCTATAGCCTTCGGTTTTCAAGCGCGCGACCTCTGCGGCGACCGCCTTGTCAAATTCCGGTTCCGGCCTTTCAGCGCTTTCGATCTTCATCAACCTGCCCTCCATGGGTGTGTTGGCAGAAAATTATATCCACTTTGCGTTTCCCGCCGGAGAAGCCCCCTTGGGCGAAGCCTCCCCGGTCTTTCCGGGGGAATGGCCTCTGACATTCCCCCGGACAGAGGGGGGAGGGCGCAGCCCGCCCCACGGCGGCGCGCGGGCGGATCAAGGGGGCGTGGCGGGGAAAAAACGGAAGGGTCGGCGCGCAGCGGTGAAAGCCGTTTTTTTGCCGACGCGACAAGCGGCTTGCCGCGCCTGCCCCTTGATGCGAACGCCCGGCGATGTCAGGGGCGAGACGAACAATGCGGCCCGCGTGCGGGCCTCAGTGCCGGATGCGCAGCAGCCGAGAAGGACAAGCGATCGTCACCGGCATCGGCGGAGACGGCCGCAGGCTGGCACCGTGCCCTCCGCATAGAGCGCGGCCGCCCGAAACGGGCGGTGGCCCAAGATCCTCGGGTCAGTTCGACTATCGAATTCCAATTGCATATTTCGCATGAATTACGTATATTACGTACAATAGTCTGCGAGGCTACCATGAAGCAGTTCACCTTTTCCGACATGAATCGCGCGTCCGGGGAAATCCTCGAGGCCGCGCTGATCGAACCGGTCGCGCTCACCAAGCGCGGCAAGCAGAAGCTGGTGATCCTGACGGCCGAAGCCTATGCACGCCTGAAGGGCCAGCCGCAAGCGCACGCTTATCGCCTGGAGGATGCACCGGAGCACATCCACGACGAGCTGATGGAAGGCATCGACGCGATCCTTGACGGGAAGCATCACGATGCTTGAACGCGGCGAGGTCGTCCGCTTCCATTATCTGTGGGCGCGCCAGGCGCAAGCCGGCGAAGAGTCGGGCCGCAAGGCACGGCCCGTTTGCATCGTCGTTCGCACCCCAGGAAATCCGGGTGCCGTCTTCCTTTTTCCGATCACGTCGCAGGAACCGCGGCCTGATCGGATCGCGCTTTCCTTTCCCGAGATGGAATGCCGCCGCGCCGGGCTCTCCTTTCCGTGCTGGATCATCCTCGATGAGTACAACCGCGTGGAGCTCGACAAGGCATTCGACTTCGAGTCGACCAAACCGCTCGGCAATGTGAGCGCAGCTTTTCTTGAGAAAATCGCGGCCACTGTGAAATCGGCTTCGGCTCAACGCGTGCTGAAAGGCATCACGAGGTCCTGACCTATTTCCGGATTAGGCCGCGCCGTGATCGCGCCGGCGCGCAGCGTAGCGAGCGCGGCCGATCCTGAGAAGACGGCGAATATCAGAGAAATCAGCATAGATGGGGTAATCGGCTTCGTGCCCCATCTTCGCGATCGGAGGAAGGTGCTGCACTCCGAGCTGATGATAAA
>NZ_JBXAFY010000034.1:0-8141 GCF_058793575.1 Shinella sp. GW835-FHT14H05 | reverse complement strand
CTGGTTCACTCGATGAGCCGACGCGGCAACTGCCACGACAATGCGGTGGCCGAGAGCTTCTTCAATCTTCTGAAGCGCGCCAGGATGTATTCGATTACATCGAGATGTTCTACAACCCGAAACGCAAGCACGTCAGAAACCGAATGCTGTCGCCCGTTGAGTTCGAAAGGCAGCAGAAAATCTAACCCGAGGGTGTCTACAAAACTCGGGGCTATTCAGAGGGGAGGGATCTCTTTTCGGGAGCCCCTTCACACATTCACCCAGCCTCCCGTGCGCCCTCACCGCCAGATCTCAACAGCGCCATCAAAACCGGGCCGAGTGAAAATTCTCCGCGGCGGGCGCGGGAGGTTAGGTTGCGCAGGTATCCGCCGGGTGAATTGATGTGGCCGGCGCGTTCGAGGATGCAGGCGAGGGTGACTGCGGCGTTTTCGGGACCCATGACCTCGCAGGCCTCCTCGTAGGCCGATGGGCTTATTCCCAGCATCGAGCGGGCAACGACCGCTGCAGACATCATGTCGCGCCAGCTGCCGATCGTGCCGGCGGGTCCATATGCGCTAATCTCCTGGCAGGCCTTCAAGACCAATCTCAAAGGGAAGGGGAGGGGTGGTTGTGCATTTGGCTTCAGGTTTTCATTCGGGATCGCCCCCAGCTCTTTTTCTGAGCTTGGTTCAAGTTCATGGATGGATTCGGGTTTTGAATTCTGTATATGCCGCCCACTTTGAGCGGCACTGCTGCTCGTATTCTTCGAATTATCAATGTTTTCCAGCATGTTGACGACCTTCTCCTGCAGAAGCGTCAATTCCGCGCTAATTTTGATCGCGTCCGCCATCGTCGGGGAACGGGGAATTTGGCTTACGAGGCTGATATAGATGTCTTCGATTGCCGCCCAGTCGCCTGGAGCCCCCTCCTCTATCGCGGCACTGATCAACTTGCGTACGTCGCGGCGGCGGATGGTGAGCTCCTCCTTTGCGCGGCGGAAGGCGGCGCGCTCAGAGGCGACCTTCTGTGCCATCTCTGCGAGTTCCTCGGCGCGCAGCAGGAGAGGGGAGATATCAAAGCCAAAGGCGGATTCGATCATGCCGCTCCTATCCTTGCGGGCGTAGCGCTTGCCGTTGGCGCTGTCCTTGCGGATGACCAGGCCTGCCTCGACGAGAAAGGCGAGGTGCCTGCGCAGTGTTGCGCCCGCTATCCCGTGGGCTCGGATGCTCAACTGCGCATTCGATGGGAAGACGACGAGCTGCGCGTCCTGGCGCAGTTCGTTCTCCGGATAGAAGCTCAGCAAGGCATCGAGCACCGCCAGGCTACGGTCTTGCAGGCCTAGAAGCAGACGGGCTTCAGACGCATCCCGAAAGACCTTCCATTTGTCAGCCCGCTTGCCCGCGGGGATCTCGGCTGCCGCGACTTGCTGCCTGACCAAGGCAAGCGAAATCGGCCGCCGCCCGAAAGGCGTCGTTACATTTCCACTCTGCATTTTCTCTCACCTTCGACAAGGCAAAAGAAATCCGCTCACCAAAAACGGTGCCAAAGACGCTTGACTAAGATTCGTGGAAATGCGAGTCTCGAAGTGCTAAATCAGAGAGAGGCTTCCACGACGGCAACGTTTGGGGGGCCTTTTTCTTTTGCGACGCTTCCTTTCTTCCATATCCGGGCAACCTGACAAATGTCAGGATTACCCGTTGTTCCGCTGACGGGAGAAGCGCTCGGCAAGTGCCGGCAGCTCCTCCTGGATAAACTTCAAGAACGCGGCGCCCAGTTCGCCCTCGCCAGATATCCGGACGTCCTTGGCCGAAGCAATATAGGCGCCGAGCGCCTTGCCTTCGGTGTCGGAGAGGGTAACGGCGGCACCGCGCGGGCTCGGGCTCGACTTCACCGCATTCAACGCCTGCTGGAAGCGTTGGTCGGAGTTCTCGATGCGGTCGCCTGCCTTCGACAAAGCGCGGCGCACGGCTTCAAGGGCGCCGGAGCTGCCTGAAATCGTCTTGGCCAGATCCAGCCAGCGCGGCCTGCCGATTTTCGGGGCTCGGCCGATCGCTTCGATCACATCGCCCGGAACGGAGCGATAGACGCTGCGCATGCGGGCGAGCTCGGCATCCTCGATCGAAAGCGCGGCATAAATATCGCGCGGCCGCACCCCGGCATCGTCCATGCGCGACGCAAACAGCGCACGCTCGATCCATGACAGGTCCTGCCGGCTGGCATTCTCGATACCCTGGGCGACGACCAGGTCGTGATCGGTCATATCGACTTCGATCGCCCGGACCGGTTGACCGAGCTCCAAGGCAGCACGCCATCTCCGGTGCCCATAGACGATCTGATAGCGTCCGGTCGCCGAAGGGTGTTTTCGAACCTGGACGGGGACTTTTTGGCCTTCCGTCTCGATCGAGCGCTTCAGCGCCTGGAAATCGCTCGCGTCATCGTCCGGCAATCGGTCCGGAAAAGGGGAGGGGTCGATGATCCTGGGGTCGAGGTCATGGATCGACGCTCCGCCCGCCTCGACGATCGCCCTCAAGCGGTCACGCTCCGCCCGGATGTCATCGATTGCCCGATGGGCCGCACCGATGACGCCGGCGGCGACGCGTGTCGTCGGGGCAGGGGAGGGCGCCGCCACCGGCTCGGGTGCCGCGGGCTCCTCGCTCTCCAGTTCAGCCGAAAGCAGGCCGAAGCTTGCAACGATGGATTTCCGTGGTGTCTTGCTCATCCACGCCCCCAACTCGTGTTGATCAGGCGAACGATCGCCTCATTGACGGCGTCCACCGCCTCGCGGGCCCGCTTGTGCGTCTCGCGGCCGATCTGGCCCATTTCGAGTTCGTACAGCGAGCGTTTGCCAAGTCCCGCCGCTTCGACGGCCGTGCTTTCCACGGCTGTCGGCAGCAGGACATCCGCGCCGAACAGATGGCGCAGCATCGCGACCACCTGCGACTGCGGCGCATCGTTCGGATCGTGCCGCGTCACGAGATACCGAATGAAATCCTGATCGAGCTTAGCGCCGCTGTCGGTCAAGACGCTGATAAGGTCGCCCATCATGAGAAGGAACTGGCTCATCGACGCGACGTCCAACATGGCCGGATGCACGGTGATGATCATGCTCGTCGCCGCGTAGATCGCGCTCAGCGTCAGGAAGCCGAGCGAAGGAGGGGTGTCGAGGATCACGACGTCGTAGTCGGCTTCCACCTCGGCGAGGCAGAGTTTCAGCCGCTCGAAGAAGATCGCGCCGGAGCTCGACCTGTTGGCAAGGACCCGCGGGGTCTCGTGCTCGTACTCCATCACTTCCAGATTGCCGGGAATGAGGTCGATGCCGTCGAAATAGGTCTTGCGGATGATATCGCGTATCGGCCGCCGTTCGGCATCGTCATATCGAAGCGCCGCATAGATCGTCTCGTTGGCGCCGACATCGACCTCCGGCTGCGAACCGAACATTGCCGACAGCGACGCCTGCGGATCGAGGTCGAGCGCGAGGACCCGGTAGCCTTGCAGGGCGAGGAAGTGTGCGAGGTGAACGCAGGTCGTCGTCTTGGCGCTGCCGCCCTTGAAGTTGGCGATGGCGAGCACCTGGAGGTGTTCTCCCGGCCGGCGACGCGGCAGGAAACGCAGGGCGTCCGCCGGCTTTTGCTTTGCGAACAGTTCCCGCAACTCGTTGATTTGCTGGAGCGTATAGACCCGATGATTGTTCTCCAGTCGGCTCGGCACGGGACCGCGGCCTTCGCTCGACATCAGCTTGAGCGTCGAATCGGGTATCGATGTCAGTTTGGAGACTTCATTCGTCAAAAATTGCCGAAGAATCTTTTCCGACTTCGGCGGATACATACGCGTTCTCAGCTGCTGCAGCTGTCCGGACAACAGCGTGGCATGGCGCGTGATCTTGCTGCCTGCATCTTCCTTGGAAGGAACCACTGTTTCTACCTGTTGCGCTATCGCCATTTTTCCCTCTTGGCGGCCTATCGCCGGTTTACCGGCCGGCACTCGCCAAGAGATAGAACACGATTCTATAAGTCCGTCCATGTGTTGGCGATTGACAATCGAACCGAATGGGCGATCTTCGGTCGCGGATAGGTGTTAATCAATTGATATTATTGCCTTTCTCGCAAAAGTAGCGCGAGCTTCCGTCTGTAACTCTCCACACTTTTGACACAGATGGTCCCGCCAGGCAGAGGCCTGCGGGCTCAAATGCCGCCGCGCGAGAGAATCGGGAATCAGAATCACCGGAACCTCCTGTCCGCGACAAGCCTGTTGAAATTGGCAAATCAGCGTCGTTCCACGCAGCGGCAAATGACGCCCGCGGGTCGACTGCCAGTGCCGGCAATGTCAGCGTGATAGCGGCACCTGACATTCGTCGGCTGAGGTGAAGATCGAGGGGGAGGCGCAGTACTGGCAGGCCATCGGCGTGGCGGAACAGCGAAGCGGCGCGCCTTCTGCCCGACCTGCGGCTCGCCCGTCTCCATGACGTTCACCGATATGCCGGCTGTGTTCATCATAACGCCGGCGAGCCTCGACGACCCAAGCCGCTATCAACCGCAACTCGTGTCCTGGACAGCGGCCGATCATGCCTGGGATTTCTCGATCCGGCGCTACCGAAATTCGACCATATGCCACAGTCGTGAAGTTCGACGGCGGCAATTAATAGGGGAGGGGCCGGAACACGTTATGTTCCGACCCCTTAATAGGCTGAATAATAAAATGAACGTCCGGCCGCACTACCCGCCGAGCGCGACGCGGAAATCCGCCTGCGTGCGGGCACGCAATTCGTCGACCGTGACGCCCGGCGCGAGTTCCACCAGGCGCATGGGCTCCTCGCCGCGGATCGCCGGCTCGAAGACGGCGAGGTCGGTGATCAACAGGTTGACGACGCGGCTTCCGGTCAGCGGCAGGTCGCAGCGTTTGAGGACCTTGGATTCGCCGCGCGCCTCATGCTCCATGACGACCACGACCCGCTTGACGCCGGCAACGAGATCCATCGCGCCGCCCATGCCCTTGACCATCTTGCCGGGGATCATCCAGTTGGCGAGGTCACCGTTTTCCGCCACCTGCATCGCGCCCAGAACGGAGAGGTCGATATGGCCGCCCCGGATCATCGCAAAGCTTTCAGCACTGGAAAAGAAGCTGCTGCCCGGCAGTTCGCTGATCGTCTGCTTGCCGGCATTGATCAGGTCCGCATCTTCCTCGCCCTCAAAAGGGAAGGGGCCCATGCCCAGCATGCCGTTCTCGCTTTGCAGCGTGACGTGAATGCCGGCCGGGATGTAGTTCGCCACCAGCGTCGGGATGCCGATGCCCAGATTGACGTAAAAGCCGTCCTGCAGTTCCTTTGCGGCGCGCGCCGCCATGTCGTCCCGTGTCCAGGCCATCAGACTGCCTCCACCGACTGCCGCGGCGTCACCGTTCGTTTCTCGATCCGCTTTTCAGCGTTTGCAACCTCGATCATGCGCGAGACATAGATGCCCGGCGTATGCACGTGGTCGGGATCGATGCTACCCGGCTCAACGATCTTCTCGACTTGCGCGACCGTCGTGTGCGCCGCCGTCGCCATGACCGGATTGAAGTTGCGCGCGGTCTTGCGATAGACGAGGTTTCCGTCCGTATCGCCGCGCCAGGCGTGGACGATAGCGAGGTCTGCAAAGAGCGCCGTCTCCATGAGATAGAGCTGCCCGTCGAATTCACGCACTTCCTTGCCTTCGCCAACGGCCGTGCCGACGCCGGTGCGGGTGAAGAAGGCGGGAATGCCGGCGCCGCCGGCGCGGATGCGCTCGGCGAGCGTGCCCTGCGGGTTGAACTCGATCTCCAGTTCCTTCGCGAGATATTGCTGCGCGAAGAGCGCGTTCTCGCCGACATAGGACGAGATCATCTTGTCGATCTGGCGGGTTTCCAGCAGCCGGCCGAGGCCGATGCCATCGACGCCCGCATTGTTGGAAATGACCGTCAGGCCGCGCACGCCAGATTCGCGCACTGCTTCGATCAGGGCTTCGGGAATACCGCAAAGCCCGAAACCGCCGGCCATGATGGTCATGCCATCCTTGAGCAGACCTGCCAGGGCCGCCGTCGCATCGTCGTGGATTTTCCGCATGGTTCCTCCCATAGAAAACGTTCCGGGCGAGACATTACGGCTTGAACGGCGGCAGGCGTTAGCCGTATTTATACGGCATGACGCGACGTGCCGGCTCAATCGAAGGCTTCAGCAGGGAAGGGGACTTACGCTTCTCCCTGAACGAAATTCCCGTGCCGATGGTCTACGCGACCCACCGTATCATCCGCGATTGCAACGACGCCTTCGCCGAACTCTTCGGCTATGCCCGCCCGGACCTGATCGACCGCAGTTTCGCGGTGCTTTATCCGAAGATCGCCGACTTCATCCATACCGGAAAAATGTGGCTGGAGCACCTGCCGGGTGGCCGCAGCTATTATGACGAGCGCATCATGATGTCGGTAACCGGCCAGCGTTTCTGGTGCCAGGTCACCGGCAAGAGCTTTCAGCACGACGACCCCTTCGCCCACGCGCTCTACTGCTTCCAGCGGCTCAACCGCCCGACGACCAGCCCGCAGCTTTCCCTGACGGAACGCCAGCGTCAGATCCTGACGCTGGTGTCGCAGGGAAAGACCAATGCGCGTATCGCAGACGAACTGGACCTGTCGGTCCGCACCGTCGAATCCCACCGCGCGCGACTGATGAAGATCACCGGCTGCACCAATTCCGCCCAGTTGACCTCCTGGTTTGCCCACGCGCCAGGCCCGGATGGGGCAGGGTAGGGGGCAAGTGCTGGCGGTGCCATCATGGCCAAAAAGGCTGACTTTTATTTCCGTTTATCGAGCCGCCTCGACGGATGATACATCGCCGCCTTGCGCCACTTGCGCCAGAATGAGCGAGCCGACACCAGCGACGAAGAAGCCTGCGGACAAATTGACAGTCGTACCGTCGTAGAAACTCCCCATGCCGACAGCGAACAGGGTTGCAACGAGGCTCGATCCGGAGGCCAGTAAGGAGGCACCCAGGCCGGCAACCTGGCCAAGAGAGCGCATGACCACGGCATTCAGATTGCCGAAGAGGACGCCGATGGTGAAGAAGGCCGCAAACCCGAACACCATGAAGGCAGCAAGCGGCAGGCGGCCGCCGCACAGCATGGATGCGACAAGCATCAAAAAACCGGTCGATGCCAATCCCAGGAAGGCGGCGCGCGCCATCCTATCCATGCCGAACCGCTGCACAAGCCTGCCATTTGCGAATGAAGCAAGCCCCACCGCCGTGGCCAGCGCCGCAAAATAGAAGGGAAAGGTTTCCCGGATCCCATAGGCGTCAAAGAACAGATCGGCCGCCGTGCTGAGATAGAGGAGTTGCGCACCGAAAACGAGCCCGGTCGCCACGATCAGCAACGTCACGCGACGGTTGGAAAGGATGCGGCGCCCATTCAGGAGCAGCAGGCCAGGTCGAAACGGAATGCGCTTTTCCGCCGCCAAAGTTTCCGGTTGGCGAACCACCAGCCACAGGCCGAGAAAACCCGCAATGACCAGATAGGTCGCAAAAACGCTGCGCCAGCCGGCAAGGGCGATCAGGCCCTGCGCGAGAGCCGGCGCCAGCATCGGCACGAGAATGAACAGGGAGAACATGAAGGACATGACGCGGGCCATCGCATCGCCCTCGAACTGATCGCGGATCATGGCTCGTGTCGCGATCTTCGCGCCCGAGACGCCCACACCCTGAAGGAACCGTCCGAGGATCACCATCTCCAGCGTTCCCGCCAGCATGGCGATGACGGTTCCGACGGCATAGAAACAGAGACCGAGCACAAGCGCCTTCTTCCGTCCGATCGCATCAGACAGCGGACCGAGCAGCAATTCACCGAACGCCATGCCGAAGATGAAAAGCGATATGACGTGCTGCGTCGAAAGCGGCGGCGCGACACCGACATCCGCACCAATCTCCCGCAACCCCGGCAACAGCGCGTCGATGCTGAGGGAGGTCAGTGAGGTCAGAAGCGCATAGAGCGCGATGCGTTCGCGAAAACTGATCGAGGATGTCATGCGCCGTGTGCAAAACGTATTTGCCGCAGCCTCAAGTGCTTGAGAGCGTAAAATCGGTTAGTTCCATAAGATAGATTACACGATTTCTATCTGTAGCCGCAAAGTTAAAGTGTCCTGATCCTGCAAAGTTGGAATGT
>NZ_JBXAFY010000033.1:0-12865 GCF_058793575.1 Shinella sp. GW835-FHT14H05 | reverse complement strand
TGGCAACGCGCACCGCCCGTCACCACATACCCCCGCATTCCGCTTGAAGCCGACATCGTTTCGTGCTTTGCCCGGCATTGTATTCTATCTGTGACGATCGGCGGTTAGCACAGCCGCCACAGAGTCCCGTTTGGAGAAGACCAGCATGAAGATCGCGATGATTGGTTCCGGTTATGTGGGGCTGGTATCCGGCGCCTGTTTTGCGGATTTCGGCCATACCGTCGTGTGCATCGACAAGGCGGAAGCGAAGATCGAGGCGCTGAACCGCGGCGAGATCCCGATCTTCGAGCCGGGGCTGGATGCGCTGGTGGCCGAGAACGTCAAAGCAGGGCGGCTCTCCTTCACCACGGAATTTTCTGGCCCGGTCGGCGATGCCGATGTCGTCTTCATCGCCGTCGGCACGCCGTCGCGCCGCGGCGATGGCCACGCGGACCTCTCCTATGTCTACGCCGCCGCCCGTGAAATCGCCCAGTCGGTCAAGGGTTTCACGGTCGTCGTCACCAAGTCGACGGTGCCTGTCGGCACCGGCGACGAGGTGGAGCGCATCATGCGCGAGACGCGGCCCGACGCGGATGTCGCCGTCGTCTCCAATCCGGAATTCTTGCGCGAAGGGGCGGCGATCAGCGATTTCAAGCGGCCGGACCGCATCGTCGTCGGCATCGAGGACGAGCGGGCGCGCGACGTGATGACCGAGGTCTACCGGCCGCTCTACCTCAACCAGTCGCCGCTGCTCTTCACCAGCCGGCGCACCTCCGAACTCACCAAATATGCCGCCAACGCTTTTCTTGCGATGAAGATCACCTTCATCAACGAGATTGCCGACCTCTGCGAAAAGGTCGGCGCCGACGTGCAGGAGATTTCCCGCGGCATCGGCCTCGACGGACGCATCGGCGGAAAGTTCCTGCATGCCGGCCCGGGCTATGGCGGCTCGTGTTTCCCCAAGGACGCGCTGGCGCTGGTGAAGACCGCGCAGGACAATGACAGCCCCGTGCGCCTCATCGAAACGACCATCGCCATCAACGACACGCGCAAGCGCGCCATGGCCCGCAAGGTCATCTCTGCGCTGAACGGCGACGTGCGCGGCAAGAAGATCGCCGTGCTCGGCCTCACCTTCAAGCCGGAGACCGACGACATGCGCGACGCGCCGTCGATCTCGATCATCCAGGCTTTGCAGGACGGCGGCGCGAAGGTTTTCGCCTATGACCCCGAGGGCATGGAGGCCTCCCGCGCCATGCTCGACACCATTACCTACGGCACCTCGCCCTACGACATTGCCGAAGGTGCGGACGCGCTGGTCATCGTCACCGAATGGAACCAGTTCCGCGCGCTGGATTTCCAGCGGCTCAGGACCATCATGGGCAGACCGCTCGTCGTCGATCTCCGCAATGTCTACAAGCCGGATGAGGTGAAGCGCCATGGCTTCGCCTATGTCGGCATCGGCCGCGGCACGTCGCCCATGGTCGTACCCATCGCCGAGGCGGCGCAATGACGCATTTCCTCGTCACGGGCACCGCGGGTTTCATCGGGTTCCACCTCGCACGGCGCCTGCTCGACGACGGCCATTCGGTGACGGGCTTCGACGGTATGACGCCCTATTACGACGTGCGCCTGAAGGAGGCGCGCCTGGCGCTGCTTGCGCCCCGTGACGGCTTTCGCCAGGTGACGGGCATGCTGGAGGATCGCGCCGCACTGGAGGCGGCCGCCGCCCTGGAAAGGCCGGACGTGATCATCCACCTCGCCGCGCAGGCGGGCGTGCGCTACAGCCTGGAAAATCCCGGCGCCTATGTGAATTCCAACCTCGTCGGCTCGTGGAACGTGCTGGAACTCGCCAAGGCGCTCCAGCCGCGCCACCTGCTGCTCGCCTCGACCTCGTCGATCTACGGCGCCAACGAAAAAATCCCCTTTGCCGAGGGCGACCGCGCCGACGAACCGATGACGCTCTATGCCGCCTCGAAGAAATCCATGGAGCTGATGGCGCATTCCTACGCCCATCTCTACCGCGTGCCGACGACGGCCTTCCGCTTCTTCACGGTCTACGGCCCCTGGGGCCGGCCGGACATGGCGCCGATCAAGTTCGCCGACGCGATCCTCAGCGACCGCGCAATCGACGTCTACGGCCAGGGCAATATGAGCCGCGACTTCACCTATATCGACGACCTCGTCGAGGCGATCGTCCGCCTTGCCGCCGTCGTGCCGGTGGAGGCAAGCCGCATCACGACGCCCGGCCTCTTCGATACGCTCTCGGCGCAGGCGCCCTTCCGCGTCGTCAATATCGGCGGCGGACACCCGGTGGAACTGATGGCCTTCATCGAGACCATCGAAAAAGCCCTCGGCCGCCCCGCCACGCGCAACTACATGCCCATGCAGCCAGGCGACGTCCCCCGCACCTTCGCCTCCACCGATCTGTTGCACGCCCTCACCGGGTTTACGCCCAGCGTCGGGCTGGAGGAGGGCATTGCGGCGTTCGTGGAGTGGTATCGGGCGTGGCGGGGGCGGGGCTGACGAGGGTGCCGAACGCTGACGCCGCTCAAGCCGCCGCTTCACCCTTCCGCGCCAGCACAAAATCATACTCCACCTCCCAGAACGCCCCCTCGAACTCATACGCCGTCGCCCGCGCCGCATCCTCGACGAGGTGGAAGTCGGCGAGCAGGCTCCGCTTCACGCCGAAAACCGCATCGGACTCGATATACGGATCGTGCGGGTCGAAGATGTGGGTGATCAGCGTCTCGAAGCCATCGGCCTTGAGGATGAAGTGCAGGTGGGCGGGGCGGTAGGGGTGGCGGCCGAGATGGTCGAGCATCTGGCCGACCGGGCCGTCATGCGGGATCGGGTAATATTTCGGCTTGACGGCGCGGAACCAGTAGCGCCCGTCCGCGCCGGTGCGGAAGACGCCGCGCAGGTTGAATTCCGGCTGGATGCCGAGCTGCTGGACGTCATAAAAACCCTCGTCATTGGCCTGCCAGACATCCAGCACCGCACCTTCGATCGGCCGGCCGGCGGTGTCGCTGATGCGGCCGGAGATCACCATGTCCTCGCCCTTCTGGTCGAGGCAGATGTTGGCGCCCATCGGCAGTTCCGGTGCGTCCTGCACGTGGAAGGGGCCGAGGACGGTGCTTTCCGAGGCGCCGGAAGGCTTGCGGTTGTTGATGGCGTCGACCAGCATCGAGACGCCGAGCGTGTCGGAAAGCAGGATGAATTCCTGCCGCCATTCGTTGCACATCTGGCCGGTGCGGGTGAGGAAGAGGATCGCTTCCATCCACTCCTCCTGCGTCGGCTCGATCTCCTTCACCGCCTCGTGCAGCTTGCGCGTCACCACCTCCATGATGGCCTTCAGCCGCGCGTCCCTGGCATTGCGGTTGCGGCCGGCGACGACCTCGACGGAATTCTCTTCCGTGAAGAAACCCTTTTCATGCGCTTCCATCGCAAGCCTCACTTTCGAAGAATGGCGGTCATGACCCGGCGCAGCTCCGCAACGGGATTGCCAGCGCCGTCCGCCTGCCGCCAGCAGACATGGTGGTCCGGGCGCACCAGCACGATGCCGCCGTCGCGCACCTCGCGCAGGTTGGCCCAGTCGCCGGTGAAATCCTGCCAGTTCTGGCGCGGGCCGATGGCATGCGCCGCGATCTCGGTGCCGAGTTCGCGGCCAACCACCTTCGCCGCCTCGATCCAGCCTTGCCCGCCAATGCCGGTCAGCACGGTGAAGCGGCCGTGGCCGGCGAGGTCCAGCGTCGAGACCTTCTTGCCATCCTCCGCAAAGACCCAGGCATGCGGCAGGCGGGCGCCGGGCCAGGTGGTCTGCTGGAAATGCAGCTCCGGGTCCTTTTCGAAGGCGGGCTCGGGCTCGCCGTCGCTCACCACGGACTCTGAACGGTAGCGCTGGTTCATCTCCACGCCATGGGCGTCGAATTCATAGACCTTCGCGGCGATCGCCTGGCGAATGGCGGCGCGCTGTTCTTCGGCGGCGGCCGTGTTGTTGCAGCGGGCATCCATGTTCTGCTGCATCTTCACCGGGTCGATGGAATCGAGCAGGCCGAGCGCCTTGAAGATCGGCCCGAACTCCTCGATCGACCTGTTGGCGCGGGTGACGATCTGCTTGGCGATCGGCGCACGCTCGGCCTGGTAGCTGTCGAGCAATCCATCGCCCGCCTGGCCCTTCAACACGAAGGCGAGCTTCCAGGCGAGGTTGAAGGCATCCTGGATCGAGGTGTTGGAACCGAGGCCGTTCGACGGCGGGTGGCGGTGGATGGCATCGCCCATGCAGAAGACGCGGCCGTTCGAGAGCGTGGTCGCATACATGTTGTTGACGGTCCAGGTGGAGACCGACTTGATCGTCACGTCGAGATCGGCCACGCCGACGAGATCGCGCACGACCTTTTTCGCATGCGCCTCGTCGACCGACGGGGCCGGCTGGTTGATGTCGTAGCCCCAGACGATCAGCCATTCGTGCCAGGGCCGCACCATGCGCACCAGCCCCATGCCGATGCCGCCGACATCGGCGCCCGGCTGCAAGACCCAGTAGAGCACCGAGGGGCGATGGGCGACGTAGCGCGAAAGATCGGCCTCGAAGAGGATGTTCATCGAGCCGGCGACGCCCATGCGGCCCTCGAAGGAGAGGCCCGCATGTTCGGCGACCTTGGAGTTTCCGCCATCCGCACCGACGAGATATTTCGAGCGCACGGTCAGCGTCCTGCCGGTCAGCCGGTCGAGACAGGTGGTGGTAACGCCGTCCGCGTCCTGCTCGTGGCTGACATATTCGGTGGACATGCGCGCCTGCGTGCCGCGCGAACAGGCGGTCTTGAACAGCAGCGGCTCCATGAAGGTCTGCGGCAGGTCGTTCATGTGGCTCGGCGAGGAGAGCTGGTGTTCGGCGCGCGAGACGGGGTGTTTGCCCCAGCTCTTCATGCGGCCGATTTCCTCGCCGGCAAGCGCCGTGCAGAAGACGTTCTCGCCCATCAGGTCCTGCTCGGCGGCGTACATATAGGCCTCGTCCTCCACCTCGCGGCCGAGGTCGCGCAGCACTTCCATGGTGCGCTGGTTGGTGATGTGGGCGCGCGGCGTGTTGGCAAGCCAGCAGTAGCGGTTGATCACCATGTTCTCGACGCCGTAGCTCGAAAGCAGCGCCGCGGTGGCGGAGCCGGCGGGGCCGGTGCCGATGATGAGCACGTCCGTGGTGATGTCAGCCATGTGATGATCCTCCCTGATGGACAGACGGGACGCCGACGAGTGTGCGGCGGACCGGAAAGAGCTGGATGCCGGTGCGGTCGGAGAAGGCGCCCCAGAGGCCGCGCGGCGCGAAAAGCATGGTGAGGATGCCGGCAAGGCCGAGCATCAGCAGATACCAGGAGCCGTAGTCGGCGAGCAGGTTCTGCAGCAGAAAGAACAGGATGACGCCGAGGATCGGCCCCTCGATGGTGCCGATGCCGCCGATGACGACGATGAAGATGACATAGGCCGTCCAGTCGGTGACGGAGAAGGCGGCATCGGGCGAGATGCGGGCCTTCTGCACATAGATCAAGGCGCCTGCGAGCCCCGTGAGGAAGGCCGTGGCGAGGTAGACCATCGCCTTCATGCGCCGCGCATCGACGCCGACAGCGCGCGCCGCCTGCTCGTTGTCGCGCACGGCGGCAAGGCCGAGCCCCTGCTTGCTGCGCAGCAGGCGGTAGATGAAGCCGATGGTGGCGGCGGCAAGGATGAGCGCCAGCCAGTAAGTGATCGCGTCGCTCGCCTCAGCCGGCTTCATGCCGAAGAGATCGCGCAGCAGCCCGACGCCCGCCATGTCGCGCACCGCCTCGCGCGGCAGCGAGGTGCCCGTGCCGCCGCCGAGCGTCTTCCACTGGGCAAGCAGGAGGCGCACCACCTCCGCCACGACCCAGGTGCCGATGGCGAAATAGGGGCCGTAGAGGCGGAAGGTGAAGAAGGCGGTGGGGATGGCGAGCAGCGCCGAGAGCACCCCGGCAATCAGGATCGCCGGGATCGGGTCGAGGCCGAAGAGGATGACCGCGCCGAACATCGCATAGGCGCCGAAGCCGACGAAGACCTGCTGGCCGACGGAGATGAGGCCCGCGTAACCAGCGAGCAGGTTCCAGCTCTGCGCCAGAACCAGCATGGTGAGGATGAAGAACAGGTCCTGCACCGCGCCGCGCGAGACGAAGAAGGGGGCGGCAAGGCCGAGCGCCAGCACGGCGAGTGCTATGAGCCGCGAGACCGAGGAGGCCCTGGTGCGGGTTTCGACCTTGAGGGAGGGGATGGCAATGGTCATCGGGACACCTCAGTCGACGGCGCGCGGGAAGAGGCCGCGCGGCCGGATCAGGAGAACGGCAAGGAAGGCGAGATGGCCGGAGAGGATCTGCCATTCCGGATTGATGGCGGCGCCCAGCGTCTGCGCCACGCCGAGGATGACGCCGCCGGCCAGCGTGCCCCAGAGCGAGCCGAGGCCGCCGATGATCACCGCCTCGAAGGCATAGATCAGCCGCGCCGGCCCGGCGGTCGGGTCGAAATTGGCGCGTGTGCCGAGATAGAGCGCGGCGATCGCCACCACCGCCATGGCAAGCCCGGTCGCCACGGCAAACACCTGTCGCGGACGGATGCCCATCAGGCCCGCCGTCACGGGATCGTCCGAGGTGGCGCGGAAGGCGCGGCCGAGCGCGGTGCGGTAGATCAGGAGGTTGAGCCCGACGATGACGGCGACCGCCGAGAGGAAGGCCATCAGCGGCATCAGGCCGATGGTAACGGCTCCGAGGTTGATGGAGGCCGTTTCGAGCGCGCCGGCGGAGATGCGGCGGCTATCGGCGGAAAAACCTTCGAGCAGCGCGTTCTGCAGCACGATCGACAGGCCGAATGTGACGAGCAGCGGCGGCAGCACGTCCTTGCCCAGCGTCCGGTTCAAAAGCAATGCCTGCAATGCATAGCCTGCTATGAACATCAGCGGCATGACGATCAGCGCGGCGAGGAAGGGGTTGAGGCCGAGCCCGTTCACCAGCACGAGGATCAGGAAGGCGGCGAGCACGATGAGGTCGCCATGGGCAAGGTTGACGAGGCGCATGATGCCGAAGACCAGGCTGAGGCCGGCGGCAAACAGCGCGTAAAGCCCGCCGAGCAGCACGCCCTGCACGATCGTATCAAGAATGGTCATGGCTTGGCGCTCCGAAATAGGCTGCGTGGATTGCCGCGCGGCTGAGCGCCTCCGGCCGGCCGGATAGCGTGATGCGCCCCTCCATCATGCAATAGACGCGGTTCGCCACCTTCAGCGCCTGGCCGATATCCTGCTCGACGATGACGATGGCGGCACCGCTTTCACGGATACGGGGGAACGCGGCGTAGATGTCGCGCACCACGACGGGAGCAAGGCCGAGGCTGATCTCGTCGCAGAGCAGCACGTCCGGATTGGCCATCAGCGCCCGGCCGATCGCCACCATCTGCTGCTGCCCGCCGGAGAGCGCGGTGGCGGGATTGGCGCGGCGCTCCTTGAGGATGGGGAAGAGGTCGTAGACGGTCGCAAGCGTCCAGGCGCCGCGCCGCTTGCCATAGGCGCCGATCATGAGGTTTTCCTCCACCGTCAGCGAGGGAAACAGCCGCCGCCCCTCCGGCACCATGGCGATGCCGCGGGCGAGAATGTCGGGCGCGGCGAGAGCACCCACGGCCTCGCCGCGGCAGAACACACTGTCGGGCGCGCCGGCGAGCACGCCGGAAAGAGCGCGCATCAGCGTCGTCTTGCCGGCCCCATTGGCGCCGATGATGGCGATGGTTTCGCCTTCGGCCACGGTGATGTCGACGCCGAACAGCGCCTGGAAATCGCCGTAGAAGGCCTTGAGGCCCTTCGTTTCGAGGAGCGCCGTCATATCTCGATCCCCAGGTAGATTTCCTGCACGTCGCGCGAGGCCATGATCTCGGCCGGTGCGCCGATGCCGATCACCCGGCCGAAATGCAGCACGAGCAGGCGTTCGACGACCGAGGTCAATGCGTGCAGCACATGCTCGATCCAGATGACGGCGACGCCCTTGGCATGGATAGCGCGGATGGTGGCGACGAGCGCCTGGCATTCGCCCTCCGTCAGCCCGCCGGCAATCTCGTCGAGCAGCAGCAGGCGCGGCTCGGTGGCGAGCGCCCGGGCAAGCTCCAGGCGTTTCCGCTGCAACAGGCTGAGCCCGCCCGCCGGAACGTTGGCCTTGTCGATCAGCCCGGTCTCGACGAGGATTTCGGCGCAGTGGTCGTAGGCGTCCGCCTCGCTGCGCCTTGCGCCGAAACTGCCGGCGACCAGCAGGTTTTCGAAGACGGTCAGCTTCTCGAAGGGCTGCGGGATCTGGAAGGTGCGCCCCATGCCGGAAAGACAGCGCGCCATCGGCGGCGTGCGCGTGACGTCCGCGCCGGCAAAGCGGATCGCGCCGCTGTCGGGCGCGATCGTGCCGGTGATCAGGTTGAACAGCGTCGACTTGCCGGCGCCGTTCGGGCCGATGATGCCGAGCGCCTCACCGTTTTCCACGGTGAGGCTGATCGCATCGGCGACCGTCAGGGCACCGAACCGCTTGGAGACGCTGTCGAGCTGCAACAGGGACATGGTTTTGATCCTTCAGGCGATCGCTTCCATGGTGCCGCCGGTGGGAATGTTCGGCGCCGTCTTGTTGTCCGTGATGACGAGATCGTAGCCGCCGCCATCCTTCAGCCGCCACTGGCCGCCGACGAGCGGCGTCTTGGCGATGTTCTTCGCGGCAAAGGGCGGCAGGCCCTTGCCGTCCCAGGCGATCGGTCCGACCAGCGTATCGAGCCGTGTCGCGGCAATCGCTGCCGCCACCGCGTCGCCATCCGTCGGGTCCTCGGCGCGGCCGAGCGCGTCGACCGCGAGCTCGAACAGCGCATGGGCAAAGCCGATCGGCTGCGTCCAGGGCCGGCCGGTCGTCTTGGTGAAAGCGGCCGCGACCTCGGCCGAGGTCTCGCCGGTCAGCGACGACTTGAACGGATGGCTCGGCGACCACCAGACCTCCGACGAGAGGTTGTGGCCGGCATTGCCCAGCGCCTCCACCGTCTGCGGAAAAAGCAGCGCCTTGCCGATCGAGGCGACCTTGGGCACGAAACCCTGCTGCTTGGCCTGGTTCCAGAAGGTGGTGAAATCCGGCGGGATGACGACGCCGGTAATGATCTCGCACTGGCCAGCCTTGAAGGCATTGATCTGCGCGGAAAAATCGTCCGTCATGTTCTGGTAGCGGCCGGGGTCGTTCAGCGAATAACCCATCTTCTCCAGCACCGGCGGGAAGCCGACGACCTTGTCGCCCCAGGCATTGCCGTCGCCATCGTTCGGGAAGAGGCCGCCGACCTTTTTATTGGTCTCCACCTGCGCCCACATGTTTGTGAAGACGGCGATGACGTCCTCCAGCCCCCAGAAGAAGTGGAAGGCATAGTCGAAGGGTTTCCACGAGGCCGGATCGCCGGGATTGCCCTGCTGGCCGATGAACCAGGGCTGCCAGGGTGCGACGGTGGAAATGCAGGGCATGCCCTCGGCTTCCGCCGTCGTCGCCACCGGATTGGTCGTTTCCGGCGTCGAGGCGACGAGCATCAGGTTGACCTCGTCGTCGACGATCAGCTGCTTGGCCACTTCCGCCGCGCGGTTGGGGTTCGACTGGCTGTCCTTGACGATGATCTCGTAGTTCAGCCCCTTGGCTTTCGCCGCCGTCAGGAAGGCGTCGATGACGAAGCTGTCGGCCTCGCCGAAGGCGGCGAGCGGCCCGGTCTGCGGGCTCACATAGCCGAGCTTGATCGCCGCATTCTGCGCGATCGCCGGCATCGGAAAGCCCGATGTCAGGGCGACGGCGCTTCCGGCAGCCGTGGTCTTCAGAAGTTCGCGTCTCGTCAGCATGGTTCTTCCTCCCAAAACCCTTCCTCCCGAAGGGTGACGTCAATTGGCCGGCCGTCTGCCCTCCCAGGCATCCTGCAACAGCGCGCGGATCGACGGACGGTCGATGACGCGCGGGTTGCGGTAAGGGCTTTGCGTGGCGATCTCGGCGGCGCGGTCGAGATCGGCTTCGGAAAGGCCGAGGTCCTTCAGCGCCAGCGGCGCACCGGCCGCTTTCGCGAAATCCCACAGCCCGCCGCCGACCGAGCCGCCGAACATGCTTGCCACGGGGGCGAGCAGGTCGGGCACGGCGACGGCGTTGAAGGCCGCGGTGTGCGGCAGCATGATCGCATGCGTATCGGCATGCGGCGTATCGAACGTGCCGCCGAGCGTGTGGCAGATCTTGTGGTGCAGCGCCATTCCGACCGTGCCGAGCACCGTGCCGCAGAGCCAGGCGCCATAGAGCGCCTCCGCCCGTGCTTCGGCGTCCCTCGGCTGGGCCACGAGCTGCGGCAGGCTCCGGCGGAAGGCGCTGAGGCCCTCGATCGCCATCAGGGAGGAAACGGGGTTGCGGTCCTCGGCGTAAAGCGCCTCGACGGCATGCGCCATGGCGTTGAGCCCGCTGGTGACGCTCATGGCGACCGGCAGGCCGAGTGTCAGCGCCGGATCGTAGATCACCACTTCCGGCAGGATGCTCGCGGCGCGCACCGTCGTCTTGCGGCCGGCCTCCGTCTGGCCGAGGATCGGCGTCACCTCCGAGCCGGCATAGGTCGTCGGGATGACGATCTGCGGCAGGTCGGTGCGATAGGCGATCGCCTTGCCGAGCCCGGTCGTCGAGCCGCCACCAAGCGAGACCACGCAGTCCGCACCTGTCTGGCGCACCACGTCCATGGCCGTTTCCGTGACGTCGACGGGTGTGTGCATCACCGCCCCCGCAAAGACGCCGGCCGCACGGACCCCGAGCGTTTCCGCCAGCGCTTCGGCATCCGCCTTCTGGTGCGGCGTCGAGAGCACGAGGGCGCGGCGACAGCCGATCCGGTCGAGCCAGTCGCCGACGGTGGCGAGCTTGCCGGCGCCGAAGACGACATGGGCCGGGCTGGTGGAATAGACGAAGTCGCGTGTCACGCCGGTGCTCCCTGTTTCGATCGCGCCATGACGAAGGTGTAGTCGAGCCGGAAACACGGCTTGTCGGCCGCGCGCTCGAAGCGGCAGACCAGCTCCGGCTTGACGCCGAACAGCGCATCCGCGTCGAGCTGCGGGTCGCTTGCGTCATAGAGATGGGTGACGATCGTCTCGAAGCCGGCCGCCTTGATCATGAAATGCAGGTGCGCGGGGCGGCGCAGCGGCAGGCCGGCCTTGCGCAGCAGCGTGCCGACCGGGCCGTCATCCGGTACGCCGTAGCCCGCCGGGCGAATGGTGCGGTAATGAAACCGGCCCTCGGCATCGGTGCGAAACAGGCCGCGCAGGTTAAATTCCGGCTGCAAATCCGGCTGCTGGTTCTCGTAGAGGCCGGCGGCATTCGCCTGCCAGGTGATGACCTCGGCACCGGCAATCGGCGCGCCATCGAGATCCTGCACGCGGGCGGAAACCGCAAGCGCCTCACCAACACCGTCGAGCGAGATATCGCTGCCGAGCGGGCGTTCCGGCGCATCGGCGCGGAAGAACGGGCCTCGCACCGTGTTCGGCGTCGCAAGCTTGGGGCGGCGCGTGTTGACCTCCTCGACCAGCGCGGAGGCGCCGAGCAGGTCCGACAGCAGCACCCATTCCTGCCGGCGGTCGTCGGCCGCGTGGCCGACATCGGTGAGGAAAGCGATGAGGCCGCGCCATTCTGCGGGCGTCGGCTTCAGTTCGGCAATCAGCGCGTGGAGATGGGTGACGGTCGCGCTCAGCGCCTGGCGCAGCCTGCCGTCGCCGGCAGCGGCCAGCCTTCGCGCAAAAGCGTCCGATGCGGTCAAGGTATCGACAGGGGAAACCATCGGTCCCGGCATGCTTTCTCCTCCAAGCTGAGGGAAATCTAGCAAAGCGCGCACGCAGCATTGATGATTTTGTGCCGGGATAATATAACGGATCGTTATGAAGATAGACGAGCGCCACCTGATCCAGCTTGCCGCCGTCGTCAAGGCGGGCGGCGTCACCGAGGGCGCGGCGCTGCTTGGCATGGCGCAGCCCGCCGTCTCGCGCACCCTGTCCATGCTGGAAAAACGCCTCGGCGAACCGCTGTTTCTCAAGGGAAAACGGCCGCTCCAGCCGACGCCGCTCGGCCGCGCGCTCGCCGATCACGGCCAGGTCATGCTCGCCGCCTCGCGCAAGGCCTCCGATACGATCGAAAGTTTTCGCGTCGGCAAGGGCGGCACGGTGCGCATCGGCGGCACGCCCTTCTTCATGGATGCGCTGATCTCCGGCATGGTCGCGGAATTCCAGAACCAGCATCCGGATGTGCGCGTCGACCAGAGCTACGGTTATTTTCCCGATCTGCGCGCCGCCCTGAAGGCCGACCAGATCGACCTCGCCATCTGCCCCATCGATATTCTCGACGAGGGCTCGGAACTGGAATTCCACGAAATCCTGCCTGGCCGCAACGTCGTCGCCTGCCGGGTGACGCATCCGCTGCTTTTGAAGCGCCGCCCGCAGCCGATGCACCTGCTCGATTACCCCTGGGTCGCGCCGCCGCCGGGTAGCCCGCTGCTTGCCGACCTGCGCAGCATGCTGCTGTCCTTCGGTGCGACGGAGATTCGCATCCGCTATACCGGCGGCTCGCTGATGAGCGTCGTCAATTTCCTGAAGGGCAGCGATGCACTGACCGTGCTGCCACACAGCGTGGTCTTCGCCCAGCGCAACGAAAAATCGATCACCGCGCTGCCGGTCAACGTGCCCCACCCCCAACGCGCCCTCGGCCTCCTGAAACGCGCCGACGCCCCGCGCATGCCCGCCGTCGACAACTTCGCCCGCCATGTGCAGAGCGGCTTCGACAATCTCAAGCACTTGATCAAGCGGCATGAGGAATCGGTGGTTTGGGGGCTTTGAGGGGCGGGGTGAGATTAC
>NZ_JBXAFY010000032.1:0-32240 GCF_058793575.1 Shinella sp. GW835-FHT14H05 | reverse complement strand
CGACACCACCACAGCCCGGGCAATCCATCACCTGCCTCCACGCAAATCACCCCCATAGCAGAATCTCAAAAGCGTTCAATGTAAACACTCCCCACAAGGGGGGAGATTGGATGGCGGCGCGGGCGTCACTTCATCGGCAACGGCAGTGATTAGCGGGACGTAGCCACGATTCGATCTCCCCCCTTGTGGGGGAGATGTCCGGCAGGACAGAGGGGGGTATTGTTGGCACGCGCGGATTCAACAAACCCGCAGCCCCTAGCAACCAGCGATTCACCAAAGGGGCCGGATTCAAGACATCCTCTCACCCAGCCCCCCACCAAAACCATCACCCGTTGAGCAACCCGCCCACCGCCTCCGCCGCCGGTTTGCCGTCGATCGTTGTCACACCCTCCAGCCACGGCGTCACCGCGTCGGGATGCGCCTTCAGCCATTCTGTCGCGGCGGCCTCTGCGTCCTTGCCGTCGTTCAGGATGGCGCCCATGATTTCGTTTTCCATGGGCAGCGTGAAGCGCAGGTTGGTGACGAACTTTGCGACGTTCGGGCACTCGGCCGCGTAGCCGGCGCGGATGTTGGTGTAGATGTCGGCGCCGCCGTAGTTGGGGCCGAAATAGTCGTCGCCGCCGGAGAGATAGTCGATCTGGTAGACCGCGTTCATCGGATGCGGTGCCCAGCCGAGGAAGACGATCCACTGCTTTTCGCCGATCGCCCGGCCGACTTCCGCCAGCATGCCCTGCTCCGAGCTTTCGATGAGCTCCCAGTCGGCGAGGCCGAAGGCCTTCTTGTCGATCATCTCGGTGATCATGCGGTTGCCGTTGTTGCCGGGCTCGATGCCGTAGATCTTGTTGCCGAATTTGTCGGCGAATTTCTGCAGGTCGGCGAAATCCTTGACGCCGGCATCGGAGACATATTTCGGCACGGCGAAGGTGTATTTGGCGCCCGTCAGGTTCGGGCCGAAGACCTCGATCGACTTGTCTTCGAGGAAGGGCTTGCGATCGGCCTCCATGCTCGGCTGCCAGTCGCCGAGATAGACGTCGATGTCCTTGTTCTTCATGCTCGTATAGGTGACGGGAATGGAGAGCAGCTTGCTCTCCGGCGCGTAGCCCAGCGCCTGGAGGATCGCCGAGGCGACGGCGGTGGTGGAGGTGATGTCGGTCCAGCCGACATCGGAGAAGCGCACGGCCTTGCAGCTTTCCGGATCGGCCGCATGCGCGGTGGCGAAGGTCGAAAGCAGTCCGGCAGTCATGGCAAGCGTTGCGATTACATATCTTGGCATTTGCTGTTCCCTTTCTTTGTTGTTTTGGTCGTCAAACGCGAAAAAGGCGGCTCACCAGAGTGCGCCGCCCGAGATCTGTATGTTCTCCATGGTGATGCCCCTGGCCCCCTCCCCCGAGAGGAAGACGGCAAGGGTGGCTATTTCGCTCGGCTGGATGATGCGGTTCTGCGGGTTCTGCCGGGCGATATCGGCCATGGCGTCTTCCAGCGTGCGGCCCCCGCCCTCCCGGTCGAGAACCTGCTGGACATTGCGGCGCATCAGCTCCGTCTCCACCCAGGTCGGGCTGATCATCACCGCCGTCACGCCATGCGGCGCGCCCTCCAGCGCCACGCAGCGGGTCAGGCCAAGCAGGCCGGATTTCGAGGCGCAATAGGCGGGATTGTCCTTCCAGCCGACGGTGGCTGCCGTCGAGCCGATATTGATCACCCGCCCCCATTTGCGCGCGATCATGCCCGGCAGGTAGGTCCGGATCATGCGGAAGGCGCCGTTGAGGTTGGTGTCGATGATCTTCAGCCACAGCTCGTCCGAATGGCCGCTGACCGGCTGTTCGGCCGTGGTGCCTGCCGCATTGACGAGGATGTCGGCCGGCCCGCAGGCTGCCTCCGCAGCAGCGGCGAAATCGGCGATCGCCGCGCTGTCGCGCACGTCGAGATGCCCGGCATGCACCTTGGTGCCATGCCGGGCCAGCCGTTCCCGCACGCTGACGATCTCTTCCGGGTCCGGATAGGCGGCGGCGTCGCCCTGCCGCCCCGCCGCCTCGCGCACGAAGGAGCCGACGGCGACATGGGCGCCGGCCCCGGCAAGGGCCTCGGCGATCGCCAGCCCCTGCCCCGTCAGCCCGCCGGTGATGACCGCGCTGCGGCCCTTCAGGTTTTCCGTCATGCCGTCTCCTTCAAGGGTGTGCCCAGCCAATCCCTGTAGAACCCTTCGAGGTCCGGCTGGAAATCATGCACGATGGGATAGCCGGGTGCGGCCGCCTCCACCTCGTGCAGGTGGGCGCATTGCGGGCAGAAGAACTCGCGGATCTCCATCCATTCCGGGTCCGGCAGGTCGGAATTGGGGTAGATCTCGCGCAGGCTCTCTTCCGTGTTGCGCACGCTGATCACGGCGTTGAGCTTCCAGTTCTTGCGGTAATCGCCGAAGGAATGGCCGCATTCGCAGCGCGTCACCCGCCCCTCGGCGCTGTCGCAGATGAAGAGCCGGTCGCCGACAGGCAGCAGGATCGGGTCCTCCCAGGCCACGCGATCCTGCAACACGCTGATATATTTGGCGAAACGGTCGTCGTCCTTGTAGGCGCTCATGATGCGGCGGGTCTGCGGCCAGGGCAGCGTGCCGTCGACCAGTTCGCGGATGGTTTCCTTGGAATAGGCACTCATGGCTCACTTCTCCCCGGCAAAGGCATAATCGGCGTCGAGACCCCAGAAGTCCTTGAATTCCCGGGTGAATCTCGGCGAAAGCTGCATCGCGCTGCGATACATCCGCGTCACTTCCAGCGCAAAGTCCTGTTTCTTCACGCGCGTCGCCTCCCTGGCGATCCATTCGGAGACCGGAATGGCCTTGGCGAGCCGCGCTTTGCGCATCTCGGCGCGCCGCGCCACGGTGGCATCGATATCGGCCAGCGGATAGCCCTCCGCGTCGTCCTTGAGGATGATGCCGAAGACCTGCTCGGCCGCCTCGCGGGTGAGGAAGCCGTTTTCCACATCCCAGGCCGTCTTCACCGGATCGCGCTCCAGCACGTCGCCAAAGCCGCCGCCGCCATTATAGGCATGGCTGAAGATATCGCCGGACTTGTGCGGCTTGGTGATGTAAGGCCCCTCCTCGAAGACCTGCTCGCCCTTGTAGCGGCGTTCGAAATCCGAGACGAGCGGATCGGTGCCCGGCGTGTGCGCCAGCGCCTCGCCCTTTGCCGCCTTCTCGAAGATGTCGGAGCCGCGCACGGCATGGTGCTTTTCGCAGGTCGGCGCCGGGTAGCCGCCGCACAGACCGCCATTGTCGAAGACGCGGGAGGAATGTTCCGAGGTGACGAGGCGCAGGTGCTCCGTCTTGTTGATCAGCCAGGTGGAGGCGAAGGCGCAGCCGCCGCGATATTTGCCGGCCCCTCCGGAATTGGGCACGATCGAGCGGCCGATATAGACCATCGGCATGTTCTGTTCCCAGATCTCGATATTGCCCATGTCGGATTCCGGGTTCCAGCCGACATAGGCCGTGTCCAGCCCGTCCTTGATGGCAAGCGCCCCGGAGCCGGCGGCGGCGCATTCGAAATGCGCCATGCCGAACTGCGTGCCGTACTGGCTGGTGCCGCCCATCTCGATCATCGGAGAGTTGACCTGCCCGACGAAGGCCTCCTCGACGAAGCCGCGGGCAATGAAGCCGCGCGACAAGAGCCGCTGGAAGACGCCGTAGGCGGGCAAGAGCAGCGCCCAGGAGGTGGCGGTGGCGGCCATCTCGTTGTCCGGGTTGGTCCAGGTGCCGTGCGGAATGTTGATCTCGGTCGCCATCCAGGCGCCGTCATTGACCAGGCCCTCGAAATTCATGTGCTGGGTCAGCGTCACGAACATGCCGCCATCCATGCCGGCCGGCGTGCAGTTCATCGAGTGATAGCCCCAGGGCTGGGTGCCGTCGAAATCCATGCGGATCTTGCCGTCGGACTTGATCTCCATCTCGATCGGGATGTTGTAGAGCCAGTTCGGCGGCCCGAGCGGCTGGAAGCCCGGCTTGCCCTCCGTGACATGGCCGTAGAAGGTGTGGCCGCGATAGATGCCGGGCACGGTGAGCTGGCGGGTGCGGGCGAGCTGGGCGCGCCTGCCCTCCTCGATGAACTCCTTGGCAAGCCGCTGCCAGTATTCCAGCCCGACCTCGGAGATCAGCTGCTTGACGCTTTCGCGCATGTCGATGCAGGCGGCGACCTTGGCCTTTTCGTCCAGCACCCAGTAGATCGGCATGCGGAGGTTCCGCTCGCAGCGGATGACATAGTCGCGGCGGATCTCGTCGTTCTCGCCGACCTTTTCCGCGCAGACGAACAGGCCCTCGGTGAAGCGCTCCTGCGCCAGGCACACGTCGCCGCCCGGTGTGATGCCGCCGGCCTCCAGCTCGTGGCAGACAGCACCCGCCCAGCCGACCAGCGTGCCCTCGTAGAAGATCGGCACGACGTCCATCACGTCCGGCACCTGCACGGTGCCGATGAAGGCATCGTTGTTGGCGAAAATATCGCCGTCGCGGATGCAGGGGTTTTCCTCGTAGCCGTTCTTGATCATCCATTTGATGAAGCGGCTCATCGTGTGCACATGCACCATGATGCCGTTGGAAAGGGCGATCGCGTCGCCCTCCGGCGTGTAGATGGCGACGACCATCTCGCCCACTTCGCGCACACCGGGCGAAGCCGAGATGCGCCGGGCCATTTCCCGCGCCGAGACGCAATAGGCACGCAGCTTGGTGTGCAGCGTCTCGAATTTCAGCGGGTCCTGCC
Source organism: Shinella sp. GW835-FHT14H05 (assembly GCF_058793575.1). Classification (NCBI taxonomy): domain Bacteria; kingdom Pseudomonadati; phylum Pseudomonadota; class Alphaproteobacteria; order Hyphomicrobiales; family Rhizobiaceae; genus Shinella; species Shinella sp. GW835-FHT14H05. The sequence continues at coordinate 27,501 of NZ_JBXAFY010000032.1, read as the reverse complement.
GGCGCAGCGTCAGCTCTGTGATGCCGTCGTAGCAGCCGGTTTCCTCCATCAGCCGTTCGGATTCGAGGAGGCGTTCGCGAAGGGGATTTGCGGTTCTGTCCAGCATGGTTTCGGTCTCCCGCTCAGGCGTGAATATAGTGGAGCAGCGTCCACTCATCGATGAAGACGCGGTCGTTCGGATGCACGACGAGCGTGGTGGCCGGATGCTCGATGATGGCCGGGCCGGTCACCTCGTGGCCGGGTTCGAGCAGGTCCATTTCGTAGAGATTGGCCCTGTGCCAGCGCCCGCCGATATAGGCCTCGCGCGTGCCCTTGTGGGCGCTCGCCGGATTGGCGGTGCCGAGCGGCCGGCGGATGAGCGTCGGCTTGATCTTGTCGGCCGTGGCGATGACGCCGAGCTCCATCAGCGAGAAGCCGGCCTCGCCATATTTCGAGACCCGGTGGTTCGCCTTGGCATAGACCTCCTCGAACTGGGCGAGCACGGCGCGCATGTCGTCGGCCGAGTTGACAGCTGGCAACGGCGCGATGACCTCGACGTCTTCGAGCTGGCCCGTATAACGCGCCATGAAGAAGGGCACGGTCTTGATCTTCTCGCGCGCATGGCCGTCGGCGAGCATTTCATCGACCGCGGCCCTTTCGAGATCGCTCCAGACCTTGGTGATCTGGCTGCCGGCGGCAACGAGCCGGTCTTCCGTGGCGCGCGCCGAGATGTCGATCTGGGTGGAGACCGAGTGGCGGCGCATGTAATCCGCCGTGGTGCAGCCGAACGCGGAGAAGCCGGCGGCGAACTGGAAGGTGATGATGTCCTTGAAGCCGATGCCCTTGGAGCAGCCGGCCAGATGCAGCGGCCCGGAGCCGCCATAGGAGAGCAGCGTGAATTCCGACGGATGGATGCCCTGGCCGGAAATGACGCGGCGCAGCGCATTGTTGGCGTCCGCCTCCAGCATCTCGATCATGCCTTCGGCCGCTTCCTCCACGCCGACGCCGAGCGGATCGGCGCACTTTTCCTTGAAGGCCGCGCGCGCCTTCTCGACCTGGAGCTTGACCTTGCCGCCGAGGAAATAATCCGGATTGAGCCGGCCGAGGATGGCGTCGCAGTCGGCAATGGTCGGCTCGGTGCCGCCGCGGTCGAAGCAGATCGGTCCCGGATCGGAGCCCGCACTTTCCGGACCGAGCGAGATTTTGCGGGTCAGCGGATCGACCTTGAGGATCATGCCGGCACCCGCGCCGATCGTATCGAGATGCAGCGTCGGCACGTTCAGCTTGAAGCGGTCCATCAGCGGCTCGTTCTCGATGCGGGTCTGGCCGCGCGAGATGACGCCCATGTCGAAGGAGGTACCGCCCATGTCGGAGCAGATCAGCGAGTCATTGCCGATCAGCTTGCCGATATAGGCCGCGCCGAGGATGCCGCCGATCGGGCCGGAGATCATCGTCTCGTGCAGGCGAGGGTGGTTGATCGAGGTGAGGCCGCCGAAGGAGAGCAGCGTCTGCACGCCATATTTGAAGCCGTATTTCTTCGAGGCATCCTCGATGCCGCGCAGCTGCTTGCGGCCGCGCGACGTCGCATAGGCCTCGATCAGCACCGAGTTCAGCCGCGACTGTTCGCGGATGACAGGACGCACCTCGTGGCTGGTATAGACGGTGATCTCCGCGCCGGCCTTTTCGACCTCCTCGCGGCAGATTTCCGCGATGCGCTTTTCATGCACCGGGTTCACATGGGAGAAGATCGTCATGATGCAGATCGCATCGACCTTGTCCTTGATCAGCGCGCGCGCGGCCTTCACCACATCGGCATCGTAGAGCGGCAGCACGACATCGCCGAAATGGTCGATGCGCTCCGTCACGCCGTGTGTGCGCCGGCGCGGCACGAGGGGATCGGGGTGATGGTGGGTGACGGCGTGCAGCCGGTCGGCATAGGAATAGTCCGCCCAGGCCTGCAAGCCGCGGCCCATCAGGATCATGTCTTCCATGCCCTTGGTGGTAATAAGGCCGAGCCTGCGGCCGGTGCGCGACAGCAGCGTGTTGAGCATGCCGGTGCCGGAATAGAGCACGACGTCGACGCCCGAAAACAGGCTTTCCAGCGAAATGCCCCAGGCCTCGGCCGCGTCAAGGGAGGAGGCGACAAAACCCTCCGCCTCGTCTTTCGGCGTCGTTGCCGCCTTGCCGATCTTGAAGTGTCCATGACGATCGACGAGGATCGTGTCGGTCATGGTGCCGCCCGCGTCGATGCCAATCACAATCGGGTTTTCCAAGTCCTTGCCCTCCGAGACTTTCGATGGGGGAAGACTAGGCTCGGGCAAGGGCGGGGCGCCATATGCCGAAAGGCACAATGACGGCGGGGCAGGGGGATGCTAGATCAGAGCATGCGCGCAGAGTTTTGGCAAAACCTTGCCGTCGCGATCGCCGCGACGGGAACGGACGAGCACGTCGACCGGCTGATCGACATGATCGGCGCCGTCGTCTCGCCCGACCTCATCACCGTCACGCGCTATTCGGCGACCCGCCGGCCGGAATTCGTCAAGCACCGCGGCTATTCGGAAGAGATGGTCGCGCGCTACCTCGAAACCTACTATGTCTTCGACCCCTTCTACGCCCATTGGCGCGGCGAGCGGCGCACCGGCATCGTGCCCTTGAAGAGCCTTGCGAGCGACCGCATGAAACGCGGCCGCTACATCGCCGAGTTTCTCGCTCAGTCGGAAATCTGCGACGAGATCGGCGTGCTGCTGGAGGATGGCGACGACTGGTGCCTCGGCATCTTCCTCGACCGCTCGCGCCAGCCCTTCCGCGATGCCGACGTGGACCTGCTCAACGAACGCTTCTCCGTCTTCGCCGCCCTGCACGCGCTCGACACGAAAACCCGCCAGCCCTCCTACAGCCGCAGCGCCACCCCCACGGCGCCCGGCGCCGTGCCCGCCAATGGCCCGGTCATCGCCGCCGCCCTCTGGCCGGAACTGTCCGCCCGCGAGTTGGAACTCGTCGAGCTGGTGCTGAACGGCCACCCCACCGCCACCATCGCCGCCCGCCTCGGCATCGCCTCCGGCACGGTAAAAAACCACCGCGCCCGCATCTACGAAAAACTCGACATCACCACCGAGCGGGAATTGTTCCTGCACTTCTTCCACCGCAGCCAGCCGCATTGACGGAGTGTTGACAGGTGTCAACGGTCTCCCACCGGCACATACCCCCGCCGGCATTTCCGCGCGGCCAGCCGCTCCGCATCCCGCCTAGCCTCCGCCAAACTCCGCTTCGCCTCCACCCGCTCGCGCGAAAAGACGCCGATACGGCCCCATTCGCGCACCATCAGCGCGGTGCCGAACAGGTCGCGCGTCCCCGTCAGCCGGTAGAAGCGCTGCATGTGGCATCGTCAACTTAACGGCAACGAGGACAGGCCATGACGCCGGCCGAGTTTGTCGGTACACTTGGGCGATTTTCGCCCACAGTTTCATCGCCGATGAATTCGCGATGATGGCCGGAGGAGATGTCGTGGCGGAGGATGTAAAACAAGTTGGCAATCGGGTCATGGATGGAGACGAAGCGTTGTAGATGTCGCCTCGTCTTGAAGCGCTTCATAGTGCAGCATTATCCGTCTTTTTATGGCTAAGGCAATGCGTGCATTTGTTGCTGTGATCTTTCGCAATTTCCGCTCAAGTATCCGGCGCATTCGACACCGATTCGTCCGTATTCCGGTTCCCGTTGAGCATTTCCCCTACGGGGTCGCAGTTTCTGGCCTCCAAGTCTGGCTCAAAAACGGACGGTTTCGCGGAGTGTGCTCGAGGACCGAAATGTCTGCCGCGCCGCCTTAGCGTGTGATGAAAGCCATCCTCCTTTGCTGTCGGTGGTCATGGCGTCCTCATAACGCCAGATTGTACCCGAACCCATAATATTTCATTTGAAGCCTCTTGTTGCCCACCTAGAATGAAACGAAAAATAGCTTTCCTATAGCTATAAATAAACATAATCGCTTCGGGAGAGGCGTGTGGAATTCTCAAAAAGGAATTTTCCTCTACAAATTCGGTTATGCTTGAAGGAATTCGAATAATTGATCTTTCAAGAATTGTCGCCGGAAACTTAATAGCTCTAAAGCTCGCGGATTTTGGCGCAGATATTATAAAGATAGAGAATACGCAGGATAGAGATCCTTTCCGGAAGTGGCATGGGGCAGGGGTAGCGCTCCACTGGAAGGAATACAGCCGCAACAAGCGAAGCCTCACGCTCGATCTGCGCAGCGAACGCGGCAGGGAGATATTGCTCAAGCTTGTCGAGACGGCCGACGGTCTGGTCGAGAACTTCCGGCCGGGTACGCTGGAGACGATGGCTGCACCCCGACCTGTTGCTAAAGCGCAATCCGCACCTTGTCGTGCTGCGCATATCGGGCTTTGGCCAGACCGGCCCGTATCGATCCTATGGCGGGTTTGGAACTCTCGTTGAGGCGATGTCCGGCTATGCCGAACGGTCCGGCTTCGAGGATCGGGAACCCGTGCTGACGCCTTTGGCGCTCGCCGACAACGTCACGGGCCTGACTGGCGCCATGGCCATGATAATGGCTCTCTACCATTGGGACGCCAAGGGCAGCTCCGGCCAGGTGATTGACCTTTCACTTCTGGAGCCGATGTACGCCACCCTCGGCCCGTTGGCCTCGCGCTACAGACTGACCGGGACCGTGAAGAAAAGGGTCGGAAGTGCTTCCAGCACATCGTCTTCCCGCAACATCTACAAGACCAGCGACGATCGCTGGGTGGCCATGTCCGCCTCCATACCCACCATGGTCACCCGTCTGTTCCGGGCGATCGGGCGCGAGGACATGCTATGCGATCCCCGCTACAGCACGAATGCGGAGCGTTTCAAGCACCGCCATGAAGTCGATGCAGTCGTCGGTGGATGGATCCGGGAGCGCACCCTCGACGAGAACCTCGCCTTTTTCCGCAAGCACGAAATCACCGTCGGGCCGGTCTACAACATCAGCAAGATCGTCGAGTATCCGCACTTCATCGAGCGTGAAATCCTGGTGGAGGCGCCGGACGAGGAGCTCGGATCGCTTCCCATGCACAACATCTTCCCGCGCTTCTCCAAGACGCCGGGCGATTTCTATCGTCCGGCACAGCCGACGCTATCCTGCTCTTCATTCGCGCCGAGGCGGCAGCGCGCCAGGATCCGGTTGCGAAAATCCTCCCGGCCGGCAGCTACCAGGCGGATCCGATCAGTTTCAATTCTGGCTGCCGCTGGGGCAGGGCTGGACCCGTTCGACTTTGGCTCGCATATGCGGACATCCCGGCTCGGGGTGGTCGCGAGCGACGCTTTCACGATGGAAGGGCCTGCAACAGAAGCTGTCAGGGTGTGCCTCGGCGGGCCGATTTCACGACCGAAACGGAAGGGAGCGCTGGAGTTCGTGGCCCACGCCCTGGAAGGCTCCCCGGAGCGCGTTGGGACCTTCTTTTAGGCGCTTCCTGGCGACTACTCGCCATCATCCTTTCTAGATAGACGATCATGCGTTCAGTCGCTCGAGTATTGGCACCGAGCTGTTTCCGGTGATGTTAGGTTGTTCTCGTGTCGTAGGTCTCACCTACGCGGTTCCGGATCGTCCGGCCTGGCCTGTGTGGTGCTCTCGCGGACAATGATCTCGACGGGAAGGATTGTTTCCATGGGTATGTTTTCGGCGGTCTCGCCATTCATCAGTTGCAACAGCACGGTTGCCGCAGTACGACCGGCACTGTGCTGAAGTATCCGGACGGTTGTCAGCCTGGGGCGGATCAGATCAAGGAACGGCATGTCGTTGAAGCCGGTGATGGAGATCTCGCGGGGGCACTCGATGCCCCGCTCGCGCAATTCATCGATCGCGCCGAGCGCGAGACGATCGTTGGCGCACAGGATTGCGGTGAATTTCTTGCGAGACGCCAACAGCTCCTGAACACAGCGCGCGCCCTCCCTCTCGTCGAAACGCCGGGCTGTTACAACGAGATCCGGACTGAACTCGATCGAGAGTTTCCGGGAGGCATTGCGGAACGCGGCCAGGCGAAGCTGGCCGGTCGACAGGTCCTGCGGGCCGGCGATGTGGGCAATGTGGCGATGTCCGAAGTCGCGCAGATGGCGCAGCATCTCGCAGATGCCGGCATCTTCGTCGTTGATGATGTAGGGAATCTGCGAGTTCTCGACCATGCGGTTCAGCGTCACCACCGGAAGGCCTTCGGTCGCCGCCCGTGCTATGGAAGGGTCGCTCCGCAGCACCGCCGCGTGAATGATGCCGTCGACGCCACGGTCGCGCAAAACGTCGACCAGCCGGCTTTCCCGTTCCTTCTCGCTGTCGGTGTTGACGATGATCGAGGCGTAGCCGAGCGGCTCCAGCACGCTTTCGATGCCGCGCAGGATCGGTGGGAAGATGACGTTTGTAATGTCCGGGATCATCACACCCACCGTCATCGTCCGGTTGGTGCGAAGTCCTGCAGCAATGCGGTTCGGCCGGTAGCCGAGCCTTAGGGCGGCGGACTGGATTTTTTCCGCGACTTCAGCGGTGATGGCCGACCGGGTCGCGGGATCCAGCGCGCGCGACACTGTCGAGACATGTACGCCAGTCTCTCTCGCGATGTCCTTGAGCGTGGTTCTTTTCTTGAGCATTCATTCGCACCGTTCCTAATGTTCAATACCCAAAGACGAGAAATTTCGCAATCGATTGCATTCAGGTTCTTGACGTCCATCAGGAAATTTGCTTTGTTTCATGCAATCGATTGCGCGAACGATTGCGCAAGGCGATACGGCTTACCTGCATGGGGTCGTGATACTGGGTGGAGGAGACCCGATGGCACGGCCGGAATGGCGTACGCAACGGATTGGTCCGGCGTATGGATCTATGACTGGTGTTTATGCAATCGATTGCCCTGGGGAGGAGCAAGACTATGAACAAGGCGAAATTGGTATTGGCGACGACAGCCGCCGCATTCCTGACGACCGCAGCCTATGCCGAAACGATCCGCATCGGAGCGTCGCTGCCCATTACCGGCGGTCTCTCCGTCAGCGGTGAGAAGCATAAGCGTGGCTACGAACTCTGCAACAAGCTGATCAACGAAGCCGGCGGCCTTCTCGGCCAGCAGGTCGAGTTGATCGTCAGCGACAACCGTTCCGATCCGGCGACCGCCATCAACCAGTATGAGCGCTTCATCAACGTCGACAAGGTCAACGCGGTCTACGGCACCTTCTCCAGCCGCTTGACCTTCCCGGTCGGCAACGTTCTGTCGAAATACAACATGGTGCACCCCATTCCGTCGGGCGGCGCGCTACGCATCTATTCGCAGGGTTTCAAGAACCTCTTCTACTTCCAGGTCAACGCTGCTGAATATACCGGCAAGGATCTGATCGCGCTGATGAAGGAGCAGATTCCGGCCGACCAGGCGCCGAAGTCGGTTGCCGTCGTCCATGCCGACGACTTCTTCGCCAACGCGATTGCCACCGGTCTCCTCGGCCAGAAGGTCATCGATCCGGCCAACGACAAGGAAATCGCCGATCTCGCGCCGGGCTACCTCAAGGATGCCGGCATCGAGGTCGTGATGGAAGAGAAGTGGCCGGAAGACGGCTTCAACGACTGGCTGAACCTTGCCAACTCGATCAAGCAGTCCGGCGCCGAAATGATCATCGGTCTGACGGCATCGGCCGAAGAGGCCGTGCAACTCACCCGCGCGCTGAAGACGGTCGGCGCCACGCCGAAGTTCGTCTATCTTAGCCAGGGTGCGCAGACCGAATTCATCGAGGGTGTCGGCAAAGAATCGGCCGAGGGCGTTGTCATCCACACGACCTGGCACAAGGACGTGAACTTCCAGGGCACGCTCGCAGGCAAGCCGTTCAACAACTCCGATTTCGTCGCCGCCTTCGAGAAAGAATACGGCGTGGAGCCGGACGAGGATAGCGCCATCCCGTTTGCCGTCTGCCAGGGCATCGAGCAATCGATCACGGGCGCAGGCTCGACCGACAATGCCAAGATGGGCGAATGGCTGAACGCCCGTACCAAGGCAGAGCCCGTGCGCACCGTACTCGGCAACTTCTCGTGGGACGAGATCGGTCTGCCGGAAGACAAGCGCCACATCATGACGCAGTGGCAGGACGGTGAGATGAAGTTCGTCTATCCGACCGGCGAGTTCGATGGCGTCGTTTCGATGAAGTACCCGAAGGCCGGTTTCTGACCGGAGGCATCAGGAGGATGGCGCCATGCGCCGTCCCCCACCAGCCGCGCCCATCTGGCAGACATGGACAGGGAGGTCGAGCCTGTGCTCGAAGTGAAGAACCTTTGCAAACATTTCGGCGGCATCAAGGCCGTTGACGGTGCCACGTTCAAGGTCGAGCGCGGTTCCATCACGGCGCTGATCGGACCGAACGGTGCCGGAAAGACGACGGCGTTCAACTGTATCAGCCGCACGCTCGCCCCGACATCGGGCGAGGTCTGGCTCGATGGGGAGCGCATCGATCATCTGCGCCCGCACAAAATCACGGCAAAGGGCCTAAGCCGCACTTTCCAGATTTCGCGCAATCTCGCCGACATGACGGTGCTCGAGAACGTCATCGTCCAGTCGCGCGTCGAGGGCATCCGCGGTCTCTTCCAGCCGGCGGTCTCGCCGCGCGAGAAGGACAAGGCGATGGGTATCCTCGACTTTCTCGGCATCACCCGTATCGCCTACGAGGACGGCCACAACCTGTCCTACGGCCAGAAGAAGTTGATGGATCTCGCAGCACTCCTGATGTCCGACCCGAAGATCATCCTGCTCGATGAGCCGGCCGGCGGCGTCAACCCGTCGCTGATGGAAGAGATCGTCGGTCACATCCGCGCGCTCAACGCCAAGGGGCTGACGGTGCTGATCGTCGAACACAACATGGAGCTGATCATGCGGCTTTCTCACAGGGTCGTCGTTATGGCGCAGGGCCGCGTCATCTGCGAGGGCACGCCCGATGTCGTCCAGAAGGACCCGGCCGTTCTCGATGCCTATCTCGGCGGTGTTCTCGATACGGAGGCCGCGTGATGACGAAACTTCTTGAAGTCACCAACATCACCGCCGGCTATGGCGACGGCCCCGCGATCCTCGATGGCGCGCATCTGACCGTCGTACCCGGCAAGGTCCATTGCATCATCGGCCCGAACGGCGCCGGCAAGTCGACGCTGCTGAAGGCGATCTGCGGCATGTTGTCGATCCGCCAGGGCGACGTGATCTTCAAGGGCGAACGGCTGAACGGGCTGCGTCCCGACCAGATTCTGCGCAAGGGCATCTGTTTCGTGCCGCAGGAGCGCGCGCTGTTCCCAAAGATGACGGTGCGGGAAAACCTGCGCATGGGCGGTTTCATCCTGAACAATTCCAAGGAACTCGACCGGCGTGTCGATGGCATCCTCGATCGGTTCCCGATCCTGCGCGAGCGCGCCGACCAGCATGCCGGCACGATGTCCGGCGGGCAGCAGCAGACGCTCGCCATGGCGCGCACGCTCATCATCAAGCCGGAGATCGTCATGCTCGACGAGCCTTCGCTCGGGCTCGCGCCGAAGATCGTCCAGGAGATGTTCAACATCATGAAGATGATGTCGGAGGAGGGCGTGACGGTCCTTCTCGTCGAGCAGAACGCGCTGATGGGCCTGAAGAATGCCGATTTCGGCGTCGTGCTCGATCTCGGGCGTACCCTCATCGAAGGTCCGGCGGCCCAGGTGCTGTCCGACCCGCGTATCCAGGAACTCTACCTCGGCGGCAAGAAGGCCGCCTGACGGAGACCAACATGGCACAGATCATACAGGTGGCAATCCTGGGCCTTGCGCTCGGCGGTGTCATCGCCCTCATGGGGTCCGGACTATCCCTCGTCTTCGGCGTGATGCGCATCGTCAATCTCGCCCATCCCTCGCTCATCATCGCGGGCGCCTATGTCGCCTATTGGGGCTTCAAGCTCTGGGGCATCGACCCGCTGATCATGTTGCCCGTCGCAACGGTCATCATGGCGGCAATCGGGGTGCTGCTCTACAAGCTGATGTTCGAGCGCGAAGCCAAAAGCGCGCGCTATTCGGAAATGACGGTTCTCGTCACCTTTGCGCTTGCCATGATGGTGGAAGGCCTGCTCGGCAGCCTCTTCACCAATACGCAGCGCGTCACCTCGCCGTCCTATGCGACCGAAGCCTTCTTCATCGGTGACGTCTTCGTGCCGAAGGGACAGCTCTATGCGGGCATGGCCTCGCTGCTTATCATCGGGGCGCTGGCGCTGTTTCTCAAATACTCCCGCATCGGCTATGCGATCCGCGCCACGACGCAGAACCGTGATGCTGCCGAGCTTCTCGGCGTCAATGTCAGCCTCATCAGCGTGATTGCATTTGCCATCGGCATCGGCCTTGCGGGTGCTGCGGGTTCTCTCGTCAGCTTCGTCTTTTCGTTCTTCCCGGCCCGCCAGTGGGAATGGATCGCCATGCTGATGTCGGTCGTCGTTCTCGGCGGCATGGGCAGTATCCTCGGCACGGTCATCGCCGCCTTCTCGCTGTCGCTGATCGCCGCCTTTGTTGGTACCTGGATCGGGGCCACCTGGTCCAGCATGACCTTCTTCCTCGCCCTTTTCATCATCCTGCTGATCCGGCCACAGGGCCTGTTCGGCGAAAAGCCGGAGATGGCATGATGGATATCACGCTTCAGAATTCCGACACGAATGCCGTCCTGGAGGCGCGCCGCGCCCACAACGAAAAGCTGGCACGCCGGGCGGAACAGACCCGCGCGACCTGGTTTCCCATTGCCCTGCTCGTCGTGCTGTTGGCTCTGCCGCTGCTCCAGCTCACCGGCAACTACAATTACGAGCTCCACCTCGTGCTCTTCACCGCGTCCTATGTGGTGATGGCCGCCGGCTGGAACATTCTCGGCGGGTTCACGGGATATGTCTCGCTCGGTCACGCGGTGTTCTTTGCGATCGGTGGCTATTTCTCCGGCGTGCTGCTGGCCCGCTTCGGCATCTCGACGCTGATCACCGCACCGCTCGCCGGCATCGTCGCCGCCGTCTTCGGTTATGTTATCGGCATGATCACGCTGAAGGTGAAGGGCCCGAGCTTCATCATCTCCTCCATCGCGCTCCTGATGATCTTCCGTATCCTCTTCGACCATTGGACCTTCATCGGCGGCGCGAACGGCCTGTCGCTGCCGGTCAACGACCTGCCGGTGCTCTGGGCGAAGGTTCCCTACTACTATGCCTTCATAGTCATGGCCGCCTTTACCGTGTGGGCGACCTACAAGATCAAACATTCAAAGTTCGGCCTTGGCCTGCGTGCGATCTCGAAGGACGAGATCAAGGCGGAAAGTGCCGGCATCGACACACGCTTCTACAAAGTCTTGGCCTTCGCGCTCTCGGCCTTCTTCGTCGGCATGGCGGGCGCTGTCTGGGGTGAGTACCTCACCTATCTGAGACCCAACATCTATCTGGTGATCCTTGTTTCGGCCAACCTGGTACTGATGTGCATTCTCGGCGGCAAGGGCACGATCGCCGGCCCGATCGTCGGTGCGATCATGATCACCGCTGTCAACGAACTCTTCGTTGCCACCATGGGCGCTTCGGAACTCAACATTCTCGGCACGGGCCTCGTCATGGCGCTGGTGCTGATGTTTTTTCCGCTCGGCATCATCGGAACGCTCGCCCGCAAGGGCAAGCTGCCCCGCATTCTCAACTGGGATTAAGGGGCAAGCGATGACGAATTTCCGGCTCTACAATGCTCCACAATCCACCTGCAGCCAGCGCGTGCGCTATGCGCTGCACGTCAAGGGACAGGCCTTCGAGGAGGAGAAGCTTGATCTCTTCCGCGGCGACCAGCTTCGGCCCGAATATCTGGAGATCAATCCGAACGGCGTGGTTCCGGCGCTGGTGCATGACGGCGCGGCCGTGACGGACTCCGCCGTCATCCTCGAATATCTCGAGGATGTCTTTCCGGAAATCATGCCGCTGCGCCCGAAGGATGCGCTTAAGGTTGCCGAGATGCGGGCGATGATGCGCTTCATCGACGAGGTGCCGACGCCAGCGATCCGGGTGCCCTCCTACAATCTCGCCTTCCTGCCGCACTTCCAGACGATGAGCGACGCGGATTTCCAGGCGCTTTGCGACAGCAAGCCGTTGCGTCGCGAGTTTCTCATGAAGATGGGCAAGACCGGATTTCCTCAAGCGGAAATGGACGAGGCGCTCGCCCGTCTCCAGCGTGGCATCGACCGTATGGCCCAGTGGCTCGAGACGAGTGGCGGACCATGGGTGATGGGCAGAAACATGACGCTGGCGGACATCGCGGTCATGCCAGTCATCGTGCGCATGGCGGATATCAATCTCGCCGGCGCATGGGACCGCCATCCGGCGATCGCGACATGGCTGGAGAATATCCGGGCCAGTGCTGCCTACGCGAGGACATATTATGAGGGGTCTCTGCTGACGGAGAAGTATCCGCATCTCAAGGAAAAACTGAAGCAGACCGCAACCCTGGAAGACGCGCCCGCGGTTGCGGGGGGAGGCTTGGCATGAACCACATCAGTATCGAACAAAAGCTGATCTCCAGGGAAGAGGATGTGACGCCGACAGTGCTGCGCGCCATGGAAAACACTACGGATGCACGTCTAAAGGAGTTGGTGACATCGCTGGTCACGCACCTGCACGCCTTCGTCGGCGAAACGCGCCCGACCGAAGCCGAGTTCGAATACGGGCTACGCTGGATCGCGGCCCTTGGCCACCACACCAACGACTTCAACAACGAGGTCGTGCTGGCCGCCGACGTGCTCGGCATTTCAACCCTCATAGACTTGATCAACAACGACGGCATGCAAGGCGAGACGATGTCCGCGCTGCTCGGGCCCTTCTATCGCGGCGCGGCGCCGATCTGCGCCTCCGGCGATTGCATTGCGCGCTCGGATACGCCCGGCGCCGGCCTCTATTTCACAGGTCGCGTGACCGGCGTGAACGGCCAGCCGATTGCCGATGCCTCCCTCGACGTCTGGCAGGCCTCACCGGTCGGGCTCTACGAGAACCAGGACGAGACGCAGGACGACTTCAACCTGCGCGGAAAATTCACGACCGATGCCGACGGCCGCTTCCACTTCGTCTCGGTCAAGCCGGCGGGCTATCCGGTGCCGACAGACGGACCGGTCGGAGATCTGCTGCGAGCCCAGAACCGCGAACCGATGCGCCCGGCACACATCCATTTCATCGTCTCGGCACCCGGCCACAAGACGCTGATCACGCAGATTTTCGCCGATAGCCTGGAGGCGCTCGTCGGTGACGTGGTGTTTGGTGCCAAGAAGCAGATCGTCGGTAATTTCGTCCGCTACGACGAACCGCATCCGGACTATCCCGGTGTCGCGGCACCATTCTTTACCTGCGACTACGAGTTCAAGCTGGTCGAGGGAACGCCGTGTTTCCCGGTGCCGCCGATTTCCGGAAAGAAGGGCTGAGCCTTGGCCGAACATGCAAAACCATTGGCCGGCAAGGTTGCCGTCATCGTCGGCGGCTCAGGCGGCATCGGGCGGGAAACCTGCGCGGAGTTTGCTGCGGCCGGCGCCCGTGTCGTCGTCGGCTACCGCAACGGCCGGGAAAAGGCCGAACAGATCGCCGCTGACTTGCCCGGTGAGGGGCATATCGTCCTTCCCGTCTCCATCGAGGTGACGGCGAGCATCAACGCGTTTCGCGATGCGGTGCTCGGCGCGACCGGACAGGTCGATATTCTCGTCAACGCCGCCGGCATCACCAAGCCCGTCGCGCATGCCGATCTCGACGCGCTGACGGATGAGTTGATCGACGAGATTTTCATCAACAACTGGCGCGGCGTCTTCGCGACCATCCGCGCCTTCGCGCCGGCGTTAAAAGCAAGCGGCGACGGACTGATCGTCAACCTTTCGTCGATCGCGGCGTTCACCGGCATTGGCTCCAACATCGCCTACTGCGGCGCCAAGGCGGGCCTCGATATCATGGCGAATTCTCTCGGCCGTGCGCTTGCGCCGGAGATCCGCGTGCTTTCGATCTCGCCCGGCGCGGTCGATACGCAGTTCGTCCCCGGCCGCGGCAAGGAGTTCAACGACAAGGTGGCCGCGACCACGCCGCTCAAACGCATCACCAGCCCGTCCGATGTCGCGCGCGCCATTCTCGCCTGCGCGACACATCTGAAATTCTCGACCGGCGATCGCATCGTCGTCGATGGTGGAAGGCACCTCTGAATGCAGCAGAACGTCATCATAACCTGCGCGGTCACCGGCAATCTCACCACAAGGGAGCATCATCCCGGCCTGCCGGTGACGCCGGAGGAGATCGCCAATTCCTGCCTCGAGGCCGCCGAGGCTGGCGCAGCCATCGCCCATATCCACGTGCGTGATCCCGAAACCGGCAAGCCGTCGATGGAGCTGAAATACTATCGGGAGGTGATGGAGCGCATCCGCGCGAAGAACAACGCGCTGATCCTCAACGTCACGACCGGACCCGGCGGCCGCTATCATCCGAGCGACGCGAACCCGGCGGTTGCCGGACCGCGCACCACCTTGACGCGGCCGGAAAAGCGCGTCGAGCATATCGTTGCCCTCAAGCCGGACATCGCAACGCTGGACCTCAACACCATGACCTTTGGCAACGAGGTGGTGATCAACACGCCTGCCAATGTGAAGATTATGGCCGATATCATTTACGAGGCCGGCTCGAAGCCCGAGCTCGAGGTGTTCGACACCGGCCACATCCAGCTCGCGCATGACATGCTGAAGGCCGGATCGCTGCGTGCGCCGACCATGTACAACATCGTGACGGGCGTGAAATACGGCTTCCCGGCGACGCCGGATGTCATGGGTCTTGCTGCGCGCCTGCTGCCGGCGGATTGCGTCTGGACCGGCTTCGGTGTCGGGCGCATGTCCTTCCCGATGGCGGTCCAGTCCTACCTGCTTGGCGGCCATGTGCGCGTCGGGCTGGAAGACAATTCCTACCTTTCAAAGGGCGTGCTCACCAAAGGCAACGGTGAACTCGTCGAGCGCGCCCGCGATCTCATCGAAAAACTCGGCGGCCAGATCGCCAGCCCCTCACAGGCACGCGAGATGTTGGGGCTCGCGGCGTGACGGGGCCTGTCCAGAATATCCAGGGAGAAGAAGAGATGAACATCCAGGTGGAGACGAAAACAGGCCGGGCGCTAAGGGTCACGCAAAAGTCGCCCGATCTCGACAACCTGTTGATCGATATCGTCGACGTCACCGTGCCGCGGCCGGGACCGGGGCAGGTGCTCGTCGAGATCGTTGCGGCGGGCGTAAACCCCAGCGATGTCAAGGCCTCGCTTGGGCACATGCCGCATGCCGTCTGGCCCCGCACCCCCGGCCGCGATTTCGGCGGCATCGTGCGCGAGGGGCCGTCACATATGCTCGGCATGGAAATCTGGGGCGGCGGCGGCGAACTCGGCATTTCGCAGGATGGCAGCCACGGCAAATGGATGGTGCTCGACCAGAAGGCCGTGCGCGCCAAGCCCGCCAATTTCACCATGGACGAGGCCGGTTCGATCGGCGTGCCGTTCATCACGGCCTATGAGGGCCTGCGCGAGGCGGGTGGTGCGCAGCCGACCGATGTCGTGCTTGTCTGTGGCGGCAATGGCAAGGTCGGTCAGGCAGTCATCCAGCTCGCCACCATGGCGGGCGCCAGGGTGTTTGCGGTCGAGTACAACGGCCAGCCGCTGTTGGGCCATGCCAATGGTCATGTCGAGATGCTCGACAGCGGTTCGCAGGACGTCGCCGCCATCGTGCGCGAGAAGACCGGCGGTCATGGCGCCGATATCGTCTTCAACACGGTCGGCAGTCCCTATTTCGAACTCGCCAATGCAGCCATGGCCAAGCAGGCGCGCCAGATCTTCATCTCGACCTTCGATCGTGCCGTGCCGTTCGACATCTTCAACTTCTTCCGCGGGCGTCACAAATATATCGGCATCGATACGCTGGCGCTGTCATCCATCGATGGCGCGCGCATTTTCGACAAGCTGAAGCCGAAGTTCGAGGAGGGGCTCTTGAAGCCATTTCCGATCAATCCGGCGAGCTGCTACCGGCTGGAGGATGCTGCCAAGGCCTATGCGTCGGTGCTGCGCAGCACGCCAGACCGCGTGCTCCTGAAACCTTGAGGCCGATCCCATGCAGGTGACACGCTACAGCGAGGCGAAGCCCTACGAGGCTCCTGAGCACTACGGCATGGCTTGCCTGCGACTGCAGGGCAAGGAGGCGACGACGACCGATACGATCTGGATCGGCCTGTCGCATATCCTGCCCGGCGGTCACACCTCGCTAAACGATGCGACGGTCGAGAAGCTCTACGTGGTCGTCGCCGGCGAGGTGACCATCGAAACGATCGACGCTGCGGTGACGCTCGGCGTGCTCGACAGTTGCCGGCTGGCACCGGGCGAGGCGCGCGCGCTGGTCAACCGCACCAATGCGCCGGCCTCCATTCTCCTGGCGATGCCGACGTGACCAGTTCGACTGCAAAATCCTATCCGCTTGAGCTCGACGCGATCGACCCGACGTCCGGGCATATTCAACGGCCCTGGAAGGACAATGGAATGAACGAGACTGAAAACAGGTTGCTGAGCGTGGTGGAACACTGGTTGCCGCGCATGGAGGTCGCCGGTATTCCCTCCGGGACGGCGAGGTCGGTGATCGACAGCGCCGGTGTCTGGGAAAACTGGCTCGCGGCCTGGAGTGCTGAGGGTGATCGCCACGCCGAGATGGGCGAGGTGGCCCTTGCCCATGGACGCCCAATCACCGCCGGCGAGGCCTTCGCCCGCGCCAGCTTGTTCTATCACTTCGGCCAGTTCATGGCTTTCGAGGACCTCGAGGCGAAGGAGCGTGCTGCGGCGCGCAAGGTGGCGTTGTACCGAAAAGCGGCGCCACTGCTCGAACAGCCCGGCGAACTGATCGAGGTGCCGTTTGAAGGCGGCGTGCTGCGCGGCTATCTTCGGCGGCCGGGAGGGCCGGGGCCGCATCCCCTGGCGCTGATCATCCCCGGGTCGGATTCCACCAAGGAGGAGTTCCCGGCATTCGAGCGGCATTTTCTCGCCCGCGGCGTGGCGACGCTGTCGCTCGACGGTCCGGGGCAGGGCGAAGGCCGGTCGCACGGGCATCTGCGTGCCGATATCGCCCCGGCTGTTGCCGCAACGATCGGTGCGATCGAGGATAGGCGGGGCTTGTTGGGTGCCATCGGCCTCGTCGGCATGGCCTTTGGCGGCTTCATGGCGCTTCGGGCGGCGGCGGCGCTGGATGGGCTTGCCGCGGTTGTCTCCATCAACGGCTTCTATGATCTCGGAGCGCTCTGGCCGACCCTGCCGAAGGTCTACCAGGACAACATGACCTTCGCGCTGGGTGGAGCCGATGTCGTCGAGAGCGCCCGCCGTTTCATCCTGACTGGTGTCGATGGACCTTCGGTTCCGGCGCTCATTCTGCATGGCGGCCGCGACCGGATCTTTCCACCATCGGAAGCGCAGAAATGCGCCGATATCTGCCGGGCAGGCGCGGAATTGCATGTTTTTCCCACAGGAAACCATGTCTGCAACAACATCCCCTGGATGTACCGGCCTCTTGTTGCCGACTGGCTGGCGGAGCGGTTGAAGGCTTCGAGCACGTGACCATCGGCACGGCCGTCTTCCATTCGCCACGCCGGGTAATGTCGCGTAGAGCAGGTCGATGGAACCGGTAGGTCATGCGGAATGTCCACTCGATGTTGGACGATTGTCCACCACAAGCGGACGGCACGGCCTGACCCCGGATCCCGAGCGCTGATACCAATTGTGGCATAGCGGAAGGCAGAGGAGGTCGACCGCTTTGCACTCAAAGGGAGCGAACAATGATTCACGCCGATGATGGGATCTTGTCCCAGGAACAACGCCTGATGCGCGACAGTTGCCGATCGTTTGTCGATGATGTGGTAACGCCGTTCATCCGGTCGAACTGGCAGCGCGAATGGGACATGAGCCCCGGCGAAAGGCTGCCGCGCTCAATCCTCGAGGGCGCCGAAGCGATTGGCGTGCGTACCCTGGGCGTGCCGGAGGAATTTGGTGGCATCGACCTCGAGCGGGAGACCGAGGTACGCACCTTCGCGCTGATTGCCGAGGAAATCGCCCGCGGCGATTCCGGTCTCGCCGACAAGCTGGTGCAGAACTGGAAGGTCTCCATCGTCCTGCGACAGTTTGCGGCAAAGCACCTCCAGGAAAAATGGTTCCCGCGCCTGTTGGAGGACCCGAAATTCCTGTTGGCGCACTGCCTGACCGAACCGCGGGGCGCCTCCGACCGCTGGCTGCCCTACAATGTCCCGGAAGCCTCCATGCACACCAAAGCGGTGCTGGACGGCGACCATTGGGTCATCAACGGCCGCAAGCAATTCATCTCGAACGGTTTCGACGCCGGCCTCTACGTCGTCTATGCCAACACCGACCCATCGGTGGGCATGCTGCAAGGCACATCGAGCTTCCTGGTGCCCCGCGAAACGCCCGGCCTCACCATCACCAAGTGCAACGAGACGATGGGCTGCCGCTTCATGAACAATGGCGAGCTGGTCTTCGAGGATTGCCGCATCCCGGCCGACCATTTGCTCGTCAAAAGCACGGCGCTCGCTTCCGCCGGCCAGTATTTCCGGGCCGGCAAGATCATCCAGGCGGCGAAAAACCTCGGCGTCGGGGTCGCCTGTTTCGAGCGGACTGCCGACTATGTCCAGAACTACGTCCAGGGCGGGCGCATCCTGATCAAGCATCAGGCCGTGGCGCTGCGGCTCGCCGATATGGCCACCCGCATCGAGGCGGTGAGGTCGCTGGTCGAGCGCGCATCGAAGGCGGTGGACGAAGCGCATCCGGACGCCGACATTCTTTGCAACATGGCCAAGGTCTACGCTTCCGAGGAGATCATGAAGGTCGCCACTCACGCCTTGGAACTTCACGGTGGCAATGGCGCAATGCTCGAATTCGGTATCGAGAAGCTGTTTCGCGATGCCGCGATCTTCCTGCATATGGATGCGACGGTCGACGTCAGCCGCATGAAGATCATCAAGACCATGTTCCCCGCCACCGCCGGCAAATATGCCGGTCCGGAAAACTGAAGACGCACCAGCGGACTAAGGGAGGAACACAGATGAAGATCCTGGTTGCCGTAAAGCGGGTTGCCGATCCCAATGTCAAAGTGCGTGCCCTGGCGGACGGCTCGGGCGTCGATCTTGCCAACGTCAAGATGACGATGAATCCGTTCGACGAGATCGCCGTCGAAGAGGCAGTTCGCTGGAAGGAAGCTGGCCGGGCGAGCGAAGTCGTCGTCGTGTCGGTCGGCTCTGAAAAATCTGCCGAAACATTGCGCACCGCCTTGGCGATGGGGGCCGACCGGGGTGTGCTGGTGCGCTCGGAAGCGGTTGTCGAACCGCTCGCCGTCGCGAAGATCCTGAAGGCTGTCGCCGAGGCCGAGAAGCCCGACATCATCATCACGGGCAAGCAAGCGATCGACGATGACGCGAACCAGACTGGTCAGATGCTATCGGCGCTGCTGGGCTGGGGGCAGGGGACATTTGCCTCGAAGATCGTCGTTGGCGATGCTGCGATCGAGGTCACCCGCGAGATCGACGGCGGCCTGCAGACGGTCAGCCTTGCGCTTCCGGCGTTGGTCACGGCCGACCTCAGGCTGAACGAGCCCCGATACGCCTCGTTGCCCAACATCATGAAAGCAAAGAAGAAGCCGATCGATGAACGGATGCCTGCCGACTACGGCGTGGCTGTCGAGCCGCGCCTGACTGTCGTGCGCGTGCATGAGCCGGCGATCCGCAAGGCTGGCATCAAGGTCGGCACGGCTGTCGAACTTGTCGAGCGGTTGCGCACTGAAGCAGGAGTCCTGTAATGACCATTCTCGTTCTGGCGGAACATCAGGATACGCAGCTCGACGAGGCCACCGCCAAGGCGGTCTCCGCCGCGGGACGAATAGGCGGCGAGATCCATGTGCTGGTGGCGGGGTGCGGCTGCAGGGCCGCTGCCGAGGCCGCCGCGCGGCTGGCTGGCGTCACCAAGGTCCTGCTCGCCGACGATCCCGGCATGTCGAACCGGCTTGCTGAGCCGGTCGCGGCACTCATTATCAGCCTCGCCGCCGGATATGAGGCTTTTCTGGCGCCTTCGACCACCAGCGGCAAGAACATCATGCCGCGCGTGGCCGCGTTGCTCGACGTGATGCAGATATCCGATGTCATCGCGATCGACGGGCCTGATCTGTTCCAGCGCCCGATCTATGCCGGCAATGTGATTCAGACTGTGCGGTCCGCCGACGCATGGAAGGTGCTGACGGTTCGCGCGTCGTCCTTTCCTGCCGCGGCCACAACGGCTACGGCGCAGCCGATCGAGGCCGTCACAGTTCCAGCAAGCGCCGGACGATCGTCATTCGTCAGAAATGAGCTATCGCGTTCCGAACGCCCGGAACTGGCTGGTGCGCGGATCGTCGTGTCGGGTGGACGGGCGCTGGCGTCTGCTGAAAATTTCACGACCGTGCTGGCGCCGCTGGCGGATACGCTGGGCGCCGCAGTCGGAGCGAGCCGGGCTGCCGTCGACGCCGGCTACGTTTCAAACGATCTCCAGGTCGGCCAGACGGGCAAGATCATCGCACCCGACCTCTATATCGCCTGCGGCATTTCGGGCGCGATCCAGCATCTGGCGGGCATGAAGGATTCCAAGGTGATCGTGGCGATCAACAAGGATCCGGATGCCCCGATCTTCCAAGTTGCCGACTATGGCCTGGTTGCAGATCTGTTCGAGGCCGTACCGGCGTTTCACGTGTCGTTGGCCGGAAGGGCAGGGACATAGGCGGTCGAGGACGCCGATCGCGCCGTATGACTGCCGGACCTGATAGGAGTGACCATGGCAAAGGCAAACAACGAAACGACGGTGCGTCCTCGTCCGGATCGCGACGAGGAGGAGAATCGGGCCGATGCGGCGCCGTTCCGCTCCTACGCGCTCGACAGGTCCGACAGTCCGCGTTTTCACATCCGGTTGGTGGAGAATACCCCCAGGCTCTACCCTGCCCACAAACATGATTATTTCCAGATTCTCTATTTCATGTCGGACGCCCCGGCGATCCGGATCGGCCTGACGTCGCACAAGCCCAAGGCCGGCTCCATCTATTTCATAGCGCCGATGGTGCCGCACCAGATCAGGTTCGATCACGCGACACGCTGCACCGTCGCCTATTTCGATCTCGATTTCCTCCGCCCCGGCATCACCCGTTCCTATCCTATGGCAGAACTGGTGCGGTTGGCGCCGGAGCTGACACCCTTCGCCTGGCAGAACCATGTGAACTTCGATCTCGACGCCGTGCAGGGTGCGCGGATGGAACGCGCGATCGCCTCGATGATCGGCCAGCACCAGACCGAGCGTATCAGTGCGACGGAGATCATACGGGCCGAACTGACACTGATACTTGCCACCCTGTGCCAGGATTACGAGGCGGAGTTTGCCGAATTGTCGCGGACGCTGCCGGTGGTCGGCCGCGACAGCGGCCATATGCGCCGCATTGCCGAGTTCATAGGCGAAAACTATACGCGTAGCCCGAGCCTCGACGAAGCGGCCTCCGCCGCGCGCCTGTCAAAGAGCCGGCTGTGTGCCCTGATCCGCCAGTACACCGGCACTAGCTTCCAGGTGCTGATCCGCGAAATGCGCATCGAAGACGCAAGGGAGCGTTTGGTGCTGACCGACGACACGATCGGGCAGGTCGCCTATTCCGTAGGCTACAATGACGAGAAGTATTTCCTGCGCGCCTTCAAGGCTTCCGCCGGAATGACGCCAAGCGCCTACCGGCTGAAGCGGGCCAGGGAGAGCCCGGCCGCGAAACCCGATCCTGCGTCCGTATCCGAACGCCCATCCACGCCGCGGGCCGGCGCGCGGCGACCGGCCGTTCCCTCCTTCGAGATCGTCGCAGGGCGAAAATCATGAGCCTATCCATCTCATTCCAGCTCAATGGATTGGTGACGCGTGTGGACGATGCCGGCGACGAGCCCCTGCTCTTCGTGCTGCGGAACCGGCTCGACCTCAAGGCGACACATTTCGGCTGCGGCCGGGAGCAATGCGGCGCATGTGTCGTCAGCGTTGACGGGCAGGCGCGCTATTCCTGCTCGCTGCCCATGTCCGCTTTGGCCGGGGCCGACGTGACGACCCCGGAGGCGCTTGGCGACGATCCCATCGGGTTGGCATTGCTCGAAGCGTTCAAGGTGGAGGGGGCCGGCCAGTGCGGTTATTGCATCTCCGGCATCCTGATGCGCATCTACGCGCTGCTCAAGGTCGAACGGCGGCCCAGCCGCGAGACGATCGTCGCGGCACTCGACAAGCATCTCTGCCGCTGCGGGGCGCATGGCAGCATCCTGCGTGCCGTCGAGCGCGCCGCGGCCAATGTCGGCGAGGGCGTATGATCGGCGGCAATGCGCTCCCTCGAAGCCTCCTGGACAATCCGGAACTGGGCCGCTGGGTTTCATTCGAGCAGCCGGGAACTGTCGTCGTCCGTTCTGGTAAGGTCGAGCTCGGCCAGGGTATTCTCACGGCCCTAGCCCAGATCGCCGCCGACGAATTGACTGTCGATCCAGGATTGATATCGCTGGCACCCTGCGATACCGATCGTTCGCCGGACGAGGGCATTACCGCCGGTAGCCAGTCCGTCGAGATCTCGGGCGCTTCGATCCGGATGGCCCTGGCGCAGGCGCGCGCGGCTTTGATTGACGCGGCGGCCGCCCGTCTCGGTGCCGATATCGGCAACCTGTCCTGTCGGGACGGAAACATCTTTCTCCGTGGTGCACCGACCGGCCTGGATTTCTGGTCGCTCGCAACCGCGGTCGATTGGTGCCAGCATGTCACCGGTGATGTTGCCGTGCGGCCTATCGGTGCCTATTGCGCCGTTGGCGCCAGCCACCCGCGCATCGACATGGCGGAAAAGTGTGGCGGTGCCGGTTTCATTCAGGATCTTTTCCTGCCGGGGCTCCTGCATGCCAGGATCGTCCGGCAACCCTTTCGGCTTGCCCGCCTGGCCAGCGTGGATGAAGCAAGGTTGCAACGCCGCCACCCGGGCATCGCGATCTTGCAGCGGAACGACTTCCTCGCCCTCATCGGGCCTGACGAATATGGCGTGCATCTTGCGCACGCCGAGGCGGACATGTTTGCCCGTTGGGAAGAGGTGTCCGGCCTCTGGCTGCCGGCAGAAACGGCCGGCGAGAAAATCACCCTGCTCGGATCTGCATTGCCCCATGCCGGGTCGACAGGTATCGAGGCGCGGTATTCGCGGGCGCATGTGGCGCACGCGTCAATCGGCCCTTCCTGTGCGCTGGCCGTGTTCGATGCCGGCCGATTGACTGTGTGGAGCCATTCGCAGGGTATTTTCCCGCTTCGCGGCCAGATCGCCCTATGCCTTGGGCTCGAACCATCGGCGGTGCACGTCATCCATGCGCATGGCTCCGGCTGCTATGGCCACAACGGTGCGGACGATGCTGCGCTTGATGCGGCTATCGTTGCGATGGAGCTGCCTGGCCAGCCGGTGCGAGTGTTATGGTCGCGCGAAGACGAGCTGAGTCGTGGCCCGCTGGGTGCGGCCATGTCGGCTGCGGTCGAGGCGGAAATCGACGTTGCCGGCAAGGTGGCCTCGTGGAAACTGTCGGTCACGAGTGAACCGCATGCCCAGCGTCCGGGCTTTGGCGGGCATTTCAATCTCAGTTCGGCAGAAGCGCTCGACAGTGCGCGGCTGCCAGGAAAGGTCGAGGATCTGCCCGATGCCGCCGGCGGCGGTGCCGCCCGGAACGCGGTGGCGATCTATGATTTCCCGGGCCAGCAGGTGACCGTCAGGCTCGATACGCGCAGTCGTATCCGCACCTCTTCGCTGCGGTCGTTGGGCGCTCATCTCAATGTGTTTGCCATCGAGTCTGCGATGGACGAATTGGCGGACCTTGCGGGCGCCGATCCACTGGACTTTCGGCTGCGTCATCTGAGCGATGAACGCTGCCGCGCCGTTCTCGAAGGTGTGGCAGAGATGAGCGGCTGGCCCGGCAACCATCCGGCAGGCGAGGGGCAGGCCCTTGGTATCGCTGTCGCGCGCTACAAGAACAAGGGGGCCTGGCTTGCCGCCGTTGCCGAGGTTTCGGTGGACGAGGAGATCAGGCTGGCGCGGTTGTGGCTCTGCGCCGATGTGGGCCTGGTCGTCAATCCGCAAGGTGCCCGCAGTCAGATCGAGGGGGGCGCCATCCAGGCCGCGAGCTGGACCCTGAAGGAGGAGGTTAAGGTAGAGAACGATCGAGTGCCGGCCTTTGACTGGAGCGCCTATCCAATTCTGAAGTTCTCGGAAATTCCCGAAATCGAGACGCGGTTCATCATCGACCCGAAACGCTCGCCCCTCGGCGCAGGCGAGGCGTCGCAGGGACCGGTGGCGGCGGCCATCGGAAACGCCGCATCCCGGGCACTTGGTTTCAGGATGCGCGACCTGCCGCTGACGCGGGAACGTCTGGTCGAGGCGCTCTCAAGCGCCTGATCGGCGCCCGCATTCCGTCGCGTATTTTCGGGGTTGCGGTGAGGAATCGATGAACGACGTCGAACGCGACAGCTTGGAGTTCGACCTCCGCCGCTGGCGCAACCGGGGCTTCGGTTCAGTAAGGCAAACTCTCAGTATTTGTTCTTGCGATGTTATCACTTCGTTTTTTGGCTTAACGGATAGTGGATAATTCGTTGACATGAACAGATCTGTCGTCTTCCGTCAGTTGCTTTCAGGTCGCGAGCGTCGGATGCCGGCGCCGTCTCCTGCGCGCTTTCAAGGTGGAATCAAACGTGCTCGGTCGTGGCCGCCTGCCGGACAAGCGCCGCGATCACCTCCACAAGAGGTGTCTTGCCTTTGACGCTGTTCCGCCCTTCTTTTTTGAAGTCTATCCAGCCCTCGTTAAAGCCGTCGAGCATGCGGATGCGCGGATGCGGGTTACGCGTACCCTGGGCACGGAACAGGTCCTCCCAGCTTTCGCGCGGAAGATTTCCAGACGAACGGCATGGCCGAGCACTGTTGCGAAAGCCTCGGCGAGATCATTGGGCGAGACCCGCGTCGAGCCTTCCAGTTCCAAAACCCGCTTGCCGGTCCACGGCGTGCGGCCCTCAGGGGCTCCACCGGCCTGCCGGTTGGTGGCATGGGCGCCATTATCGATGCGCTTGAGGCCTGCTGCCTGGCGCACGGCGCGACGATCCTCAAAGACGCGCCGATCAAGCGAATTCTGCATTCATTTGGCAAGGCCCGGGGTGTGGTTACGATCAGGGGCGACGAATTTTTAGCCCCGGCCGTGCTGTCGGCGATGAACCCTAAGACGCTTTTCGGCAAGATGCTCGACGACGAAGCGGTGGGCGCGGATATGCGGCGCGAGATCGCCGCCGTGCCGATGCGAGGCTCGGCCTTCAAGCTGGTCCTGGCGCTGGATGGCGTGCCGCATTATGCCGGCCTGCCGGCGGATGTCGATCCGGGGCAGGCGGCACAGGTACAGTTTCGCATCGCGCCGTCCCTCGATTATATCGAACGCGCAATCGCCGACGGGTTGGCCGGCAGGCTGGCCGAACGGCCGATCATGTGGGGCCTGATGCCATCGGTAACGTCGCCGGACCTGGCGCCCGCCGGTTGCCACCTGCTCAGCGTCAACGCCTGGCATGCACCCTATGAGCTTGCGGACGAGAGCTGGCCGGAAGCAGGCGAGCGTTTTGCCAATATCTGCATCGACGAGCTTTCGCACTACATGCCGGATCTGCGCCAGCGCCTCATCGGCCTGCGCTATTTTAACCCGGTCGAGATCGAAAGCGAACTGGGCCTCGTCCAGTCGAATATCACGCATGGTGACATGCTGCCGAATGCACTCTTCGGTGCGCGCCCGCACCGCAGGGCGCACGACTACCGCACGCCGCTTTCCGGACTTTACCTGTCGGGCGGTGGCACTTGGCCGGGTGGCTATGTCACCGGCATCCCCGGCTACAACGCCGCAAACACCATCATCAAGGATCTGGACTGCAAACCATGAGGAAAACGCAATGGAATTTCTGGTCAATATCAAGCTTCGCTGGTCCGAGGACATGGACCCCGAGCTGAAGGCGAAGGTGATCCGTGATGAGCGCGCCCACGCGGCGGAGCTGATCAAGGAGGGGCATCTGGTGCGCATGTGGCGCGTGCCCTGCCGCTTTGAGAACTGGGGTCTGTGGCGCGCATCGGATGCCACGCAGTTGCATGAAATCATCACCAGCCTTCCGGCCAATCCGTGGATGTACGATATCGACGTGCTTCCCCTGGCAAAACATCCGGTAGATCCAATCCACTCCGCCGCGTAAGAAGGAAAAGCGAGATGGACTTCTGTGCCGCTCAGCCTCCCGTTCTATCCGTCAAGGACCTGACGACCTCGTTCAGGTCGGGCGACCAGTGGAAGCCGGTCGTCCGCAACCTGTCCTTTTCGATCGCGCCGCGTGAGACGGTGGCGATCGTGGGTGAGTCGGGGTCAGGCAAGAGTGTCACGTCCTTGTCGATCATGCGGCTGCTGCCGAATTATTCGAGCCGGATCGAAGGCGAGGTGTCGTTCGGCGGCCGTGATCTGCTGACGCTAGGTGAGGAGGAGATGCGCAAGGTCCGCGGCAACGAGATCTCGATGATCTTTCAGGAGCCGATGACCTCGCTCAACCCGATCTTCCCGATCGGCAAACAGATCGCCGAAGCGATCACTTGCCATCGCCGCATCTCGCGGGCCGAGGCACGGTCGGAGGTGACCCGGCTTCTGGAAAAGGTGCGCATCCCGAACGCCAAAGGCCGGTTCGACGATTATCCGCACCAGTTTTCAGGCGGCATGCGCCAGCGTGTGATGATCGCCATGGCACTGGCCTCCAAGCCAAAACTCCTTATCGCCGACGAGCCAACGACGGCGCTCGACGTGACGATTCAGGGCCAGATCCTCGATCTAATCAAGATGCTGCAGGAAGAGGAGGGCATGGCCGTGCTTTTTATCACGCACGACATGGGCGTGGTGGCGGAAGTGGCCGACCGCACGATCGTCATGTTCCGCGGCGATGCCGTGGAGGCGGGCGCGACCGTAGACATCTTCAATAGCGGCAGGCATCCCTATACGCGGGCCTTGCTATCGGCGGTTCCGCGCCTCGGCTCCATGGCAGGCATTGACCGGCCCATGCGCTTTCCGGTGATCAACATCACGACTGGCGAGACATGCCAGTCGGAAACCGAGGGACCGATGCCTGCCACCGGCCAGACGCCCCTCCTGGAGGTGAAGAACCTGACGACGCGCTTCGATATCCGTTCGGGCCTCCTGGGCCGCAAGAGCGGTGCCGTCCATGCGGTAGAGGATGTGTCCTTCGATCTGAAGGCGGGCGAGACGCTATCACTCGTCGGTGAATCCGGCTGCGGAAAATCGACGACGGGGCGTTCGATCACACGGCTGGTGGATGCCTCTCCACCGAGGAGACAAAAAGCCAGTGACCTGAGCCCCTGAACTTCCTCCAGATTTTGGTAGAGTCCGTCGTATCAAGGAGACGGACGGAATGAA
>NZ_JBXAFY010000031.1:0-37602 GCF_058793575.1 Shinella sp. GW835-FHT14H05 | reverse complement strand
CCGCAGCTCTACATCGCCTGCGGCATCTCGGGGGCCATCCAGCATCTCGCCGGCATGAAGGATTCCAAGGTGATCGTGGCGATCAACAAGGACGAGGAGGCGCCGATCTTCCAGGTCGCCGACTATGGGCTCGTCGCCGATCTCTTCGAGGCGCTGCCGGAGTTGCAGAAGGCGCTCTGAGCCGGCAAGGGCCTGGCTTTGCGACGATGATTTCACTGGAAATATACGTCGCGTCCCTTTATCACTTCACCGGGCCGGCTCGACCGGCCCGGTGTTTTTTTGCCTGCGCCTAGAGGTGCAGACTGTGTGACGAGGCGGTTGGCGCTATGATCAAGAACGTCGGTATTGTGGGTGCGGGCCAGATGGGGTGCGGTATCGCGCATGTCTCGGCCATGGCCGGGTACAAGGTCCATATCTACGACCTGTCGCCGGAGCGCATCGAGGCCGGGCTCGCCACGATCAACGGCAACCTCGCCCGCCAGGTTTCCTCCGGCAAGATGGACGACGAGGAGCGCAAGAAGGCGCTCGCGCTGATCAAGGGCTCTTCCGACATCAACGATCTCTCCGATGCCGACCTCGTCATCGAGGCGGCGACCGAAGACGAGACCGTCAAGCGCAAGATCTACGGCCTGGTCTGTTCCGTGCTGAAGCCGGAAGCGATCCTCGCCACCAACACGTCCTCGCTGTCGATCACCCGCCTTGCCTCGGCCACCGACCGGCCGGAGCGCTTCATGGGCATCCACTTCATGAACCCGGTTCCGGTGATGAAGCTGGTGGAGCTCGTGCGCGGCATCGCGACCGAGGAAGTCACCTTTTCGGCCGCCAAGGAATTCGTCACCAAGCTCGACAAGACGATCACCGTCGCCGAGGATTTCCCGGCCTTCATCGTCAACCGCATCCTGCTGCCGATGATCAACGAGGCGATCTACACGCTTTATGAAGGCGTCGGCTCGGTTGAAGCCATCGACACGGCGATGCGGCTTGGCGCCAACCACCCGATGGGGCCGCTGCAGCTGGCCGATTTCATCGGCCTCGACACCTGCCTTTCGATCATGCAGGTGCTGCATGACGGGCTCGCCGACTCGAAATATCGCCCGTGCCCGCTGCTCGTGAAATATGTCGAAGCCGGCTGGCTCGGCCGCAAGTCCGGCCGCGGTTTCTACGACTATCGCGGCGAGGTTCCGATCCCGACGCGCTGAGCGGCGGAGATTCCGCCAAGCCTGCCTTTCAGGGAAAAATGTTTCGCCTGCCGCCCCGGTGGCGACAGGCCCATGTCTCGGATCGCCACCGGCCGGTCGCTATTGTCTGCCCGAATTCAATTTCACATTCGGGGTTTTCCAGATGAAACGTTTGCTCCTTCTCGGCGTGGCTCTCCTCGGCCTCGCCGAGCCGTTCTCCGCGCATGCCGCCGACAAGCTCCTCAATGCTTCCTATGACGTGGCGCGCGAACTCTTCGAGGCGGAGAACGCAGCCTTCATCAAGGAGCATCCCGGCGTCACCATCGACCAGTCGCATGGCGGCACCTCCAAGCAGGCGCGCGCCATCGTCGAAGGCCTCGAAGCCGACGTCGTGACCTTCAACCAGGTGACCGATATCGATTTCCTGGCGAAGAACGGTTTCGTCGCGGAAGGCTGGCAGGCAAAATTCCCGAACAATGCCTCGCCCTTCTACTCCTTCCCGTCGTTCCTCGTTCGCGCCGGCAACCCGAAGAACATCAAGGACTGGTCGGACCTCGCCCGTGACGACGTGAAAGTCATCTTCCCGAACCCGAAGACCTCGGGCAACGCGCGCTACACCTATCTCGCCGCCACCGCCTACGCCAAGGAAGCCTTCAAGGACGATCCGGCCAAGGTCGAAGAATTCGTCACCAAGATCTTCGACAACGTGCCGGTCTTCGACACGGGCGGCCGTGCGGCGACGACGACCTTCGTCGAGCGTGAGATCGGTGACGTGATCGTGACCTTCGAGGCCGAGACCAAGGGCATTGCCAAGCAGTATGGCCAGGACAAGTTCGAAAGCGTCGTTCCCTCGGTCTCGCTGCTGTCCGAATTCCCGGTCGCGATCGTCGACAAGGTGGCGGACGCCAAGGGCAGCCGTGATCTCGCCAAGTCCTATCTCGACTTCCTCTATTCGCCGGAAGGCCAGAAGATCGCCGCCGAATTCGGCCACCGCGTTCATGACGAAAAGGTCGCCGCCGAGTTCAAGGACCAGTTCCCGGAAATCCGCCTCGTGAACGTCGACGACGTCTTCGGCGGCTGGAAGAAGATTTCCGAGGAGCATTTTGCTGAAGGTGGCACGCTGGACAAGATCTACGGCAGCCGCTGATCGTCCACAGCCATTGTTTTTCCGGCAACCGGCGGGCTCAGGCTCGCCGGTTGTGGTATGAGAAAGGAACGCACGTTGTGAGACGGCGTGTACTGCCCGGTTTGCCGCTCGCGCTCGGCATAACCCTCTTTTATGTGGCCATCATCGTCGTGCTGCCGCTGGCCGCGCTCGTCTTCAAGGCGGCGAGCCTCGGGCCGGAAGACTATTGGCGCATCATCTCGTCCGACCGCGCCTTTGCCAGCTACCGAGTGACCGTGCTCTGCGCGCTGGCCGCGACGGTGTTCAACCTGTTTTTCGGCCTGTCGCTCGCCTGGGTGCTGGTACGCTACCGTTTTCCCGGCCGTCGCCTCGTCGATGCGCTGGTGGATCTGCCCTTCGCGCTGCCGACGGCGGTCGCGGGCATCGCGCTCACCACGCTATTTGCCACGAACGGCTGGTTCGGCGGGCCGCTGTCGCTGCTCGGCATCAAGGTCGCCTATACGCCGCTCGGCATCATCGTCGCGATGAGCTTTACCAGCATCCCCTTCATCGTGCGCACGGTGCAGCCGGTGCTGGAAGAGCTCGACCCGGCGCTGGAAGAGGCGGGGCAGACGCTCGGCGCCAGTGATCTCTCGATCTTCGTCAGCGTCATCCTGCCGCTGCTGACGCCGGCGCTGCTCGCCGGCGTGTCGCTTTCCTTCGCGCGCAGCCTCGGCGAGTTCGGCGCCATCATCTTCATCGCCGGCAACCAGCCATTCTCGACGGAGATCACCGCGCTGCTCGCCTTCATCCGGCTGGAGGAATATGACTATCCGGCCTCGGCCGCGATCGCCTCCGTCATGTTGCTGACGGCCTTCGTCATGCTCGCCATCACCAACGTGATGCAGGCCCGCGCCCTGCGCTACACGGCGAGGGGCTGACGATGGCGCATAACAGGAAGGGCAAGCCGCCCCGCGTCGGCGACAACAGGATCTTTCGTGGCGTGCTGCTCGGCATCGTGCTCGTGCTCGTCGGGCTGATGATCGTCGCCCCGCTTGTCGTCATCGCCGTCGAAGCCTTTTCCAAGGGCATCGTCTATTTCGGCGAATCGATCGCCGATCCGGATACGCGCCACGCCATCATGCTCACCGTCATCACCGCGCTCATTGCCGTGCCGATCAACACGGCCTTCGGCGTGGCGGCGGCCTGGGCGATCACCAAACACGATTTCCGCGGCAAGCGGCTCTTGACCGTGATCATCGAGCTGCCCTTCTCGGTCTCGCCGATCGTTGCAGGCGTCTCCTATCTCTTCGTCTATGGCTTGCAGGGCCTTTTCGGTCCGGCGCTGCAATCGATGGAGATCAAGATTCTGTTCGCGCTGCCGGGTATCGTGCTCGCCAGCATGTTCGTGACGGCACCCTTCGTCGCGCGCGAGCTGATCCCGCTGATGCAGGCGCAGGGGCGCGATCTCGAAGAGGCGGCGACGTCGCTGGGCGCCAGCGGCTGGCGCACCTTCATCTCCGTGACGCTGCCCAATATCAAATGGGCGCTGCTCTACGGCGTGGTGCTGTGCAATTCGCGCGTCATGGGCGAGTTCGGCGCGGTCTCCGTCGTCTCGGGCAATATCCGCGGCCAGACCAACACGCTGCCACTGCATATCGAGCTGCTCTATCACGACTATAACGCGGCCGGCTCCTTTGCCGCCGCATCCATCCTCGCCGGCCTCGCCATCGTCACGCTCATCGCCAAGGTGGCGCTGGAGCGGCAGGGTGCTGGCCGCGTGCAGCGTCCGACGGCACTCGCCGGCGCCGACAGCATCATTCCGGAGACAAAACCTTGAAGATCCGCCTGGACAACGTGGTCAAGACGTTCGAGACCTTCCGCGCCGTGCACGGCGTCTCGCTCGATATCGAAAGCGGCGAGCTGGTCGCGCTGCTCGGTCCCTCCGGCTCCGGCAAGACGACCATCCTGCGCATTGTCGCCGGTCTCGAATATGCCGATGGCGGCGCGATTTATTTCGGCGACGAGAACGCCACCGACATTCCGGTGCGCGAGCGCGGTGTCGGCTTCGTCTTCCAGCACTATGCGCTGTTCCCGCACATGACGGTCGGCGAAAACATCGCCTTCGGCATGAAGGTCTCCAAGGTGAAACGTTCGCCGCAAGCCATCGCCGAACGGGTCAAGGAACTGCTCGACCTGGTGCAGCTCGGCGGCCTGAAGGATCGTTTCCCTGGGCAGATCTCCGGCGGCCAGCGCCAGCGCGTGGCGCTGGCCCGCGCACTCGCCGTCGATCCGCGTGTGCTGCTGCTGGACGAGCCTTTTGGCGCGCTCGACGCCAATGTGCGCCGGGACCTCCGCCGCTGGCTTCGAAAAATCCACGACGAACTCGGCATAACCACCATCTTCGTCACCCACGACCAGGAAGAGGCGCTCGACCTCGCCGACCGCGTCGTCATCCTCGACAAGGGCAAGATCGTGCAGGAGGGCACGCCGGAGGCCGTCTGCCGCACGCCGGCCAATGCCTTCGTGATGAACTTCCTGGGCGATGCCAACCGGCTCGATGCCGATATCCGCGGCGGCAAGGCCTATGTCGACGATATTGCCTTCGAGGCGGGCGGCGTGGCGGATGGCGGCGGGCAGATCCTGTTCCGCCCGGCGGATGTCACCTGGCGCGAGGACGGGCACGGCATTGCCGCAAGGATCCTGCGCGTCATCGACCGGCCAGATTCCCGTCGCGTGCTGGCGATGACCGGCAGCGGCCAGCCGGTCGAATTCGATACGGCGCCGGAATTCCCCCATCGCAAGGGCGAGCAGGGTTTCATCGATATCCGCCGGCCGCGCGTCTACGCGACCGCCTGACGCCTCAGCTCTTCGGCGTCGCCAGCGCGGCGTTGATCAGCGCCTTGGCGTCTTCGCTATCCCAGGCGGCGGGGCCGTTCATGGCGGAGATCAGGCAGCCCTTTTCGTCCATCAGCAGCGTCACGGGCAGGCCGAAGGCGAGGCCTTCCTTCTTCAACGTGTTGAAGACGCCCATCGAGGCATCGCGGTAATAGCCGAGCTCGTTGACGCCGGTCTCCGTGAGGAAGGTTTTCGGCTTCTCGTCGTCGCCGGTGTCGATGTTGATCGCCACGACCTCGAACTTGTCGCTGCCGAGCTCCTTTTCCAGCGCGTTAAGCGCCGGCATTTCTTCGCGGCAGGGCACGCACCAGGTCGCCCAGAGATTGACGAGCAGGGTTTTGCCGGCGAAGTCGGCAATTGTCTTCTTCTTGCCATCCGGGCCGTCGAAGATCAGGTCGGGCAGCGGGCGGTGTTCGTCGACCGTGCGCATGGCGGCGACCTGGCCCTTGGAGAAGGGCGTGATCGCTTCGGCCTTGGCGCTGGCGGCGGCGCAGGCGGCGGGATCGGCGGAGGCGACGGTGCCCGCGCCATTGCCAGACAGGCTTTCCTTCACGTATATCGCTGCACCACCGGCGAGAAGTCCGGCCAGTCCCGCGATGGCGATCAGCTTCGTGGCGGGCAGGCCGAATGTCTTCTTCAATGTCATTTCATTCTCCAGGACAGGCACCCATGGCTGACGGCACTTCCGAGACGAAATCCTCGAACCAGATGTGGGGCGGCCGTTTCGCCTCCGGGCCGGATGCGATCATGGAGGAGATAAATGCCTCCATCGGCTTCGACAAGAAGCTTTACGCCCAGGACATCCGCGGCTCAAAGGCGCATGCCGAAATGCTGGCCCATCAGGGCATCATTTCGGCGGACGATAAGGAAAAGATCGTTCACGGTCTCGACACGATCCTGTCAGAGATCGAAAGCGGCCAGTTCGAGTTCTCGCGCCGGCTGGAAGACATTCACATGAACGTGGAAGCCCGGCTTGCGACGCTGATCGGCCCGGCCGCCGGCCGCCTGCACACGGCCCGCTCGCGCAACGACCAGGTGGCGCTCGACTTCCGCCTCTGGGTGAAGGAAGAGCTGGAAAAGACCGAGAAGGCGCTGACGGGCCTGATCGCCGCCTTCCTCGACCGCGCGGAAGAACATGCCGAAACCGTCATGCCCGGCTTCACCCATCTCCAGACGGCCCAGCCGGTGACCTTTGGCCACCATTGCATGGCCTATGTGGAAATGTTCGGTCGCGATCGCCAGCGCGTGCGCCATGCCATCGAGCATCTCGACGAGAGCCCGATCGGCGCCGCAGCGCTCGCCGGCACCGGCTATGCCATCGACCGCCATATGACGGCGAAGGCGCTCGGTTTCCGCGAGCCGACGCGCAACTCGATCGACACCGTGTCGGACCGCGATTTCGCGCTGGAATTCCTGTCGATCACGGCGATCGCCGCGGTCCACCTGTCGCGCCTGGCCGAAGAGATCGTCATCTGGTCGACGCCGCAGTTCGGCTTCATCCGCCTGTCGGATGCGTTTTCGACCGGCTCCTCCATCATGCCGCAGAAGAAGAACCCGGACGCCGCCGAGCTGGTGCGCGCCAAGACCGGCCGCATCAACGGCTCGCTGATTGCGCTTCTGACCGTCATGAAGGGCCTGCCGCTCGCCTATTCCAAGGACATGCAGGAAGACAAGGAACAGGTCTTCGACGCCGCCGAAAGCATCGAGCTGGCCATTGCCGCGATGACCGGCATGGTGCGCGACATGACCATCCGCACCGACAAGATGAAGGCGGCAGCCGGCTCCGGTTACTCCACCGCGACGGACCTTGCCGACTGGCTGGTGCGCGAGGCGGGATTGCCCTTCCGCGATGCCCACCATGTGACGGGCCGCGCCGTGGCGCTGGCCGAGAGCAAGGGCTGCGACCTTGCGGAACTGTCGCTGGAGGATCTGCAGGCGATCCATGCCTCGATCACTGCCGACATTTTCAACGTGCTGACGGTCGAGGCCTCGGTCGCCAGCCGCAAGAGTTTTGGCGGCACGGCACCGTCGGAAGTCAGGAAGCAGATCGCCTGGTGGCGGCAGCGGAACTGATCAGGTTGCTTGCAGGACTCATCAGCAGAATCAGGGTGCACAAGACTTGGCGAATTCGCTAAGGATGGTGCCCACCCGATCACCGGCAATTCCAGGGAACGCCTCATGACACGCATCGATATCGGCAGGCTCACGCTCGTGCTCTGCCTTTCCGCAGCGGTCCTCACCGCCTGCGGCCGCAAGGGCGATCTCGACCTGCCGGGCGGCGCAAAACCGGTCGTGAAGACCATCGACGGCAAGAAGGTCGAGCAGGTCGAAGACAAGCCCTTCATCCTCGACCCCCTTCTCTAGTTGTTTTAAACGGACAAGACCCGTGAACCATTTCGAGCATCGCGACGGCATCCTCTATGCGGAGGACGTGCCCGTTCCGGACATCGCCAAGGCGGTCGGCACACCCTTCTACGTCTATTCGACGGCCACGCTGGAGCGCCACTACAAGGTCTTCTCCAAGGCCTTCGATGGCGTCGACGCCATGGTGTGCTACGCCATGAAGGCGAACTCCAACCAGGCGGTGCTGAAGACGCTCGCTAAGCTCGGCGCCGGCATCGATGTGGTGTCGGAAGGCGAACTGCGCCGGGCGCTTGCCGCGGGCGTTCCGGCGTCCCGCATCATGTTCTCCGGCGTCGGCAAGACGCCGCGCGAGATGGATCTGGCGCTTGAGGTGGGCATCTACTGCTTCAACGTCGAATCCGAGCCGGAACTCGAAATCCTCAATGCCCGCGCCGTGAAGGCCGGCAAGGTCGCCCACGTCTCCTTCCGCATCAATCCGGATGTCGATGCGCGCACCCACGCCAAGATTTCGACCGGCAAGAAGGAAAACAAGTTCGGCATTTCCTGGGAGCGCGCGCGTGCCGTCTATCGCCACGCGGCGAGCCTGCCCGGCATCCAGGTGACCGGCATCGACATGCATATCGGCAGCCAGATCACCGAGCTGCAACCCTTCGAGGATGCCTTCAAGCTGCTGCGCGAACTGGTCGATACGCTGCGCGCCGATGGCCACAGCATCGATCATGTCGACGTCGGCGGTGGCCTCGGCATTCCCTACAAGACGGACAACGCCCCGCCGCCGCTGCCGGATGCCTATGCGGAGATCGTCAAGAACCAGCTCAAGGGCCTCAACTGCAAGATCGTCACGGAACCCGGGCGCCTGATCGTCGGCAATGCCGGCATTCTGGTCACCGAGGTCATCTACGTGAAGGATGGCGGCGAGAAGACCTTCGTCATCGTCGATGCGGCGATGAACGATCTCATTCGCCCGACGCTCTACGAGGCCTGGCATGAGATCCAGCCGGTCGTTCTTTCCGCCGCGAGCGCCCCGCGCATCCGCGCCGATGTGGTCGGCCCGGTCTGCGAGACGGGCGATTATCTGGCGCAGGACCGCGAAATGGTGCAGCCGAAGCCGGGCGATTTGATTGCCGTC
Organism: Shinella sp. GW835-FHT14H05; assembly: GCF_058793575.1. NCBI lineage: Bacteria > Pseudomonadati > Pseudomonadota > Alphaproteobacteria > Hyphomicrobiales > Rhizobiaceae > Shinella > Shinella sp. GW835-FHT14H05. Next base: position 28,928 of record NZ_JBXAFY010000031.1, on the reverse strand, counting down.
GGCTCGGCCGGCGCCTATGGCGCGGTGCAGGCCGGCACCTACAACAGCCGCCTGCTGGTGCCGGAAGTGCTGGTCAACGGGGCCGAGTTCCACGTCGTCCGCCCGCGGCTTTCCTATGACGACCTGATCGGGCTCGACTCGCTGCCGAACTGGCTCGCCTGAGGAAATCCCGCACGGGAACGTGATCACGTTTTTGCGCGTGCCCTCGTCTTCGCCACAAAGCATGTTATCTTTTAGCCGTGACAACCTGCAGCGGAGAGCGGCGACCGATGGCGATTGACACGGAACGGCAGCGCGAGACGGCGGCGAGCGGCAATCCGCTGGCCCGTCGGCTTGCGGGCAAACGCCTTGCCGCCCGGACCATCCTCTACCTGGAAGCACTCGCCCCGCGCGTGCTGCCGATCCTGCTGCTCGTCGCCGGCTTTCTGGCGCTGACGTGGTTCGGTTATTTCCGCCATGTGCCGGCCTGGCTCCATATCGCGACGCTCGCCATTTTCGCGCTCGGCCTTGTCTGGTTGCTTTTCCGCCTGCGCGGCATCGTCTGGCCGTCCGTCGATAATGCCGATCGCATGCTGGAGACGCGCAACGCGCTCGCCCACCAGGCGATCCGCGTGCAGGACGACAGGCCGGCGGGTGGCGATGCCTTTGCGCAGGCGCTCTGGCGCGAGCACCAGGCCCGCATGGCGCGTCTGATCGGCACGCTGCGCACCGGCGCTCCGGAGCCGGATATCGCCCGCCATGACCGCCACGCGCTGCGCGCCGTGCCGGTGCTCCTCCTCGCCATCGCCTTTGCCTTCTCCTATTCCAACCGCGGCGGCCTGCTCGCGGACATCGTTTCGCTGCGCGCGCCCAGCGAATCCGCGCCCGATGTGCGCATCGATGCCTGGGTGACGCCGCCGGCGCATACGTCGCGCGCGCCCGTCTTCCTCACCGGCAACGGACAGGGCCAGCCGAGCGAGGCGGCGAAGGGCGAGATCCGCATTCCCCAGTTCAGCGAGCTGACCGTGCGTGTCACGGGCGGCAGCGGCGACGAGCAGGTGAGCTACCAGGTGGCCGGCGAGACCGCTGCCACCGCCATCGAGGAAGAAAAGCCGAAGGACGAGAAGGCGGAAGGCGCGAAGACCGAGGCGAAGGTGCCGGTCGCGGTCGCCAACGGCGCCAAGACCCTGCATTACAAGATCCTGAAGGACGGCACGCTTTCGGTCGATGGCCGGACCTGGGCCTTCACGGTCATTCCGGACCGCGTGCCGGAAATCGCCTTCGACGGCATTCCGAAACAGACCGTGGCCGCGGCGCTGGAGATCAGCTTCATCGCCAAGGATGATTATGGCCTTCAGGAAGCCCATGCGGAGATCGTGCCTGTCGAGGCGCAGAAGGATGCCCGGCCGCTCTATCCGCTGCCGGAATATCGGCTCGACCTGCCGCGTCGCAGCGCGCGCGATGCCAAGGGCACGACGAGCCGCAACCTCTCCGAACATCCGCTTTCCGGCAAGCGTGTGAAGATCACGCTCGTCGCCAAGGATGCGGCGGGGCAGGAGGGGCGCAGCCAGCCGGTCGAGATGGTGCTGCCGGCAAAGAATTTCTTCGAGCCGCTCGCCGCCGCCGTCGCCGAACAGCGGCAGGTCTTTGCGCTCGATGCCAACCAGTTGCTCTATGCGATCGCGCTCAACGAGGCGCTGACCATGCGGCCGGAAGAGACGATTCCGAACCTCACGCATTACCTGCTGCTGCAATCGGCCGCCGCGCGCATGAAACTTTCACGCACGGACGACCAGATGCGCGAGACGGCGGATTATCTCTGGGAGATCGCGCTCGGCATCGAGGACGGCAATCTTTCGCTCGCCGACCGGCGCCTGCGCGAGGCGCAGAAGGCCTTGTCCGAGGCGCTGGAGCGCAATGCCCCCGACGAGGAGATCGCCGCGCTGATGAAGGAACTGCGCGAGGCGATGGAAGCCTATATGCAGGAGCTTGCCCGCCAGGCCGCCAAGAACGGCCAGATGCAGCAGAATGCCCAGCAGCAGGGCCAGATCCTGCGCCAGCAGGACTTGCAGCGCATGATGGACCAGATCGAGAATCTGGCCCGTTCCGGCGCGCGTGACCAGGCGCAGCAGATGCTGTCCGAGCTCCAGCGCATGATGAACAACCTGCAGGCCGGCCGCCCGCAACAGGGGCAGCAGGGCCAGCAGAACGATGCCATGCGCCAGCAGATGGATAAGCTCGGCGAGCTGATGCAGAAACAGCAGCAGCTGATGGAGCAGACCTTCCAGCTTGACCAGGCCTTGCGCGACCGCCAGCAGCGCGGCGACCCGATGCCGGGCGAGGAAGGCGAGCAGCAGCAACAACAGCAGGGCGACAACGGCGCCGGCCAGCAGCCGACCGACCAGATGACGGCCGAACAGCTTCGCGAGGCGCTGAAGAAGCTTCAGGAGCAGCAGGATGCGCTGGGCAAACAGCTCGGCGAGGTGCAGGAAGCGCTGAAGGGCATGGGCATGGAGCCAGGCGAGGGCTTTGGCCAGGCGGGCCGTGAGATGAAGGGTGCATCGGAGGCACTTGGCGAAGGCCAGGGCGAATCGGCCGTCGGCAGCCAGGGCCGGGCGCTGGAGGCGCTGCGCCAGGGCGCACAGAACATGATGAGCCAGATGCAGGCCATGGGGCAGGGCCAGGGTCAGGGACCCGGCGAAGGCATTCCGCAGGCCGGCCGCAACGGGCGCGATCCGCTCGGCCGCGAGCGCCCTGTCAACGGGCAAGGCCCCGATTTCGGCGGCCCGACGAAGATCCCGGAAGAGATCGACATCCAGCGCGCGCGTGAAATCCTCGACGAGATCCGCCGCCGGCTCGGCACCGGTGCGGCGCCCGGCTTCGAGCGGGATTATCTGGAGCGGCTGCTCGGGATTCGGTGATTAGGCTGCCAAAGCCTGTGCGACAGCGCGGCGGATATCCGGCAGGCTGAAGGGCTTGCTCACCACGTCGACGATCTTCGACGCGAGGTCGTCGGCGCGTTCGCGCTGTTCGGCATAACCCGTCATCAGCAGGATTTTCAGCGCCGGGTGGGCGGCGGCGGCCTTGTGGGCGAGCTCGATGCCGTCCATCACGGGCATGCGGATGTCGGAGAGCAGCAGGTCGAAGCCGCCGGCCGTCAGGGCGTCGAGCCCGGCGGCGCCATCCGGCGCCTCGACGGTCTCATGGCCGTCCAGCCGCAAGGCGCGCGCGACGAAGACGCGCAGCGAATCCTCGTCTTCGGTGATCAGAATCTTCGCCATCGGTTCCCCTGTTCGGTCCGTTCGGCAATGAAAAGACCAGACTTTCCTTGTCGATCGGTAAACGGCGGCTGGCGGAATTTGCAGTTAGGCGTCGGCGTCGCCCGTGACGATGCCGACGAAGGGCAGTTCGCGGAAGGCGTAGGCCACGTCCATGCCGTAGCCGACGACGAAATAATCCGGGCATTCGAAACCGACATAGTCGGCCTCCAGGTCGGTCTTGCGCTTCTCGCGCTTGTCGAGCAGCACGGCGATGGTGACGTTGCGCGCGCCGCGCTCGTACATCAGTTCCTTGGCGAAGGTCAGCGTGCGGCCGGATTCGAGGATGTCGTCGATCAGCAGGATATCGCGGCCGGTGACGTCCGAATCGATGTCCTTCACCACCTTCACGCCCTGCGAGACGGTGCCGGTGCCATAGCTCGACAGTGTGATGAACTCGACTTCCGGCGCAAGGCCTGCCGCATGCAGCGCGCGGGTCAGGTCGGCGGCGAAGATGAACGAGCCCTTGAGAACGGCGATGACGAGAAGGTCCTTCGTCGGGCCGCCGGCGATCTGGACCGCAAGCTCTTCGTTGCGCTTGGCGATCTGCCCGGCGTCATAGAGCGTTTCGATCTTTTTTCCGCGGACAATATGCATCGCGAGGGGGCTCCCTGGGTGGCGTCAAAGGAGCCGATTAGCACAGTCAGTTGACCGGTGCACCCTCGGGCACCAGGGAAACCGTGACTTTCGGCACTTTTCCGCCACCGTGCGGAATGCGCAGCGCGAAGTTTTCGCTGCCGCCGGCCCCGATCGTGTTGCCGTCAAGGACGACGCGGCGCGGTGTTTCACCCGCACCACCGACGAGGATGTCCACCGGCGGGGCAGCCTCCACGCCATCGCCGACATTCTCGACGCGGCCATAGACGGACAGCACCTTCATGCCGTTCTGGTCATCGACCGTCGCCGTGACGTCGGCCACGCGAAGCGCCGCGCCGGGCTCGCCTGTCGGAAGGGCCGCCTTCAGCGCCGAAAGGCCGCCGGCATAGGCGAAGACGAAGATGAAGCTCGCGGTGACGAGGCCGGCAAAGGCGCGGCCGGAGAGAAGCTGCAGGCCGGCCTCGCAGAGCCGGGCGCCTGCCGCGCCGGCGCGCACCAGCAGGTGGCGTGAGGCAGGGCGCAGCGGTACAGGGCGAATCGGGCGGTGGTTGTCGTTGGAGGTGCGCGCCGGGCCGTTCCGGATGACGACGAAATCGACGTCGATCACTTCGCAGCGCGCCTGGGACCGCGGCTTCTTGGCAGGCGTCTTCGGTTCGGGCGGCAGGAGATCGATCCGGCCTTTTGCCTGTTGTCTCGCTCTGAAGGCGTTCATCGCGACCTCCCGCTTGGCCGGCTTTCCGCGCAAAGTCAGGGGCGAAAAGTCGGGCATTGAATGAAATCCTTACGAAACGTAAACCATACTGGTTAATGCTTCGGAAACCCGACCGTGAAAGAGCCGCTTTCCTGTGCGACCTGCGCTACGATAGCGAATCGCGGTTCAGGTAACCGCTTCTAGAACCGGATTGGCCATTGATTCATTTCGAGAATGTCGGACTGCGCTACGGGATGGGGCCGGAGATCCTCCGCGACCTGACCTTCGATATTCCGCGCCGGTCCTTCCAGTTCCTGACAGGGCCGTCCGGCGCCGGCAAGACGACGCTTTTGCGCCTGCTATTCCTGTCGCTCCAGCCGACGCGCGGCATCATCCGCACCTTCGACCGTGAGATTTCGACGATCCCGCGCGACGAGCTGCCGATGCTGCGCCGGCGCATCGGCATCGTCTTCCAGGATTTTCGCCTGCTCGATCACCTGACGACCTATGAGAATGTCGCGCTGCCGCTGCGCGTGCGCGGCAAGGAGGAATCGAGCTATCGCGCCGATGTGCTGGAACTCCTGAAATGGGTCGGGCTCGGCGAGCGAATCAATGTGCTGCCCGCGGTCCTGTCCGGCGGGGAAAAGCAGCGCGCGGCCATCGCGCGCGCGCTCATCGACCGGCCCGAGCTGCTGCTTGCCGACGAGCCGACCGGCAATGTCGATCCGCCGATGGCGCGCAGGCTCCTGAGCCTCTTCCTGGAATTGAACCGGCTCGGCACGGCCGTGGTGATCGCCACGCATGATCTGTCGCTGATGGACCAGGTGGACGAGGCGCGGCGCATGATCCTCTCGCAGGGACGGCTCGACATCTATGACTGACGCTCCCCAGGAAACCGCCCAGGACGCCCGGCCCGCCCGCCGGCTGGAAATGCGCGTGCGCCCGACCGCACCCATCGTGCCGCCGTCGAACGTCTCCGGCAACGCACTGATGCTGGTCATCGCCATCATGGCCTTCCTCGCCTGCCTCACCTTCGGCGCGGTCAACATGGTGCGCGCCACGGCCGCGAGCTGGCAGAGCCAGATCTCCCGCGAGGTCACCATCCAGATCAAGCCGGACGATGCGCTCGACATGGAGCAGGCGCTGAAGGACGTGCGCGACCTCGCGCTCACCTTCTCCGGCACCCGTGACGGCACCATCGTCGACAAGGCGGCGACGGCGCGCCTGCTCGAACCCTGGCTCGGCGAGGGCCTCAACATCGACGAGCTGCCGGTGCCCCGTCTCGTCATCGTCACTATCGACGAGCAAAGCCCGCCGGATTTCGCGGCAATGCGGGTGGCACTGGCGGAAAAGGTCCCGACGGCGTTTCTCGACGACCACCGCACCTGGGTGGATCGCCTCGTCGCCATGGCGCGCACCACCGCCTTCATCGGCACGGGCGTGCTGGTGCTGGTCTTTTCCGCCATGGTGCTGACCGTCGTCTTCGCCACGCGCGGCGCGCTTTCGGGCAACCGGCATATCGTCGAGGTGCTGCATTTCGTCGGCGCGGAGGCCGGCTTCGTCGCCTCCGAATTCCAGAAACATTTTTTGAAGATCAGCCTCAAGGGCTCGGTTGCCGGCGGTTTTCTCGCGGCCCTGTTTTTCGCGGTCGCCAGCTTCTGGCAGGGGCGCTCGATCGCCACCCCCCAGAGCGACCAGGCCACCGCGCTGTTCGGCACATTTTCCATGGGGTTCACCGGCTATCTCGGCATTGCCGCGACCATCGTCGTCATCGCGGTGCTGACGACGCTGACGGCCCGCTTCACGGTGATGCGCACGATCCACGAAATCGACCTCATCCGCTCCGACCCGTCGCGAACCGACCAGCTGCCCGACCAATGACCGAGATGAGACGAACCATCGCCGCGAAGCGGACTATCGCTTGCCGCAATCCGGGTCTATGGACGGAATCATGAACGCGCTGGAACGGGCAAAACCGGGACTGCCGCAGGGCATCCGGTCTGACGGGGAGGGGCGGCGCCGACGCATGCGCCCAGCCCGGCTCGTCGTGCGCGTCGTCCTGGCGCTGATCCTGATCGCCGCCGTCGCCGGCATCGGCGGCTTCCTCTATTTCGCCGAGACGGTCGCGGCCCTCGAAGCGCCGCGCGACCCGAAGGCCGACGCCATCGTGGTCTTGACCGGCGGTTACCAGCGCATCGACCGCGCAATCGGCCTGCTCAAGCAGGGTGCCGGCCAAAGGCTGCTGATTTCCGGCGTGAACCCCACGACGAGCGGCAACCAGATCCGCAAGCTCACGCAGAGCTCGTCCGCGCTCTTCGAATGCTGCGTCGACATGGGCTACGAGGCGGTGGACACGATCGGCAATGCCAACGAGACGGCGCGCTGGATCAGCGATCACCAGTTCCGCCGGGTGCTCGTCGTTACCAACAATTACCACATGCCGCGCAGCCTGCTGGAGCTGAGGGTCGCCGATCCGCAGACAGAATTCATCGCCTATCCGGTGGTCAATTCCGACCTGAAGAACGGTAACTGGCTGCGCGAACCCGGCGTCGTGAAGGCCATGCTGTCGGAATATCTGAAATACAGCGCCGCGCAGATCCGGGCCTTGGCGGGCGCGCGCAGTTGGTCCGGTCTTCGCGGCGACGTGGCGGGCCTTTCGGCGCACTGAGATCGCAGCGACGGGAGTTTCCCCGCCCGGCAATATCGTGTAGGGCGAAAGGACGCGTCCCCCTCACAGGCTGCCCGATGATCGTCCTTCGTTCCGTGCTTTTCAACACCGCCTTCTACATCAACCTCATCGTGCAGATGATCGTCATGACGCCGGCCTATTTCCTGCTGCCGCGCAAGAAGGCCTATGGCATCGCCAAGAACTGGGCGAGGAGCAATCACTGGCTCTTCGACAAGATCGTCGGCACGACCTTCGAGATCGAGGGCCTGGAGAACATCCCGACGGGTGGGTACATTTTCGCGCCGAAACACCAGTCGTTCTGGGATGCCTATGCGCTGCTGCCCTGGCTCGACGATCCCTTCTATATCCTCAAGCGCGAGCTGACCTGGATCCCGCTGTTCGGCTGGTATCTGAAGAAGCAGCGCATGGTGCCGGTCGATCGCAGCGCGCGCGGCAAGGTCATGGCCGCCGTGATGGAACGCACCAAGGCCGAGATGAATTCCGGCCGGCAGCTCATCATCTATCCGGAAGGCACGCGCCGTCCGCCGGGTGCGCCACCGGAATACAAATACGGCATCGCCCGGCTCTATCGTGACCTCCAGGTGCCGGTCGTGCCGGTCGTCATGCATCCGGGCCTGTTCTGGCCGCGGCGGAAGGCCATGCGCTATCCTGGCCGCTTCAAGGTGCGCATCCTGCCGCCGATCGCGCCGGGCATGGATCCGGATGCCTTCCTCGCCCATCTCATCGACGTCATGGAAACGGCGAGCGACCGCCTGCTGATCGAGACGGCGGCGGCAAACCCGAACCTCCCCCTGCCGCCGACCGCCGAGCAGCGGCTAGCGGAACTGAAGGCGCATGCGGCGGCCTGATCAGACCGGCAGGCGGGCGTGGAGATCGTCCGCGGCTCGGCCGACATCTTCCAGCCAATGGTCGCGGATGCCCATTTCGCGCAGATGCGCCAGCGTGTTGCGCACATAGTCGATGTTGCGGCCGGATTTTCCGACCGCCGCACTCACGGTCGAGGCCGCCTCGTCGACGGAGAGCGAGCCGGCATATTGCTGGTGGGCGCGGTCGATGATGTAGGCGAGTGTCGTGACGCGGCGGCCGCCGCCGAGCATCGCCGAGAGCGTGCGCTCCTTGTAGACATGGGTCACCAGTTCGCGCTCGCGCAGGTAATCGACGACGGCATCGCGGTTTTCGGGCGCGATGCGGAAGGCGACGCCGCGGCAGGAGCCGCCGTAATCGAGGCCGAGAACCAGGCCGGGCTTCTCCTCCGTGCCGCGGTGCACCCAGGAGCGCACGCAGAGCGACCGGCGGAAGCCGAAAAGATGGGCCGGCTGCCGCTCCTCGAATTCGAAGCCCGGGTTCCACATCAGCGATCCATAGCCAAAGACCCAGAATTCGTTCATATCCACCGTCACTTCTGCCGTTTCTCTAAAAGCCGCCGCAATTGCCGGCTTTGACGCCTTTGCGGGCAAATCGCATCGCCACCATTGGAGAACAACATGGCATCGTCAAGCCACGCCGGCACGTCCGGCGTCTCGCGCAAACTCGTTCGGCTCGCCATTGCCGTCGTTCTCGTCGTTGCGCTCTATACGGGCGGATGGTTCTATGCCGCAAGCTGGCTGAAGGACACGCTGACGCAACAGCTCTCAGCGTCGGCCGCCGGCCTGCATTCCGTTTCCTGCAGCAATCTTTCCGTCCGTGGCTTTCCCTTCCGCATCGGCCTGTTCTGCGACACGGTCGGCATCGACGATCGCCCGACGGGCCTGTCGGCGACGTTCGGCGCGCTGCGCTCGGCCGCCCAGGTCTATCGTCCGGGCCATGCCGTCGTCGAGCTCGACGGGCCGGCGCAGGTGCGCGTCACGCCGGATCTCGTCTTCGATGCCGATTGGGACCTGCTGCGCGCCAGCGCCGTCGCCTGGACGAACGGGCTCGACCGCGCTTCCGTCGTCTATGACGGGCTGAAGGGCCGGCTTAATGTGCCGTCGGAAGCCGTCTCGATCGGCGTTGCCGCCGCGCATGGCGAAAAGCATATCCGCCAGTCCGGCGAAGCGCTCGACGTTGCCGCCTCCTTCGATGCGCTGTCGCTCGATCTCGGCGACCGCGTGCTGCCGCCACTCGACGTCACGGTCGACATGACGGTTGCCGATGCGGCGAAATGGATTTCCACCGAAGGCCCGCCGGCCGACGTGCCGCTCGGCGCAAGCGTGGAGCTGCGCCGCCTGTCACTCGACCTCGGCGATGGCAAGGTCGCGGCACTCTCCGGCCCGCTCAAGGTGGGCGACGACGGTTATCTTTCCGGCACGCTCGATCTCGACATTGCCGGCATCACGGTCTGGCGTGACCGGATTTCCGCGGCGTTTCCGGAGATTGCCGAGACGGCGGCGCAGGTGGCGCAGGTCATCGAGGGCCTGTCGAAGGGTGGCGACCGGGCGGTGGTGAAACTCAACGTCCAGGACGGGACCGTCTATCTCGGCCTCTTCCCGATCGCCTTCATCCCGCCGTTCTAACCTTTCTTATCCGCGACCGGACGGCCGAAGTTCGGCGCGGCGGTATCCTGGCCGGCATCGATGATCGAACGGCGGATGGCGCGGGTGCGGGTGAAGAGGTCGAAGAGTTTTTCGCCGTCGCCCCAGCGGATTGCGCGCTGGAGATAGGCGAGGTCCTCGGAAAAGCGCGACAGCATTTCGAGGATCGCGTCCTTGTTGTGCAGGCAGACGTCGCGCCACATGGTCGGGTCCGAGGCCGCCAGACGCGTGAAGTCGCGGAAACCGGAGGCCGAATATTTGATGACTTCCGATTCCGTCACCGTCTCCAGGTCATCGGCCGTGCCGACGATGTTGTAGGCGATGATGTGCGGCAGGTGCGAGACGATGGCGAGCACCTTGTCGTGGTGCTCCGTGTCCATCTCGTCGACCTTCGAGCCGAGCGCCTCCCAGAACGCGGCGAGCTTGCGCTTGGCGTCCTTGTCCGTACCGTGCACCGGCGTCAGGATGCACCAGCGGCCCTGGAACAATTCGGCGAAGCCGGCGTCGGGGCCGGAATGTTCGGTGCCGGCGAGCGGGTGGCCGGGGATGAAGTGCACGTTCTTCGGAATATGCGGCAGCATCTGTGCCACCACCGAGGCCTTGGTGGAGCCGACGTCGGTGACGATGGCGCCGGGCTTCAGGTGGGGGGCGATCTCCTCCGCCACCTTGCCCGAGGCGCCGACAGGCACCGAGACGACGATCAGGTCGGCGCCTTCGACGGCCTGGCCGGCGTCGTGCACATAGTCGGTGCCGAGGTCCAGCTCACGGGCGCGGTCGAGCGTCTCTTGGCTGCGGCTGGAAATGGTGACGGTCTTTGCCAGCCCCTTGGCCTTCACAGCCCGGGCGATGGAGGAGCCGATGAGGCCGATGCCGATCAGCGTGATCTTGTCGAAATGTCCGTCCGTCATGTCCGCCGCCCTTCTTTGCCGCTCCGGCCCGGATTAACGGGCGGCTCAACATTTGTCGAGGGGATCAGCGCGGCGCGCGCTCGCGCGTCGTCGGCACGCCCTGCGGCGCCAGCACCGGCACGAAGACGCGGCGCGAGGCGCGGGCGGCGACCGGCAGGCCCTGATACAGCCGTTTCTGCGCCTCCACGATGATGACGCCGGAAAACATTGGCCAGAGCATGCGCCCCAGCCGCTCGAAGGCGCCGCGCAGTTTCTGCACGCTGCGCAGTTTCGAGGGCGGGAAGAACAGTGCTTCGGCGCTGGCGCCGGGCGTGAAATTGGTCTCGCGCAGCAGCGCCGTGAGCTGGCCGCGCGAATAGGGCCGGCCGGAGCCGAAGGGCGTGTGCTCCATGCGCGCCCAGACACCGCGGCGGTTCGGCACGACGATGACGAGCCGCCCGCCTGGCGCCAGCACGCGCCAGAGCTCTTTCATGGTCTCGCGCGGGTTTTCCGCGAATTCCAGCGAATGCACCATCAGGATGCGATCGACGGCAGCGTCCGGCAGCGGCAGCTCCTCATCGAAAACCAGCGCCGTGGAGGAAAGTTCGCTCGGCGGCCAGTTCACCGCGCCCTGGCCGGCCGGCATGAAGGCGAAGGTGCGCTCGGTATCGGCGCGGAAGCGTTCGAGATAGGGCACGGCATAACCGAGCCCCACCAGCCGCTCGTCCGGCAGCCGCGCCCAGAGCGAGGCGAGCGCCATGGCGATCGAATGATCGGCCAGGCGGCCAAGCGACGAGTGGTAGAATTCGCGGAGGTCGACGATATCGGCATGCATGGCTTGAATGTGAGCGATAGGCCGGTGGACTTCAAGGCCGATTGCCTTACATTCCCGCCGACCGCCCGACCGATAGATGAGGATTGCGCCATGGCTTCGCTCGAACTCGACCTCTTTCCCTGCCGCAGCGATAATTTCGGCGTGCTGCTGCATGACCCGGCGACGGGCGCGACCGCGAGCATCGATGCGCCGGAGGAACAGCCGATCCTCGATGCGCTGTCGCGCCGCGGCTGGACGCTCAGCCATATTTTCACGACCCATCACCACAACGACCATGTCGAGGCCAACCTGGCGCTGAAGGAGCGCTTCGGCGTCACGATCATCGGGCCGGCGCACGAGGCGCCGCGCATTCCCGGCATCGATCAAAAGGTAGATGGCGGCGACAGCTTTGACTTCGCCGGCCGCCGCGTCGAGGTCATCCTGACGCCGGGCCATACGCTGGGGCATATCTGCTTTTACCTGCCGGAGGAAAAGCTGCTGTTTGCCGCCGATACGCTTTTTGCGCTCGGCTGCGGCAGGCTTTTCGAAGGCACGCCGGCGCAGATGTGGGACTCGCTGACAAAACTCGCTGCCCTGCCGGACGAGACCACCGTCTATTTCGGCCACGAATACACGCTGTCCAATGCGCGCTTCGCAAAGACCGTCGATCCGGAGAATGCAGCGCTCCTCAGCCGTGTCGCCGAGATCGAGGCGCTGCGGGCGCAAGGCGCCTTCACGGCGCCGACGACGATCGGGCTGGAAAAGGCGACCAATCCCTTCCTGCGCGCCGCTGACCCGGCGATCCGTCGCCATCTTGGCCTTGAGACGGCCAGCGACGCCGAGGTCTTTGCCGAGATCCGGGCGCGCAAGGATCGGTTCTGATGGCGCCCGAAGAGATCATCGCCCGGCTCGGCATGGAGCGGCATCCGGAGGGCGGCTGGTATGTGCAGACCTTCAGGGATGCCGATGGCGGCGAGCGCGGACACTCGACGGCAATCTACTACCTGCTGGAAAAGGGCGAGCGCTCGCACTGGCACCGGGTGAAGGATGCCGTGGAGATTTGGCACCACTATGCGGGCGGGCCGCTGGCGCTGTCGCTGAGCGACGGCAAGGCCCCGGCCGAGGTGCAGGTGCTCGGACCCGATTTAGCGGCGGGCGAGCGGCCGCAGCTCATCGTTCCGGCAAACTGGTGGCAGGCGGCCGAGCCGCTCGGCGACTGGACGCTGGTCGGCTGCACGGTCTCGCCCGGCTTCGTCTTTTCGTCTTTCGAGATGGCGCCGCCCGGCTGGGTGCCTGGCGACTGAGCTCAGACCGGGGCCGTCGCGCGCCTGCGCAGGATCATGTCCTTGGCGGCGAGCACCGCGCCGCCCGTTACCAGCAGGCAGGCGAGGCCGATGCGCCAGGACGGTTCGGCGAACCCCGTGAGGATCAGCATGAAGGTGGAGAGCAGCGGCGCGGCATAGCTTGCGGCGCCGAGGATCTGGATGTCGCCGTTCTTGACGCCGAAATCCCAGGCATAGAAGGCGGCCCCCACCGGCAGCAGGCCGAGACCGGCGACGGCGAACCACTCGAAATTGCTTTGCGGCCAGACGGTGGTTTCCAGCATCACATGGCAGAGGAGCGACAGCAGCGAGGTGGCGAGGCAGAAGCCGGTCACCACATCGGTCGAGACGGCCTCGAAGCGGCGGGTGATCAGCGAATAACCGGCCCAGGTGAAAGCGCAGAGGAAGGCCGCGCCATAACCGACGAGATAGGCCTCGTCGAAGGCAAAGCCGTTGCGGCCGACGATGAGGACCGTGCCGCCGAGGCCGAGCACGGCGCCGACGACATGGTTCCACTTCAGCGTTTCGCCCGGCAAGAGCGCCGAGCCGACGACGATCAGCAGCGGCCAGAGATAGGCGATGAGGCCGGCCTCGACGGCCGGCGCGTTGCGCAACGCCGTGAAATAGAGGAAGTGGTAGCCGAACAGGCCCAGAATGCCGGTGATCCAGACCTTTGCCGGCTGCCGGAGCAGTCTGATGCGCTGCGGCCTTGCGGCGAGCACGACGAGGCCGGGCAGGCTGCCGATCAGGAAGCAGATGGCGGAAAGCTGGAAGGGCGGCATCTTGCCCGAGGCGGCGGTGAAGAGCGCCAGCAGCGCCCACATGAGGATCGCCGAAAAGCCGATGAGGGTTGCACGCGTCTTCAAGGCCGATCACTCCCGCCGGTTTTCCGACGGGGCGCCGCGTCAGCCGCCGAAGCGCGTGGCCGAGACGGTGACAGGGCCGAGCTTGGTCGGAATCTGCACATAGACCGGAGCATATACATTCGCCCCCTCGGCCTTGGCAAACCAGATTTCCATCGTCTTCAGCTTGCGCAGGTATTCCACGTCGTCACGGCCCTTCTTGTAGCCGGACTTGGGGATGAAGCGGATGCCGCAGACCACGACATCGCCCTCGAAACCCTTGGTGGAATAGGGCTTTGTGCCCTTGGAGGTGAGCTTCAGGTCCATCCGGGATTCGCCGTCGAAGATCGGCAGCGTCTTCGGGCAGACCTTGCCGTCGTCGGAAGGGATGATCAGGCCGGAGATCGGGTCCAGCACGGCGCGCATGTCGGCGCTGGAGACCGGCACCCAGTTCTTCGGCTTGCGGCGCGGCGGCGTCATGTTTGCGGTGATGACGTTGCCGTTGCGGAAGGTGACGTCGATGGCACGGCTGCGCTTGCCGCTCTTGTAGGTCACGGAATAGTTGGTGGCGCGCAGCTTGTCGCGGCTGACCGTGCCGGAGACCGAGGTCGTGCCCTTTGTGCTCGAAAAGATATCGGCGAGGCCGGCCGATTGCAGGCTGCCGGAGATCGTGTAGCGGTTGCCCTGGAAGGCCGAGCGGAAGGTGGCGGTGGCGACCGGCAGGCCGGAAAGCCGGATGCTGTAGTCCGTGCGGTGCTCGATTTCAGCCGACGACAACGGTGTCGCGCTGCCCGCAAGGGCAAGCGACATCAGTGCGCCAGCAATCCAACCCCGCCCGTTCATCCTTACGCTCTCCATTGAGACGCTCCGCCTAACCCGCCATTGCGGCGATTCTGCGCCGGTCAAAAAATCCCGATCGGCTTGCTATTGCCTGCAAATCATGAGCTTTGGCAACTGAATTCAAGCTGAACGGCAGGTTTGGCTTGACGGCTCCGCTCCGTGTGACTATAGAACCGCAACTTTCCAAAAAGGCCAGACGGACTGCGGCCGGTTTCGGTGCCGGAAACGTATTGTCCTGAACCAAGAAAAATAGGTGTACCATGTCCCGTAGTTGCGAATTGACCGGCAAGGGCGTCCAGTCGGGCAACAATGTGAGCCACGCAAACAACAAGACGAAGCGCAAGTTCCTGCCGAACCTGTGCAGTGTCACGCTGATTTCCGACGCCCTCGGCCAGCGTTACCGTCTTCGCGTTTCCGCTGCAGCGCTCCGCTCCGTCGAGCACCGCGGTGGCCTCGATGCCTTCCTGCTGAAGGCTGACGAGAACGAACTGTCGATGCGCGCTCGTCTGCTGCGCCGCCAGATCGCCAAGAAGACCGCAGCCGCTGCTGTCGCTGCCTGATCTTTCAGGCTTTGCGTTGCGATGCTTTGATTGAGGCTTGACCGGTTCCGGGCAGGCCTCAATGCTTTGCGTTGCGTTAAATTGTCAGTCCTCCAACTGGTGGCATCACCCAGGATAAAAAAATGCTAGCGAACCGCATTACCCTTATCTATGTCCTTCTGATGACGGTCGTCGTCGTCGCCTCCAACGTGCTGGTGCAGTACCCGCTTTCCGGTGAACTGTTCGGCATCGCTCTCGGCGACCTCCTGACCTATGGCGCCTTTACCTATCCGGTCGCCTTCCTCATCACAGACCTCACGAACCGCCAGTTCGGCCCGCGCGTTGCGCGCCGCGTCGTCGCGGCCGGCTTTCTGGTCGCCGTGGTGTTTTCCTTCGCCGTCGCCTCGCCGCGCATCGCCATTGCGTCCGGCTCGGCCTTCCTGCTGGGACAACTCCTCGACATCTCCGTGTTCAACCAGCTGCGCCGGCAGGCCTGGTGGCGCGCGCCGCTGCTCGCCTCGGTGATCGGTTCGGTGCTCGATACGGTGATCTTCTTCTCCTTCGCTTTCGCGCCGGTCTTTTCCATCTTCGGCCCGAACGATGCCTTCGCGATCGAATGGGCGCCGGTGCTCGGCGTGCTGACCACGGACGCGCCGCGCTGGATCTCCTGGGCGCTCGGCGACTTCACTGTGAAGGTGCTGGTCGGCATCGTCATGCTGCTGCCCTACGGCGCGCTGATGAGCAAGCTGAAGCCGATGCCGGGCGTCGAAAAGACGGCTTGAGAAAAGAAGGGCTAGAGCCCTGCCGCGTCGTGGACGAGCTCACCGGTGAATCCACATGCGGCGCCATGATAGCTGAGGCAACCGCTGCGCTCTTCGATCAACAGCTTGCCGTCTCTTGAAAAGACCAGACCGACTTCACAATAGCGTGCATTGACCCCCGATTGTTCCGCGCTCGGATCATAGGCTTCATTCTCGACGAAGAAGTTTCCCCCGGCACTATCGAGCTTCACTTCACCCTCAATGCCGCCGCCGCAGCCTGGAAGTCCATCCTCCTGCATGGGAACCACCGTTTCGATGGAGATCTTGTAGATATCGTCTTGCACATGCTTGAGATCGACCGTCAGATCGCCTTCACCCTTGCCGGACCACAATCCCTCCAGCGGGTTTACGTCCTGCGCAAATGCGGGCAAGGCGGCCAGAGCAACGAGCGTGGCAATGATTGTAGATCTGTTCATGTAACTTCCTTAATAAAGTACGCACAGATATTCCGGTGCAATTACAGCGGAGACAGGACGGGATCGATCAGCATATCGATCGATTCGTTTGCTGATTTTCCTTCCTAAGACCATGACGTCAAGAGCGACGTGATTACAGAACGACCACCGTTATTAAGGGGCATCGGTGGTTTTGACTGGTATCAAGGACGTGTGGCAAGGCGAGAGCCGGTTAAAAACCCAGCTGGCGTGACGCTTCATTGCCCTTGGAGCAGGCGGAATTCCAGCATGAGGTTGCGCTGGAGAATCGAGTGGTTGTCGTCGGAGACGACGATGAGGCGGATGTCGTCCGGCGCCATAACCACCACGTCGAGCCCCTCCATATTGTCGATCTGGTGGCTGAGGTCGACGTCGATCAGCACCTCGCCATCGACCACCGCGCCGGGACGGATCTTCGTGCCATCGATCCGCCGAATGCGCATGCCGACGCCGTCGGAAAGCCGGAAGCGGCGCTCCAGCAGCAGCAGGTCGCCGTTTGGCAGGAAGGCGCCGTCGGTGATGTCCCAGGGGTCGTTGCGCTTCACGGTGAAAGAACCGGCAAGCGGGCCGCCGAGTATCGCGGCGAGCGCGTTGCCCTCGGCATCGAGGCTGCGCTCGGTGACCGTCACCGGTACGGCGCCGAGTGGCCCTGCCTCCGGCGACATCACGAGGGTCTCCATGCCGCGATTGCCGCGCAGCTCTTCGCGGGGGAAGGGCAGCGGCAGTTCGCGTGATGGCCGCGCTTCCATGAAGCCCGGGTCCGGATAGGCATCGATGCGATGCACGGACTCGAAGCTGACGAGCAGCTCGCCCTTGCCAATTGCCAAGCCCTCGGCATCCATCTGGTACTTGACGTTCTCGTCCTGGCCCTCGGCGTTGAACATCGAGCGCGTCTTGAGGTCGGCAAGGCCGCTCAGGCGACCTTCGGCATCGCGCTCGATGCGGCCGGTCAGCCAGTGCCCCGTGTCGAGCACGGCGACGAAGGATTGATGGTCCGCGCGAAAGCGGATCGCCGACACGGCGCCGAGCAGCGGATTGCTGGACGAATAGCTAAGGCCGCCGAGGAATTCGAGTTTGCCGAAGGTGCGCGTGTCGGAGCCGAGCGCGAATTGCGAGAAGGCGCGGTTGACGACCGGCAGGTCGATGATTTGAGCTGTCGCCGGTTGCGCCAGGATAAGCGCGACGGAGAGCGTGAGGCAACGCAACAGGCGCCGGTGCGCCGTCGGCTCAGCCCGCACGGCGGCGGCCGGCGGGGCGTCGGCTGGTGGCCTCGTCGGCGAAGAGCGAGGCGAGCTGTTCGGTCATCGCGCCCGCCAGTTCGTCCGCATCGACGATGGTGACGGCGCGGCGATAGTAGCGGGTGACGTCATGGCCGATGCCGATGGCGAGAAGCTCGACGGGCGAGCGCGTCTCGATCTGTTCGATGACCGCGCGCAGGTGCCGTTCGAGATAGTTGCCGGGGTTTACCGAGAGCGTCGAATCATCGACCGGTGCGCCATCCGAGATCATCATCAGGATGCGGCGCTGTTCGGGACGGGCGAGCAGGCGGTCGTGTGCCCAGATCAGCGCCTCGCCGTCGATATTTTCCTTGAGCAGGCCTTCGCGCATCATCAGGCCGAGATTGCGCCGTGCGCGCCGCCAGGGGGCGTCTGCCGCCTTGTAGATGATATGGCGCAGGTCGTTGAGGCGGCCCGGCGCCTGCGGCTTGCCGCTGCCGAGCCATTTTTCGCGCGACTGGCCGCCCTTCCACGCCTTGGTGGTGAAGCCGAGGATTTCGACCTTCACGCCGCAGCGCTCCAGCGTGCGGGCGAGAATATCCGCGCAGGTGGCGGCGACCGTGATCGGCCGGCCGCGCATCGAGCCCGAATTGTCGATGAGCAGTGTCACGACGGTGTCGCGGAAGGTCGTGTCCTTCTCGCGCTTGAAGGAGAGCGGCTGCATCGGATCGATGATGATGCGCTGCAGGCGGGCGCTGTCGAGGTAACCCTCTTCGAGGTCGAATTCCCATGCGCGGTTCTGCTGCGCCATCAGGCGGCGTTGCAGGCGGTTCGCCAGCCGACCGACGGCGCCTTGCAGATGGGCGAGCTGCTTGTCGAGGAAGGCGCGCAGGCGATCGAGTTCCGCCTCGTCGCAGAGCTCTTCCGCGGTGATCGTCTCGTCGAATTCCTGCGTGAAGACCGTGTAGTCGACCTTCTCGTTGAAATCGGTGAAGGGGTGGTTCGGGCGGCGCACTTCGCCGGGCGTCTCGGTGTCGTCGCCATCGTCGTCCACGAGATCGTCGTCGGAGATTTCCGCGCCGTCCATCTCGCCTTCGTCCATCTGCTCGTCGGACGTCTCGTTCTCGTCGGCCGGTGCCGAATCGTCGCCGGCATCTTCCTGGCTGTCGTTGTCTTCCTGCTCGTCGCTGCGCGGCTGGTTTTCATCCTCGGGCGTTTCGGAATCGTCCGGCTCGGTCTCGTCGTCGCCGTACTGTTCGGCGACATTCATCGAGGCGAGCATGTTGCGCACGACGCGGGAGAAGGCCTGCTGGTCGTTGATCGTCGCGGAAAGGCCGTCCATGTCCCTGGCGGCCTTGTCCTCGATGAAATCGCGCCAGAGATCGAGCACCTTGCCTGCGGAGGCCGGCGGGGCCTGGCCGGTCAGCTTTTCGCGCACGATGAGGGCGACGGCCTCTTCGAGCGGCGCATCGGCCTGGCGGGTGATCGCGGAAAAATTCGCCTTGGCGTATTTCTCCGTCAGCATGGTGGTGAGGTTCTGCGCCATGCCATGCATGCGGTTGGAACCGATCGCCTCGACGCGGGCCTGCTCGACGGCGTCGAAGATGGCGCGGGCGTCGGCACCCTGCGGCGACATGGTCGCGTGAATGCGGGCGTCGTGGCAGGCCTTGCGCAAGGCCATGCTGTCGCCCAGGCCGCGGGTAATGGCGACTTCGGCAGGCGTCGGGCGCTTGGTCAGTTCCGGTAGGCGGATGCGCTCGCCGGTCATGCCGGGCCGCTCGTTGGCGAAGGTGACCTCCACCTCCGCATCGCCGGAAACGGCGCGAACACAGCCCGTCACCGCGCGGCGGAACGGCTCCATGTCGACCACGCCGCCGGGCCTCGGCTTCGAATTGTCTCCGCGAGCAGCCATGAGCTTCCTACCCGACCGTCAGGCCGTCGCCTCAAGCACGATGTTGGCGGCGCTTTCCTTCAGCTCGACGCCGAAGGCGCGCTGGTAAAGTTCGGCGACCAGCGTGCGTTCCAGTTCGTCGCACTTGTTGAGGAAGGTGACACGGAAGGCGAACGCGATGTCCCCAAAGATTTCCGCGTTTTCGCCCCAGGTGATGACCGTACGCGGGCTCATCACGGTGGAAAGGTCGCCGTTGATGAAGGCGGCGCGGGTGAGATCGGCAACGCGGACCATGCGCGAAATCGTCTCGCGGCCGTCCTTGCCGGCAGCCAGGCGCTTCACCTTGGCGGCGACGATGCTGACTTCGTTGTCGTGCGGCAGGTAGTTCAGCGTCGTGACGATCGACCAGCGGTCCATCTGCGCCTGGTTGATCTGCTGCGTGCCGTGATAAAGGCCCGTCGTATCGCCGAGGCCGACCGTGTTGGCGGTGGCAAACAGGCGGAAGGCAGGGTGCGGGCGGATGACGCGGCTCTGGTCGAGCAGCGTCAGGCGGCCGGAGGATTCCAGCACGCGCTGGATGACGAACATCACGTCCGGGCGGCCGGCGTCGTATTCGTCGAAGACGAGCGCAACATTGTGCTGGTAGGCCCAGGGCAGGATGCCGTCCTTGAATTCGGTGACCTGCAAGCCGTCCTTGACGACGATCGCGTCCTTGCCGACGAGGTCGATACGGCTGACATGGCTGTCGAGGTTGACGCGCACGCAGGGCCAGTTGAGGCGGGCCGCGACCTGCTCGATATGGGTCGACTTGCCCGTGCCGTGGTAGCCCGAGACCATGACGCGTCGGTTATGCGCGAAACCCGCGAGGATGGCCAGCGTGGTTTCCCGGTCGAACAGGTAGTCCGGGTCCAGGTCCGGCACATAGGCGTCCGCCTTGGAATAGGCCGGAACCCGAAGGTCCGTATCAATGCCGAAGGCCTCCCGTACGGAAACCGTGGTGTCCGGGAGGTTGGAAATATCGAGATCCATCTTGCTCATCACGTCTCCGTGGGCTGCCGCCACCCGCGCGTCCGCCCAATGTCTTGTTGTGCGCCGTCTTATTGTGCGCCGACTGCTCTAGCAGAAGCCGGCCTGCTTTAACAATTGATATGCTTGAATGACCGCGCGAAAACGCTCCTCCGAGCCCCTATCTCCGCCATTTGCATCGGGGTGATGCTTTTTGACAAGGGCTTTGTAGGCGGTCTTGACGTCCTGGGCCGTCGCATTGGCGGCAAGGCCGAGCGTATCGAAGGCTTTTGCCTCCAGTGTCTTCAGTTTTCGGGTGCGCGGTTCGAGGCGCGGTCCGCGGCTTCCCTTGCCCTCGCCGAACAGGCCGAACGGATCGCGGATGCGCTGATTTGCCCCAGCGGTGCCGGAGCGGGCGCTGCCCTGCGTCGGGCCGTTCTTGGAGGCCTTGTTGACACCGATCGTCCAGGTCGGGCGGTGGCCGGTGATCGCCTCTTTCTGGTAGCGCGCGATCTCGCCGTCGGAGAGGCCGGAGAAGTAGTTGTAGCCCTTGTTGTATTCCTTGACGTGCTCGAAGCAGAACATGAAATACTGGCCTTCGGCATTGCGGCCCACCGGCGCGCGATGCACGGCATTCTCTTCGCAGCCGTCCCACTGACAGGTCGGCGCGGCGCGTTCTGGACGCTCCACGCGCCGCTTCGTGCGGATGCGGTCGAAGTATTTGGAATCGAGTTTCATGGCGCTAATTATGGGGGTCAGGACGATCTCCCACAAGAATTGACAAAGCGGATTGTTGCTGGCTTTGTGGGACCCTTTTCCTGCGTCGCGGCAGCGCCGCCGAAGGTTTGCCATGTCCATGAAATCCAGCATAACCGAGAAGCTCGGCGCCGCTTTTGCGCCGGAGCGTCTCGAGGTCATCAACGAAAGCCACCTGCATGCCGGCCACAAGCCGGAATTTGACGGTGAGGGCGAGACACATATGCGCGTGCGCATCGTCTCGTCCGCCTTCGCCGGCATGAGCCGCGTGGCGCGTCATCGGGCGATCAATGATCTGGTGAAGGCGGAGTTCGATGCCGGGCTGCATGCGCTCGCCGTCGAGGTGGCGGCACCTGGGGAGCCGACGCGCTGGTGATCACTCCGCCGGCTGCTGGGCTTCTGCCGGGCGAATGCGCAGCTTGGTAATGCGATTCTTTACACGTTTCATGACGATGAAGCGCTTGCCGTAGAAGGTGAATGCCTGCCGCTCCTCGGGAATCGATTTCGATTCGTGGATGACGAGGCCGGCAATGGTGGTCGCCTCCTCATCGGGCAGATTCCAGTCGAGTGCGCGGTTGAGGTCGCGGATCGGCACGCCACCATCCACCACGATGGAGCCGTCTGCCTCCTGCCGCACGCCCTGGATATCGATATCGTGTTCGTCGGAAATGTCACCGACGATCTCCTCCAGAATGTCTTCGAGCGTGACCAGCCCCTGCACCTCGCCATATTCGTCGACGACGATGGCGAAGTGGCCCTTGCGGCGCAGGAAGGCGTTGAGCTGTTCCTTGAGGTTCGTGGTGTCGGGCACGAACCACGGCTTCTGCACGACCTTGGTGATGTCGAGGTTGGCAGGCTCCATGTCCGGTTCGGCGAGGGCACGCAGCAGGTCTTTCGCATGCACGACGCCGATGATGTTGTCGGTCGAGCCGCGCCAGACCGGCATGCGCGTATAGGCGCTTTCGAGAATGGTCCGGACTATGGCTTCCGGCGGCTCGTCCGCATTCAGCACCCGCATGGATGTGCGGTGGACCATGATGTCGGAGACCTCGAGTTCATCGAGATCGAGGATGCCGCCCAGCCGATCCCTGTCCGCTTTGATCACCGCACCTTCGCGATGCAGCAGGTTGACGGCGCCGCGCAGTTCCTCGTGTGCCGTCAGCATGGGCTCGTCATTGGAGAGTGTGACGCCGAAGATGCCGAGGATGACTCGGACGATGCCGTTGACCGCCGTCGAGAGTGGGCCGGCAATGGCCACGTAGATGCGCACGAAGGGTGAGACGAAGAGAGCGAATCGATCCGGCGAGGAGATGGCCCAGCTCTTCGGCAGGACTTCGGAAAAGATGACGAGCAGCACGGTCATCGCGATCGTCGCGATGGCCACGCCGGAATCACCGAACAGGCCGAGGAACAGGCTGGTCGTCAGCGACGACGCGAGGATGTTGACGAGGTTGTTGCCGATGAGCAGGGCGCCAATCAGGCGATCGCGCCGCTCGATCAGTCTGTTGACGATGCCCGCACGCACTTCGCCATTGGCTTCCAACGTGTGCATCCGTGCCCGCGATGTCGCGGTCAGTGCCGTCTCCGAGCCGGAAAAGAATGCCGAGGCGGCGATCAGCCCCAGGATGGAGAGGAATATCAACCAATATTCGGCGAGGAAGGCCATGACGGATTCGCTGGTCATTTCGGCAGCTTTTCCTTGAGGAAGGCGACGACTTCGGATTGCGGCACATCATCGGCAACGAAGGACTGGCCGATGCCGCGCGTCAGGATGAAGGTGAGCTTGCCGCCCTTGACCTTCTTGTCCTGGGCGATCGCATCCATCAGCCGTTCCGCCGGCGGCAGGCCGCCCGGGATCTGGTCCAGCGTGGTCGGCAGGCCGACCTCGCGAAGATGCGCCTCGACGCGCCGGCCGTCGTCGGGGCTGGCGAGGTTCATGCGGGCGGAAAACTGGTGGGCGAGCACCATGCCGATCGAAACACCCTCGCCGTGGACGAGGCGGGCGCTGTCATAGTCCGTCGCGGCCTCCAGCGCGTGGCCGAAGGTGTGGCCGAGATTGAGCAGGGCGCGCGCGCCGTTCTCCCGCTCGTCGGCGGCGACGACGTCGGCCTTGGCCTGGCAGCTCGTGGCGATCGCCTCGATACGGGCCTCGCCGCCGGCAAAGACGTCCTGCCAATTTTTCTCCAGCCAGGCGAAAAAGTCCGGCTTGTCGATCAGGCCATATTTGGCGACTTCGGCATAACCGGCGCGGAATTCGCGTTGCGAGAGCGTGTCGAGCACGTCCGTATCGGCAAGCACGAGGTCCGGCTGGTGGAAGACGCCGATGAGGTTCTTGCCGTGCGGCGAGTTGATGCCCGTCTTGCCGCCGACGGAGGAATCGACCTGCGCCAGCAGCGAGGTCGGCACCTGGATGAAACGCGAGCCGCGGCGCGCGATGCCGGCGGCAAAGCCGGTGAGGTCGCCGATGACGCCGCCGCCGAGCGCCACGACCGCGTCGTTGCGCTCGATGCGGGCGGCGAGCACGCTGTCGCAGACGCTGATCAGGTGCTCGAAGCTCTTCGTCTTCTCGCCGGCCGGCAGAACGAGCGAGACGGCATCGATGCCTTCTGCGTTAAGGGCAGCCATGAAGCCGTCGAGATAGAGGGGGGCGACATGCGCATCGGTGATGACGGCGATCTTGCGGCCCTTGAGGCGGGTGGCGATCTCGCGGCCGGCGGCGGCGATCAGGCCGGGGCCGATCAGGATGTCGTAGGCGCGGTCGCCCAGTTCGACCCTTACGGTGCGGCGGGCGGTGGCAGTGGCAGTCATCGTCATCTCGTCAGGTTCTGGGGCGGGCGGCGGTGATCGCGGCGAGCACCTCCTCCACCATGGTTTCCTTCTTCACGTCGCGCGAGAGCACCGTGAGATCGGCTTCCGCATAGACGGGATAGCGGGCGTTCATGAGGTTTTCGAGCGTCTGGCGCGGATTTTCCGTCTTGAGCAGCGGGCGGGTGTCGCGCTTGTTGACGCGCTCCCACAGCACGTCGAGGTCGGCCTTCAGCCAGACGGTGAGCCCGCCGCGCCGGATGTGTTTTCGCGTGTTCTCGTTGATATAGGCGCCGCCGCCGGTCGACACGACCCGCGGGCCGGAGCGCAGCAGGCGCTTGATGACCCGGGTTTCCAGCGCGCGGAACTCCGCCTCGCCGTAAGCCGCGAAAAGATCGGTGATCGACATGCGCGAGACGCGCTCGATTTCGTGGTCGGAATCGATGAAGGGAATGCCGAGCGCCTGCGCCGTCATCCGGCCGATCGCCGACTTGCCGGCGCCCATCAGGCCGATCAGCACGAGGTTGCGCTTGCCGAGTGCTGCGCGGGCCTGCTCGGCGAGCGTGGGAGGGGCCTGTTCGATCAGCTCGGTCATTGGTGTTTCCGGGGTTTCGTCCCTTTCCGTATCGACAAAAGCACCGGAAGCGTCAAGCCTGCGCGGGGGTTCATCCTTCGTGTCGGCCTTGCGCTCGGCGTGGGGCGAGGCGATATAGGGGGCATCGTCCCGGAGAGCGCCATGCCGACCCTGTTCCGATTCCTGTTCTTCTGCGCCGTGATCGCCGGCTCGATCTACGGCACGATGGTGGCGCTGGTGACCTTCGTGGAGCCGACGGAGCGCGAGGTGACGATCCGCATTCCTTCCGAACGGGTGAACCCGCAGCCATGAGGGACCCCTCCGCACTGCAGGTCGAATCCTTCCTTGAGATGATGAGCGCCGAGCGTGGGGCTGCTACGAACACGCTGCAATCCTACGAGCGGGACCTGGAGGACGTGCGCTCCTTCCTCAACGGGCGCGGCGTGCGCCTGACGGAGGCGACACCGGACGATCTGCGCGCCTATCTCGGCCATCTCGCCAAGCAGGGTTTTGCCGCCTCCTCGCAGGCGCGGCGCCTCTCGGCGCTCCGGCAGTTCTTCAAGTTCCTCTATGGCGAGGGCCTGCGCGGCGATGACCCGACCGGCATTCTCGACGCGCCGAAGAAGGGCCGCTCGCTGCCGAAGACATTGAGCGTCGACGATGTCGGCCGCCTCATCGGGCGGGCGGAGGCGGAGGCGGCGGAGCCCGGCGGCAACCCTCTGATGCGCCGCCGCATGCATCTGCTCGTGGAACTGCTCTATGCGACGGGCATGCGCGTCAGCGAGCTCGTTTCGCTGCCGGCAAGCGCGCTGGCGCAGACCGGGCGTTTCCTCGTGGTGAAGGGCAAGGGCAACAAGGAGCGGCTGGTGCCGCTGTCACGCGCTGCGGTTTCAGCACTCGATGCCTATGGCGAGGCACTGGCGGCCGAGATCGGCGATGATCCGGCGGCGGGGCGCTTCCTGTTTCCGGCGAATAGCAAAGAAGGCTTTCTGCCGCGCCAGGTTTTTGCGCGCGACCTGAAGGCGCTGGCGGGGCGAGCCGGCATTCGTGCCGCGACACTCTCGCCGCATGTGCTGCGCCATGCTTTTGCCAGCCATCTGCTGCAGAACGGCGCGGACCTGCGCGCCGTGCAGGAACTGCTCGGCCACTCGGACATTTCCACGACACAAATCTATACCCATGTGCTGGAAGAACGGCTGCACCAGCTCGTTCAGACCCATCACCCTCTTGCCAAACAGGCAAAAAAACCGGATTAGGACCCCCAATGCTTGCAAATGGCCGCTTGGCCGGCTGCACCCTGGCGCGGTTTGAGCAAACGATCGGAAACGCATCTCATGCACAACTACCTCGATTTCGAAAAGCCCATCTCGGATCTCGAAGGCAAGATCCACGAGCTGAGAAAGCTCGCCGAGGAAGATGAGAGCATCGACACGACGGATGAGGTCGGCCGGCTGGAAATCCGCGCCCGCGAGGCGATGGCCGACATCTATTCCAAGCTGACCCCCTGGCAGAAGACGCAGGTCGCGCGCCATCCGCAGCGCCCGCACTTCCTCGATTTCGCCGGCCAGCTTTTCGACGAGTTCACGCCACTTGCCGGCGACCGCAAGTTCGCCGAGGACGAGGCGATCCAGGCCGGCCTCGGCCGGTTCCGCGGCGAGGCCGTCGCCATCATCGGCCAGGAAAAGGGCAACGACACCAAATCGCGCCTGAAACACAATTTCGGCAGCGCGCGGCCGGAAGGCTACCGCAAGGCGATCCGCGTCATGGAAATGGCTGACCGCTTCGGCCTGCCCATCGTTACTCTGATCGACACCGCCGGCGCCTATCCGGGCATCGGCGCAGAAGAGCGCGGCCAGGCGGAAGCCATCGCCCGCTCCACCGAAATGTGCCTCAATGTCCGCGTGCCGATCGTCTCGGTCGTGCTCGGCGAAGGCGGTTCGGGCGGCGCCATCGCCATCGCCACCGGCGACCGGGTCTACATGCTGGAACACGCGATCTACAGCGTGATCTCGCCGGAAGGCGCGGCCTCCATCCTCTGGCGCGATTCGACGCGCGCCAAGGAGGCGGCCAGCAACATGAAGATCACGGCCGAGGACCTGAAGGCCTTCGGCATCATCGACGGCATCATCCAGGAGCCGGTCGGCGGCGCGCATCGCGACCCCGAAGCGGTGATCGGGCGCACCGGCGACGTGATCGCGGCGGCCCTCAAGGACCTCGGCGCCAAGCCGGGCGACCAGCTACGCAAGGACCGCCGCCAGCGCTATCTCAATATCGGCCGCCAGCTTTAACCGGATTCTTGGCGCTTGGCGGCCTTCCGGGCCGCTTTCGCCCAATCTCGGCCATATTCCTTGTGTCTGAGAAGATCGCGGGTTCCCGGCAGCCTCGCGAAAGAATTTCCGGTTAAGAATTTATGAAGTATAAGCCGGTTACGACTGCGCGTCCGCCCTTGTCGGCGCGACGGCATGCGATCTGACGATTGTTGACGGACCTTTCGAATGCGCCTGACTGTTCTTGCCGCTGTATCGCTTCTCGCTGTGGCCGCTGCCGGCTGCACGAACGAGACGCTCGACACGTTCGACAAGGTCGACGTCGACATCACCAAGGTTTCCAGCAAGACCAACTACCAGCTTTCGTCCGCGGTGCTCGGCAAGCTGTCCTCGATGGGCATCGACCGCTCCTCGCCGATGATGCTGCGCATCTTCAAGGAAGAGGGCCGGTTGGAGCTCTGGAAGGCCGACCGGGCGAACCGCTTCAAGCTGGTGCGCAACTACAAGATCTGTGCCTGGTCCGGCAAACTCGGGCCGAAGATGAAGGAAGGCGACCGCCAGGCGCCGGAAGGGTTCTATCCGCTCTCCAAGGCGAACATGAACCCGAATTCGAGCTATTACCTCGCCATCAACACCGGCTACCCGAATGCCTTTGACCGCGCCAACAAGGCGAGCGGCACGCACCTGATGATCCACGGCGCCTGCTCGTCGTCCGGCTGCTATTCGATGACCGACGAGCAGATGGTGGAAATCTTCGCCTTCGCCCGCGATGCGTTCGGCGGGGGGCAGTCGACCATCCAGCTCCAGGCCTTCCCTTTCCGCATGACGGCGGAAAACATGGCGCGCCACCGCGACAATCCGAATATCGAATTCTGGAAGATGCTGAAGGTCGGTTACGACCATTTCGAGCTGACCAAGCGTCCGCCGGAGGTCAATGTCTGCGAGAAGAAGTATGTCTTCAACCAGCAGGCCGACAAGCCCTTCTCGCCGACGGGCGCCTGCCCCGCGATGACGACGCCGGCCGGCCTCGAAGTGGCGCTCGGCAGTTACAACAAGACCTATGCCGCGGCTTACGCTACGGCGATGCGCAAATATGACGGCACGGTCTGGGTCGAGCCTTCGGAAGCCCAGCGCAAGGCGATTGTCGCCGACCAGCGCAAGGGCCGCGAGCTCGCCTATGCGCCGACCGGCAACTCGCTCGATGCCGGCAAGCTGATGACGGCCCGCGAGATTGCCGAGCAGAAGCGCAAGGCGGAAGAGGCCGAAAAGCGCAAGGTCGAGGCGGCCGAACGCGCGGTTCGCGAAGCCGAGCAGGCCAAGCTCGACGCCGAGCAGGCGAAGATCAAGGAAGCGGAAGCGCTTGCCGCCGACGTTGCTGCCGCCAAGGCCGCAAAGCAGGCCGAGGGCAAGGACGCCCTGCCGGTGCCGGAGGAAAATCCGGGCGTCGCCGTTGTCGAGAAGAAGGAAGAAAAGCCCTTCTGGAAGTTCTGGACCGACAAGGCGGCACCGCGCAAGGTCGAGCCGGTCGCGGGAGTGACGCAGGAGACCCAGCAGCAGGCGAAGGCCGAAGCCGGGACGCAGACACTCCAGAAGGAGCAGAAGCCGGCGACGGAGACCGCCGGCCAGCGCGTCGAGAAGCCCGCGGAAGGCGCGGTCGTCCTGCCGACACCGGAGCAAAATCCGGAGGTTCAGGTCGTCGAGAAGAAGGCCGAAAAACCCTTCTGGAAATTCTGGCAGAAATGATCACCACGGCGGCCCGCGACGAAGCCGAGGTCTATGACCTGCGCGGGCTGAAATGCCCGCTGCCGGTGATGAAGGCGCGTAAGCGCCTGTCGACGATGGCGGGCGGCGCCGCACTCTGGGTCGAAACCACCGACCCCCTCGCCGTCATCGACATTCCCCACTTCTGCCACGAGGACGGCCACGCGCTTGAGGCAAGCGAGCGCGTCGAGGCGGGGCACCGCTTCCTGATACGCAAGAAGGTTTAGTGGTTCGCAGCTATTGTCGCGTCTTGCTGCTACCCCCCTCTGCCCTGCCGGGCATCTCCCCCACAAGGGGGAGTGTTTACACGGAACGCTTTTGAGATTCTGCTATGGGGGTGATTTTGCGTGGAGGCAGGTGATGGATTGCC
>NZ_JBXAFY010000030.1:0-39859 GCF_058793575.1 Shinella sp. GW835-FHT14H05 | reverse complement strand
CGAAATGCTCCAGATCACACTCGACATCTTCCTCGCAAGAAAACGCCTCGCGAGTCCAACATGAACACTCCCCCCCTTGTGGGGGAGATGTCCGGCAGGACAGAGGGGGTGCCCCGGTGCAACAGCGCCCTTGTTCTCCAGTCGCGCCCACGCTATATGACTACTATAGTCATATGAGGCAAGGCCATGCGAGAAATCCAGCTAAAGGACGCCAAGGCGACACTCTCGGCGGTCGTGGATCAGGCGGTGCGCGGCAACCCGGCGGTCATCACCCGGCATGGGCGGCGGCAGGCGGTGGTTTTGTCCTATGAGGAATATGAGAAGCTGTCGCATGTGCCGAGTTTCGGGCAGTTGCTGGCCGCCTTTCCCGGCGAGGAGGGCGATATTCCTGCCCGGGCCGGCAAGCCGCCGCGCGCCGTCGATCTCTGATGTATCTCGTCGATACCAATGTCATCTCGGTGCTGGCACCATCGAAGCGGGGAGGGGAGGGGGCGCTGGTCGACTGGCTCGACAGGGCGAGCCCTCTGCTCTTCCTCTCCGTCGTGACCGCGGCGGAGGTCGCCTCCGGCATCACCAAGGCCGAGCGGGAGGGCGCGACCAGCAAGGCGCGAGCGCTCAGGGACTGGTGGCAGGCGATCGAATATCTTTATGCGGACAAGCTGCTGGCCTTCGACCTCGCCTGTGCGCGGGCAGCAGGCCGCATGCTCGACCAGGCCCGCGCCCATGATCCGGGCTTCGAGGACATCGCGATTGCCGCCACCGCGCAGGTGCACGGCCTGACCGTGCTGACGCGCAACATCCGCCATTTCGAGCCGCTCGGCGTGCCGGTGCTCGATCCCTTCAAGGCGCTGCCGCCTCTGCCGTGACGCCGTCTTCCCTTCTCCCCGCGGGGAGAAGGTGGCCCGAAGGGTCGGATGAGGGGGGTGACGCAGAGGATCAATGCGGTCGTTTGCACCTGCGACCTCCCCCTCATCCGCCTGCCGGCACCTTCTCCCCGCAGGGGAGAAGGTGAGTGTGGCGATACCTGCATTCCGTAGGCGGCGTCCTGCCCTGAAGATCAGAGCCCCGCGGCCTTGGTGAGGTTGATGCGGAAGCGGTCGCGGCGGCGTTGGTAGCGGCGGGTCATTTCGGCGGTGGTGTGGCCGAGCTGTTTCTGGACGTGGCGCTCGTCGACTTCGGCGGAGGAGGCGAGGCCGGCGCGCAGGGAATGGCCGGCGAATTTTTTGGCGCGATCGGCCTCCGACAGATCGCCGCCGACGCCGGCGGCGACGGCGGTCTTCTTGACGAGGCGGGCGACCTCCTGGTCGTTGAGCCGGTCCGGGCCGACCTCCTTGCCCTGGCCGGTCACCCGGCGGAAGAGGGGGCCTTTGGCGATGCGGGCGAAGCGGATCCAGGTTTCAAGCGCGGCGATCGGGCAGGTGGCATCCGACGAGCCGCGGCCGATCTCCACCTCGCGCCAGCCGGTTTTGCCGCGCAGGCACACCAGCAGGCCCTTGTCGAAAAACTCGATCCAGCCGCGGCCGTCCTCCGTCTGGTCGCGGGCGAGGTCGAGCCCGGTAATCTCGGAGCGGCGCAGGCCCCCGGCAAAGCCGACCAGCAGCATGGCCCGGTCGCGCATGCCGCGCAGCGTGCCGCGCTCCAGCGTCTCCAGCATGGCGATCAGGTCTTCCGGCAGGATCGCCTCCTTCTGGCGAGGCGGGGCGGCATGCTTGTTGCGGATCCCGGCGAGCACGGTGGCGATGGCGCGGTCCTTGCGGTCGAGCCTTTCGCCGCCGCGCTGGGCATAGTTCCAGGAGAGCGAGGAGAGGCGGCGTTCGATGGTCGAGACCGTGTTGGCCTTCATGCCGCGCTCCGCCGTGCCGGAGGCGCAGGCGGTGATGTAGAGGCCGACGATGTGCGGATCCGGCGGCAGCACCGAGAGGTTCTGGCGCCGGCACCAGGCGGAAAAATGCTTCCAGTCCGAGGCATAGGCCTTGCGCGTGTTGGCGGAGCTCGCCGCCTCGACATAGGAGCGGGCGCGATCGGTGAGATCGCGCAGATGGCCGGGCAGGGCAGGGGGCTCCGCCACCACAGCCGCCTGCGGCGAAACATCCTCGGGGACATCAGCTTCGGCAGCGAGATTTTCGGTGTTTTGCGCGATGATTCGGGGCATTCTTTCTATAAAGCCCATGGCGAGCGATAAGGCAAGTTTATCCGTCATTATGCCCCTGTGCCATAGCGTGCGGTTTTGCCGGAAAAGAGTGGCGCGCCTCGCACGGCGCCTGTAACATCGCCCGCATGGATTCGCCCGCTGCCAAACCTGCCCCGGCCCTGCCGCCGCTCGCTCCCCTGCCCGCCTGGGCCCTGCCGCGCGGGCGCGAGCCGGGCGAGATCGACGCGGCCTTCTCGGCCGGCATCGCCCTGAAAGCGCTGGATGACCTCGTGCGGGCGGAGCCCGTGTGGCTCGGCTGCTGGCGTTCGCGACAGGCGCTGGCCTGCGCGGCGGCGGCGGTTCGGCTGATGGGCCGCAACGAGGAAGAGGCGGCGCTGCGCGATGCGGTGCTGCTGACCGCGGCAGGGGACGATGCGGGGCCGGCGGGCAAGGTGCTGCTCGCCTTCAAGCGGATCGCTTCGCGCAAGGCGGCCTTTTCATCGAAGGCGATCGCCGAACTGGCCGATCTTCTCGGCCTCGCCTGGGACGAGCAGCTTGCCGCGGCCGTCGACCATGTGGATACGGCGCTCCAGTCGACCCGCCCGGCGCCCTTCGCGGCCGCGGACCTCGTCTCGGCCACCCATGCCGGGCGTCCGGATGCCGAGCCGCTGGCCTGGATGCTGGCCGATGCCGTCATCGCCGAAACGCTGAAATGGCCGCGCGCCCTGCCGCTGCTGATGGCGGAGCGCTACGGCCCGGCCTTCAAGACGCTCGGGGGCAGGGGGCGCGTGCGGCCGGGCGAGCCCGCCTTCCCGCGCGCCGTCTGCCTGGCGCTGGTGGAGGGGGCCAGCGGGGCATTGCGCGCGGCAAACGACATTGCGCGGCGCGCCGACCGGCTGGTCGCCGTTGCGCCGAAGGTGCGCACCAAGGGCGGCGGGGCGGTCATCCGCAAGCTTTTGGAGGAGGACGCCGTGGCGGCTTCGGCGCCGGGCATGAACCTGTCGCGCTGGGCAAGCACCCGGCTGTTCGAACGGCTGGAAGGCTTTGGCGCGGTGCGTGAATTGTCGGGGCGCTCGTCGTTCCGCATTTTCGGGTTGTGACCATGGCTGGACGACTGAAAGCGAGTGCGGCGAGCGAACGGCTGTTTGACCGGGAGCTGGAGGATCTGCCGGCGCCGATGCGCTGGCGGGAATGGATGCTGCGCATCGAGGCGGTGATCTTCGCCTCGGAAGAACCCGTCGGCCGCGAGACGCTGGCCCGCGTGGTGGGCAAGGATTGCAGCATCGACCTGCTGATCGACGACCTCAAGGAAGACCTCGGCGACCGGCCCTACGAGATCGTCGCGGTCGCGGGCGGCTGGCAGCATCGAACGCGCACGCGCTATGCGGGGACCATCCGGGCTTCTACCGCAACCACCCGCTCGATGATGCCGAGCCTGTCGCAGTTCGAGGCGATGGTGCTGATGGCGATTGGCTATTACCAGCCCATCACCCGCAGCGAGCTGTCGAAGATTTTCGGCAAGGACGTGTCGCGCGATACGATCGCGTCGCTTCGGGGGGCGGGCTTCATCGCCTCCGGGCCGCGCAGCCCCTCGCCGGGCGCGCCCTATACCTATGTGACGACGCGGCAGTTCCTCGCCGCCTTCGGCCTCAAGACGCTGCGCGACCTTCCGGACATCGAGGCGCTGGAGGATGCCGGGCTGCTCAGCCGGCAGGAGATGGCGGCCGACGTGCCGCTCGGGACCTCCGACGACAATCCCGACGACGAATAGGACCAACCGACATTCAGCCCATGCCGGCCTGAAGTGAATGGCGATTGGTCCTAGCGCAACTCCAGTTCCCTATTTGCCGGTCATCTCGACGAGCTGGATCAGGTTACCGCAGGTGTCGTTGAAGATCGCCATCAGCACCGGGCCGGCATCCATCGGCTCCTGGGTGAAGCGTACGCCGCGCTCGCGCAGCTTTTCATATTCGGCATGGAGGTCGTCGACCTGGAAGGAGACGGCGGGGATGCCGTCTTCGACGAGCGCGGTCTTGAAAGGCTTTGCGGCGGGGTGTTCGCTCGGCTCCAGCAGCAGCTCGGTGCCGGCGGGGTCTTCCGGCGAGACGACGGTGAGCCAGCGGTATTCGCCGACAGGCACGTCGTTCTTGATCTGGAAGCCAAGCATGGTGGTGTAGAAATCGAGTGCCTTGGCCTGGTCTTCGACCAGCACGCTCATGACATAGATCCGCATGGTTCACTCCTCCTGAAGGTGTTGTTGCAGCCAGTCCTGCGTCGCCGCGCGCAGGGGGGCTAGGTCGAGCGCGTGGATTTTCGTTCGGCCCGACCAGGAGACGCGGATGAGGCCGGCCGCCTCCAGCATATCGAGATGCTGGCTCATCGCCTGGCGCGACAGCGTCTTGCCCTCGCTCGCAAAGGCGCCAGCACAGATCTGAAACAGCGACTGGTCCGGCCGGGCGCGCAGCTGGTCGATGATCCGCCGGCGGGTCGGGTCGGCCAGCGCCTTGAAGATCCGGTCCAGCTGCTCGGGTTCCATGCGGACTAATATGCAATGATTTTATTGCATGTCAACCGACAAGTCTTTTGACTGTTCGGTCAATCTTCTGGCCGGAATTTTTCCGTTTCCCATGGCGTTTTGCCCGGATTTTCGATCGCGGAAGTCCGGCTTTCCGGGCAATTTTCCATCCTGACGCTGCGGAGGGGCTTGTGGTAAAATGAGCTGCGGTCACGGTTTTCGCCCTGTCAATGACTGTGGAAGCAGAAACTTTATGACCGAACAGTCATTTTCTGTTGACCGATCGCGCATCTCGTGTTTATTTATGCATACGAATGCAAAACGAGGGAAGATGATGAACGAGCAGTCGGGAAAGGTCGTCGGCAAGCAGGACCCGGCCAACGAGGAGGCGCCTGCCGCCAAGGGGCGCACGGAGGCCAAGCAGGGCCGGTCGCGGTTCCGGCCGCTGTCGCCCGAGCACATGCCACGCGATTATGCGATCTCGCTCGACGCCTACCGGCGCGGCGGCACGGATGCCTTCATCGGGCGTTCGCCGGACCATCTGGTCAAGCAGCGGCTCACCGGCTTCGAGCCGCAATATGTCAATATCATCGACTACATTATCCGCATCACGCACCAGATCTGGGAAGAAAAGGACATCGGCTATATCTACGATACCTATAGCCATGACTGTCTGGTGTGGGACGATCTCGCCCTTCAGGTCGGCCGCGACAAGATCGTCGCCGACACGACCTCGCTGAACAATGCCTTTCCCGATATCCGTATCGTGGCGGAAGACGTGGTCTGGGCCGGCGACGACGCAATCGGCTTTCACACCTCGCACCGCTCGCAGATCATCGGCACCAATACCGGCTTCAGCCGCTACGGCGCGCCGACCGGGCGCCGCGTGCAGTTCCTCTGCATGGCGAACTGCGTCGCCCGCGACAACGAGATCTTCTACGAACACGTCGTCTACGACACGGCGGAGGTGGTCAAGCAGCTCGGCTTCGACGTGGTCGAGACGGCCAAGCGCGCAGCCTCGTCCGGCGTGACGGCCGGCCTGCCGCGCGATTTCCTCGGCGGCGAGCCGAAGCGCACGGTGGGGCAGGGCAAGCCGGAAAAGGTGGCGGTGCCGACGGAGATCCGTGACAATCCGGAAGAGTTCGTGCGCGCCGCGCTGCACACGATGTGGAACCGGCGCAATCTCGGCGCGCTCGACCAAGTCTATCATCCGGGCATCGTCTCGCAGCAGACCGGCAGCCGCATCTTCCGCGGGACGGGGCAGTTGCGTTCCTTCATGCTGTCGCAGCTCGCCATGTTCCCGGACGTGCTCTATTCGGTGGACGACCTCTACTGGATGGGCAATGCGCAGGAAGGTTTCGTCGTCGCCACGCGCTGGTCGATGACCGGCACCCATCGCGGGCTTGGCCGCTACGGCGAGCCGACCGGGCGCGAGGTCAATATCTGGGGCATCACGCACTGGCTGATCGAGGGCAACCGCGTCACCAAGGAGTGGACGACCTTCAACGAATTCGGCGTGCTCATCCAGGTCCTGCGCTAGTCGCGGGGCCTCGGCCAAGAATTTTGCATACGCTTGCGAAATTACTTGCATACGTATGCAAATTGCCTATCATGACGACATGAAGCGCCAGAAAAAGGCGCGGGAGCAATGCGGCGTCCGCCTCCAGGCGAGGCGCGCCGCCAACAAAGAAAGTGGGAACATGAGAAAATCGACACTCTTCGCATCGACCGCTGCCCTCCTCGTCGCAGGCCTCGTGGCGGCTCAGCCCGCCAAGGCAGACTGTGGCATCGAGAAGGGCTCCGTGCGCATCCTTTCCAACGATTTCGAGGCGCTGCGCCTCGTCGGCGCGGAGGCGGAAAAATGCGCTTCCGCGACGGTCAAGGTCAGCATGAACCAGACGACCGAGCACAAGAACCTCCAGGTGCCGGCGCTGAAGATCAATCCGGCCGAATATACCGTCGCCGTCATCGCCAACAATTCCATCGTGCCGCTCCTCAACGAAGGGCTCTTGCGGCCGCTCGACGAGCTCGTCGCGAAGTACGGCCAGGATCTCCAGCCGACGCAGCTCATCAAGCTCGACGGCAAGGTGATGGCGATCGCCTTCATGGGCAATTCGCAGCATCTTTTCTTCCGCAAGGACATCCTGGAAAAGGCCGGGCTCCAGCCGCCGAAATCCTATGAGGACGTGCTGGCGGCCGCCAAGGTCATCAAGGAAAAGGGCCTTATGGACTATCCGCTCGCCGCCTCCGACAAGGCCGGCTGGGACCTCGCGGCAGAATTCGTCAACATGTATCTGGGCTACGGCGGCGAGCTTTTCGCACCGGGTTCGGCAGCGGCGGCCATCAACAACGAGAAGGGCCTCGCCACGCTCGCCACCATGAAGGCGATGACCGAATACATGAACCCCGACTACATGACCTACAATGCCGACGAGATCATCAAGGTCTATGTCGCCGGCAAGGCCGCCATCGTCAACGGCTGGGGGTCGCTGGCAAGCGGCGTGATCGACCCGGCCAAGACGCCGGCCGAGATCGCCAACAACACGGTGCTGGCGGCGGCCCCCACGGTCGGCGGCGGCTCGACGCCGGCGGGCGCGCTCTGGTGGGACGGCTTCTCGATTGCCAAGAACATTTCCGACGAGGATGCGGAAGCCTCCTTCCGCGCCATGGTCTATGCCATCCGGCCGGAGGTGGGGCAGCAGAACCCGAACCTCGCGACGTGGCTGACCAGGGACTACAAGCCCGGCCCCGTCGCGGTCGGCGTGCTGGAAACCGCAACCGGCGGTGCGAAGCCTTATCCGATGATGCCCTATATGGGCCTCCTGCATTCCGCGCTCGGCTCGGAACTGGCGGAGTTCATGCAGGGGCGCGAAAGTGCCGAAGAGGCGCTGAAGGATGTCGAGGCATCCTATAGTGCGTCCGCCCGCGAGGGTGGTTTTCTGAAGTGAGGCCCGGCGGGAGCGCTGGCCCCTCCGGCGCTCCCGCAGGTCTTGCCGCCGATACGTCCCGCGCCCCGCGGGATCCATGCAACACGAAACTTTGAGCAAGGAGAAGGCGCATGCCGCACAGGGCTTTTTTTGCCTTCATCATGCCGTCGCTCGTGGCGATGCTGCTCTTCATCGCCTTGCCGATCATCTCGGTCGCGGTGCAGTCGTTTTATGTCCAGCACGAGCGGGTCGTGACCGAGGTGGAGACCTGCACGCCCTTTGCTGGCTGCACCAAGGAGACGCGCGTCGACGCGGAGGCGACCGAGAAGCTGCGCAACGAGGAACCGCTCGGCCGCTTCAACGGCTTCGGCACCTATCTCGACCGCAACCACCTGGCCGTTACCGAAATCGGCGCGATCCTGTCCGACAATGCCGGTTTCAAGGATGCCGCCGCGCGCATCTACAACCTGCCCTTCTACCGCGCGCTTGCCTTCACGCTCACCTATACGTTCGTGGTGACGCCGTTTGCCATGCTGCTCGGCTTCTGCATCGCGCTCGGCGTCGATGCCATTCCGCCCTTCTACAAGGGGCCGGTCATCTTCTTCTCGCTCCTGCCGATGATCGTCACGCCGCTGGTGGGCGCGCTCATCGTCTACTGGATGGCCTCCTCGCAGGGCATTCTCGGTGCGACGCTGCAAACGCTGCTCAACGATCCGACGCTATCGCTGAAATCCTCGGCCGCGATGACCTGGATCACGCTGCTCGTCTACGGCATCTGGCACAATGCGCCCTTCTCCTTCGTCGTCTTCTATGCCGGCCTGCAGACGGTGCCGCACGACACGCTGGAATCCGCGATGATCGACGGCGCCAATCGCTGGGAGCGCATCCGCTTCGTGGTGATCCCGCATCTCATGCCGCTCGCCACCTTCGTCGGGCTGGTGCAGCTCATGGACAATTTCCGCGTCTTCGAACCGATCGTCGGCTTCAGCGCGGAGGCCAATGCCACCTCGCTCTCCTGGTCGATCTTCAACGACCTGCGCGGCCAGGTCGACCAGCTCTTCGGCTCGGCGGCGGCCACTTCGATGCTGACCATCGTCGGCGTGATCATTCTTCTTTCGCCGGTGCTGGTGCGCACCTGGCGAGACTTCAACCGTCGATGAGGGCGCCGCGATGATTGCGACAAAACGCAGACTGCCCCTGCCGCTGGCAGCGCTTTCCACGGGCTTCGTGCTCCTCTGGGTGTTCATGGCGGCCTTCCCCTTCATCTGGACGGTCTGGGGATCGTTCAAGGTCGAGCAGGATTTCTTCTCCCGCGACAGTTGGTGGTTCGCCATCGAGGGCACGCGCACGATCGCGCAGACCGGCTCGGCCTTCACCGGCGACGGCTATTACGGCGCCTGGGTGCTGCGCGACTTCTTCTCCTCGGTGATCAACACGGTGATCGTCACCGTCTCGGTGGTCGTCGTGTCGCTGACCTTCGGCACGCTCGGCGGCTATGCGCTGGCGCGCTCGGGCTACCGCTATACGTTCTGGCTGCTGATGCTGGCGCTGGTGTTTCGCGCCATGCCGCATATCACGCTGGTCTCGGGCTACCTGCTGCCGTTCTTCGAGATGAACATCTGGGGCTACATGCCGACGGCCATCATCGTGCTGGTCGCCATCAACCAGCCGTTCACGCTGTGGATGCTGCACTCGTTCTTCCTGTCGATCCCGAAGGACCTCGATGAAAGCGCGATGGTCGACGGCTGCTCGCGTTTCCAGGCCTTCCGCCTGGTGGTCATCCCGGTCATGTGGCCGGGCGTCATCACCACCGGCCTGTTCTCGTTCCTGCTCGCCTATAACGACTTTGCCGTGACCGCGATGCTGCTTTCCCAGCCCAACCAGACCATGGTGCCGAAGATCGCGAGCTTCCTCGGCACGATCCAGCAGGAGGGCAACGTCATGTTCGCCGTCGCCGCCGTCGTCTCCGCGACCGCGCCGCTCTTCGTGCTGGTCCTGTTCTTCCAACGTCAGATCGTCAGCGGCCTCACCGCCGGCGCCGTGAAGGGATAATCGCAAATGGCCGAAATCCGCCTCAAGAACGTATCGAAGCGTTGGCACAATTTCGTGGGCGTCGACAATTTCAACCTCGATATCGGCGACCAGGAATTCCTCGTGCTGCTCGGCCCCTCCGGCTGCGGCAAGACGACGACCATGCGCATGATCGCCGGCCTCGAAGACATCAGCGAGGGCGAGATCTGGCTCGGCGACCGCATGGTCAACAAGCTGGAGCCGAAGGACCGCGACATCTCCATGGTGTTCCAGAGCTACGGCCTTTACCCCAACATGACCGTCTACGAAAACATCCGCTTTCCGCTGCGTGTGCGAAAGGTGCCGAAGGAACTGCATCACGAGAAGGTCATGCAGGCCGCGCGCATGGTGGAGCTCGTCGATTTTCTGGAACGCCGGCCGGCGGCCCTGTCGGGTGGCCAGCGCCAGCGCGTGGCGCTCGGCCGCGCCATCGTGCGCCAGCCGGCGGCCTTCCTGATGGACGAGCCGCTGTCGAACCTCGATGCGAAGCTGCGCGTCTCCACCCGCGCCCAGATCAAGAACCTCCAGCACACGCTGAAGGTCACGACCATCTACGTCACCCATGACCAGATCGAGGCGATGACGCTCGCCGACCGGGTGGTGGTGATGAACAAGGGCCTCGTCCAGCAGGTCGGCACGCCGACGGAAATCTACGACAACCCCGCCAACACCTTCGTCGCCTCCTTCATCGGCTCGCCCGCCATGAACCTCGTGTCCGGCGATATCGAGAACGGCACGTTTCGCGGTCCCGGCATTACCATCGGCGGCCTCCAGACCAATGTGAAGGGTCCGGTAACGCTCGGCTTTCGCGCGGAGGATGCGACGCTCGTCTCCGAAGGCGGCGAGCTCGGCGCCGACGTCTATTCGATGGAGCTGCTCGGCGAGGCGACCATGGCGAGCTTCCGCATCGGCGACCAGCTCGTCTCCATCAAGTCCGGCAAGGAATACCGCGCCGCCATCGGCGATCTCCTGCATGCCGCCATCCCCGCCGCGATCTGTCACCTGTTCGACAGCAAGACCGGTGTGCGGATCGCGCGGCCCCAGAGCAACTAAGGGAAGACTTTCATGACCGTTACCTATCTCAAACGCGGCAAGCCCGAGGCACAGCGCTCCGAGGACGACGCCAAGGTCCGCGCCGTGGTGGAAGCGACGCTGAAGGATATCGAGACGCGGGGCGATGCGGCCGTGCGCGATCTTTCGGAGAAGTTCGACAAGTTCTCGCCGCCATCCTTCCGGCTCAGCGCCTCCGAGATCGAGGCCGCCATCTCCAAGGTCTCGGCGCGCGACATGGCCGATATCGATTTCGCGCAGACGCAGATCCGCCGCTTCGCCGAGGCACAGCGCGCCTCGATGACGGATATCGAGGTGGAGACCATGCCCGGCGTCGTGCTCGGCCACCGCAACATTCCGGTACAGTCGGTCGGCTGCTACGTGCCGGGCGGCAAGTTCCCGATGGTGGCCTCGGCCCATATGTCGGTGCTGACGGCGTCCGTTGCCGGCGTGCCGCGTATCGTGGCCTCCGCCCCGCCGCAGAAGGGCGAGCCCCATCCGGCGATCGTCGCGGCCATGCACAAGGCGGGCGCGCACGAGATCTACGTGCTCGGCGGCATGCAGGCCGTCGGCGCCATGGCGCTCGGCACCGAGACGATCAAGCCGGTCGACATGCTGGTCGGCCCCGGCAATGCCTTCGTCGCCGAGGCCAAGCGCCAGCTCTACGGCCGCGTCGGCATCGACCTCTTCGCCGGCCCGACCGAGACCATGGTGATCGCCGACGAGACGGTGGACGCGGAAATGTGCGCCACGGACCTGATCGGCCAGGCCGAACATGGCTACAATTCGCCCTCCGTCCTGCTGACCAATTCGGACAAGCTGGCGCGGCAGACGCTGGAGGAGATCGACCGCATTCTTTCGATCATCCCGACCACGGA
Organism: Shinella sp. GW835-FHT14H05; assembly: GCF_058793575.1. Taxonomy (NCBI): domain Bacteria; kingdom Pseudomonadati; phylum Pseudomonadota; class Alphaproteobacteria; order Hyphomicrobiales; family Rhizobiaceae; genus Shinella; species Shinella sp. GW835-FHT14H05. Next base: position 28,288 of record NZ_JBXAFY010000030.1, on the reverse strand, counting down.
AACCGCCACCGCCTCCTGGCGCGACTATGGCGAGGTCATCGTCTGCGACACCTATGAGGAGATGCTGGCGGTTGCCAACGACATCGCCTCCGAGCACGTTCAGGTGATGACCGACCGCGACGACTGGTTCCTGGAGAACATGCATTCCTATGGCGCGCTGTTCCTCGGCCCGCGCACCAATGTCGCCAATGGCGACAAGGTGATCGGCACCAACCACACGCTGCCGACCAAGAAGGCCGGGCGCTATACCGGCGGTCTCTGGGTCGGCAAATTCCTGAAGACCCATTCCTACCAGCGCGTGACGACCGACGCGGCGGCGGCCGAAGTCGGCGCCTATTGCTCGCGGCTGTGCCTCTTGGAAGGCTTCGTCGGCCATGCCGAGCAGGCGAATGTGCGCGTGCGCCGTTATGGCGGTCGCAACATTCCTTACGGGGAGGCCGCCGCCTGATGGAGATCCCGCGCACGCCCTCCTTCCGCCTCGACGGCAAACGCGCGCTGGTGGCCGGTGCGTCCTCCGGCATCGGCTTCGGCTGCGCGGCGGCCCTGGCGGAGGCGGGCGCGCATGTGGTGCTGTCGGCGCGCTCGGCGGAAAAGCTCGACGAGGCGGTGGACGCCATCCGCGCCGAGGGCTTTTCGGCCGAAGCGCTGGTGCTGGATGTTGCCGATGTCGAGGCCACCGAGGCGGCAATTGCCGCGCACGGGCCGTTCCATGTGCTGGTCAACAGCGCGGGCATCGCGCGCCATGGCCCGGCGGTGGCGACGAGCCCGGCGGATTTCGATGCCGTCTTCGATCTCAACGTGCGCGGCGCCTATTTCCTCACCCGCGCGGTGGCGAAGGGGTTGATTGCGGCAGGCCAGCCCGGCTCGCTGATCAACGTCTCCTCGCAGATGGCCCATGTCGGCGGCATCGACCGGGCGGTCTACGCCGCCACCAAACATGCCGTCGAAGGCTTCACCAAGTCCATGGCGATCGAATGGGGGCCGCACGGCATCCGGGTCAACACGATCTGCCCGACCTTCATCCGCACCCCGCTCACCGAGCAGACCTTCGCCAATCCCGAGCGGGTGCAGTGGATAACGCAGAAAATCAAGCTCGGGCGCATCGGTCGCGTGGAAGACATTATGGCCGCCGTCACCTATCTTGCCGGCGATGCCGCGGCGATGGTGACGGGAACGGCGCTGATGGTTGATGGGGGTTGGACAGCGGACTGATGGCAAACGACAAGGTCACGTCGAACGATGTTGCGCGGCTTGCGGGTGTGAGCCAGTCGGCGGTCTCGCGGTATTTCACGCCGGGGACCTCGGTGTCGAAGAAGACGGCGGAGAAGATCCGGGCGGCGGCGGAAGAACTCGGCTACCGGCCGAACGTGCTCGCCCGCTCGCTGATCACCGGCCGCAGCCGCATCATCGGCCTCGTCGTCGCCTATCTGGAAAACTACTTCTACCCGGAGGTGGTGGAGCGCCTGTCGAAGGCGCTTCAGGACCAGGGCTACCATGTGCTGGTCTTCATCTCCTCGATCGCGTCCGAAAATGTCGACCAGATTACCCAGGAGATCCTCGATTACCAGGTGGACGGCATCGTGCTGGCGTCCGCCAACATGTCCTCCGAGCTTGCCGCGCGCTGCCATGCGTCGGGCGTACCGATCGTGCTGTTCAACCGCCTGCAGGACGATGTGCGGCTGTCGGCCGTCACCTCCGACAATCGCGGCGGCGGCCGGGCGCTGGCCGACCTGCTCGTCTCGCTCGGCCACACCCGCTGCGGCTATATTGCCGGCTTCGAGGGCGCCTCGACGCAGCGTGACCGCGAGCAGGGTTTTTGCGAGGGGCTGGAGGCGGCGGGGCTGACGCTCTTTGCCCGCGGGGTCGGCAATTTCCGCTATGACGAGGCGCAGGCCGCCGCACGGCGCATGTTCGCCGGACCCGACCGGCCGGACGCCGTCTTCGTCTGCAACGACCACATGGCCTTCGCCGTGATGGACGTGCTGCGCTTCGAGCTCGGGCTCACCATTCCCGGTGATGTCTCCGTCGTCGGCTTCGACGACGTGCCGCCGGCGCGCTGGCCGGCCTATAATCTCACGACCATCCGCCAGAATGTCGACGACATGGTCGCCGAGACGGTGGCGACGCTGATGCAGAGCATCAAGGAAGGCGAGGGCGCCGCGCGCCGCGTCATCCTCGACGGCACCCTCGTGCAACGCGGCTCGACCGCGCAGAAGACTCCGACCAAAGAGACACGCTAGCCAGCCGCCCCCCCGAGAAGGGGGACGGGCAAACCTTGTCCGCAACCCATTTTGCATACGTATGAAAGGCTGAAACATGCAGATCTCCCAGACGGAAATGGAAAAACGCATCGTCCGCTACGGCGAATTGAAGCCATGCCGCACCGCCTTCATCGACGCCCACACGCCGGGCTCGAACAGCAAGGAAAATTTTACGATCATCGGCGGCGGCGTCTCGGAAAGCCCGGACCAGCATGTCCACATCAAGGACACGCCCGGCTTCAACATCGGCGCGGCCGGCCAGCCGCCGAAATGCCGCAACTCGCTGCATTCGCACCGCACGGCCGAAGTGTTCTTCGTGCTGAAGGGTCGGTGGCGCTTCTTCTGGGGCCGCTACGGCACGGCCGGCGAAGTGGTGCTGGAAGAGGGCGACATCTTCAACATCCCGACCGGCATCTTCCGCGGCTTCGAGAATATCGGCACGGATTACGGGATGATCATGGCGATCCTCGGCGGCGACGATGCCGGCGGCGGCGTCATCTGGGCGCCGCAGGTCATCGAGGACGCCCGCGAACACGGCCTGGTGCTCGGCGAGAACGGCAAGCTCTATGACAGCAAGAAGGGCCAGGCGCTGCCGGATGGCATCAAGCCGATGCCGCTGCTCACCGACGAAGAGCTGAAGGCCTTCCCGGAAACACCGGTGACGGACGTGGTGCGCGACTATGTCGCCCGCTACTGGGACCTGATGGCGCTGGCGCAGAAGGCACCGGCCCGGGTGATCGGCGAAAACGCCCTGCTGCGCGACAAGCCCGGCTTCGACGTCGAGTTGCTCACCCGCGGCTCCATTCCGGAGGACGCGTACACCAACGAGCGCCACGAGGTGCTGATGGTCATGCGCGGCCATTGGAAACTCGGCTGGGACGGCGGCGAAGCGGTGCTGGCACCGGGCGATACCTGCGCGGTTCCGCCGGGCCTCAAGCACAGCCTGGTGCCGTCGATGACCGGCGAAGCCAGCCTCTACCGCGTCGTCTCGACGGGCGACAAGGCCGGGTTGACCTGGCGCGGGTGATCTGGAGTAATTCCGGTGAACTCCGGCTCGCCGGAATTGTTTTAGTTTCTTGTTTTGCCGCCGACGCCGAAGCGATGCCCCTTCGGTGGAAACGGTCTGGAAAAGGGCGGGGCGAGCGCATCGCCCATCCCCCTCATCCGACCCTTCAGGCCACCTTCTCCCCGTGGGGAGAAGGGAAACGAAGCGCCGACGATCCTCCCCTTCTCCCCCACGGGGAGAAGGTGCCGGCAGGCGGATGAGGGGGCTTTCTCGACGGGGCGGCAAACATGCTCTTCCCGCAACACGTTTTGGAGGACATCCCTTGGACGACGTACTTCTCGCCCTGCTGCGCACGGTCGACACACCCACCGTCTGCAACGCGATCGAGGTGGCGCAGGGCAAGCGCGGCTTCGACGCCTTTACCCGCGGCACGCTGATCAGCTCCGCGCCCTCGGCCCCGGCCATCGTCGGCTACGCCCGCACTGCAAAGATCGCCGCCGCGTCCCCCTCGACGGAGGACCCCGCGGTCATTCGCACGCGCCGCATGGATTATTACCGCCACATGGCGAGCGGCCCGGCGCCCTCGCTCGTCGTCATCGAGGACACGGATTTCCCCGATTGCGTCGGCGCCTTCTGGGGCGAGATCAACGCGACGGTGCATCGCGGCCTCGGCCTTTCCGGCGTGCTGACCAATGGCGTGATGCGCGACCTCGGCGACGTGCCCGGCGACTTTCCCATGCTCGCCGGCTCGCTCGGCCCGAGCCACGCCTTCGTCCATGTCGAGGCGATCGGCGTGCCCGTTACCGTCTTCGGCCTCACCGTCCATCCCGGCGACCTCGTGCATGCCGACCGCCACGGCGCCGTCGTCGTGCCGCCGGACGTCATCCCGGTACTCGCCGCCTCGATCGAAAAATTGCAGGCCACCGAAAAGCTGATCCTCGAACCCGCTCGACAGCCTGGCTTCGATCTCGCAAAGTTCGAAGCCGCATGGGCCACATTCGAGGCCGCCAGGACCTGACGGAGCACGCCATGGCTCAACCCGAAACCGCCCGCCCGACGCTCGCCATAATCCGCAAGCAGGCCCGCGCCAGCGGCATCACCATCGCCCCGGAGCGCGAAAAATTCGTGCTCGCCGGCGCGCAGCATCTGCACGAGGCGGCACGGCGGCTGGACGACATCGCCGCGGACGAAAAGCCGCGATGACGGCCGCCGACCTGAGCATCCCCGAGGCCGCCGCGCGGCTTCGCGACGGACGCCTGACCTCCGTGGCGCTGACCGAGGCGCATCTCGCCCGCATCGCGGAACGCGACGGCGCCTACCATGCCTTCCTGCATGTCGCCGCCGAAAATGCGCTCGCCGCGGCCGCCGAGGCAGATGCCGCGTTTTCCCGCGGCGAGGATCTCGGGCCGTTGCAGGGCATCCCGGTCGCGATCAAGGATCTCTTCGACACGGCGGACATGCCGACGACCTATGGCTCGGACCTGCATGCCGGCCGCGTGCCGACCGGCGACGCCGAGGTGGTTCGCCGGCTAAGGACTGCCGGGGCGGTGCTGCTCGGCAAGCTCGAAACCTACGAATTCGCCATGGTCGGTCCGGTCTTCGACCGCGCCTTTCCGCCCGCCGCCAATCCCTGGGATACCAGCCGCGCCACCGGCGGCTCGTCCTCCGGCTCGGCTGCGGCGGTCGCCGGCGGGCTGGTGCGCACCACGATCGGTTCGGATACAGGTGGCTCGGTGCGCAGCCCCGCCGCCTATTGCGGCGCCGTCGGCCTCAAGCCGACTTATGGCCGCATTCCCACCCGCGGCGTCTTTCCGCTGTCGCCAAGCCTCGACCACGTCGGCCTCGTCAGCGCCTCCGTCGCGGAAGCGGCCATCACCTTCGATGCCATCACCGACGGCGCATCCGCCACCGCGCGCCTCGGCATGCCGCTCGCGGGCCTGCGCATCGGTTACGCCCGCGACTGGTTTGCCGGCGATCCGGAAACCCTGCCGGCGCTGCTCGACGCCATTGATGGTGCCGCCTCCCTGTGGTCGCTGCTCGGTGCCCGGATCGAGGAGGTGACGCTGCCGGATGCGGCGGATTTCGAGGCGGTCGGCGCGGTCATCATCCATGCCGAAGCCTTCGAGATCCACCGCCGGCAACTCGCCGCCTCCGGCGCGCGCTACAGCCGCAAGGTCTTCCAGAACATCGCCTCCGGCCTCTGCCTGACGCCGGACGATCTCGCCCACGCACGCCAGGCCGCCGCGCGCCTGCGCACCCGGCTCGACCGCACCGTCTTCTCCCGCGTCGACGCCATCCTGACGGCGACGACATTGACGCCGGCGATCCCCTTTGCCGACTTCGCCGGGGAGGCGGCGCGGTGGACGCCGATGCGCACCATCGCCTTCAACGTCACCGGCCACCCGGCGCTGTCGGTGCCCTGCGGTTTTGCCAACGGCCTGCCGCTCGGCCTCCAGCTCGTCGGCAAAGCGGGAGACGAGGCGAGACTCTGCCAAATTGGCGATGCCTATGAGATGGCCAGCGATTTTGCGGCAACGAAGCCACCGCGGCCCTGACGGCCGGTTGCGGTCGCGTGGATCCTCGGGTCAAGCCCGAGGATGACGGAGGGTGGGGTGGCGTTGTGGTAGTCCTGTGGCCGTCGCGGCCGCCTGTTGAGGCAGCCCGAACCGTCGAGAAAACCCCCTCATCCGCCTGCCGGCACCTTCTCCCCGTGGGGGAGAAGGGGAGGATCGCCGGCCTCTCGTTTTCCCTTCTCCCCGCGGGGAGAAGGTGACCCGAAGGGTTAAGGCGCAACTTGTTGCGCCGGGATGAGGGGGGTGCGGCCACCGTGCCGTCGGGGACGGTGGGGCAGAGAAGCTTCAGGCCTTCTGCAACCGATCAAGCCTGAGCTGTGCCGCGCGGCGGTGGCCTTCGAGGCTTTCGCTGGCGCTCTGGCGGGTGGCGGGTGGGGCGACGGCGGCGACGCCGCGTTCGTCGAGCCATTGGTGGGTGGCGATCTTGACGTAGGCGCCGACCCAGAGGCCGCCGGTGTAGCGGCCGGCGCCCATGGTCGGCAGCGTGTGGTTGGTGCCGCAGCATTTGTCGGAATAGACGACGCTGGCGAGCTCACCGATGAAGAGGGAACCGTAGTTGCGCAGCTTCTTCGTCGTTGCCTGCGGGTCGAGCGTGTGAACCTGGAGATGTTCGGCGGCGATGTGGTCGGAATAGGCGATCATGGCCGCCTCGTCGTCGCAGACGACGATCTCGCCATAATCGCGCCAGGCCTGGCCGGCGACGGGGGCGGTCGAGAGATCCAACAACTGGCGCTCGACTTCCTTGAGCGTCGCTTCGGCCAGCGCGCGGTCGGTCGTGATGAGGCCGACGCGGGTGCGTATGTCGTGTTCGGCCTGAGCGAGCAGGTCGGTGGCGATCATCACGGCGTCACCGGTCTTGTCGGCGACGATGAAGATTTCCGAGGGGCCGGCGAGCTGGTCGATACCGACGGGGCCGAAGACTTGGCGTTTTGCCTCGTTGACGAAGGCATTGCCGGGGCCGACGATCTTGTGCACGGCCGGCACGGTCTCGGTACCATAGGCCATGGCGGCGATCGCCTGCGCGCCGCCGATGCGGAAGATGCGGTCGGCACCCGACAGGTGGCAGCCGGCGATCATCGCGCGATGCGCATTCGGCGGCAGGCAGGCGATCACCTCGTCGCAGCCGGCGACCTTTGCCGGCACGATGGTCATGATCGGTGCGGAGAGCAGCGGATAACGCCCGCCCGGCACGTAGCAGCCGACGCGCTCGATGGGGATGACGCGGTGGCCGAGATGCAGGCCGGGGCGAAGCTCGATTTCCAGCGGAAGGATGGTGGCGAGCTGCGCCTCGGCGAATTTGCGCACATTGCCGATGGCGAATTCCGTGTCGGCGCGGGTCTGCGGGTCGAGTTCGGCAAGCGCCGCCTCGCGCTCCTCCGGCGTCACCTCGAAGGCGGCGAGCTCGGCCTTGTCGAATTTCACGGAATAGTCGCGCACGGCGGCGTCGCCCCGCTCGCGCACATCGGCGATGATCTGCGCCACCAAAGTTTCGACCGAGGCGTTGTCGCCGATCGAGTCGCGTTCGGGTGCCTTCACGTATTGCACGCCCTTCATCGGCGTTTCCTTGCTGGTCATGGCCTGTCTCTCCACTGAGCCTGATGGTGCGCGGGCACGGCTTTCCTGTCGGCGAAACCCTTGCGGCTCCGCCGGGAAACTGTGTCCCGGGTGTTCGAAATGATCGAGCACAAATCCTATTGCATACGTATTCAAAATCTGCCAGTCTTTTTTCCAACAGGCCGTCACAAACTCGTTTCACGCTCCATTTGGGGCGGGCAAGGAGGGTGATGGCGATGCTTCGGATGCCCTGACGATGACTGCCGTTCCGACGACCAACGACCCGCGCCCACCGCTCCTGCTGCTGCCGGGCACCGCCTGTGATGCCAGGGTGTTCGCGCCGCTGATCGACAGGCTCGGCGATTATCCGGTGCTGATCGGCGACATGGGCGGGGCGACAACCATGCCCGATCTCGCCGAGGTGATCCTTGCCGTTGCGCCGCCGTTTTTCCTGCTTGCCGGCTTTTCACTGGGCGGCATCTGCGCGCTCGAAATGGTCGCCCGCGCGCCGCAGCGCATCGGCGGGCTTGCTCTGATCGATGCGACGGCGCGACCCGACCCGCCGGCCAATGCGGCGGTACGGCGCAAGGCGGTTTCGGATGCGCGGGAAAACGGCATGGATGGTTTCATCCTCGATGCCTGGCCGCGGCTGGTCGCCGCGGGCAATGTCGACAATGCCGGCCTGCGCGAGACGATCGTCGCCATGGCGCGCGACTGCGGGCCGGACCGGCTGGCGGAGCAGGCGGAGGTCGCCATTCACCGCGTTGACAGCCGGCTGCGGCTTGCCGCCATCAGGCAGCCGGTGCTGGTGCTGGCGGGCGCCGAGGAGCAGGTTTGCCCGCTGGAGGCGCAGCACGAGATTGCGGCCGGCATTGCGGGCGCGCAACTTCATCTCATCGCGGATGCCGGACATTTCGCACCGCTGGAAAACCCTGAGGCCATGGCGCACCATCTGCGGCGCTGGCTGAACACTCTATCGTAACCCCGACAGGATCGAATGGAAGGACATGTCATGAGCGAGGACGACGCCAAGGGCGCAAAAACCGTGGCGCAGAGCCAGCGCAAGGAACCGGTGGAACAGGTGTTGCAGGTCGAGCGCCGCGACTATACCGAGCTTGCGCCCGTCGGCCGCCCGCGCGGCCAGTCGCTAGAAGGGTTCGACGAGATCTATACCGACATCGTCGATTACATCGTGCGCTGTACGCACCGGATCTGGGACGAGCGCGACATCGGCCTGATCTATTCGCACTACACGCACAATTGCGTGCTCTACGGCACGCTCGGCACGATCTACAATCGCGAGGACGTGGTGCGCGACACGATCCAGCGGCTCGTCTCGCTGCCGGAGCGGCGCGGCATGGCGACCCAGGTTCTGTGGCGCGGCAACGATGTCGAGGGGTTCTATACCTCGCATCTCGTCACCGGCTCGGGCCGGCACACGCAGTTCGGCCATTACGGCCAGCCGACGGGGCGCACCTTCGTCTCGCGCACCATCGCCGACTGCATGATCCACCGCAACAAGATCTACCGGGAATGGGTGGTGGCCGATACGATGGCGATCATCAAGCAGCTCGGCCTCGATCCGCACGGCTTTGCCGAAAAGCTCGCAAAGTCCTCCTTCGACAAGGGCCTGCTGTCGCTCGATATCGGCGAGAACCGCCGGCTGCTCGGGCAATATCCGCCGGAAGCGGAAGCGGACGTCTCGATCGCGCATAATGATCTGGAGGCGCACACGCTGCGCTGGCTGCACGAGATGTTCAACGGGCGCATGTTCGGCCGCATCAAGGATGTCTACGCGCCAACCTGCCAGTATCACGGGCCGCTGATGAAGGAGCTTTACGGCATCGCCGCCGTGACGCACCAGCATCTCGGCCTGATCGGCTCGATCCCGGATGCCGCGTTCACCGCGCAGCACATCTGCTCCAACCCCTGCGAGGAGGGCGGCACCAAGGTCGCGGTGCGCTGGCTGATGGAAGGCCACCACCTCGGCTACGGCATATTGCAGGAACTCGGCGAGCCGACCGGCGCCCGCCTGCAGGTGATGGGCATGACGCATTTCCACTACAAGGACGGCAAGATCGTCGACGAGTGGAACGTCTATGACGAGCTGTCGCTGCTGGTGCAGGTCAAGCTCGCCGAGCTTGCCCGCCAGTCGGGCAACGCCGACTGATCCACCGATGAGAGGGGCGGGCCGGTGCTGCCCGCCCCCTCAGAAAACTAGCGACACACCAGTCGCATGATCGTTTCGATGTTGAAGTGGATGCGGCCTTCCAGCGCGTCCCTGGCCATCAGGTCGCGGTCGTAGATGATCGAGCCGGTGAAGCGGTTGGTCAGGTAGTAGTAGTTGACCGCGGCGATGGTGATGTTGAGCTGCACAGGGTCGACGCCCTCGCGGAAAACGCCCTCGCGGATGCCGCGCTCCAGCAGCATATCGACCATGCTCACGAGCTTGCGGCTCGATGCCTTGACGATCTCCGATTTCTTCAGGTGCTTGCCGCGGTGCAGGTTCTCGCTGTTGACGAGCGTCAGAAATTCCGGGTTCTTCAGGTAATATTCCCAGGTGAAGCGCACCAGTTTTTCGAGCGCCGCCTTGGGGTCGAGATCCTCCAGGTGGAGCTTCTGCTCGGCGCTGCGGATGTCGAGATAGACCTCTTCCAGCACGGTCTGGAACAGGCCCTCCTTGCTCTCGAAATAGTGGTAGATCATGCGCTTGTTGGCCTTCGCCTTTTCGGCGATGTCGTCCACCCGCGCACCACCCAAGCCATTCTTTGCGAACTCTTTTTTCGCCGCGTCGAGAATGCGCGCCTTGGTGGCTTCCGCGTCCCGGATGCGCGGCTTGCGGACCGGTTTTTCTGTCTGTTCGCTCGTCATGCTCGGGGCCTGTCCTTTGCGCAGTCGGGATGTCTTGCCTGCAACTCATACACGTACAGATCGCCGTCCGTCAAAGCGGGTCGCGACGATTGCCCGGCGCGCGGCTGTTGAAAACCACTTGACTTGGGGGAAACTAAAGAAGTAACTAGTTAGTGCGTTAAGTGGCGTGAGAGACGCTCCGGGGCACTTCAGGCGAAAGCCGGAAGCCCCCTTCGGGTCCGTCGAGCCGGCCGCGGCGCGGGAAGCGTTTCAATTGGGGAATCGGGAGGAACCTATGTCGACCTTTATCAAGGATTTCATCGAGCGGGAGACGGTCAGCCGTCGCAACTTCTTGCTGGCGACCGCCGCCGGCCTCGGCGCCGTCGCGGCACCCGGCCTGCTGGGCCGCGGCGCGGCACATGCCGCCCTGACGGACCCGGCGATTGCCTGGAGCTACCGCGACCGGGCGTCGGCCTACTGGAACTCGGTCATCGCCGGCGGCGAGGCCTTCGTGGAATCGCTCGGCAAGCCGAAGAGCGCGCTGGTGAGCCTCATCAACGAGGGCTCGACGGAAAAGTCGCTTGCCGACATCAAGGCGTTCCTCGCCAAGAACAACGGCAATTGCGCCATCGCCTGCGACGCCAATGACAGCCCAAATGCGCGCCCCGTCGTGGAAGCCGTGCAGGCGGCCGGCGCCTATATCTCGACCATCTGGAACAAGACCGACGACCTGCATCCGTGGGATTTCGGCGACAACTACGTCTCGCACATGACCTGGTCGGACGAGCAGCCGGCAGAACAGACCGCCCGCATCCTCTTCGAGGCGATGGGCGGCGAGGGCGGCGTCGTGCATCTCGGCGGCATCGCGGCCAACAACCCGGCCGTCGAGCGCCTCAACGGCCTCAAGAATGCGCTGAAGGATTTCCCGAAGATCGAGTTGCTGGACGCGCAGCCGGCCGACTGGGACACCCAGAAGGGCGCGGCGCTGATGGCCTCGTTCCTCACGCGCTATGGCGACAAGATCAAGGGCGTGCACTGCGCCAATGACAACATCGCCTATGGCGTCATCGAAGCCTTGCGGGCAGAAGGCATCGAGGACATGCCGATCGTCGCCTACGACGGCAATCCGGAAGCCGTGCAAATGGTCATGGACGGCCAGTTGCTCGCCACCGTCTTCACCAATCCCCATTGGGGCGGCGGCATCAGCGCAGCGCTCGCCTACCATGCCGCCATCGGCAGCTTCAAACCCTCCGAAGAGCCGAAGGAACACCGCGAATTCTACGGTCCGACGATCCTCGTTACGGCCAAGGATGCCGCGGAATTCAAGGCGAAATATCTCGATTCCGTGCCGGTCTACGACTGGAAGGACTTCTGGGGGCCGTCGAACGGCCAGATCCAGTACAAGGCCTGAGCAGGCCCGGCGGCAGCCCCAAGCGCTGCCGCCACTTTTCTTACATTAAATCTCATCGGGAAGAGGGGTGTCTGACGTGACACGTCGCCTATCGCGCGAAACCTTGATCAAGTGGGCGCCGCTCTTGGTGCTGCTGGCGCTCGTGATCTTTTTCACGGCGCTCAATCCAACCTTCTTCTCGCTGCGGAATTTCGCGCGTATCGCGATCGCCTCGGCGCCCGCGCTGATGGTCGCCGTCGGCGTCACCTTCATCATCGTCATGGGATCGATCGATCTTTCGATGGAGGGCACGATCTCGCTGACCGCGGTCGCCTTCGCCTTCATCTTCGCCCAGTTCGGCGGGTCACTCGGCGGCATGGGCTGGATCGCCATTCCATTGGTCCTCGTCCTCGGCGGCGCGATCGGGCTCCTGAACGGGCTGGTGCATGTGAAGCTCAGGATACCCTCCTTCATGGCAAGCCTCGCCATGGGCTTCGTCAGCACGGGGGCTGCCATCCTGCTCACCGGCGGCGACATCGTGAAGGTCAGCGACGCGGCGTTCCGCGGGCTGCTCACGGTGCGCTGGCTCGGCTTCCCGCTGATGGTCTACATCGCCGCCTTCTTCCTCTTCGTCGCCTGGTTCATCCAGACGCACACGACGCTCGGCCGCAATTTCTACGCCGTCGGCGGCGGCGAGGACCTGGCGCATGCCTCCGGCCTCAACGTCACCCGGGTGCGCGTCACGGGCTTTGCGCTGGCGGGCGTCTTCTATGCCATCGCCGCCATCCTCGTCGTCGCCCGTATCGGGCAGGCGGAATCGGTGACCGGATCGAACTTCATGTTCGTCTCCATCACCTCCGTCGTCGTCGGCGGCGTGGCGCTGTGGGGCGGCATCGGCGGCGTGTGGAATGCGCTGGTCGGCGTGCTCATCGTCGGCGTCATCGACAATGGCATGGTCGTCATCGGCCTGCCGGATTTCGTCCAGGACGGGGTGCTGGGCCTGCTCGTCATCGTTGCCGTCGTGCTGTCGACAGACCGCAAGATGGTTTCCTTCGTGAAGTGAGGCGCGCGCCATGTATCAGCTCAAAGCCGTCGACAAGAAATTCCCCGGCGTCCACGCCCTGAAGGCCATCGACTTCCATGTCGAGCGCGGCGAGATCGTCGGCCTGGTCGGCGAAAACGGTGCCGGCAAATCCACCCTGATGAAGGTCATCTACGGCGCCTACCAGCCAGATGGCGGCCAGGTCCTCATCAAGGGCGTGCCGGTGCGTTTTGCCAATCCGCGCCAGGCGATGGAAAAGGGCATCGGGATGGTGTTCCAGGAACAGTCGCTCATCCCCAACCTCACCGTCATGGAAAACATCTTCCTCGGCTACGAGCAGCAGTTCGTGCGCTTCGGCGTGGTGGACTGGAAGGCGATGGCGCGGGCCGCGAAAGCCCAGCTCGCCAAGGTGAAGCTCGATATCGATCCCGGCATGGTGACCTCGAAACTCTCGTTTGCGCAGCGCCAGCTCGTCGAGCTTGCCAAGGTGCTGACACTGGAGGAGCGGGTGAAGGGCGACCTCGTCATCCTGCTCGACGAGCCCACCTCGGTTCTCTCCAAGGAAGAGGTGCAGCTTCTGTTCAAGCTGGTGCGGGAACTGACCACGCGCGCCTCCTTCATCTTCGTCTCGCACCGCATGGACGAGGTGATGGACCTGTCGGACCGGATCTATGTCATGAAGGACGGCGCGGTGGTCGACGTGGTGGCGCGGGGCGGCGCGACGGCGGAAGCCATCCAGCACAAGATGGTCGGCCGCAACGTCGACAAGCAATATTACCGCGAGCACCTGCAGGCGCCCTATGACGCCTCGAAAGTGCTGGTCGAGATGGACCGCGTCGGCCTGCCCGGCCGCATCCAGGACATTTCGCTGAAGCTGCATGCCGGCGAGGTGCTGTGTCTGGTCGGTACGGAGGGCTCCGGCCGCGAGGCGATCCTGCGCACGATCTACGGCATGCTGTCGGCAACGACGGGGCGGCTTCGCATCAAGGGCGAGGACGCGGCCGGCTATTCCCCCCGCCACGCGGTCGCCCATGGCGTCGGCTATGTGCCGCGCGAGCGCAAGGTCGAGGGCATCGTCGCCGGCATGAATGTCTACGAGAACATGACGCTGTCGCAGATGAAGAACCATTCGCGCGGCGGCGTGCTGCGCGTGGCCGAAGAGCGGGCGCTGGCGCGTGACTGGATCAAGAAGCTTTCGATCAAGGCGCATTCCGAATTCGCCGATTGCGGCAATCTTTCCGGCGGCAACCAGCAGAAGGTGGTGCTCGCGAAATGGCGCTCCGGCGGCTCCGACATCATGCTGCTCGACCACCCGACGCGCGGCCTCGACATCGGCGCCAAGGAAGACGTCTACGACATGATCCGCGCCATGAGTGCGGCCGGCGTCGGCATCGTGCTCGTCGCCGATACGCTCGAAGAGGCGATCGGCCTGTCGCACACCATCATCGTCGTCAAGGACGGTCGCATCCAGAAGCAGTTCGCCTGCGAGCCGGGCGCCAAGCCCACGCCCTACGACCTCCTGCACTACATGATCTGAGGGACCAATGGATATTCAGCGCCTCAAACCGCACCTGCCCTGGATCACGCTGGTCGTGCTCGTCGCGATCGTCGGTTTCACCGATCCGGGCTTCCTGCGCCCGTCCAACCTGCTCGGCCTTGCCGGCGATATCGTGCCGCTGTTCATCATGGCGCTCGGGCTGACCTTCGCCATCTATATCGGCGGCATCGACCTGTCCGCCCAGTCCATGGCCAACATGGTGACGGTCATCGCATCCGTCTATCTCGCCTCGATGGGCGCCTGGGTCGCGGTGTTCTGCGTGGCGGCCGGCTTCCTGCTCGGCATGCTGTCGGGCTATGTGACGACCCGGCTTTTCGTGCCGTCCTTCATCTCGACGCTCGCGATCGGCGGCGTTGCCTTCTCGATTGCGCAATGGCTCTCCGGCCAGCGCGCGCTCAACATGGATGCCGTCCAGCGCAACGAGACTTTTGGCTGGATGATCGGCCGCACCTGGGGCGTGCCGCATGAACTGCTGATCGCCGCGGTGCTCGTCGCCATCTGCCTGTTCATCGAGCGGCGAACGACGCTCGGGCGGGCGCTCAAAGCGGTCGGCGCCGGCGAGCTAGCGGCGGCGGCCTCGGGCCTCAACGTCGCGCGCTACAAGATTCTTGCCTTTGCGATTTCCGGGGCGCTCGCGGCCATTGCCGGCCTGCTCTTTGCGGTGAAACTCTCGGGCGGCGCGCCGACCATCGCCAACGGCTTCCTGCTGCCCGCCATCGTCGCGGTGCTGGTCGGCGGCACGCCGCTGACGGGCGGCGTCGGCGGGGTGGTCAATACCGTCGTCGGCACGCTCATCGTCGCCGTCATCCGCGCCTCCATGCTCTATTTCGAAATCGACGCGACGCGCCAGCAGATGGTGTTCGGCATCGTGCTGATCGTCGCCATCGCGCTCACCATCGACCGCGCCAAGCTGCGCACCGTGAAGTGAGGGACCGGCCATGACCACCATGCGCGCCGCCGTGCTGACCGCCCCGAAACGCTTCGAACTGCGCGACGTCCCCGTGCCGGCCATCGGCCCGGAAGATGTGCTGGTGCGGGTGACGCGCACCGGCATCTGCGGCACGGACATCCATATCTTCAACGGCCACTACGCCGCCGACAAGCTGCCGCTCATCCCCGGCCACGAATTCTGCGGCACCATTTTCGAGCACGGCGCCAATGTGCGCCACCTCGACATCGGCGCGCGGGTGGTGGTCGATATCAATCTCGGCTGCGGCACCTGCTTCTTCTGCCACCGCAACGAGGTGCTGAACTGCGCCGAGGTCACCCAGGTCGGCATCGGCCGCGACGGCGCCTTCGCCGAATTCGTCGCGGTTCCCGCGCGGCTTGCAATCCCCGTCACGGGCGATATCGCCGACGAGGTACTGGCGCTCACCGAGCCCGTCGCCTGCGTCGTTCGCGCGGCGCGCAAGGCGAAGGCCACCTTCGGCCAGTCGGTCGTCATCTTCGGCGCCGGGCCGATCGGCAATCTGCACGTGCAGATGATGCGCCTCACCGGCGCGGCCCCGATCATCGTCACCGACCTTTCGGCCGAACGCTGCGGCATGGCGATCGAGGCGGGGGCCGATGCCGCCGTGTCCGATCCGAGCCTTCTGAGAGAGACCGTGCTGGAGATGACCGGCGGGCGCGGCGCGGACCTGGTGATCGAAAGCGTCGGCAACAAAAGGCTCTACGAGCAGGCCTTCGACCTCGCGCGCCGCGGCGGCCATGTCGCCTTCTTCGGCATCACGCCGCCGGGCGACACCGTGCCGGTCGATATCCTCAAGACCGTGCTGGAGGAGGGCAGCCTGAAGGGCTCCGTCGCCGGCATGGGCGAGGACATGCACGACGCGCTGACGCTGCTGTCGCATGGCCGTTTCCGGACGGAGGATTTCACGAGGGCGAGCTATCCGCTGGAGCGGATCCAGGAGGCTTTCGAGACGCTGGCCGACCGACCGCAAGACCTGAAGACGCAAATCGCCATCGCGGCATAAACAATCGAAGTGGAGGATCCCATGGACCAGAAGACCCCGTTCCTTTCGCCCCCGACCGCAGCGCGCACCTTCGGCTTCTTCGTCGATGGCGAGTGGAGGGACGGCGCGGAGCACTTCGAGCGCGCCTCGCCGGGCCACGGCACGCCCGTCACCCGCACGGTGCGCTGCACGGTCGACGACCTCAACGGCGCCGTCGCCGCCGCCCGCCGCGCCTTCGAGGATCGCCGCTGGTCCGGCCTTTCGGGTGCCGCGCGCGGCAGCGTGCTACTCCGCGTCGCCGAAGTGCTGCGCCGCCGCCGCGACGAGATCGCCTATTGGGAGGCGCTGGAAAACGGCAAGCCGATTTCCCAGGCGCGTGGCGAGATCGACCATTGCATCGCCTGTTTCGAGGTCGGCGCCGGTGCCGCCCGCCTGCTGCACGGCGACAGCTTCAATTCGCTGGGCGACGATCTCTTCGGCATGGTGCTGCGCGAGCCGATCGGCGTCGTCGGCCTCATCACGCCGTGGAACTTCCCGTTCCTCATTCTCTGCGAGCGCGTGCCCTTCATCCTCGCTTCCGGCTGCACCATGGTGGTGAAGCCCTCGGAAGTCACCGCCGCCACCACGCTGCTGCTCGCCGAAGTGCTGGCGGAAGCGGGCCTGCCTGCCGGCGTCTACAATGTCGTCACCGGCTCCGGCCGCACCATCGGCCAGGCGCTGTCCGAGCACGCGGACGTCGACATGCTGTCCTTCACCGGCTCCACGGCGGTCGGCCGCTCCTGCGTGCACGCCGCCGCCGACAGCAATTTCAAGAAGCTCGGCCTGGAGCTTGGCGGCAAGAACCCGATCGTCGTCTTCGCCGATTCCAACCTGGAGGACGCCGCCGACGGCGCCGCCTTCGGCATCAGCTTCAACACCGGGCAGTGCTGCGTCTCTTCTTCGCGTCTCATCGTCGAGCGCTCCGTCGCCGCCGAGTTCGAGAAGCTGCTGGTGGAGAAGATGGCCAAGATCCGCGTCGGCGATCCGCTCGACGAGGCGACGCAGGTCGGCGCGATCACCACGGAAGCGCAGAACGCCACGATCCTCGACTATATCGCCAAGGGCAAGGCGGCGGGCGCCACGCTGCTCGCCGGCGGCGGGCCGGTCGATCTCGGCCGCGGCCAGTATATCGCGCCGACGCTGTTTTCCGGTGTGTCGCGCGACATGGCGATCGCCCGCGACGAGATTTTCGGCCCCGTTCTGTGCTCCATGCCCTTCGACACGGTGGAAGAAGCCATCCAGCTTGCCAATGATACGGTCTATGGGCTTGCGGCGAGCGTCTGGACGAAGGATATCGATAAGGCGCTGACGGTGAGCCGCCGGGTTCGCGCCGGGCGCTTCTGGGTCAACACGATCATGGCGGGCGGTCCCGAAATGCCGCTCGGCGGCTTCAAGCAGTCCGGCTGGGGCCGCGAGGCGGGCGTCTACGGGGTGGAGGAGTACACGCAGGTGAAATCCGTTCATATCGAGATCGGCAAGCGCACGCATTGGATCGCATGATGGCAGAGGGCTACGACTATGTGATCGTCGGGGGCGGCACGTCGGGTTGCGTGCTGGCGGCGCGGCTTTCCGAAAACCCGTCGGCGCGCGTCTGCCTCATCGAGGCGGGCGGGCGTGACACCAATCCGCTGATCCACATGCCCGTCGGCTTCGCCAAGATGACGACGGGGCCGCTCACCTGGGGCCTGAAGACCGCGCCGCAGAAACACGCCAACAACCGCGAAATCCTCTACGCGCAGGCCAAGGTGCTCGGCGGCGGGTCCTCCATCAATGCCGAGGTTTTCACCCGCGGCGTGCCCGGCGATTACGACCGCTGGGTGGAGGAGGGCGCGGAAGGCTGGGGCTTCAGGGACATCCAGAAATATTTCCTGCGCTCGGAGGGCAATTCCATCCTTTCCGGCGCCTGGCATGGAACGGATGGCCCGCTCGGCGTCTCGAACATTCCCGAACCGCAGCGCATGACGCGCGCTTTCGTGCAGAGCTGCCAGGAATTCGGCATCCCCTACAATCCGGATTTCAACGGCCCGGTGCAGGAAGGCGCTGGCGTCTACCAGACGACGACGCGCGACAACCGCCGCTGCTCGGCCGCCGTCGGCTATCTGCGCCCGGCCCTGAAGCGCGCGAACCTCACGGTCGTGACGGGCGCGTTGGTGCTGCGCGTTGTCTTCGAAGGCCGCCGCGCCGTGGGCGTCGATTTCGAGGTGGACGGCAAGCGCCGGACGGCGCGGGCCGAAAGCGAAGTGCTGGTCACCTCCGGCGCCATCGGCACGCCGAAGCTGATGATGCTCTCGGGCATCGGCCCGGCCGACATGCTGAAGAGCCATGGCATCGATGTGGTGCAGGACCTATCCGGCGTCGGGCAGAACCTGCAGGACCATTTCGGCGTCGATATCGTCGCGGAACTGAAGAACCACGACAGCCTGGACAAGTACAACAAGCTGCACTGGTCGATCTGGGCGGGCATTCAATATACGCTGTTCAACTCCGGCCCTATTACCTCGAACGTGGTGGAGGGCGGCGCCTTCTGGTATGGCGACAAGGCGAGCCCGACGCCGGACCTGCAATTCCATTTCCTCGCTGGCGCGGGCGCCGAGGCGGGCGTTCCCGGCGTACCGAAGGGCTCTTCCGGCATCACGCTCAATTCCTATACGCTCCGCCCGAAATCGCGCGGCACGGTGACGCTGCGCTCGGCCGATCCGCGCGCGCTGCCGGTCATCGACCCGAATTTCCTGAGCGATCCGGACGACATCAGGATCTCGGTCGAAGGTGTTAAAATCAGCCAGGAAATCTTCGCCCAGCCGTCCTTGCAGAAATACATCAAGACCCTGCATTTCCCGGACAAAAGCGTGCGCACGGAAGCGGACTACGTCGCCTATACCCGCCAGTTCGGCCGCACCTCCTATCACCCGACCTGCACCTGCAAGATGGGTCGCGACGCCCTGTCGGTGGTCGATCCGCAACTGCGCGTGCACGGCCTCGACGGCATCCGCATCTGCGACAGCTCCACCATGCCCAGCCTCGTCGGCTCCAACACCAATGCAGCAACGATCATGATCGGCGAGAAGGCGGCGGACATGATCCGCGGCAATGCCTGATCCAGTTTAACTCCCAAGCAAAAAAGGGCGGCCCAACGGCCGCCCTTATTCATTGGCCCCCCACGCGCTGAGTTCATTGGTCCAAAAGCCGCAAACCTCTCCTCCGTCATGCTCGGGCTCGACCCGAGCATCCACGCCCCGGGTGCCAAATGGATCCTCGGGTCGAGCCCGAGGATGACGTGGAGGGTGTGGCAAGGCTCGCTGCACAGCAAAGGGCGGCACAGTGGCCGCCCTGAAATCATTGGTCCACATGCGCTGAGTTCGTTGGCCAAAGGCGCCAAACCACTCCTCCGTCATGCTCGGGCTTGACCCGAGCATCCACCCCTTGGGTGATGCATGGATCCTCGGCTCAAGCCCGAGCATGACGCAGGGTGGGGCGAGGCTCGCTGCACAGTGAGGGCGGCACGGTGGCCGCCCTTTTTTAATCAATCCCACTCAGGCACCCAAGGCAGCAGCCCCGGCTTGATGATGCGGTAGCCGGTGGCGTTGAGGGTGTCGATGCGGGCCATGTCGACGGAGGAGAGGGTGAAATCCATGATCTCGAAATTCGCCCGGATGTTTGCCGGCTTGGTCGACATGGTGTTGAGCGGCACGCCCTTCTGGAGGATCCAGCGCAGCACGACCTGGGCGGCCGACTTGCCGTAACCTTCGCCGATCTCGGCGAAAAGCCCGTGCTTGAAGACTTCGCCGCGCGCCACCGAGGCGTATGACGAGAGCGGAATGCCGGTCTCCGTGGCGGCTGCGAGAAGCTTGTTCTGGTCGAGCAGCGGGTGGAACTCCACCTGGTTGGTGACGAGCGGCACATCGACGACCGCTTTCGCCTCCCGCATCATGCGTGCCGTATAGTTCGACACGCCGATCGCGCCCGCCAGGCCCTTGTCATGGGCCTCCTGCAACAGGCGCAGCGACGGGGCGACGTCGCCATCGGCCGGCGGCCAGTGCAGCAGCAGCACATCGGCGCGGTCGAGCTTCAGCGCCGCGAGGCTCGCCTCCACCGAGGGGATGAATTTCTCCGCGCTGTAATTGTCCGGATGCACCTTCGTGGTGATGCAAAGCTCGGTGCAGGCGACGCCGCCGGCGGCAAGGGCCGCCCCGGTCTCGGCCTCGTTGCCATACATCTGCGCGGTGTCAAACGCGCGGTAGCCGGCTTCGAGGGCTGCGTCCACGGCGGCGCGCAGGTCGTCTCCCTTCAGCGGATAGGTGCCGAAACCGCGCTGAAAGCTCTTCTGGAAATAGATGTTCATGCCTCCTCCTTGGCTGGTCGATGCGCCGGCGGTGCGGGCGCGAAAATCTTGCTTGCCCGATTGCTCCGGCCGTGCTTAATGTATAACTAGTTAGTTACTTAATGCAATGGAGATCGGAGGATTCGGCCATGAAGAAGGTGAAGACGGCAGAGGAGGCGGCCAGGCTCGTCAAGGATGGCGCGGTCGTCGCCGTCAATTCTTCCTCGGGCCTGTGCTGCCCGGATGCCGTGCTGAAAGCGCTCGGTGAGCGCTTCGATCGCGAGGGTCATCCGCGCGGGCTGACCTCCGTCCACCCGATCGCGGCCGGCGATTTCTTCGGCACCAAAGGCGTCGACCACATCGCCAAGCCCGGCATGCTGGAAAAGATCATCGGCGGCTCCTATCCCTCCGGGCCGAGCAATGCCGAGCCGCCGCTGATCTGGCAGATGATCCTCAAGGAAGAACTCGCCGCCTGGAACGTGCCCTCCGGCATCGTCTTCGACATGCTGCGCGAGGGTGCGGCCAAGCGGCCGGGCGTACTGACCAAGGTCGGCATGGAAACCTTCGTCGATCCCGATCAGGACGGCTGCGCGATGAATGCCAGCGCGCGGGCCGCACCGCTCGTCAAGCGCGTCGAATTTGCCGGCGAGGACTGGTTGCATTTTCCGGCTATCCGGCCGGATGTCGCGATCATCCGCGCCACGACCGCCGACGAGAAGGGCAACCTCACCTTCGAGCAGGAGGGTGCCACCCTCGGTGCCATGGAGATGGCGCTTGCCGCGCGCAATTCCGGTGGCCTCGTCATCGCGCAGGTCAAGCGCGTGGCGGCCAGCGGCTCGCTCCGGCCGCATGACGTGCGCGTGCCCGGCATTCTCGTCGATGTCATCGTGGAGGCGCCGGAGCAGTTGCAGACGACGGCGACGCCCTATGATCCGGCGATTTCCGGCGAGCTTTTCCGCCCGCTCGACACCTTCCGCCTGCCAGCGCTCGATGTCGGCAAGGTCATTGCGCGGCGCGTGGCGCGGGAGCTCAAGGAGGACTGGGCGGTCAATATCGGCTTCGGCATTTCGGCCAATGTGCCGCGCATCCTCATCGAGGAAGGCCACCACGGCAAGATCACCTGGGTGATCGAGCAAGGCGCCGTCGGCGGCGTGCCGCTGCTCGATTTCAAGTTCGGCTGCGCCTCCAATGCGGAGGCCTTCGTCGCCTCGCCGCACCAGTTCTGTTACTTCCAGGCCGGCGCCTTCGATTGTTCGCTGCTGTCCTTCCTGGAAATCGACGCCGAAGGCTCGGTCAATGTCAGCCGGCTGGCGGCCACACCGCATCGCACCGCCGGCGCCGGCGGCTTCGTCGACATCACGGCGCGGGCGAAAAAGATCGTCTTCTCCGGCAATTTCAATGCGGGCGCGAAAATGCACATCGAGGATGGCCGGCTGGTCATCGACAAGGAGGGCCGCATCGCCAAGATCGTGCCGAAGGTCGACCAGGTCAGCTTTTCCGGTAAACGCGCCCGCGCGCAGGGGCAGGACATTACCTATGTCACGGAACGCTGCGTCATCCGGCTGGAAGCGGACGGGCTGGTCGTCACCGAAATCGCGCCCGGCCTCGATCTCCAGCGCGATGTGCTCGACCAGGCGGCCACGCCGCTCAGGGTCTCCGAGACGCTGAAGACCATGGACGACGCGCTGTTCCGCGCCGAGACCATGGGCCTCGCCCTGTGAGCGACCCGCGCATCGCGCTCGTCGTCGAGGACCGCATCGCCAGACTGACGTTGCGCCGCCCGGAAAAACTGAACGCCATCGACGCCGAAATGGTCGACGCGCTTTTGCAGGCCTGCCGGGATATCGAGCGGTCGGAGGCGCGCGTCGCTATTCTGACCGGCGAGGGCGCGCGGTCCTTCTCGGCGGGCGGCGATATCGCGGACTGGAGCAGCCTCGATGCGGAGGCGTTTTCGCGGCGTTGGCTGCGCGACGGGCACGACGCCTTCGATGCGCTGGCGCGCCTCACCGTGCCGCTGATCGCCGTGCTGAACGGCCACGCGCTCGGCGGCGGGCTGGAGTTGGCCGCCTGCGCCGACCTGCGCATCGCGGAAGCCCATGTAAAGATCGGCCAGCCGGAGCCCGGCCTCGGCATCATTCCCGGCTGGTCCGGCACGCAGCGCGCCGCGCGGCGTTTCGGGCCGTCGCTGGTGCGCCGCATGGCGCTGTTCGGCGAAGTCTTTTCGGCGGATGAGGCATTGGCGCTCGGGCTGGTCGACCAGGTCGTGCCAACGGGCGAAGGCCCGGCCGCGGCGGAGGCCGCCGCCCAGCGCGTGCTGCAACGCGCGCCGCGCGCCACCGAGCTCACGAAAATGCTGATCAACGCCGCAGAGGGCGAAGAGAATGCGCGTGTCGTCGAGGCGCTGGCAGGTGCTGCGGCTGCGGCATCGGCGGACCTCGCGGAGGGCCTTGCCGCCTATCGGGAAAAGCGGGCGCCAGCGTTTTAGCAGACAGGAGGCCCGCGCCGCCAGGCAGCGCGGGCGGCAGGCTCAGGCCGGCACCGGCGCGTCTTCGCGCAACAGGCCCTTGCGCTTCAGATCCGCCCAGAACTCACCGGGAATCGGGTGCGAGAACCAGGCAAGGTTCTGGTCCAGCTGCTCCACCGTGCGCGTACCCGCCATGAAGGACGGCACTGCCGGGTGGGCGACGACGAATTGCAGGGCGGCGGCGGCCAGCGGCACGCCATGTTCGGCGCAGACGGCCTCGATCTTGGCGACCTTTTCCAGGATCTCGCGGGGCGCCGGGGCATAATTATACTTGGCGCCTTCCTTCGCACCAGTAGCGAGGATGCCGGAATTGAAACCACCGCCCACCACGACGGCCGCACCGCGTTCCTCGCAGAGCGGCAGGAAGGCATCGAGCGCTTCCTGCTCCAGCAGCGTATAACGGCCAGCGAGCAGGAAGCAGTCGAAATCGCGGCGCTTCAGCGCCTCATGGCAGACCTGCCATTCATTGACGCCGACGCCGATCGCCTTCACCAGCTTTTCCGAGCGCAGCTTTTCAAGCGCCCGCCAGGCGCCATCCATCGCCTGCTCGAACACCTCCGGCTGCGCGTCACCACGCGTGAAAACGTCGATGTCGTGGATGAAGCACATCTCCATGCGCTCCAGCCCCAGCCGTTGCAGGCTGTCCTCGAAAGCGCGCATCGTGCCGTCGTAGCTATAGTCGAAATGCATGGTGAAGGGCGCGGCGTTCTTCCAGGGCGCGAAGTCGATCGTCTCGCGCCGCGCCGGGCGCAGCAGGCGGCCGACCTTCGAGGCGAGCACGAAATCGTCGCGCTCCTTCCAGCGCAGCGCATGGCCGGTGCGCAGCTCCGCCAGGCCATGGCCATACATCGGCGCGGTATCGAAGAAGCGCACGCCCGCATCCCAGGCATGCTCGAACATGGCCGCGGCCGTCGCCTCGTCGATCTCCTGGAAAATGTTGCCGAGGGGGGCGGTGCCGAAGCCGAAGCTGGTGACCTCGATATCCGTGCGGCCGAATTTTCGCTTGTCGCTCGCGTGCATACTTATCCTCCATAAGTAACCGTATGGTGAATAGTAAGCACGGCCCAACCCCCTGTGCAAGCAGGTTCGTGCACGTTTGGAAATTTTTCCGGCTTGACGTCGTGCATCCGTCACATGTATGTAACCAGATAGTTACTAGAAGCGAGACGAAGCCGATGTATCTCACGGAAACGCAGGAGCAGGTGCGCGACATGGCGCGCGCCTTCGCCGATGAAATGATCCGCCCTCTGGCCGAGGAACTGGACCGCGAGGAGAGTTTCCCCGCCGCCCTCTATGACGAGATGGCCAAGCTCGGCCTGTTCGGCATCGGCGTGCCGGAGGCGCTCGGCGGCCCGGGCTTCGATACGCTGACCTACGCGTTGGTGATGGAGGAGCTCAGCCGCGGCTACGCCTCCGTCGCCGACCAGTGCGGCCTGGTCGAGCTCATCTCGACTTTGCTCGTGCGCCACGGCACGGAGCGCCAGCAGGCGCTGCTTCCCGACATTCTCGGCATGCGCGCCAAGGTCGCCTATTGCATCACGGAGCCGGAGGCCGGCACCGATGTTTCGGGCATCCGCACGACGGCGGTGCGCGACGGCGACGGCTGGCGGCTCGATGGCGGCAAGATCTGGATCCACAATGCGCCGGTCGCCGATTACGGCTTCGTGCTTGCCCGCACCGATAAGGATGCCGGCAATCGCGGCATGTCGATCTTCATCGTCGACCTGCATGCGGCAGGCGTCGAGCGCGGCCCGAAGGAACACAAGATGGGCCAGCGCGCCAGCCAGGTCGGCGCGCTGAATTTCGCCGATGTGCGCCTTTCCGCCGACGCCCTGCTCGGCACGGAAGGCCGCGGGTTCCACATGATGATGTCGGTGCTCGACAAGGGCCGCGTCGGCATCGCCTCGCTTGCCGTCGGCATCGGCCAGGCGGGTCTGGAAGCCGCGCTCGACTATGCCGGCACGCGAAAACAGTTCGGCAAGGCGATTTCCGATTTCCAGGGCGTGCAATGGTTGCTCGCCGACATGGCGAAGGATATCGAGGCCGCGCGCCTGCTCGTGCATTCCGCCGCCTCGAAGATCGATTCCGGCGCGGACGCGACGAAGGCCTGCTCGATTGCCAAATGTTTTGCCGGGGACATGGCCGTGCAGCGCACCGCCGATGCCGTGCAGGTCTTTGGCGGCTCGGGCTACATCCGCGGTTTCGAGGTGGAGCGGCTCTATCGCGACGCCAAGATCACGCAGATCTACGAGGGCACCAACCAGATCCAGCGCATGATCATCGCGCGCGAACTCTTGAAGAAGGGTGCGCGGGCATGAGCGCCCGGCCGGTCGCGCTCGTCACCGGCTCGTCGCGCGGCATCGGGCTGGCGGTGGCCGAAGCACTCGCAGGCCAGGGTTTTGCCGTCGCTATCAACGGCCCGGCCGAGGACGAGGAACTGTCGGCGGCCGTCGCGCGCATTGCAGCGCTGGGCGTGCCGGTCGTTGCCGCCCCCTTCGACGTTACCAGTATCGCTGGCCACGAAGCCGCGCTCGACGCCATTGAGGAAAAGCTCGGCCCGCTCACCACGCTGGTCAACAATGCCGGCGTGGGCGTGCTCCAGCGTGGCGACATGATGGACGTGTCGGAGGAAAGCTGGGACCGCTGCTTTTCCGTCAATGCCAAGGCGCTGTTCTTCCTGAGCCAGGCCTTCGCCCGCCGCCTGCTGGCGCGCGAGCGGCCGCCGCTCTTCCATTCGATCGTCAATATCACCTCGTCCAATGCCGTCGCGGTGGCCGAGCAGCGCTCGGAATATTGCGCTTC
This sequence comes from Shinella sp. GW835-FHT14H05, assembly GCF_058793575.1. NCBI lineage: Bacteria > Pseudomonadati > Pseudomonadota > Alphaproteobacteria > Hyphomicrobiales > Rhizobiaceae > Shinella > Shinella sp. GW835-FHT14H05. The sequence goes on along the minus strand of NZ_JBXAFY010000030.1, from coordinate 2,419 downwards.
CAAGGCCGCCGCCGCCATGGTGTCCAAGGCGCTTGCCGTGCGGCTCGGGCGCGAGGAGATCGCCGTCTATGACGTGCAGCCGGGCCTCATCGCCACCGAGATGACCGCGCCGGTCATCGATGCCTATCGCGAACGGGCGGAGCAGGGCCTGACGCTGTTTCCCCGCGTCGGCCAGCCCGACGATATCGGCACGCTGGTCGCCTCGCTTGCGTCGGGGCGGCTTCCCTACACCACCGGCCTCACCATCCCGGCGGATGCCGGCATGCTCGTCCCGCGCTTCTGAGGGTTTTTTGATGAACATCGCGCTTCCCGATACCGCCGGCCGCCTCTCGGATTACACCCTGACAGGCCAGCCGATCGCCGCGGCCAAACTCGGCAGGAACCCGGCCCGCACCGTCTATTCTGCCGCCCATGTGGTGGCCGATCCCTTCACCGCCAACGATCCCTCCGGCCGCGCCACGGTCGATTGGGAAAAGACCATGGAGTTCCGCCGTTACCTCGCCGGCCTCGGCCTCGGCATTGCGGAGGCGATGGACACCGCGCAGCGCGGCATGGGCCTCGACTGGCCGGGCGCGCTGGAGCTCATCCGCCGCACGCGCGAGGAGCTGCCGGACGCGCTGGTCGCCAATGGCTGCGGTACGGACCATCTCGACCCCGCGACGGTGACCAGCCTCGACGCCGTGCGCCGCGCCTATCTGGAGCAGGCCGACGCCATCCAGAAGCTCGGCGGGCGCATCATCCTGATGGCCTCGCGCGCTCTGGTGCGCGCCGCCAAGGGGCCGGAGGACTATATCAAAATCTATTCGGACGTGCTGTCGGCCTGCGACGAACCAGTGATCCTGCACTGGCTCGGCGACATGTTCGATCCGCAGCTCGCCGGCTACTGGGGCAGCGCGGATTTCGACCCCGCCATGCAGACGGCGCTCGCCGTCATCGGCGAAAACACGGCCAAGGTGGATGGCATCAAGATCTCGCTTCTCGACAAGGAGAAGGAAATCCGCATGCGCCGCCGCCTGCCGGCGGGCGTCAAAATGTATACGGGCGACGACTTCAACTATCCCGAACTGATCGAGGGCGACGAAGAGGGCTTTTCCCATGCCCTGCTCGGCATCTTCGATCCGCTGGCGCCCGCCGCGGCTTACGCGGTGGAGCGGCTGGGCGAGGGCGACAAGGCCGGCTTCCGCGCGACGCTCGATCCGACCGTGCCGCTCGCCCGACTGATCTTTCGCGCGCCGACGCAATATTACAAGACGGGCGTCGTCTTCCTTGCCTGGCTCAATGGGTTCCAGGACCATTTCATCATGCTGAACGGCGCGCAGGCCATGCGGCCGCTGCCCTATTTCGTGGACCTCTTCCGCCATGCCGACCAGTGCGGCCTGCTGCGTGATCCGGAGCTTGCCGTGGAGCGCATGAAGAAGCTGCTCGCGCTCTACGGGGTCTAGGCGATGCGGGATTTTTCCAGCGACCATTCGGCGCTTGCGCTCAACACCGCGAGCCTCGGGCACAATCTCGAAGGCCATGGCGCGGGCTGGTCGCCGGAGCGGGTGATCGATGCCTGCGCGGCGCGCGGTTTCGGCGGCATCGTCTTCTGGCGGCGGGAAATCGGCGCGCGGTCGGTGGAGATCGGCGAACGGGCGCGGGCGGCGGGTCTTTCCGTCGCCGGGCTTTGCCGCACGCCGTTCCTCGTCGGCACGGAGGCGGTGGACAGGGTCGCGGTGATCGATGAGGCCAAGGCCTCCATCGACATGGCGGCGGGGCTTGGGGCAGAGGTGCTGACCATCGTAGTCGGCGGCGTGCATCCGGGCACCAGGGGCACGGCGGAAAGCCTCAAGATCGTCGCCGACCGTGTCGCCGCGATCGCGCCCTATGCGGCGGAGCGGGGTGTCAAGCTGGCGCTCGAACCGCTCAACCCGGTCTACGCCGGCAACCGCTCGTGCCTGACGACGGTGCGCGATGCCGTCGATCTTTGCGAAACGGTCGGCGCGCCGAACCTCGGCATCGCCGTCGATGTCTACCATGTCTGGTGGGACACGGACCTCGACGCCCAGTTGCAGCGCGCGGGAAAGGACCGGATTTTCGGCTACCACCTGTGCGACTGGCTCGCCGATACGCGCGACGTGCTGCTCGACCGCGGCATGATGGGCGACGGCGTCGCCGATTTGAAGGCGATCCGCGCCAGCGTCGAGGGCGCGGGCTATGCGGGGCCGTGCGAGGTCGAAATCTTTTCCGCGAACACCTGGTGGAAACGGGACCCCGGCGGGGTCCTCGATGTGATGGTCGAGCGTTTTCGCACGCTCTGCTGACGATTTAGGAGATTCTTTATGAAACTGCTGGTGCCCATCAAGCGGGTCGTTGATTACAACGTCAAAATTCGCGTGAAGGCGGATGGCTCGGGTGTCGAGCTAGCGAATGTGAAGAT
>NZ_JBXAFY010000029.1:0-43632 GCF_058793575.1 Shinella sp. GW835-FHT14H05 | reverse complement strand
CGGGCAATCCATCACCTGCCTCCACGCAAAATCACCCCCATAGCAGAATCTCAAAAGCGTTCCGTGTAAACACTCCCTCCGCCTAAGGGGACGGGCCGCCGAAAAATGGCCATCACTCCGTGACGACCCCGTCGGCATAATTCGGGAATTTTACTTCGGCACTTTTGGGGAAATTTGCGGCGGCATTGACAATCAGTTGCACGCCGCTCAAGCCGCGGTCGGTGGCGCAAGACGCCGACCAGCCGGACTTGTCCTCCTTGGCGCCTTCGCAGATGCCGGTAACCCTCGGAATTGACGGCGCTGGCCACCGGCAGCGAGACGTTGCGCACCTCGCCCGCCCAGGTCCGCTTCATCACGATGCCGTCGAGATAGAGATAGGGGTGATCGCCCTCGATCGGCGCGGTTTCGCCATTCCTCGATCTTCTCGACCCGCGTGCCTCACAGCGCCTCGGTGATGTCCTCCACGCGCCGCACCGAGACACCGGCCAGATACATCTCGATCAGCTGCCTCTTCGAGATATTGATAGACGAGCTCTTCGAGCGAGTACCTGCAGTGCTCTACGATCTCGATCGTCCGCGCCAAAGCTTCCGTGTAAAGGGGGGAAAGAGCCGCGCCATTTCTTCCGGCGGCTTCATATAACGGTCGGCGTGCCGCTCGCGCTCAAAGCCGACATCGCTGAATGCGCTGCTCGACGCGGAGGCGGACCGCTTGTGTGGCGCAGGGCGCTATGAACGCAATGAAGGCAGCCAGGACACGCGGGCCGGCAGCTACGAGCGGGCACTGCACAGGCCGGCGAGGTGACGCTGAAGGTGCCGAAGCTGCGCCGCCAGATTTTCGAGACGGCCATCATCGAGCCGCCTCTCGACCGAACTCTCACTCCGTCGATAGCGCCTCCTCGACCGTCCCGCGCACCATCGCGGCAAGGTGATCCTTGATTTGCGCTTCGTCGATCCGGATCACCTCACCCACGCCCGCATCCTTTTCGTAATCCATCCTTGCGCTCCTTCCGTCACTGTAGAAGAAGCCGTCAAATCTGAAAGTGCGAAAGATTCTTCACGTTATCGCATCGGCCGTCGGTAAGCTGGTCCGACACGAAGTCCAGCTCTCGTCGGGGCGCAGCGGCACCAGCATCGGCGCCCTGCTGCTGATCGCCCGCTTGCGGTCGCCACGCCTGCGCCACCGGTGAACTTCTCCTATCCGTAGAGCCGGAACAATTTCTTGCGGTTCACGACGAGCCCTTACCGCCTCAGCATCACGAGGAGTCGCCGTAACCGAACCCTCCTGCGCTATCGCCTTCATCCTCCCGCGAACGTCGCGGTCGTCGGGACGGCTGGTCTGTAGCGAACCGTCATGCGGCGGCAGCCGATGTCTTTACACGCCCGCCGTTCGCTCATCCCGAAGGCAAGTTCTGTTTGGAAGCCCGTCACTTTCAGCCCGTGGAGGGCTGTCCAATACCGGCCAAGGCGCGATCAACGTGTGCTACTGCCGAAAGGACCGTGCCGACCAGATACATCAAGGATAGCGATGGCGCAGTTCAGGGCGCGATCTACTCCAAAACCCATTGACTGCCAGAACTGGATATGCCAATTTGGTCGAACCAGATCGCGATGTTTCCCGAACGTATGCGCACCTGGATGGTTGGACGTTGAAAATCTCGAAGGAGGAAGCGCCGTGGCGAAGGAAAAGAGCGGCTACTATGGCACGCGTAGGAAATTCTGGACGTGGGGATATGAAGGGGAAGACAATTCCCAGGACGAAATCCGTATCATGCGAGAACGCGTGGAGCAGCGGCTCGGAATTAAGGATATCAAAGTTCTGTCAGACCCGACTCTCGATGAGATTGAACTTTACCCGTCGCGTATAAAGATCCCACGTACTCTGGAGGATTTCTGTACCTCTGAAAAATGGGACAGAATTGTTCATACGTACGGTAAGGGTTTCAAGGACATGACCCTTATCTACAGGCGCGATTTCAAAAAGGCCCCGGACGTCGTGGCCTATCCGCGCGACGAAGAAGACATCGCCGCCATCTTCGACTGGTGTGGGGAAAATGGCTATGCATGCATACCGTATGGCGGTGGTTCGAGCGTCACCGGCGGCTTCTGGGGCCCCGAGCGCGACGCCTTTCCCGGCGTCGTCGTCATCGACCTGGGCAACCTCAACCAGATTCTCGAAATCGACCCCGTGTCACGCTGCGCGCGGATACAGGCAGGCATTCTCGGGCCGGCTCTGGAAGAACAACTGAAGCCGCACGGTCTCACCCTGCGCCATATTCCCCAATCGTGGGAGTTCTCGTCGCTGGGCGGCTGGATCGCAACCCGCTCGTCCGGCCATTATGCGACCCATCTCACGCATATCGACGACATGGTGGAAAGCCTACGGGTGGTCACGCCAGCGGGAACGATCCAGAACCGCCGGCTGCCAGGCTCCGGTGCGGGACCCAATCCGGATCGCCTGTTCATCGGGTCGGAAGGCACGATGGGCATCATCACGGATGCGTGGATGCGTCTTCAGGGACGTGTGAAATTCCGTGCGAATGCCTCCATCTCCTTCAAGACGTTCTATGAGGGTGCCAAGGCCGTCCGTCAGATCACCCAAGCGGGACTGTTCCCGGCGAACTGCCGCTATCTGGACGAGCAGGACGCCAAATTCTACGGCGCCGGGGACGGCACCGATTCGGTCTTGCTGCTGGGCTTCGAATCCGCTGACCATCCGGTGGACGCATGGCTCGAGCGTGGTCTCGAAATCTGCAAGGACTTCGGTGGCGTCGTGAAGCAGCGCGCGGGAACTGCGGACAACGCGCTGGAGACCAGCCGCAGCGGGCCGCAAGGTAACTGGCGGCATCAGTTCAGATACTTGCCCCGGCTGATGCATACGCGCGCAGCGATGGGAATCGTCAGCTTCACGTTCGAAACCGCCTACACTTGGGATCGGTTCGAAGAAGTTGACACCGAGATCATGCGTCGCGTGAGGGCGGCCCAGAAGGAGCACCTTGGTGGCGGTATTGTCTGCCGCAGGTTTTCCTTCCTGTATCCGGACGGTCCCGCTCCGTACTATTCGATCATGGCTCCTTCGACACATGACAACAGCCTTGAAGCCTATTCGATGCTCCACGATGTGGCGTCGAATGCGCTAATTGAGCTCGGCGCAACCATCACGCACCATCATGCCGTAGGCAAGTCGTTCCGTCCTTGGTACGACAAGGAGGTCGATCCATTGTTCCGCCGTGTGCTGGCGGCTGCGAAAACCGAACTCGATCCAAATTGGATGTTGAACCCTGGCCTGCTTGTTGACAAGCCGGCAGGATTGAAGATCGTCGGATAGGGATTCTTCAGCGATGATTGATCTATACTTCTGGCCAACCCCCAACGGGTATAAAGCCGCTATAATGCTTGCAGAGTTGGACTTGGAGTACCGTGTAATTCCGGTTGATATAACGGCAGGAGAGCAGTTTAATCCGGACTTCCTGAAGATCAATCCAAACAACAAGGTGCCGGCCATCGTGGATCACGATGGCCCGCACAACAAACCTTATGCGGTTTTTGAATCCGCGGTTGTACTGATCTATCTTGCGGAAAAATCAGGAAAATTCCTTTCTCAGGATCCTGAAAAACGCTATGAAACGCTAAAGTGGCTTGTCTTCCAGAATTCGACAATGGGTCCAATGCTGGGCCAAGCACACCACTTCATGGTGTATGCGGATGAGAAGATAGATTACGCCATTGAACGTTACGACCGGGAAGTTGGTCGAATATACAACATTCTCGAAAAACGCCTTGGCCAACATGAATATCTTGCCGGCGAGTATTCGATCGCTGATATCAGCACATTCCCTTGGGTTCGCACCCGAAAATTGCATCGACGCGACTTGTCGGAGTACCCGAACATTGATCGATGGTACCAAGCGATCAAAGACCGTCCGGGGGTTCGGGCGGGCATAGATACGTTGTCCGACAGCAAACGATGGGAAGCTAAGCCGGGCACCGAGGCTTGGAAGAACATGTTCGGAAAGAACGGAAGCTCGTAACAATCACACAAATCCTCCCAGGCGTCAGGCGCGGCGATCTGTTCGTCGCGCCTGCGCCGCGTAGCGGCACTTAAGGCAGCGGTTCTCCCTGCGGGGGCTAGCTCAGGATCTTGAACAATTCTGAGCGACCGTAAAGCCGTTTGAAGTCACCTACTATATCGGGCCACGAATCCGGCTGATGGATTGATTATCTACTTGACAGCCGAGGGATTGGATGACCAAATTGGATATACCAATAGCCGCGCTGAAACTATCAGGATCTGGGGAAATTGAGATGGATTTTTCGGCCGAACTGCCTCGTCGCATTCATATGATCTTGGAGGAAGGCGCGACGTTCGGTGAGTCCCGCGTCGCCTTTACAGACGAAAACGGGATTGATTGGTCCTACCGCCGGCTGATTGACACTGTCGAAGCTGTCTCTAGTGAACTGCGGGAACTAGGGATTCGGCCGGGTGATCGGATGATGATCGTTTGCGAAAACTCGATCGGGGCTATCGTTCTAATGTACGCTGCTAGCCGGTTGGATGCATGGGCGGTGCTAGCGAACGCCCGGCTCAGCAAGCATGAACTTGCTCTTATAGAAGAGGATTGCCAGCCGCGGCGTATATTTCGCACCCATCCCAACGTGTCTGCAACAGATGCGGGTGACGATAATGCTGATGTGCGGCTCTTTACTGGCATTGGCGCCGTGACGATCGGTCCGTTAAATGAGAACAGCGCGCCGGAAGAAGTACACGAAGGATCCGCAGAGCAAGTCGCCGTTCTAGTCTACACTACTGGAACCACGGGGCGCCCCAAGGGGGTTATGCTGAGCCATCGCAATCTGACTTTCGTCTCAAGCAGGGGAAGACGAACACAAACTCTTTCTCGCGACGATGTCGCCTTGTGTGTCATGCCGATATCTCATTCGTACGGGCTCGTGTTGATGCAAGGCATGTTGTACGCCGGCGCGCGCATGAAAATTATGCCGCGATTTTCATTACAAGAAGCGCTGGATGCTGTTCGCAGCGGAGAGCTGACGATTTTCAACGCCGTTCCTGCCATGCTGACCCGGGTGGTGGCACATGTCGAACAGACTGGGGAAAAGCTCACGCCTAACAACCTCCGGTACGCCTACACGGGCACCGCGCCGCTCGATCTGTCTTTGCGTAAGAATGTCGAACGGCTGTTCGGCGTAGTTCTGCAAAACGGATACGGATTGACGGAAACATCGCCGACGATCAGCCGGTCGCGTTATTCGATGGGTAGCGACGAGGTCAACATTGGTCCACCGATACAAGGGGTTGAGATCAGGATCGTCGGACCTGACGGTCTGGATGTCCCAGAGGGCCAGCCGGGAGAATTGCTAGTTAGAGGTCCCAATGTGATGTTGGGATACTATCGCCAACCGAAAGCGACCGCCGAAGTTATTGACGAGGACGGCTATCTTCATACTGGCGATATCGTCAGCCGCAACGATCGGGGCGAATTAGTCATTCAAGGTCGATCGAAGGAATTGATCATTCGCTCTGGCTTCAATGTCTATCCTCCGGAAGTCGAAGCCGCCCTAAATGCGCATCCCAGCATTCTTAACTCCGCCGTGGTCGGTCGTCCTGTTGAGGGAAATGAGGAAATTATAGCCTTCGTGGAAATGTTACCTGAAAGGCGTTGCGAGACGGATGACATTAAGTCCTTTCTGAAAAGCCGTCTTGCCCAGTACAAGTTGCCGCAGCAGATTATTGTTATGCAAAATTTGCCGATCGCTCCGAATGGAAAGATAAAGAAGAACGACTTGAAAAAATACTTGGATAATTTGAGCGATCCGATGGTCACGTGCTTCCGAGAACGCTCTGGGTCATGAGTCCGGAGCCTCCCCGACATGGTCCGCAATCCCGTAAAACTCGATATGGAGAACCCGCCCCGCCATGACCACCTTGCATGCTAACCTGATTGATGGAGCTTGGGTCGAAGGCGAAGCCGCGCCCAACATTAACCCCTCCAACACCAACGACATCGTCGGCACCTATGCGCGCGCTACGCGAGCAGACGCCCAAGCTGCGATCGCCGCCGCCAAGCGTACATTCCCGAAATGGTCGCGCACGAGCCCCTTGGAGCGCCACGCCGTTTTGCGCAAGGCGGCCGACGAAATTCTCGCCCGCAAGGACGAACTCGGTCGACTTTTGTCGCGCGAGGAAGGCAAATCACTGGCCGAGGGGGTCGGCGAAACGATTCGTGCGGCCCAAGTCTTCGATTTCTTCGCGGGCGAAACGCTCCGGCTGGCCGGCGAAACGTTGCCCTCTGTGCGTCCGGGCGTCGGAGTGGACGTGACGCGTGAGCCGGTCGGCGTAATCGCCATCATCACGCCGTGGAACTTCCCAATCGCCATTCCGGCGTGGAAAATCGCGCCGGCGCTTTGCTACGGCAACACCGCAGTATTCAAGCCGGCTGATCTCACTCCCGGCTGCGCTTGGGAGATCGTTGATATTCTGCACCGCGCAGGCCTGCCAAAGGGTGTACTCAATCTCGTAATGGGCCGTGGTTCAGTCGTCGGCCAGACAATGCTCGATAGCCCCGACATAGATGCTATAAGCTTCACCGGCTCGCTGGAGATCGGTCGGCGCGTGGCGGCTTCCTGCGTCGAATATGGCAGGAAGTTCCAACTCGAGATGGGCGGCAAGAATCCGCTGGTCGTGCTCGATGATGCGGACCTCGATGTGGCGGTCGACTGCGCCGTCAACGGTGCATTCTTCTTGACTGGCCAGCGCTGCACGGCTTCCTCACGGCTGATCGTCACTGAAAACATTCACGATCGCTTCGTCTCGGCAGTCACCGAAAAGCTTAAGAGCCTCGTCATCGACGACGCGCTCAAGGCGGGGACGCAGATCGGTCCGGTAGTGGACGAGAATCAACTCAGCCAGGACGAGAAGTATATCGCCATTGGCCGTGAGGAGGGCGCTAAGCTGGTGTGTGGTGGCGAAAGGCTGAACCGTGAGACGCCCGGCTTCTACTTGCAGCCCGCCCTGTTCACTGAGGCGACCAACAATATGCGCATCAGCCGCGAAGAGATTTTCGGTCCCGTCGCGGCGGTAATTCGCGTCAAGGATTATGAAGAGGCGCTGGAGACCGCAAACGACACGCCATTCGGCCTATCCTCAGGGATCTGCACCGCCAGCCTGAAACACGCGACGCACTATAAGCGCAATGCCGAGGCCGGCATGATATTTGTCAATCTGCCCACTGGCGGCGTCGACTTTCATGTACCGTTCGGCGGTCGCAAGGGATCGAGCTTCGGGCCCCGCGAGCAGGGCCGTTACGCCGCGGAGTTCTACACGACAGTGAAAACGGCCTACACGCTGGCCTGAAACAGCCTGATGCCGGTCCGCCTACCAGCCCCGGGGGTCCCAATGGCGCGCCGGCTTCGTCCATGCCGGCGACCGCGGCAAGAACGATCCCTCCGGGGCTGTGAGCGTGTGAGCTCGCTCTATGTAGTGGCACCATGCCTCGTTCGACCCGTGCGAGTGACTAGTAATACGTGCTCACACTGGTGTCGCTTGGCAGTTAAAAGGGGTCTTCCTCACTTCGTGTGGTGGCGATTTTGGTCGAGTGGCAGCATGCGTGCCCTGAGCAGCTCCGGGCCAGCTCTGCCATACATCGCACGCTTGATTGTGTTCAGGCGGTTGATTTGGCCCCCCGCCTGGCCGTTGCTCCACGACAGTTCGATGGGGTTGTAGACAGCGTCAAGATCGCGCTGCAGGACGCGTGCGAACCGCTCAATAGCGACCAAACCCGAGTTAACGGCATCGCCAATCCAGCTGTCGCGCTTGCCCGGATCGCGGCTGCGAAAGATTCCGCGGAAGCGCAGAGCAAGGCTGCGCATGGAAGCGAACTTATTTTTTGACGCCGAATAGCGAGATCGCAACACTGGCGTCGGGGCAAAGAAACCCGCTGACGTTACCTGCAGTGTCGTCGTGGTGTTACACTACTGAGGGGTGCGGCTATCTTTGAGCCAATCGGACGCGTCTGGCGTCAGCCCACCGCTCCACCGAACATGGCGACCCGCCGCATAGAGTCCGAACGAACTCAATATCAGGCAGGCACGCCTTCAGAGGCCAGGAGAGCGGTTGGGGCATGTAGCCGCGGACTCGCTTTTTGGCGAGCCAAGAAAGGAAGTGTTGATCGCTTGGAGGTCATCCGTAAACAAATCGATACGCTCCTGGCCGCGAGTACCGTCGCGACCCCAGCGACGAACCAGTGCGGAGCCGCCGAACAGATCCGGTTCGATCGACATGGCGTAAAAACGTGCCATGTTTTTAGTGGTGTCGATTCGCTGAACATACAGGCGGAACCGGTGCTGGGTCATGCCCCCAAGATTCGTCGCGCGAGGTTCAGCTGTCCAACAGCATGTACGAATCTTTGATCGCCAACCATGAATTTGATGCGACGCTCGAGGCCGGCTGCACTCCGCTGCACGAATCCCTTCTTGCGCAGCGTTGCGGCGTGCGTGATGCCGCTTCGTCGCGTTGGGCGAACTTATTGGGCCTGCAAAGACGACCCGAGTAGAAGAGTTCCGGCTCACTCCCGTTTTCCACTCCGCCCAAAGGGGCGGAGCGAAGCAGGCGGAGGCCTGAACGCGCCTTCACATTGCGCCGAAGAGAAGGTCGGAGCCTGTGGTAAACGGGAGTGGGGCGGCTGCCGCTTTTCACCGCCTCCCGCCCTGACTTGCAAAGGAGGACTGCGCCGCCTAGCGGCCTTCGCTCGTGCTGGTGGCGACAGCGTCGGCCGCTGGTTCGCCTGGGGTCATGCGTCTCAGAAGCCGGATCAGATCGCGCATGGTGTCTTGAGGCAATTGTTCGACGAGCTTCATCAATGTCAGGCGGTCTTCTGCTTCTTCAAGCGTCTTGCCCCACAAGTGCGGCGCTATGTCAACAATCACATCGAGAGGCATAAAGCCCATGATCTCACAGAGATGTATCAGGCGCGGGATCGACAACCGAGCTTCTGAGCCTCGCTCGTACCTCCCGTAAACAGATACGGAGAGTCCTAGCAAATGCGCTAAATCGGCGCGGGAGATACCCTTGGCTTCGCGCGTTTTCTTGAGCCAGGCCGAGATCTTTTCGTCCATCTCCTTTGCGGTAAGGGTGCCGTCGAAACCCGGCTGGCGGAAGACCGGCCTGTCAAATTCCGGATCGGTTATTTCAACCAAACCCCGCGCGCTCATTAAACTCATTGCCTCAGTCACGGACCTTACCCTTTTTTTCGATTCCGCCGCTCAGCGGGTACTATGCACCGCATTGAAGCATTTAGGAGCAGACACCTCCGAAGAATCACAGCGCATTCCCCACTTTTTTAGGGGAAATTTCGCTCGCGGGCTCCTCTTGAGGCGGTGAAACAAAATGCTTCAGGACGCGCCCCAGCATTCGGGCAACAAATTCGGCTGTAAAGATGGTGAAGCGGCCGAGAACAGCCTTAGCGATTCTTTGCCGCTATCATCTTCCAATCGCCGCCTTCCTCTTGAAAAACCCCTTCAATTTGCGTTTCGCCGTCGATCCACTTGAGTTGCGCGGAAAGCTCGCAAGCGATCTCCTGATCTGCAATTTGCATGCAACGCTTGACGCTGACGGTGGATCCGTCGCCATGCCTATTTAGATCCCATTTGGATAATGCAAATAGCTGGGCCTTGGCCTGATCGTCTGTCGGCCACGTACCCCTTTCGGGTACGGCTGTGGCTTCATTCATTTGAGGCAAAATGCTCCCGGAAACGTTCCCCATGCCGACCGTCGGACGGCTGAGATAAGGAGCAACATACACGCCGAGGACGCAACCAACGGCCACGCCAAGAAGAAAGCCGCGACCTAACATCGATCAGTAGCCGTTATCCTTTAGGAACTGATCGATCGCGGCCTTCATGATGACTGTCATTTTGACGTCGTTCTCGAGGGCGGCCTTTTGCAGCCGCGTCTTCGTGTCGTAATCCAGCGGGCAGTTGACGTAGTGCTTGGATTCTCGATCGCGTGCCCTTTTCAGGTCGCGCAAGCGAATTCTCGAATCTTCGCGCTGCAATGCTCTTGTGGTCGCCCGTTCTCGCCGAGCTTCTTCCGTCGGGGCGATCAGACGGTTGACCGGCTTATCAGCCTCAGTCCTGACAGGCGCGGCGTCTTGAGCCTGATCTGCATTCCTCGGTTCCGTCGGCAGCTCAGCCGCCTCGGTCCCGGAGGCTGGCTGCGTCGCGGATTGCTCGAATGGACGGCTGCGACGCGGCGCGACTGCGAAGTCGGAAACTGTCGTTTGGCCCTTAGGCATTCGCTGCTACCTCTTTCCTGCTTGCCAAAAACGTATCGATCTCCCGAACCAGGCTCATCACTTCCGCCCTCGCTTTTTTCACCGGCTCCGTCAGATCGAGCATTTGCACGGTGCCATAGCCATTTCGAATTTCGCGATAGCAATTTCGCTCCATTAGCTCCGTTTTGAGCAGATAGGAGTCGTAGCCCCCTTCCTGCAGGTTCTGCACGAAGGGCCTGATCAGGCGGTAGGCCTCCAGTAGCTTCGCCGGCATGGTGATCCTGGTGACGAGGTTGGCGTGAGGAATTTCCCTCCCTATCTTGTCGGAAATATCGGCCGTGTCAGCCGCCGCCTGTCCGGCCGCCTTGATCTCGTCCTGATTCGGCTGGATCGGGGTCAGCACAATATCGGATCCGGCGATGATCGTGTCCCTTAGAACCGTATCCTGGCCGGGGGAGTCCATCAAAACGACATCGAACTTGCTCGCCTCGTTTTCCAGGAGTTGCTGAACGGTCGTTTGACGGGCAGCGGTCATAAGCTCGATGTTGTCAGGCAGGTTGTCCTTCGCCTCACAGCGCTTCCACCATTCCTGCAGATTTTGGCGGCCGTCTGCGTCGATGAGGAGCACACGCTTTCCCTGCAACGCATATTCCCCGGCGATCAAGATTACTGCTGTCGTCTTCCCGGCCCCACCTTTGCCGCTCACGGCAGAAATAAATTGTGGCAAACGCCGCAACTCCCTTTGTGTTGGTCCAAAGTCATTCGGAGTTCGCAGCGTACTCGCGCGGAGATTCCACGTCGCACGTGCACACGATGCGAACAATTGCTCATACGATGAGGAATCATCGCACTACCACACCGTGCAGTCAATCGAACCATCTAAACCACGCCTATATGATGTGAACAATTTTCCCCACGATGGGAAACCATTTCATACTTGGCAGACAAACACATGATGTGCAAAGCGCGTGCTGCTAACTCGTGTGAAATATCAACACGACATAGGCATGTGACTACCGGAGGCGCAGCCTAACTCATTGTCTGCCCTCGTTGTCAGGGCGATCCTGGTGCGGCGTCGTCCAGAACGCGCCGCCAGATTAGTGAACCCCGGAGCCGCGTAAGGCCGGCTTTGACGCTCGCACGGAAGCCGCAAGGGCAAAGAGCGGAGCGTCCCTTGCGGCTGAGTACGAGGGGCAGACAAAGGCCTTCAAAAGCGGATTTCGGAGGTGAACCCTGGTGAGCGTTCCCTCGTTCTGTGACCGGGGCGAATTCTCGGTCCGCAAGCGGAGGCCGAGCGCAGCGAGGGGCAGCTCGAAGTTGTTTCGTTGAACCCCTTACTATTTGGAGAGGCAGGATACGGAAAAATGTGCTACGCCCTTTTCCTACAATCGAGGGACGAACCCTCGATCATCTGACGCAAGCGCCAGTAGGGGGCCAACGCCCATATGGATGACGTGAAATTCAATGCTCCTCTGGAGCTGGCGAAGAAGGATCGCACTGTTCATGTTCGCGTGTCGGGTGACGAACATGCGGCGATCGAGAAGGCCGCCGAGCATGCCGGCATGACGGTGTCCAGCTTTTTCCGGTCGCTGCTACTGGAGGGGGCGGGGGTTCGGCCGATGTTGACCGGCGAAGACCGCCTAATCATGGCGGCTCTGCTCGAAGACATGAGGATGATCGGGATCAATCTGAACCAGGTTGCGAGGGCGCTCAACAGCGGACGGGGTGTCCACCCAAGCGAGTTGGACATCAACCTTGAGAACGTGCAGCGGGTTCAAGCGGCCGTGATGAGCGAGTTACGTGCTCTGACGCGGCGAGCTGGTTATCAGCGTCGAGGGGAGAAGTAACCTTTGGAAATCTTCTTCGGCGCATTCACCAGCGAATGGGAGCAGCGGCGCGCAGCGCTGCTGCACGAAATGTCGTCTGGCGGGCGGGGCGCTTCGGCTGAAGAAGAGATGCGAAAGCGCCTGAAGCAGTTGGCTCAACTCGGCGCTGCAGGTGGCGGCGGAGGATCAAGCGGGGCTTCCGGTGCTCGTGGATCCGCATCGAAGGGCAGGGGGGCTCATCGAGCGCAGGTAACGTCGGCGACAACGGTTGCCCGACCCATGGAGGCGCGGCTAGCGGCCGTCGCAAAGGGAAGCCAGCCAGCAGTCGTCAAAATGGCGTCTTATGGCGGCGGTGCTCGGGTCGGGGCGATGCTGAATTATGTGTCGCGTGGCGGCGAGCTGAAGGTGGAGAATGAAAGCGGCAGGATCCTCGAGGGGCGAGAGGAATTGGCGCGCATCCGTGGCGATTGGGACCATCTTTTCCAGAACCGCGCGGAAAGCCGCGACATTGGGAGTTTTTCCGTCGAAATCGCGGCGTCCGGCTTTGCATCGGACGAGGCATTGCACGAGCAGGTAAGGAGCACCCTGACGAGCGGCTTTGGCGACCGGCGCTATGCCTATGCGATCGCGAAAAATGAGGGCGGCTCCGTGACCGTTCAGGGGCTTGTCGTATTGCGAAGCGGGCAGGGGGAGCGGCTGACGGGCGACGCGAAGGCGGCCGGCATCATCCAAGGCCGATATGATATCAGCTCTGCCGCGGGCGAGGCTGCGGCGAAGTTCTCCTTTCATAGCTACGGAAATGGCGTCGAGTTCGGCGCCAGCCGCTTGCGCGGCCTCGTCGATCGGCATGACGTCGTTCGCGACGATCGCGGCCGGCCGATAGGGAATGAGAAGGTCGCAGGCGAGCTGGTACAGAAGGAATGGCGCAGCGAGCTCCACAGTCGCAGGAGCCGTGACGTGATGCACGTCATTATGTCGGCTCGGGCCGGAACCGATGTTGCCGCATTCGAAGGCGCGGTGCGCGACTTCCTGGCGCATCAATTTGCCGGGCATCGATATGTCTTCGCAATGCACGATCCGGCGAGCGATCCGAAAGAGGCAGGGGAGGGAGGTAAGCGTCCGCATGTGCATGCTCATGCCATCGTGGCAATGAAATCGGATTCCGGTGATCGCATCGAGACGACGCCTGCCGTGTTTCGCGAATGGCGATCCGTCATGGCAGAGAAGGCGCGGGAGCACGGCATTGAGATGGAAATGACCGACCGGCGCGAGTTTGCCAGCCCGCCGGCATTCACACGCACCCAGGTCCGTCCGGTGAGCCGCGAAGGTCGCACAGAGCATGTCGGGACGAGCGAGGCTGCGCAGGCGCGATACGACGCCAAGCGTAGCGGCCGACGCACGTTCGCGAAGAGCGATCGGAGCCGGCAGTACATCATAGAGGCGCATGAATCGTGGCAGAAGGTCGTTCTGGCGGGTGGTGATCGTCAGACTGTGGCCTATGCTACGCAGCATCAAAAGTGTTTAGAAGCAAGCATTTCGACAGCGCAGACGGAAGCGAGCGGCACTGTCATACGCGCGAATTTTGGATCGAACTTCCGCATCAATTTGGCTACATTGCAAGAGATGGTTTTGGAGGGTCAGGAATTGCGCGAAATGTCACGAGCAGAGTTTGAGACTTACGAGAAGAAGGTCGAGACGGCCTTGTTCAAGTTGGAGCGGTCGG
The DNA here is from genome assembly GCF_058793575.1 of Shinella sp. GW835-FHT14H05. NCBI lineage: Bacteria > Pseudomonadati > Pseudomonadota > Alphaproteobacteria > Hyphomicrobiales > Rhizobiaceae > Shinella > Shinella sp. GW835-FHT14H05. The sequence continues at coordinate 29,797 of NZ_JBXAFY010000029.1, read as the reverse complement.
TCTCGGCAGACGATCGGGCGGACTTTAACGAGATAGCCGGCCTGGCCCGAGATTTCGTGAATCAGAAGCGTGAGCTGGTGGACCTTTACGAGCAGCGCAAAGAGGCGTTGGCGGAGCAAGGTGGCGAAGCGCCTCGCAGCGAGCCGAGTGACCTGGCCAACGACGAGTGGGACGCTGCGGTCGCCAAGCACGGCGAGGCTGTTGTTGAGGCCGGCAACGAGGCCATGATCGAACTCGATCACTACCGAGAGGGACTTGATCCGATCGAGGCCGACGAGTTTTCGGCCGACCGCAAAGACGGGATGCAAGCCGGCCTTCAGCAGGCGATGGAAAGGGCTGCGCAGTTGACTGTCGAAGGAAACAGCTACCTAAGAGACGTTGCCAAGCAGGACCAGGATTTACGACAGGCCATCGATCGCGCGGAAAAACAAGCCGAGGTGCAGGGCCGACAGGATGACGGGCGCGCAGACGCCATTAAGGCAGTGCAAACGGTCATAGCCGAGCGGATCGACCGCCTGGAAGCAGAGCCCGACCTCGACGACACGCGCGAAGCTCACGAGTTGGCGTCCACGGTCGACGCTACAAATCGCCTACAAGATCGTCTAAATAAGGATAAGGAAGCGGCTGAGCGCAGCGGAGAAACGACACGGACAGACCCCGCACAACAGCATATTCCTCGTCTCGAGGAGCTGGAACGGGAACAGATGCAACAGAGGGAACGCGACCGCGACGAACGGGACCGTTAAGAGGCAATGCTCGACGATAACCGTCAACAATACGTCATTCAGAGCAACGATCCCAAAGGTGACGAGGGGTTCGGGAAGTTCTTGGGTGTGGTCATCGTTTTTGTGATGTTTCTAGGCTTCGTCCAATATGTCTATGACTCAGTGATGCACTGGTATCGTGACGCGATGGTTTGGCTAAACGACACGGCAAGCTATCTTGCCGGCTTCTGGCCCTTCTAAAGCTCAGTTGTTTTTTTTGAGGTCGGCGTAAATCGCGCCCGTCTTCGTGGCCGGACCTGACCTGCTTTTGAGGCTGCTCTTTCGCAGGTTGTGCAATCGGAGAGCCGCCCCGGTAGCGGCCGCAGTGGGATTTTACGTGTCGGTGGTAGGCAGTCGCTCGCTGCGGCCAGCACGAACGGCCGACATGCGGACTTTCGAGACGTTCGAATTGGCGGCTGGTAGGGCCGAGTTCGGCCCTTTGCGGGCTTCTCGGGACCCTCTAAACGTACTGCTGGAACAGCGAGGGCGCGATGGTGAGAGGCAGAAAGCAGAATCGAGGCGATATCGTTAGGATCGACATCGGAAACGGAAAGCAATTTCACGCAGTCGCCCTAACACATCCGCTCTTCGCCTTTCTCGACGGTGTTTTCGAACGTGAAGAACCGGTTCAAGACGTGCGAGATCGAGCGGTTCTCTTTAAGCTATGGGTGATGGACAGTGCTGCGAAGTCCGGGCGATGGCCCATCGTCGGAAAGGTTGACCTACCCACAGTGTCCGCCTTGGACGGCGCGGTGTTTTTCAAGCAAGATCGGATTTCAGGCAAATTATCAGCGTATGATGCCATTGCGAATGCCGAGTCCCCGCTCAGCCTTGAAGAGGCAGACTGCCTAGAATGCTGTGCTGTTTGGAGCCCCGAGCATGTCGAAGACAGACTTCGGGATCATCTGGACGGCGTCTCGAACAAGTGGTGGGCGTCAATGCGGCCCCGAAAATAGCGACGATCTACCTTGTCGGAACGTCTGGTGTTGGCGCACCTGTGCCGGTGACGTCGCGGTCGTGAAGGAAATCGAAAACGCAGGCGGTCGTGCCATCGCCATCCATGCCGACTCCGGTAATCCTGAATCCGTGCGTGCCGCGGTGGCCAAGCCGGAGGAGACCTTCGGCTCTCTCGACATCCTCGTCAACAATGCCGGTATCGCACTTGGTGGTCCGATCGAGGACATCAAGTTCGAAGACTACGAGCGCATGATTGCGGTCAACGTGACCGGCGTGTTCGTCGGTACGCAGGAGGCTGCACGCCGCATGAAATCGGGCGGTCGCATCATCCATATCGGTTCGTCCATGGTCCGCTATGCAGCCTTTCCTACAGCCTCTCTCTACACGCTGACCAAGGGAGCTGTCGCCGGCTTCAACCGCAGCCTCGTGCGCGATCTCGGTCCCAAGGGGATTACCGTGAACACCGTGCACCCTGGACCGACCGACACCGACATGAACCCGGATGGAGGTCCCGTCTCGAAGATCGTCGGCCCCGGTATGGCGATCGGCCGCTACGGCAAGGCCTACGAGGTCGCCAGTGTCGTGGCTTATCTCGCCAGCCCCGAGGCTGCTTTCGTAACCGGCGCTGACATCGTCGCCGATGGCGGCTTCACCGCCTGATCGGCGATCCAACCTGGAGACTACCCATGTCTATCGGCATCATTGGCGCCGGCGAGATCGGCTCCGCATTCGCCCGCGCGCTTGCGCGAAACAGTATCGCCGCAACGATCGCGAACAGTCGGGGTCCGGACACGCTTCGGGACTTCGTACGCGAACTGACACCACACATCACGGCAGGCACTGTCGAGGACGCGGCCAAGGCCGATCTCGTGCTGGTCGCCGTACCGTGGTCGAAGCTGCCAAAGGCATTGGCGGGTCTTCCTGATTGGGCCGGGCGCATCGTGATCGACGCCAACAACCCCATCGAGCGTCCGCTCTTCCAGCCAGCGGAACTCAATGGCCGCCTGTCCACGGAAGTGTTCGCTGACCTTGTGCCAGGCGCTCGTGTCGCAAAGGCGTTTAACCATCTCCCTCCGCATCTGCTCTCTGGTGATCCGCGCGCTGAAGGTGGAAGCCGCGTCCTCTTCTACTCGGGGGACGATGCGAGGTCGAAGGCCGAAGTTGGCGCACTGATCGCCAAGCTGGACTTCGCGGGGATCGATCTCGGTCCGGTCTCGGTCGGCGGAAAGCTCGTGCAGTTCCCAGGCGGTCCGCTCCCCGCACTCAACCTTGTGAAATTTGGATGAGAGAGATTTGCCGGGAGCGAGAACGCTTGCTTCCGGCTTTCCGCCTATTTAGACCGCTTTGGGTGGATCCCGGTCCTTGACGTCGTGGCCAAACAACGAGCGCTGTGCGCCTCGAAGCGGTCATCGAGACGTCATCCGGAGTCAGTACTTACGGCTTCTATAGCTTGGATAAAAACACGGAGCGTTAAGATGGTGCGTCCACTTGCTGTCATCTTCGACATGGACGGGCTTCTGTTCGATACAGAACGCCTGATACGCGAAGCATTGTTTACGGCATGTCTGGAAGTTGGTTACCAGATGACAGACGCGGTCCATCGCAGAATGGTAGGATGCCAATGGCCAATCATTGAAGGGCTGTTGACCTCCCATTTTGGTCAGCATTGCGAGACCGAGGTCCTGCGAGCGGCATGGGTGAGACAGTTTAAATCGCTATTGCCGAACCTGCAGATCAAACCGGGTGCGATTGGACTCTTGCAAACCTTGGATGAGTTGCGTCTACCACGCGCGATAGCGACTTCTTCAAACCACGATGATGCCCGCCATTATCTTGCGATGCACAACCTTACCGGTCGTTTCCATCAGATTATAGCATCGGGTGATTATTCAAGAAGTAAACCCTTTCCCGATCCATATTTGAAGGCCGCTCAGTTGCTCGGAGTCGACCCAGCGAGCTGTCTTGCACTGGAAGACTCTTACATTGGAGTGAGATCAGCGGCGGCGGCGGGGATGATGACAGTTATGGTACCCGACATCTTGGAGGCAGACGAGGAGATGAGGGGGCTTTGCGTATATATCGCGTCCGACCTGGATGAAGTCAGAGAACGGCTCATCTCAATGAGCGAATAATATCCTGGATTTTTGAAGCATGAATATCCCGGACCTTCCACCTGACCTGTCCTTCCCCAAACTCGGAACCTCCCCCGAAGACCAGGAGTTCGCATTTGAGGTGAAGCGTGCTGCGATAGGGCCATATATTATTCAACGATGGGGGTGGGACGACAACTTCCAGCGTGACGTGCACGACAGCCGGTATCGGGAGAAGCCATTCTATGTGGTGAGGAGGGGCGAAAAACGGCTTGGAACACTTTCGTTCCAAGTCCTGGCTGGCCACATCCAGTTCGGCGAGTTTTACCTATTCCCGATCTTTCAGCGGGAAGGCACCGGTGCGAAGATACTCGCCCATTGCCTAAAGCTGGCAGACAGTTTGGCCCTCTCAGTGAGATTGGAGCATCTACACTGGAATCCCGTACGCTCGCTGTATAAACGCCACGGGTTTGTAGACGTAGGCCGCTCTGATACTCATTGCTTTATGGAACGGCCCGTCGCAGTCAAACGGCCCGCATCCGACGGGTGAGCCGATGTTCATTCAAGCACTGTTTAGGGCGGCATCGCGCGCCCATATCGGCTATAGAGACCAACTTGACCGCTGCCCGAAAGCAGACGTCGCCGGCGACAGGGCTGGACGACTTGAATGCGCCAGAAGCGGTCATTGCCTGGGCCTGGGAAGTCGCTATCTTCTTCCCACGAAAATGACGGACTTGGTCTTACTAGCGGGGACAACAAATGCGCCCAGAGGAGACACTCGAACAATATGAAGCCAAGATTAATATGCACGACTTCGATCAGTTGGTGCCGTTAATTTCACCAAATGCGATATTCTGGTTCAATGACGGATCATTTTGTGGACTGAAGCAGATACGGCAAGCCTTTGAGGAAACCTGGAAAAAATTTCCTCTTGAAAATTATTGGTTAGAAAACCTGGAGTGGGTTGCCCAGTCGAAAGATTGTGCCGGATGCACCTATCACTTCCGGTGGAGGGCAATTTTAAATGGTAGCGCTCTGGAAGGCGGTGGGCGAGGAACAACTATCCTTCGTAGAGAAGCGAATGTCTGGAAGATCACTCACGAACATCTGAGCCAGTTCCCTAAACAAGACCCCAAGGGCCGACAGCTGCCGAGTAGATCGCTCGGATTGCGCCAAAAGCGGTCATGAGAGAAATGCCGCGACCTCAATGGTCGCGGCTGGCAGTTATGCAACGTCCTGTAACTGGGCCTCTCCATTGTGGAGGAAGCATGCTTTGGAAAAGAGACCCAAGTCGACGGAATTCGGCAGGCGAACGTCTCCGATGTCAGGAAGCCGTTTGCCCTCCAATTCAAATGACCTGTCTATCTGGGCAATGAAACCCAGGACAATGCCAGTGCGTTTTGCGAAATCACCCAGAGTTCGAAGTTGTTCGGAGAGCACCGGTTTGCTGCGTTGCTGGTCAAGCAGTTGCAAGAAATCAATGACTGCGATTGCGCCGGATTCTAATCCAGACATGTGTTGGATGATATATTCGGCGCTAATCTGATCGGATGTGAAAATCTGCACGGTCTCGGCAATGTTGCCGCCGGATGCCTCCAACGATTTAAGATGCTTTCTCGCCTGTTGCTCGGTGAACTCTAGCGTAAAAAGCAAGGCCTGACGGCCATCGCGAGCGGCATCAATTAAAAGCTGAAGACCCAGCTTGGTCTTGCCATGACCTGGTCGACCCGCAATCAATAGCAGGTCGCCGTCGTCGAGCCGCGACAGGACTGTTTCAGATAGTGGGCCAGCAGACATGCTCGCGGAAAGCAGGCTCCATTGAGCGAATCCTTCCTCGCGGGCGATCCGATCCAGTGCTTCGTTGAGGTGGAAGCCGTTACTACGAGCCATCAGCTTGGCTCGGCGTTTGAGCTGGAATATTGGTGCAGAAAGCTTCATCAAAAACCTCCATTGCGAGCCTGACCGCAACCCCTCCTAATGCGACGCTCGAACAGATGGTTCGATGAGATATGGTCACCCTACATGTGAAATGCTTCCCCGAAAGGAGGGGGGAGGCTTGGGTCTAGCCTGTAGCGGGCTTTTATTAGACTGCGCGATTCGTAGCAAGAGCTGATGACCGGTTTGGGCTCAATCGAGCCCTTCATGACGACTGTCGCAGATGACCGCAACGGGTCCGGAAGCGGTCTCCTCACAGCTATTCGGCCGGCATTCCTACGTCGACTGGATCAGGTATCGTCGTGCTGAAGATGTCCATGATGTTGCGGCGCTTGGTCGGGGACTTGTCGCCAAGCTTCTCAGCTTTCGTGTCGACCACTTCTTTGAGCTGCGCGGCCTTTGGTTTGAGGCCTTCCTCGATGGCCTTTATCCGGGCTTCCATTGCATCGAGGCTTACAGATGCTTCCCCACCACCAGTGTTTGCAGCAGTCGCCTTAGGCTTCGGGCGCAGCGCCTTTTTATTGACCGTGCGTTTGGCAGGTGCTGCAGCTTTCCCGTCTGCCGCAGGTTCGGCCTTGATCGGAGCTGCCTCCGCCGCGGCGGTCGTCAAAGGCTTGTCCTCTTTCGCTGGCGCCGGCGAGGGCATTTCGACGGAAGGATCTCCCCCCTTGGCATATTCAGGAGTTGTCGCCGGCACGGGCTTCGGTGCCAGATAATCGACTTCCGGGACTTGCGGAATGTTGGCTTGAGAAAACGCCTCGGCTGATTTGAACGGCTGCGTCTGGAAGAACCGCAGCTTTTCACCGAAGATCGGCCGTTGCCCTTCGATGAGCAGGATCATCTTGTTCTCCGGCATTTGCCGGACCTCCTGCGGCATCATCAGATCGCGTTCGCGAATCTGCTCTACCTTTGTGCGGCGGGGCAGGCCCATCAATTCGATCGTGCGGGATTCCGACTGATAACGGATCGTGCGCTTTCCGAGCGCGCGTGATGCGTACTCGGCTGTGGCCTGGTCGTTGGCACCGAGGACGAGCTGATAGCCACAATTGCCGAGCAGGGAATGCCGGGAGGTTTCGCCGTAGATCTCGTCGAGGTTCTTCAGATCCTGGATGATGAAGGCGAGCTTGATGTTATAGCCGGCAACATAGGGCAGCTTGGTCATGATCTCGTTCATCCGCTTCAACTGCCGGAATTCGTCGAGCAGGAAGTAGACGGGGAGGGAATTTGGATCGTGCTCGAGCGTGAGGATATCCATCACCTGCTGCACAAACAGGGTGAGGAGAGGGCGCAGCAGGGTGATGTCGGTGATGTTCGGCGCCAGGTAGATCGAGATCGGCCGGCGCTTCATTGCGCGAAGATCCATGTCGGTGACATTGGTCGCTGCAACGATCCGCTCATTTTTGAATGGCCGCATCGCCTTTTGAATGTCCAAGAGAGCAGACGCGGCGGCGCGTTCCGATAGGGCGATGTAGGAATTGAAGCTCTCGACTGTGAACTTCGAAAGGTAGGGCTCTTTTTCCTTGATGTATTTCATGAGCGCCTGGAGATCGACGCCGCTGTTAAAAAAGGAATTGACCTCGGCGAGGTTGCGCCGGTCTTTGTAGAAGGGGCTTTCCGTGATGTAGCTGATCACGCCGGCAAGGACCTGTTGCGCGGTCGCTTGCCAAACGGAATTGTCCGATTCCGTGTTCTCGGGCACAAGAATGCTGGCGATGTTTTGAATGTCGGTCGTGCGATTGCCGCGCTCCGGCCGGATAAAGTCCAGTGGGTTATAGCTGTTTGTCTTTTCGGAGCCGGGCGCGAATAGGAACACCTGGCTGCCGTTCTGCCGGCGATAACCCGCCGTCGCCTTGAACACCTCGCCCTTGAGATCGGTGACGATCATCGAGCCTTCGTGCATCAGCGCATTGGGGATCACATAGCCCGCGCCTTTACCGGAGCGTGTCGGGCCAATGATCAGATGATGCCGGTCGTCCTTGGTGCGGAGAATGTTCCGTCCTATCCGCCCGAAGATATGGCCCGGTTTGCGGAACCATTTCCCGCGCCGGAGCGAAGCTATGTCCTGAAACGCAGCATCCCCCAACGGGCTGCTCGTCGGCTTCAGTCCGATGTAGGCGACGAGGCCCGCCACCAGCAGCGCCGGCACCATAGAACCAAGCGCGACCTTCTGCAGGGCAGGGCTCGTTTTGTAATGCCAGAGCTGTTGAATCGGAGCGAAGGGATTGCTCGTGATCGTCGTTTCGAGGATCCGACCGTCCTTATAGAAGAGCTGAAGCCCCAAGCCGTACCCGAGCATCCAGGCAACGAGCGCTATCCCGACGCAAAAGAGTAGGTAGAAAGCCTGGAGCTGCTTCGTCATGACTCATCCCGGGCGAAGAAGATTTCAGAGACCCCGCGCTTGCCGCCTTCACGGCGGAGCTGGATGACGATCGGGATGACCATTTGGATATACGACATCAGATCCTGCCTCGAAAAACCCGCCGACATGCCGGCTTGCTGCATCATCATGGCGAGCTGTTCATAAGCGCCCATCGGCGTATCGGCGTGAACCGTCGACATGCTGCCGGGATGGCCAGTGTTGATTGCGCGGAGGAAGGAAAAGGCCTCCGCTCCTCGAGTTTCACCGACGAACAGGCGATCCGGCCGCATGCGGAGGGATGACTCGAGCAGGCTTTGAATGGTTACGTCCGCTGTGCCCTGGTCGCCCTTCGACGCGATCAGGTGAACGGCATTTGCTTGCGGCGGGAAGAGCTCTCGCGTGTCCTCGAGCGTGATGATCCGCTCATGCTGATCTACGCTCTTCAGGCAGGCATTGAGGAAGGTCGTTTTGCCGGAGGAAGTGCCGCCACTGATCATGATAGAGACCCGTTTGGTGATGGCGCTATGGATGAAATCGTAAATCCGATTGGCCCGCAGATGCCCTATCAGCTCGCGATCTATGTCGCTGAGGCCGCCGACGGCTACAGAGACCTTATCGAGCGAACCGTTGTCGCGATACTCCTCGAGCGTGAAGTTATTGACCACCTGCTTGCGGATCGAGATCGAGCCGCCTTCGGGTGCCGCCGGCGGCAAGACGATCTGGATACGCTCGCCGGTCGGGAGAGCGGCGCTGAGGATTGGCTTGGAGCGGCTGATGAACTGGTTCGTCGCAGCCGCAACACGCTCGCCGACGTTCTGGATTTCATCACCCGTCAGGGCGTCGATTCGATGATGCTCCATGTAATCGGCGCCAAACCGTTCCACATAGACATGGCCCGGTTTGTTGACGGCGATTTCCACCACCCTCGGATCGTCAAGAAATTCCCTGATCGGTTCAAGAGCGCGGTTGAGGAAGTAATGGGGATCGCGTCTGATCGTAGTGGTGTTACCTGCGGCGACGTTCACGTTGAATCTCCTTCATCGCTTCGGTGACCGGGTCGTCATACATGGCGCTGAAATCGAGGTCTTGGCGTACGTAGACAAAGATCCGCTCGCCCTGGCTGACGCTAATAGTGGGAGGAATACGAAGGTTTTCGCTCAAGGCTTGGTTCGCCATATTCGAGAACGTCTCGGCGATGGTTTCGCGGGCGAGCTCCTCGCCACGTTGTGCCTCGCTGTTGTTGTCACCGAATGCCTCGTCGCTTCCGTAGCCGGTCAGGAAGCTGGCGCCGGCGCCGACGACCGAAAGCATGATCGCGGAGCCGAACCGCTCGCGCCATTTGTTATCGACATGACCGGTCAAGCCCGAGCGTCCCAAGCTATCCGTGCCGATGGAGTTAAGGCGCACCGATACGCCATCATCGCGAATGAGCCGGGTCCAGATGACGAAAATACGCTTTTGCCCTCGGGTGATCTCGGACTGGTATTCGCCTATGAGGCGCGTCCCAGTCGGGATGAGGACGCGCCTCCCGTCGAAGGAATAGACGTCCTGCGACGTGATCGCGCGAATCTGGCCGGGCAGATCGCTGTTAATCGCGGTCTCGAGGATGCCTGGGATCAACGTTCCTTCCGGTATCATTGCGTCGATGCGTTCGATCTGACGCGCCTTTGCGCTCCGATCGGCGAGACTCGAGGCCGCAGCGAGGTACTTGCTGTTGCGGTCTTCGCCGGCAACGCTGAGTCCGGACTCGTCTTCGCCTGGAAAACCGCCGTTGCCGTTGCCATTGCCTTTCTGATCAAGCGAGATCAGACCCGACCTATAGCGTTCAGGAAACTCTTCGACAGGCGCAATCTCGGGCGTGGCTTCAACGACCTCTGGTGGCGGTGGAACCTTGAACTCCGTGGTATCGGCCGGCTCTTCTTCAACTGGCTCCGGAGGAGGGGGCAGATTGATGACTGCAGGCTCTATCTCCGGCTTCGGCTCTTCTTGCTCACGCACGAATGACGGCGGCCGGAAGGTGGTCGTCTGAAACTCTTCATCGCTATCGGCGACGTCACGCGGCTTTTCCCCTGCCGTGGCAAGCACGAAATAGGCGGCGACAGCGCCCCCCAGGAGCAGGGCGGCCATGCCGATGGTTTGATTCCGCCCAGCGTTTCTGTTGCTGACGGCCGTCTCATCGGCCGCCGTCATGGCCTCAAGTTCAGGGCTGCGCTTCATTAGTTGCCGCTCCTCCTACGTTTCGTCGCCTTGGTGTCAGGAGCCGGACCGAGAATGGCAGGATCCGGAGCGCCGAAGTCGGGCTTGCGAAGGTTAAAGATGCAGGTCCATTGATTGCCCTCGCGCAGCGTGTATTGCGTCGCGACACCATCGACGACGATGTATTCGCCCTCCTTCCGGAAATTGCGCAGCGTCTCGGAAAAGTTGGCCTGGACAGCAAAAATCGCCGGGATCCGGCTGCCGAACTTAAAGAAGGTCTTTTTCCCGTCGTCGAAGATCACCAAGGGCTTCAACGCCGGATCACCGGAAAACGAATAGTCGATGTTGACGTTCGCCTTCTCGACATTCGACACGTTCGGGTTTGCTGCCCGGTACTCAGCTTCCTTGCGGAGCGCGGCATTTAGATCCTTCTCGGGATAGACGAAACGGATCCCGAACACCTGCTTGCCATCGGACGGAGCATGGTCGTTGAGCTCGAGGAAATAGATCCTCTTGCTGGTCACGACATTCATGTTGGTGGCGACGTTCTTTGCGATCGGCTTCACGAACAGAATGTTGCCCCTCTCGGAAGGGGCAACCTGCCAACTGTCGGTGTCGCCAAGCGAGATCGTTTCGAACTTTTCGTCCTCGTCAAAGATGATCATGGTGGAGATGCCGTAGGTGGCAGAGACCTTCACCACGTTATTGGACTGGTAGACGACGCTGGTCACGCGCGAATCGAGGCTGCCCGGGCGAGGTGCCTGCGCAGCATGGGCGTGAGTCATCATCGCGGCCGCGCAGGCCGCGGAAAGCAGGAGGCGTTTGATCATTCCTCACCTCCCGGCGTAACCGTTTCTTGATCGCGACGGTAGTTGTAGACTTGGAAGCCCAAGGGGTTCTCAAAACGCCACTCGTTGGTCGCCGGCGTGTCCGTATAGCGATAGCGAAGGACTGAAATGTAGTGACGCAAGATCGAATCCGTGTCCGATTTTTCGGTCGTGGAAAAACGGACCAAGGCCGTGCTCGCATTGGAGAAGGTGACAGACTTGATGTCGACCGTGACCTTCTTGTTCTTGCCGAGGACCTTTGCGGGATTGCTGGGATTTGCCGCGCTGTAAAGCTCCTGCAGCTCGCGGGCCGCATCATCAGTGGAGAGTAGGGCGGCGATGCCGAAATTCTGCTCAATGGCGAAGGGGTCGTAGCCTTCGCGAGATCGGATGTAGCGCACGACGTTCGCCTGCGTGACCGCCTGTTGGTCGGTCAGCTTGGCGGACCTGGTTAAACCGGTCTTCACCTCCATATAGCCGGTATTCTTGTCGACCTCGACGATGTACGGCTCGAAGCTCTTCAGCGGAACGAGCATCACCAATGCCGTCAGTGACAGCAGGGTAATCGCGCCGAAAATCGTCGTGACGAACCATGCGAGCGAGCGCGATCGCTTGGCCTTTTTGACGATCTCCTGCTCCCAACGATCGCCGTCCTGAAAGTAGCTCCGAAGAGCTGCGTCATTCGTTTCTGCCATTCGTTCTAGCCCTTGAATTCGCGCCTCAGCGAGGCATGCTGTTGCTGCTAATGCGGTTCTGCATCGCCTCAGCAGCGGCGTTGCGAATATTGGTTCTCATGCCTTCCTGGATGCGTGCCCTGGCTTGCATACCGGCGTTGCCAATTGACCCCGCCAGACGTTGCCCGCTTGACAGGGTGGATAATGGCCCCGATATGCCTGCAAATCGGCCGACGGCGCGCGCTACGTTGCCAATGCCGGCGGCCACGCCACCGGTAATGCCCTGCGCGAGAACCTGAATGTTGAAGAGGACAAATGCGCCCGCGGCGCAGAGGAGCAGGAAAGCGGAAATGTCGCTAAGCTGAAGTTCCCGCTGGTTTGCAGCGCTCGTGACCTTTGTCAGTTCCGGGTCCATGGCTGAGATCAGGAATGCAGCCACGACGTAGACGAATAGTGGGATCAGCGCATACATCAGCACCTGCTGGAACCAGGCGACGCCCATGCCTCTTGTCTGTTGGAAGAGCATGCAGCCGATGAAGATAGGTGCGGTCCCGATCAGCACCCACATCATCACCTTGGCAAGGAGTAGGATCGCCAGAGCCACTGCAATGAAAACCGCCACTGCAAGCATGATCAGAAAACCGATCATGGACGGGAGTACCGCGAAATAACCGGACTGTTCCGCAAAGGCAGAAGCGGCCTCGTTTGCCGTTTTCCAGATCATCGAAAGGCCGTTTGTCGGCTCTGTGATGCCTGTCCCGGTGGCGGTCAGGATCGCCCGGCCCACATCTTCCGGAGTGTTATTCAGCCAGGAATAGAAAAGAGTGTTGAAGTAGTCCCACTCCCTGACCAGCGCCAGAATGATCAACATACGGGCCACGCGACCAATGATCTCGCTGACGCTGATCCGGGCCGTTCCCATGAAGAGTTGGAGCCCGTAGTATCCCACATATGCGATGAACATGATGGTGAGCAGCGGCACGATCTCATCGCCGACAATCCCATAAGCTTGCTCAGAGAAATCCGCGCCTGTCTGTTCAATTCTGTCGAGCAGATCGCCCAAGAAATCGTGCATCGTTGCAAATTGTCCTTATTCAGCCGCGATTGCCTCGATTGCCGCCAGGGCGGCCGCTGCATCACCATTGACGCTCATCATCGGTCCGCATTCCTGGCGAGGATCCGGCGCGTAAGAAGTTAGATTGGCAGGTCTCTTGCAGGGTGCGGTCTTCTCCTTGGCCGCCGTACCGCAGCCGGCGAGGCCGGCCGCGATCAGGATTGAAAACAGAACCTTTGCCGTCATGGTGATTTTACTGGTCACTGTAGGAGAGCGCCTTCTTGGAGTTGGAAATGTCCGTCAGGCGCCGCTGGTTATCGGCCTGGAGCGAGGACACAGCACCATTCATGACGCCGATCAGCTCGTTGATCGTCAGGCCTGCCTGGACCTGAAGCTGTGTGTTCTGATCGATCGAGCCCTTGATATCCTTGGCCTGACCGATGTTTGCGCCCGCCTGCTCGAACGAGGTGCGGCGCGTCTGGACGGCCTGTTGCGAGCCATTAACGAGCGCCGCAACACCGAGAACGGTATTCACCATCTCTTCATAGGACTTGTCGCCTGAAAACGAGCTGCCCGCCTGCCCGGACAGGTTCTTCACCAGTTGCAGCCCATTGATGAAGGTCGTTGCAACCTTGGCAATATCGCCGCCCATGCTTCCGAAATTCGGAACGCCGCCCGACATCAGGCTGTCGAAGGACGGCATCTGGGAGACGCTGAATCCATTACCAACGGCAAGGTTCTGCATCTGGTTTGCATCGCTACCGCGATCCCCGGTCACCGCCTGAAGGGTCTCCTGGACCGTTTTCAGGACTTCCTTATTCGTCCCAAGAATTTGGTCGGTCGTCGTCGACGTCCTCTGGGCGATCTCAAGATTAGCAGCGTCGATGACCGGGACTTGCGCGAAAGCTGCGGACGCAAGGGCCACCGAGCACGCCGCTAAAATCAAACGCTTCATGGCAGTTCTCCTCATTGAGCGGTCAACATCAGATTTACGTTGGCTTCGCGCTCCCGCTTCTGGACGCAAGCCCTATCTGTCGGGCCCCATTCAAGGCCCTCGCGGGGATCGCAAACGCCGGTCGTTTCGCGATCCTCCTCGTCGTTATCATTCTTGATTTCGCTGGTGCGCGCAGAGCCGGACAGGCCGCCGACATCAACTGCATTTCGGGAATTCATGAGATCCGCCATCGTCGTGCCGAGCCGGATAGCCTGGTTCATCATTTCGAGATTGGCATTACGCGCGCCAGTGTTGTGGTCCCAACTGTCCTGAATGGTCCCGCTGGACATTGCGCCCAACTGCTGCAGCCAGGAGGCAACGTTTCCGCTACTGTCCCCGATCGCTTGGGATGTCGCCATCGAATTGATCGTAGAATCCCGCATACCGGTGAAGGCTGTGGAACCGCCACCATAGTTCACAGGGATGTTGGCAACGTCGGAGCCGCCGAAGGCGGGAAGCCACTTTTGGGTGATGTTCCCGACATACCCTTGCGTTTCCTTGAATGGGGGAATCCCGCCGTACTTCTGGACGTTGCCAGGCCCCGCGTTATAGGCGGCCAGTGCCAGATTGGTGTTGCCGTTGAAACGGCGAAGCTGTTGTTTCAGATAGCGCGCGCCGCCACGGAGATTGTCTTCCATGTCATAAGGATTGACCCCGAGATCCTTTGCCGTACCCGGCATGAGCTGAGAAAGCCCAATGGCGCCGACCGGTGACTTCGCACACGGATTGAACCGGCTTTCTTGGTAGACGAGCGCCATGAAGAGGCTTTCGTCGACGCCTTCTTCCTGGGCCACTCGCTTCACCAGGCCGGTGATTTCCGGGTTGGCCGTTGCAGCGGAAGCGGCGTTACCGCTGCGACCTGGACGATACATCGAGCAGGTCACGCTCTTGCTGACCGTATGACGGTCACTATCCGTCTTCTCGATTTCCGTCGTCGTCTGGTCGCGTTTGGTGTCGGTCTCGAGCACCTTGCCGTCAAGCACCGGCACCTGAGAGTGCGCCGTTCCGAAGGCACCAAGCCACAGCGCAGAAATCACCCACAAAGCAGGACTCTTCCTCATTCGGCCTTCTCCCATCCGCAAAATTCAGCCAGCCAATTTTCAGGCTCGTCGCCATATTGTTCCCGAAGCGCCGCGCACTCTTCGACGGTCTCCTTGCGGCCGGAAAGCACCTTGACGAGATCGGGCATGGCGGAGAGATCGAGCCGAGCGATGACCGAGTCATTGCCGTGCTTGATCAGGAAAGTTCGCTTTTCAGGCGGAGTGTTCTTGATGAAGTTGAATTCCTTCACCGTCAGGCCAAAGCGCTTGATGTAGCTCTCTTCGTCGGCCCGGGGGTTCGGAAAGTGAATGTTCGTCGCCGACTGCTCGATCAGCGTATGCGAGGCTTTTGCCTTGGCGATATCCGCCGCGGATTGGGTGCCGAAGCCAACAATGCCGTTGAGCTTGCGGATGGTTTTCATCTTGTCGACGATGAACGCCGAAAAGGTCTCGTCCATAAGAAGCTGCCAGCCCTCGTCCATGAAGAACATGACGGGGTTTCCGTCGAGCAGCTCGTCGAGGCGATGATAGAGGTACATCAGCGCCGGCGTGCGGAGCTCCTCGTTGCCGAGGATGTTCGTCATGTCGAACCCAAAGACGCTGCGACCCGAGAAAGAGAGGACGTCGTGCTGAGCGTTGAAGAGCCACGCCTTTTCACCTTCGATCCAAGGACGAAGGCGAGAGTGAAGGTCATTGGCATCCGCCCGCGACCGACCCACAAGCAGGGCGGCCAGGTTCGCTAGGTTTCGTTCCGCCGCAGGTTCCTGCATCAGGCGGACGATCGCCCGCTCAAGCGTATCCTCGTCTTCCTGAGTGAAGTCACTGCGATCACCGGAGCGCAGCATTGCCTTCAAGAGGCGAAGGAGGAATTCGCGGTTTGGGCCGGTATTTTCGAGCTGCAGCGGGTTAAAGCCGGTCGGCGTTCCCGGTGACAGCACCTCATATGAACCGCCAATCGCCCTTACGAAGATTTCCGCACCGCGATCCTTGTCGAAGAACACGGCTTTCGGCGTCGGTGAAACGCGCATCGCCTGTGCGAGCAGGAAGGTCAAAGCGACCGTTTTACCGGAGCCGGTTGGTCCCGTGACGAGGAAGTGCCCGATGTCGCGGCGATGGAAGTTGAACCAGTACGGCGTCTGCGACGTGGTTTCGAGGATCGTGATCGGCAGTCCCCAATAAGTGCGATCGGCCTGGCCCGTCGCGAAATTATGCATCGAGGACAGGCCGGAAAAATTCGCGCTCGACAACATCGCTTTGCGAGCAATGTAGCTGTGATTGCCGGGCAGTTGCGCCCAAAATGCCGCTTCGAGGTTCAGATCCTCGCGAAGCCAGGTGAGGTTCATGTCGGTGAGGCAAGCACCGAGTTCGGAAACGGTGCGGCTAAGGCCCGGGAGATCGCGAGAGAGGCAAAGGAGCGAAAGATGGTGGAAACCGAAGACGGCTTCCTGGTTCATCAGGCTATTGAGCGCATAGTCGATATCCTGTTCGACTGAGCTACCGGACTCGTCCGAGGCTCTGATCTGCCTCTGCAATCGACTAATACGTTCTTGAGCGATCGGCTTGTCGGCGATGGTGAAGGATTGCGTCAGAATGAATTCGTGGTTCACCTGCAGCAGGCCGTCCAGCATTCCCGGCCCGGTGAAGGGCGGATATTCCTTGATGGACAGCAGCGCCCCGAAGCGGGTGTCTTCATCGACAGCTGCTTGAGCCTGCATCGTCCGCTTGCTGAAATGCAGTCGCGAGGTTCCGACATAAGTGCGAATGCCCATGCGGGGCAGGCGCATCTTGCGCGGCACACCGCAGCTCAGGATCGCATTGAAGAACTCGCAGGGTTCGGAGTAGGGCTCGCCTTTCTCCTTCTCTTCACGCCCTTCGATCTTGGCCTCGTCGTCATTCCTGCGATCATTCCTGCGACGATAGGTAATTCCGAGTGCCCGGGCTCCATACTTGTGCAGATCGCGGGCGATGTTGCCGATCAGCTCCTCGAGCTCGGTAACATCTTCGCGCGTTTGCTGGACCCGAGCGTCCTTGTTGGCCTTGTCAAAGAGCCTCTTTAACGAGTCGCCAACGCCGAGGGCGCCCCGCATTCCAGAACGCACGACCGTCAGATATATTTCGTTTGTGAACATGCGCTTATGGCGCAGTTGCCCCATGTAGCGCTTGTTCAACAGGTCGCAGAATGGTTCATCGAACGCGCCACCGATCTGCGTTTCGACCTCTCTCCGGATCACGGTCGACCAAAGAGAATAGCGGCTCGATCCCAAGGCGCGGATCATCGTGTTTTGCACGACCGACCGCATGTTGAGCTCAGCCTGGTCCTCCGTCTGGAAGAACAGTCCATCGAGTTTTATGACGCTTAGAAGCGAGCCGTTTTCCAACCCGATTACGGTATCGGAGACGTGCCGCAGATACGGAATATGAGTCGACATGGGCCGCTCATTGCTGGCGACCCGGCCGAATCCAAGCTCTTCTTTGACGACTTTCAGCATGGTCACGGTCCGTAAGAGTTGGTGCCCCAAAAGCGCTTGTTGGGCGTGCGGGGGGTCTTGCGGGACGTCACCTGCATCACATCGAGGATCCTGTTGTCCCAGGTGCAGAGCGAGAACAGGACAAGGTAAGCAGCCGGCGCTATGAGCAATGCCAGGAGGTCGTTCGTTGCAAGCCAGCCGATAATGGTGACGCCGACGATCAGCACCACCGCCATGTAGGGGACGCCCCAAAGCGTTGGGGACCGGGTTAACCCGATCACCAACGGCGTCAGAACTGGTTTTTCGTCCTGAAACTCACTCATCGGTCACTGACCGACCGCCGAAATCATCTCGTCGACGATCGCCGGTGCGCCAAACACCAGACCGATGCCCATTACGACCGCGCCGGCCGTGAACCACGATAGGCGTCCGGCGAATGCCAGAAAGCCGAGGCCGATAACGGCAATGATCGCGAGCAGGCGACCGAAGGGGCCGGTGATGAAATCGACGATCATCTGTACCGCCGTCTGCAGCGGCCCGAAGGCGCCGCCGGCACTCTGCGCGAGAGCCACATCGGCCCCCGCGACCTGGAATGCCGCCACGATGCCGAGCGTGGCTGCGAGCTTCAACGCCTGAGACTTCCTCGTTTGCATTTCAAATTGCATGCTTCTCTCCTTCAAAAGTGCATGACACCGCCGACAAACTTGCCGGTCTTCTTCACGGCGATGACACCGGCGTCGCCGCTGTCACTCGCATCCGAGACCGCCTGCGGAGCGGCGGCCGGCCTCGCCTTGCCATTTGCCGACGGCATTGGCAGCCCGAGTTGGTAGTTCACCACCTTGGCGACGTATCCGACTGTTTCCTGGAACGGCGGGATGCCGCCGTGTTGGTAGATCCGCTGTTCGCCGCTGTTGTAGGCAGCCGCGACCAGGAGCGGGTTCTGAAACTCATCAAGCAGAAAGCGCAGGTACTTCATCCCGCCCTCGATGTTCTGTGCGGGATCACAGATGTCCTTGACGCCGAACCGCGCAGCCGTAGCAGGCATTAGCTGCATGGGTCCGCGCGCGCCCTTTGGCGAATTGCGGCTTTGGTCAAAGCCGCTCTCCGCCCAGGCGATGGCCGTCGCGAAGACTTCATCGACGCGAAATTTGCGCGCCGTCTGCACAACCAGAGACTTAACCTCTTCCGGGCTGAGCGGAGACGGACCGCACTCATACACGTCGTTGGTGTTGTCATTGATCTGCCGAACAGCATCAATTTGCTGTATCGAGCCTGGGCGAACTTGCGGTTCGTCAACCCTTTTCGGCACGTCCTTGGAGGGAGCGATATCGCTTAAAGCTGAATCAATATGATGCAGACCCCCAAAATCATGGGGGCTGTTGTCAGCTATGTTCTGAACCGCATCTTGCTGCTTTACTACGCCATCAGCGCCTAGCACGAACTCCTTCTCTGAGCCGCGCCAGCGCTCATCGAAGTTCGTTGCAAGCTCCGCCTTGCGCTCGTTCGGCCAAGTGCTTATTTTTGCTATGATACCTGATGATTTCTGCCCATCTTGGGCGTAAGAAATCTGAACCCAACTCGTGCACAAAAGGGCGCTTCCCGCCAAAGCGGCCCAGTTCAAAACGCCTGAAAATCTAGCCCTTTTTTCCATCGCCACGCGCCTGACTTGCGGTGTTGTGATCGAAACGAAAACCAATTAATCTGGTGAAGGTGTCGCATCGATTTGGTTCAGCGATACAACTTTTCGAGGCAGACTTAAACCCCCTATTGCAGGGGAACGAGCTGAAGCAATACGGGTTAGGGCTAGAAAATGAAACGGACCATCATCGCCGCACTCGCAAGTTGCGCTATCGGAACACCTGCTTTGTCCCTCTCGGACATCAACAAGGACTACATCAAATCGCTCGCAGCGCCGGGCAAGACGGTTCTCGTGCTCGAATATTACGACGGAAGCGGGAAGATCGCCGATCGGAAGGGCTATGCAACAACGGCCGGATTCAAGGCCGTTTCACCGACCGACTTTCGCGTGGATGAAAAGACAACACTGCACCTTTTCGGCCTGGAGCCATGCAAGGGCGAAATGGTCAATCGCAGTGAAGACTTCGCCGGGAGCTGCACCGATTATGCGCAGCAGCAGCTTCAAATCCTGTTGCAAAACCCGAAGGTCGTGTTTTGCCGTGCCTTCGTGAGCGAGCAAGGTTCGCCCGTCCAGAACGCCACCTGCTACGGCTACTATAATTTCCCCGGTAGCCTCGACTCCGTCGATATGTTCGAGGAGCAGCTTTTGTCGCTCGGCGCGCTCCGCCTCGCAAAAAAGCCAGATGGGACTCCCGTTCGTCCGGATCTCTCCAAAGCTGAGGAGATTGGGCAGAAGGGGTCATTCGGGATGTGGGCCGATCCGAGGGTGAAGGGTCAATGAGAAAGGCTCTTTGCCTTCTGTTGGCTCTCTTGCCGACATCCGTATCCGCAGCGCCGGCAGGCTATTTCGATCTTCTTCCTGGCGTCACCCTGGAAACTGGCGACACGTGGGTTTCCAATGGTGAAAGATTCCGCCTCTACGGCGTCCAGTCCTGTTTGCGCGGCACTGGCTATACGGACAAGCACGGGCAGAAACGCGACTGCGGCGAGGCGTCCCTTGCCGTGCTGGCGGCCTATATCAAAGACACCAAACCCGTTTGCGCCCCGGTGGTGAAGAAAGACGGTATCGCTTACGTCGTCTGCTACGCCACAGTTGGGAAGGAGCGGCTTGATCTGGCAAACGTCCTGATCACGAGCGGATACGCCTTCGCTGCCCTGAACGGTGAGGGCATGCCCTATCACGTCCCCTATGCCGTGGCCGAGAAACTTGCGCGCGATAAGCGTGCCGGCCTCTGGCAGTTCGAAGACGTCCAGCATCCGGCCATTCTCTTGAGCCGCGAGGTGAATGCGCGAACCAAGAAGGCAGATCAATGAAGCGACACCTACTTGCAGCCGCCGCGCTCGCTACGATCCCCCACGCAGCCACAGCCGCGGATCTCATCGAGCCTCCGACTGCAGCGGCTCGGCCACCGCAGAAATCGAGCGAGGCTCCGATCTACCAGAATCCGGTCTACAATGGCCGAGTCGCCGTCATGGACGGCCGCACCCTGTGGTATCCGCAATATGCGCAGCGCGTTCGCCTCATCGAGATCGACGCATGCGAGCTCCCACAGTGGGCGATTGATCCCAGGTGGGTGGATCGCGAGCGGCAAAAGGCGCCTCCACCCGTTCCGTGCGGCCCACTTGCAAAGGCGTGGCTCAAGAGGACCATTGGCAGCAAACCGGTCGAATGTACCGTCATAGCGTATGGCAGTGACGGTATCCCCCAGGCCCGCTGCACCTCAGCCGGCCGCGATATTGCGGCCGAGATGCTTCGTGTCGGATGGGCGCGTGTCGCGTCGCCCTATTCATACAACAGCCAATACCTCGTCTATCAGCAGCATGCGATGGCGGCCCGCTACGGCATGTGGGCCACATACGTGCTCGACATGAACGAGTGGCGTCGCAAGGCCGTCGACAAGACGCTAGACCGCCAGCCGATCGCTGATTTCAACCTGCTTGTCGAACGGGAAAGCGAAATATCGCCCCCCTTCATCGACGCGCGGAAAAAGCCCAAGAGGACAGACCGATAGTTGCCCGACTTCGCACATATTGCGAGCTCATTCGCAACCGATCCGCTGGCGAGCTTGATGCTCGCCATTCCCTTATCGTTTGCGCTCATCGTCGCTTCGGAAAGAATCTGGTGGGTGCACGGTCCGTTCGCCCTGGCGCTCCTGATCGTTTCGATCCTCTTTCTCGATCAACGTCATCTGGCGCTGGACAGCTTTCTCGTCGGCCTATTCGCCTTTCCACCGCTTTGCCGGGACATTCCCAACCAGCCGATGCTCTTCCGCATCGGGACCTTCTGGTTCTCAGCCTTCGCGCTCATTGCCGCCGTCATCTACGCAGCGGGCGACCGAGTGCAGCACGTCACACCGCTCGACAAGCTATTCGTCGATCGGGCCCAGCCGCAACATCATGAGGGCCAACTGAATGAAACACCTGCTTTACGCCGCAGCCGGTCTTGCTGCGCTTGCCTTCGCGCCCACGGGAGCAAAGGCAGAAGATGCTTCCTGGGGCTGCCAGGTTCTCCTTTGCGCTGCCTCGCAAAATCCGTCCTGGCAGCGCGTTCCCTATTGCGTGCCCCCGATGAAGAGGCTGATCGCCGCAATGTCGAAGCCGGGATTTGATTGGCCCATTTGTCACGAGGCGAAGGCCGGCGAGCCAGGCCGGGAAGAGTTCGAGGACTGCCCTGCAGGGTCGCGCCCCACCTCTAGCGATGATGGGAACGACAACGGCTTGCGCCGCCGCAACGAGGAGGACCAATGCGTCCGGGTCGTGGACAGATGCGAGAACCGCGGCGAGTACAACCGCCTCTATGGTGACGAGGACGCCAACCAGGGTAACGGCGTGACGGTAAGGTCCATCAGCGGCAACAGCGACCATTTCGGGAATCGCGACGATCGCTACAACGGCTGCAAGGTGCAGGTAACGTCCCCCCGTCCGCGGCGCGCAAGTCCCTGGTTCTTCGACATTCCCAACGACAAGGGCGTCAAAGAGCGCTTCTGGTTCAATCTACGCACCTAGCCTTGCCTAAGAGGAAGAATCCATGCACCAGAACGCCATAATCGCGATCGCAGCCACCCTCGGTATAGCGGCTGGCGCCGGCGGCACCTACATTGCAACCTCCGAGCCGAAAGTTGAAGCTCAGGCCATCTCGAAAGCAGAACTGGTTGCGGCTATCTCCGCTGATCCATCGCTTTGCCCTATTCCGACTGTTGAAGCGCCGACAGAAGCCGAAGCATTGGCCGCCTACCGCAAAGCACATGCGGCGTCTCCTCTCGTTTGGGATCGGAATAATCTGCCGGAAATCTCTCTGGCACTCGGCCAATGTGACAAGGCCGGGGCAGGGCCAGGTGTCGCTTGCATGACCTCAGTCAAGATGGGACCCGAAGCGCGGCCTATTGATCGAATCGTCGGCTTCGCAAAGTCAGCATCCGGCGAGTGGATCGCCACCATCAACTAAGAAAGAAGCCGCCCAACAAGGCGGCTTTATTCTTATGCCCTTTACGCTCGAGCCAGCACATTGCCAGGCCAGGGCAGAGGCCTACTCCACGGGCTCGGTCGTGCTCAAGACGGCATCCATTTCTTCCAGCTTGAGCGAGCCTCGCGTGGCGAACAAATACGCGGCCAAGTAGGTCAACTTTTGCCATCCTTGCTGATCGTTGCACGGCCGGTGGTTCACGATACTTAGCCTGGCGGCCTCTTCCTCTTTCGTCACCTCGAGCAGAGCGTTTGCGTAGACCACGTTGGTCACATCGCCAGCCGCGCGGCGTTCATCCCATTCGCGCACCGCTTCAGAAGTCGCCGATAGCGCCGCTATATGCCGCTCTATCATCGCGTCCAACGACACCGCGGCTTCCATCCCTAAATCCTCTGTCATCGCACCCTCAATCCCAGGTTCCGCGCTAACTACCGGACCTCCCAAATCGAAGGGAGGGCAGGAGCCCCGCTCCTGCTCCCGAGCTCGCGCGGAGCAGCGGAAGAGAGGGGGACAAGCACTAAACCGGAGGGGGATCCCCCACCCGCAGGGCCGTGTCGGCGCAGCCGTCCGGTGCTGCAGGCCATCGGCCGAAGCATGGGGAGACCGGTTTGGTGCTTGTGGGGGAGAGAGGGCGGTGAATATATGCGGCCTTCGGCCGTTGTTTCGGTGCGATACGGAAAGGTTAGTTTCTCTTTCTCAACATAGGACGATCCTACCGAGCTAATGGGCTTGCCTCAATGACAGACGGTTCCCCCAATTTTCCCGCGAGCGACAAAATCGGCTCCCCCATCTGCCCTCCGGGCCGCTTGGCGGTCATTGACCCAAGCCCATCAGCTCGGGGGGCAGCCTCTGTTTTCAATCAGAGGAGCTGACGATGACTACTTACGACGAAATTCAGGAATTGCGGGCCGAGTTGGCGGCATCCGTCGACACCGGCGAGCGTCAGCAGATCGCGGTCGAGCTGGAGCGCGCCGTCGCGCAGCACCAGCGGGAAGAGGCCGCATTCGACGCGCTGATCAGCGTTGAGCCGCCTCACTAGGCGGCTCTCGATCTTTCCTGGGTGTCACTTTGACAGCGGCCGACGCCAACTTGATATTCGCCGGGCCGATTTGTCCCCACACGATAGAAACCGCTTCAAGCTCAAACCCGCCAGTAAAATGTAAGGCGGCATGGCGAGCGAATAGTGACCGCAGTTCAATTCCAAAACATTCGGCCTGGCTCCGGCGTCCTTCAGCTTCTGAATGTGGCGTCTCGATAGGTCGGGCAATACCACCTTGTCCCTCGTAGCCAATACGACGTGAAGTTCGAGATCGGACCGTGCCAGATTATGCGCGTAATTCTCCAAGTTGAGCGGACCCCATGCCCTTCGGAGTTCGGTGAGCTCAATTACAGGCTCAAGGCTATCACGTATCGATCGGGTCGCGCGCCCCGTCCAAACCATGTCAGCGAGACTACCCGCCGTCAAAAATAACGAGGCCTTCGATACGGCCGGATCGTGCGCAGCGATCAATCCCGCAACCCAGGAGCCAAGGCTCATGCCGAGAACCGAGACCTCTCGATAGCCTTCGCTCTTCAGCCAACGGATGAGCTTTCGCCCATCCCATACGGCCTGCCTTACAGATTGGATCGTTCGGCCGAGATTCGAACTAAGCATATAATCGGCGTACAGCGAGCCGGGACGGCTGCGTTCGAAGTGATAAGGCATAGCAATCTCGACAACCGTGATGCCGCGCTGCGAGAAAAACTTGGCAATCTGACGATTTCGGGCGCTGGCATTCCAGTGATGAAAAATCACCAATGCCTGCTCGAGCGAGCCGCTCTCAGTGATTTTTGCCCAAGCGACGTTGTTCTCTTCGACGTCAGTAGAAATGTCCGATGGAAATCTGAGCCACTCATCGTGCCTTTCAAAGCCCTGACCGCTGCCGCTCGGCTCATCGTAAAAGCTTGAATCAGACAGGGCCTGGTCCGCAAGGACACAAAACTCGTCGATAGTTTCTATCCTCTTCGCGCCCGGAAAGGCCAGGCGGGCGTCGAGGATGAAACCCGCTACTTTCTTCGCTTCCTCACCGCGCCGCGCCCGCCGCTCGTCCCAACGATCAAGCCAATTATGATACACTCTGGTTGCTTCCTAACTCGCTTGCTCGCCATCGCCCAAACTCTGGATCAAAGAGACCGTATGTCGCGAGCAGCACTCCAACGCCCAGGAGGATAGAAAAGCCCTCGAAGGCATCGATCAGCAAGTAGCTGGCAAAGAGCAACCCTACGACGGCTGACATCTTCCACAAAGGCACGCGAAACTGCATTCCGACACCCAAGCGGATGGAACCGTACAGAAAAACGATGCAGGTCGACATGGCGACAAGGAGGCTGCTGTAATGCGTTGGCATTCTATAGGTGAACCTATTGCCGCCGTCGTGATGCTCATACAGGGCTGAAGACATATCGCGAATTATCCAGGTCACGATATCTTCTCCGTTCGAGCTGAGGTAAGAGCTTTGGACCTTCATGCATATGGCGACCAGAACACCAAGGACGGTGCACCGGAAAATTCCCCGCATCACCCTAGGGCCGATTTCGCTGCCCTCGCGCCGATGTTCCGCCTCCGGCCGTGTCTTTGATTCCTCTTCAATTCTCCAAAGATCATGGACGATCGTATGGAGCAGGATGAGGCCCGCGAAAAAAAGATAAAAGCAGAGGCACATGTAGAGATATGCGAGCGCCGTGAAAACAATCGAAACTGGCACTGATATGACTTCAGGGCGCACAATGGCTAACTTGCCCCAATCTATCGCAAAGTTGCCACCGCCGTTGATCAACGGGATCAAGCACACGCCGATCCACTGAAAAAGACCGGCGAACAAGACGCAGATCAAGAAAACCGCCCAGTACGTGTACGAATAAGCTTGAACGTTGCGCGTCCAGGCATCGTCGCTTTCCAACCGGTCGCCCTGCGCTCCCAGCCTAAAGCGCGCGTCATGTTTCCAGAAGATCAGCAGCTCTATGACGAACGCGAGAAATAGCGGCAAGAGCACCATGAAGAGGAACGTCCAGTTCGGCGCCCATAGAAACCCGACCTGCTTATCGACACCATCCGCCCGGCTATAAGTGGCGCTGTGGATCCCCACGATATACGACAAAAACCCGAGGGCGGAGGCACCCGCGAATATCGACGCGGGCAAATTCAGGGGGGATCCATGGCTGAAAAGCGCCTCCGATCTATTCGCCAAGCTGAAACCCTGTCTGCGCCGGGTGGCATCAATGCCTTGTGGCAGATCGCCCGGAGGCTGCGTCTGATTATCGACCGTCACAGGCGGCGGCATATCTGGAACCCGCAGCGCCGTGCTGCTTCCCGCCTTCTTCGAATCTCGCCTCTTGGCGGTTAGCCGTGATTGCGCCGCGCTGAGCTCCATCTGCCATTCGCTGGTCGCTTCCGGATCGTCGCACCCAAAGATCCGCGCCAGCCAACGAATGTTGGACGGGCTAATCCCCTTCTCGTTCTCTTGAAACCAAAGCTGCACCGTTCGCAAATCGACCCCGATCCGGTTGGAGTCGATCTGTGAAATCGCCTCTGTCAGAAGCTCCGGCGTCCATGGGCCTTGCGGAAACCCGTCACTGCCTAACGGCCGGCCTGCTCCCGCCGCGGCCAATTGCTTGAACAGTTCCTTGAAATCGCTTCCGTCCTTGGGCGGTGCGACAAAAATCTTTCCGTTCTTTTCCAATGGCTTATAGGCCCAAATTTCGTTTCGCTTCGTATCCTATCGTGCCTTCAGCCTCAATCAATGGTTTTAGCGTCCGCAATGCAACTTGTTCGGTGAGGCATTCCACCATGCTACTGTTGTCGTCATCCAGTTCGCGTTCGCTCCGTGGTACCGGGTCCATTTCTCCACGCCCGAGCACGGCCTTGAGTTCGTCAGCGCCGGAGTGTGAGCCGGGAGAAAAAGAAGAGAGTGAGGCGGCACCTGCGGTTTCCCTCGGTGAGTTGATGGATCGGCATATCGCGGCGCAACTGGCGACCGCGGAGGCCGTTCGTGCGTGGGATGAACGCAGGGCAGCCAGCGAGGTTACGAACGTAGCCTATGCAAACCGACTATTAGGCGTTGCGCGGGATGAAGAAGCCGGCCGGCTGGCGATCGTCAATTACAGGCCGCGGGGCGATCGGGAATCGAGGCTGAAGCTGGCCTATATGGCGGCTTACCTGATCGCGACACGTGGCACCCTGAACGCCAATGAGATGAATTCCGTCTTGGAAGCCCCTCGCGATCGGCCAAGCACAGTTTCCTGAGTCTCCATTTATGCCGATTGCACAATAGTGTGCTGAGACCACATTGCCGTCGATTATGTCGGCGGCGGTGTCCCGTATCGAACTATGCTGGCGTTATGTTATAACATATCGCATAAGATACCTTATGGAACTCTAACCGGTTACGAAGCGCCAGCTCGCAGAGCAGCGGGTCATTATCCCTTCCAGATCGCACTTCTATGATGATCGAGATAGGGCTGGTGCTCATCACGAAGAGCCAGACGCCCGACAGAGTCCACGTTTAATTCTGCACGTGCGGCCGCTTCCAGGTGAGAAGAAAGTAGGACCTTTCCACCGGTATCGAATGTCACTAAACCGGAATCGAACGCTGCGTCCCACAGCGCAGACAACAAGAGTCCGTTATGGACATCGAGCCTCTGAGCATCCGATTCACATTGTGACCAAGGCATCATATGTGAAGCTCTCAGAAGATCTGGACTGGTAATTCCGCTCAGAGGGCAGCATCCATTCCAGTATTCCATGAGTGCCTGCCGAAATATGTCCTGCCCTATCCTGAACCGCTGGATACGCTCACCTTCCGTATCGCCAAGGCCGACAACGGCTTTTTGGAACTTTTCGAGCGGCAAGTTCGGCAAACTGACGGAAAGGCGATACGCTGCAGTGACCCCTGCATGCAAATCATCGAGGGTGGCAAACACGAACCCACCGGCATGTCCTTTGGCACACGGAGACGCCGGTGAAGCATCAAGAGTCCTGGCGACTCCTTGATGCATTACTGACAGAAAAAATGGGCCACTCGAGCCGACGGCGGCCAGTCCAACTTCCCCGGGTGCGCTGGCCGATCGGAAAAAGATCCATCCACCGGCTTCTTCAGGGCCAATTCGGTAGCCATGCTCGTTCGCGGCATCGCGCAGCTCAGAGAGAAGGACGAATGGATACGCTGTTAGCCGCCCTTCCGTGCTAATCATAAGTCCACCCCGAGCAAGCGTTGCGCAGGCGGATCGCCATGCAATTTCAGCTGCAGGTACGGACGTTCTCTGAATTCGGTTGGAGGCGCCGTTGTTGTCGTTACGATGTACTGAAACAGCGGCTTTCCGCCGACGCGCTCCAGCTCCTGAACGATATCGAAGAGCCTTCCATAGATTGACAAGCCAAGGTCGGCCTCACGTGGGCTGTCGTGAAGTAGGAACGACGGAACACGTGTCGCGCCTTCGATGCTGACGCACATTGCAGCGAGGTCGAAAGCCAGAACCTTGAGGGAGTCGATCGCGGCTGTCCTGCGGTCTCCGCCCATATCTACTGACAAGTCAAGACCATTGCCGGTAAGCGTGATCCGCCCCTTTGCATCGTGGCCGACCAACCGTCGAATGATTGGGTCGAATTTTTGGCTCATCCGTCCAAATAGGCGGGCCTGTTTGTCACGAAACGCGCCCAGCCGCTCTCTCGCAGCCTCAAGTTTGGTGCCCAGTTCGCGGAGACGCTTGATACCCTCCTCCTGCGTTTCGAACAGTTCGGCGAGGCGCTCGACATCGTCCTGGAGCCTGCGGGCGGTGTACCAAGTGGACTCTCGGGCATCGCGGGCCTTCTCGATATTTGTGACGCGATCGACGGATCGATCGAAGCGCTGCTTGGCCAGAGCAACCTGCGGTAAGATCTGCGTCTGTGCCTGCCGCAAGCTTTCAACTAGCTTGGCTTGGGCGTCGAGATCCGCCTGATGTTGATCCCAACGCTGTCGACACGCGTCGGCATCAGGTATCTTGTGCGAGAGCTTGCATCCGTCTGCCAAGGCTCGCTCTATAGGGACTTCACAAATCGGGCAGATCGGACTCTCCGCCTCTAGCTTTGAGTAGGAAAGTCCGGGTAGCTCCCCCCGAATCATAGCTAATGCGCGTTCCTCCGCAGGTATGAGAGCCTCGATCCGGATGCGTTCGCCGTCGAGACGTGCCCATTCACTTCTCGCAGCCTCCCGTTGCTCTCGCGCCGCAACGAGTTCTGCGTCGCCGTCAGTGGGAACCCGGCTTGCCGACGCCAAGCGCGCACCTGCGGACCTGCGCATGACGTCAATCAGCAATGGCATCTCGGGGAGCGGCTGATCCTCAAGGTCGAGACCCGTAACGAGCCGCGTCTGCGTTCGCTCGATTTCCCACCGGCGATGGCCGATCTCTTGATCCAGGACTCGGCGTTGCTCGCTGAGACTATTCACTTCCCCACGCGTGGCTTGCTCCTCAGGCGTGATCGCCATCAGAAATGAACGTAGCGCCTCAAGCCTTGGCCCCTTCTCCTGCCCGCTTGCGGGCACCGGGGAATCGGAATCAGACGTCGGCGATCGCCAATCCAGAACATCATCAAATCGACACTCTTGATCCCGCGTCAGCCAGGCGAGCGCGATCGGCCAAATGGGTCCATTCGCCTGCGGGTGAACCAACTGGGCAATCGCGGTGGTGATAATGCGCTGATCGACGGCTTTGATGAACGGTTCTATCCCGGTTGAAGCGCCCTCGCCGGCGGCGATCTCTTCGAGGTTTCCGCCCGGCACAGCCATGTGTCTGCGGCGTGCGCCGAGCGGGCGAACGATCGCCCAGCAAGTCCCATCAAGCACGACCTCAGCGCCGACAAGGCCATTCAGAAATGCAGTGCCGACCCGCTCGCGCTGGGGCTCGGTGGCGAAGCGATCCTCGCCGAGGCAGTAGCGGATAAGCCGACAGAACAGCGTTTTGCCACTCCCATGACCCACCGCATTGGTCTGACCTGCTAAAGCGGCGTCATCTGCTCCATCCGGCGACCAGATGATATTCAGGCCGGGACGAAGCTCAATGTCCCGCACCTTCTCCCCGCCGGGCTCCTTCCATATCACAAGGCGCCGAACCCACAGCCGCGGCCCCTCCAACCCTCGAGCGGGCGTTACCGTTAGGAGCTGCGGGCCGAGAAGGTCAGGCTGCTGCGGCATTGGTCACCCACTGCTGTACTTCAGCGGGCAGCGAATTCACCGCTGCGTCGAGATGTAAGCGTGTAGGCGATCCCACGTAGCGCGTTTGTTCGCGGAAGCTCATTTTCTGCATGAATCATGCGGAGAGTCA
>NZ_JBXAFY010000028.1:0-47556 GCF_058793575.1 Shinella sp. GW835-FHT14H05 | reverse complement strand
CCTTGCTGCCGCGCTTGATCAGATCGACACCACCACAGCCCGGGCAATCCATCACCTGCCTCCACGCAAATCACCCCCATAGCAGAATCTCAAAAGCGTTCCGTGTAAACACTCCCCCTTGTGGGGGAGATGTCGCCGAAGGTGACAGAGGGGGGGTGGCGGTGCCGCATGTCGGGCGTTTGAGAGGGAGGCATACCCCCCTCTGCCCTGCCGGGCATCTCCCCCACAAGGGGGAGATTGAATTGCTGGAACGTCTCATTCCCCAATAGATACCCTCACCCCGAAATCTCCGGCCGATACCCCTCCGCCCCCCACATATGCGCCCGCCGCGCAGCGGGTGCCGCAGGCGCATAATGCCGCGCAAGCGCCATCAGCGAAGCCCGCAGCATCAGCTTGGCCGAGCGGGCCGGCCATTGCCGCTCGCGCTCCACCATCTCCAGCCCCTTCATGAAGCAGCAGACATCCAGCGCCACGCCGGAAAGCTCCGGACCGATCGCCTCGATGGCGCGCGCGACGCGCAGGCGGGCGGCGAGCGCCGTGTCGGTCAGTTCGCGCCCGGCGCCCGCCTCGCCCTTCTGGCGGCTGGCGACGCGGGGCTCCCAGGACATGGTCAAACGCGGCTGGAGGCCGCCGCGGGTGAAATCGGCGTGCAGCCGCTCGCCGGCGGCAATGGCATTTTCCGGCAGGTAGGCATCGCCCGTCTTCTCCTTCAGCCGTGCGAGCGCCGCGAGCGGCGATTCGAGCCGGTTGGCAAAGGCCTTTTCCCGCGCCCCGTCGCGCATCACCACCACCGCCTCCATGTCGCGGTGCTGGCCGGCAAAGGGTGTCTCCGCATCGCAGAGCCGGCGTTTCAGGTGAGCGCGCGCCTCCGGCGTTGCGGCAAGCTTATCGCCGGCACGGCTGACGAGGCCGAGCCGCAGCGCTTGCGCCAGCACGGCCGGCGCCAGCGGCTGCCTGCGCCCGTCGCTGGCCACCAGCACATCGCTTTCGGCAACGCTTACGTCGCCCGCCCCCAGCAGGAAGCGGAGGAGCCTCGCGAGATCATCGGCGACCTTCTGTCCCCCCTCACTCATGGCTACCGATCCCCGCCGGACCGAAGACCGAGAGCACGACGCGCTCGATTGCCGAGACGAAGGCGTCGAAGGCCATGTCGTCGCGGCGATCCTCCACCACGTTGCAGGCATGGCCGACCGTCGTGCGGTCGCGGCCATAGGCGGCGCCGATATCGGAGAGCGAGAGGCTGAGCACGACGTGGCAGACATACATGGCGATCTGGCGCACATGGCAGGTGGAGCGCCGGCTGTCGCGGCGCCAGAGCGGTCGGTCGCTGGCAACGGCGGTCATCTCCAGCACCAGTTGGCGCACGATCCGGCAGGCGATGCCGGGCGGCACGGCGGGAACCGCCGGCTCACGCATGGCCTTGCGGGCGCGCGGCACCCCCTGACCAGCGCCTGTACTCTTGTTCTCCGGTGCCGGACCGGGGAAGGATTGCGTCTCGGGAGACGGACGCCGCGGGGGAACGATGAACTGGTGCATGACTGGCCACTCCTGTTTATAGGAATTTATTCATACACCCTAGAGGACGGACGGGGATGAATGAAGCCTCAGACCACAACCACGCATTGAATTTCTTAATAAATTTGCGACATACATCCCCGACCTAGGGATTTATTCCTCCACAATGGGATAAGGAAGCTCCAAAACACAAAAAGCCGGGGCCTTGCGGCTCCGGCTTTGCAATCTCATCGGCAATGCGGTGCTTATTTGCCCTTGCGGCGCTGGCCGAGGCCCATTTCCTTGGCGAGGCGCGAGCGCGCTTCGGCATAAGCAGGGGCGACCATCGGGTAATCGGCCGGCAGGTCCCACTTTTCGCGGTATTCTTCCGGGGTCATGCCGTAGTGGGTCATCAGGTGGCGCTTCAGCGACTTGAACTTCTGGCCGTCTTCCAGGCAGATGATGTAGTCGTTCTGCACGGACTTCCGCACCGGCACCGGCGGCTTCGGCTTTTCGGCGACCACAGGCGCTTCGACGGCGGCAACCGGCTGCGTCGTGTTGTTGAGCGCGGCATGCACGTCGGCGATCAGGCCCGGCAGCTCGGAAACCGGCACGACATGGTTGCCGACATAGGCGGCGACGATATCGGCAGTCAGTTCCACGAGCAGATTGGAGCCGGCGCCAAGGGTTGTTTCGGTCATTTCTTTCTCCTGTCGGACAAAACGAAGGTCGATGGCCCTATCCATCGGCCTGGACATCAAATTTGCGGCAAAGCGTGCTTGTCGGGCGATCATATGGCAGAATAATGCTCACCCCGCCGAAAACGGGACATTTCCGTCAATATAACTTTCTACTACGGCGGCCATCCATCACGCAGAAGCTCTTGCCGGCGCATATACCGAATCGGCATGAATACCGCACGAACTCAACCTAGACAGGAAAACCATGCGCAAGCTAAATCAACCCGAATACTTTACTTGGTCTGAGATATCATTCTTCAATTCAATGTCCAGTATTATTTTGCAGAAATAAAACGAGAGCTTTTAATATAGAAATCATCCCCAAGAAAATTAGCAGATACTACAAATTTTAAGGGTCGTCCTTTCAACCGTTTGTCAACGCTTCTTTCCCGCCCGCTCGCGTGCGTCGCGCATTTCATCGATCACCGTATGGCGCGTCAGGCGATAGCCTGCGCCATGCGCTGCTTTCGCGACGAGATGGGCGGCGACCGGCGCCGTCAGCACGAAGAACACGAAGCCCGCCAGCGCCCGCGTGAAGATCGCCACGTCGAGCGAATGCATGCCGGCCGCAAGCAGCATGAGCCCCGAGCCGACGGTACCCGCCTTCGAGGCGGCGTGCATGCGCGTGTAGACATCCGGCAGGCGCACGAGGCCGAGGGCCGCCAGGAAGGTGAAGATACCGCCGGCGACCAGCATGGTGGCGACGACGAGGGCAAGAACGAGATCCAGCATCAGCGTGCCCTCCTCGCCTTGCCCGGCCTGTTGTGCCGCAAGCCCTTGCCCGGCACCTCGCCATCCGGCGAGCCCGCCTCGCCCGGCTGCATGCCCTGGCTCAGGATGAAGCGCGCGAAGGCGACGGTGGCGAGAAAACCGACGAGGCCGAGCGCGATGGCGATGTCGATATAAAGGTTGAAGCCGGTACGGATGGCGATGACGGCGATGAAGCCGATGGCGATCGCCACCAGCATGTCGAGCGCGATGATCCGATCCGGCAGCGTCGGCCCCTTGATGATGCGCCAGGCGGTCAGGAAGAAGGCGGCGCACATCAGGAAGAGCGCGATCGTCGAGGCGACGGAGATGACGGTTTGAGCACCCATCAGCGGAAGGCCTCCATGATCTTCTTCTCGAAGCCGTTGGCAATATCGCGCCGCGTGCCGACCGGATCGGAGCAGTCGAGCGCATGTACATAGAGCACGCGCCGGTCCTCTGAAACATCGACGGACAGCGTGCCCGGCGTCAGCGTGATGAGGTTGGCGAGCAGCGTGATCTCGAAATCCCGGTCCACCGTCAGCGGAAAGGCGAAGATGCCGGGCTTCAGCGCCATCTTCGGGCTCGCCACCAGGATGGCGACCTTCCAGGCGGACAGCGCCAATTCCTTGATGAACAGCACCAGCAGCGACAGGACTTTCAAGGGCCGGAGACGCCGGCCTTCGGAGCGGGCGCGGCCGCGTATGAGCACCAGCGAGAGAGCGCTGGCGGCGATGCCGAGCAACAGGTTCGGGATCGTGAAACTGCCGGAAACGGCGAGCCAGAAGGCGGTGAACACGGCAATAATGACAGCGGGCCGCATCTAGTTCGCCCCCGGAAAGACGGAACCGATATAGGCGCGCGGATCGGCAAGGCCCTGCGCGGCGTGCTGGATGGTCGCGAGCAGCGCGTTCGGGAACAGGCCGAAGCCGACCGTCAGCGCCGTGAGCGCCACGAGCGGCAGCAGCGCGCTGGCCGGAATAGCCGCGTCCGGCAGCGCCTCGCCCGCCGGGCGCCAATAGGCGAGCGCGAAGACGCGGCCGAGCGCGATGGTGGTCAGGAAGCCGGTGAGGAAGACCGCGGCCACCAGCCACCAGGCACCGATATCCATGGCCGCCTTCGCCACCATGACCTTCGGCCAGAAACCGGAAAACGGCGGCAGGCCGGAGACGGCGAAGAACAGCACCAGCGACAGCGTGGAAAACAGCGCGGAGCGGGTATGGAGCCCGCCGAGCCGGTTGAGATCGAACGTGCCGGCAAGGCGCCCGGCGAGGCCCGCCACCATGTAGAGCGCCGTCATCACCACCATGGAATGCAGCGCGTAGAAGATCGCGCCGCCGACGCCGCCGGGGCTGCCGAGCGAAAGTCCCACCAGCATGACGCCGATGCCGGAAATGACGACGTAACCCAGCAGCCGGCGGATATCGCTCTGGCCGAGTGCCCCGAGCGCGCCGACAAGCATGGTCGCGACACCGGCAAGCGCGATGACGAAGCTCAGCTCCTCGCGCTCGATGGGGAACAGCATGATCAGCGTGCGCAGCAGCGCATAGATGCCGACCTTGGTCAAAAGGCCGGCAAACAGCGCCGACACCACGACGCGCGGCGTGTGGTAGGAGGCCGGCAGCCAGAAATTCACCGGGAAGGCGGCGGCTTTCATGCCGAAGGCGACGAGATAAAGGGTGGCAAGCGTCATCAGCGGCAGGTCGGCGCGGCCGGCGGCGGCTTTCACGGCGATATCCGCCATGTTGAGCGTGCCGAAGATGCCGTAGAGGTAACCGGTGGCAATGAGGAACAGCGTGGTCGCGACGAGGTTGAGGAAGGCGTATTTGATCGCGCCGTCGATCTGGCGGGCTTCCGAGCCGAGCACGATGAGGCCGAAGGACGAGATCAGCAGCACCTCGAACCAGACGTAGAGGTTGAAGATGTCGCCCGTCAGGAACGCGCCGGAGACGCCCGCCATCAGCAGGAGCAGGAACGGGTAGAAGCCATAGCGCCGACCCGTGCCGTCGATATCGGAGAGCGCGTGCACGCTGCCGGCCAGAGCCACGACGGCACCAGCCAACGCGAAGAGCACGCCCGTCAGATCTGCGGTGAACGCGATGCCGAAGGGCGGCAGCCAACGGCCCATCACCATGGTCACGGGGCCGTTTTCGGAAACATGCGCCAGCAGCAGCGCATCGACAAGGACCAGCACGGCGAGGGCCGGAATGGCGATCGCCGCCTGCAGGCGAATGGATTTGCGCAGCATCAGGAGCACGGCGCCGGCCAGGATGCACCAGGCGGGCGGCAGCACGACCAGCCAGTCGGCGGGCGCGACCGGGGCCATGACAAGGGCTGCGGAGAGATCGGCGGGGCTTACGGCCATTGGCGGGGCGGTTCCTGTCAGTAGCCGGCAGGCGGGAGGGGATCGTTTTCCGGCTCGGCGACACGCATCTCGTTGGCGTTGTCCGTGCCGAGATCCTGATAGGCGCGGTAGACGAGCACCAGCAGGAAAGCGAAGAAGGAGAAGGAAATGACGATTGCCGTCAGGATGAGCGCCTGCGGCAGCGGATTGGCGGTGAGCGTCGCCGGCACGTCGTGGCCAGCCGGAATGATCGGCGGCACGTCGCGCAGGATACGGCCATTGGTGAAGAGCGAGAGGTTGACGGCATTGCCGAGCAGCACGACGCCGAGCAGCACGCGCACCAGGAATTTCGACAGCATCAGGTAAACGGCGGCGGCGAAGAACAGGCCGATCAGGATGACGAACAGGAGCTCCATCAGATATCATCCTCCGCTTCAAGCGCCAGTGCGATCGAGGTGATCGAGCCGACCACGACGAGGTAAACACCGGCATCGAACAGCATGACGCTGGACAGCGGGATCTCGACGCCGAGGATCGTCGGATAGACCCACAGCCCGGTCATGAAGGGCACGGCGAAGACGAAGGACAGCAGGCCGGCGACACAGGCGATGAACAGCCCGAAGGCCGCAATCGCCATCGGGTGGAACCACAGCGCCTGGCGCACGGCGGCAACGCCGTTGGCGATGCCGTAGATCGCGAAGGCCGACACCGCGATCAGCCCACCGATGAAGCCGCCGCCCGGCTCGTTATGACCGCGCAGCAGCACGAAGAGCGAGAAGAGCACCATGAGAGCGGTGAGGAAGGGGGCGACGGTGCGGAAGATGAGGGTGTTCATGGGCATCGCTCCGCAGTGGGCGCCGAAGGGCTGTATACCCCCCTCTGGCCTGCCGGCCATCTCCCCCTCAAGGGGGGAGATCGATGGAGCGCCGTCCCGCCAAGCACAAGCGTTTGGATAGGAGCAATGTCCGTTCCGCTTGCCGATCTCCCCCCCTGAGGGGGAGATGGCCAGCAGGCCAGAGGGGGGTGGCCACACTCTCCCAACATCATGCCCTCCCTTTGCGAATGCGCACGATCGAAAGGATCGCCAGCCCCGTCACCATCACAACCGCAATCTCACCCAGCGTATCCGTGCCGCGGAAATCGACGATGATGACGTTCACCACATTGGCACCGTGCGCAATCGTCTTGGAATAGAGGTTGAAGAAATCGGTGAGCGCGGTGTCGAAACGACCCTGCGTGACCTTCAGGAGATAGAGCGAAAAGCCGAGGCCGCAGGCGATGGCGATCACAGCATCCGGGATTTTTTCGCGCAGCGGCCGGTGGTCGCGCGGCGTCAGCTTCAACCGGGTCATGACCAGCGCGAGGATGACGACCGACAGTGTCTCGATCATGAACTGGGTGAAGGCGAGGTCCGGCGCGCCGAAGAGCAGGAAGAGCACGGCGACGCAAAAGCCTTGGATGCCGAGCGCAACGATGGCCGTCAGGCGGTTTTCCGCCGCCAGCACCGCGCCGATGCCGACGACCGCGAGCACCATGACGGCCAGTTCATGGAAGGGCACATTGGCCGGCCAGACCGGCAGGCGCGGCCATTCGCCATAGACGAAGGGCGGCACGAGCAGTGCGAGCGCGATGACGACAAAGGTCGCCGTCATGTAGATTTCCATGAGCCCAGGCTGGGTCAGGCGGCTGACGGCGGACGACAGACGCACGAGGCCGCGCATCGCCTGGTCGAAGCCTTTGTCCGGCCCCCAGCCGATATCCTCGATCAGCCCGTCCACCGCCGTTCGCACCTTGTCCAACGAGAAGAAGACCAGGACACCGACCGCGATAGTGGCGAGCGACAGCACGAAGGCCACGCCGAAATGCGGCATGGCGGAAATGGTGATCGTCTCTGGCTTGCCGGCGATGGCGGAGGCAAGCGGCGAGGTCAGCAGCACATGGGTGGTGGCCGAGAAGAGGCCGATGACCAGCCCTTTGACCGCCAGCAGCATCGGGCCGATCCATAGCAGCACCGGTCCCTCATGGGCATGTTTCGGCGTCTCGACGGGCGGCCCGAGGAAGGGTTTCAGCGCCACCGCGAAGGCGATGGCGAACATCAGGCCGTTGCCGATGATGGCGGCGGCCGTGTAGGCGATCGCCCGGATATTGCCGCCGGCGAGCGTGGCATAGACTTCCTCCTTGGCGAGGAAGCCGAAGAACGGCGGCAGGCCGCCCATCGAGAGCGCTGCCAGCACGGCCGCAAGGAAGGTTACGGGCATGGCGCGTCGCAGACCGCCGAGCTTGGTGATGTCGCGCGTGCCGGTCTCGTGGTCGACCAGGCCGGCGACCATGAAGAGAGCGCCCTTGAACAGCGAATGCGCCACCAGATAGAGCGCGGCAGCGGCCACCGCATGCTCAGAGCCGAAACCGGTCAGCATGACCAGCAGGCCGAGCGAGGCGACCGTCGTATAGGCGAGCATCAGCTTGAGGTCTGTCTGGCGGATGGCGAGCACGGCGCCGACCAGCAGGGTGAGCCCGCCGAAAGCCGGCAGGATCGTCTCCCAGGCGGCGGTATCGCCCATGACGGGATTGAGCCGCATCAGGAGATAGACGCCGGCCTTCACCATGGTGGCGGAATGCAGGTAGGCGGAGACCGGGGTCGGCGCCTCCATGGCGTTCGGCAGCCAGAAATGGAACGGGAACTGCGCCGACTTCGTGAAGGCGCCTCCAAGAATGAGGAACAGGATCGACAGGTAGAACGGGCTCGCCCGCACCTCAGCGCCGAAGGACATCAGCAGCGAGAGCTGCGTCACATCGGTGACGTTCCAGATGAGCAGCAGCCCCGCCAGCAGGAACAGCCCGCCGCCGCCCGTCACGATCAGCGCCTGCAAGGCGGCGCGGCGCGAGGCCTGGCGCGCATGATCGAAGCCGATCAGCAGGAAGGAGGTGATCGAGGTCAGCTCCCAGAAGATGAAGAGCATCAGGAAGCTGTCGGAGGCGACGAGGCCGAGCATCGAGCCCATGAACATCAAGATGAAGGAGAAGAACCGGCCCTGGTGTCTATGGCCCTTCAGATAACCGCCGGAATAGAGCACGATCAGCGTGCCGATGCCGGAGATCAACAGCAGGAAGGCGAGCGACAGGCCGTCGATCAGCCAGGAGAAGCTGACATTGTAGGCCGGCACCCAGGCATAACCGCCGGTCACCACCTCTCCGCGCGCGACCTCCACATTGAAGCCTAGGAAATGGAAGAATATGGCGAGCGGGATGAGCGCCAGCGGCCAGGCGGCCTTGTGGCCGAGCACCCTTGTCAGGGCCGGCGCGACGAGCGCGCCGAGAAACGGCAGACAGAAGGCAAGGAAGGTCAGGCCCATCGTGTCTGGTGTCATCCCCCGTCCTTCCTGCGCGGGCTTCGCCCGTCGTTATCAAAATATGTCACAGCGCCGTTTCTACGTCGGTATGGCCGAAATCACCACCCTTGAACAGCAAGGGCGCGGCGTTTTCACGCGCCAACGCATAGGAAAAGCAATCACCATAGTTCAGGTGCGCCGCATGGCCGGTGCCGCGGCCGAAGCGCCGAAAGGCATCGAAGGCAAGCTCAGCCTGTTGCGCCGTCACCGGCTCGATGCGCACGCCGGCGCGCAGCAGGAAGGCGTCGAGTGCATTGGCACCGCCGGCGCCATAGCGGGCGAACAGCACCATTTTCGCTTCGAGCAGTGTGGCGGCGCTCATGATGCGGGCGGATGCGCGCTCGATCGCCTCGTTGAAGGCCCGCCGTTCCGGTTCGTCGGTCAGAATGGCGACCAGCGCCGAGGTATCCAGAACGATCATTGCGGCAGGCCGCTTTCGTCGTAGCCCAGGATTTCCTCGGGTGTGCGCGGGTCGAGCAATGGCAGGCTTGCGCAGTCGAGCGCGATGCGGTCGAGCTGGTCGGCGAGCCGCGGCACGTTGAGATGGCGGACACGCGCCAGCCTTTCCTCAAGGGACGTCTTGACCGCCTGGGTCAGGCTTTCGCCCGTCGCTTCGGCGAGCTTGCGGGCGAGTGCATGCGCTTCCTCGTCCTTGATATTCAAAGGCATATTTTCCTCCATTCCTTTTATAATGGAGGATAGGAGGAAGACCTGATGGATTCAAGGGGTGCCCCCAATTGTCTTGCCGCAATTCGCGTCCTATCTATGGGGCAACAGGAGGACGCCATGAGCGACACGACGACATTGAAGGTCAACAAGACGAAGGAAGAGTGGCGGCAGGTCCTGACGCCGGAACAGTTTCGCATCACGCGCGAACACGGCACGGAGCGGGCCTTTTCCAGCCCCGATTTCGACCTGTCGAAGAAGGGCACCTATCGCTGCATCTGTTGCAACAGGTCGCTCTACCGGTCGGAAACGAAATACAATTCCGGCACCGGCTGGCCGAGCTTCTACCAGCCGATCGAGCCGGGCGCGGTCGCCGACCATTCGGACCACTCCTATGGCATGACGCGCACGGAAATCCGCTGCACGGATTGTGACGCCCATCTCGGCCACGTCTTCCCGGACGGTCCGCCGCCGACGGGCCTGCGCTATTGCATGAACGGGGTCGCGCTTAGCTTCGATCCCGACTGATCAACGCTTGGGGACTTTCAGTTCCATGCAGGTCAGGTCCAGCCAGCGGCCGAACTTGATGCCGACCTCGCTGAAGCGCCCGACGGTGCGGAAACCGAGCTTTTCGTGCAGTTTGATCGAGGCGGCGTTCTCCGCCTCGATACAGCCGACCATGACATGGATGCCGTTGAAGCTCGCCCGGTCGACCAGCGCCTTCATCAGGCGTTTTCCGGTGCCCGTGC
The DNA here is from genome assembly GCF_058793575.1 of Shinella sp. GW835-FHT14H05. Lineage (NCBI taxonomy): Bacteria > Pseudomonadati > Pseudomonadota > Alphaproteobacteria > Hyphomicrobiales > Rhizobiaceae > Shinella > Shinella sp. GW835-FHT14H05. The sequence continues at coordinate 37,427 of NZ_JBXAFY010000028.1, read as the reverse complement.
CGCGTGCGTCGCCGCGCACATAGACGGAATGTTCCACCGTGTGGCGGAAGCCGTCGAAGGCGCGCCAGTCGCCGTAGGAGGCGTAGCCGACGACCTGCCGGCCGCGCACGGCCACGAGGATCGGGAAGCCCTGCTCGCGCCGCGCGGCAAACCACGCCTTGCGATTGGCGAGGTCGACTTCCGCCTCGTTCCAGATCGCCGTGGTGTTGGCGACGGCATCGTTGTAGATATCCAGAATGCCGGGGAGGTCAGCCTCCGCGGCGTCGCGTATAGTAATGTCCATAGTCCCCCCGGCTTTGCCTGCATGGCTTACAGGAGGAGCGGGAAACCTGTCCAGCCTGATTGCCGGCTCGGCGATGAAACGCCCGCCTTTGTCCGTTATGCTTATCACGTCCACAGCGAGTAATCGAACGTGCAACGCTTCCTCCTTCTTTTCCTTCTGCTCCTGCCCGCCTCCGCCCTTGCCGCGGAATGGGAGCCCTATGTCAATGCGCGCTACGGCTTTGCGGTCGAAATCCCGCCGGGCTTCACGCTTGTCCAGGAGGCCGACAATGGCGACGGGCGGACCTACAGGAATGGCGAGGCGGAGCTGCGCGTCTGGGCGCATTACCTGACGGCCGGCCCGTTCGAGGAGGAGGTCGCCGACCGGCGCACCACCTACCAGCAGGAGGGCTGGGATCTCAGCTACGACCGGCAGACGGCCGGCTGGGCGAGCCTTTCCGGCACGCTGGTCGATTCCATCCTCTACCACCGGGTCATTGCGCTGTGCGACGACGCGGTCGCCACCTTCGTGCTGGACTATCCGCAGTCGATGAAGGCGGAGATTTCTCCGCTCGTCGGCCGGCTGGTGAAATCGCTGCATCCGGCGGAAGGTTGCACGAATGCGCAAGGGGCGGCCCCCGCGGCGCAGTGATCAGATGCCAGAGACGACGCTGGTGACGACGGCCGAATAGTGCACGGCGGCAGCCGCCACGACAAAACCGTGCCAGATGGCGTTCTGAAAGCGCAGCTTCTCCCAGACGTGGAAGACGACGCCCACCGAATAGAGCACGCCGCCGACGACGATCAGGATCAGCGTGGCGGCCGAGAGGTGCGTCGTGAGCGGACCGGCGGCAAAAACGCCGCTCCAGCCCATGCCGAGATAGATGAGGATCGCCAGCCGGTCGTAGCGGCCGGGGAAGAAGAATTTCAGCACCACACCCGCCACCGCCATCACCCACATGAAGACCAGCATGCCGGCGAGGAACGGCTCGTCGATGCCCCGCTGGAGAAAGGGCGTGTAGGTGGCGGCGATCAGCACGAAGATCGCCGAATGGTCGAAGCGGCGCAGGTGCCATTTTACCCTGGAGACCGGCCAGAGATTATAGGCGAAGGACGTGGCGAGCGCGAGCACGAGGCCCACGCCATAGACCCAGGCCGCGGCAAGCTGCCCGCTGGAGGCCCAGACCGTCGCATAGAAGATCAGGGCCGTCACGCCGATCAGCGCGAAGACCACGCCGACACCATGCACGATGCCGTCGGCGATCACCTCGTACCGGTCATAGTTCCACTTGACGCCCTTGATTTCCACTGCGGCTGGTCCTGCATTCATCCTCCGCCATCGTGGCGGGTTTGGCACGGACGGGCAAGCGCCTGCGGATCACAAAAATTTGCCGCGTGACTTTGCCGCGTGACGGGGAGGCCCTTTTCACCGCTCGGCGATGCAGGCCTCGCACAGCGCCGCATGTGGCACCGCCGCCAAGCGCGCGGGCGAAATCGGCGCGCCGCATTTGGCGCAGGTGCCGAACGTTCCGGCGGCAAAACGGTCGAGCGCTGCATCGATCGCCCCGATTTCCCTGAGGCCGTTCGTGCCGAATTCCTCCAGCACCTCGTCGTTCTCGCGTTCGATGGCGCGGTCGGCGCTGTCACCGCTCTTCAGCGTGTCGAGGTCCTTCTCGATCCTGTCGAGCCGGCCCTGGAGCTCGCGCTTGCGGGTGAGAAGAATGTCCTTGTACTGCGCCAGGTCCATCACGATACCGGTCTCCCTTGGTTTCAACAGGTGTCGAAATTGGCATCGCGTCGGGGAAACGGCATTGATCGGAATCAAGTTCCCGAATGCCATCGTCAACACCACGTTGACAGTAAATCGCCGAACCGCCGGCTTTCGTGAACGGCGTCCTTCCGTCATAGTCCGCTCCAACAGAACGGTTTCCAGGGGAAACCGAAACGGGAAACAGACCATGACGGACCTCGACAGACGGACATTCCTCGGCGCTGCCGCCGCGGGCATCGCCGCAAGCAAGGCCGGCCCCATTCGCGCGGAGACCGCCACCATGACCGAAACGACCACCCAGCCGAACCACGCCGTAAACATGCCGGCGTTCGTCGACCATTCGCACCTGACGGTCGTCGACCTGCCGATGGTGTCGGCCTTCTACCAGCAGGCGATGGGCCTGACGGTTCTCGAAACATCCGCCTCGGGCGAAACGCTCGGTGTCGCCGGCCGGCCGCTCCTGACGCTGACGACGGGCAGCAATGCCGCCCCCGCGCCGCGCAATGCGCCGGGCCTCTTCCACACCGCCTTCCTCGTGCCGAACCGCAAGGAGCTCGGCCGCTGGCTGGCGCATGCCGCGCAAAACAACGTGCCGCTCACCGGCGCCTCCGACCACCTCGTCAGCGAGGCGATCTATCTCGACGATCCCGAGGGCAACGGCATCGAGATCTATCGTGACCGCGACCGCGCCGAATGGACCTATGTGCCTGACGGCACGGTAAAGATGGCGACGCACCGGCTCGATTTGCAGGCGCTTTACGACGAGGCGCCGAAGGACGGCTGGACGGGCCAGGAAAACGGCACGGTGATCGGCCATATCCACCTCCAGGTCTCGAACATCCCCGAAGCGAACGCCTTCTTCCACGACGTGCTCGGCCTCGACATCATGACGACCTATCCGGGCGCGAGCTTCTTTGCCACCGGCAAGTACCACCATCATGTCGCGGCGAATGTCTGGAATTCGAGCGGCCAGCCGAAGCGCCAAGCGGGCATGACCGGCCTTGCCGACTACACGATCCGCTTCAACGATCCGGCGAAACTGGACGGTGCCCTGAAGAAGCTCGACGAACTGGCGATCGCCACCATGCGCTCCGGCGACACGGTCTCGCTGGTCGATCCCTGGGGCATCGGCCTCAAACTCTCGGCCTGAACGACAGCATAGCCTTGCCTTTCCGGAACCAGATCGGTGAAAACGGTGTTTTGCTTGAAACGCCGTTTTCGTCGATTTTGGGCGCAAGCCAGGGAGAGGCAGCATGACCGAGCCATTGACGATCTGGACATATGACTGGGTGCCGGGCGGCAAATCCGGTCCGCGCGGTTTTGTCCGCGACCTCCGGCTGCGCTGGGCCTGCGAAGAAGCGGACCTCGACTACGCCGTCCGCTCCGTCTCGTTCCACCACCGCGGCGCGGAGCATTTTGCCTGCCAACCGTTCGGCCAGGTGCCGTTCCTGGAGGACGGCGATATCAATGTCTTCGAAAGCGGCGCCTGTCTTCTCTATCTGGCGCGAAAAAGCGAGACGCTGATGCCGACCGACCCCAAGGGCGAGGCGGAAACACTGGAATGGACGATTGCCGCGCTCAACTCCATCGAGATGGTGACGGTGCCCTGGTGGTTCATCGGCCTGTCCAAGGGCGCGGACAACCCGCTCGAAGGCTGGGTGCTCCAGCGCCTGACCCATCTGGAGGCCGTGCTGGCGGAGCGCGAATGGCTCGCGGCCGGACGGTTTACCGTCGCCGATCTGCTGATGGCGGACGTGCTTCGCGTGCCGAAGGTCAAGGCGGCCGGCGATTTCCCGGCGCTCACATCCTATGTCGAGCGGATCTGCGCGCGCCCTGCCTTCAAGCGCGCCCATGACGGCCAGATGGCGCATTTCGCGCAGGCCGACCCTCAGTCGTAGAGATAATGCGCCGCCCAGTCCTCGTGCGGCACCACATTGCCCACCTTGTATTTGAAGGCGTGGACCTCCAGCCGGTCGGCGCTCGCCTCGCATTTGTAGGACAGCCGATACCACTCGCCCTTGCTGCGGAACACCGCACCGCGCGTCTTGATGGTGGTGCCGTCGAGCTTCGGGTCGCCGAACGCATAGGCGATCACCTTGTCCGGGCGAAAGCCGCCCTTCCCGTCGCCGATCTGGTCCATCGCCTCCATGTCGCAGCGCTGTTCCAGCCGCTCTTCCGGCGTCAGCTTTTCGAGCTGACTGCGCAGCCGGGCATCGATCGCCAAAGCCGGCGATGCCGCCATCGGCGCAAGAACCAGGGTGCAAAGGGCGATTTGAAGCCCGATTGCCTGCCGTTTCACCTGTCTGCCTCCTCTTGGTCTCGTCATTTGCGACGCTTCAATTCGGGGTCGGCGGGCAATATGGCCATTTCACGACACATGACAACCCACCAGCGGTTTCAAGCGACCTCTTATGGAACTTCCACCTTGGCCGGGCGTTTCAGGCGCGGATCGGGGAACGCACCATGCACGAAATTCTAGGAAAACCGGCTGAACGGCGGCTCTTGCGGGGCAGCATCGATCTCGAAAAGAACCTTCGGGAAGACGCCCCGCGCCGTTACGGCCTCGACATTGCCGCCGCCTGGGCGGCGATCGGCATCTTCGCGATCATGGCGATGGCCGTCGTCTATCTGATGGCGCCGATCCTCATTCCGCTGTGTCTTGCCGTGGTGACTGGTCTCATCTTCGGCGTCGCCGCGGAGAAGTTGAACGAGTTCGGCATCCCGCCGCTGCCGACCGCGCTGCTGCTTGCCGGCCTGTTCGGGCTCGGCCTGTTCTTCCTGGTGGGTCTACTCGCCGACCCGATCACCCAGCTTGCCGCCAATGCGCCGGATCTCGTGCGCGGCGCTTATGACCGCATCACGCCGCTGTTTTCCCGCCTTGGCTGGCTGAACATCAGCCACGAAACCTTTCAGAGCGGCGGGATGACGATGGAGAAGGTGCTGGAGAACACCGGCAGCATTCTCGGCATCCTGTCCTCAAGCCTTACGCCCGCCCTCCTTCAAGGCATGATCTTCTTTGCCGCCCTCGTGCTCTTCCTCTCGGCACGACTGAAGCTCAGGCAGATGATCATCATGGCCTTCCCGCGCCGCGGCCAGCGGCTCACCACCATTCGCATCATGAACGCCATCGACAGCGCGCTCGGCTATTATTTCGCGACCGCCGCGCTGGTCTATGGCGCGCTCGGCGTGGTCACCGCGCTGATCACCTGGGGCGGCGGGCTTGCCATGCCGGCGCTGTGGGGGCTCTTCGCGTTCCTGTCCTCCTTCGTGCCCTTCCTCGGCGTGACGCTGATGACCATCGCACTCGCCACCGCCGGCGTGCTGACGCACGAGACGCTGATGATGGGCCTGATGCCGGCGCTCGCCTTCTTCCTCGTGCACCTCGCCATGGAAAACCTCGTCATGCCGGCGGTGATGGGCAAGCGGCTGGAAGTCAACGCCTTCATCATCTTCACAGCCATCATCTTCTGGACCTGGATGTGGGGTGCCGCCGGCGCCATGCTGGCCCTGCCGCTGTCGATCATCGGCATGACCATCGCCGACGAGCTGCGCCCCGCCAAGCGCAAGGCGAACAAGCGCAACCTGCCCGGTTGAAGCCGCGGCTGCCCCCCTCTGCCCTGCCGGGCATCTCCCCCTCAAGGGGGGAGATCGGCAAGATGCTGAAACATCGCTCGATCAGCAACGCTTGAGATAGGCAAAACGATGCCTCATCCAATCTCCCCCCTTGAGGGGGAGATGCCCGGCAGGGCAGAGGGGGGTATCTCGCCGACGCGCAAAAGCTTTGCTTGATGCCTGCGCCCGGGCTCACTATCTGTTTGATCCCGCCTAGCGATTTGCCGGAGTGAAACCGTGTCCGTCTTCCAAAACCTGCCCGCCGCCCCCGTCGCCGCCAAGAAGCCGCTCTCCGACACCCGTCACGGCATCACCCGCACCGACGATTATGCCTGGTTCCGCGACGAGAACTGGCAGGCGATGTTCAAGGATCCCACGATCCTCCAGCCGGAGATCCGCACCCATCTGGAGGCGGAAAACGCTTATATGACGGCGGCGATGGCCGACACGGAAGCGCTGCAGAAGGTGCTGTTTGCCGAGATGCGCGGCCGCATCAAGGAGGATGACAGTTCCGTGCCGATGAAGGACGGCCCCTTTGCCTATGGCACGTCCTATGTCACCGGCGGCGAGCAGCCGCGCTATTTCCGCGAACCGCGCGAGGGCGGCGACCGCAAGCTCCTGCTCGACGGTGACAAGGAAGCCTCCGGCAAGGACTATTTCCGGCTTGCGGGCATCAGCCATTCGACCGACCACTCCCTCGGCATCTGGGGTTACGACGACAAGGGCTCGGAATATTTCACGCTGCGCGTGCGCGATCTTGCGACCGGCGAGGACCGCTCGGACACGCTCGACAATACCGGCGGCGACGGCGTCTGGGCGCCGGATGCCAAGAGCTTCTTCTACACCGCGCTCGACGAGAACCACCGTCCCTCGAAGATCTTCCACCACATCCTCGGCGAGCGCCAGGAGAACGACCGGCTGGTCTACGAGGAGAAGGATGCGGGCTTCTTCATGTCGGTCGGCGGCTCGCTGATCGACGATTACATCTACATTGACATCCATGATCACGAGACGAGCGAATACCGCCTGCTCTCGACCAAGGATCTGCTCGCGACGCCCGTCATCGTGACGCCGCGCCAGACCGGGCTCGAATATGCAATGACGGAGGGCGGTGACGTCTTCTACATCCTGACCAACGCCGACGGCGCCAAGGACTTCAAGATCATGCAGACGCCGGTGACGGCGCCCGGCCGCGAGAACTGGAGCGAGGTCGTGCCGCATCGCGCCGGCACGCTGATCCTCAACCACATGGCCTATGCCCGCCATCTCATCTGGCTGGAGCGCCACGAGGGCCTGCCGCGCATCGTCGTGCGCGACCGCAAGAGCGGCGAGGAACACGCGATCGCCTTTGCGGAGGAAGCCTATTCGCTCGGCCTCTCGGGCGCTGCGGAATATGACACGGACGTCATCCGCTTCTCCTATTCCTCGATGACGACGCCCTCGCAGCTTTTCGACTACAATATGGCGACGCGCGAGCGCACGCTGCTGAAGACCCAGGAAGTGCCCTCCGGCCACAATCCGGACGACTATATTACCCGCCGCGTCTTCGCCCCCGCTTTCGACGGCGAGCAGGTGCCGGTGACGCTGCTTTATCGCAAGGACACGCCGCTCGACGGCTCCGCGCCCTGCCTGCTCTACGGCTACGGCGCCTACGGCATCACCATTCCGGCGTCCTTCAACACCAATTGCCTGTCGCTCGTCGACCGCGGCTTCGTCTATGCCATCGCCCATATCCGCGGCGGCAAGGACAAGGGTTTCGCCTGGTACGAAAACGGCAAGATGGACAGGAAGACCAATACGTTCAAGGACTTCATCGCCGCTGCCGACTATCTGAATCAAGAGAAGTTCACGTCCTACGCGAAGATCGTCGCCGAGGGCGGCTCGGCCGGCGGCATGCTGATGGGGGCCATCGCCAACATGGCGCCGGAAAAATTCGGCGGCATCATCGCCGCCGTGCCCTTCGTCGACGTGCTCAACACCATGCTCGACGACACCCTGCCGCTGACGCCGCCGGAATGGCCCGAATGGGGCAACCCGATCGACAGCAGGGATTTCTACCAGCTGATGGCCAGCTACTCGCCCTACGACAATGTCGAGGCGAAACCCTACCCCGCTATACTCGCGCTCTCCGGCCTCACCGACCCCCGCGTCACCTATTGGGAGCCCACCAAATGGGTCGCCAAGCTGCGCGAAAAGACCACCGGCAGCGAGCCCATCCTCCTCAAGACCAACATGGGCGCGGGCCACGGCGGCGCGTCGGGTCGCTTCCAGCGACTGGAGGAGATCGCGTTCGAGTATGCGTTTGCGATCAAGGTTGCGGGGAAGATGTAGGGTTTGGCGTCGCGGGAGGGACCAGTCCCTCCCGTTGCATACTATGCGGGATCGATCATGCTGACCACGCGGGCAGCGATCTCATCCGTCGTGTAGCTGTCCAGCGTTTCGATGAAGCGGGCGGTCTTGTTTTTCACCCGTTCGACGATATCCAGTCCCCGCACCTGGTTGCAGAGCGCGACGCCCGTCGTCTTGTGGCCTGAAATGTTGACGGCCAGCCCGGCGCGGCGGGCAAAGGCGCCTCCCGTCGTGATCGGCACGACAAGGCATATTCCGACGGCATTGATCTCGCGCGGGGTGATTACGACACAGCGGTGTTCATCCTTCATCTCATTGCCCACGACCGGGTTGAGATCGACGATGAACACGTCGCCGCGCTTCGGAATATTGCTTCGAACCATCAGAATGTTTCGTTGCCGACGCGCGGACCGCCCTGCCATGCGGCGGCCTGCTTGTTCAGGTCGGCCATCTCGTCAGCCCCTTCCAGAAGCTGCGCCAGCGTGTATCTCTTCTTCGGCTGCGCGGGTGTTGCGACAAGCGATCCGTTATCGACGGTCAGGGTCAGTTCCGTACCGACTTCCGCGCCCAGCATCTTCAGCAGCGCAGGCGGAATGCTGAAGACCGTCGCGCCGCCCTGGCGGCGAATCTTCGCTGTATTGCTCATGCCAACATCTCCAAATATGTGCTACGAAAATAGCACATATTTGGGCTGCCGCAAGGGTGAGAGACTGCCTACCGGAACGCCCCCACGCATTCCTGCAAGTCGTTCAGCATCGCGCTCGAACCCTTCAGGCTTGTCTCCACATCCCCGATCCGGATGTGGTTGCCGCGCTTCAGGGCGTCGATGACCGAGCGGTCCTTGCCGAGGTCGTAGGCGATTTCGCGTTGGCCGTAGGATTTGCCGCTGACATCGTAGCCCTGGCCGTCGTCGATCCAGTATTTGGCGTCCTTCGTGTAGTCGTCGGCATAGTCGTAGGACGTGTCCTGGAAGCCGAAGGTGACGTGGCCGTCGTCGTACCAGCGGAAGGCGGCGTAGCGGTCGTCGCCGCTGCGGCGGATGGCGCGGCAGTTCAGGAAGCGGCGGTCGTCGGAAAAGTCCGCGACGATGTCCCAGCCGCCGACCGAGCGCGACGACCGGTACGGGTCGGCATCCGAACCATAGCCGTCGTCATGGCTCGACGAGGCGCTTTCGCCATAGGCGTCCGTCTTCGTCTCGTGGCTCGAGGCGCTGTCGTAGCTGTCCGTCTTGGTGTCGTGGCTTGTGCTGTCGTTCGACGCGTGTTCGTCGTGCGGGAAGTCGCGCAGCGCGTCGCGGTACTTGTCGTAGAAGCCGAGGCGGCGCACGTCGACGAATTCGAACTCGTAATCCTCCAGCGAGCGCACGCTGTTGTCGCGGAAGCGCACGAGGCCGCGGAAGCGCAGGCAGCCGTCGCCGCATTCCACCTCATCGACATATTCGCGGGCATTGTCGTCCGGCGTCTTCACCGCAATGCCGAGCCCGTGGCGGCGCTCCTCGTTGATCGCGCGGAACATCAGCGACTGCGAATAGCCGCGGCGGTCCTCGTCGAAATAGTCGTAGATCGCGCGTTCCTCGCTGGGGCTCAGGTCATCCTCGGTCGCAACATAGATCTGGCGCTCGGGAATGCTGGCCGAGGTGATGATGTTGCGCAGGCGCTCGTGCGAATAGACGGTGGAGAAATAGGAGAGGTAGTCGCACTTTTCCGGCGGATACCAGAAGCTGAAATCGATCAGCACGAGCTGGCCGTCCTTGTAGACGTCGGAGAGGCGGCGGTCGCGCTGGTTGCCGCCGAATTCGAGCCGGCCGCAGGGATCGTGCCGGTCGTTGGACACCGAGAGAATGGGCATCTCGCCGGTATCCTCGTGGTCACCCTCGAAGCGTCGGCCGAGAAGATCGATCTTGCGCTGGGCGATATAGGCGAAGACGCCTTCCGGATAGCGGCTGAGATAGCGGTCATAGGCCTCGCGGTTGTCGGCCAGCGAGGCGAATTCGTAGAAGGCGATTTCCGCCTCATCGACCTTGGCGTCCTTGGCGCTCAGCGCGAACTTGCCGTAGTCGGCGTCGCTCTGCCAGGTCTCCTGCTTGCCCTTGCTGCGCTCCTTGACGATCTCGCCGACCTTGCGGAAGGCATCCTCCAGCACGATGCCGGGAATGCTGATCGCATCGACGAAGGCGGAGGCGAAGGGGCTGATCGGCGTGCCCTCGTAGTCGTAGGTCGTGCCGGGCGCCGACGCATAGGCATAGTGGATGCCGTCGGCATTCTTCGGCTCGGCAAGGCCGTCCTGGATGTCGCGCAGCAGCACGAAGGGGTTGTCGTGCGCGGCGTCGAACAGCACGACCTTGAGGCCGGTGCCGAGCTTGCGCAGCGTCGCGGTGACCTCGGAGACGGCGAGCGAGCGGTTGCGCAGGCCCGTCAGCGTGCGGCCCGAGGCGTCGGTCGGCAGCAGGTAGTTGTCGCCGTCGATCTGCACCGCATAGCCGGAGAAATAGACGAAGAGCACCGGGTTCTCGACCTTTTCGGCCACCCGCGTGAAGTTGTTGAGCGCCGAGAGCATGCCGAGATGGTCGGCATCGGTGACGCGTGTCACCGAGAAATCCGCCCGCTCCAGCGCCTCGCCGACGAGGTCGACGTCGTTCAGCGGGTTTTCCAGCGGTTCGGCATCCTCGTATTCCGCATTGCCGATGATGAGCGCGTAGCGTTCGGCGGCGAAGGCCGCGGGCGCTGCGAGGAAAAACAGACAGGCGGCAAGCGCCCCGATCAACCGATGGATAGTCCGCTGCACGATACCCTCCCTGAGGACATGACCGAGGCGGCCGGTACGCCGGCAACCGGAAATTCGCTCACCCATTGCATGCTGAAGAAAGGGACGGACGACACCGCCTGCTTATTCAGTGGGTTATGAAATTCGATCTTCGCTTGGCCCGCAAGGCCCCGGCGGGACAAAACGGGGATGTGCCGTCAGGAGCCGGTGCAGGCGGCCACCAGCGTCTCGATCGCCGCCTTCGATCCCTTGAGCGGGAAATCGACCGGCGGCAGTTTCGTTTCGGGATAGGCGATGGTGAGCGTCTTGCCGGCCTTGAGGCGCTCGACGAGCGGCCCCTTGATCGGGAAATCGCTGACCATCGCATTGTCCATCGCCTCGTGGTGCGCCGGCCGATCGAAGGCCTCGCCATCGACGGTAAGGCGCAGCGGGCTTAAAAACTCCGGCCCGTCGCCCGGCGGAAAATCCGCCGCCTGCACGAGGAAGCGCAGGGAAAGCTCACCGTCCGCGCCGCATTTCAGGAAGAGATCATAGGTCTCGCCGCCGGCAGCCTGGCAGACGGAGGCCATCATAATGCGCCCCTCTTCCTCCTCCGACATGCCGGCGCTCCAGGGGTCGCAGCTTTGGGCGAAGGCGAGCGACGGGAAGAGGAAAACGAGGGCGAGGTAACGCATCCTGTCAAAACCCCGAAATGGTGGACGGCCAAATTCCACCCGCGACGGTAGCACCCCGCCCAAAGGGCGACAAGCGGACAGACCCTTTCATTCCTGTCGCCAGTCGCTACCTATAGAAGACGAGAAAAAAGCCGGACGAGGACGTGATGAACGAGGCAAGCAACCCGAAGCCCATCGGCGAGGCATTCGCCTTCGACAACAGCTATGCGCGCCTGCCGGACATCTTTTTCGCGCCCGTCGATCCGACGCCGGTAGAGGCGCCGCGGGTGATCAAGTTCAACCGGGCGCTGGCCCAGGAACTCGGCCTCGACGCCGATGCGCTGGAGCGGCATGGTGCGGGCTATTTCTCCGGCAATGTGGCGCTGCCCGGCGGGCTGCCGCTCGCCATGGCCTATGCCGGCCACCAGTTCGGCCAGTTCGTGCCGCGGCTCGGCGATGGGCGCGCCATCCTGCTTGCCGAGGTGATCGACCGCAACGGCAAGCGCCGCGACATCCAGTTGAAGGGCGCCGGCCAGACGCCCTATTCGCGCCGTGGCGACGGGCGGGCCGCACTTGGGCCGGTGCTGCGCGAATATATCATCAGCGAGGCCATGCATGCGCTCGGCATTCCGACGACGCGGGCGCTCGCCGCCGTCGCCACCGGCCAGGCGGTCTATCGCGACCGGGTGCTGCCGGGCGCCGTCTTCACCCGCGTCGCCGCCAGCCATATCCGCGTCGGCACCTTCCAGTTTTTTGCGGCGCGCGGTGAGACCGAGAACGTGCGCGTGCTCGCCGACCATGTCATCGACCGGCACTATCCGGACCTCAAGGGCGCGGAAAAACCCTATCTCGCGCTGCTCGATGCGGTGGCCGACCGGCAGGCGGCGCTCATCGCCCGATGGCTCGGCGTCGGCTTCATCCATGGCGTGATGAACACCGACAACATGACCATTTCGGGCGAGACGATCGACTTCGGCCCCTGCGCCTTCATGGACCGCTACGACCCGCGCACCGTCTATTCCTCGATCGACCAGCACGGGCGCTACGCCTTCGGCAACCAGCCGGCGATCGGCCAATGGAACATCGCGCGGCTTGCCGAGGCGATGCTGGCGATCCTCGACGAGAACGAGGACAAGGCGCTGGAAGCGGCAAACGCCGCCGTCACCCGCTTCATGGAACGGTTCCAGGAGCATTGGAAGGCGGTGATCCGCGCCAAGACCGGCCTCGGCGACGAGGAGCAGGAGATCGACCAGGCGCTGATCCGCGACCTTCTCGTCATCCTCTACGAGCAGAAGGCCGATTATACGCTCGCCTTCCGGCGGTTGGCCGATGCCGCTGAAGATAGCACAGCGGATGCCGCACTCGGTGGGTTGCTTGAGGATCCGAATGCACTGACGCCTTGGCTCGCCGCCTGGCGCGACCGGTTGTCGCAGGATGCCACCGCGCCGCAGGTCCGCGCGGCGGCGATGCGCAAGGTCAACCCGGCCTTCATTCCGCGCAACCACAAGGTCGAGGAGGCGCTGAATGCGGCGATCGATTATGGCGATTTCTCGCTGTTCGAGGCGCTGAACGACCTGCTTTCCAGGCCCTACGAGGACCAGCCGGCCTTCGCCGCCTATGCCGAGCCGCCACGGCCCGGCGAGGAGATCACGGCAACCTTCTGCGGAACGTGAGGCGCTTTACAAGTAGAGATTGCGCAAAAACTAGAAATGCGGCAGCATTGAAGCATCCCGGCTCCGCCCTAATTTCTCCCACGTCCCTCCTTGAGCCGGACGTCATGTCGGCCCCCTCCTCCCCCGGCCGGCATCGCTAACGGAGACTGCCATGTTGCTCACGCTGACCGCCGCCCTCTTCGCCATCATCGGATTGGTGCTGACGGGCGGAGGCGGGTGGCTGCTGTCGCTCGGCGGCAGCCCCTATTACCTCGTCACCGGCATTGCCTTCATCGTCACTGCCATCCTGCTTTTGCGCCGCTCCAGTGCGGCGCTGTGGCTTTATGCGCTGATCATTCTCGGCTCGCTCGGCTGGGGCATCTGGGAAGTCGGCTTCGACTGGTGGCAGCTCGGCCCGCGCGGTGGCGTCATCGTGCTGCTTGGCCTCTGGCTGATGCTGCCCGCCATCCGCCGGCCGCTCGGCTTTGCCAGCCCCACCGGCACAAGCTATGCCGCCTCCGCCCTGCCGCTCGCGGTCGCCGTGCTCGTCGCCATCGGCGTCGCCGGCTTTTCGCTGACGCAGGACCCGCATGACATGGCCGGCGACCTGCCGACCGATATCGCCAACGCCACGCCCGCACTCGGCGGCAACGTGCCCGCCGGCGAATGGCACCAGTATGGCCGCACGCAATATGGCCAGCGCTATTCGCCGCTCGACCAGATCAACACGGATAATGTTTCGACGCTGAAGGTCGCCTGGCAATACCAGACCGGCGACGTGAAACTGCCCGACGACGTCGGCGAGACCACCTACCAGGTGACGCCGCTGAAGGTGGGCGACACGCTCTACATGTGCACGCCGCACAATTGGGCGATCGCGCTCGATGCCGCGACCGGCAAGGAGAAGTGGAAATATGATTCCAACTCCGGCATGAACCCGGACCGCCAGCACCAGACCTGCCGCGGCGTGACCTATTATGCCGACCCCGCCGCCACCGCCGGCACGACCTGCGCCACCCGCGTCTACCTGCCCACCTCGGACGCCCGCCTGATCGCGCTCGACGCGGCCACCGGCGATGTCTGCACCAGCTTCGCCCAGAACGGCGTGCTGCAGCTCGAACAGGGCATGCCCTTCAACCCGGCCGGCTACTACTATTCCACCTCGCCACCGGTGATCACCGACGGCAAGATCATAATCGGCGGCGCGGTCAACGACAATTACTCGACCCAGTCGCAATCAGGCGTGATCCGCGCCTTCGACGTCAATTCCGGCGCGCTCGTCTGGAACTGGGATTCCGGCAATCCGGACGTCACGACGCCGCTGCCGGAAGGCCAGGTCTATACCGTCAACTCGCCGAATTCCTGGTCGGTCTTCAGCTATGACGAGGCGCTCGGCCTCGTCTATATCCCGCTCGGCAATCGCGTGCCCGACCAGCTCGGCATGGGCCGCAGCGAGCATGTCGAGAAATATTCGTCCTCGATCGTCGCGCTCGACATCAAGAGCGGTGCCGTGCGCTGGGTGCGCCAGACGGTGCATCACGACCTCTGGGACATGGACGTGCCGGCGCAGCCGGCGCTGATCGACATCACCCGCGAGGGCGCCACCATCCCCGCCCTCGTCGGCCCGACCAAGCAGGGTGACATCTACGTGCTCGACCGGCGCACCGGCGAGCCGATCATCGGAGTGAAGGAAATACCGGCGCCCACGGGCGCCATCCCGGAGGATTTCACCGCGCCCACCCAGCCGATCTCCGACCTCACCTTCTCGCCCCCGCCGCTGACCGAGAAGAACATGTGGGGCATCACCATGTTCGACCAGCTCGCCTGCCGCATCGACTTCCTGTCAATGAAATATGAGGGCCGCTATACGCCGCCGTCGCTGGAAGGCACGATCGTCTATCCCGGCAATTTCGGCACGTTCAACTGGGGCTCCGTCGCGGTCGATCCGGAGCGGCAGGTGATGTTCGGCATGCCGACCTACCTCGCCTTCACCTCCCGCCTCGTGCCGCGTGACCAGATTCCGCCGAAGGGGCAGGACGAGAAGGGCTCCGAACAAGGCCTCAACCGCAATGACGGCGCGCCCTACGGCGTCGTCATGGGGCCGTTCCTCGGGCCGCTCGGCATTCCCTGCCAGGCGCCGCCATGGGGCTATGTCGCGGGTGCCGACCTTGCCACCGGCAAGATCGCCTACAAGCACAAGAACGGCACGGTCATGGACATGACGCCGCTGCCGCTGCCCTTCAAGGTCGGGGTGCCCGGCATCGGCGGCCCGATCATCACCAAGGGCGGCCTCGCCTTCCTCGGTGCCGCGGTCGACGATTATCTGCGCGCCTATGACGTGACGAGCGGCAACCAGCTCTGGGAAGCCCGGCTTCCCGCCGGCGGCCAGGCCACGCCGATGACCTACACGGTCGGGCAGAAGCAGTACGTGCTGATCGTCGCCGGCGGCCACGGCTCCGTCGGCACCAAGCCCGGCGACTACGTCATCGCCTATACGCTGCCGTAACAGCCTGTCGGTCTGCTTCAGCCGGCGCGGGTTGCCT
Organism: Shinella sp. GW835-FHT14H05; assembly: GCF_058793575.1. Lineage (NCBI taxonomy): Bacteria > Pseudomonadati > Pseudomonadota > Alphaproteobacteria > Hyphomicrobiales > Rhizobiaceae > Shinella > Shinella sp. GW835-FHT14H05. The sequence goes on along the minus strand of NZ_JBXAFY010000028.1, from coordinate 21,823 downwards.
CCCCGCGCCGGCCTTTCTACGCTCCCCTGGAGGTTTGCCCATGAAGGACGACTGGCGGCTGATCGCCGCGCCGGTGAAACATGTTCTCGTCAATTACTGGCGTTCCTCGCGCGGCCTGCTGGCGCTCGTCGCCGCGATCGTCTTCCTCTCGGCGATCTCCTCCGTCGCCGCGCCCTATCTGTTCTCCCGCCTCGTCGACACCTTGACGGCCGACCGTTTCGCAGAGGTGCTGGCGGCGGGGTTCGTGCTCTATGCCGTGCTGATCGGCGCATCCGCCGCGCTTCAGAACATGGTGCAGTACCTTTCCTTCATGAGCGCGCAGAACCTCAGCTTCATCGCCAGCACGAGCCTCTTCGAACGGCTGCTGAAGAAGAGCGCCGCCTTCTTCACCGAGCACAATCCCGCCGAGATCGAAAGCGCCGGGCAGCGCGGCGAAGGCGCGATGATGACGCTCGTGCAGCTCGCCCTCATCGTGTTCATTCCCGGCGCCACCCAGATCGCGCTCGCCCTCGTCATGCTCGGCGCGACGATCAATCTCGACGTCGTGCTGATCGTTCTTGCCTATGGCTGCGCCTTCATCACGCTCACCGCCGTTGCCAACCACCGCACGCGCAGATATCTCGACGAGGCGATCAAGGCCGGCCAGGAGAACGCGAAATTCGTCGGCAATGCCATGACGGCGATGGAGACGCTGCGCCATTTCGGCAGCCATGGCTGGATGCAGGCGCGCTTTTCCGAAAAGGCCGGAGAGGAGCGCGACAACTGGATCACCTTCTGCCGCCGGCGCATCGGCTATTCGTCGCTGATGGGCGCGGGGCTCGCCGTGCAGTTCGTCGTCACCTTCCTGCTGCTCCTGCCGCGTTACCGGGCGGGTGAGTTCAGCGTCGGCGACGTCGTGCTGTTCAACACGCTGCTTTTGCAGCTCAACCAGCCCTTCGAGATGATCGGCCATGCAATCGACGACGTGGTGCGCGCCCGCGCCAACCTGCTACCGCTCGCCCGCATCTGGGCGTCCCCCGAGGAACCGGACGCGGCGGCCGCCGGCGGCTTCTCCTCCGGCGAGGGCCGGCTCGCCTTCGAGAATGTCTCCTATGCCCATGAAAACGGCCGCGGCGTCGAGAATATCAGCTTTGCCGCCGAGCGCGGCCGCATTACCTATCTCGTCGGCGAGACGGGCTCCGGCAAATCGACGCTGCTGCGCCTCGTGCTGAAATCGATCCGCCCCGCGAGCGGCCGCATCACCGTCGATGGCGGCGATCTCGACAGCGTTTCCCAGCGCAACTGGTATGGCGCGGTCGGCATCGTGCCGCAGGAGGCGGTGCTGCTCAATGACACGCTCGCCGTCAACATCGTGCTCGGCCGCGAAATGGACGCGGCGCGGCTGAAGCGCGCCGCCGAAAAAGCGGCGATTCTTTCCTTCATCGAGGGCCTGCCGGAGGGGTTTGCGACGATGGTCGGCGAGCGCGGCATGAAGCTTTCGGGCGGCGAGCGGCAGCGCATCGCCATTGCCCGCGCGCTCTATGCCGATCCGGAATTCCTCTTCCTCGACGAGGCAAGCTCGGCGCTGGACGAGGCGACGGAGGCGGGAATCATGCAGCATATCCGGGGCCTTGCCGGCGACGTCACCATCCTTGCCGTCACCCACCGCAAAAGCGTTATCGCGCCCGCCGACCATGTCGTCCGCCTCGGCGCGGGCCGCGTCGAGAGCGAAGTGTAGGAACAGGCCAGTCTTCCAAAACCAGTAAGTCTCGCAAAAGCTGCAACCGCTAGGGTTTCCTAAAGTTGTTTCAGGGAACCATTTGCATGAAGATCGACGGCAGCATGCTTTCCGCCTACACGCTCGGCAAGCCACGCACCCAGACCAGCGACGACAGCCTCTACAGCGGCATGGGTGGCGGCGGTTCCTCGGCCCGCAATATCCCCACCGTCAGCCCCACCGCGCCGATCTCTTCCGGCTTTGCCAATGCGCTGTGGCTGACACAGGCCAAGCTCGACAAGGCCGAGGACGGCAGCGACAGCCTCGTCGCGGAATTCATGGAGCTTTCCAAGATGACGCCGGCCGAGCGCCTGCGCAAGGAAATGCTGGAGGAGATGGGCCTGACGGAGGAGAGCCTCGCGGCCCTTCCGCCGGAAGCGCGCGACGCGATCGAGGAAGAGATCCGCCGCGCCATGAAGCAACAGCTCGGCATCGACGAGAACCCGCAGGCAGGCACGGCGGCCGGGCAAGCCGCCGCCGGCACGGAGGAAGCGGAGGCCTGACCAGTCTCCGCTTTCATCCCCATTTTGTCCCGCATGTTTCTTGCAGTGGACCAATTGACAAATGGCGCGAAACGGAGAATATCGCGTCCATGATCAAGAGCACGCACATCGCCGCAACGTATTTTTGGCTGTTCCGATAAGGAGCGGCTGATTGATCATGTCAACAAGCCGCCGTCAGGCGGCTTTGTTGTTTCTAAGGCACCTGATGGCAGAAAACCGAAGGAGCCCGAAATGCACAATACCGTCATCAAGCTTGAACCGAATGCCCTCGAACGCCCGCCGATGCTGACCATCCGCGCCGCGCGCCCGGGCGACCTGCAGCAGATCCTCGACATGATCGCGCTGCATGCCGAATGCCACGGCGACACCGCCAGGATCTCCGCCGCCGATCTCGACCGCGACCTGTTCGGCAACAATCCCTGGGTTACGGCCCTTGTGGCGGAAGCTGGCGGACGGCTGATCGGCTACGCGCTGCTCGTGCCGCTCTACCGCGCGCTCGAAGGCCTGCGCGGCATGGAGCTGCACCAGATCTTCGTGCGCAAGGACAATCGCGGCCACGGCATCGGCCGCCACCTCGTTTCCCGCGCCCGCGAGCACGCCCGCATTGCCGGCTGCGGCTACCTGTCCGTGAGTGCCGCGACCGGCAATTTCGGCGCGCACCGCTTCTACGAGCAGATGAATTTCCGCGCCGGCCCGGTCACCGGCATGCGCTACGTACAGGCGCTGGGCTGAAGCGCCACGACAAGAGGAGGCCATCATGGCGAAGCGATTGGCAATCGTGCTGACGGAGGGTTACGCCGACTGGGAATGCGGGCTGCTGATGGCGACGGCGCGCGGCGACTGCGGGGCGGAGACCGTGGTGCTGACGCCCGGCGGCGCCGGGGTCACCTCGCTCGGCGGCGTCTCCATCACGTCGGCAGGGGCGGTGGAAGCGGTTTCGCCCGACGGTTTCGACGTTCTGGTGCTCTGCGGCGGCACGGTCTGGCAATCGGATGCCGCGCCCGACCTTTCGGCTCCGGTCGGGCGTTTCGTGGCCGCCGGCAAGCCCGTCGCCGGGATCTGCGACGCCACGCTGGAACTCGCCCGCCTGGGCCTGCTCGACGATCGTGCCCATACCGGCAATTTCGCCGGGCAGATGAAACAGGTCGGCCCCGCCTATCGCGGCGAAGCGCTCTACCGCAACCAGCCGCAGGCCATGCGCGACCGCGGCGTCATCACCGCCTCGGGCGCCGCACCCGTCAGCTTTGCCCGCGAAATCCTCGACGCCATCGGCCTCGGCTCGGACGAACTGTTTGGCTATCTCGGCATGTACGGCGATGAACATAAAAAGGCACCGGCCTGATCCGACGAACCTCGCCGCTCCCCCCTCTGCCCTCACCGCGCGGGGATAGCCTTCAAATAAGCCGCGATGGCGTCGCGGTCTTCCTTGGGGAGTTGCGCCATGTTCTTCTGCACCGAAACCATGGCGCCGCCGACGCTGTCGAAGTCGGGGGTGAAGCCGGTTTCGAGGTAGTTGGCGATGTCGCCGGCGCTCCAGCTGCCGAAGCCGCCCTCGGCCGGCGTGATGTTGGGCACGCGCCCCTCGCCTTCCGGGTTCGGCCCCCCGGCCAGCCACTGGTCGGTCTTCAGACCGCCGAGCATGTCGCGCGGCGTGTGGCATTCGCCGCAATGGCCGGGGCCTTCGACGAGATACTGGCCGCGCTTGACCGTCTCATCGGCATTTGCCAGTTCGACGCGCGGCGCTTCGTTCAGGTAGAGGAACTTCCAGCCGCCGAGCGCCAGGCGGATGTTGAACGGGAACGGCAGCTCATGCCCGGGCGCGACATTCGTGCTCTTCGGCAGGGTCTTGAGGTAGCCGTAGAGGTCGTTGATGTCCTTTACCGTCATGCGCGCATAGGAGGCGTAGGGGAAGGACGGGTAGAGATGTTCGCCGTCGCGGCCGGTGCCGCGCTTCATGGCGTCGCCGAATTCCGAGAGCGTCCACGCCCCGATGCCTGCCGTCTCGTCCGGTGAAATGTTCGGCGCGTGGAAGGTGCCGAAGGGGCTCTTCAGCGCCAGTCCGCCGGCCAGCACCAGCTTCTGGTCGTCCGCCGCCCCCGGTGCCGCATGACAGCTCGAACAGCCGCCGGCATGGAAGATGCGCTCACCGTTCGCGAGATCCGGTTCGCCCGCCGCAGCCCAGGTCTCCGCCGGCAGCCGCTCGGGCGCCGTGAGGAAGACAAAGGCGCCCGCGCCGAGCGCGCCCAGCACGACGATCCCGCCGAGGAGTTTTTTCAGTGCCATGAGCCATTCCCTCTCGCCGCCTGCGCGATCCTGTCCTTGCGGATCGAAACGTCAATACACCGCCCCGGACGGAGGCCGGGACAGTGCTTGTTTTTCTGGGGTGGAGCCGGCCTACCGCGCCTAGTTCTTCAGGCGGTAGACCTCATGACAGCCGCCGCAATTCGGGCCGAGCGTGCCGAGGGCGGCACCCACGCCAGCCTGGTCGGCGGGCATGCTGGCGAGCACCGTGTCGGCATCCGCGCCGAGCTTCGCCGCCTTGGCCTTGAAGTCGTCCATCGCTTCCCAGATCTTCGGGCTCGCTTCGGTTTCATGGCCCGTCTCGGAGCCGGCCGGGAACTGGTCCGGGAAAGCCTTGCCGACTTCGCTGATCGTGGTCAGCGATGCCTTGACGATCTCCGCGTCATAGGGCTTTTCGCCCTTGGCAATGCCGGCGAGCGCGCCCATGGCACCGCCCACACTCTTCATCATGCCCTGGCGCACGACCTGCGGTTCGTCCGCCGCGATGACCGCGCCGGCGCCGATGGCCGCAAGCACGGCCGCGGCCGCCAATGTCCTGAACTTCATCAAGTTCTCCCGATTGCTGGCGGCCGGTTGTTTCCGCGCCGCCGGTTTAACGATGCATGAGCATGATTGCATTTTGAACGATTCCAGACAGTAAAATCTTTTTGATGGAACCTGTCGCGAAAGCGCCCGGCTGCCGGTGCTACATGAAGCGTTCCTTAACCTCGGCATGGCAGGTTTTTCGCAAGTGTCGCCCCGAGGGGTCTCTGTCCCGCATGCGAAAAGCCGCCTCCCCCCTGTTCTCCGTCGCCCTTCTCGCCACGATCGTCGGCGCGGTCTTCGTCGTGATGCTCGCAATCGACCCCGGCACGCTGACATTGCACTGGACGGACAAGGATTTCGCCAATTACTGGATGGCGGCGCGGCTGGCGCTGGAAGGCCGCACGCTCGACGTCTTCGGCCCGCATGAGAGCTATCTCGCGCATCTCCGGTCGCTGTTCGGCGCCGATTATCCCTGGCGCGCCTGGAGTTACCCGCCGCATTACCTGCTGCTGATGCTGCCGCTCGGGCTTTTCGCCTACAAGACGGCCCTCGTCCTCTTCCTCATCACCACATTTCTCCTGCTGTGCGGCGCGCTGCACCTCGCCGCCCGGCAGATGAAGGGATGGCAGCTTCTCCTTCTGCTGCCGGTAGCGCTTACAAACGCCTTCGTGGTGCAGAACGGCTTCCTGCTCGGCGCGCTGCTGATCGCCGGGCTTGCGCTTCGCGACAGCCGGCCGGTGCTGGCGGGCATCTGCTTCGGGCTTTTGACGGTGAAGCCGCAACTCGGCGTGCTGCTTCCCCTGCTCTTGCTGTGGGAGCGCCGGTGGCCAGCCATCGCCAGCGCCGTCGTGACGGCGCTGGCCCTCTTCCTGCTCTCCGTCGCCCTGTTCGGCATCGAGGCCTGGGCGGGGTTCTTTCACTATGTCACGCCCTACCAGGTGCATGTCATGAAGGAACTGACGGGCCTGTTCCTCCATATGATGCCCACCGTCTTCGGCGCGATCCGCAGCCTGGATTTTGGCGCGCCGACGGCGTTTGCGGTCCACCTGCCCTTCGCGGTGCTGGCGCTCGTCCTCTTCAGCGTCAGCCTTCTGCGTCTCGACCAGCCGGAAGCGCGTTCGGCGAGCACGGTTTTTGCCACGGCGATGGTTATGCCCTATCTGGCGAGCTACGATCTCGTGGCGCTCGTCGCATCCGCCGTGCTCTGGATCGACCGCAGGCCGTCGTCCCTCGCCTTGCGCTTCTCCCTGGTCTGCCTCGCCTGCGTGCCCCTGGTCATGCCCCTGTTGAGCCTCCTCGGCTGGCCGGTCGCGCCCATCGTCATCCTCGCCACCTGGCTCGGCCTTCTCGGCCGTGACGGCGTGCTGCCGCGTCTCACAAGGCGCCCCAGCCCCGCCACAATGTAAATGCCGCGATCGCCACCAGCAGCACGCCGGCCGCACGGCCGATGAAGCGGGTGGCCGCGGGGCTGCCGATCAGCGCATCGCGGCTGCGGGCGGCGGCGAGCGCCAGCCCGCCATAGACCGCAAGCTGCGTCACCCAGATCATCAGCAGCATGACCGTCGCCTGCCGCCACAGCGGGCCGAATTCCGGGCGCAGGAACTGCGGGAAGACGGCGAGCATGAAGAGATAGGCCTTCGGGTTCATCAGGCTCGTCAGCGCGCCCTGGCGGAAGCGCGTCAGCATGCCTCGCCGGTCGAGGCTGTCGACGGCATCGATGGTGATCGACGAGCGGAAGAGCTGCCAGCCGATCCAGGCGACATAGGCGGCGCCCAGCACGAGCAGGATATTGAACAGGTTCGGCGCGAAATGCAGCAGCATGCCGACGCCGAGCGCCGCATAGAGCGTGTGCACGAGCCCGCCCGCCATGATGCCGAAGGTCGCCGACAAGCCGGCCTTGCGCCCGCCGGAGAGCGAACTTGCGAGCACGAAGACCATGTCCATGCCCGGCACGATGATGATGCCGGAGACGAGCAGGAAGAAGAGCCAGAGGTTTTCGCTGTAGGTCATGTCAGTTGTCCGTTACCATAAACCGCTCGGAAGACCCATGCTTCCTTTTGTTTCAAGCGCTTGAAGCGTGCTATACCGAAGGCCAACTGACAGGGATGTGTCAGTTGTAATGGAGACGACCATGCGCAAGGCCTCGCGGCTCTTCGAGATCATCCAGATCCTGCGGCTTGCCCGCAAGCCCGTTACCGGAGCCGAAATCGCCGAGCGGCTGGAGGTGACGGTGCGCTCAATCTACCGCGATATCGCAGCCCTTCAGGCGATGCGCGTGCCGGTCGAGGGCGAGCGCGGCATCGGCTATATCCTGCGCCCCGGCTTCGACCTGCCGCCGCTGATGTTCTCCATCGAGGAGACGGAAGCGGTGGTGCTGGCGCTGGCATTGCTGGAGCGTACCGGCGATACGGAGCTGCGCGCCGCCGCCCGCCGCGTCGGCGACAAGATCGCCGGGGCCGTGCCGCCGCCGCTGCGCCAGACGCTTTCGGCCCGCGCGCTGCACGCCTGGGGCACAACGCGGCCCCAGCCGGAGGGCATCGACCTCGCCACCGTGCGCCGCGCGATCCGCGACGAGGAAAAGCTGGTGATCGACTACCGCGACGAATATGCCCGCGCCACCGAGCGCACGATCCGCCCCATCGCCCTCATCTACTATTCCGAGACGGCCAACATCGTCGCCTGGTGCGAATTGCGCAAAGCCATCCGCAACTTCCGCGCCGACCGCGTGGAAGCCTGCGAGGCAACGGGCGCGCATTTCCCCGGCGAGGGCGACAGGCTGAGGCAGGCGTGGATTTCAGGCTGGGCGGAGAACCAACGGAGTGTGGGGTAAGCCGGACGCTAGGCGACCGCGCGCAAATCGAAATCGGCGTGGATGACATCGAAGGGCACTTCGACCTTCCCGTCATCGGTGCGTTCGATAATGCCCCAGTCGGCGAGCGCGACCACATCCTCGTGCACCCGCTTCACATCCCGTTCCAGCGAGCGCGCTAGCGCCCGGATGCTGCTCGGGCCGATCTTCTGCAAATGCTCGATCAATGCCCACCGCTTCGGGCTGATGACGGAGAAAAGCTGCGCCGGCGAACTGAAGGTGAAGGTCGCAACCGGGTCGGACGGCACGCCCGTACGGGCCGCTTCTGCCGCCCGCGCAAGGCTTTCCGAAAGCAGCGCTTCGGCATCGCTGCGGATCTGGATCTGGGCGCGCTTCATTCAAGGTCTCCTTTTCGCAATCTCCGCCCGAAACTCTTCGAGCAGCGCAGCGACGGTGGAGAAGGCGTAGGGCCGCTCCTTTCCGTCGAGATGGCAATGATCGCCCTTGCCGCGTTCATTGTCGAAGCCTACGATACGCCGGCCGTCCCGCCCGTAGAACAGGCGGTACTTGTAGAGATGGGTGCTTCCCGCAACAGGTTCGGTAACCCGCCAGAGCACGATCTCGACGATCGCCCCATCCGGCAGCACCGTTTTCGACCGTTCGAGCAGCACGGCATCCATGTTGGCATTTATGCCATCATGGAGGCGGTTTGTCGACCAATGAAAAACCCCGGCCGTTGCCAGCCGGGGTTTCCACAAATTCGAAAAAACCGAAGCGGCTTACTTCGTCGCGGCTTCGTAGCGCTCCAGGACGTAGTCCCAGTTGATCAGGCTGTCGACGAAGGCTTCGAGGTATTTCGGGCGGGCGTTGCGGTAGTCGATGTAATAGGAGTGTTCCCAGACGTCGACGCCGAGGATCGGCTCTGCGCCGTGAACGAGCGGGTTTTCGCCGTTCGGGGTCTTGGAGATGGCGAGCTTGCCGTCCTTGACGGAGAGCCAGGCCCAGCCGGAGCCGAACTGCGTGGTGCCGGCGGCGATGAAATCGGCCTTGAACTTGTCGTAGCCGCCGAGATCGCTGTCGATCGCGGTCTGGAGCGCGCCCGGCAGGCTCTTGCCGCCGCCGCCCTTCTTCAGCCACTTCCAGAAATGGACGTGGTTGTAGTGCTGGCCGGCATTGTTGAAGAGGCCCTGGTTGGTGCCGTAGGACTTCTTGACGATCTCTTCGAGGGAGAGGTCCGCGAGGCCCGCTTCCTCCGCCAGCTTGTTGCCGTTGTCGACATAGGCCTTGTGGTGCTTGTCGTGGTGATATTCGAGCGTTTCGCGCGACATGAAGGGCGCAAGCGCATCGTAATCATAGGGAAGCGGCGGAAGTTCGAAAGCCATCGTGGTGTCTCCTCTTGGCGACGGAATTTTTTTCAATGAAATCCGTGAGCGGAACATAGGAGCGGCAATCGGCAGAGGCAACCGCCCAAGTTCCAAATTTTCCTGACATCGGACAAAATCCTTCCGGTTTTCCGTGTCAGATCAATGACGAAGCGGAACGAAAACCGATTCGGGACATTTTGTCCGACGTCCACCAATCCGGAGCATCCCATGCGCGTCCTTCCGCTTACCGCCCTCGTCCTCTCGCTCGCCGCGTCCGTCGCCCACGCCTCGTCCCCGGATGCCTGGGAGGAATTCCGCGCCGACGTGGAGAAGAGCTGCGTGGCGAGCCTGCCGGAAGCGCTCGGCACGCCGACGGTCTTCGTCGAGCCGACGGGCACCGAATCCTTCGGCATCGCCGCGATCGAGGGCCTTTCCCCGGAATCGAAGAGCCAGGTCACCTATGTCTGCGTCTACGACAAGCAGAAGAAGACGGTGCAGGTGACACCCGCCATCGCCGCCGAGTTCCTGCATGTGGTGCGCGAAAGCGAGCGCGAGGCCGCCGCGGCAGAACGCGCGGCGACGGGCGACAACAAGACCGTGGACGAGACGGGCCAGGAATAAATAAAACCCCACGCTTTACCACGCGCCCGTGCTCTAAATCCGCCACGCCACCTCTCCTCCGTCATCCTCGGGCTTGACCCGAGGACCCACCTCCACGGCACGCGCTGTCCATGTGGCATGGATCCTCGGGTCAAGCCCGAGGATGACGGAGGAGAGGTAGTGCGCTCGCATATATCCGAGACGGGTGCATGCGCAAAAGCCGGCCTTTCGGCCGGCTCTCTTGTCTCAGGCGTCGCCGTTCGAATGGGCCCAGTCGAAATAGAGGTCGCGGGCCTTTGCGGTGATCGGGCCGGGCTGGAGATTGCGGTCGTCGAGCCGCGTTACCGGCACCACCTTGGAATAGTTGCCGGAGGTGAAGATCTCGTCGGCCGTCTCGAAGTCCGCGAGCGTCAGCGTGGTTTCCACCACCTCGAAGCCTGCGTCCTTCAGGAGGCCGATGACGCGGCTGCGTGTGATGCCGGCGAGGAAGGTGCGGTTGGCGGCCGGCGTGAAGACGACGCCGTCCTTCACCATGAAGATGTTGGACGAGGCGGTCTCGGCGACATTGCCCAGCATGTCGCGCACCAGCGCATTGTCGAAGCCGCGCTTGCGGGCCTCCACCAGCATGCGGGCATTGTTGGGATAGAGGCAGCCGGCCTTGGCATCCGTCGGCATGCATTCGACCGTCGGGCGGCGGAAGGGCGAGAGCGTGAGCGAGGACGCCGCCTTCGGGTCGCCCATCGAGGCCTCGAACAGGCAGAGCGCGAAGCGTGTCGAATCCGGGTCCGGCGCCACGACGCTGGTCGGGGAGCCGTGCTCGGCCCAGTACATCGGCTTGATGTAGATCGCCGTCTTGCCGTCGAATTTTTGCACGCCCTCCCAGGCGAGCGCCTCGATCTCATCGGCGCCGACAGCCGCCCTGAGGCCGAGCGCTTCGGCGGAGCGGTTGACGCGCTGGCAATGGAGATCGAGATCCGGCGCGATGCCGTCGAACCAGCGCGCGCCGTCGAAGACGGTCGAGCCGAGCCACATGGCATGCGAGGTGGGGCCGATGAGCGGCGGGTTGCCCGAAATCCATTCGCCATCCACGAAGGTCCAGGTCGTCGAGCGGGGTGCGGTATCGACTGGCATTTTTCTACTCCTTTTCGCCCATCAAGGCCCGACCGGGCGGGCCGGTCAAGTCGCAAATGCCTTCCGACAGCGCGCGGCACTTGTCCATTCAAGATGTTGAATGGATGTATCAGGGCTTGTCATGGGTCAGCTGGTTGAGAGCCCGGTGGGCGCATGCCATACAAGCATAAAGGGAGAACAGACATGCGCGCGATGTATTACGAGGCCTTCGAGGCGACACCGGAGATCCGCACCCTGCCGGATCCGACGCCGACACCGGGCGGCGTGGTGATCCAGGTGGAGGCGACCGGGCTTTGCCGCAGCGACTGGCATGGCTGGATGGGGCACGATCCGGATATCCGCCTGCCGCATGTGCCGGGCCACGAGCTTGCCGGCCGAGTCGTGGCGACGGGGAGCGCGGTCAGCCGCTTTCGCGTGGGCGAGCGGGTCACCGTGCCCTTCGTGTCCGGCTGCGGCCATTGCGGCGAGTGCCGCTCGGGCAACCAGCAGATCTGCGAGGAACAGTTCCAGCCCGGCTTCACCCATTGGGGTTCCTTTGCCGAATATGTCGCGATCGACTATGCCGACCACAATCTCGTGCACCTGCCCGACGCGATCGACTATGCGACGGCCGCAAGCCTCGGCTGCCGCTTCGCCACCTCGTTTCGCGCCATCGTCGACCAGGCGCGGGTGACGGGCGGCGAATGGGTGGCAGTGCATGGCTGCGGCGGCGTGGGGCTCTCGGCGATCATGATCGCCGCCGCCCTCGGCGCCAACCCGATCGCCATCGACATTTCCGACGAGAAACTGGCCTTCGCCAGGCAGATGGGGGCCGTCGCGACCGTCAATGCCCGTGACGTCGCCGATGTGGCGGAGGCGGTGCGCGAGATCACCGGCGGTGGCGCGCACGCCTCGGTCGATGCGCTGGGCTCGCCCGTCACCTGCTTCAACTCGATCAAGAACCTGCGCCGGCGCGGGCGGCACGTGCAGGTCGGCCTGATGCTCGCCGACCATGCGACGCCGCAGATCCCGATGGCGCAGGTCATCGGCCACGAGCTGGAGATCTACGGCAGCCACGGCATGCAGGCCTGGCGCTACGATGCCATGCTGGCGATGATCGCCGGCGGCAAGCTCGCCCCGCAAAAACTCATCGGCCGCCATATCAGCCTCGATGAGGCGGTGCCGGCGCTGATGGCGATGGACAAGGCGACGGATCTGGGGATCAGCGTGATTACGCGGTTTTGAGTTGGGCTCACCCCCCTCTGCCCTGCCGGGCATCTCCCCCTCAAGGGGGGAGATTGGATGGGGCAATGTTTTGCCCGACATAGACGTTATACTTGAGCAATGTGCTCGCCCCTCGCCGATCTCGCCCTTGAGGGGGAGATGGCCGGCAGGCCAGAGGGGGGGAACCACACACGCCCCACACAATTGACATTCACCAGCGGATGACACCCAATCGCTGGTGAGAATGCTGATAAGGAATCGCCGCCAATGGCCCATGCCGCCTATGTCTTCGACGCCTATGGCACGTTGTTCGACGTGCATGCGGCGGTGCGCCGCCATGCGGGCGATGTGGGGCCGAACTACCAGAGCTTTTCCGAGGTCTGGCGCGCAAAGCAGCTCGAATATTCCTGGACGCGGGCGCTGATGGGGTCCTATGCCGATTTCTGGCAGCTCACCGAACAGGCGCTGGACTTCACCTTCAAGCGCATCGGCGGCGTCGATCCGGCGTTGCGCCAGAAGCTGCTCGATGCCTATTGGAAGCTCGACTGCTACCCGGAAGTGCCGGCCGTGTTGAAGGCGCTCAAAAGCCGCGGCGCGCATATCGCCATCCTCTCCAACGGTTCCCCCGCCATGCTCGCCTCCGCGGTGAAGAACGCCGCGCTCGACACCGTCATCGACGACATCTTTTCCGTCGACGCGCTGAAGACCTACAAGACGGCGCCCGCCGTCTACGATCTCGTGACGACGAATTACCGGCTCTATCCGGATGCCGTCTCCTTCCAGTCGTCCAACCGCTGGGACATTGCGGGTGCCACGAAATTCGGCTTCCGCACCGTCTGGATCAACCGCAACGACATGCCGGACGAGTATTTCGACCTTGGCCCGGCGCTGATCCTGCGCTCGCTCGAAAGTCTCTGAATGGCCTGGTCCGCGGCACAATACCTGAAATTCGAAGACGAACGCACGCGGCCCGCCCGCGACCTCCTGGCCCAGGTGCCCGCCGATCTCGTGGCCGGCACGGTCTACGACCTCGGCTGCGGCCCCGGCAATTCGACGGAACTGCTGGTGGAGCGCTTTCCCGGCCGCGGCGTGCGCGGCGTCGACAATGCGGCGGACATGCTGCGGGCGGCGCGCGAGCGATTGCCGGGCGTCGATTTCGTTGAATGCGACCTCGCGAAATGGCGGCCGCCCGAACCGGCCGCCCTGCTCTTTGCCAATGCCGTGTTCCAGTGGTTGCCCGATCATGTTGCGGTCCTGACGACCCTGATGGACGGCCTGCGCCCCGGCGGCGTGCTCGCCGTGCAGATGCCGGACAATCTTTCCGAACCGTCGCATATGCTGATGGAGGAAAGCGCCTTCGCCGGCCCCTGGCGCAGCCATTTTTCCGGCGGCACGCCACGGCGAAAGCCGCTCCCCGCCCCCGCCGCCTATATGGATGCGCTCGGCCCGAAGGCGGCCCGCGTCGACGTCTGGCACACCGCCTACAACCGTCAGATGGCGGATGCGGGCGCGATCGTCGAATGGGTCAAAAGCACGGGCCTGCGCCCCTATCTCGACTGCATCCCCGCGGAGGAACGCGATGGCTTCCTCGCCGACTACGAGGGCCGCATCGCCAAAGCCTATGCGCAGATGGCGGACGGGCGGCGGCTGTTACGGTTTCCGCGGCTTTTTATTGTGGCGGTGAAGAAGTAGCCGACCGGCGTCTGCGCCAGAAATACCCCCCCTCTGCCCTGCCGGGCATCTCCCCCTCAAGGGGGGAGATCGACTCGCGGAAACGCCCCGCCCAACGCGAACGTTGCGGATGGGGCAATGCCCTCGCGCCCATCCAATCTCCCCCCTTGAGGGGGAGATGCCCGGCAGGGCAGAGGGGGGTCCGAACCGCAACGCCCCTCAGATCTTTTCGACCAGAAAATCGATGAACGCCCTGATGCGGGCCGCGAGGTGCTCGTGGCCGGCGAAGACGGCGTGGACGACTTCGATGTCGCCGGGGTTGAAGGCTTCGAGCACCGGCACCAGGCGGCCGGACACGATATCCGGTTCGATATGAAAACGGCCGATGCGGGCGAGGCCGACGCCGTCGAGGCAGAGCTGGCGCTGGATGGCGCCGCTGGAGACCAGCATGTTGCCGGTAATGTCGTAGGCCTCGACGGTCTGGCCGTCCTCCGACAGGAAAGGCCAGTCGTCCATGCTGCGGCGGAAGTTGAAGCGCAGGCAATTGTGGGACGCGAGATCGGCGGGGTGCTGCGGCGTGCCGTGCCTTTCGAGATATGCCGGCGCGGCGATGATTGCCTTGCCGCTTTCGAGCAGTTTTCGTGCCTTCAGGGAGGAATCGCGTAACGGGCCGGAGCGGATGGCGACGTCGGTGCGTTCGCCGATCACGTCGATGACGCCGTCGGTCAGCGTCAGGTCGAGCTCGATTTCCGGATAGAGCGCCAGGAAATCCGGCACCAGCGGCAGGATGTAGCGCTCGCCGAAACCGACCGAGGCGTTTACGCGAAGCGCGCCGCGCGGCACGACGCGGGCACCTTCCGCAACGATGCGCTCCGTCTCGGCGATCTCCGCGAGGATGGCGCGTGCGCGACCGAGATAGACCTCGCCCTCCGGCGTCAGCTCCAGCCGCCGCGTCGTGCGCACGATGAGGCGCGCGCCGAGCCGGTCCTCGATGCGGGTGACGAGTTTGCTGATCGCCGAGGGCGACAGGCGCAGCTTTCGCCCGGCGGCGGAAAAGCTCTTCAGCTCCGCCGCCAACACGAAAACCTCCATTTCGCCGGCCCGATTGTCCATGCCCCGCCTTTGAATCCAATTCACATATGCTTATCCACTATGCCTCATTAACGAGCAAGTGGCTTTGCCCCATATTCCTCCCCGAACCAACATCGCAACCCAGCCAAGCCGCGCGGACCCAAGACCGCGCGCAGGGAACCGCCATGCCACTCGCCCTCTTTGCCCTGACCGTCGCGGCCTACGCGATCGGCACCACCGAATTCGTCATCGTCGGCCTCCTGCCGACGGTCGCGACCGACCTCGACATCACCCTGCCGCTCGCCGGCCTCATCGTCTCCGTCTACGCGCTCGGCGTCACTTTTGGCGCGCCTATCCTAACGGCACTCACCGGCAAGCTCGGCCGCAAGCCGCTGCTCATCGGCCTCATGGCCCTCTTTATCGCCGGCAATGTGCTGGCGGCGCTCGCGCCGAGCTACGGCATGCTGCTGGCCGGCCGCGTGCTCTCCGCCTTCGCGCACGGCGTGTTCTTCTCCGTCGGCGCCACCATTGCCGCCGATCTCGTCGCACCGGACCGCCGGGCCTCCGCCATCGCCATGATGTTCATGGGCCTGACGGTCGCCATCGTCACCGGCGTGCCGCTCGGCACCTTCATCGGCCAGACCTTTGGCTGGCGCGCCACCTTCTGGGCCGTCGCAGCGCTGGGCGTCGTCGCCTTTGCCGCCATAGCCCTCCTGCTGCCGTCGAACCTTCGCCGGGAAAAGCCGGCGGGCCTTCTGGAACAGGTGCGCGTGCTCGGCTCCGGCCGTCTGCTCATCGTCTTCGCCATGACGGCGCTCGGTTATGGCGGCACCTTCGTCACCTTCACCTTCCTCTCGCCGCTCTTGCAGGAAATCACCGGCTTCAGCGCCAACACGGTCAGCCTCGTGCTCGTGCTCTATGGCGCAGCCATCGCCTTCGGCAACATCGTCGGCGGCAAGGTGGCGGACCGCGATCCCGTGAAGGCGCTCGCTGTGCTCTTCGCCCTCCAGGCCGCCGTGCTGGTGGCGCTCACCTTCACCGCGCCCTCGCCGGTGCTGGCGCTGGTCACACTCGCCGCCCTCGGCTTCCTGTCCTTCGCCACCGTGCCGGGCCTCCAGCTCTATGTGGTCGATATCGCCAAGCGTCACCGCCCGGCCGCCGTCGATGTCGCCTCGGCGCTCAACATCGCGGCCTTCAATCTCGGCATCGCCGCCGGTGCCTGGATCGGCGGGCTCGTCGTCGCCTCCTCGCTCGGCCTCGGCGCCACGCCCTGGGTCGGCGCCATCCTGGTCGCCGCCGCCCTCGGCCTGACGCTCGCCAGCGGCGCGCTCGACCGGCGCGAACGTAGCCAGCCGGACGCCGCCTGCCAGCCGGCCTGAATTTTTCATCCACTCGAAAGGAAATCTCCATGAAAACCGTCAACGCCAATGGCGCAAACATTCCCCAGCTCGGCTTCGGAACCTTCCGCATGCCGGAAGCCGAAGTCCTCTCCATCCTGCCGAAGGCGCTCGCCACCGGCTTCCGCCATGTCGATACCGCGCAGATCTATGAAAACGAGGCGGCCGTCGGCGAGGCCATCCAGACATCCGGCGTCGCCCGCTCCGAAATCTTCCTCACCACCAAGGTCTGGGTGGCGAACTACGGCAAGGATACGTTCGCCGCTTCGGTCGAGGAAAGCCTCGCCAAGCTCAGGACCGACCATGTCGATCTCCTGCTGCTGCACTGGCCGAACGACGCGGTGTCGCTCGCCGACCAGATCGGCGAACTGAATGCCGTGCGCGAACGTGGCCTGGCGAAACATATCGGCGTCAGCAACTTCAACAGCGCGCTGATGGCAGATGCGGTACGCCTTAGCGCCGCACCGCTCGCCACCAACCAGGTCGAGTACCATCCCTATCTCGACCAGACGAAGGTGCTGGAGACCGCCGCGACCCACCACATGGCGCTGACCGCCTATTACGCCATGGCCGACGGCAAGGTGCCGATGGAGGCGGCGCTGAAGGAGATCGGTGCGGCGCATGGCAAATCGGCCGCCCAGGTCGTGCTGCGCTGGCTGATCCAGCAGCCGGATGTCGTGGCGCTGACCAAGACCGCGACGGAAAGCCGGCTTGCCGAGAACCTTGCGATCTTCGACTTCGCGCTGACGCCCGACGAGATGGCGCGCATCCACGGGCTCGCCCGCCCGGACGGCCGCATCGTCAGCCCGGATGGCCTTGCACCCGCCTGGGACCAGGCGGCCTGATTGCCCAAACCCTCTCCCGCGGTTCAGGCCGCGGGAGATTTTCATGTCCGGAAATGCCAGACTTGGCCTCCGATTCTCCCCCCGCGAGGAGGCCCTGTTGGACGATCTCGATACCCTGCTCGCCGCAGGCGGCTCGACCGCATTGCTGGCGGTGCGTGATGGCCGCGTGGTCTTCGAGCGCGGCCGTCATGCTCACCGCTCCAGCGTCGCCTCGGTGCGCAAGTCGCTGATCGGCGTGCTCTACGGCATCGCCATCGAAGCCGGTGAAATCGACCTCGATGCAACGCTCGAAGACCTCGGCATCGACGATCTCTCCCCGCTAACGCGGGAAGAGAAACAGGCGAGCATCGCCGACCTGCTGAAATCCCGCTCCGGCATCTACCACCCCTGTGTCTACGGCATGGAGCCGGGAAGACCCGCGCGCGGCAGCCACCCGCCCGGCACGTTCTGGTACTACAACAACTGGGATTTCAACGTGCTCGGCACGATCTACCGGCAGGAGACCGGCCGCACGCTTGCCGAGGCCTTCCAAAAATTCGTCGCGGAACCGCTGGAGATGCAGGATTTTACGGTGGAGGACATTTTCGATGTTCCCGGCCCGGAATCGCTTCATCCGGTCTACAAGATGCGCTTGTCCGGCCGCGACCTCGCCCGCGTCGGCCATCTCTTCCTCAAGCGCGGCCTCTGGGAACAGCGCCGGATCGTGCCCGAACGATGGGTCCGGGACAGCACCACGGCGTGGAGCGACCTCGGCGGCGGGCGCGGCTACGGCTATCTCTGGTGGACGGCGGAGGCGAATGCGCCGGGTGACAGCCTCAGCATCGACGTCCCGATCACCTATGCCAGCGGTGCCGGCGGGCAATATATCATCGTCGTCGAGGTGCTCAATCTCGTGGTGGTGCACCGCGCGGCCGATGTGCGCAACGGCATCACCCATGCCCGCATGGGCGAAATCCTGCGCGCGCTGCTGCGCGTGATCGGCTGAGCGGCCCCTTCCCAATCAGGGGTCCGATCCGATATGGAGGGTGCGCGCCGAAATGCGGCGCAGGGAGCCCTCCATGTCGTCCTCGTCCCCCACCGTCTTCGCGCCGGACTGGCCGGCCATTGCCGCCGTCATTCTCGGCGTCACCGCCTTTTCCGTGGCGCAGGGGCTCACCTATCCGCTGATCTCGCTGACGCTGGAGGCGCGCGGATTCTCGCCGGCGCTGATCGGCGTCAATGCGCTGGCCTTTGCCGGCGGCCTCGCCGCATCGACTCTGCTGCTCGGCAGCCTGACGGCGCGCTGGCGGGCCGACCGGCTGATCGTCGCAAGCCTCATCGGCTGCTCGTTCTGCCTCGCCACCTTCGCGGCCTTCGATTCCTTTGCCGTCTGGTTCGTCGCGCGTTTCCTGCTCGGCTTCTTCGCGAGCCTCATCTTCATGCTCGGCGAGGCGTGGCTGAACGCCGCCTGCCCGGACCGGCTGCGCGGCCGCGTCTCCGGCATCTATGGTGCCGGCATGTGCGCCGGTTTTGCCGCGGGGCCGCTCGCCATTCCGCTGCTCGGCAGCGAGGGCGGCTTCGGCTTCGCGCTGACGGCCGTTTATCTGGCGATCGTCGCCTTCGCCACCGCCATGCTGATGTTCTCCACCCGCACGGTGCCGGAACCATCATCGACCGGCGACGTCTTCCGCTTCTTCAGGGCGGCACCGCTGCTCGTCGGCATGGTCTTCGTCTTCGGCTTTGCCGATATCGCGGCGATCTCCGCCATGCCGGTCTATTTCGTGAAGATGGGGCATACGGAGGCCTTTGCCGCGATCAGCGTGACCGTGCTGGCGCTGCCGACGGCGATCGCCCAGCCCTTTATCGGCATGCTGCTCGATCGCCTGCCGCGCGAGCGTGTCGCCATGGTCGCCGTCAGCGTGGCGGCGGGGAGCTATCTCATCCTGCCGTCAATGGAATCGGAACTCGCCATCCTGTCGGTCTTCGCGCTGATGGGAACGGCGGCCTTCTCGCTCTATACCTGCGCGCTCACCATGCTCGGCGAGCGCTACAACGGCGCGATGCTGGTGGCGGGAAGTGCGGCCTTTGCGCTGGCCTATGCAACCGGCAGCGGTGCGGGATCGAGCATGACCGGCGCGATCATGGAGGCCGGCGGCCCGAAGGCCGGACCGCTCTCGGTCGGCCTCATCCTCGTGGTGTTCACCGCCGCGCTGATGTTCGCGCGGCGGCGTTCGCTCTAGAAACTTTTTAGACGAACTGGCTGAGGCCCGGCACGGAGGCGACGACTTCGTCGACCACGTCGGCGCCGGCGTGCTCGCGGGCGACGGCCATGGTTTCCTTGGCGAGGCCGGTGATTTCGCCCATGCCGAGGCCTTCGCTCATCAGCTGCTGGCCGAGGCCCATGACGCCGCCGCCGCCGATCGCGCTCATCAGGCCGCCGAGCAGGCCACCGCCGCCCGTGCCTTCGCCATTATACTGCGCAACCAGCTCGGAGGCGCCGGGAATGCTTTCGATCATGCGGGCGACCGGGCCGTCGGCCGCTTCGCGCTGCAGGAAGCCGAGCATCATGCCGATGGCCTTTTCAGCGAGAGCCGCATCGATGCCGACGGCATCGGCAACGCGGGTGACGAGTTCGTTCATGGAAAACCCTCCGAGGGAAATTGACGTTGACGTCAAGGTAAATGAATTCTCCGGCAAACTCAAGCCGGGCGCGCGGGCCTTCAACGGCAGGGCGGGGAGCCCTTTGAAAGCGTGTTGTTCCCGTGCCGGACTATCCTTATAACCTGCCTGAGACGATTCAATGAAAACTTGGGATGGCGCGGTAATCCGCCCCCATCCGGGTCGAACGGCTTCAGGGAGTTTCAACGTGACGGAATCGATTCTTCAGGACGGAAAGCTCTATATCGGCACCAGCCGCAAGCCGGACGATACGAACAACAAGCCGGAATATCTCGACCTGAAGTTCGGCAACCGCCACGGCCTCGTGACGGGCGCGACCGGCACCGGCAAGACGGTGACCTTGCAGATCCTCGCGGAAGGCTTTTCCAATGCCGGCGTGCCGGTGTTCTGCGCCGACGTGAAGGGCGACCTTTCCGGCATCGGCGCGATCGGCGAGCCGAAGGATTTTCTCCAGAAGCGCGCCGACCAGATCGGCCTCACGCCCTACGAATTCCAGGAGTTCCCGGTGATCTTCTGGGATCTCTATGGCGAGAAGGGCCACCGGGTGCGCACCACCATCTCCGAGATGGGGCCGCTGCTGCTGTCGCGCCTGATGAACGCCACGGATGCGCAGGAAGGTGTGATCAACATCGCCTTCAAGATCGCCGACCAGGGCGGCCTGCCGCTGCTCGATCTCAAGGATTTCCAGGCGCTTCTCAACTATATGGGCGAGAATGCCTCGACGCTCTCCAACCAGTTCGGCTTCATCTCCAAGGCCTCCGTCGGCTCGATCCAGCGCGAATTGCTGATCCTCGAACAGCAGGGCGCCGAACAGTTCTTCGGCGAGCCGGCGTTGAAGATTTCCGACATCATGCGCACCACCAATGACGGGCGCGGCGCGATCTCGGTGCTGGCCGCCGACAAGCTGATGATGAACCCGCGCCTCTACGGCACTTTCCTGCTCTGGATGCTGTCGGAACTCTTCGAGGTGCTGCCGGAAGTGGGCGATCCGGACAAGCCGAAGCTCGTCTTCTTCTTCGACGAGGCGCACCTGCTGTTCAACGATGCGCCGAAGGTGCTGACCGAGCGTGTCGAGCAGGTCGTGCGCCTGATCCGTTCCAAGGGCGTGGGCGTCTATTTCGTCACGCAGAACCCGCTCGATGTGCCGGAAACCGTGCTCGCCCAGCTTGGCAACCGCGTGCAGCATGCGCTGCGCGCCTATACGCCGCGCGAGCAGAAGGCGGTGAAGACGGCCGCCGATACCTTCCGCCCCAATCCGGATTTCAACTGCGCCGAAGTCATCACCAATCTCGGCACCGGCGAGGCGCTGGTCTCGACGCTCGAAGGCAAGGGGGCGCCCTCGATGGTCGAGCGCACGCTCATCCGCCCGCCGGCCTCGCGCCTTGGCCCGGTGACGGAAGCCGAGCGGCAGGACATCATGAAGGTCAGCCCCGTCGCCGGCCTCTATGACGAGGATTTCGACCGCGAGTCGGCCTACGAAATCCTGATGGCCCGCGCCAAGAAGGCCGCCGATTCGGCCGCAGCCCAGGAACAGGCGGACGCCCAGCCCGAGGAAAAACCCGCCGGCGGCAGCCGCTGGACATTGCCCGGCTTCGGCGACGAGGAACCGGCGGCACAATCCGCCCCGAAGCAGCCGAAGGGCCGCACCGGCTACCAGCGCGAGACGGTGGCGGAGGCGGCGATGAAGTCGGTCGCCCGCACCGTGGCGTCGTCGCTCGGGAGGGCGCTGGTGCGCGGGATTTTGGGCAGTTTGCGGCGGTAAAGGTAAGGTCTGAGGCCTGTGGCTCACCCCCCCTCTGCCCTGCCGGGCATCTCCCCCACAAGGGGGAGATTAAATGGTGGCCGCGTCCAGCCTCTCGCTACCGTTGCAGATTGAGCGATGCCCGCGCCGCAAGCCGATCTCCCCCCTTGAGGGGAGTGTTCATGTTGGACTCGCGAGGCGTTTTCTTGCGAGGAAGATGTCGAGTGTGATCTGGAGCATTTCGAGTG
>NZ_JBXAFY010000027.1:0-50487 GCF_058793575.1 Shinella sp. GW835-FHT14H05 | reverse complement strand
ACATTCCAACTTTGCAGGATCAGGACACTTTAACTTTGCGGCTACAGATAGAAATCGTGTAATCTATCTTATGGAACCTATCTCGATCTTGATATTCGGTTGACTTAGAGCAGCGGAAGACACCATCTAACACTTTCGCCTAGCGAGAACGCTGGAAATACAGCTCCGAGGCTCGAAACCTCCCGCCGAGACGCTTGCATTGGACAACGACGTCGATCGACGTTCTCAGCATGTTCAAGATTTCAGAGCGCTCAATCTCTCGACCTGCGTCAGATTCCTTTATCAAAAGCGTCAGCTGTTCGAACGCGAGAGCGACGGAACCTGCGTGAACAGTGGTAATTGAGCCAGGGTGGCCGGAGTTAACGTTTCGAACGTAGTGGAAGGCGGTTCCATCGCGAAGCTCCTGCATGAGGATGCGATCAGGCCGCATACGGAGGCTGGATTCCAGAAGCTCCTTTGGCGTTGCATGCGATAGCCCCTGCCGGTCTTTCGAATAGAACAATCGCACATGGTTCTGTTGTGGGATGATGAGCTCCGGCGTGTCCTCAATCGAAATGATCCGCTCACTCTCTGGAATGTGTTTGATCAAGGCTTTGGAGAGGGTTGTCTTCGCCGATCCCGTAGCTCCCGAGATGATGATATTCTTCCGAGAGATAACCGCCTGTCGCAAGAAGGCTTTGACTTGCCCATCGCGGTATAGATTAAGCAACTCACTATCATCGCTGGGCGCGTCCGTCTCAACGGTTCGTACGCCTTCAAAGAAGTGCCTTTCCTCCAGATCATCGAGCGTAAAATCCACGGACGACGGTTTGCGGATCGTGATGCTCACCGTCCCTTTCAGCGTTGCCGGCGGAATTACGATCTGGATCCGCTCGTCGCCCGGAAGAGTTGCCGAAAGGATCGGTCTTCTTTCGTCGATGGACTGGTGCGAAAAGCTGGCAACGGCCCGGGCAAGCCGCATGAGTTTGTCGAAAGAAAGCTCCGGAAGATCATGGGTCCGCCACCCACCGGGTCCTTCGGTCAGCACCTGCCCGGGCCGATTGACGATCACCTCATAGAGTGAGGGATCCTGGAAGAACGCCGAAAGCGGCTTCAGCAACTCACGAACAACCGCCGCATCCTGCGCTTCTGTCATCGCCGTGCTACTTCGTTACCAGCTTCGAGTCCGGCGCGAAATCCCCCAGCACCGCTCGATCGAGAATACGGTTCCGTGGCTCCGTCACGCGTAGCCGATAGATCCCGGAGAAATCCAGATCGCGAGCAACGAAGATCGAGACGAGTTCGCCCTGATGTTTATTCAACGTCGGGGGGATGTTGATCGATTGCTCGACGGCGATCGCTGCCGCCTGCTGGCCTGCGCTCGTGGTGTTTTGGGCATCGACATCGCTATCCTGCAAGCGGCTATTGGCGTAGCTCGTCGCATCCCCGACGATGGAAAGAAGCAGAGCACTGCCGAAGCGCTCCCACCAATGGGTATCGACATAGCCGTCAACGCCGGCTCGACCGAGCGCATTAGTCGCCGGAGACGCGAGAGTGACGATTACCCCCTTCGGCGTCTTGGCCCGGTTCCACAAGACGAACAGTCGCTTCTGCCCCCGTTGCAGTCCGCCGCGATATTCGCCCACGACCTGGGTACCCTTTTCCATAAGAACGACCCTGCCGTTATCCGAAAGGACGTCTCGATTGATCACGCAGCTGGTGAACCCAGGCTGGTCCGAGGCGAGCGCGGTTTCCAGCACGCAGGGGATCGACGTCCCCATTGCGACGATGAAGTCACGATTGCCGAGAGTACCTGCCCGTGAACCCTCGAGCTTCGTCGGCCGCAGCAGGCCATCGAAACGCTGTTGGTCGCTGTTCTGCTGGTTCTGACTCATCATATTGCTATCGAGGGGAAGGAAATTGCTGTTCGCATTCGTCTCCGAACTCTCTTCCGCGCTGCGCTGCGTGGCATTTTTTTGTCCACCGCTGAAGGCCATGACCGGCGCACGGCGGGCAGAGTCGAGCAGTTCATCCTTCTCCTCGGCAACCGGGTCCACGACCGGGGTCGGGAGCTTCGCCTCCGGAACCGCCTGCTCCGGCTCGGCTTTCTCCTTTGCCGCTTCAAAGGGCGTCGTCTGGCGAATGACAATGCGTTCGGGCTGAGCGTTGTCGTCCTTCGCCCTCTTACCTGTCGTTGACCAAAGAGCAAATCCGATGAACGCCACGATGGCGAGTGCAACCGCGCCTCTCTTCAGAACCGGGCTGTTGTCGATGCGCCGGGCAGTGACTGTTTCGGCGCGCTCACCGGGAATGCGGGTTTCGTCTTCCTGGGCCATGGTCTCCCCTTCCCTACTGAGCGGTGTCATCGGTCTTCACGATGCGCTCCACCGACGGCGAGGTCGTGTTGGTGTCCGGATTGATACCGACGCGATCGTAGGCTTCATTGAAGACGCAAAGCGCATCCTTGCCGCGGCGAAGGATGAACTTGCGGCTGATGGCGTGCACCATCACCAGGTTGCCATCAACGGATTTCGGTACCAGGCTCTCGGAGCCGTCGGAATTCTCTATGTAGATGGCCGGCATTTCCTGATTGCCGACAAAGGCAAAGGTCGTGACCTTCCCGTTGTCATAAACGCTTTGCGGCTCCAGCGCCTGCGCCCCCTGAGCCGAATAACGCCAATTGCGCGGACCGTATGATTCATGAAGTGCGAGCACGTTGTCGGCCTCTTTCGCCTGGTTGGCGAGCGCACGAGCCTCGGCCTGCCGGCGGCGAAGTTCCGCCTCATCAACGGGATAGCGGAACTTCACATAGAAATAGGTGTTCTGCCCGACCGCGACGGAGCCGTCGCGAACGGTGAGCTCCATCTGGTAGCTGCGGGTCGATCCGTCCCGTCGCGTCGTCACAACGGAAATGTTGGTCACCGGTTGGTTCTCGCGCGGCTTCAGGAACAGGATGTTGCCCGCCGGCGCTACCTCCCACGCGACGCTGTTGCCGAGCGCGACATGCGCGATCTCCTCGTCCGCCGCGAATTCGACCTGCACCGATGAGCGCAACGTGCCGACGATCCTGGTAATGTTGAAGGGCTGGTAGTTTACGAACCGGACGCGGCTGTCCTGCGACGCACCGCGTGGAATATCGAGCGCGTCGGCCGTAGACGCGGTTCCGGCAAGCAGAACCGCAGCGAAGATGATCTTTCGTATCAATTGAGTGCCTCCGGATCGGCGCGGTACTCGCTGGCGGCAAAGCCGAGGGGGTTTACAAGCCGGTCAGTCGAGGACATCGGGGCGTTAGCATAAGAATAGGTGAGGGTCGCAACCCAGTGGCTCGTGCGAACCTCGTCTCCGCGAGTGATCGTCCGCATGTAGCGAACCGAGACCACGTTCTGATTGATCAGCGAGATCGAGGCTATGTTGATCCTAGCGGTGGCCGCGCGGCCGTAAATGTTCTGCGGCGATTCCGGATTGCTTCCGCGATAGATGGCTGAGAACCGCGCCTGCTCCGCCTGCGTCGACAAAAGCGCGATCGTGCGGAAGTTCTCCTGCGCCTCGCTCCAGACATAGCCCTCTCGAGCGCGGACATATTTGGCGGCAAAATACTTGGTCACGGCTTCGTCATAGGTGCCGGCCGTGGAGGTCAGCGCCGAGACGACATCGACGATGCCCGTGGAATTATCGACACGCACGACGAAGGGTTCCACGGTTTTCAACGGGGTCAGGCCCGCGACCGCAAAGACGGAGACGCCGGCGATGACGCTGGCGACGATGGCAATCGACCAGGCGATCCGATTCGACCGCTCAATCCGCATCATGCGATCCTGGTCGAAGCGCCGCGCCTTCTCGAAATAGCTCTTGAGATTGTCTGTCGAGACCATGTCGTCACCCCGCGCAACGGCGATGCGAGCCGTCGATATCAAGGTGTGCGAAAGCCGCTGGTGCCCTGCCCTCTTCAGTGTAAGGCGTGGTAGCGGTC
Organism: Shinella sp. GW835-FHT14H05; assembly: GCF_058793575.1. Classification (NCBI taxonomy): domain Bacteria; kingdom Pseudomonadati; phylum Pseudomonadota; class Alphaproteobacteria; order Hyphomicrobiales; family Rhizobiaceae; genus Shinella; species Shinella sp. GW835-FHT14H05. The sequence goes on along the minus strand of NZ_JBXAFY010000027.1, from coordinate 46,538 downwards.
GAGGATCGCCGATCCGATTGCTGGCGCTTCAGCGTCGTGTCGCCTTCCGATTCCCACATCGCGCGGTTCAACGGCCGGCGCGAATAACCGTCGCATTTAGGGAGCGGATAGGTCAGTGAGGCGCACCCACCGAGTGCGACGAGCATGAAAAGCAAAACAGCGGCTTTTATCATGTGGGCTGGCCTTTTCTTATTATTGAGACGAACTCACGCACCGGCGCTTTTCGAGCCGAAAGCGCTGCCGGCGAAGCGCGCGCCGCGACCGATCATCCGGCCTGTGTATCGGGTTCCTCGCGCGAGCATTCCCTCATGCGCATCCCGCGCAGCGCCATAGCCGTAGGCTAGGGACGCCCCGCCCGATGCAAGGGCCGAAGCGATTCCCGGCAGCTGATAGAAAACGTAGAGAGCAGCGATGCCGATGGCGCAGAGGGCGATCGGGCGCATAAGTACGTCGGTATAGGAATCGATTGCCGTGAAGGTGGAATCCAGGCACGAGATGAGCAGCGCGCCAACAGCCACGACAAGCACCTGAAGGATAACGAAGTTAGCGAGCTGCCCGATCCAGGCCTCGGTGAAGCGGCGCGTCGACTGGAACATGGCGAGGGCGATGAAGATCGGGCCGATCGCCAGCACGATGGCGAGTGCCAGCCGTGCGTAAAGCGAGACGACATAGCCGATGCCGGCGACCAGAAAGCTGACACCGATTACCATCATGCCGCCGACGCCAGTGACGATATCGACCGGCCAAGATGCCCGTGACCAGATGTCGGTGGCCGAAGCCTGCCCCTTGTCGAGCAGACCATCGAACGTGCTGGCGCTCGGCGCCGCACCGGTGTTCAGCGCGGATGCAATCTCGTGCGGCAGGACGTTGAAAAAGACGTTCGTGACGTAGGTCTGATACTCGCCGGCGTTTTTCACCAGCATGACGATGATCGCGAGCTTGATCGCGCGGAATGCGAATTCCAGGACCGGATCCTGAACGGAGCCTCGCAGCACAAGATAGCCATACAGCACCACGTAAAGCGTCACGGCTGCCGTCAGCGGACCGGTCACCCACTCGGCGATGTTCGACGTTCCTTCCGAGACGAAGGTCTCCAACGGTGTCTTGAACTGTCCGTCGATGAACTCGAAGACCTGATACATAGGCTTCAGTCTTCTCCCAACGCCTTGCGCATCTTCTCAAGGCGGAGCTTGCCGTCGGCCGCTTCTGCGTTCTGGCAGTTTGCCGTCTCTCTTAGCTCGCCCGGGTTGTTCCGGCACTCGGCCATGATACGAGACAGCAATCCATCGTCGGCGATCAGATGGTCGACGGTATAAGATTGCTCGGTCTTCTCGGAGCAGGCCGCGATGAGAAGGAGCGCGGCAAGGATGGGAGATCGCCTCATTGCAGCGCCGCTTTCATCGCATCCATACGCTGGCGCCAATCCTCTGCCTTGCGCTGTTCGTCGACCTGGTTCTGCGCCTGTTGCACCATGCGAAGACCTTCCATCCGCAACACGTCGGTCTGGAGAAAAGCCTGCTCGGCTTGCAACCGTGCCTGAAGATCGGCGATTTCCTTGGCGTCGCTTGCCGTCGAAATCTTCTCGCGAAGCTGGTCGATCCCGTCGATGCGCTTCGTTGCAGTGTCGTAGATCTGCTGCCCGAGGCTCATCTGGCCCGCGTTCTTGTTTTGCACGCGCGCAAGTTCCTTGGCGTAGAAATCGTCGGCGTCGGTGCGATAAGTGGAGTTGCCCTCCAGGAACTTCGAGGCGGAATCCTTGAACACGCCGGTTCCGTCGCCTTTCAGCAATCCCTCAATGGCGGCGAAATCGGCGGGCAGCGCGTTGCGGATAGCTGGATCGTTGAGCACGCTCGCGACGTCAGCCATATCGGTCAGCTTGTTGAGCGAGCCGTAGAGTTGCTGGGCCTGTTCGATCTGCTGATGCAACGCGTCGAGCTGGGATTTCAGCTGCGCGATGCTTTCGATGTGCTTCAGAATCGCCGTCTGGTCGATGACCGGGATCCCCTGCCCTGCCGCGCCGCCGGCGGAGAGGGCGAGCGCAGCAGCAAGCGCCGCGCCATAAAGTCGATAGGATGCCATCAGCTCGCACTCCTTCTTGCTTGGAAAACGGGAAGCCAGTCCTTCGGATCGTTGCCGACTTCGGCGCGGATCGCGTCGAGCAGCTCGACATTGGCCGTTCGGCCGGAAAGGATCGCGAGTTCGTCGTCGAAGCCGTTGAGATTCAGCTCAGCGACGACGCTGTTATGTCCCTGCTTCAACACGAACCGCCGGCTCTCGACGGAGAGTTCTCGCGCAATCAACTCGTATTCGCGATCCGTGAGCTTGAACCCCTCCACATAGTCGGCATGGTTGCCGCGGGAGTTCGGCAGGAAGATTTGCGTCGGGCATTGCTCGATGATCGTATGCGCGATCGGCGAGATCAGCGCGTCGCGCGGACTCTGTGTGGCAAACAGCATCAGCCCGTTCTGCTTGCGGATGGTCTTCAGCTTGTTCTGCGCGAGGTCACGGAAGCCTTCGTCCTGCAGCGCTTTCCAGAATTCGTCGATGACGATGATGATCCGGCGGCCGTCGATCATCTGCTCGACGCGGTGGAAGAGATAGGCCATCAGCGGAGTGCGGATTTCCTCATTGTCGAGGAAGTCCGTCATGTCGTAGCCGATGAACTTGCCGGCGCCCCCGAAATCGCCGAAGCCGATATCCTCGATGACATTGTCGAAGACCCAGCCGAGCGGCCCTCCCCTCTCCCACCGGCGGAGCCTGGCGGCGATCCCTTCGGGATCAGTGTTATTGAGGAATGTCCGCAGTGCGCCAACCGTCCTCTGCTCTGTCGGCAGATCGGAAAGCCCGTCGATGGCGCCGGCGATATCGCGGAGCTCGGTGACGCTCAGTTCACGCGTGCCCGAACCGACAAGCTTGCCGACCCAACGGGTCAGGAAGACCTTGTTCTCCGGTGTGAGGTCGAGGGCCTTGAGGGGAGCGCAGCCGGTGGGCGTGCCATTTTTGAGAGGCAGGTAGGTGCCGCCGGTGGCGCGGACGTAAGCGTCCGCGCCGCGGTCTTTATCGAAGAACACCACATGCGGGTCGTGTTTTTCGAGCTGCGACAGCATGAAGTTCACGATCACCGTCTTGCCGGCGCCGGATGGGCCGCACATAAAGGTGTTGCCGAGATCGCCATAATGAAAATTGAAGTAGTAGGGTGATCCGGACGCCGTCTTCAACAAAGCGACGGCCGGTCCCCACTCGTTGCCGTCCTTCTGTCCGATCGGATAGGAATGGAAAGGTGAAAGCGCCGCGAAGTTGCGCGAGGTTATTGCTCCCGATCGCGCGCGGTAGCGGAAATTGCCCGGCAATTGTGCCCACCAGGCGGCCTCGAGCCCGAGATCCTCACGCGCCACGACCGCGCCGCCGTTTGTCAGGCTGGCGCGAGCCTTCGCAAGGTTGTCCGTCAATTCCTTGACCGAGGCGGCGAAGACGGCGAGCGTGAGGTGATGTTCGCCGAGCACGAAGCGGTTCGATTCCAGATCGTCCATCGCATCATCGAGTTCGTCGATCTGCGAGGCCGCTTTGTCGCCGCTGCTGACCAACTGGTTCTGCTTGCGGCCCATGATGACGCGGGCGTCTGCCTTCGAGGCAAAGCAGAAGGATTGCGACAGGATCAGTTCAAATGGACTGGTCATCACGCCATCCAGCATCCCCGTCCTGGTACGGGCAGGATATTCCTTGATGCTCAGCATGCCGGCAAACCGGCTCTCAGACTCATGTCGGATCTCGATCGTCTCGCGGCCGATGATGACACGATCGGAATAGACCGCCGAGGAGATCCGGCCTTCCGTCAATGGGACCGGCTCGCGCCGGCCGCCCACCAGTTGGTGCAAAACCTCGCTCGGCCCGGAAAACACGAGTCCATTGTGATCATAGAGGGAGAGCACGCGCGGCTCGAAGCGTTTCAAGCCGGCAGTGACGTCAACGACCTTGTCCTGAAGGTGCTTCAGCGCCTCTTCATCGAGTTCGACGCCGGAACGGCTTCGCTGCCGCAGTCGGGACAGCAGCTTCGCCGCCTTTTCGGCCGGATCGCGCGTCGGCGACCAGAGGACAGTCAGGTAGAGGTCGTTACGGAACAGGTCCTCGCGTACCATGCGCTCGCGATACTTTTCGTTGAGCGCGGCCGAGAAAGGCGTTGCGAACGTTCCTCCCGGATAGTCGCGATCCCGGCGACGAATGAGATGGGTCCACAAGGCAAGCCGTTCATCGGCGATGTTACGATAAAGCGTGTTCAGATCGCGATGGAGCGCATTGAGGTCGAGGACGTCGGCGGTCTCGAACGACACGCCATCGAGGGCAATCATCACCATTAGGGTACGGGAGTCGAGCGCGACGGTGGTTTCGTCGACATGACGCACATAGGGAATGAAGGTCTCCGGTGTGAGTTCGCGGGATCGGAGGATGGCGGCGCTAGGCATATCCAAGGTCCCTTTCGTTGAAGCGCCGAACAAGCTTCAGCGGCGAAAGCGTTGCCCCGCCCCAGTAGGCGCCGTTCCGAGTCCGGCCGCGCGTCTCCACCCAGGCCACGAGGATCCGGAACATGTTGTGGTCGTGCTTCACCAGCGCCCGGAAGACGAAATGGAAGACAACGCCCACGAGCGCATAGGCGACCGAACCCGCCGCGAGGTAGAAGACCGTGGTCGCCATGACGTTGATGCCCATGGCTTCCATCGTGACGCCCGCAATCATGGCCGGGCGCGTGCAGGCGATGAACAGCGTGTCTTCTTCGAGCTCCGGTCGCGCGGTTGCCATGGGATCAGCTCCCGATGATCGTACTGACGAGTTCCGAGGAACCAGCGATCACGCCGATGCCGACGATCCAGTAGCCTGCGCGTCGCAGGTCCATGTAGCCAAACATCCAGGCAAGGGCGATCAGGATCACCGCGATGGTGGCGATGAGCCGGAAAATGTTACCCTGCATCAGGTCGACGACGTTCTGCAGGATCGTCTCAATGCCGGCGGCCTGCGCAAAGGCTGGTTCGACCAGCATCGCAACCATGGCGAACGCCATGACGGAGGAGGTGGCGAGCGGGCGGATACGGGAACGGAAGGTCATTCACTCTGCTCCATTTGGCTATTCTGAAAAACCAGGACGGACGATCGGCGCCGGCTCTTGAAGACGTCCCATGTGGGCCCAGCAGCGATCGAAGCGGTTTCCTGTTCGGAGTTTTCGGCTACGACCTCCGCGACGACGTCGACCACAGAGGGGTCGGCGGGATCGTGAGGTCCCCTCCCCTCCTCCGTATCGCTGATCTTCAACCGGGTCATGGTTGGCCCGAGCCGCTTGATTTCGAGGCGAACCTGGTCGTCGTAGTTAACCATCGCGCCGACCGAGGGATCATCACGGCCGTAGTACGACTGAAGCATTACTTGCTCGGCTCTGGCGGAATCTGCGCCGGCTTTGACGGCAAGACGGTAGTAGCCGTCCAACAGCGTGGCCGTGGCTTTCAGGTTCAGGCAGAGATCGAAAGCGTCGGAAATGGATAGGTTCAGCCTTTCAAGTTCTTCGACCCCGATCCCGCCGAGACCGAGCTGAATATCGTAATGCTCGGCCGCCAGCGATGTGGCGATCTTGATCGCCTCGGCCTTCGACGCCGGCTGTGTCTTGAGTGGACGGCCGCTGTTGATGCGAATGTTGAGAGGCACGAACCGACTCTCGAGGCTGACGACGCCAGCCAGTGTTTCGGACGCAACAAAGGGTGCGCAGGTCTGCGCAAGGTCGAGAAATGAAACGGGCATGCCTAGAACCAAACCCTCTGCTTGCCGACGCCGTCGATCGCCACGTCGATGTATCGAGGTTTCTCACGGACCAGAGGACGGCTTGTGGTGTAGGCCATGCACTGGTAGCGGCCATCGGTTTGCTGCCAGCGTGGCGAGATTACGGAGCCGTTGCTCCCGCCGGCACTATCTCTGTCTCGCCGGCAGAGACTGTCGCTTACCGGCTGCATCGACGTCGACACGCAGGTTCCGTCGCGCCCGCTCGGACCATAGCCCACTGAAAGACGGTAGCCGTCGTTGCAATAGTAGGGTTCATATCGGGGGCGGGAGCTTTGGAAGCCAACGCCGCTGCAGGTCGGGAAAGAACGACCCTTGGCGAGCCATCTCCACAGTTTCTGGATAGGCGGACGGCACTCAGAGTATTGTGTCGGGCCACCGGGGTTAGATAGGCACAGGATAACCTGGCAACCCCACTCGTCGGCACGAGCACTTTGTCCAGAACTAAGATATAGTGAACCGAGCCCTAACGCTGCTATGACCGTTCGAAAGAAAAGGCTCTTCATGCCCCCTACCCTCCGATTGAAATTTCGTTGGTTGGGGCGCGAAGAATCGTGTCGCCCCAATGCTCATACTATGCAAATAATAGATAGTTAAACCGATGGCAAGCAAATTGAGTGACCGATGGCAAACACAAGCACTGTCTGTCTTCGCCGTGCGTGAAATCCTCGACAAACCCCTAGACGATGAGAGCGCGCAATCGCGCATTAAACAGATCGGAATGATCAACATCCTCTATATGATGCACCAGGCGCATGAGAAGCTAACCCTATCAAATGTAATGCAATTTACAGGTATGACGCGCGGTGGCGTCATTGAAACTATTGATTTTCTGGTCAAGCGTGGGGTTCTGACAGAGACGCTGGGGAAAAACTCGATGGGTCGAGGGACAGCCAGGCAATTTGAGTTCGCTTCCCAGGTGTTTGAGGCTGTGCGTTCTGCTGCAGTGAGTGAAAAGGGCTGATTTTACTTAACAGAGATTTTAAGCCGCCGCGGCTAGGGGCGACGACCCCTACTTCGGGCCGAGGAACTATTTCTTGGATGAAAACCCTGTGTGCGCTCCGAGATATCCGATTCAGAGATTTTGGACGCTAGATTCGATTCGAAAGTGACTGGTCAGACCGAAATTTGCCGACGCATTGTCGGATGTCGGAAAGATACCAGTGCACCAATGAGAGCCGAATTTTAGGGCATAGATGCAATAACTGCTTATTTTTAAAGGAGAAAACGGCAGACGCTTGATATTGGCGGGCGACGTCGTTAAGGATTTGTTAACCCTAAATAGCTTGCCAGCCCTCTAGAATCGATGCTTATTGCAAGCAGCGGATTGATCGCGAATTTCCGCTCAGAAGCGCTATTTCAAGAAGTCAGGCTCGGGCATGCCCAAAATCGCTGCAAAATTACCACCAAAGGACGAGGACCTGATGGGCTTGATTGAGCGCCATTCCCGGTCTCTGTCGGCGCAACTGCAAGAGCATCAACTCGCAACTTTTCCCCCGACAGCTGAAAAGGGGATCCGAACGTTTCAGCCGGCCGAAGCAGCAAAGCTGATCGGGGTGAAAGAGGTCTACCTTCGTCAGCTCGCCAATGAGCTAGAGGATTTGCAAGTCAGCACGAGCCCCACCGGACGGCGGTCATATTCCGTTGAAGACATGCACAAAATCCGCAAACACCTTGACCAAGTGGGGCGTGGAAATCGTCGTTATCTCCCGCACCGCCGCGACGATGAAGCGCTCCAGATTATCTCCGTCATGAATTTCAAGGGCGGCTCCGGCAAGACGACGACCGCCGCTCATCTTGCCCAGTATCTTGCTCTCCGCGGATATCGGGTACTCGCTATCGATCTCGACCCGCAAGCAAGTCTCTCGACGCTTTTCGGCACCCAGCCGGAAACCGACGTCGATGCGAACGAGACGCTCTATGGCGCGATCCGCTATGACGACCCCCGCCCGATGGGCGAAATTGTACGGGCGACCTATATCCCAGACCTGCATTTGATTCCCGGTAACCTCGAACTGATGGAGTTTGAGCACGATACCCCGCGGGCTTTGATGAAGCGCAAGGTCGGCGACACGATGTTTTTCCATCGGATCAGCGAGGTACTTGACCAAGTCGCTCCTAACTACGACGTCGTGGTGGTCGATTGCCCGCCACAGCTCGGCTACCTGACGCTCTCCGCCCTGACCGCGGCCACGTCAGTCCTGATTACTGTGCATCCGCAGATGCTCGATGTCATGTCCATGAACCAGTTCCTTTCGATGACATCGGACTTGCTTAGGGAAATCTCCTCCCACGGCGCGCGCTTCGATTACAACTGGATGCGCTATCTAGTGACCCGTTTCGAGCCTAGCGACGGACCACAAAACCAGATGGTTGGTTACCTCCGGGCAATTTTTGGTGAAAACGTGCTCAATTTTCCGATGCTGAAGACGACAGCAGTCTCGGATGCCGGACTGACGAACCAGACCCTTTTTGAAGTGGAAAGAGGACAATTCACGCGCGCTACCTATGACCGCGCGCTTGAAGCAATGAACAATGTCAACGACGAGATCGAGTCGCTGATCAAGAAGGCATGGGGACGCAAGCCATGAGCAGGAAGGATATCCTCCGTGCACCAAAACCGACGGCCGACATCGGCGAGCCAGTGGAAAGACCGACGAAGAGCCGCATTCTTCCGCTTCTCGGTACCTCCCCTGCTGAAGGACCCCAGCCGGCATCGTCTCGTCTCACCAGCCAGGTCGGCGGCGCTTTTGCGGAGGGCAAGGCACGGTTTGAGCGCGCCGAGGAAATAGAAAAACGCCTTTCAGAAGGCCAGACCATTGTCGAGCTAGACACCGACACGATCGATCCTTCTTTCGTTCAGGACCGCATGCTTCACGACATCGACGGTCTCGTCGAGGCTATCCGCGAACAGGGCCAGCAGATCCCTATCCTTGTGCGCCCGCATCCGGATACGCCGGGCCGATACCAGGTTGCCTTCGGACACCGTCGTTTGCGCGCGGTCACGGAATTAGCCCGTCCCGTCAAGGCAGTTGTCAGGGACCTGACCGACGAGCAACTTGTCATTGCCCAGGGCCAAGAGAACAATGAACGCCAGGATCTTACCTTCATCGAAAAGGCGCGTTTTGCCGCACGGCTGAACGAGCAATTTTCGAGAGACGTGGTGATGGCCGCTTTGTCCGTCTACAAGAGCGACCTCTCGAACATGCTTTCAGTTGTGACGCGCATTCCCACGAATATCGTCGACGCGATCGGTCCCGCGCCCGGTGTCGGACTGAAAAGCTGGGTGGGCCTCGCCGATCTTCTCGGGCAGGACAGTGACCTTGAACACGCATCGAGTTTCTTGCAATCGGCGGAGGCCAAAGCCCTCCCCTCATCCGACCGTTTCAGAGCTCTTGTCGCCGACCTTAGACCCTCATCGGCAAAGCGAGGGCTTCCAGATATCCTAACGACGCCCACGGGCGTTCGCTTGGCTCAGGTGACGAAAAGCAAAGCTAGATTGGACATTTCGATCGATCGACGCGCGATGCCTGAATTCGCGGCGTTTGTTCTCGAACGATTGCCAGCGCTGTTTGAGGAGCATCGCTTGAAGAGCGGCGCGAATGATAAATTGAGTAACGGAGACTAAGCGGAAAAAGAAAAAGGCCCCCAAAACGTCGCCGTCGTGGAAACCTCTTTCAGATCTAAGCAACCTGAGAATCGCACTTCCACGGTTATTCGTCAAGAGTCTAGGCACCGATTTGGTGAGCTGATTTCTTTTGCCTTTTGAAAGGTGAAAGACGATGCAGACAGGAAGTGTGACGACGCCCTTCGGGCGGCGGCCGATGACGCTTGCCCTCGTGAAGCGACAGATCGCAACAAATGAGATCAAGGCTGGCAAATCGGTCGACAAATGGAAGGTCTTTCGGGACGCTTCCGAAGCCCGAGAAGAACTTGGTCTGCAGTCCAACAGCCTCGCTGTCCTGGATGCGCTGCTGAGCTTCTATCCAGAAAACGAATTGCGCCAGGGCGCACAGTTGGTCGTCTTCCCGTCAAACGCACAATTGGTCCTGCGGGCTCATGGTATGGCGGGAGCGACCCTGCGCCGCCACTTGGCCATGCTGGTGGACGCCGGGCTGATCGTCCGGAAGGACAGCGCCAACGGCAAACGTTACGCGCGTAAGAACGGTGCCGGCGAGATCGAAAATGCGTTTGGTTTCGACCTCTCGCCGATCCTTGGCAGATCCGAGGAACTGGCACTCGTCGCACAGAAGGTGGTAGCGGCGCGGGCTGCCTTCAGGAGAGCAAAGGAAAACTTGACGATCTGCCGCCGAGACGTCCGGAAGCTGATTTCAGCAGCGATGGAAGAGGGCGCAGACGGTGACTGGACGGCGATAGAGGCGATGTATTTGGACCTTGTTGGGCGGATCCCTCGGGTTCCCAATATGGCGGACGTCGCGAAGATTCTCGATGAGATGGAGCTTCTGCGCGAAGAGGTCCTCAACCAATTGGATACGCAGCAGAATTCGCAACTTCGTAGCACCAATGATGCTCATAGTGAGCAGCACATACAGAATTCAAAATCCGAATCCTTTAATGAACTTGAACCTAGCTCCGAAAAGGAGCTGGGCGCGACGTCGATAAAGCCTGATAGGACGACGGCGAGGGAACCGGTAAAGGCCTTCCCGCTTGGTGTGGTATTGAAGGCATGCCCGCAGATTGCCGACTACGGGCCTGGCGGGAGTGTTGGAGGTTGGCGCGAGCTGATGTCGGCCGCCGTGGTAGTGCGATCCATGCTGGGGATCAGTCCATCCGCCTATCAGGATGCGTGCGAAATCATGGGAGCCGAAAATGCGGCCGTTGCGGTGAGTTGCATTCTGGAGCGCGCACATCTGATCAGCTCAGCCGGCGGGTATCTTCGCGATCTAACCCGGCGCGCGGCACGAGGCGAGTTTTCTCTTGGTCCGGTGATTATGGCGCTCCTCCGCGGCGGAAGCGATAGAAGTATGAAAGTTGGATAGGGGCGTTAGTTGCGACTAACTTGAATAACATCATGAAACAATAGAGGAATTCTGGAGGGCGCAATTCCGCTCTCTTTGCACCGAAGGCAGCGGCGGTCTGAGGAGGCGTTTTGCCGGGAAATATCTAGATCTAAAGGTGTTCGCGGCGCATCAAACCTCGGATTGCCATGGCGAGCCACAGTCTGGTTTAAGGGCAGGTGCAATGATCTGCGTGGAGCAATATATCGTTTGCCACGTCAGCCGATCAACGGAGCAATACCCTTGGAACCCTTGGATGTTAGTCGCGACTAACTGGGGCAAAGCGCGAAAGTTGCTGAAACATCAAATGAGGTGAGCCCTGGTATCGGTGGATGTCTCGTGCGAGACGTTCTAGGTCTCGTCAGCGAGTGACGAGGAGAAATGTACCTAGTTCGGCCGGTTTAGAATCGGACCGCAAGCGGTCCGCATGCGGACGAAACGGCTTGACGGAGAGCCGCATGGCGGCCGCTCCCTTGATCAAGGCTGTGTTTCATGGGAGCGAAACCTATATTTTCGCGAGCCGGCGAGTGCGCGTTGGGCCAGGAGAAATTCTCGTCATCGCCACCGAGACGATCTACGCCCCGTTCGATCAACACCCCGGTCGAAACTGACAGTTCCTCGTCCTTCAACCCGGGGCAGCTGCTAGGAGGAGAATGGGGCGGCCAGATGAGCCGGTTTCTGGATCGAGGGCTAGACACGCTCAATCTGGTTAGGCAATTCCGCCTCCATCGATGTCTAACGAACTTGTCGAGCGCGCTGGAGGGAGACAACGAGCTGGCGATCGATGAAGGGTTTGCGTGCCTTTTGAACGAGGTTGGCTCGAGCTGCGGAACGCTCAGTAAGTCCTGTGAAAAGATCGTGAAGCAGCGGTCTATTTCGAGTCTACCGTAAGGTACAACGATCAGAGCCGTTCCACAGAGATCAATCGCCGATTGGCTAGTTGTCAGCCGCCATTTTCATTGCTGCTGCGGGAAAATCAATGCTTTATCGGCATTGAACACTTGTCTTCCGGGAAGGAGGGACCGTGAAGCCGATGTGGTCCCCTCTTACCAAGAGTTTACGTTTGGGGAAAGCCGCAGCGCATTGAGATCTGTTCGTGGCATCAACGTGTTGATATTAGCCTATCCGGCCAAGCCGCATCGGCATCTCGGAAATCGGAGCAACTTTTGTGACCAGCCAGCTTTCTCTCCCGCGCGACCGAATTTCCGTCCTTCTGCTGGAAGGCATTAGCCAGACCGCCGTGGACTACTTTATTTCATCCGGCTACACTAACCTCATTCATTTGCCGAAGGCGCTCGACGACAAGGATCTTAAGAGTCACATCGCCGACGCTCATATCATCGGCATTCGTTCCCGCACGCAGCTGACGGACGAGATTTTCGAATCCGCGAGGAAATTGATCGCCGTTGGCTGCTTTTCCGTCGGTACGAACCAAGTCGACTTGGACGCAGCGCGGCGGCGCGGCATTCCAGTGTTCAATGCACCTTATTCAAACACGCGATCGGTGGCCGAGCTTGTGATCGGCGAAATTATCATGCTGACGCGGCAGATCTTTCCGCGCTCGGCTTCCGCGCATCAAGGCGGGTGGGAGAAGTCGGCTGTCGGCAGCCGCGAGGTCCGCGGCAAAACGCTCGGCATTGTCGGCTACGGCAATATTGGATCGCAGCTCAGCGCGCTTGCCGAAAGCATGGGCATGGTCGTGCGCTACTTCGATCTTTCCGATCGGCTGCGCCGGGGCAATTCGGAGTCGATGGCTTCGCTCGGCGAGCTTCTCGAAATGTCTGACTATGTGACAATGCACGTGCCCGAAACGCCCTCGACGCATAACATGATCACCGAAACCGAATTGCGCCGCATGAAGAAGGGAGCCATCTTCATCAACAATTCTCGCGGCACGGTGGTCGATCTCGATGCGCTTGCGAAAGTGCTGAAAGACGGGCATCTAGCGGGTGCCGCCGTGGACGTGTTCCCCAAGGAGCCGGCATCGAACAACGAGCGTTTTGAGACGCCGTTGCAAGGCTTGAGCAATGTCATTCTGACGCCGCATATTGGCGGCTCCACTGAGGAAGCCCAGGAGCGCATCGGCGGGGAGGTTTCTAGGAAGCTGGTCGAGTATTCCGACATCGGTTCGACCATGGGCGCCGTCAACTTTCCGCAGGTACAGCTGCCCGAGCGCCCAAATGGCACGCGCTTCATCCACGTGCATGAGAACCGCCCCGGCATGCTCATCCAGCTCAACGAGATCTTCGCGTCGCGCGGGCTGAATATCGTCGCTGAGTTCCTTCAGACGCATGGCGACACGGGCTATGTGGTGGTCGAGGTCGAAGGAATTTCCGCAAATAGTGACGAGATTCTTCAGGCCCTACGCGCAATTCCCGGAACGATTCGGACGCGATTAGTCTACTGAGAGCGGATGCCGCGGTTTATGACTGCATCGTCGGCCTTGCCATAGTGCAGGCACCCAGCGTTCTTACAGCCAGGGAAGCTCAAACCGGCGCGCTCATGACACCGCCTTGGACATGCGGCAGCGGTGGTCGGCGCCTACCGCTATCAGCGCCGGACAGGGTCGAGAGTGGTTCGTAAATCCTGCAGCTGGTTTGAAACCGAAATGCAGGGATTCGAGCAGGGTAGGGGACGTGCCGACACTGATCGTACGATTGCGGGGAACCACGCCGCACAGCGTCTCGTCTCCGTTACAGGGGCCGCAGGCGGCGTTTGACAGACGTTCCCTTGATGACGGCAGTGCTGGTGACCGCGTGCTCCGAGAGCGCTTCAAGGACATCGTCCATCTGCTCGATCGTATGGACGACGAGGCGGGCAAGGAAAGGATCATCGCCGGTGATCTTGTCGCATTCGACAAACTCCGGCCGCTCCTGAATGAGCCGTTCGACAAGGTGGAGTTTGCCGGGTAGGGGCCGGATTCTCACCATGGCCCTGATCTGGTAGCCGATGGCGCGCGTGTCGACGTCGACGGTGAAGGCCCGAATGACACCGGTGGACTCGAGCCTGCGCACGCGCTCCGAAACGCTCGGAGCGGACATCCCGACCAGACGCGCGAGCTCGCTCATCGACAGACGGGCATCGGAATCGAGTGCGGCAAGAATCTGCGCATCCGTCAGATCCAGCGTTGATTTTGTGCTTTGAAGGTTCTGAGGTGCTTTTGCCTTCGACATGGCAGGAAATCTACGCGATTTGCCCTTGTCCTTCCATATAAATCGGGGCGGGACGCATTGCATGATGGCTCCAATAGGAGACAATGATGCTGCTTGGGATCATCGCCGGCCTCACCACTTGCGCCTTATGGGGGCTGACGTTTATCGCGCCGCGCGCCGTCGCCCCGTTCACGGCATGGGATCTGACGATCGCCCGCTATGGCATATTTGGGCTGGCCTGCCTGCTGTTGATGGCCGATCGGCGGTTCCGCCCAACCGGCTTTGCGCCCTCACGGCTTCTGATTGGGCTGCTCCTCGGCGGGGCAGGATATGTTGGGTACTTCATCAGTGCGGCGTTTGCCGTCGAACTCGCGGGCGCGGCCGTTCCGCCTGTTATCATCGGCACCATGCCGGTGTTCCTGGCAATCGTCGCCAATCTCAGGGATCGCTCCGCGCCATGGGCGGCACTAACGCTGCCCCTGGCGCTGATCGCGATCGGCGTGGTGATCGTCAACGTCGCGACGATCGGCGTGGCCGACGTTGCGGATATGACGTCGATCCTACTTGGCGTTCTTGCCAGTTCGGCAGCGTTGACTATCTGGATCGCCTATGGACTGGCGAATGCCGCTGTCATGCGCTCGACCGCCCCGCCGGATGGCCTACAATGGGTAGGACTGCAGGGCGTTGGCGCGGCGATCGGAAGCCTTCTCCTGTTGCCGCTGGCCTCGTTCGATCTGGTGAGCACGGCGTCTGCTTGGGAAACCGCCCGCTTCGTCGCATGGGCGCTGGTGATGGGGTTAGCGGGCTCGTGGTTTGCAACCTGGTGCTGGGTGATAGCTTCACATCGCCTGCCGCTGGCGCTTGCTGCCCAGCTCATCGTGGCCGAAACCGTCTTCGGCCTCGCTTATGGTTTCATATTCGAGGGCCGGTTTCCAACTCCTGCCGAGGCGATCGGGGCGACGATGCAGTTCGCCGGTGTATGTTCCGCCATTGCGGTTTTCAGCAAGCGGCGTGCGCTATCCGGGGTGCCGCAAAAGTCAGCAGCCCAAGTCTGATTTTTTGCGATAAGATTATCTCTGACAACTCAGTGTTGGCGATTTTGTAGTAGGATTTCGGACTTTCGCGGCACCACATCGACTGCAGCGGCTAGCTCCGCCGCCGGGCTGCTCAGCGGTCTTGGACTTCCTTGAACAAGATCGGTTGCTCCGGCCATGGAGGCTTGAGCGAGCGCAACGACCGATGCTCCGTCCCGATAGGCAGCACCGGCAATGGCCGAGAGATAGCCTTCGCGAGCACCCGCCTTAAAGAGCGCCCAGGTGCCTGGCAACAAGCCGCACTTCATAGGTCGCCTAAGACGATCGGGCGGCTTTTATCGGCATATCCCGAGATCTGCGCAGCCTTTGTTCAAAGGCTGCGCACGCTGATCACCGATCGTTTGTAAACGTCTTTCGGTTTGACTTCCCGATTTCAATTGAAGCATCAAGCTCAAAATTTGCTACCGAATTACACCCGATCCGTCCCGCCTTGGAGTAGGGGAGGGGAGCCGCGTGATCCCCTTTTGCGGTCGAATTAACTTGGACGAAGCCGCATGGCTGTAAATCGGGCCATGCACGAAGGATTGTCATTGGGATGAACTGGAAACTGAAGCGCGTCAGGCAATGTGCGAAATGTCCCTGGAAGGTTTCCACGGACCCGCACGATATTCCGGACGGCTACAGCGAGGCGCTGCATCGCTCTCTCGCCAGCACCATCGCGGCGCCCGGATCGTTGGTCGGCACGGGCCGCGCCATGGCGTGCCATGAGCATCCGCCGGGAGAGGAAGCGCACTGTCTCGGTTGGCTGATGAACCAGATCGGGCCTGGCAACAATATCCCTCTGCGTCTTCAGGTCAGGTCCTGCGAGAACATCGAAGCCGTTGTCCTCGATGGTCCGCAGCATGAGCGGTTTGAAGATACGCTGCCGAGAGAGACGGCCTGAAGCAGGGGATGAGAGCAATTGATTGTCGGAGCACTCAGCCGGCTATCGATCAGAGCCCCGACGCCTTGGTGAGATTGGTGCGAAAGCGGTCACGCCGGCGCTGATATTTACGCGTCATCTCGGCCGATGCATGGCCCAGCTGCTTCTGAACGTAACGTTCCTCGATCTCGGCCGAAGAGGCAAGACCTGCGCGGAGCGAGTGGCCCGCGAACAGCAGGACCCGCTCGCCGTTGGGAAGGACGGCGCGCACGCCGGCGGCGAGTGCTGTCTTCTTGACGAGGCGGGCGACCTCCTGGTCGTTCAGCCGGTCCAGGCCGACTGCCTTGCCCTGGCCGGTGACGCGGCGGAAGAAGGGACCCTTGGCGATGCGCGCGAAGCGGATCCATGTTTCGAGCGCCGCAACGGGGCAGGTGGCGTCCGACGAGCCGCGGCCGATCTCGACCTCGCGCCAGCCGGTTTTTCCCCGCAGCGTCACCAATACGCCCTTGTCGAAGATCTCGATCCAGCCGCGGCCGTCCTCGGTCTGGTCGCGGCCAAGGTCGAGCCCGGTGATCTCGGTGCGGCGCAGGCCGCCGGCAAAGCCGGTGAGCAGCATGGCCCGGTCGCGCAGGCCCCGGAGCGTGCCGCGCTCCAGCGTCTCCAGCATGGCGATCAGCTCTTCCGGCAGGATCGCCTCCTTCTGGCGGGCGGGGCCGCGTGCCTGTTGCGGATGCCGGTCATCACGGTGGCGATCGCGCGATCCTTGCGATCGGGCGGCATGCCGCGCTGCGCGCAGCTCCAGCCGATAGCGGCTAGGCGGCGCTCGATGGTGGAAACGCTGTTGGGCTTGCTGCTGCGGCCGGCTGTGCCAACGGTGCTGCCTGAGGCGCAAGCGGTGATGTAGAGCGCGACGGCTGCCGGATCCGGGGGGGAGGGGCGAAAAATTCTGGCGCCGGCACCAGGCGGAAAAGTGCTTCCAGTCGGAGGTGTAGGCTTTTCGCTTGTTAGCGGAACTGACGGCCTCGAGGTAGCCGCGGGCACGCCCGGTGAGGTCCCGCAGCTGGGCCGGCAGGGGAGGGGGCGTTGAGGCCGCGGCGACGGCGGTGGAAATGCCGTGGGCCGCCGGCGCGCTCTACGGCGGCGCGGAGCTCTCCAGAGCATGAAAATCGCTGTTCTCCTCGACGATTCGGGCCATTCCTTTTATAAAGAGAGAAATAAACGATAATGCAAGATTATCGGACATATTATGTCGCCGACATGCCGTGCGGTTGAGCTCGATATTGCTGGTATAAACCGCGCCCGCGATTTATGCTCCCACGCATGGATTCGCTTGCCGTTACCGCTCCACCGACCCCGATGTGGTCGTCTCGTCTGCCAAGCTGGACGCGGCCGCGAACTCACGACATCACGGAATCCGACGCCGCCTTTGCAGCTGGTATCGGCCTGAAATCACTTGACGATCTGATCCGTGCAGACCCGCCGTGGATCGGCTGCTGGCGCGATCGCCTCGCCCTCAAATCCGCCGCTGTCGCCGCCAAAATGCTCGGCCGCAGCGAGGACGAACACGCGTTGCGTGATGCTATCCTGCTGACCGCACCCGGCGACGATCCCGGTCCGGCCGGCAAGCTGCTTCTGGCCATACGAATGCTGGCGCGCCGATCTGGGACAATCACCACACCCTTCGTTGAGGAGCTTGCCGCGCTGCTGGGGATGAAGTGGGACGACAGCCTTGCGTCGATCCCCGAGATCGTCGATTCTGCAAATCAGTCCGGGCGAGCAGCACCCTTCGCGGTGGCGGACCTGATAACGGCGATCTCTGCCGTTCGCCCGGACGCCGAGGTAATGGCCCTTAGCCTCGCCGAACTCGTGCTGGCGAAAAAGCTGAACTGGCCGAAACCCGTGCCGCTGCTGTTGTCCGAGCGGTTTGGCCCGGCGTTCCGCACCATCGGTGGCCGCGGTCGCGTCCGGCCATGCGAGCCGGCCTATCCGAAAGCAATCTGCCTGGCATTGGTGGACGGCGTTGAGGCCGCGCTACGGTCTGCAGTGGACATCGACCGCCACGCCGCGCGGTTGCTGGCCGTGGCGCCGAAGGTGCGTACCAAGGGCGCCGATCCGGTCATCCGGAGGCTGCTGACCGACGATGCCGTGCCGGCGTCCGCGCCGGGCAGCAATCTGTCTCGCTGGGCGGCCAACCGGCTGTTCGATCGGCTCGAGAGTTTTGATGCTGTACAAGAACTCTCCGGCCGTTTCTCCTTCCGAATATTCGGGTTGTGACCATGGCCGAAGTGAGCACAGTCAAAGCCAACCGGCGTCATGCGAAAGAGCGACAGCAAGAGATCCTGTACGATCGGGAACTGGAAGACCTGCCGCCAGAAATGCGCTGGCGGGAATGGATGATGCGGATCGAGGCGGTGATCTTTGCCTCGGCGGAACCGGTCAGCCGCGAGACGCTGGCGCGGTTGGTGGGAAAGGAATGCAGCACCGATCTGCTGATCGACGATCTGATCGAGGAATTACGAGACCGGCCCTACGAACTGGTGTCGGTCGCCGGAAGCTGGCAGCATCGGACCCGGCCACGGTTCGCCGAGACAATCCGCGCCTCGTCGGCGCCGACGCGGGGAGGGACAGCAGCCCTTTCCGAGTTCGAGGCGATGGTGATAATGGCGGTGGGATATTTCCAACCCGTCACCCGCGGCGAACTGTCGAAGATTTTTGGCAAGGAAGTCAGCCGCGACGTCATCGGCAATCTGCGCGGCGCGGGGTTCATCGGCTCCGGGCCGCGTAGTCCGACTCCGGGCGCACCTTATACCTACGTGACCACGCCGCACTTCCTCTCGGCCTTCGGCATGGAGACGTTGCGCGACCTGCCGAACATCGAAGCGCTGGAGGATGCCGGCCTGCTGAGCCGACATGCGGTTCAAAACGAAATCGCCGCCTCGGAAGGCGGCGAGAACGAAACGGACGAAGAAATGTCCTTTATTGAGTAATGCCCGTCGTTTGCAGCCGTTTTGTTATCGCAATCGGGCTGACGAGCATCGCCGTCGAGGCAAGTGCCATCGACAGGCCGAGCTTCATCGGGAACAGCAGTAATTGATCGAATAACGGGCTGTCGGAGTAGGCGGCCGTCATGCTGCCGATAGACCGCTCGAACGGCCGTACCACCGCCTCGGTGGCGTCTTGCACTTCTGCGCTGTTGACCGGTTCATTGCCGGGAATGCCTGTCGGGATCGGTTCACCAAGCTTCAGGTCTGACATGGTCGCGTCCTTTTACGGTTGACCAACCATAAGTGCTGCAGCGCACAAAAGTTCCGTATGGGACGTCCACCGCTGGAGTTTGATGTGCCACCGGTTGATGCGTCATTCCAGGTCAAGCGACTGCTTGAGTTCGTCGATGCGCTTCGAGGCTTCTGCCTTGGTCAAATCCTCAGCGTAGGCGTCGGGCTGGTGTGCCTGCTCCGACAGGGTCTTGAGATAGGAGCGCTGCGCCCCGGTCATCGGCTCGTCGCCGCTGACCCAGTCGTCCGGGTCTTTCTGCGTGTTGGAAGAGGTATCGGTTTTCGGGTTGTCAGTCATAAGTGCCTCCTAGATTCGTTCTCCAAACGTTCTTTTGTCGCTGATGGTTCCGCTTTCTACTCGATCGGCTCACGGAACTCCGGTATCGGCCCTTCGTTCGCTTGCGAATTCGCAAGTCGAGGAGAAGACGATTGCCGATCATTGCCACCGCCGCCTGGTCCATTCCCAAAAAGGTGGCCGACCGGTTTGCGCAGGAAGGAGATCGCCTCACCCCATATGCATCGGTGTTCGACGGCGTCGAAATCAATTCCACCTTCTACCGTCGGCACAAGGCATCGACCTTCGCGCGGTGGGCGGAATCCGTGCCGGACAGCTTTCGGTTCGCGGTCAAGATTCCCAAGGAGATCACTCACACCCGCGCGATGAAAGACATCGCCGAGCCGTTCGGCACGTTCCTTGAAGATATCACGCCGCTCGGAACGAAAAGAGGACCTCTGCTTTGCCAGTTGCCGCCGTCGCTGGCCTTCGACGCGGACGCGCTGGACAGTGCGTTTAATACAGTACGGAAGGCCGATGACGGACCGATCGTCATTGAGGTACGACACAAGAGCTGGGCGTCGGCCGAGGCGCTGGATCTGCTAAAGAGCTACGCGATCAATCGGGTTCTTGCGGATCCGGCGCCGGTGTGGCCGACGAAAGATTTTGACACACCGCCAAAATACGTCCGTCTCCACGGCAAGCCGAAGATCTATTACTCGAGCTACGCCGACGAGGAGATCAAGCCGTTCTCAGACCTGTTGGCGGCGGATAGCTGGTGCGTGTTCGACAATACCGCCTCCGGGGCAGCGATCGAAAACGCGCTGACGCTGGTTGATTTCCATCTGAAGCGGTAGCAAATCGCCGAAGCGAAAATGACAGTGATGGCAGAGATTAGGCTGCGTGAAGGAACAGCATAAATTTCTGGGAGTTATGGCGAAATGAACCAGACCCTCACTGAAATCGACACGATCGCCGTGGAAGCCAAGCTGGCATCAGGCCTGGTGTACGTTCCTGGATTAGAGACCGGCATCACCCGCAAGTTGGGCGCCAGAGGTTTCATGTACTATCGACCGGACGGCCGACGGATCACGGAAGCTGCCGAGATCTCTCGATTGAATGCCTTGGCGGTACCGCCAGCCTATACCGATGTCATCATTTCGACCAACCCGTTCTCTCACCTCCAGGCGATCGGCAAGGACGCGCGAGGCCGTCGCCAGTATCGTTACCACTCCGACTGGCACGCGCATCGGGGAAGAGCCAAGTTCGAACGGCTCACCGACTTTGCCGATCGCCTGCCAGATCTGCGTGAGCGTGTTGAGATAGATTTACGCTCTCGCGGCCTGACAATGAATAAAGCCTTGGCTACCGTGGTGTGGATGCTCGACAACCTGTACATCCGCGTCGGTAACGCCGCGTATGCCGAGGCGAACAAGTCATATGGTCTGACGACTCTGCGCAATCGCCATGTGAAGGTCGAAGGTGGCAGCCTTAGGTTCCGCTTTAAAGGGAAGTCGGGCAAGGAATGGAACCTTGCTCATAGCGATCGTCGCATTGCCAACGTCGTGCGAAAGCTCCAGGAGTTGCCCGGCCAACACCTCTTTCAATATGTTTGCGATGAGGGCGGATGCAGACCGATTTCTTCGCACGACGTAAATTCATATATCCGCGAAATTACCGGCGAGGACTTCAGTTCAAAGCAATTCCGGACATGGGGTGCCACCTGCATGGCGGTTGAAGCTCTTGCTTCGCTTGAGGTCGCAGCGACCAAGCGCGACCTTGCTCGCCAGCTTAACGGGGCGATCGATGCAGTCGCTTCGAAACTCGTCAACACTCGCTCGGTCTGTCGCTCCTCGTATATACATCCGGCGGTGTTCGAGGATTTTCAAGCTGGAATGCTGAGCGATGTGCTTAAGCTGAAGACCAGGAGCGAGCGGTTCCAACAGTGGCTCGACGAGGAGGAAATCCGCGTCCTACGTTGGCTTAAAAAGCGTTCGGCTGCTTCTATAGAGACGTAATAGCAACGGGCGGCGAGATTAGTTTCTTTGTTCCAGCCTTTCCATAGGCTTGGGTAAGTACACCGAAACGGCTGACAATTCCAATAAAGCGCGGCATCTCAATATCTTATTATATGTGATGCAATAGGCGCTCAACATCTCAAATAGACTATCAATAAACGCATGTTATCGATGGTTATCAGTCCAACCCACAAACATACCATGTGACGAACTGCAATATTGCTATAGAGTTCTCTTAGCAAATCGTTTACCATAATATCAATGGCTTACGATCTCGCGAAAATCAGTATGACAGCCCTGATGGAGCCGGCTTTTCGGGCGGGTCTCGCCCTTACGCGTCTGGATGAGCGCATCGCCCGTTCGCCGGTCGGCCAGGGCTTAGTCGAACGCACCCAATTCACCGATGCCTGTGCATCGCTGTGGATCGACGGCGAGCTCGTCCACTTGGAAGACCTCATTCTTCACGACGCCACGAAGGATATTCGCACACCCACCCACGAGCTGACAATCGCCCGCGACGTCCTGCGCACTCGTCGGCGGATCGCCGGCCAATCCCCGGATTGGGCGTTCTCTGCCGACGGCATCCGCTCGCTGCGGAAAAACGCGGAGATCACGACGGCTGACACGGAAGAGGCGCAGACGATCGGTGCCATCCGGCGCACCGTCGCGGACGATCGGGAAGGGGAGGGGGATGACGCCGACGACGTCGAAAATCTGCCCGGCGTCGACTATGCCGCCATTGATGCTGTGCTCACCCGATCCGAGGCTGCGATCGAAAACGCAACACGGCCCGGCCGTGGCAGCGCGTCGGAAAAAGATCCGATCATCTATGACCTCGACTGGGACGAGGATGCCCGGCTCAACGAGTGGCGCGGCGTCCTGCGCCAGGCCGAAAACTTCCCGGCGGCGCTGCAGGCGATCGTCGCCCTCGATGCCTGGAACGAGCTTTCCGTCCTGCAGCACGCGCCATGGCTTGGCAGACTGTTTGGCGCGTCGATCCTGCGCCAGGCCGGCGTTACAACCGGCGCCCATCTCGCGGCCATCAATCTCGGCCTCAAAACCATTTCCGTCGATCGACGCCGGCATCGCGATCGGGAAACCCGGCTGCTCGCTATCGCTCACGGATTTCTGGCGGCCGCCGAGATCGGCATGAAAGAGCATGATCGGCTGACGCTGGCGAAAACGATGTTCGAGCGAAAACTGGCGGGGCGGCGGACCTCGTCGAAGCTGCCGGAACTGGTCGAGCTGGTGATGGCGAAGCCGTTGGTGTCGGCCGGGATGGTGGCGACGACGCTCGAGGTGACGCCGCAGGCGGCGCGGCGGATTGTTTTGGAACTCGGCCTCAGGGAGATGACGGGCAGGGGGAGGTTTCGGGCGTGGGGGATCGTTTGATGGCCCTATCGAGGGGCCAATATGAAATTGGCTTTGTTTGTGACCTAAAATGGCAATGGTTCACGCACTAAAGAAATCTTTATTTCATCCTTTCCATAATTCAATAAATCCAGCTTGTCGGAAAGCTGGAAATCATTATATTGATCTAATCCGATGACTGCGCGAACTCTTTGCATGAGGTTTCAAGATTGGCTCAGGCAGACAAAGATAACGTTCGCGACGTGGCTGACGCGGATAGCAAGTCTCTCAATTTCAAAGTAAGCGACGATTTCAAACGTGAGTTCAAGGGCTTTGCCGTTGCTCATGGAATAACGATGACGGACCTCCTGAAAGAAGGGTTCGAGCTGGTCAAGATGAGGCGCAAAGGTGCTTGATCGTCTCCGCCAAACACCGCGCAGCGACGTACTTTTGGTGCGGTCATGACGCCGGTCGCTGATGCAGCCGCTGCAAAGTCGGCTGAGTGGCTTTTTGCCATCGGTGAAAACGACACTCTCCCTCCCGTTGATGGGTTGGTCGCTGTCAGAGACTTTGACGCGACGAGTCACCTGCCAGAGGTCGTCGCAGTAATCGAGCGTGCTCGCAGCTACGGTGCTCGGGCCGTGTTTTTCGAAGCGCAGCGAAACGGCCGTCCTTCTATCGCTCAAGCATTAATATTCGACGCAAAAGATCATCCTGACGAAAAGCAATTCGCTGAGCTCCATAAGCGTCTTTGGAGCTGGGGGGGCGTTCCACTGCTGTATCGGGTTGGACCTGGAGTGATCCAGCTGTTCAGGTGCGCGCATGCGCCGGACTTCTTGGGGCCGAACGATGTCCCCGTTTGCAATCCTATCCGAACGCTCCAGTTGGGTGCCGATATCACCGCGGCGGAAATCTGGTGGGATGCGAAACGGATTCGCAACGGCGCCATCTGGGACGATCCTGACGCTTGCGAGTTAATGCTCTCGGCCACAAAGTCAGCACATCGCAAGCTAGTGGCTGGAGTACGGGTGCTGGCTGGTCAGCTCACAGATAGCCATCTCCTCGATGCACAGCTGCGCCGCCGGCTGCTTATCCTTACCTTGTTGATCGCATATTTGGAGGAACGGTCGGTCTTGCTTCCCGATGATTTCGGGAAAGTGCTTCCTGGCGCGGAGCATTTCTTTCAGGTGCTGGCTGACGCTCCAGCCTTAATAAAGCTCTTGGAGATGCTGGAGGCGCGGTTTAACGGACATGTCTTCCGACTGCAGGACGAGGAGCGCGTTGCGCTGCAGAGAAGCGTGGACTTATCTCGTTATGCGAAGCTTGTGCAAGGATACGAGGATGAGAACGGGCAAGGCAATTTTTGGCGGCTCTATTCGTTTCGAGACCTACCCGTCGAGCTTATAAGCAATATCTATCAGCTCTTCGTCAAAGACGCCGCGAGTTCTATATACACCCCGCCAGCACTCGTTCGGCTTATGCTTGAAGAGGCACTCAGCTGGGATAGGTTGGATGAGCTCATGGCGAGCGACGGCGTGTTGCTCGATCCGGCATGTGGCTCGGGTGTTTTTCTCGTTGAAGCATTTAAGAGGCTTGTCCTTCATTGGCGATCGCGCCACGGCTGGAGAAAGCCAGACGTCGGTACACTCCGACAATTGTTGCTTCGTATACACGGTATCGATTTAGAAGATGGCGCGGTCGAGCTCGCTGCGTTCAGCCTATGCCTGAGCTTATGCGACGCGCTTGACCCCGAGGAGATCCGAGCAAGCATCAAGCTTTTTCCGCAATTGAACGGTGTCTCATTGCATGGAAGCTGTTTCTTCGAGGCCCGAGAGAAAGGTCTCCTCACAGACCACGTAGCCGTAATTGTTGGCAACCCTCCGTTTGAGTCTTCTCTAACCACTGACGGTGCGAAGCGCGCGTACAAGCGTTACAGTGAACAATACGGCGCTCTAGCTGACAATCAACTTGCCTACCTTTTCCTGCATGAGGCGATGGTTTCTTTGCGGCCCGGCGGCATCTTGGCGATGATTGAGCCAGCAGGATTTCTTTACAATCAAAACGTTTCTTCGTTCCGAAAACGCTTTTTCGCGAATTGGCGTGTACGAGAAATTCTGGATTTCGTTTCGGTTCGAGGACTGTTCAAAAAAGGCGAGGCGGATCCGAAAATCGTTGTGGTTTTAGCTGAAGCGCAAGAGGCGACCCCTGACGGCAAGCTGCTACATGCTGTGTTTCGCCGTAACGGCAGAGCCACCGCTGAACAGGGCTTTGATATTGATTACTACGATCTTCATTGGCTGAGGAATGCGGACATCGGTGCATCTGGCGATGTCTGGCGCGCAAATCTGCTAGGCGGAAGTCGCGTGAGAGTCTTGATTGAACGGTTGCGAAAGTTCCCCACGCTGCGCGACTATGCAGTTGAACGTGGATGGGACTTCGGTGAAGGTTACATTGCTGGTCTGAAAGGGATCTCGAGGCCGGCTGATCACCTGGTGGGAAAACCCCTCCTGCCGACGGAGGCCCTCTCGGAGGACGGTATTGACACTGAGGCAATCGTCACTGTTCCCGATCGGCCAATCAAGGATACCAAAACCGCGCGAAGATTTACGCCGCCTTATCTCTTGATCAAAGAAAACGAAGACCTTCATCACGGGCTTTGGGAAGGTCATTACCTCGCGTACAAGCATCGTATCGTCGGCATAGCTTCTGGCCGAAACGACTTGTCCCAACTGAGGGCGATCGAGTCGTGGCTACAGAAAGAGCGTGTCGTGTTGAAAGCTTACGTTGCAGGCGTGAGTGCAAGCTTGTTCGTCCAGCGAGCCACGGCGATTTTGAGCGCGGATATACTGTCTCTCCCCTATCCCGCTGATCACGACCTTGATCTAAGCGAAAATGAGCGGATCATTGCCGAGGATATCGTTGAGTTTCAGCGCGATTTCATTCGTCGCGGGACAGACGCCGCCCTGATGCGCAGGGCTCCGGAGCAGGCCCTTGTTTCGTTCGATAAGATTTTGGCAGGGCAAGTAAATGCCGTCTATCGGCGCAATCCACTGCGGTCGTTGCATAGCTATCACTGGGCTGGAGCTATCTGCAAAGCCTATGCTTTCGGCGATGGTGCCGTCGATTGGTCGGGCGCGGAAGAGCTTCATCTGAAGCTGGATGAGTTATTGCATGAGCGCCGGCAGTCCGGGCTTACGATTGCGAGGGTGATGAGGCTCTATGATCGCAACTTCGTCTTCCTTTTGAAGCCGGACCGTCACCGGTTTTGGACACGTTCTGTAGCGTTGCGCGACGCTGACGATATGCTCGCCGATTTAAGGGCTCAAGGTTTCTGATATGCTGGCCGAAAACGGGGAGTATTCAAGCCAAGCCGGCGCTCTTAATGCCGGCGTTCAGGTTACCGGCGAGTGGCTTTCGTCCCTTCTTGAGTTCATCGCTGCCGCATTACCCGCCTGGCGAGATGATCCTGCGCGGGAAACCGTTCATGGTGAGACCCGATTGACGGCACAACTGTGCGCAAGACTGAACAGCCTGACCCGTCATTCTCCAGGCTGGGATATTCTTCAGTTCCGCCGTGAAGAGCCAGACGACACTGATGCGAGACGCGCGGTTGATCTGGTCGCCGCGCCGCGAGGCCAGATCATCTGGTTAGCGGGGCGTGAGTACAACGAATATCAGACGCTCCTTCCAATTGAGTGCAAGCGGCTGCCAACTCCACCAGGCGTCGATCGTGATGAGCGCGAGTACCTGATCAGCCAGTACACTTCCACTGGCGGAGTCCAACGCTTCAAGGCGGGTCACCACGGCGCAGCTCACTCACGGGCGGCAATGATAGGCTACATTCAAGAAGGCGATGTCCATCACTGGGTTCGGCAAATAGATGCTTGGATTGATGCCATCGTCGCTGAGCCGACGGTCGGATGGTCCGCAGACGATAAACTCGCGTTGATCCAGAGTTATGATCCTGAACGTGTGTCTGCATTGCAGTCGAAGCATGTTCGTCGATCAGGCCTTCAGCCGATTAGGATTGACCACCTCTGGATAGAAATGTGATCCGACGTCTCGCGCCGCGTTGCAGCCGTTTGCAACCCGTCGCCACCAGATCTCTGGTTCGGACGCGAACGTTTCCAATATCTACCGGCGGGATAGAGTTAGCAACCTTTGGAACCGAATATCCGACTCAAGACGCGGGCTCTTCGAAGCGATATGCTTTAGGGCTTTATCGAGTCCATTCGGGATAATTGCGCCATCCTCAGCACCAACCGTTTTATCCAGTACTGATAGCAAAGCGCTCGCATCTCTTGCGGAATCTACACCCGTGATTGTTCGCTCATCAGCACTGCGGTCAAGTATCCCGTAATCCCAGAGCGACCAACACTGAAATGGTGTAAGATACGGCAGGATGAGTTCGGTGGCCTCAGCGTAGTTGTCGCCGGCTGCCGCCGGGAAATCGGCGAAAGCGTCCGACAATGTCGGAGATGAGAGCGTCAATTCCTTTGGCCAAACTTCCTGAAAGAGCTTCTTGACTATCCCAAACTTTTCACCGGGATCCTTTGGCTCTGCCTTGTCGTCTTTGAGATAATTTTTCATCGCATCGAGCGCACGGGTTCGTACCGGATCTCCCCCGATACGCAGCATCTGCTGCGTCAGGTGAGAGGGAATTGTCAGCTTCTGGCCGTCGCGCATATCAATGATCGTCGAAAACACCACCCGCTGGCTGAGCGAGCCCCGAGCTTCGTCCAGCAATTCGTCTCCTGCCGCCGCGGCGATCATGTGCGGTCCCAACTCTTCCAGGACGCTTTTCGGAGGCAGGAAGCGACTATGGACGAAACCATGCCAGAGTTCGATACTCGCACCAGCGGCCGAGATCAGAGGCTCAAGGAGGTTCACTCGTGACCAAACTTCGTCGGCCGCCCAGTAGTAATTGAAGCTGCTGAGCAACTGATATTGTGCCTGTAGCTTCGCTTCGCCTTCCGTCTGTTCGATGCCGGCCAACGCGTCGCGCCATGGTGAGTCAGATAGCGGTTTCGTGTCTTTCTTGAAGCTCGGGCACGCTTGCATAAAAGCAGAAACGAGATTGCCGACAGCGCTAGAGTAGCTGCGGTCTCGCAGGGGAACATTCCTTTCGGCGTTTTGGTTCGTCTTTTTAACTGCGATGGGCCAAAGAGCCAACCAAGCCCGGATGAGATCGTCCTCGCCACTCAATAGCCGGTCCCAGATCGACATCCAGGACGTGAGTCCCTGGAGCGCGTTTTCGATCGTCGCCTCGTCTAGACGGGCAATCTCGATACAGGCTTTGAGGGCCACGGGGATCAGCTCTTTATCTTCAGGGCTTGCCGTGTCGATCGTAACATTCAGATCGGAGGGCCTGAAACCATAGCCGAAGGCCTGCCACACCTTTTCACGAGCCAACGACTTCGGCGCTTTGGCAAGAAGATCAAGAATCAGATCAGGATTCCGTCCAATGAAGTCTGAAGCGGCGCGGCTTTTGCCTTCCCATCCTTCGTCACTCAGATGACGCGCAAGTTCGTCAATAAGTTTTGCAGAAGGAACATCTCCAAAGGTTGGATCGCCGCTTCGATCGTCGATTAGTGTTCTAACGCCAGGATTGAAGCCGTCGGTGACGGAGGCCACGTCACCTTCTCGGGGGTGCTGAAGAAGAGTCTTCGCTAGCCATGCTTCAGTCGGTATCGAAAGATGACCACCCCCAGCCTTAATTCGCTGCAATTCGGTGACGCTCCTGCGCGCAACCGCTCTTTGGGCGTTGTCTTTTCCCATTCTCTTTTTCAGTCTTGCAATCGGTTCGCCATTGACGAGCCGCCGCTCGATTGGCGCAACCACATCATCGGGAAGCGAAGACCATCGGACTGCACGGAGTTCCGCAAACTCGGGAAACGCATCCGTCCACCAGAACTCGGTATCGTCCAAGGAAGCCAGGAATCGACCGACCTCGGTGGCGCTGACGAGGGCTTCATCTCGGGCAGCAGCTGCCCAAAGCCGCTTGTACAATTTCCAGCGATCGGCATCCCAGACTGTCATTACCCGCAGTGCAGCTGGACGATCAATCTCGCCCAAGCGTTCGAAAACCGCGTAAAGCAGCTTTGTGGTCGGTGCAAAGCCTTTGCCGTAGCGGTCCGGTTCTCCTCCTCCTTCAGCAAACTGACCCGCGGGCACGAAATAGACGCGATGAACGAGCCAGACCGTCGAGTCCGCATCGCTAGCAATCATCCCGATCCGCCGCGCTTGGTTAAGCCCAGTGAGCAGAACAGCGTTTAGCGCGGTCGCCAGCTCGAAGAGAAAGTCGCGGTCGTTGATCTCCGCCAAACCAATCTCTTCGGGGGTAAGCCGCTCCCCGCCATCAATCGAAACCCAGAAGATATCTCCTACGGTTTTGGGATGCTTTGCGCGCTTGCGGCCGAACGCTTCGTATTTTTGGCCGCTCTGGACTTTTATCCGCGGCCGAACAGCTTCGGCAATGAGCTTGATTATTTGAGATGGAGAGGCGCCTGATTTCAGTTCTCGTTTAAGAAGCAGCCGATCATATGCACCGTCAGTCGTTGAATCGTCCCAATACTCGAGTAGGTAAACCCAAGCCTGCCTGTATGGTTCTGCAACATCTGCGACGCGGAACTCGAGAAGGTCCTTGAGGGCAGCGCGTTCCGCCAGCTGATCGTACCGCAACGCGAGCGCCCATTCGAGGAATTCGCGGTCTTCGAGACGTTCCATCGCAAACACGCGCGTGTTCTGCGCGATGATTGCATCGTTATCCGACAATCGCGGTGCTCTCACCTAACGTCTCCTCGGCGCATCGCGAACCACCTGGTTCATCGTCGTGAGCCATTTCGGTGATGCCTTGCAGGAGGCAAGGAGCCGCGCGAGTTCTGCTTGTTCGCTTGGGTTGCACCGGCTGATATAGTATCGAAGGAAGGATTGGGCTGCGACCCCGTCTGGCCCATCAGGATCCAGCTTGGCGACGGTTTTCAGATAGGTTTGCACGCGCGCCGTGTTGCGCTTGTCCGGGATGATCTCCGACCACCGTGACAATACCTCAGTCAACGCCTTATGTTTATTGGCTCGATCGTAGGGTATCGGCGTAATACCGCGCGACTGCCATTCGATCGCCGTGCGGTCATCTCCCGGTGCGCAACCGACGAACGCGTAACGAGGCTTGAGGTCATTGAAGTGCCTCTCGTCGGCGGCAATAGCGTTCAGTAGGTAGCGCACGGGGGAGTCATTGGCGCTGTAGCCGACTAGAACTAGGTGAAAGATGCGGGCTGCGTCGTAGAGAAAGGATGTGACGATATGGCGCCTGAGATATGCGTCGCCAAAGTCCTGGTCCGTGAGTATCAGCGCCGAGCCCCTTTGCGATTTGAGCGGCAGCATTCCGTGGATGTGCAGAATTCCTGCAAATTCAGTGTTTCGGCTGGGATTTGGAATCTCACCGAGGGCAAAGGCGGAATCCGAATATCTTTCGCGTCTAGCGGCTATGCTAAGAAGACGATCGAAGTTGGTCGTCACTAGCAGCGTCTGGCCGAAGCGTTGACCAAGACGCACGAGGGCCGAGTGCAGGGGGTTAGGCTCGACCGTCCGGTCTAGCACCGTCTGCGCTGCCCGCCGAAGCGTACTGGCTTTGCTCGGGTCGCCATCAATGCGACGCTCCAGCATGCCAAGAACAACATCATATTCGTGTTGCGCAAAAAACTTTAGCTCCGTGCGCTGTTGGTGGGTTAGAAGATCCGGCACGGTGTCCCAGCTAGGGCCGCCCTTCTTCTGCACGGCCGCGAGTGGTCTGCTCATCGCGGGATCTACTTCCGCGTAGATGTCTGCGACCAAACCGCCGAAATCCGGAAGTGAGGAGGGGGCCGGGTAAGAGGCTCCGGCGCCGACAATGAACAACACTTCGCCATGATCTCTCGCCGTGAGCAAATCCATGGGCAGGGGCGGAAGGTCTTTGCCGAGAACAATGGAGGTGGTCACGTGCGGCTTTCGTGTGAGAGGGGATGTGGTTGCACCTTAGACGCGAGCAGCGCTGTCCGCAACGCAGTGGATGGTATTCCTCTCGTTGAACCCAAATCGCTTTGATCCGCTCGTGGACAAGCGGGAGCAAGATTTTTCAATAGTTTGGTAGTGCTGAACAGCGGGTCGCTGGTTCTGATTCCTTCAAGAGCATTGCAACCAAGTCCGCTGCCACTTCCCTTATTCAGCTTCTTTGAAGCGCACGTCCCAAGGCGTCGGGTTTGGGAAGATCTCCGCCAGAAAGGCAACGAACGCCTTGACGTTTGGATTGCTGCGCCGGCTTTCGGGCCAGTAGGCACTGATATGGCTGCGGTCGACGGAAAACTCTTTCAGGATCGGCACGAGCCTGCCGTTTTCCAAAAACGGCGCCGCAATATATGTAGGAGAAATGCCGATCCCGCCACCGGCGGCAACCACAGATGCAACAGCATCACTGTTGTCCAGGATGGTGACCGCATTCGGAATGATCTCAAGAACCTTGTCGCCGATCTTGAAGGGCCAACGCAGGGTCTGGCCGCTGCTTTGATAGCGGAAGTTCACGCAGTCGTGGTCGATGAGGTCCTCTGGCTTTTGCGGTACGCCGCGAGCGGCAAGGTAAGCGGGTGAAGCGAACGCGCAGATTCTATTCGGCGCCAACTTCTTGGCGACTAGGCGGGAGTCTGCCGGTTCTCCGACGCGGATCGCAACATCAATCCCTTCTTCGACCAGATCGGTGAACCGGTCTCCAAGACGAAGGTCGACGATAACCTTGGGATATCTTTGCCTGAACGCGGGCAGCGCCGGCGCGATCAAATGGACTCCGATCGGGAGCGGGGCAGTCACCTTCATAAAACCCGAAGGTTCGGCGCGCGCGGCCACAGCAGCCTGTTCGATGTCCTCGGCTTCCCGCAATAAGCGCAATGCCCGCTCATGCAGATCCCGCCCCTCCGGTGTCAACGTGAGGGATCGGGTCGTTCGTGTGAACAGGCTTATGCCGAACTGCTGCTCAAGCCTCTGAACGCTCTTGCTGACCGCCGACGGCGAAATTGCCAATGATCGCGCCGCTGCCGCAAAGCTGCCAAGCGAAGCTGTCCGCGCAAACGCGATAACACCGGTTAGTCTGTCGAATTGAATTCGTTCCACTATGGAAGGAGTAAAGCGAATTCGAGCCTGATTATCAAGATCGATTACCCGGTCTACCTTGTTTCCATCGCGCCAGAAAAGGCGCCAAATGGAGATCGAGATGTCTGATATGACTGAATTCAACCACTCAAATACCCTCAAAGGTAAACGCGTCCTCATCGTCGGCGGCACATCAGGCATCGGCCTTGCGGCGGCCATCGAAGCAAAAGGTGCAGGCGCACGCGTCACGGTGCTCGGCTCCGACCATGAGCGCTCTCGAACTGTTGCCGCGGAGCATGACTTCGAAGGCTGGCGTGCAGCCGACGTCACCAGCCCTGAAGCAATTCAGATGGCGCTCTCAGATATCGGCCACGTCGACCACCTGGTTCTTTTGGCCGGGACCTTCGTCGCCGGCAAGGTGCTGGAGGCCGACGTGACCTACCTGCGTAGAGCCTTCGAAGAGCGCATCTGGGCAGCCATCCACATCTTGCGGACACTTGGCGACAACCTGTCTGCGGATGCCTCCATCACCTTCATCTCTGGGGCACTGGCTGATCGACCGAACGCCTATGGCACGGCTGTCCTAGCTGCCGCTTCCGCCGCAATGGAGGCTTTTGCCCGCGGGCTTGCGGTGGAACTCGCACCACGCCGGGTCAACACGCTATCGCCAGGCCCAATCGACACGCCGATCCTGTCCAAGACGCTGGGAGATGGCCGCGCCGCCTATCTCGAATCCCTCGCGCAGAAGCTGCCCCTACACCGGGTCGGCACTGCTGAAGAAGCAGGTGCTGCCGTCGTCTTCCTGATGGCCAATGGCTGGATGAACGGCGCTGTGCTCAACATCGATGGCGGCTCGCGTCTCGTTTGAGCCTCGAATTGAAAGATCACATCCATGCCCAGTCTGTTCGACCCTATCGAGCTCGGCGCCATCAAAGCGCCCAACCGTATCCTGATGGCGCCCATGACGCGGGCCCGCGGCACAAGGGACCACCTGCCGACGCCCGTCATGGCCGACTACTACGCGCAACGCGCATCCGCCGGCCTCATCATCAGCGAGGCGATCGGTATCAATCAGCTCGGCCTTGGCTGGCCAAATGCGACAGGCCTATGGTCACGCGAGCAGATCTTAGGATGGCGAAACGTCACCGATGCAGTTCACCAGCGTGGCGGCCGCATTATAGCGCAGCTCTGGCAGATGGGCCGAGTCGTTCATCCTGACTTCTTAGGCGGCCGCCAACCGGTGTCGGCATCCGCGACAGTCGCGCCAAATTATGCCCATACCTATGAGGGCAAGAAACCTTACGAGCTCGCCCGACCGCTATCGGTGGATGAGATCGCTGGCGTCGTGCAAGATTTCCGGCAGGCAGCTCTCAATGCGATAGACGCCGGATTCGATGGCATTCAGCTTCACGCTTCTAACGGCTACCTCATCGACCAGTTCCTGCGAGATAGCGCCAATCTCAGGGATGATCGATACGGCGGAACGATCGAGAACCGTGTCCGGTTTCTAAAGGAAGCAACACAGGCTGTCGCCGACGCAATCGGCGCCGGTCGAGTGGGCGTGCGCCTCTCCCCGAATGGCGAAACACAAGGGGTACGGGATAGCGACCCGCTCCCGCTCTTCACGAAGGCCCTTGAGACCCTCTCCGAAATTGGCATCGCCCATGTCGAATTGAGGGAACCGCCAGTCGATGGGACATTCGGCGTCGGAGAGATCGATCCACTGGCGCGGTATCTGCGGCCGGCATTCAAGGGGCCGTTGATCCTGAACTCGGATTTTGACGCGACCCGTGCCCAAGCAGAGCTTGATGCCGGAATAGGTGACGCGGTGGCCTTTGGCCGACCGTTTATTGCAAACCCGGATTTTCCAAGACGCGTCGCTAAAGGTTTGCCGCTAGCACAGGATGACCCCCAAACATGGTTTACACAAGGAACGGAAGGCTATCTCGACTACACCAATTGAGCCGGTGATGTTTCTGCGGCGGCGACGTGCATTGAGGGATCGAACAGCTCTTGCGTTGGTATGGCATTTCAGCCTGCGGGGTAAGGGCGGGCTCTTGTAGTGGAATCGTGATGTGACCGAGGACGCGCTGCTGTCGCTGACGGAATCGGGCTCCAGCTACTGAAGCAGACCATCGGCGTCGAACTCTTGCCAACCAGGCAAACCGCTGGCCTCGGCATCAGACAGGCTCTCGGCCGTCTTTGGCTTCTTCACCGCCTTCTTGAGCGAACGGGTAATCTTCGCCCGGTAGGCGGCCTGCCTTCTATTCTCCGCTCTCGCGGCGATATCCTCTTCACGCCATTCATCGACGACGGCCCGGTCAAGCAGATCCTCCACAACACGGGGATCGAACACATGGAAGGTGATCTGCCTTGCGCGGCCGCTCAGTCGAACAGTGCGTGTTCCGGCGCTCGGAAGGCGGCCGTCCTTCAGCCAGCGATGCCGCTCGCTTGCGGAGATACCAAGTATGTCCTGGATTTCGCGCGGAATGACCAGCAGGTTTTCGATCCCCTCCAGCGCCCGGGTGACGGCTGCTGACGTCGAGGCGAACTCGTGCTCGCTGTCTTCCGCCATCCCAAGAACGAGAGACATGCCGCTTACTTCGAGAGATTTCCGAACGGCCACGGGCAGACGGGCCCGGACTTCCAGAAGAATACCTTTGGCGCGGACAAAGGAGCCGAAAGTGGCGGCGGGCGACAGTGTCCAGGTCTCCACGAGCGCGGGAGCGATGATGATCTTCTGTTTCGGCATCCAGCGTAGATGGGTTTGGCGTTGCTCGGGATCAACAAGGAAAACGCGGTAGTTCCGACAGGCGTTTTCGCAGCATCAACACCAGGGAACTTCGAAGAAGGCATATCAAGGTTGTCATCTTGAGATCGCCGCCGGCGTAACTATCTCGAGTCAAATCCTCGACCTGGAGCATCGAGATGGAAGAAGACACCCTACGCCTCTTCGAAGACGCCGAGATTGAGATTCTGCCGCCGCCGGAGACCCTTTCGGCTGATCCGGCGATTCCCTCATGCGCCTGTTGCGGAGGGCCCGCATCGACCGAGGAAGACTGTTACGGGATCTGCGAGGAATGTCTGTCGCCGTGATTTTCACGCGCCGGGCGTCATCGCCCGAAGTTGGCGATCGTTGATCGCTCTCCTGAAATTAGGGCGGCCACTAAGCTGATTTCATTGCGAAAAGACCTATCTCACGCTATACGTTGAGCACTGGGACGAACGTTTGCGACGTCGCAACGATTTAGAGTGGGCGCCGATGCAGAACGAAACGGGGGAAATTTTCTCGGGGCAAGACGAAATTTCTCGAATGCTTGAGCGGGGAGACTGGGACCAGTCCATGCTTGGCCCGCCTTCGGTTTGGCCTCCGTGCCTGAGATCCGCTGTCGACATCATGCTGCCTTCCATGGCGCAGATCGTTTTGTTCTGGGGGCCGGACTTCGTCGCCCTCTACAACGCACCCTATGCACCGTCGATCGGACAACGGCACCCGAAGGCTTTCGGTCGCCCCGCACGAGAAAACTGGAGCGAGCTATGGGACGATCTCGAACCGCTCCTGCGTCAAGTCCTGGACAAAGGCGAGACGGTCGCCGCCAAGGACCGCCCATTTTATATCGAGCGGCACGGCTACCCGGAAACTGTCTATTTTGATATTTCTTATTCCCCGATCCGCGATGAAAACGGGACGGTTTGCGGCGTCTTCTGCATTGTCAACGAGACCACAGATCGCGTCCGCGCCGATCGGGCGCTGCAGGCAAGCGAAGAACGGCTGCGGGCGGTAATATCGCAGTCGGCGGCCGGGATTGGCCAAGGGAGCCTCAATGGCGAGATCCTGCACGTCAACAAGCGGTTTTGCGAGATTGTCGGCTACGAGGAACAGGAGCTGCTCGGCAAGAACATCCGCGACATCACCTATGCCGACGATATGCCCGAGCAAACCCGATTGTACCAGCGGCTTGCACAGACCGGCGAGAGCTTCGATCTCGAAAAGCGATATGTCCGAAAAGATGGCAGTCTCGTCTGGGTGAACAATACCGTCTCGCCGCTTCGAGACGATAGCGGCAGGATTCGCCAGGTTGCGGTCGTCTCGATCGATATCAGCGAACGCAAAAAAGGGCAGGAGGTCGAGCGCCAGCTGGCGTCCATCATCGCATCTTCCAATGATGCCATCCTGGGCATCGATCTCGATATGACTATCACGTCCTGGAACGCCTCGGCGGAGAGGCTCTACGGTTACAAGGCGGACGAGATCATCGGTCAGTCTGTACTGATCCTTGTGCCTGCTGATCGGATCGACGAGGAGCCGACGCTGTTGAGGCGCGTCAGGGCCGGATCGACGGTGGAGCCTTACGAAACCAGGCGCCGTCACAAGGATGGCCATCTCGTCGATGTTCTCCTCAGCGTGTCGCCAATCTACGACAGCGCCGGCAGGATTATCGGCGCATCCAAGATCGCTCACGATATTTCTGCGAAAAAGGAAGCGGATCGGCTTCAGGCGGTGCTGATCGGCGAGTTGCACCACCGGGTGAAGAATGTCTTTGCCACGGTCATGGCGATTGCCCGTCAGACCCTGGCAAAAGATGCTGAGGCCAGCGGTGCGGTGACCGCTTTCGAGGCTCGCCTTTCGGCCATGGCGCATGCCCACGACCTTCTTGCCGAGGGGCATTGGCAGAGTGCCGATCTCAAGGCTGTGGTAGAGCAGGCTATCGCTCCATATCCTTCAGAGCGGTTTGATGTTTCTGGCGCTCGGGTCTTGCTGCCGCAAAAAGTCGTTGCGTCACTCTCGCTTGCTCTCCATGAACTCGGCACAAATGCTGCCAAATACGGTGCACTCTCCAATGCGACAGGCAGAATTGCCATCAGCTGGAGCTACGCTGAAGAAACCGGAGATCTTCGCCTCGTTTGGAGGGAGATGGACGGACCGGAGGTTCTCCCTCCGACCCGCAAGGGCTTCGGGTCCCGCCTCGTCGAACGCTTGTTGGCCGCGGAGCTGAACGGCAAATCGACAATCGCCTATGATCCGTCCGGTGTGATTTGCGAGATCGAGGCGACGATAACGTCTTTGCCCTGACAAAAACCGGAACCAATTCCCCAGCCGCGGCATTTGTTGCGGACTTTACGATCAGGACCGCCATGCAAGAAAAGGATCAATATCGGACCGATGCCCGCAACGCCGGCGACCGTCTCGTCGCCGGGCATGTAAGCGAGGATCCTTTTGCGGCCGCGTTCAAGGCGACCCGGATGCCAATGATCGTCACCGATCCGAACCAGTCCGACAATCCGATCATCTTCTGCAACGAAGCCTTCCGAAGGCTCACGGGCTACAGAGATGACGAGATAATCGGGCGCAATTGCCGTTTTCTGCAGGGTCCAGAGACTGACAAAGCAACGATCGCGAGGATCCGGGAGGGCATCGCGGCCGGCCACGATGTTGCTGTCGATATTCTTAATTACCGAAAAGACGGCACTACGTTTTGGAATGCGGTATTCATCAGCCCCGTCCGGGACGAGGCAGGGACAATCATCTATTTCTTTGCGTCCCAGCTGGATTTCACAACTGTCAAAAGCCGGGAAGCAGACCTGGCGGCTGCGCGCCATGAGGCGGAGGCGGAGGTGGCAAAAAACACCGCCACCCTCAAGGCGGCACTGGAGGCGCGCACGCTGCTCGTCCACGAGGTGGACCATCGGGTGAAAAACAACCTGCTGACGATGGCTTCCATCGTAAAAATGCAGGCACGCATCACCACCGATTATCGGCAAAGGCAGACACTCATGTCGGTCCTCAACCGAATAGAGGCCCTCAGCACAGTTCAGCGAAAGCTGTTCACGCTCGACGACGTGTCGAAGTTCGATATCTCAGAGTTCACAAAGGAATTGGTGACAGATCTTGTCGATGCCACTGGCCGCAACGACATCCGTCTGTCTTTGGATCTTTCGCCGCTGCTCGTGCCCGCTGTCAAAGCCACGCCTTTGTCGCTGATCGTCAATGAGTTGGTCGGCGATGCAGTTCGACGGGGCCTCATGGACGGCGGCGGCGACATCCACGTGCTGGTCAAACGCCTCAACGGTCATTTTCTGATCCGTGTCGAGGACACGTCCGAACCAGTTGAGCCTGATATTGAAAGCACCGAGCTGGGACGCATGTTGATCGAGGCGTCTGCTTTGCAGCTCGGCGCCGAAATCGAACGTAAACAGGATAGACGAAAGACAGTTGTCGATGTGGTGCTGCTTGTCGGCGACCATCAGGAGAATACACATTGAAAGTTATGATCGTCGAAGACGAAATGCTGCTCGCCATGGAGCTTGAAAGCGAGGTGGAGATGGCGGGCCATCAGGTTACAGGCCTCGCCATGAGCAGCATCCAGGCGCGCGAGCAGATCAACGCGTCGAAGCCTGATTTCGCATTCGTCGATATCCATCTCATGGATGGCCCGACCGGGATCGACGTGGGTCGGGAACTGGCAGCTGCGGGCATTCCGTATGTCTTCGTGAGCGGCAATATCAAGAAGATCCCGGAAGGGTTTGCCGGCGCACTCGGTGCAATCGAAAAGCCCTACACGATGAACGGAATGAAAAATGCCCTGACTTACATTTCCGCACTCGTCGGAGGCGACGAGAGTGGGTCGCCGCCCGCAAGTCTGGTTTTGGCAGAAGACGCGAATGCAGGGAAGCGGTTTGGCTAAGACCTAAGGAGGAGCGTCGGCCAACACGGAGCAAAAATGGGAGGAATTGATGAGTGACAACCAAAACATTTTGAAAGAGGTCAAACCTAGGCTGCACGCGTTGATCGATGAGCTCGTCGCTAGAGGTGCCGAGAGATCCGCGGTGATCTACATGATCGAGAAGGAATCTGCCCAGCTTCGTGATAGGATGGACGAGATCCCAGATCATCAGATCGACGAGCCCTCAAACGATTGGCCGTTGGCGACCAAAGCCTAGTAAGTCTTGCTTGCCTCGAGGTAGTGATAGCAGCCGGCATCATATTGGGCGGTTGCGATTTGCAGAGTTGCTAGCATCGGCATCCTTGGCTTGACGGTCTCGCTCAGCTTAGGACCTCATCGTGTTAGATCATTTCGCGTATCGCGTGAATCACACGTGACGGATCATAGGGCTTACTGAAAAAGCGGCCGACGATCGGAAGGGTATCATCGCTCATGTGGCGATGACCCGATGTCACGATGATCTTGACTGGTGGCCATCGATCTCTAACCGCGGCCGCAAGTTTCAAGCCATCCATGCTGCCAGGCATATCGATATCGGTGAACATCAGACGAACCTCCGGATGTGCGTCGAGCAGGCTGATAGCGTCGTCAGCGTTCGATGCTTCCAGCACCTGGAAACCTTCGTCCTCTAGAAATAGCGCAATATCCATCCGAACGAGAGCCTCGTCCTCCACCACAAGGACCGTCATACCGTTGCCGCCCATCCCCTACGCTCCCTCGTGATTTACAGGCAGATAAAATGGTCCAAGAGTGTGATAACGTCTCTTGTACGAATATGATCCGCCAGGTTCGGGAATGTCTTCAGTAAGGTGTTTAACCCTTCCGATAACGTATACTGTATCAAACAGCTTCTGCCGACTGCCGCACAAGTCTTGCTACCGGACCCGCGGCGTGGCATCGAAACCCATTGCCATCGAACGTGATCGTCGGCGCTGCCCCCAAGAGCGAGGCGAGAGCCGAGCGAACATATTTTGTGCCGTAGCCCTGCCGCGTCGGTTGAACGACTTTGGGGCCGCCCGATTCGATCCAGTTCATTGAAAATACTGGCGGATCTTCCTCCGAAACGGACCAGGCAATGTTGATCCTGCCGTTGCCCTGAGACAGTGCGCCGTACTTGATGGCATTCGTCGTCAGTTCGTGGAGGCAAAGGGCGATGGTTGTCGCAGCGATCCGTTCGACAAGGAGGTCCGGGCCGGCAATATTGATCCGAGTCAAGCTCTCACCGTTATAGGGCGCGACGGTTACCGCGATCACGGATAACAGTGAGATTTCGTCTCCGCCTGCTTCGAACACTGCGGTGTGGACGTCGGACAGAGCACGAAGCCGGCCTGTGAAATCTGCCGCAAACTCATCAACCGTAGACGCGCCGCGTCGCGTCATTTGAAAGATTGAGGTGACGCTGGCAAGAATGTTCTTAATGCGATGATTGAGC
Source organism: Shinella sp. GW835-FHT14H05 (assembly GCF_058793575.1). Classification (NCBI taxonomy): domain Bacteria; kingdom Pseudomonadati; phylum Pseudomonadota; class Alphaproteobacteria; order Hyphomicrobiales; family Rhizobiaceae; genus Shinella; species Shinella sp. GW835-FHT14H05. The sequence goes on along the minus strand of NZ_JBXAFY010000027.1, from coordinate 6,404 downwards.
TCCAGCCGCAACTCGACTTCGCGCTCAATGGCATCGCGCACCTGCTTCTGGCGCAACCGGACGAGCAGATTGGTCTGAATGCTATTGGCCAGCTCTAGTCGCGCGATTGGCCGTGTATAGAATAGGAAGCGGGCGCTCGGCCAGGCGCTTTGAAGCTGAGTGCGGATTTGTGCAATGGGAGCCGCGCGCTCAAGCAGGACCACGATTGGCACTTCGGACCAATCAGGCTGGTCGGCGAGATGATGGCCGATCGTTGCGACGACGGGCGGGCTTAACGCCTCATGGGTGATCAGGATGACGCCGGGCGAAAGCGCCAGATTTTCAGCCAAATCCTCGCTAGCCTGGCCATGCCTGACTGCGACGTTCTGTTCCCTCAAGGACGCCGCGATGTAGTCGGCGTCCTTGCGAAACGGGGCAATTATGAGCACCCAATCCAGTTCACTCGGTGTTTCATTCATTTCGGGTCAGGAAGAGGGTTATAGGAAACAACGCTGACGCTGCCGCTCTCGATCAGCAGTTCCTGGATGTTGAGGTCATGTGGACCGTGGCGCTTTTTGACAACGGTGATGTTGCGGCGCAGCCGACCCTCATGCTCCATGATCCGCAGCAGGAGCACGGTGTCGCCCAGAAAGCTGACATCTACGTCGATGCCGACATTCTGACCGATCAGGCCGTGCTGAGCGACAATCAGCATCGTCAGCACGCCCGAACGAGCCAGGAATTTGAGAAGGGATTGAATGTCGCGGACCGCCTTTTCCCGATGCGGTAGCGAGTTCAGATAGCCGGTCAGGCTATCGATGACGACGACGCGGACTTTGTTTTGCGTCACCGCGTCCTGGACGATTTGACCAAATTCACCCGGTGAGATTTCGTTCGGATTGAAATCCCGCAGGATGAGCTTGCCATCCTTATGGAACTGCCGAAGCTGCATTCCCAGGCCTTCCGACCGGCGGAAGAACGTTTCCAGCCTCTCTTCGAACAAGAACAGCGCGACGCTCTCGCCGCGGTCGAGCGCTGCGGTCGCATAGAGTGACGACATAGTCGACTTGCCAGTGCCCGACTGTCCGATGACCAGCGTCGTGGTTCCGGCCTCCTGGCCGCCGCCAAACATGTCGTCGAGCGCTGCGACGCCCGATTTGATCAGTTGCGGCTTGGTGGCCTCAGATGCAGTATTGGGCATAATGCGAGGAAAAACGATGACCCCTTCACCTTCCCGTATCGCCATGTCGTGATAGCCATCGGCAACGGGGACACCGCGCATCTTGGATACTTCGACGCGACGCCGCACGGCGCCGTACTCCTCCAGCGACTTGTCGAAACGGATGACCCCATGGGCGAGCCCCTCTACTTCCTCGCCGCTGCGGTCATCGCCGGGCGTCTGGGTGTCAAGGAGAAGTGCAACGACGTTGCGCTTGGCAAGAAAGGACTTGAAACCGATCAGTTCGCGACGAAACCTAGGAGAGTCACCCGTGATCAGGCGGATTTCGAGGAGGGAGTCGTAAACAAGGCGCCGCGGCTTGTGTTCTTCGATAGCTGCCTCGATCGCCTTTCGCGTCTCGTCGAGCCTGAGGTCTGCGGTCAGAAATATGCTCTGGTCATCGGCTTCGCTGACCGAACCGGATGTCGACAGTTCCTCGACCCGGATGCCATCGAGTGTCCAGCCGTGTGAAACAGCAATGGCTTCAAGCTCTGCCGCCGTCTGCGACAGTGTCACGTAGATGCAACTCTCTCCCGCTTCCACCCCGGCGCGAAGGAACTGCAGCGCTGCTGTGGTCTTCCCGGAGCCCGGAGCGCCTTGCAGCATATAGAGATTGGATGCTGGCAGACCACCACGCAGAATTTCGTTCAATCCTGTGATGCCTGTGCTGACAACAGCTGGCGCTTTTCGTTTCGGCATAACTCATCTTTCAAAATGTTAGCGTGATCCGGGCCGGAGCGCGCGCATCATCGTCGTTGAAAGATGCCTTCTCGTTATATTTAGGTTTCTCGAAACATCAATGACAGGCTGGTTGTGGTGAAGCCGCAGACCTGCCTAAAGGGAGTGTTACAGCTTTACAGCAGGCTCGCTCTGATCGCGGCGGACGAACCTCGTCCTCGCGCTCATCGTTCTTGTCCAACGTCTTCAGCGCCTCAATGATGTCGTCATAGAAACATCCGCCACGAGATTGCTTTCTTACCTGCCGCGAATCCTCTCACATTCGCCAATTGGTGTGGAGCTTGTCCAGAGCTGCTACCAAAAGTTGTTGGACTGCAACATCCTCTCCGCTGACGACCGTTATGATGTCGCGCATCGAGCCGCGCATGCCGTGAAACTGGTCGACAAGATCCATGACAATATCAACTCCGGCTTCGTTGACGCCCATGCCGTGCGTCAGATCCAGGATCAGCCGGGCGCGAGCTAGATCTGCATCCCCGAAGCGGCGTTGGTGCTCGGCGATCTGCGGCGCAAGCCAACCTTCCCGGATCCACAGTTCGAGTTCGGTTACTTCGATTTTGAGGCGAAGACGGAATTCATGATCGTCCATGGTCAGCCCTCCATGCCCTTTCTCGGATTTTGTGTCGTTCCAGAAGCCCAGCGTTTGATGAAGCTGGTCAGCTCTTCGTCCGGACGGTCGGGCAGCACGACCTTCACAGTCACATAGACGTCGCCGGCACTGCCATTTCCGCGCGGCACACCCTTGCTCTTGATGCGCAACACCTTGCCGCTGCTAGAATTGGGTGGCAGCATCAGGTCGACCGGGCCGGAGGGCGTCGGCACGCGCACCTTGCCGCCAAGCAAGCCCTCGCTGAGCGTGACCGGAAGTTCGAGGCGGATATCGTCACCGATCCCGGCGAGGCGCCGACAAGGGGTACGCGTGTCGCGCTGCATCTCATGGAGGATGCGAAGAAATATACCAGCAAATGGACGGTCGAAAAGATCATTCGCGACCAGTCCGGACACGTGCCCGTTCCTATCCTTCTCATCGACAAGGACGGCGCGGAGCCGTCGCAGGTTTCCGATGGGGCGGCGCTATGGACCAGGCCGAAAAGCGAGATACCCAAACAGGAATACGATGATTTCTATCGTGGGGTTTCCGGCCAGTATGACGATCCCCTCGCTAATGTTCATTTCCGTGCCGAAGGTCGCCACGAATATACGACGCTTGCCTTCATACCCGGATCCCAGCCCTGTTCGATCCAGACCGCCAGGGGCGGATGAAGCTTTATGTGAAGCGCGTCTTCATCACCGATGAAGCCGAATTGCTGCCGCGTTACCTGCGGTTCGTGCGCGGCATCGTCAACACCTCGGATCTGCCGCTCAACATTTCCCGCGAAATGATCCAGGAAAGCCCGGTGCTGGCCGCCATCAAGAAAGGCGTGACCAGCCGGATCCTCACCGCGCTGGAGAAATTGGCCGAAGGCGAAGCCAAGACGTTTTCCAAATTCTGGGACCTGTTCGGAGCCATCCTCAAGGAAGGGATTTACGAAGACTTCGAGCGGCGCTCGCAATTACTGAAGCTGGCGCGTTTCCGCAGTACCGTGTCCGGTGAGACGACCCGCAATCTGGCCGATTACCTGGCCTCGATGAAGGAGGGGCAGTCGGCGATCTACTACATCAGTGGCTCCAGTCTGGACCAGCTGAAATCATCGCCGCAACTTGAGGGTTTCCGAGCCAAGGGCATCGAAGTCCTGCTGCTCACCGATGGCGTCGACAATTTCTGACCGAAAGTGCCGTCTGCCTGGTCGCCTCCGAACATGGGCCGGATCGACAGCTCGAGAAACTGCTGCAGGGGGCAGGGCGGCTACAGAGCGCTTCGAAGCCGATCCTGGAAATCAATGCGCAGAACGAACTTGTGAAGAGCATTGCTGCGATGGACGATCAGCCGTTTCGCGAAGATGCCGTATGGCTCCTGCTCGACGAAGCCCGCATTCTTGACGGGGACAAGCCTACCAATCCGCGCGCTTTCGCGGAAAGGCAGGCCAGACTGTTCGCGCTCGCGATTAGGCAGGGCAAATAGCATGTTTTGGCGAGGCGGCGTCCCGCGGCCTCGTCTTCATCAGATCGGCGCGAGCACGATCGCCAATCTTTCCGATCTACTCACGGAACGTGACCGCCTTTCCTGGGTGAAGAACCTCAAGTTGTCGCCGATCGCTATCCCTTTCATCTGGAACTTTTAACCGCTCACCGTGTTGAACGTTGTTGCGGCACGATAAGGTGCCCTTGGAGATGGTCATGACCAAATTCGCGCTGTACGTTCCGCTTGAAGCAAAGCCAGGCAAGGAACAGGAGGTTGTCGATTTTCTGCGATCGGCCGTACCGCTCGTCAATGCGGAGCCCGGCACGATTTCCTGGTATGCGATTCAGGAGGGTCCGAGGTCGTTTGCAATCTTTGACACGTTCAACGATGAGGACGGCAGGGACGCCCACTTGAACGGCCAGGTCGCTGCGGCACTGATGGCGCAGGCAGAGGACCTGTTCGTGAAGCCGCCACAGATACACAAATTAGCGATCCTCGCCGATAAACGGCAATAAGCGCCCTGCAATTCAGCACTTCGGCCGGAATGAACTTCAAGTGGCCGCGTCTGCCGTGACTGCAGTCACCTATGGAATGAAGTTTGCGACCGTCCAATTGGTCGGTTATCGGTCGGGCGCGAGAAGTCTCTTGAGATAAGGTGCTGTCCGGCTGTTTTCTACAAGGCCGACCTGCTCCGGCGTTCCGCTTGCGACGATCCGGCCGCCTTCATCGCCGGCGCCTGGCCCGATGTCGATGACCCAGTCGCTCGCTGCAGCAAGAGTCATGTCGTGATCGACGACAATCACGGTGTTGCCGGTGTCGACCAACGCATTGAGCTGTGCGATCAGCCGCTCGACATCCGACGGATGCAAGCCTGTCGTGGGCTCATCCAGCACATAGAGCGCGCCGCCCTTCTGGGCGCGCTGCAGCTCCGTCGCCAGCTTGATGCGCTGCGCTTCACCTCCAGAAAACTCGGTCGCGGGCTGACCGAGCCGCAGGTAACTCAATCCTACTTCCCGGAGGACCTTCAATGACGAGCGAACACTCGGGGCGTCATTGAAGAAGTCCCAGGCATCCGCGACGGTCAGCCCGAGAACCAGCGAGATGTTCTTGCCCCGGTACCGGATCTCCAAGGTCTGCGGGTTGTAGCGGGTGCCATGGCAAGTCGGGCAGGGGGCATAGACGCTTGGCAGGAAGAGCAGCTCGACCATGACAAAGCCTTCGCCTTCGCAGCGGGGGCAGCGGCCTTTGGCGACATTGAAGGAGAAACGCCCGGCGTCGTAGCGGCGCTTCTTTGCCTCTGGAGTGGCGGCAAACAGCGAGCGAACATGATCGAAGAGGCCGGTATAGGTCGCGAGGTTTGACCGGGGCGTCCGGCCGATCGGCTTCTGGTCAACCTCAATGAGGCGTCGGATGCTGTCCAACCCACCTTCAATCCTGCCCTGCGTCGGCAAGCCCGGCTCCGCCTCCAGAGCGGCGTCTTCCTCAGCATCGGTTTCCACACGAATCGGAGCGCCGAGCGCTTCGCCGACAAGCTCGACGAGCGCCTGGCTGACCAAGCTCGACTTGCCTGACCCGGAGATGCCAGTCACCGTCGTCATGACCCCGAGTGGGAAGGCGCAATTGACGTCATGGAGGTTGTTTCGAGTGATTCCGGAGAGGCGAAGCCATCCATCTGGTTCTCTGCAAGTTCGAGAGGGCTTCCCAGCTTCAGCGAACAGATGCCTGCCAGTCTCGGATCGCTGGACCGCCCGTAGGCCTTCCGGCGGACCGCTATACAGGATTTCACCGCCGAGCTCGCCGGCCGCCGGTCCTACGTCGACGATCCAGTCCGCGTGGCGGACGACGTCGAGCTCGTGCTCCACGACGAACAGAGAATTTCCGACCGCCTTAAGGCCGTCGAGCGCCCGCAACAGCGCTTCGGTATCGGCCGGGTGCAAGCCTGCGGATGGCTCATCCATGACATAGACGACGCCGAAGAGGTTTGAGACGACCTGTGTCGCCAGGCGAAGCCGCTGGAGTTCGCCCGGAGACAGGGTCGGCGTGCTCCGCTCAAGCGTGAGGTAGCCGAGGCCGAGATCAAGAAGAACGGCCATCCGTCGGCAGAGGTCTGCAGCGATCCGCTGGACGACCATCGCCTTTTCCGGATGCTCTTTGCTCATGGCCCTGAGCTTCCTGGCATCCGCGTGCGCAAAAGGCGCGAAGATGTCCGAGAACCGCGCCATCGGCAGCCTGCTTATCTCGGCATAGTCGAAGCCCTCGAACCTCACCGAGAGCGACTCCTTGCGCAGCCGCTTCCCCTCGCAGAGCGGACAGGCGCTGCTGATCATGTGTAAGCGTGTAGGCGATCCCACGTAGCGCGTTTGTTCGCGGAAGCTCATTTTCTGCATGAATCATGCGGAGAGTCAT
>NZ_JBXAFY010000026.1:0-52817 GCF_058793575.1 Shinella sp. GW835-FHT14H05 | reverse complement strand
CGGCGAGATGCCACCATTGGCAGGCGCACAAGCTCGGCAACCATCACCGCCACGCCTCCGAACCGCAGTATCTCTTCTGCGCTGTCGAGGACTCCATCCTCGTTCTCACTGTGCACGAATGTCACCCGGCCCATACAGAGCCCTGCCTGCGCAATGGCGGGGGCGAACAGATCATCTCGCACCACGCACCACAGCACTGGCCCTGTGGTGCGTCCAGCTATCCCGGCAGCGAACACAGGTGCAGTAGCGCCAGTTACCGCGTCGATGCCGCCGCCCGCTATCTCGTGCGTCGAGCCGAAAGCTAGGCCGCCGTTCAAGCGGTCATCGATCTCAGGAATGCCAAAAGGCAAGCGTTTCCGTTTCCGAGCATGACCGCCGGCAATCTTGTCGATCTGCTCTTGAAGCTCGGCGATAACGGCCGCGTTCTGCCGCATCCTATGCGCCTTTCTCGTCAGGCGACCTATTCCGATCGGCCTGGGGACGCCAGCCCCTCGTGAAGCCCCGGCTCATCGCCTTGTCGGCAAGCTCGACCTGTTGGCGCAAATGTCCACAGTCGGCCAACAGGGTCTCGATAGTGGCTCTAGCGTCTCCATCGTGCCAGGCGAGCGCCTCATCAATCGGATTTGCGGTGTCATTTCCTCGTTCGAGCGGGCGCAATTCGTCATTCTCCTGTGTCGTGCCACAGCAGGCATCAAGTTCCCTGATTGTCAGATTGGCGTCCGCATCGCCGGTTCGTTCTTAGTATGTTCCGAGCGAGAGAAGAGTCAATGCCTCATCGAAAGCACGAGGTCCACTCTTAGTGAGGCATCAGAATATTTTCGCTGCGACTGATACGCTACCACACTCTCATCCGTGCCCCCGACCCTTTGGCAAGCCTATGAAATGCAAAGTCCATGCGAAGGTGGACACCAGCACATCCACTCAAGACATAATGCGTCGCCACGATGGGTCGCTTAGAAAAGTCAGCCTAAAGCAGCGGACATGCATATTAACCGCCCGCATTAATATTAATACGAGGCGATCAGGCGCTAAACTTTCCTTGAATACAGAGCGCATACTAAAGATAGCTTGTCGATGACAACCAGTAGCAACGCATCGCGACAGGCGAATAAAGACTCTGAAGAAAAACGTGAATGGGGGTTCACATGATGAAAAATGCGCTCCTGGTCTCTTTCGAAATCGGTTGGGGGCAGTCAATTCAGGAAAGGGAGGATTATAACCGGATATATTCCGCATGCGAAAAGGCCATACAGTCGGGTATTGGTCCTGCCGACTATTGGAATGAGAACACAACATTTGTTGTTGTCAGAAGCAAAGAAGACGCCGCGGAGTTTCTTGCACGCGTGTGGCATGCGGCAGGCATGCGTCGCGACAAGGATCGGTTGATCGTTCTGGACAATGCCAAGGACACTGGGCAAGTGCGTGGCGCTGTTCGAGACAACGCGCTTTTTGAGATCCTGCCCTTTTTGACCGCATCAAACCTGAGCGATTAAACAAAATTACTATTCAGTAGGCCCTGTGTGCTCGCATGGGGCCGCAATATCATAAATTGGCCGGAGACCTTCGCAGCAAGGCGCCATGTGGATTTCGAGTGAGTGAGCGGCCGCACGATTTCCTCTTCGACGACATGGAGATCTCAAAAATTCCCAGAGTCGCCAACAGCTAACCATCAACAATATCAATAGCTTAGGTTCATAATATCAGTTATGGAACTCGTCAATCGTTGCGTACTTCATCGCGGCACGGCCAAAGCGCACTCTCCGCGCGCAGTGATCGTCGGAGGCTGGCCTCGCATTGTTCTGTTGTGGAGGTGGCCGGCTCGGTCTCGTGTTGCGACCAATTCCTTTCGAACGGGCACCGTGAGACGATCGACGCTATTGGCATTGTGTGCAAATCTGGGAACATTATGCCGTGCTAGCGCGAGGCGAAATCAAACATTAAGCCTGTGGAGCTGGCTTTTCGCGAAACCGCCCGACATTCTTGTTTTCGACATTTATGCGCCTAGATCGAGTGTATGGACGCTCGCCGAACATCAGCGCCTTCAACGAAGAGTGGGGTTTCCTCCCTTCAACGGCCAACGCCGACCGTCATCGGCGAAGTCGACCGCCTTCTTGCAGGGCGCACGCGCGACATTCGCTTGAACTCGGAACTTTCCCGCCTTTTCCACCTACGATCATGGCCTCAACTCTCGAAGATTATCCGCGCCTGGATGATCTGGGTGGTGGTGCTGGACGCTCTGACACTTGCGGTCAACGCCGCGCTGCTCCCGACCGAAGTCGTTGTCGCGATGCTCAAGCCAGCGTCAATCCTCCCGCCCGCCGCACTTGCCACAGCGGTCGTCTTCCTGGAGCCGCGCTCGCGCTGGATCCAGGCCACCGCTCTTCATCTCGGCGTTCTTCTCATCCTGCTGTCGGTCGCACTGGTCGGCGTCGAAGCTGGTGGTCAATATTACGAACGCCACCTCACGATCATGCTGTTCGTCGCCGTGAGTGCAATCATCATCTTCCCAGTTCCACTCGAGTGGACAATTTCGGCTGCCGCAGCTGCACTCGGGCTTTATCTCGTGCTGCAAGTGCAAAACCCGGATGTCGCACGGGGGAGCGCACTCGCCGGCGCGCTGTTCTTTGCAAGCGGCGTCGCGGCAACGGTCGTCGCTCGCCGCACCGCTAACCTTCTCGCCCACAAGACCTTTCTACTTGAACTGCGTGATCGCGCTCGCCTGGCCGATTTGATGGACGCTAATGCACGACTGGAACTGCTGGCAAGGACGGATGCGCTGACTGGAATCGCCAACCGCCGCTGGATGATGGAAACGCTTCATCGTGTTGGAACCGGAGAATTCGAGCAGGCTAAGGGGACAGCGATCCTGATGTGTGACGTCGATCACTTCAAGCAGCTCAATGACAGCCTGGGCCATGCCGAAGGCGACCGCTGCCTTGTAAAAGTGGCAGGTATTATCCAAAGCAGTTTGCGTGACGAGCGCGATCAGGTCGGGCGCTACGGCGGTGAAGAGTTCCTCGTCCTTCTTCGCGGAGCCAGCGATCAGGACGCGGACACGGTCGCAGAGCGAATTCGTAGCCGCGTCGAGGCCGCCTCCCTACCCAACCCCCGGTCTGCGGTCGCACCATATGTTACAGTCAGCATCGGGGTCGCGATCGTAGACGGAGGGGCAAATGGTCTATCTTCCGAGGCGCTGCAGCAGCGTGCGGACGAAGCCCTATACGATGCAAAGAAGGCTGGCCGGAACCGTGTTATCGCTTACAAGCCTAAGTTATCGACGGCATCCACGTAAGCTTGACCTCGGCTGGTTTCACATTTGCACTTTTCGCCTTTGTTGCGCTTGTTCGCCATGCTGATAACTCTCAAATTGTTTGGCATGTAGCCGACGAGCGCTATTTCAGCTTGCTGGAAGCCCAGTCGCGGCCCTCGTCTCCGCCCCAGAGAAGCCAGGCAATGTAGCCGGCGGACGGATTGTCGTCGTCGCCGAAATTCTTGGCGCGCTTGTCGACCTTATGCCGCGCAAAGTAGCTCTTCATCCGTTTTACGGTGGCGAGGCTGAGTTCACGTTGGTTCTTCAGATCGCGAGCCCGCGCCACGCCGATTTCGGTCCCGCCCCGCTTGAACTTCTCGCGCAATCCCAACCCTTTTGCCGCCTGCTCGGCCATTGCTGCTGTTGGCTTGAAGGTATCAGTCATCGACGGCCCTCATCGAACATGTCAGGATCTGCGAGTAAGGCGGGCATGGTCTGCCCGCCTGCGCTGTCACATCTCAACCTTGGCATTGTCGTCAAGATTTGGTCTTGTGTTGGTAACCGCCGCCGCCGCCATCTTGATATAGCTGATCACTGTACCAGGGCTGTCCCAGTATTCGGCAGAGTTCGGCGTGACCTTCAGGATGCGGATCAACGGATCGTCGGCGCTGTCCCACCAAGCCTTTGCGGGCGTCGACCACAGGTCGCGGATCTTCTCGCGGTCGTTCCGCACCTCGGCGACGCCGGAGATGGATACATATTTTTGCCCCTTTGAGTCCGCAAACGCCAGGCAGACCTTCGGGTGCTCAGCGACCTCATCATCCTTGTGACTATCGACGTCCGTCAGGAAATAGAAGGCATTCTCGATCCGCTCTCCATGAGCGGACATTGGCCTTGCCTTCAGGTCTGAACCGGATTGGGTGGTAAGCATGCAGAACCCGATTTTTTTGGCGAGCTCCCAGACTTTTTCGTTTTCATCTTCGACATTCGCCATGCGTTTTCTCCTATAGTGGCTGGAGAAAACGGTCGATAATGCAGGAAGTTCCTTGAAGGTAGCCAGCTGCAGGTCAGATTGGCGCTCTCTGTCGGAAGACTTTCTCCAGGAATGGAAGCCACTGTGGGCCGTCATTCATCGCCACTGTAAAAACGAGCCGCTGATCCCGGTATTCGCCCTGACAGAATTTCGTCAGCGCAGCGCGCTGTTTTAGGGTGGGATTACCTGAAAAGCTCATCGCCAAGCCGCGAGGCCCAGCATCGATCCTGCAGACACTATACGCAGCGGCCGCAACGCGAAGTCTGGCAAGGCGGATGAGTGTGGAGACCTCATCAGGCAGCTCGCCAAAACGGTCGTCGAACTCGTCTTCCAGTTCATCCAGGGCACCCTGATCAATCGCGCGAAGCAATCGAGTATACAGGTTCAGCCGCACCGTGCCGTCCGACACATAGTTTTCGGGTATCGATTGGGTGATGCCAATATTGATTGCAACATCCTGTTGTTCACGAAATCCCTGCTTTCCGCCCGCCAGCACCGCGCGTTCTAGGAGTCTTTGATATAGACTGACGCCAAGCAGTTTCATGTGCCCTGCCTGATCGTCTCCAACAATATCGCCGGCGCCGCGCATGTCGAGATCCTGCATGCTTAAGGCAAAGCCCGCGCCCAAGCGATCGTAGGCTTCCATGGTCGAGAGGCGCGCGCGCGTTTCTTCCGAGATGTCGTCCTCTGACAAAAGCATTGCAGATCCTTGGGTCCGACCACGTCCGACTCTGCCCCGAAGCTGGTGTAACTGAGCCAGGCCAAATCGATCGGCCCGCCAAATGAAGATGGTGTTCGCACGCGGGATATCGAGCCCGCTTTCGATGATATTGGTGGACAGGAGAACGTCCCCATCGCCGTCGCCAAATCCGACCATGACCTCGTCCAGGTCTGCAGCCTTCATTTTACCGTGTGCGACGCGGACCGATAGCTCGGGAACGAGGTCTTTCAGCGTTTCGTGAACGCCGTCGATGTCTTCGATTTGCGGTACAACAACGAAACTCTGCCCGCCGCGGCGAAACTCGCGCAGCAGCGCGACACGCATGGAAGCGCGATCGAATGGCCCAAGTGTAGTTCTGACCGGCCGACGTTTTGATGGCGACGTCGCAAGGATGCTGACATCCTGGATACCGATCATCGCCGATTGCAACGTCCGGGGGATCGGTGTCGCTGACATGGCCAGCAGATGCAATGCGGGCGAAAGCGATCTCATCGCCTGTTTGTCGCGCGCGCCGAACTTGTGCTCTTCATCGATGATCAGCAGCCCGAGCCGGGCGAATTGAACATCCTCCGCAAGAACCGCCTGCGTAGCGATGACGATGCCGACGTCACCTGACGCCAATCCGGCCTTTACGTCCGCTGCCGTCTTCCGATCGACAATCCTCGACAGCATCTCTACCTTGACATCCGTGTTGGCAAACCGACGCTCGAATGTGAGATAATGCTGACGGGCCAGAACCGTGGTCGGCGCTATGACAATTACCTGCGCGCCACACAAAGCGACTGCGGCCGCCGCCCTCAAGGCAATTTCGGTCTTGCCGAATCCGACATCGCCGCAGACGAGACGATTCATCGGCATTCCAGAGCTTAAATCCTGCAAGACCGAGCGAATGGCCGATGACTGATGTGCTGTCTCCGCATAGGGAAAGCGCCGCACGAAGTCGGCGTAAGCCTTCTGTGGGGGAATGAACATTTCCGCGGTGATTTGGCGACGCAGCTTGGCAAGTCGACGCAGGTGCCTCGCTGCTTTTTTAATGTCCGTATCAATTGCGGTCCGACGTTTCGCCCAAGCCCCGGTTTGCAGGCGGTTCAGTGTGACTGTTTCGGGCGACGATCCGTATCGCCACAGCTTACCGAACTCGACCATCGGCACGAGGATGGAGCCGCCATCCCGATATTTGAGCCGCGCCGCGTCCTGACGGATTCCCTCGACATCAAGCGTTTCGAGCCCCTGCAAGATCCCGACACCGTGGTCCTCGTGAACCACGACGTCACCAAGCTGGATTTGCGGCTCATTCAACAATGACGACGTATCGATCTCATCGGTCTCTTCGCCCAGCACGTCCGCAGTCGTCACGACCTGAATGTGGTCGATGGCAAAGCCTCGGTCCAATTCGCAGTTCAGTGTCAACACGGATCCAGCCGGCGCTGAAACGCACGCCTTCCAATCATTCACTGCCATCACATCTGATGTCTGTGCCACGGCGCGCACCAGATTTCCCATTGAGCGACCGCAGCCGGCGAGCACCACAGATTGGCCCGCTTTCTTCCGCTGATCAACAAAATTGACCAAGGCTTTTCGGCGATTGCGCCCTTCAATCGAGCCTTGTGGACGAGCGTCGGCGTAATCGATGTCAAATCGGTCAAAACGTGCGATCTCTCGAAGGAACTCATCCCGGTGAAGGTAAAAGGTACGTGGTTTGCGGCGCGTGCCCAACTTTGACGGTGCACGGGCCTCTGTCGCGTCCTGAACGGTCGCAATGAGTTCGTCGAGTTTGCTTTCCCATCCTTCCTGTAAGGACAGCAAACTACCATCGACGGCACTAACGAGCTTCGGCATTGTGCCGTAAGTTTTCAGCAGTTGCTCTTCGACAGATACGGGACGACTATCGGCGGCGTCTGTGAAGCTGCTGAGGATCAGCTCGGAAGCCGGCCCAAATGTCATCTGATCGACCGTTTCAGTGGTTCGCTGAGTCTCAGCGTCGTAAAACCGTAGCTCCTCGATCCTGTCATCGCCGTCGAGCACGATCCGCATCGGAACTGGGCTACCAGCGGGAAAAATGTCGACAACGTCCTCGCGGAACACGAGCTCGCCAGGCTCGTCGGCAAGCGCCTCCTCCGAGTAACCAGTTCTAAGCGCGAATTTTCTGAATAAGTCACGATTAAATGGCTGCCCAACCTCGAGAGTGACCTCGCTTTCCCGCACGACAGAAAAAGGTGGGATTGGCTGCAGCACCGCTCTCAATGAGGTGATGAGCAGCCTCGGCTTAGACGAGGGTTGCAGCCAGACACGGAGCGCATCCATACGCAGACCCATCACCTGTTTGGACGGCGCGACGCGATCGTAGGGAAGACAGTCCCATGGCGGCAGTAGGACAATCTCGATATCCGGACCGAAACATCCGGCTGCGTTTGCGATCCGCTCTGCCCTACCTCCCGTCAGCGCGATGTAGACATGCGGGCGCGGATCGGAATGCATGATTTCGACCAGTTTTGAGGCGATCAACGCGTTTGAGATTTGGACAGGGGCGGATAACGCCTGATTTGTGAAGCTTGAATACTCGGACACGCGCAAGCCAATCTCCAGTTTTTGTTCGGAGCAAAAAATGGTTTACACCAGCAGAGCTATGCGAAATGTCGAGCGACGGCATAGCCGCTCACGCTTGCAATCGCTGTCAGCACAGTCCCCCAGATCATATCGACGATGCTGCGTGAGATCGGCCAATTCTTCAGTGTCGACAGATTGGTGATATCGTAGGTTCCATAGGCCGCCAGACCGAACACGGCGCCGTAGCCCGCTGCCGTCCACAGCGATCTAGCCTCAAGCCCGGGCCAAACGGCCAGCACGACGATCGCTGCAGCGAAGAACAGGTAGAAAACTGCGGCGACCGCAAAATTAGGGGATGGAAGCATCAGATCGCCGAGCTGCTCTTCGTAAAATTCGCGAGCCACGACGCCGAGCCAGATGGCGTCGATGGCCAGGAACGACACGAGGGTTGCAATATAGGCAATTCCGAATGTTCTCACTATTGCACCTTTCCGTGTTACGACGCTGGCTTGCGGGTGTATCCGGAGGGATGCAAACCCAGCCTTCGCCGCTCTATATTATTCGTGATATCTCGCTCTGCGCGATAACTCGTAGATCGATTGGGTGTTCCTCCAACATTCAGGAATTGAGCGCGCTTGTTAGACCGCGGTTCAAACCTGTCGACCAGCTGGCTTGTCAGGTACGCGCTGCAATGATCACGTTGCTGAAACGTGTAAGACCTCGCCTCGAACTGGTTTCTCCGGCACTAAGATTCCTTAGCGTCGACAAACCCAAGGCAGGGCCTACTAGTCATCACCGCGGTTGGTGTCGTGAGCGTTCAAGTCGCCTCAGACAGCGAGCTTGCCACTATCTTTGCAGTGTTTGAATTCAGCAATCTCTTGCCACCCCGCTCGGGTCTTGAAAAGATCTGAACCGTTCATTCCTAAATCAGGTTTCTCCAGCGCCGCGAGAACCGCACCGTGAACGCCGGTTCCCGGTCACCTCCGTGGTGGCGCAGGCTGGAAAGACGATTTACCCTCAAGGATCGCCTGGCAGGATGCCCGCTCGATCAAGGCACAACCCACTTTATGAACACGATGTGATCCCTTGGTGGGAGACGTTCTGCCCAGTTGCCGCAGAGCCCAGGCTCCCATCGGTCGGTGTGGGAGTTCAAGCGTCGTGAGCTGCGGCCTCAGGTGACGGGAAAGCTCATCGTCATCGTAGCCGACGACGGAGATGTCTTGGGGGATGCGCAGCCCGGCTTCTGCGACGGCGCTGAAACAGCCCATCGCCATCTTGTCGTTTTGGCAGAAGATCGCCGTTGGCCGATCGGCGAGCGCCAGGAGTTTCTGCGTTGCGTCGAACCCCGACGTGGGGGTCCAGTTTCCCTCCACCACGAGCCTGTCATCATAGGGGATCTTCGCCTCCGCAAGGGCCTCCCTGTAGCCGAAAAGGCGATCCTGCGATGCTTCCATGAAGGTCTCGCCAATGATCGTGCCGATACGCCGATGCCCAAGCCCCACCAGCGAGGCGGTGGCCATTCGCCCGCCGTTGATTTCGTCGGGGACCACCGAGGGAAAGCGATGGTCACCGGTATAACAGTTGAGCAGGACAAGAGGGACCGGAAGGTCGTTGAAAACCGGGTCCAGCGAGACGCGCCGAGTGAAAATCGACATGTAGACGATGCCCTGGGCGCCGGCCTGGAGCAGCCGGGCCAAAGCCTTCTGTTCATGTTCCGCCCTGCCCTGGGTCTGTGCCACGAGAATGGTCACGTCGTTTTCCCAGGATTCGTGACGTGCGCCCTCGATAGCATTGACCGCCTCTGGCGTGGTCGCGAGCTGGTCCACGATGAAGCCCACGCAACCGCCGCGCAGATCGTCCAATCCAACGCGCCGGATTGGACTTCCCACGCCGTAGTTCATGGATCGTGCGGCATCGAGCACCCGCGTCCGGAGATCTGGGGAGATCTTGATGTCGGTGACACTGTTGAGGACAACCGACACCGTGGCCTGCGAACACCCCGCGGCCTTGGCGACATCCATCATCGTCACACGCTTGTTCGTCTTCCGACCGCTCATGGCTATCCCCACTGCACGGGTCGGATTTCTACATCAACTAATAAAATTCTTCCATTGACTAATATTTATTAGTTGCGCTAGCGTGCTTGCCATCGAGGAGGACATCGTAATGACCGCACAGAAATCGTTCGAGTACGATATCGCCGCACAGATGGCCCAACTTTCCGAGGACGGCATCATCGGATTGAAGAATGCTTTCTCGCCGGAATGGGCGGACGGAATGCGCGAGGACATGATGACCGCCTTCTGGTCGGCCATCCAGCGGCCAGGCGGCGCGGTCGGCCGCGGACCGCGGCGCTGGTATGTGGAGATCCATCCGCAAGCTTTCCGGGGCTTCGTTGACCTGATCACACATCCCTGGCTTTTGGACATCTGCACGAATGTGCTCGGCCCGGATTTTCAGATCGTTGAAATCGGCCTTGATGTGCCGTTCCAAGGCGCGAAATATCAGCCCTGGCACCGCGATTTCCCTTCACCCGTCGATACCTATCGAGACCGCAAGATCACCTCTCTCGCCTTCAACCTGACCGGCGTCGATGTGACAGAGGACATGGGACCGTTCGAGGTGGCGCCCGGCACACAGTATGATGACGGCAGGGAGTGGAAGCACGAAATGTTTCCGGACAAGTCACTCTGGGAACGTTTTCAAGAACGGGGAACGCGAAAATATCCACGACGCGGCGACATTTCGTGCCGCTCCGCCTTGACGGTTCATCGCGGTACCGAACACCGCTCGCCAATCGCGCGTCCCGTCATGGTTCTCGGCGTCGATGCGCCGGGCGCGGGACATGCAGCGTTACACGATATGATGGTGACGCCCGATTGGTACGATGCCTTGCCAGATGTGGCGAAGAAACATCTCGTCTGCCGCGTCGTCACCGATCTGGTGCCGATCACCCAGAAGCACGACATCGAAGGTCTCGTCATGGGTGCTGATCCGATATGACATTTTACTTTGCAGGGGACGTGCCTGGCGCCCTCAAGGGCGCAGCCGTTGGGCGGGCCGCAATGCTGCCGTGAGGAGCAGCAAGAGCACGCCCGCTCCCATCGTCCGCAAATCTTGCCTGGGCCGTCGAAGCGGGACACGTGCATGGATCTGTTCGCGTAGCACATCAAGCTGCCGACGGAGGTCGGCCAGTTCCTGGGCGACCGCCGGTCCTTGCACCTCGATCAGGCTGCTCGAGGCAGCCGCCTCTTCAATTTCGGCAAGGTACTCCCGCCACTGGGTGTCGCTCTCAAAACCGTGCTTACGAATGTCCGTCATCAAATAGCCTCCTCATTTCAAATCATGATCCCGCCGCCGGTGACAGGCACCACGGCGCCCGTCATGTAACTTCCGAGGTCGGACGCGAGCAGCACATAAGCACCGGCAAGTTCGGCTGGCTGCCCCGCGCGGCCAAGCAGAGACTGCTTGCCAAAACTTTCCGTCTTCTCGGGCGGCATCGTTGAGGGGATGAGCGGAGTCCAGATCGGCCCAGGCGCCACCGCGTTCACGCGAATGCCTTTATCGGCCACCATTTCGGCCAAGCCGGCCGTGAAGTTCGAGATTGCACCCTTTGTCGCGGCATAGGCCAGAAGCTGGGGTGAAGGCTTCCGAGACTGGATCGACGTTGTATTGATGATTGCACTCCCTGGCTTCATGTGCGGAACCGCGGCACGCGCGAGAAAAAAGGGAGCGTAGATGTTGGTGCGAAAAGTCGTATCCCATTCCTGCGTACTGATATCGCCGATCTCTTCATACGTTCGCTGAAAGGCGGCATTGTTGACGAGGATGTCCAGTCGCCCGAAATTCTCCAGGCACTGCCGAACCAAATGCTCACAATGATCCTCGCTCGTTATATCGCCCGGCAGGACAAGCGCCTTGCGTCCCGCCGTCTCCACCCATTGCGCCGTTTCATTCGCATCTTGATCTTCACTGAGATAGGAAATGGCGACATCGGCACCTTCACGTGCAAATGCGATCGCGACAGCTCGACCGATCCCGGAATCCGCGCCGGTGATCAGCGCCACCTTTCCCTCCAGTCGACCCGAGCCGATATAACTTTCCTCGCCATGGTCGGGGACCGGCTTCATCGCCCCCGTCAGTCCGGGAGGGTTCTGTTCTTGAGGCGGCTGCGGGGGCAACGGACGGCGCGTCTCGGTTTCGGTCATCTCAGTCTCCAATCGGACGTCTCGGAGGCCAAAACTCGAACCGAGCGCCGATGTTCCCCGGATCTCTAGGGTGTTTAGATCGGCTTGCTCAAATAGGCCGAA
This sequence comes from Shinella sp. GW835-FHT14H05, assembly GCF_058793575.1. NCBI lineage: Bacteria > Pseudomonadati > Pseudomonadota > Alphaproteobacteria > Hyphomicrobiales > Rhizobiaceae > Shinella > Shinella sp. GW835-FHT14H05. The sequence goes on along the minus strand of NZ_JBXAFY010000026.1, from coordinate 40,956 downwards.
CCCGGCATTGCGAAGCGCCATAGCCGATCGGCTGCCTTGCTGATACCGATCCGACCGCCGCTCATTGCCACGCAAACTTGCGCGGGGAGCTCCAAGGAAAAGGGCGGCGACAGGAGGGGAAGGCCATTCATGCCTCCGGTGATGCCGAGTGCCCTGCACAGGTTGCCTGGCCCCGCACAGAGTCTTCGCAGCACCACGCCCGCGCGGCGCTCTGCCATCACCCCAAGGCCATGCGTCGGTTCCAGTGCGCGGATCAGGACTGCGCTCCCGGGCTCGCAAACCAGATTGAAGCACCAGTGCAGCCCATAGGATCGATAGACATACGCGGTTGCTGGCTCGCCGAACATGGCGGCATTGGCAGGTGTCGGACCACGGAAGCTGTGCGAGGCCTCATCTTCCTGTCGGTAGGCCTCCGTTTCCACGATGATGCCGCCCAAGCCGTCGATCAGAAGGCGCGTACCTATGAGATTCGCGGCGACCGCGACGGCGTCTCGTCCGAAAAAACTCTTATCCATGACGCATTGTTAAATCCGAATTGCCACCACCGGAACACGTTCTCTGACAGCGTCGTTGATGGCAATCTTGATCAGATTTCTTGGGCACCGTGGGGTATCGCCTCCAGCACGAGGCGGAATGTCAGTATTGGTACGCGGTTGGCATCCTGAAGCTCGACTGAAATGCTGTCGACGGGTTCATTCGGCAGACCGTCGACCGCCATCTCGGCGAGCAATGTCTTTGCTTCTTCCTTGGCTCTTTGCAGATCAGAAAATTCGAAACCGCGGTCCGGCTGAAGGACGCCGTCCTGATCCTGGATCTTGAAATAAAATCGCTCCATTGGCCGCCTCCGCATGACTGTTGTGCGACAATGGCTTTTGTCACCAAACGTTCCCCGGCCTCCACCGATTGCGTCGCCGCACGGCGAACTTTCAGAGATCGCCTTCGAAGCGAGTGCTAGCCCGGAACGTTGTCTCAACCTAAGAATTAGATCCCCGTTGGAAAGTGGGGTCCTATGCGAAAAGTTCTTGTGGTGGAAGACGAGGTCCTGATCCGTCTCACATTGGTCGACGCGTTGCTGGCTGCAGGCTTCGACGTCGTTGAAGCGGGTTCCGCCGACGAAGCCGCCGACATTATCGACGAACAGACGATTCATCTGCTTTTCACGGACATTCAGTTGCCAGGTACGATGACGGGGGTGGATCTCGCCCATGCGGTCGCCAGGCGTTTTCCAGATGCAGGAATCATCGTCGCGTCGGGCCGGCTAACCCCAGGCGCCAATGAACTGCCATCGGGTGCCGAATTTTTACCCAAACCCTATCGGTTCGAGGAAATCGTCACCCGCCTGAGCGCAATGTCACACCCGTAGAAACTGTGCGGGGCGTGGATGCGCGCGGGAATGCCGGATTCCTCAAATGGCCATATCAGTGGCATAACGTCGGCACCACACGTTACAGGACGCGCTGATGAAGATTGCGATGGCTACTGACAAGATCTCCTCGCGCGAGCGTTTCCTCGAAGCAATCGTCCAGAGCGCCATCGACTACGCCATCATTTCCATGGATCTTGACGGCCTCGTCACCAGTTGGAACGAGGGCGCGCGAAAGATCCTGGGCTGGTCGGCCGATGATATGATCGGCAAGCCGGCAACCGTCTTCTTCACGCTGGAGGACAGGGAACGCGGCGTTCCCCAAAAGGAAATGACGGCCGCTCTCAATCGCGGCAGGGGAAATGACGAACGGTGGCACTTGCGTGCGGACGGCACGATGTTCTGGGCGTCTGGCGAGATGATGGCTCTGCGTGCACCCGACGACACCGTCATCGGCTTCATCAAGATTCTCCGTGACAGAACCGAGGAGCGGGAGCGTGTCGATCGCGAGCGCCTGCTGATGCACGAACTCGGTCATCGCATGAAGAATACATTGTCCGTTGTCCAGGCAATCGTGACGCAGTCGTTGCGAAATGCGGCGTCGCTCGATGACGCTTCAGAGAAACTGCAGTCGCGTATCGCCGTTTACGCGCGGGCGCACGAAATCCTCCTCCAGAAGGATTGGGTCAGTGCAACGCTTGCAGACGTGCTCGACGCCGCCAAAACAAATATCGGTCTGCAAGGAAGCGAGCGTCTCCGATCAGTCGGGCCCGACGTTCAATTGGGACCGCAGGCGGCCCTTTCCTTTTCGATGGTCTTTCACGAACTGCTGACAAATGCCTCCAAATACGGCGCTTTATCGAATGCAGATGGGCGCGTTGACGTTGCGTGGGACATCGAGCGCCGCGCGGGCACAGACGTTCTCGTGGTTTCCTGGCGGGAAGCGGGTGGGCCACACATTCCAAGTTCCGAACCCGATCGCAAGGGATTTGGATCTCGCCTCATCATTTCCAGCCTTCGGGCCTTTGGGGAAGCGGATATATCTTACGAGCCGGGAGGTGTGGCACTCGTTGCCGCGCTGCCACTCGCCCGGATTCAACTACGCAACGATCTGTCGGAGATCGACAAAAACGCGACCTGAAGACGCAGCGGCAAGCTGCTTCGGGAATCCATGAACCCGGATTATTGAGTTTGGCTACGCAGTTGCCGAAAAGGGCTGCATTCACTCGCCGCTGTAACGCGCAAAAAGAAAAAGGCCGGCAAATGCCGGCCTCCTCCTGGATCGCTTTAACGCCTGTAGCGCAGACGTTCCTGTTCGATTTCAGCCGCATCATAAGGCTTCTGAGTGTCATCGAAGCGCGTCCAGCCGCCCTCGGCATAGGCCGCGCGCCGCTGCTCCGGATCCACCCAGTTCGACTTGCGAAGGATGGCTTCGGCTTCGGCCTGGAGGCTGTCGTCGACCTTCGCGGTCACCAGCGTGCCGCCGCGGCGCACACCTTCGGCATAGACGTGCGCGTGTTCTTCGGACACGCCGGATTCGGTCAAGGCGCCGATCAGGCCGCCGGCCGCACCGCCTGCCACCGCACCGGCGACCGCACCCGCAGCCGTGGCAGCGAGCCACCCGGCGGCGACCACCGGCCCGACACCGGGAATGGCCATGATGCCGAGGCCCGTCAGGAGGCCGCCGACGCCACCGACGGCAGCGCCGATGCCCGCGCCGGTTCCAGCGCCTTCAGCGGCATTGGTTTCCTTGCCATGGCGTTCGTCCGCATTGTTGGAAACGATGCTGATATCGCTGGACGGCACGCCGCGTGCCTCCAGGGCGCTGACGGCGGCGCTGGCATCGGAGTAGTCGTCAAACAGTCCGGTAACGGTTTTCATGGGAATCTCCTGAAGTCTGAATTTACTTGGCGACGATGTTGCCCTGGTAGTCGAGCGCGACGGTCACGGCCTTGCCGTCCTTCATCGCCTTGGCCTGCCAGATGCCCTTGTCGTCCAGGGCAAGGTCGGTGACCTCAGCATAGCCGGCCTCGGCGATGCGTTCCTTCGCCTGGTCCTCGGTGAAGCTGTTGGCACCCTCGACCGGCGCCGTCGCATTCTTGCTGTCGGGCGTGGCAACCGCGGGTGTGTCGCCATCAGTCGTCGGGGTCGTGGACGTCTGAGCAAAGGCGCCAAAAGTCGAGGCGCCCAAAAGCGCTGCGGCTAGTAGAAGTTTTTTCATGATTCTATCCTCGTTCAAGCCTGAGAGCAGGCTGGATAGGAACACCGTGCCGCCCCCATCGTTCCACGAGGAGAAAAATAGAAAATGGTGATGATGGTCCGTGGAACATCAGCCGTTTCAAAGAGTTGACGCGCCATGCGGCGAACATTTTGCGATTTTGCCTTTTTCAGCACAACAGCGGCCCTCCACTCGGCCATCATCAAAGAGACGGCGTCCAGTGCAGCTTTCGCATCGAATTCATCGGCTTTCTGGTCTTCACCACGTCATCTCTGGTCACCACACAGAGTTTATTTTCGAACCGCAGGAACGTCGTCCCTGATCAACGGTTTCTTGAGTCCAACTTCTCGAAAACGTGATCGGAAACTTCAATGGCTTCGGAAAAGACTCTCAACGACCTCTTCCTTGATACGCTCAAGGACATCTACTTCGCCGAAAAGCAGATCCTGAAGGCATTGCCCAAGATGGCGCGTGCGGCCCAGTCGGAAGAAGCCAAAGCCGGCTTCCTGCAGCACCGCGACGAGACCCAGGGCCAGATCGAGCGCCTCGAGCAGGTGTTCGAACTGCTCGGCAAGCCGGCGCGCGGCAAGACCTGCGAAGCCATCCAGGGCATCATCGCGGAAGGCGAGGAGATCATGGAGGACTACAAGGGCACCGCGGCGCTCGATGCCGGCCTCATCTCCTCGGCCCAGGCCGTCGAGCATTATGAGATCGCCCGCTACGGCACGCTCAAGGCCTGGGCGGCGCAGCTTGGCCTCAAGGACGCTGTTCCGCTTCTGGACGCCAATCTCCAGGAGGAGGTTGCAACCGACCGGAAGCTGACGGCCCTCGGCCAATCCTCGGCAAACGCCAAGGGTTCGACGAAGAAAGCCAGCTAGACTGGTCGCAAGCAGATCAGGCCGCCTTGCAGGGCGGCCTTTTTGTTTCCGCGCAACCTTGCCCTCAAACGAGTTCACCAGGAGCCGCATCCATGGCCAAGAAAAGAACCGCCGCCGCGCCGAGAGACGCAACCGACACCGCCACGATCCACGACGTGAAGCTGCGACGCGGTGCGGGTGGCGAGCTTCACCAGACGGCAGAGGGCGACACGCCCGTGCTGACGACTGCCCAGGGCGGGCCTGTCGCCGACGACCAGAATTCACTTCGCGTCGGCCCGCGCGGGCCGCTTGTCGTCGACGACTTTCACTTCCGTGAAAAGATCTTCCATTTCGACCACGAGCGTATTCCCGAGCGCGTCGTCCATGCCCGCGGCTATGGCGCGCACGGCTTCTTCGAGACCTACGAGTCGCTCGCCGCCTATACCAAGGCCGACCTCTTCCAGCGCGCGGGCGAACGCACGCCGGCTTTCGTGCGCTTCTCGACGGTTGCCGGCAACAAGGGCTCGGCAGACCTTGCCCGCGACGTGCGAGGCTTCGCAGTCAAACTCTACACCCAAGAGGGCAACTGGGATCTCGTCGGCAACAATATTCCGGTGTTCTTCATCCAGGACGCCATCAAGTTTCCGGACCTGATCCATGCCGCCAAGCAGGAGCCCGACCGGGCGTTCCCGCAGGCACAGACGGCCCATGACAATTTCTGGGACTTCATCAGCCTGACGCCGGAAAGCATGCACATGGTCATGTGGACCATGTCGGACCGGGCCATTCCGCGGTCCCTGCGCTTCATGGAGGGTTTTGGCGTTCATACCTTCCGCTTCGTCAATGCCAAGGATGAGTCGACCTTCGTCAAATTCCACTGGAAACCGAAGCTGGGCCTTCAGTCCGTCGCCTGGAACGAGGCCGTCAAGATCAACGGCGCCGACCCGGACTTCCACCGCCGCGACCTCTGGCAGGCGATCCAGTCCGGCAACTTCCCCGAATGGGAATTGCAGGTCCAGCTTTTCGACCAGGAGTTCGCCGACAGCTTTGATTTCGACGTGCTCGACCCGACAAAGCTCATCCCGGAGGAAATCCTCAAGCCGGAGCCGATCGGTCGATTGGTGCTCGATCGCATGCCGGAGAATTTCTTCGCCGAGACCGAGCAGGTCGCCTTCATGACGCAAAACGTGCCCCCGGGCATCGACTTCAGCAACGACCCGCTGCTGCAGGGCCGCAACTTCTCCTATCTGGACACGCAGCTGAAGCGCCTCGGCGGCCCGAACTTCACCCATCTGCCGATCAACGCGCCGAAGTGTCCCTTCGCGCATTTCCAGCAGGATGGACATATGGCGATGCGCAATCCGGTCGGCCGGGTGAATTACCAGCCGAATTCGTTCAACGAAGGTCCGCGTGAATCTCCGACGCGCGGCCACCGCCCCTTCCCTGCCGAAGAGCAGGGCACCAAGGCCCGGCTGCGCCCGGAAAGCTTTGCCGACCACTATAGCCAGGCCCGGCAATTCTTCATCAGCCAGACACCGCCGGAGCAACGCCACATCGCAGCCGCCCTCACCTTCGAACTCAGCAAGGTCGAAACGCCGGCTATCCGAGAGCGCATGGTGTCGCACCTTCTGAACATAGACGAGACGCTCGCGACGACGGTGGCCCAGAAGCTCGGCCTCCAGCCCATGCCGAAGCCGGCCGATGCGGCTGTTGCGACGCGCCAGGATCTCGAACCCTCGCCCGCGCTCAGCATCGTCGAGAACGGGCCGAAGCGCTTCGAAGGCCGCAAGCTCGGCATCCTTGTCACCGACGGCGTCGATGCCAAGCTGTTGAACGGTCTGATCACAGCGGTCAACAAGGAAAAGGGCACGTGCGAACTGATCGCGCCCAAAGTCGGCGGCGTCACGGCATCGGATGGATCGTTGGTCAAAGCCCACCACATGATCGACGGCGGGCCGTCGGTCCTTTTCGACGCGGTCGCGTTGCTGACCTCTGCCGAGGCGATCGACGACGTGGTGACGGAGGCGACCGCGCGCGACTTCGTGGCGGACGCCTTCCAGCACTGCAAGTTCATTGGTTACGACCAGTCGGCCATGCCGTTGCTGGCCAAGGCCGGGATCGCCGATGCGCTCGATGAGGGTATCCTTGCCCTTCCCGGCGAGGATGGGCTTTCCGGTTTCGTGGCGGAACTGGGCAAGTTGCGCGTATGGGGCCGAGAGCCATCCGTGAAGCTCGGCAAGGCATCGCAGCCTGCCAAATAAAACTCGGCAAGGGACGCGCCGTCCTATTAAGGAGGGCGCGTCCTACCGGCCAAGGCGCTCTGGCGTCGTCCGCCACATGCTTAGGGACGGAGGCGACGATATCGCTCAAAGAAAGCCCTCAGGAGCAAAATCGATTTCCCAACGGGCCCTCCCCATCCTGCTGATCCCGCTGAGCGGCTGCACGGTCTTGCAGTCGGCGCTCGACCCGGCTGGAGAGGAGGCCGCGGCGGTTTTTCAGCTCTTTCTTTTCATGGTGGTGGGTAGCGCTCTGATCTGGGTCGCGGTGGTCGGCCTCCTCTTCCATCCTGGGCGGCGGGGCGAAACGCCGTTGTCGGCGGAGAAGGCCGGGCGGCTGATCGCCTGGGGCGGGGTCGCCTTTCCTGTCGTCGTGCTTCTGGCGCTGCTTGCCTAAATTGGAGTGGATGATCATCGACCGTCAATGTAGCCGCGTGGGGGAGAAATTCATTCGACTGGCCCCCATATTGGCTAGCCACGCCAACCGACCAACGGACTTCGCCCAGATTTTTACGACGCGCGAAAGCGTGCGTTAACCCGGACTTTTCATCGTCTGAGCCCGATTCGCGCACCAATCCGCTGCCGGCGATGGACGCGGTCGTCTAGCGAAGATCAATGCCCACAGTGAGCGACCCTTCGGAACGGACCGCACCAGCAATGATAATGGCCGCGGCGTTTGAACCGCTTTCGACAAAGTGAACGCCAATTCCCTAAGTCGATTTAAAGAAACGCGCCTTCCTTCACGCTCTGCGGTCAGCAGCGATCAACATAGCGGCGGCCATACTGGTCACGGTAATAGCAACGGCCTGGTTGGCCCGCTACATTGCCGATGAGTGCCCCTGCGACACCGCCAACTGCCGCGCCGACCGCGGCCCCGCGCACGTTCCCCGTCGCAACGCCGCCAATGACAGCGCCCGTGGCAGCGCCCACACCCGCCCCCTGTTCGGTAGCGGTACAAGCGGCTAAGGATAGTGCGACGCAGCTCAAGACGATAATTTTCTTCATTGTGACCTCCCGTTTTCAACCCTCTCTTAATCCGGTCGCTGCTTCTAAGTTCCGCCAAAATTTTGCCTTTCCGACAAAGGATTGGGCGCAGCGGTCAGCACTACAGCGGAAATCTTGAAAACTGGCATGTTTGAAGATGACGAGTTGGGGGCGCCCCGCCTCCTGAGTCGACACGATCTCGGGCCACTTGATGTGGTTCGAGGTCGAGCACCGGAGGAATCTCCGGTTTTTTGCTCTGCCATAGCTGGATCCCTGCAAAAAGCAAATTTGCTATAACGATGCGCGCGGTCCTTGCGTTCCTATCTCAACCTTCGGTTGTCGATGGCGTCGGGATACCTGAAAGTCCTGCTCTATGACCTGCCGAAGAAGTTGCCGTTTTTCTTCAAACCCTATGAAATTAGCCGCGTCATAAACCATATACGAGGGCATCTGACGCAAGAGGCTGGTACTGATTGCTTTGGTTCGACCTTTACGCCATAAAAATACGATTAATAAGCCGCCTCGAAGTGTGCAGCCGTCTCTTTCCTTGCATGCTTGCCCTGAGGCTTTCTGAGATATTGGATTATCCATGGCACTGGTGAAGACATCTCAACTGGGCGCGAAGGCTACGTCGGCCAAAACCAGTCAGGTCGAGCCCCTGGCTCTCAATGATGGTAAGGCCGCCACCACCCGCCGATCGCAGGACCGCACTCGCCTCCGCCGACAGAAAGCGGCAGAGCGTATCGGCGCAGCGACAGAGGAACTCGCGACCGGGGTCGCCGAGGCCGCATCGGCAGCTGAAGAACTTCGGCGCGCACTAGAGCAGATCGCAAGCGGGGCGGAAGAGGCGGCAGGCGCAGCCCATGAATCCTTCTCCGCAACGACCCACCTCTCCGAACGGTTTTCCGAAGCCCGCTCCGAAGCCGAAACCTCGCGAGGTCGCACCGACAGGCTTCAAACGTCAGTCTTCGAATCCGCCGCGCAGATCGAGTCGTCGATCTCGGCGATCGAAGCAAATGCCGCCCGGCAGATCGCATCTGTCGCCGTTATCGCCAAGCTTCAATCCCAGGCGGAAAGCATTGGTACGACGACTGTCGCAGTCGCCGACATCTCGGATCGAACGAACCTGCTTGCTCTCAATGCGGCAATTGAGGCTGCGCGCGCCGGTGAGAATGGTCGCGGCTTTGCCGTCGTCGCGGAAGAGGTGCGCGCGCTTGCCGAAATTGCCGAGCGCAGTTCTCGCAACGTCAGCCAGCATGCCGAAACGATCGTCGGCGGTGTTACTAGAATCGCTGCAAGAATTGCCGCCGCAGCCGAGAAGGCTCAGACCCAGACGAAGGCTGGACGGACGGTCTCCGAGGAACTTCATGCGGTTCGCACTGGTTTGACGAGCCTCTCGGCGAACAGCCAGTCCATCCTGATCGCGGCGATTGAGGCCGAAGTCGCCACACGCGAGGCGCAGAAAGGTGCCGAGACCGTTGCTGCCGCCGCCGAGCAGCAGTCGGCCGCGGCAGCGCAGTCGCAAAGGGCGGTCGTTCAGCAAAGTTCCGCGCTTGAAGAGAGCCGCCAGACCGCACACGCACTCGCCGTGCTCGCCGATGAACTGATGAGCGAAACCAGCCGGGGTTCCAGAGCGGAAGAACTCAGTTCAGCCGCGGAAGAGCTATCTGCGACGGTACAGGAGCTGTCGGGCGCGGCAGGTGAAATCCTCATCGCAATTGAGCAGATCAGCCGTGGAGCCGAAGCACAGGCCGCTGCGACCCAGCAAGCCAATGCCGCAATGACACAGATTGATAAAAGCGCCTCGCAGGCCCAGGAAAACGCGAGGCAGGCGAGCGCGCGGGCGGAAGAAATTAGGTTGCTGATTGGCAAAAACAAAGCCGGCCTCAATGAAATTGCGGCCGGTATACTCGACGCGCTTGCGGATACATGCGATGCACTGGTCGACTTGACGTCACTGAGCGAGGTCGGTTTCCAGATCGAGCGCACGGTAGATCGGATCGTTCTCGTCGCGGTGCAGACGAGCATGCTTGCCGTTAGCGGCTCGGTGGAAGCTGCACGGGCTGGCGACGCGGGACGGGGCTTCGCGATTGTCTCGACGGACATCCGCAGACTTGCACAGGACGCGGCGGAAAACATCGATGGCGTCAAGGACATCGTGCGTCTGCTCCAGAAACAGATCGCGGTCGTTCAACGCGAACTTGAAGCAATCGTCACGGCTTGCGAGGCGGAAATTGCCAAGAGCAATCTCATCCTGGAACGCCTTGTCGCCGCCGAAGCCGATGTAGAAATGCTGGCGCGGGGCAACGCTTTGATCCTCGAGGCCACGCAGTCTATCCTTGTCGCTGCCAAACAGGTGCAAGCGGGAACGCAGCAGATTGCTTTGGTTGCGCAGGAGGCCAGTGCCGCTTCGCAACAGGCTGCAACGGCAGCACGCGAGCAATCGCGCGGCTCGGAAGATCTTGCGGCTGCCGTCGAGGAAATCGCATCCCTGGCAGACGAACTGCAGATTTCCGGAAGCTGAAATCATGACAGCATTCTCTTCCTCGGCCGGACTAGACGATCGGCGCTTGGTCTTCCAGGTCGGAGACAAGCGCCATGAGATCGACGCGCGGCGGGTGTTCGAGGTGGTCAAGGTGCCTGCCATTACCCGGGTGCCGCATGGCCCGGACGCGCTGGCCGGCATTGCCAACCTGCGCGGCCGCCCCGTACCGGTGCTCTCGATGCGCAGGATCCTGGATTGCGGCCCGGACGCGCGCCAAAATGATGGTAGGATCATCGTCTACGATCACGGCGGAGCGGTCGGCCTGCTTGTCGACGATGTCCTTCGCGTTTCCGCCGACCACGCCTCAGCGCCCTTGCAGGGACTGGGGGATTTGCTCGACGCGTCCTTCAAGGTCGCCCGACGAAAGCCGGTCGACAGAAGCACGCTTGCCACGGCTGAGACCGAAGACAGGTCGACCGAGACGCTTACCGCCTTGTTATCGTTTCGCGTGGCCGGTCAGCTTTACGGCCTGCCGCTCACGGACATTCGCGAGGTCGGTTTGCTTGCAGGGGAAGTTGCAGCCATCCCCAATGCCGCGGGTGCGTTGATCGGGCTTGTACAGCTGCGTCACGGCGTTCTGCCACTGGTTTCTCTCGCTGCACTCCTTGGAATCGGGCGCTCGGGGGAAGATGGCTGCTACATGATCATCGTCGAGCATGAGGGCGACCGCATCGGGCTCGTCGTCGACGAGGTCGATGTCATTCGACGGCTGCCGGAACAGGCGATCGATGTCGTGCCGGCGGTGCTGCAGCGTGGACGCGGAGACGGACAGATCGCCGCAATCGGCCGGATAGCGAACGAAGGGTTGCTGATATCGATCCTGTCCCCCGATAAGCTTTTCGGCCACCATGACGTATCGCAGGCGATCGAACAAAACACAGGAGCAGAATCCGTGGAGGTGAGGCCGGGCACGCAGGATGCGATCGAGCAGTTGCTGATCATCCAGCTCGGCGATGAAGTCTATGGTCTGCCGATTGCGGCCGTGGACGAAGTTATCAGGGTTCCGAGCGAGATCACGCGCATGCCCGGGGCGCCGGATTTCGTGATGGGCGTCATCAACCTGCGTGGCAAGGCCATCCCGCTGATCGACCAGCGCACCCGCTTCTCGACGTCCGCAGCACTTGAGACGATCAAGGCGCGCGCGATCATTCTGACGCTCGGAGCCCTCCAGGCGGGCTTCGTCGTCGATGGCATTTCGGAAGTGAAAGCCGTTTCATCGGCCGCCCTGTCCGCAGCACCGGAATTCTCCTCCGATCAAACGGATGTCTTCGATCGCATCGCACATATCGAATCCGATGGTCGCATGATCCTTCTGATCGATCCGCAAGCGCTCCTGACCCGGGCGGAGCGGGACATCGTTGCCGCGATCACGGATGGCAACACTCTGGCAGGCGGTCCGTGATCCGTCTCTTGATCGTCGAGGATTCCGCCCTGATGCGGAAACTGATGGGCCAGATCTTCCGGGCAGAAGGGGATTTCGAGATCGAATTCGCCCGCGATGGCGTCCAAGCCCTCGATATCCTCCCGCGCTTCCGACCCGACGTCGTCACGCTCGATATCCATATGCCCTTGATGGACGGCCTGACCTGTCTCAATCGCATCATGCTCGAGCACCCCTGCCCCGTGGTCATGGTGTCTTCGCTGACAGCGGAGGGCGCCGAGGAGACCCTTACGGCCCTGGAGATCGGCGCCGTGGATTTCATCGCCAAGCCGACCGGCGCGATTTCACTCGAGATCGACGCGCTGACACCCCGGCTTGTCGAGAAGGTTCGCACCGCCGCAACCGTTCGCATTCGCCGCAGCTTGCGGCTGGCCGAGCGCGTGCGTCTCGGACGAAAGGCCGCAAGTAGGCAGTCCGCCATCGTGCGTCTTCCCAGCGCGGAACGCATCGACCCTACGCGGCCCGACAAGCGGGGTCTTGTGCTGATCGGCGCATCGACCGGTGGACCACCTGCGTTGGACGCGGTACTGGCCCACCTGCCAGAGGACTTTGGGTGGCCCATCCTTGTGGCGCAGCACATGCCAGGGTCCTTCACCGGTCCCCTCGCCCGACGCCTGGACAAGTTGTGCGCGATGAAGGTCAGGGAGGTGACCGAGCAGACACGCATCGAGCCCGCGAACATCTACATTGCAAAAGGTGACGCCGATATCCTCGTGTTGTGCCGAGGGGGGTCTCTCGTCGCAGTGCCGGCCCCGAGCGATCCCAACTACCGATGGCATCCGAGCGTTGATCGGATGGTTCTGTCGGCGATGAAGCACGTCCCGCCGGGCGATCTCGTTGGCGTCCTGATGACCGGCATGGGCAACGACGGTGCGACCGCGATGACGGCCTTGCGGATGGCCGGCGGCTATACAATCGCCGAGGCCGAAGAAACTGCTGTCGTTTGGGGCATGCCGGGCGAACTGGTGCGGCTCGACGGCGCGAGCGAGGTCAAACGTGTCGATGAGATCGGCGCCTGCCTTGCGGATCGGGTTTGCTGATGGCACCTCCTCCGCTCGTGCCGGCTGAACACCCGTCGAGGCTCTCAGCGGCGGACCTCGAGGAAATCTGCGCCATAATCTATAAACGGAGCGGCATGGTCTTCGGGGAGACGAAGCGCTACTATATCGAGCGCCGCGTCACCGACCTGATCCATCAGCGCAAGGCACAAACGGTGAGGAACTATATCTCGCTCCTGCGCAGCGACATGCGCGAATCAGAACTTTTGATCAACAGCTTCACGGTAAATGAGACCTATTTCTACCGTGAGCAGCACCAGCTGGCCTGCCTGAGCAATTCCATCTTGCCGGACATCATCCGCTCGAAAGGTCCGGGTGATCGTATCCGAATCTGGTCCGTGCCTTGTTCGAGCGGCGAGGAGCCCTATTCAATCGCACTGTGGCTGCTTGAGAATTGGCGGCTGGTGGACGCTTACAATATCGAGATCGTCGGATCGGATATCGATACCGCCATCTTGCAGCAGGCGATTGAAGGATACTTTGGCCAGCGATCCCTCTCGCGCCTTCCGGCGGATATCCTCGAGCGATATTTCGAACCGGAAGAGGACCAGCAGCGGCGACTGATCAGCGACCTCCGCGAATCCGTCATCTTTGCCAAGGGCAATATCATCGACCGGCAAAGCGTCGCAGCGCTTGGTCGTTTCGACGTGATATTCTGCCGAAACCTCTTGATCTATTTCGACGAGGCCGCTCGCGAGACGGCCGCCCGCAACCTGCATGGGTTGCTCAATCCCGGTGGCTATATCTGCCTTGGCCACACGGAGTCCATGTCGCGCATTTCGGAAACCTTTGAGCCGGTGCGCTTCCAGGATGCCATTGTTTACCGAGAGACGGGGACGGGTGAATGGATGAGTTGATCGCCCAATTCGCCATCGAGGCGCGCGAGCTCGTGCAACAAGCATCGGACGATCTGCTGGCGCTTGAAGGGAATCCTACGGGTCGTGACAGGCTGGAAGGCGCGTTCCGGGCGATCCATACGCTAAAGGGCTCTGCCGCTCTTTTCGAGTTCGGCCCGATGCTGCGCGTTTTGCATCGGGCTGAAGACCTCCTGTCCCAGGCCCGCGCCGGAAAAATCCTTATAAACGCCAATCTTCTCGAGCCTCTTCTAGCGGTGATTGCATGGATTGACGACAGCATTGACGGCATCGCGCAGGCGGGGCTCCTGCCGGATGCGCAGGAGAGGCAGGCGCCCCGTCTGCTCGGGCTTCTATCGGTGGAAACGGCAGATCATGACGCCGACGCCGTAGGAGACGCTCCGACATCCATTCCCGATTGGGCCACGTCCCTGCATCAGCGCTTCGCATCGTCGGGTAACGACGAGACCGTCGTTGCCATACGTTACGAACCGCACGCTGAATGCTTCTTTAGCGGCGACGATCCAATAGCGACGATGGCACGACTGCCCGCGATCCGGCATCTCTCGGTTTCCCTCAAGGAGCCTGCTCCCTCGCCCGGCGCCTACGATCCCTTCCGCTCCAATCTGCTGATCGAAGCCATCTCGGCCGGTTCGCTTGCCGAGGTCGTTGCCGTCTTCCGCCTCATCCCCGACCAGGTGAAACTGGAGCCTATCTCCGGGCCGGCCGGCGGAGCCGGGCCGACAGCCGTTTCGGATAACACATCCGTGCGGCCGAGTTCGATCATGCGCGTCGACTCAGCACGGATCGACAGACTGATCGAAATTGCCGGCGAACTAATCACCGCCAAGAACGGGCTCGCTCCCCTCGTGGACGATGCCCGCAACCACGGCAACGGCCCCCTTGCGAGGCAGATCGCGGCGAGCCACACCGACATCGAGCGTCTCGTCGCCTCGCTCTACAGCGCCGTGACACAGGCGCGCATGATCCCGCTCGAACACACGTTCCGCCGGTTTCCCCGCCTTGTCCGCGAAACAGCGTCGAAGCTTGGAAAGACGATCGACCTGGTCATCGAAGGCGAAACCGTCGAAGCCGACCGCGAAATAGTCGAGAGTTTGTTCGAGCCGCTGCTGCATCTCATCCGAAACGGCCTCGATCATGGCATTGAGGCGGAGGCAGACCGCGTCCAGCAGTCCAAGCCGGCGAGAGGCCACTTGGTCTTGCGCGCGCGCCAACGCGGCGACCAAATCGAAATCGAGGTCGCGGACGATGGCTGCGGAATGGATCCACAACGAGCAAAGGCAACGGCCATCGCCCGAGGCCTAGTGAGCGAAAGCCAGGCGGCAACGCTCTCGGAACGGGAGATCTTGCAGCTCGCCTTTGCCCCCGGCTTCTCCACAGCCGCCGCGGTGACGGACCTGTCGGGACGCGGCGTGGGCCTCGATGTCGTACAGCGCTCAATTCAATGCCTGGGCGGCACAGTCGACCTGCGGAGCACAGTCGGATCCGGCACCACGTTCACCCTCAGGCTGCCGATCAGCTTTTCGATGACGCAGTTGATGGTCGTCGAGGTTGGCGATGAAAGGTATGGCGTCCCGATCGCCGACGTCATCGAAACACAAAAGTTGCCGATGCACGCCATCCAGCCGGTCAAGGCCGGGCGTGCCTTCATGCTGCGCAATCGCACCATCCCCCTGCTCAAACTGTCGGACCTCCTGCATTTGCCTCTGCCAGACGCCACCCCCGGCGACCTCAAAGTCCTTATCGTGAAGGTGGGACCCGATTTGATAGGCATCGGCGTCGATGCAATCGCCGAGCGGGCAGAAACGTTGACGCGGCCTTTGACGGGCCTTCTCAAAGGTGTTTCCGGCATCGCGGGCACGACACTGCTGGGGGATGGAAAGGTTTTGCTGGTGTTGAACCTTGAGGAACTCATCCAATGACAGTCACATTGCAGGACGATGCAATCACATTGACGGGAGCGTGCGGCGTCGAAGAGGTCGAAAACCTCGTCGGATATCTTGAGCGTCGACAGGACCTGCCTGTGGATCTCGCCGGGGCCACGAGCATCCATACGGCTCTCTGGCAGGCCCTTATGGTGTTCAAACCGGTCGTGACTGGCACACCTGCGTCATCCTTTACATCTGGTCAGGTGCTGCCGGCGTTTCGCGCCTATCTTGAAGAAAGCCAAGAATAGCGGACGTAAATCTTGCGAACGTTTGGTCATGCAAATATGTGTAGTTCAGGCTCGTAGCCGGCAGACTACGACGACTATTTGGAGTGCGAAATGACGATTACAGTCCTGCTCGTGGACGACAGCAAATTGGCCCGGATCGTGGCGGGCAAGGCAATCGCAGCGCTCCAGCCCGAGTGGCAGCGCGTTGAGGCCAACAATGCCGATGAAGCCCTGGCAATCGTTGCGGAGCAGCCGATCGACGTCGCCGTGCTCGACTTCAACATGCCGGACAAGGATGGGTTGGAACTGGCGTCGGAACTTCGCGCCCTCCGTCCCAATATGCCGATCGCCGTGATCACCGCCAACGTTCAGGACGAGATCATCGCCGGTGTTCGCGCGCTAAATGCAACGTTCGTTGCTAAGCCGGTCACACAGGAAGCACTCGCCGGTTTTCTATCCGGAGCGGCGCTTCGGCTGAAGAAGGCCGGAGCATGAGCGGCAACACCTTGGAGCTCGATGAACTTGAGCGCGACGCGCTGACGGAGCTCGTCAATATCGGGGTCAGTCGAGCCGCGGCAAGCTTGCGTAAGATGGTCAACAAGCAGGTCATCCTGTCCGTGCCGTCTGTCGAAGTCGTGACCCGAAAATCGGCAGCTTCCTTGATCGGCCAGCGTGAAAGCGAGACCTTGATTGCCGTCCAACAGCAGTTCGAAGGCCCCTTCTCCGGCCGGGCGCTGCTCATTTTCCCCGAAAGCAACGGCCTGTCTCTCATTCGCGCCATCGTCGGCGACGACATGACGGAAGCCGACCTGATCGAGATGGAAGACGAAGCGCTTGCTGAAACCGGCAATGTCATCCTCAATGGCTGCCTCGGTTCGATGGCGAACATGCTGCAGCACACGCTGAAAATGTCTCTGCCTAACGTTCGCCGTGGGGACAGCGCGCTACTCTTCGAGACCCTGGTCAGCGGCGGCGAAGAGAGCTTCGTGTTGTTCCTCTATATCAACTTCTCCGTCCGGGAACGCGACATTCGTGGCTACATCGCCATGATCATGGACCTGCCGTCTCTGGAGAACCTAAAACAGCTCATCGCTGCATTTATCGATCGCGTGATGACGGAAAACGAATGAAGGACGCGGATGCGTATCGGCGTTGGTCATGACTGAGGATATGAGCGAGGCAACGGACGCATTGGTTCAAATCGAAGCCGAACTCGAACGTGCGCGCCGCCGTTTGCAATTGACCCTGGACGCGGCCGGTGAGACTTGCGGATGGGAATGGGATATCCCGCGCAAGCGCTTCGTTGCAGATGCACGATTTGCGGCGATGACGCAGCAAGACCCCCTCACGCTAGCAGACGGAACCTCTCCCGACCGGTTTTTCACCTCGATCCATCCAGACGATCTCAAGCGGGTAAAGCTCGCCGTTGCCGGCATGCTGGCGGGATCAGAGGTCTTGTCCAAGGAATACAGACTTCGCCGAAATGACGGTGGATACCGATGGGTTCATGCCAGCGGTCAGACTATCCTTGATGCAAATGATGATCCTCTAACGTTTTCCGGCATGTTGGTCGACATCACCGAGCAGAAGCGTGTCAGTGAGCAGCTTCGGATCGCCCAATCTGCCGGGGGGATAGGTACCTTCGAGCATGTCGTCGGATATGGCACGATCAGCGTTTCGGAGCAGTTCTGCCGACTATTCGGCCTGCACCCGACGCGCGTCCTCCCCATCGGCACGTTGAATGATCTCATTCACCCGGACGACGAGCGGGTGATCGACCTCAGCGATCCGAATGCCCTCCAGAATGATCGGCATATCGAGTTTCGCGTCACACGCGCCGACGACGGCGCCGAGCGCTGGCTGGCACGCCGCGGTGAATATGTTGATGACATCAAGAGCAGCGGTCGACGTTATGTTGGGGTAATCTTTGATGTCACCGATGCCAAGCGGACCCAGGAAAGCCTGCACGCGGCCAACGACGCCCTCGCCAAGCTTGCGCAAGAGAGCATGCGAGAGCGAAATCGCGTCTGGAACAATTCGCGTGACCTCCTTGTGGTGCTCGACACCGCCGGCGTATTTCGGGACGTCAGCCCGGCGTGGGCAGAGATACTTGGCCACGATCCGGACGACGTCATCGGCCGGCCGATTGTCGAATTTGTGTGGCCGGAGGACGTTGATCTCGTCCGCGCAGAGATGCGCAAAGCGGCCGAGAATGTCTACAATGATCTCGAAATCCGTGTATCCAGTATCGACGGTGCGCCGCGCACCATCTCCTGGAGAACGTCGCGGGAGGACGATCGGATATTTGCCTACGGTCGCGACGTCACGTTGGAGAAGGAACAAAAGACTATTCTCGAGCAAACCGAAGCGCAGTTGCGCCAGGCGCAGAAGATGGAAGCGGTGGGGCAGCTTACAGGTGGCATCGCGCACGACTTCAACAATATGCTCACCGGCGTGATCGGAGCCTTGTCGCTCATTAAGAGGCGCATTGCAGCAAACCGTCTGGACGAATTGGACAAATTCATCAATGCGGCGACGTCCTCAGCCGAACGTGCGGCAGCCCTGACCCATCGTCTGCTGGCCTTCTCCCGCCGGCAACCACTTGACCGCCAACCGGTTGATGTGAATGGGCTGGTGACATCGATGGAGGATCTTTTCCGTCGCACCTTGGGCGAGCAGGTGGAACTGCTTATCAATCTTGCGCCCGATACCTGGGAGGCCGTCACAGATCATAATCAGCTGGAAAGTGCCGTTCTCAACCTTGTTATCAACGCGCGTGACGCGATGCCGGAAGGCGGCAAACTTACCGTCGAGACAAGTAACGTCGTCCTTTCAGCATCCGATCTGGCTCAAGGAGAAACGTTGAAGCCGGGGAGCTATGTCGTGCTCGCCGTCAGCGACACCGGCATAGGCATGTCGCAAGCGACAATCGAGAAGGCGTTCGACCCGTTTTTCACCACGAAGCCAATTGGCCAGGGAACCGGCCTCGGCCTCTCGATGATTTACGGTTTCGCCCAGCAATCAGGTGGACATGTCCATATCTACAGCCGTGTCGGTTTGGGAACGACAATCAAGCTCTACCTGCCGCAAAGCCTCGATGAGAGAATATCGGATGAGGGCCTGATTAAACAAGGGGCCGCCCCTCCGCGCGGAGAAGGGCAAACCGTGCTGGTCGTTGAGGATGACGATTCGGTTCGCATGCTCGTCGTCGATCTCCTGAAGGAACTTGGATATCGCGTAATCGAAGCTATCGACGGCGTAGAGGCGATGCCCGTTATCGAGGGCAAGGGACGCCTTGACCTCCTGGTCTCTGACGTCGGACTACCCGGCCTAAACGGCAGACAACTGGCAGAGATTGCGATCGCGACCCGCCCCTCGCTCAAAATTCTCTTTATCACCGGTTACGCAGCAACCGCGGCATCGCGCGCTGATTTCCTCGCACCAGGCATGGAGATGATCACCAAGCCATTTGCAATCGACTTGCTCGCAAGAAAGGTAAACGAGATGCTCAGCACCGGTCCGTAGACCGTTCGCGCTTTCGCTACGTTCGTGAGTAGATTGGGTCGTCGCGGTGCACCGACGGCAAATCGACTACGAATGAAAGGCCGGCGATTGCCGGCCTTCTGCTTGAACGCTTTATCGCCTGTAGCACGGGCCTTCTTGGTCACCGGACCGTAGGATCTAATGTATCGTGAAAGCGCGTCCAGCCGCCTCGATGTTGAGATCCTTTGCACCCAGTTGAATGGATAGACCCTCCGCCAGCGCGCCTGCCGAAAACTGGTGGCAGATGCTTGTTGGCCTTTACTTGTACAAATCCCTAAATTTTCGCAAACGTCACGAGAGGAACCTAGCCGAAATCCGTTATGTGATCCCCAATCGTGATGATCGTAGGGCGCGGCCGCAGAAGTAATCTATCAATCAGAAGGTTCGACAGACCAATAGGATTGGAATGTATTTCATCTACCGACTTGAAATATGGGTCCATCAGCGGAACCTGTGGTCAATTCCGAGGTTAATAGACAGCTCAACCTAGGGAGAATGAAAATGAATAAGTCTGTCTCTATCGCACTTGCATCCCTTTTTGCCGTCGTCCCCCTTGGCGGCCTTGCCTATTCGCAGGACAACTCCGGGGGCGACACGGGGCGTGATACGGTGATTGAAAATGGCAAGACCGTCACCACCGACGGATCTGATCCGACCGGCCAAACCACTGAATCGGGTTCGGTTGCAGGAGATAATGTTGCAACGATGAGTAATGTTGAAGTTGTGCAGCTTTCGACGCTCGAGGCCGACAAGAGCGCGAGCAGCGAAGCCGAGACGTTGAAGCTGAAAGTTAACGATCCCGTCACGATGAAAAAGGTTCAGGATGAGCTGTCGACTGATCAGGCACTCGTCGATGCACTCACCGCGAAAAACGTCCAGATCCAGAACGTGATCGACGTTAAGACCTCTGCAACCGGCGGCAAGATCGTCTATGTGAAGTAACGCGCGCCCACCGTTCCGGAAACGTCAAAACACCCCGCGAGGTAAGCTGGCGGGGTGTTTCCGCTAATACGACTGCAGACATGTGAGCTAGCGCGGCCCTGGTGCAGATAAAATGACCACTTTCGTCGGGTCGGCCATCACACTACTCCGCCCGATGTCGCTGGGCTAACTAGTCTGCCACCAACCAACGAATCTTTTCCCGCGCCACCATAAAGCTTATCATTGCCGCACTGACCCCACATGCGGTCGTTGCCATAACTACCCCACAAACGATTACTGCTTCGTCGTCTGTCTGCGCCTCGCCCATGATCGACCATTTCTGCGGATCCATTGCCTGCCCGTTGTTCCAATCCAGCTAAGAGTGAGAGCCTTACCGAGCCCGTCACCGCGAGGCTTGGCATCCGAACATCGTACTAGCCCGCGAAGCTGGGACCACACCAGCGATCACGCACCTCTTATGATCGAGATCGAACCGCCCGCGGATGGAGGTCAGGCCGGCGCCTGCTGCATCGCCCGGCGCTCGCGCGCCCTCACGGCTCGCCTTGCCACGCGCAACTCTTCGAGGGTCGGCAGCCACCAGCCGCGCTGGCGCTCGTCGTCGCCGGGTTCGGTTCGCGAGGGCCAGGTCTGCACCAACTCATCCAGCGACGGCATTCGCCATGATCCCCAGACATGATCGTCGGCGATGCCGGGATAGAGGTCAGCGATCTCGTCGTGCTCGACCAGTTCGCCGGTGATGTCAGCCACGACGATAATCCCGTACGGTGTCGTCGCGATCGGCCGGTCCGACGGAGGCAGGTCATGGGCGGGGAGCGGGATGCGACGACGCTTGCGCTCGGCCGCTTGCCGACGGGTCGTTCTTTCCTCTTCGGTCCCCTTGCGCGCCGCAGCGCGTTTGCGCCTTTCGTTGGGCTCACACCGCTGTGCTTCCATCTCGATGGCCTGCCAGTGGTCGACAAGATCGTCATAGGAGGAGAAAGGCACCCGCCAGACCTTGTGGTGGCCGTCCCAGCGGGCGAAGGGCACCTGCCGGATTTCCTCGACAAGTTTGCGGGAATAGGGCGTCGTGATGCGGAGCCCGCTTTTATCGACGCCGAGATAGGGGCTGAGGATCGGCTCGAAAGCGAAAGCATCCCTGCCCTTCGCCTCTGCGTAGGGATCGGCACGGGATTCTTCCTTGGCCATCCAGCGATCGATGCGTCGGCGCGCCGTCTTGCCGGGAACGATCCACGCCTTTCGCCGGTCGCTCCAGCGGGCGCGCGGAAAGGTCTCGCGAAACCGCTGCACTGTCATGCGGTCGAACGGGAAGGAGACAGAGGCACGCTCGCCGCCATCTTCGGCTCCATCGGCAATCTCAACATCTTCCATCATAACATCATCGCTCGCGGCCGAGGCGACCGAGACCTCAGCGTTTTGTGCGCCGATCACCGCGCTCGCGTTGCCGGGCCAACTTCAGTCTCCGCCGTCTTGCATCCCGCCAGGTTGCTGTCCCGGAAGAACGCACTCGCACCGTAAAAGATGCAGCGAATCAATGGCGTATTCGCGACTCGCAAAAAAGAAGGCGAGGAGCACCTAAGTTATTGATTTCCGATTCTTTTCGACTCGGAACAAATTCCTTCCTGATTCGCTTGACTCGTTTTGGTTGCGTCGAGTCGGGAGTGTTCAAGATGGCCGGTCATCGTGCTCAGTGGAAGGGTTTCATCAAGTTTGGCGAGGTGAGCTGTGGCGTCGGCCTTTACACGGCCGCAAGCACCTCCGAGCGGATTTCCTTCCATACGATCAATAAAAAAACCGGCAATCGCGTCAACCGCGTTTTTGTCGACAGCGACACCGGCAAGGAGGTCGAGCGCGAGGATCAGACAAAGGGCTTCGAGATCGAGAACGGCCAGTACATCATGATCGATCCGGAGGAGGTGACGGCGACCATTCCCGACAGCAACAAGACGCTGACCATCGAGGCATTCATCGCCTGCTCCGATGTCGACGACGTCTATTTCGACAAACCGTATTATCTCGTGCCTACTGATCGGGTTTCGTCGGACGCCTTCACCGCGCTGCGGGACGCCATGGAAAAGTCGAAGGTCGCCGCAGTCGCACGTACCGTCCTGTTTCGCCGCATGCGCACCGTGTTGATCCGAACGCATGGCAAGGGCCTGATCGCCACGACGATGCAATATGACTACGAGGTCCGCTCTTCGGAGAAGGCGTTTGAGGAGGTGCCGAAGCTGCGGATCAAGGGCGAGATGCTGGATCTCGCCAAGCACATTATCGCCACCAAGAAAGGAACTTTCGATCCCGCCGCGTTCGACGATCGCTACGAGACGGCGGTCGCTGAACTGGTGAAGGCAAAAATCGAAGGCAAGGCCCTGCCGAAGCGCAAGGAGGTCAAGGTCTCCAAACCGGACGATCTGCTGGCTGCGCTACGCGAAAGTGCCAAGATGCTGAAGGCCAGCAATGACAAGCCGAAGCCCGCTGCTGCCAATGCCAACAAGGGCGCCGGGCGCAAGCCCGCGGCGCGTGCGACGGCATCGAAGGCGCGCCGCTCGACGGCAGCACAGCGTAGAGCCGGTTGAGGAGAACGATCATGGCGCCGCGTCCCTATTGGAAAGGCTATCTGAAGCTCTCCCTCGTCACCTGCCCGGTCTCCATGTCACCGGCGACCTCGGAGAGCGACAAGGTCCGCTTCCACACCTTGAACAGGGAGACTGGAAATCGTGTCGTCTCGCAATATGTCGATACCGTCACGCGCAAGCCGGTGAAGGATGAGGACGAGGTCAAGGGTTATGCCCGCGGCGAGAACGACTATGTCCTGCTCACCGACGAGGAACTGGACGCCGTCGCGCTCGATACGGTGAAGACCATAGATATCGACAAGTTCGTCCCGCGTGACAGCATCGAGTGGATCTATCTCGAAAAACCGCATTATCTCGTGCCGGACGATCCGGTCGGCCATGAGGCCTTCGCGGTTATCCGCGACGCCATGGCGTCCGACGAGGTGTTTGGGGTGTCGCGCCTGGTCATCGGTCGACGCGAACGGGCGGTCGTGCTCGAACCGCGCGGCGAGGGTATTGTGCTCTGGACGCTGCGCTTCGGCGACGAGGTCCGGCCGGAAGAGTCCTACTTCGAGGACATCGACAACAAATCGGACCCCGACCTCATTTCCCTCGTTCAGAAATTCATCAATCAGCACACCAAGGAATGGTCGGCAGATATGGTTTCTGACCCTGTGCAGGAAGCTCTGCTGGGCATTATCGCGAAAAAGAAGAAGGCGCTGAAACCCTCGAAGAAGGGCAAGGCCAAGGATGACGGCGCGGCCACCGAAAGCAATGTCATCGACATCATGGACGCGTTGCGCAAGAGCCTGGCCGCCGGTGGAAAAGGCAAGCGTGCATGATCTTCAAAAACGTCACCTATGTTCGAACTCTCGCATGTGATGGATACCGATGAAACAAAAGCGCCGGTCTGCCATACCGTTGTACGATGAGTCCGGCGAGACACTGCAGTCTCGCCCGGTTCGCAAACGCGATGCTGAGCAGCCAAGCCTTCCTTTCGATCCGATGCCCCATCGCGTCGAGCCCTGTCTCGCCCTTCTTGGTCCAACACCGCCGGAGGGGCCGGAATGGCTCTACGAGATCAAATGGGACGGGTATCGCCTGGCCATCCACATCGAGCCCAACGCGGTGCGAATCATCACCCGCGGCGGCCATGACTGGACACATAGGTTTCCCAAGATTGCACAAGCGGCCAAAAAGCTGGGCTTCGGGACCGCCATCCTCGACGGTGAGGCAGTGGTTCTCAACAAGGAGGGCTACGCGGATTTCGGGGCGCTGCAGCGCTCGCTCGGCGGTCGCGGCGGCAAGCGTGCCTCAACGGAGGCCGTCTTTTTCGCTTTTGATCTCCTCTACTTCGATGGCCACGATCTGACGAAGACGGAGCTTTTGGTTCGACGGCATCTGCTTTCGGATTTCCTCGAGGGCGCAGTCGGCGCGGTACAGCTTTCGGAGGAGGCTTGCGGCGACGGCGCCGAACTGCTCGCGAATGCCTGCTCGATGGACCTTGAAGGCATTATCGCCAAGCACCGCGACCGGCCGTATCGTCCCGGCCGCACCGGCGATTGGGTCAAGATCAAATGCGTCCAGAGTGAGAGCTTCATGATCGTCGGCTACGAGCAATCCTCTGCGGCGCGTGGCGGGATCGGTAGCCTGCTTCTTGCTGCCCGCAAGGGAGACGGTTGGGTCTCGGTCGGGTCGGTCGGGACCGGGTTCAAGACGGCGGATGCCGAATACCTGCGCAAGACGCTGGACAAGCTGAAGACGAAGAAACCAGTCGTGCCGCTCAAAGGTAAGAACTACGTCTTCGCCCTGCCCACCCTGGTCGCCGAGATCGAATTCCGCGGCTGGACCGACGACGGCAACCTGCGTCACGCCTCCTACAAAGGCCTGCGCGAAGTCCAGGACAATGCCGCGGTGTTCGATATGGATACTTTGGCCGGCAAGTGATCGTCCTTATCGATCGAGATCTGCGTGGTTGAGACCGAAATGATCCAACACCAGCTGCAGATTGCGGCGGTTGGATTTGAAATAGACGTCGAAGACGTCGCCCAGAACCGGCACGCTTCCCGCGACCGTATCGAAGCCGACATTGACCAGCATCTTAACGAGCTTGTCATTCGGCACGCCGAGACGGCGAGCCTCGTTGACGATGACGAGACTGACGGCCGCCGCCGCAAAATCACCGACGCCAGGGACAAGGCCGAGGACCGAGTCCGCACCCAGCGAAATCCGCGTTCCGGGAATGCGTAGCGCAGTATCCATCAGTCGCACTAGTCCGCGGATACGCCGCAGACGCGCTAGGTTTTCCACGGGGAGAGTGTGGTTTTTCATGCTTCCTATTTGGTCCCGACGCTCTGCCGTTCAAAGGTTATGCCGCAGCCTTGTGCTTGGCGAGCCGCTTGATCGCCTGTTCCAGCGAGCGCTCTCCGTCGCAATAGTCTGCCCAGGCGCTCGTCTTTGCCAGCAGCGCCGGTACGGTCCGCACGGTGAACCGGTTCGGATCGAGATCGGATTTGACTTGCGTCCAGGTCAGCGGCATCGACACGGTCGCGCCGGGCCGAGCCCGTGGCGACAGGGGAGCCACCGCCGTCGCCATGCGATCATTGCGCAGATAGTCCAGAAAGATCCGTCCTCCCCGCAGGCTCTTGGTCATCTTGATGAGGTAGGCGTCGGGATTGTTGCGCGCCATTTCCTCGCAAACGTCGTGGGCGAAGCCCTTGGCCTCCGCCCACGAGAGCGGCTTGCGTGTATTGATCGCGAGCGGCGTGACGACGTGCAGCCCCTTGCCGCCGGTCGTCTTGCAGAAGCTGATGAGGCCGAGGTCGTCCAGCCTGTCGCGCATCTCGCGCGCGGCCGCCACCACCGACGCGAACGGCACGTCAGGGCCGGGGTCGAGGTCGAACACCAGCCGGCCAGGCACTTCGGGTTTTCCCGGTTCGCAGTTCCACGGATGCAGCTCGATGCCGCCGATCTGCGCGATGGCGATGAGGCCTTCGATCCGGTCAACTTGCAGGTATGGCTTCTTGTCGCCGAAGACCTTGACCAGTTCCAGAAGGTTCGAGGTACCCGGCATGGCGTGGCGCTGGAAGAATTGTTCACCGCCGATCCCATCCGGCGCGCGGATGATCGAACACGGTCTGCCCTTCACATGCTCGATGAGCCATGAACCCACGGCCTCATGATACCGGGCCAGATCCTCCTTGGTAACCGGTTTATTGTCACCCGCGTCCGGCCAAAGCGGTTTGTCCGGATTGGAGATGAAAACGCCCATGACCTCCGCTTTGGCGCCCTTGCGGCGCGCGGGTCTTGCATTGGATTCCGGCGCAGGCTCGGGCGTCTCCGTCTTTGCTGGCGGGGCCGGCTTCTCGGCTTCGACCTCTGCTGCCGGCTTGTCTTCCCGAAGGCCTTTGAAGGCGGCCTGGCGAACCAGACCGTCGGCTGTCCAGCCGGCGAATTCGATCTCTGCGACCAGCTCGGGCTTAAGCCAGAAGACTTCCTTCTCTCTTTTCGGCGCCCCGATACCGGTGAAGGGCGATTTTGAAGTTTCGAGGGCCTGCAGTTTGGGCAGAAGCGTTTCGACCTTCTTCGCGCCATAGCCCGTGCCGACCCGGCCGACGTAAACGAAGTGGTCGCCACGATTGACGCCGACGAGGAGGGAGCGGAACTTTCCGTTCGTCTTGGCGTAGGCGCCGATGACGACTTCATGCCCCGCCCGGCATTTCGATTTCGCCCAGGTGTCGGTGCGCCCGGATCGATAGGGCGCATCCGCCTGTTTCGAGACAATCCCCTCAAGCGAGAGCTTGCAAGCCGAGCGGAGGACCGCATCGCCGCCGGTGTCGAAATGCTCGACAAAACGCAGATGCGGATCCTTGGGCGCGTCCACAAGCAGCTCCTGCAGCCGAGCTTTCCGGTCGACCAGGTGCTTTTCGCGAAGGTCTTCCCCGCCATCGAACAGAAGGTCGAACGCGAAATAGACGAGATTGCGGGTGTTGCCCTCCGACAGCGCTGCCTGCAATGCGGCAAAGTCCGGGGCGCCGTTGTCGTCGAGCGCGCAAATCTCCCCGTCTATAATACAATCGGGAAGCGCCGCGGCTGCTTGCGCGATCTCAGGATACTTCGCGGTCCAGTCCAGGCCCTTGCGGGTTTTCAGCGTCACCTCACCGTCGGCGACCCGCATCTGTATCCTGTACCCGTCGAACTTGATCTCATGCAGCCAGTTGTCGCCGGCCGGAGGGCGTTGGAGTGTCTGGCAGAGTTGCGGCGCGATGAAGTCGGGCAGGTCTGCGGCTGTGGATATTGCTACATCCTTGCGGGCCTTCTTTTTGCGCTCATCGGCCGCGAGGCCGTGCTTGCTATCCCAAACAGCATCGGCCTCGACGTCCCCGCTCGCCATCATAAATGGCCTCGGCTTCGGACCTTTGCCGCCGGCGATCTGCTCCATCCTCCGGCCGGATGCGACCGAGGTCATGTTGTCGGTCAGGATGGCCGCGCCGTTCTCATCGACGGCGTGATCGTCGTGATGCTTGATCAGCAGCCAGTTGGTCCGCTTTCCACCGTCGCGATCGTTGCGCATCCGCACGAGAACGAAGCTGCCATTCAGGCGCTTGCCATGGAGCACGAACTTGAAGTCACCCTTCTTCAAAGCTTCTTCGGGGGTCTTGTTGCCCTCTTGCTCCCAGTAGCCACGATCCCACAGCATGACCGTACCACCCCCATATTGGCCTTTCGGGATGGTGCCTTCAAAGTCGCCATAGTCGAGCGGATGATCCTCGACTTCGACGGCCAGCCGCTTGTCATGCGGATCGAGCGATGGGCCCTTTGTCACAGCCCAGGATTTGAATACGCCGTCCAGTTCAAGGCGCAGATCGTAATGCAGCCGTGTGGCGTCGTGCTTCTGGATAATAAAACGCAGGCGGCTCGAGGATTTGACGGCCGTCGAGCCACTTGGCTCCTGCGTCTGCTTGAAATCCCGCTTCTTCTTGTAGGTCGAGAGCTTGTCGGCCATGACCCGCCTCACCAGATCCTGCCGTCAATCTGCGAGGCGATCATCGGCACGGCGGCCGCGCCGGGCCCGCCAAGACGGAGACGCTGCACGAGCCTGCCGAGGAGATAGGTCGTGGCGGCCGTGGCCAGAACCCTGAGCCATGGGTGTACGTCGCCTCGCGAAGGCCGCGCACCCATCCCGTCGGTCTGCTTTCGGATTGAGGTTAGCCGAGCGCGCAGATCGGCAACTTTCCGCCGAAGGGCCTCAATCTGCTGCTGGGCTGCTGGATGTTCGTTCCCAAAGTCCGGATCCTCAGCAGGGCTCTCCTCCTCCAGCTCGGCGAGATGTTCGCGCAGTTGGGCCGGGCTGCCGAAGTCCTTCGCTCGTATATCGGTCATTGCGTTTGTCTCCCGCCACGTCGATGCTTACGGCACCCGAGAATGGTTTGCCGGCGCCGACATGAAAACACACCTGCGCGATGGTTGTTCCGCGCGCGCATCAGCAGCGTGGTTGCGATCAAGATCGGCGACGAATATGGTCGGCGCGGCGCTCCCGCCGTTCAGTCTACGAGGCTTACATGGCAACCGGCACGGTCAAGTTTTTCGACCAGGACAAGGGCTTTGGCTTCATCACGCCGGACAACGGCGGAACCGATGTCTTCGTCCACGTTTCGGCCGTGCTGTCAGGTGGCCCGCTTCGCGACGGGACGAAGGTCAGCTACGACATTGGCCAGGACCGCAAGACCGGCAAGTCCAAAGCGGAAAACGTCCGCGCGATCTAACAGGCGGACGTCGCCGATCTTTCGTCGTTGACGCCGCTGGTGGCTCTATGCCGCCTTTTGCTGCGATCGCAGCTTCAATCTCCCGAATGACCTTGGCCGCTTCGAGCAGGATAGCCTTTCATCTCGTCCTCGTAGAGGTGCACGGAATTCCGACCGCCTGACTGAGGTCCATGGACTCGGCGGATACCCCAAGACACACAGATTCCCCCAGAACCCGCCAGCCTTCCCGTATCGTGACATAGGCGCGGCCGAGCAGGCGGAGCTTCTCGCCCTCGGAAAGGGTGTGCACGTCTTGTGCCACCCGGGTGACCTCGACGACGAGGTCCGCGATGCCTTTCACCTGTCACCCCAAATGCGCTGCGCCTACTGCCGCCGCGTTTGTCCCTCCGAGAGAGCTAACGCCCATTTTGAGCCAAACAAGTCGGATGCCCGATCCAGATCGACCGGATCTGCATCGAAATTCTGCTCGAAACCTTTTGCTCTTCAGCGACATTACCTGTTCGAAACCGGAGAACACTGCGTGGCCAGAGCATATGGAGACCCATCCGATCCCCAGACCGAATGGTCGGACACCGAAATCCTCGCCAAGGCGCACGACCTCGTCGAAACCTTTCTGACCTTCCTGCGGCTGGAGCGGCCGAAAAACGACATTCTCGACGCGCGTTGCCTGCCGGCAAGTAAATCTTCGCTCATCAACGCTTTCAGGCTGGTGATCGCCACGGAGCCCCGCGGCGACGTGCGCGGGGCGCTATCGTCTGCCGGTCATACGCTCGCCCAGTTTCAGGATCGCGTCGGAATGCGCATCTCCGTGGCGCCGGCCTGTGCGGCGAATGTCGATCCAACACACACAACGGCAGCGAACCTGCTCGAGGAGGTTCTTAGCCAGGTCGACGAAGACACCCGTCGGCTGCGCGATCTCCTGGACAAGGCGTCGTCGATCGCGGAGACCCGGTTCCAGCGCAGACATGCGCGAACGCCCTTCCAGGACGATGGAACATATACCTGGTACGGGCATGGCTGATACCTAGAGCGATGGAACGTCGGCTATTCTACGCCGCCGAGTTCTCGGAATGCGCGCCACTGGTCGTCGGTCGAAACCCCATCTGCAAAGACGCGAAACGCCTTTCCCTGAGCCTTCAATGAATGCGCGGTTTTCAGCGCGTCCGGATAGAGCAGTGTCGGCTCGTCACGCCGGTCCTCTCCGAAGGGGTCCACCGAGCTCAGCGCGATAACCTGAAACCTTGTTGCCATGATCATTCCTTTCGAATGCGCCGAGATCGGTCAGCCTTCATTTCCATCGGAGACAAAGTCTTTCGGGAGCTCTTCGCGGGCGGCTCGATGCGCCAGGGCCCGATCGATCGACCTTTCCCTCAAGACGACGTCAATCGCGAAGGCGACGTCCTCGGCGCCCCAGCCAGCCTCCTGCATCTCGCGCATGAAAGCGGTCAACTTCTCATCGATGATGCTGTGCAGCTCACCGTCTGTCGTTGTCGTGCTTTGGTTCACCATCGTCACCTTGGAATGAGTTGCCATAGACCAGACAACGCCGCTTCTGCCAGTAGGTTTCGTCGCCGGCAACGCCGGACCTGATTATGGCGATTTTCCCCTCCTGTGGAGCCGCAAGAGCGGGCTGGACTCCTGACGGCGCGAATGCTTCATTGCTCGCCCGGAGGACACGAGTATGGCGTATGAATGGGATGTGGGCCGTGCGCGGCGGGCGCAATTGATCAAGTCGGTATCGATGATAGCGCTGACCGCATCGGTGATCAGCGTGCCGGTCGCGGTGCTGCTGACGGCCTCGCCGTTCTAGAGTTCCAAAAACTGCACTTACGCGCTCGACAGCTCTGGATGTTGGCGCTGTCCCCGCCGGTTATCCAATAGGTGCCGGCAGATGCCATGCGCGCTTCGTCCGAGGCGAAGAAGAGTACCATTGGCGCGACGGCGCGCGGATCGATCGGGCGGACGCGGAACTGTCGTCTATCGGGATAGGTCTGATCTTTCATAAATGATCAGGCATCCTCGCCGATCGTGTCGGCCATGTACGCCCCGCGGCGACCCATCTCCTGCGGCGGACCGGTGGTGCTGTCGCGTGCCGTTTGGTGTTCAAGTTCGGCGTTGAGTTCAGCGCCGAGGATAACGATGATGACGGATACCCAGGCCCAGACCATGAAGCCGATCGAGGCGCCTAGCGCACCGTAGGTTGTGTCGTAGTCGGCGATGTGCCCCAGATAGAAAGTGATGGCGAGGGCGGCTGCAAGCCAGGCGAAAGTCGAGAAGACTGCGCCCCAACTCAGCCAACGCAGCTTTGCGGGTTCCCGGCTTGGTCCAAATCGGTAGAGCGCCGTGATCGCGGCGCCAATCAGCCCCAGTAGCAGCGGCCAACGCGCCAAGCGGACGATCAGTTCTGTCCATCGACCAAGCCAGAGGTAGTTCAGGATTGCCGGAACGACGCCAGCAAGTGTGATGATCAACACGACGAGAGCAAGACTGGCGAATGTGAAGAAAACGGAGGTGAGGTTCAGCCGGATCAAGCCGCGTTTCTCGTTCTCACCATAGGCGACGTTCATCGCCTCGAAGAGCGCCTTCATCCCAGCGTTGGCGGACCAAAGTGCAATCGCGAGACTGCCGAGCAATGTCAGGGAAAGGCTCGCCGGCGGCTCGGAGGTCAGGCTCCGCAATTGCCCAAGGATCAGTTCGAATGCCTCTTCCGGCATAGCCGACCCGAAGAAGGACAAGCGGTCTATGACCGATGCGGGATCGGCGACCAGCCCGTAGAGCGATACGAACACGCTGATGGCGGGGAAGATCGACAGAAGCAGATAGAAAGTCACGCCGGCTGAGATCAACAGGATTCGGTCGGAGGCGAGGCTGCCGTACAGCCGCCATGCCACATCGCGAAGTCCCAGCGCGGGGATTTCGCCAGGTGCGTCCGCGTTGCGCCCTTTCGGATCGGTCGATCCAGAATCTGCTTTCATGCCTGCCCCTGCCGTCCGTCATTCTAACAGTCCAGTAACGCACGGAAGCCAACGGAGTTTCGGGCGTTTGAACTCGTCGGCGGCGACAAATCGAGGGAATGTGATGCGCCGTCGGCAAGGGCCGTGGCGCCCGTGCCGCCGACTGGGGTACTATCGCTTAGAGCGGACGCGTTCCTGCTCGATTTCGGACGGGCGGTAAGGATCGCGCGTCTCGTCGAAGCGCGATTGGATTTTTCTTTTTACGCAGCCTATTTTTCTGGGAAACCTTTTGGTGTTCCGCACCTTACTCCCCGCGATGGCCGGCCGTTTTCAGATCCGTCGCATGGAGGCTCCTATGACACAATCCTTACCCGTCAGATTTTCACCCGAGCTTGAGACCATCAAGCCAGACGAGCATGAAACCGTCGCGGGGCTGAACGAGCAGTTCGATATCATTCTGGAGAAAACCGCCGAGGATTACGGGCATGCCGTTCGGTCGGTTCATGCCAAGGCCCACGGCATCATCGAAGGCAAGCTTACCGTGCTGGATGGATTGGCCACCGAACTCGCCCAGGGGATGTTTGCAACACCCGGTGAACATGCCGTCTATATGCGGCTTTCCACCAATGCCGGCGACATCCTGCCGGATGCGATCGCCTTGCCTCGCGGTCTCGCGATGAAGGTCGTCGATGTGGAGGGCGTGCGGCTGCCGGACGCTGAAGGCGGCACCCAGGATTTCGTGATGGTGAACGGGCCGATCTTCCAGGCGCCCAATCCGGAAAAGTTTCTGTCCAGCCTGAAGCTGCTTGCGCGCACGACAGACAGGATGGAGGGGACGAAAACCGTCCTGTCGAGCGTGTTGCAGACGGTCAACAAAGGGCTCGAAGCCGTCGGTATCGCAAGCCCTACCGTGCAGGGACTGGGCGGCGCGCCAAATGTTGATCCGCTTGGCGAGACCTATTTCAGCGTCACGCCGTTTCGCTATGGCGACTACGTTGCGAAGTTCCGCTTGAAGCCGATCTCGCCGGGTCTGACAAAGCGTACGGGTACCGAGATCGACGCCAGCGTGCGCCATGATGCTATCCGCGAAACCGTGCAGGCCGAGATGCAGACGACCGTCGGCGAATGGGAATTCCAGGTGCAGCTCTGTCGTGACATCGAAGCACAGCCGATCGAGGACCCGACCGTGGAATGGAAAGAGGACGAGGCGCCTTTCGTCACCGTCGCCAAAGTCAGTGCCGCGCCGCAGGACAGCTGGAGCGATGCCAAGGTCCAGAAGGTCGACGAGGAGATGCGTTTCAGCGTCTGGACCGGCCTTGCGGATCATCAGCCGCTCGGCAGCATCAATCGTGCGCGCAAGGACACCTATCGGCACTCGGCGGACTTCCGGGCGAATTTTAACGGCTGTCCCTTCCACGAGCCGCGCCAATAAACGCAGGCCAATGAACCGGCGCCTAAGCGGAACTCGGCGCCGGTTTTCGATCGACTGATACTATTGCGGGGCGCCCAATGGCCGACATCATCGCCAATCCAGAATCCGAAGGTCCTTCAGGTGGCTGGGGCTCGGTCAAATCGATCGCCCGCATCCATGGTGATACCCGACCCCCCGTAGCCGTTTTGGAGGCATTGACGCACCAAAACAAACCGGGCGGCGTGATGTGCGTATCTTGCGCCTGGCCGAAGCCCGTCAACTATCATCCGTTCGAATTCTGCGAAAACGGCGCCAAGGCGACAATGGCAGATCTGACCAGTGCCCGTTGCGGCCCGGATTTCTGGAACGACCACACTGTCACCGAGCTTCGCGACTGGAAAGACTACGATCTGGAGCAGACAGGGCGGCTGACACACCCTTTGCGCTATGACGCCGGGACGGATCGTTATGTCGAAGTGACCTGGGATGAGGCATTCGAAAAGATCGGCGATACGTTGAAAAGCCTGCCGAAGGAAAGCGTCGTCTTTTATTCGTCCGGCCATGCCGGGCTGGAGGCCTCCTACCTTTATGCGCTGCTTGCCCGCGCCTATGGCAATAACAACCTGCCACAAAGCTCCAACATGTGCCATGAGACCACCTCCGTTGGCCTCAACAAGGTGATCGGCTCGCCAGTCGGAACCGTCATCTGGGAGGATCTGGAAAAAGCTGACGCATTCTTCTTCTTTGGGCAAAATCCGGGATCGAATAGCCCGCGCTTCCTGCATCCTTTGCAAGAAGCGAAAAATCGCGGTGCGCGCATCGTCACCTTCAATCCGGTGGTCGAGCAGGGCCTCGTCTCCTTCGTCAATCCGCAAAGCCCGGTCGATATGCTGACCGGTCATGAGACGCAGATTTCCGACGAATATCTTCAGGTCCGGGCGGGCGGCGATATTGCCGCGATGCTTGGCCTCTGCAAAGTCGTCGTCGAGGCCGACGATCGAGCGGTCGCGAAAGGTTCGCAGCGTGTGCTCGATATTGCGTTCATCAACGAACATACCACCGGCTTTGACGCGTTCATTGCCCTCGTCAGACAAACAGGCTGGGCGGAAATCGAACGCGAAAGCGGGCTGATCGAGGCCGCCATCCGCCGCGCCGGCGAAATCTATATTGCTGCCGAACGTGTGATCGGCGTCTATGGCATGGGTCTGACCCAGCATTACCAAGGCGCGCTCAACGTCGCCATGGTCGTTAATCTCCTGCTTCTGCGTGGCAATATCGGCCGCGAGGGCGCCGGCTGCTGTCCGGTGCGCGGCCATTCCAATGTGCAGGGGCAGCGCACGGTCGGGATCGCCGAAAAAACCAAGCTCATCCCGATGGATAAGCTCAAACAGCTTTTCGACTTCGATCCGCCTACTAAGGACGGCACGGCCATTGTCGATGCCGTCAAGGGATTGATGGCCGGCAAGATCAAGGCGTTCATCTCGCTCGGCGGTAATCTGGTTCGCGCCGTGCCGGACCAGAACGCGATGCAAGACGTGTGGGCAAGACAGGATCTCACCGTCGTCGTGTCGACCAAGCTCAACCGGACGCATTTGTTTCCGGCCAAACAGGCCTACATCCTGCCCTGCCTGTCACGCTTCGAAATGGACGTTCAGACAGGTGGCAACCAGTCGGTTTCCACCGAGGACAGCTTTTCGCATATCTCGGGCTCGACCGGAAAGCGAACGCCCGCGTCGAAACATCTGAAGAGCGAACTCGCAATCGTCACCGGGATCGCGAAGGTAGCCCTCGATCCGCACCCCAAGCTCAAATGGGACGCATGGACGGGCGACTACAGCCTTGTGCGGGACCTGATCGAATTTACATACCCGAAGGATTTCAAAGACTACAACGCACGCCTGTTCCAGCCGGGCGGTTTCTATCGCGGCAACGATGCGCATGAGCGGGTCTGGAATACTGAAGAGAAAAAGGCAGTGTTTACCGCACCGAGGCAGTTGAATGCCCTGTCGTTTGGCGATGCCGATGGTCGTTTCCGCCTTTTGACCATGCGTTCCAATGACCAGTTCAACACGACGATCTACGGGTATTCCGATCGTTTCCGAGGTATAGAGGGCACCCGCGATGTCGTGCTGATGAGCGAATCGGATATCGACGCGGCCGGTCTCGTCGAAGGCCAGATCGTCAAACTCGTCAGCGATTTCGGTGACGGCGTCCGCCGCGAGCTGGGAGGGCTCAAGGTGACAGCGCATAATCTGCCAAGCGGCACGATCGGCGCCTATTATCCGGAAGCCAACGTCCTCAACGCGATAGACCATCACGACGAACTGTCGAAGACGCCGGCGTCAAAGGCAATTCCTGTCCGGATCGAGGTGTGAGATCATCCATCTCTCAACGCCGGCTTGCTTCGTAGTTTCGACCGAAACGGGATCGTTGCCCTTCAGCCCGCGGGGCACACGAGCCTGGTCTCGACAAGCTGACGAAGACCTTCGGCATAAGGCTCGTAGATAAGCTCGATTGCTCTCACCTCGTGCTTGAGGTCATTGCCCGCATAGTTCTCGTCATTTCCATGACCGCTCGGCACAAATGGCGCGCCTGCGCGTTACGTCAGTTATCTGAGATTTAGGTTCAGTGAATTGACACGACGGGAAGGCACCAGAATGACCATGACCGTGAACGGCAACACCGTATCGACGCCGAACGACCCGCGCGTATCGCTCTTGGATTTCCTGCGTGAACATCTTCACCTGTCCGGCACCAAGAAGGGCTGCAACCAAGGTGCCTGCGGAGCCTGCACCGTTCTCGTCGACGGGCAAAGGGTGCTTTCCTGCTTGACGCTCGCCGTTCAGTGCGGCGAGCGCGACATCACCACGATCGAGGGACTTTCGAGTAACGGCGTACTTCATCCCTTGCAGCAAGCGTTCATCGAACATGACGGATTTCAGTGCGGTTATTGTACGCCGGGCCAGATCTGTTCCGCGATCGGCATGGTGGAAGAGATGCACCGTGGTGTTCCGAGCCAGTTGACCGGCGATCTCTCAGCAGAAGTGGTCGCTTTCGATCGAGATGAGGTGCGCGAACGCATGAGCGGCAATCTCTGTCGATGCGGCGCCCATAACGGCATTGTCGACGCAATCGAGGATGTTTTCCGGGAGGCCGCAGAATGATCCCGTTCTCCTACGCCCGCGCAACCGACATGGCCGCCGCCCTTCAGTTTTCCGCCAACGGCGCCGCCAAATATCTTGGCGGCGGCACCAATCTCGTTGATCTCATGCGCGAAACCATCGAGCGCCCAGCGCTGCTGATTGATGTAACAAGCCTGTCCGACGCGATCGAGGAAACGGCGGATGGCGGCATCATGATCGGTGGCGCGGCTCGTAACACGGCTATCGCCGAACACCGGTTGATCCGCACGCGGTTTCCGCTCTTGTCGCGGGCCATCGTTGCCGGGGCCTCGCCGCAGATCCGCAACATGGCGACGGCCGCTGGAAACGTCCTTCAGCGCACGCGCTGTGCCTATTTCTACGACAATGACGCGGCCCGCTGCAACAAACGTGAGCCGGGCCAAGGCTGCGATGCCCTCGAAGGCTTCAATCGATATCACGCGATCCTCGGCGCTTCGTCCGCCTGCATCGCCACCCATCCGTCTGACATGTGCGTGGCGCTGGCGGCGCTCGATGCGGTCGTGTATCTCCAGGGCACGGAGGGCAAGCGGACCGTACCGCTCAGCGACTTCCACCGGCTTCCAGGCGACCGGCCCGACATCGAAACCGTGATGCGTCCGGGCGAACTCATCACCGCCGTCGAACTTCCGCCGAAGCCGATGGCGGTCAACTCCACCTATCGCAAGGTTCGCGACCGCGCGAGCTACGCGTTCGCTCTCGTTTCTGTCGCAGCCGCGATCAAGATCGAAGCCGGCGTGGTCGGCGACGTCCGCATCGCGCTGGGAGGCGTCGCCCATAAGCCATGGCGGGCGATGAAGGCCGAGGCCGCCCTGCGCGGTCAGCCAGCCACCGACGTATCATTCCGCGCGGCCGCAGAGCTGGAACTCGCCGATGCAAAGCCGCAAGCGCATAACGGATTCAAGGTGGAGCTGGCCAAGCGCACGATTGCCGCCGTTCTTGCCGATCTTTCGGGAGACGCCGCATGAGTATGTTTGAAAAAGCCAAGGAAACGGCCCAGGGCGTGATGCAGACGGTGATGAAGAAAGCGGTCGAGGTCGCGCCTGACAGCTGGATGCCGGGCGGTGTGCCCGATCCGCTGATTGCGGCGAAACACGGTCATATCGGCCGTCCTGTCTCGCGCATCGACGGTCCCTTGAAGGCGAAGGGTGCTGCACGCTTTGCGGCTGAATTCCGCCTGGAAGGCATGGTTTACGCGGCACTGTCCTACAGCACGATCGCCAAGGGTCGCATTGCCGATATCGACATTGCCACCGCGCAGGCGGCACCCGGCGTCGTGCTGGTCATGACCCATCGCAATGCACCGCGTCTCAACCCGCCGCCGAAATTCCTGTCGCAGAACAAGGCCGCCGGCGGCGACGATCTTCCGGTCATGCAGGACGAGCGTATCCACTGGAACGGCCAGCCGGTGGCGCTGGTCCTTGCCGAAACCCAGGAACAGGCCGATCACGCCATATCGCTGATCGAGGTGGCCTATGCCGCTGAGCCTGCGGCGACCTCCCTTTCGGAAGCGGTCGCCAAGGGCACCGAGACCGGTAGCTTCATGGGCGAGCCGCTTCACAACGAAATCGGCAATGCCGACAAGGCGTTTGCCGATGCTGCCTTCACGGTGGACAGCGTCTATCGTTCGCCCCGACACAATCACAACGCTATGGAGCCGCACGCGGCAACGATCGTCTGGGAGGGCAACCGGCTTATTATTCACGACGCCACCCAGGCGGTTGCCCATACGGCGTGGTCGATGGCGCAGATCTTCGATCTCGATGAAACTGATGTCCATGTCACCTCGCCCTATGTCGGCGGCGGTTTCGGCGGCAAGACCCTGTGGCAGCACCAGATCCTGGCGGCAGCGGCAGCGCGCCTGTCCGGCCGGCCGGTGCGGATCGCGCTGTCGCGCGAAGGCGTCTACCGCATCATCGGCGGCCGAAGCGAGACGGAGCAACGCGTGGCACTCGGCAGCGACCGTTACGGAAAGCTAACGGCGCTGATCCATAGCGGGATTACTCCGAAATCGCCGCACAGCGCCCTGCCGGAACCCTTCATCGTGCCGACCCGCAGCGCCTATGCGGTCGATAACATGACGCTGGACGTGCAGGTCTGTACGCTCGACATGATGGCCAATACCTTCATGCGGGCTCCGGGTGAAGCGGTCGGGACGTTCGCGCTGGAAAGCGCCATGGACGAGTTGGCGGAAAAGCTCGGCATTGACCCGATCGAGTTGCGCGCCCGCAACGAGCCAGACAAGGATCCGGTGGGCGGCGTGCCGTTCTCGTCACGCAATATCGTCGAGGCCTATCGCAGCGGCGCGGAGCGCTTCGGCTGGGACATGCGCAATGCCGCGCCCGGCAGCCGCCGCGAAGGCGAATGGCTGATCGGCATGGGTTGCGCGACCGCAACCTACCCCTATTACCGCATGCCGGGCGCCGCAGCGCGCATCACCTTGTCGGACAATGGTCACGCGACCGTCGATTTTGCCGCGCATGAGATGGGTATGGGAACCTCGACGGTCCAGACCCAAGTGACGGCGGATCGGCTCGGCCTTCCTCTGGACAAGGTCACCGTCCGCTATGGCGACTCGAGCTTGCCCGGCGTCATTCTCGCCGGCGGTTCGCAACAGACGGCCGCCATCGGCATGGCGGTCATGTCGGCTTATAACGGACTGGTCGGCGAACTCCTAAAGCTTGCCGGTAATGACTCGCCGCTGGCAGGGTTGAAACCGGATGAGGTCGTCGGGATCAACGGCGGTCTCGCCCACAGGAACAAGCCGGAACGTTTCGAAACCTATTCCTCCATCCTGACCCGTGCCAACCGCCACGAACTCGTCGCGGACGGCACGCCGCCCATGCCGTTCGAACTTCAGCACTGGTCGATGCATTCCTATGGTGCGATGTTCTGCGAGATTCGGGTCAACGCCATTACCGGGGAACCGCGCGTGAACCGTTTCCTCGGATCGTTCGACTGTGGGAAAATTCTCAACCCAAAGACTGCAGCGAGCCAGTTCCGCGGCGGCATCATCATGGGCATCGGACTCGCTCTGACCGAGGAAACGCAGTTCGATGAGCGCAACGGCCGGATCGTGAACCCGAGCCTTGCCGACTATCACATTCCGGTGCATCTGGACGTGCCGGAGATCGAGATCATGTGGACGGATATTCCCGATCCGCACACGCCAATGGGAGCGCATGGCGTTGGAGAAATCGGCATTACCGGAACCGGGGCGGCGATTGCCAATGCGGTGTATAACGCGACCGGGAAGCGCGTGCGTGACCTGCCGATCACGCTCGATAAGCTTTTTAGGTAAAGGGTGAAAGGTCGCGCCGCCCGACCCCGTTAAACGTTCGGCGTCGCAGCGTCCGCATGGACTAGGGCTCTGAATTTCAGTTCTTGGTGGAGTGAACCCTTCGGGTTGGACCAGCGAGGCGCTTCAAACTAAGCCGGCTGCTGGGCGAGATGGGTTTCAAATTCTGCTGGCGATATGTAGCCAAGGGCCGCGTGCAGCCGCTTGGCATTTTAGATCTCCTCAATGAACCTGGGCAATCCGCGGATGTCTCGTAGCCGGTGATGTAAACGTCCTCGACTTTCAGGGTTTTCATGAAGCTCTCTGCCTGAGCATTGTCATAATGGTTGCCGACCGCGCTCATGGAACCCTGCATACCGGCGGCATCGAGCGCTCGTCGATAGGTCTCACTCGCGTAGTATCCGCGGTTCGTGTGGTGGACGCAGCCGGGTGGAGGCTTTCTGTTCTCAAGCGCCTAACGCAATGCTGCTAATGCCAGGGGCCTATCCAGGCGTTTTGACAGGCCATAGCCAACGACTTTCCGGCTGCAAGCATCGAGAATGACGGCGAGATAGCAAAAGGTTCCCAAACGGCCTCTATGCCCAGGGGAAGTCCGCTTCAGCGCTGCGCTAGGGTCCGACTGCGAGCCACAGAATTAGGAAAGTTATTGCGGCTCGGCCCGCAAAGACACGACAACTTCCTCGTGGGCGAAATGGCGGAGGTGCAATTTTCGCCAGAGGTTAGCCATTAAAGTTTTGCGCTTTCTGCTCAATTCGTCGTCCCCTTGCGCCGGGCGATGTACTCAGCATTCAAAAGATCAACCAGGTCGTCGGCCTGCTCGTTGTCCAGTCCGTCTTGCGGTGTGCCGTTCACCTCAGCCGTTAGCCCGGTAAATATGTCGTAGACGGCCCAGAGTCCCGTTCCGTCCTCTCGTGTGGCATAGCGGTTTTCTGTTTTTCTCTTCATTCGCGCAACGTGCCATCGCGCCGCAGAGAGTCAAGATTGAAGCCGGCAGGAACTACCGAACCAGATGGCCGTTCTCATCGTACCTACAGGAGGACGAACCATGGCAATTGAGAACGCACCGACAGAAAAAGGTAAAGAAGGCGCAAGAGGGCTCCATAAAGCGGCCAAGGCTGAGGAGCGCCAGACCGAGGCTGAGAAAGGTTCCGACCTTGCGAAGGGGGCGGATCGCTTCGAGGAACGGTCCAAGAGTTCGGACGGAAAGAGTGCGGGGGAAAAGCAACGCTAACACTGCTCGCCTTCCGGCCGAGAGCGAAAACGTCGTTTCGCTCTAGAACAGCTCCGGTACCGCGACTTGCTTTTGATTCGTGCGCCCTAACTCCACGAGCAAATTAACGAGCGCCCCATGCCCCTCGGGCGCTCGTTTTTTATATCCCTGCTTCAAGCCTTGGTCCGGGCGGATTATTCGTCTTCATCGCACTCGACAATTTCGCACACCGAGTCAGTCGATCGGAAACGGCAGATGGGCTCCAGCTTTTTCACCAAAGGCACATTCGAGCCTGAGGAACTGGGAGCGCTCAAGTCGCTATTCGACGAA
>NZ_JBXAFY010000025.1:0-59319 GCF_058793575.1 Shinella sp. GW835-FHT14H05 | reverse complement strand
CTCGAAATGCTCCAGATCACACTCGACATCTTCCTCGCAAGAAAACGCCTCGCGAGTCCAACATGAACACTCCCCCCTCAAGGGGGGAGATCGGCAAGTGGTGGGAACACCTCTCAAGCAGCAGCGTGCGTAAAGGGCGAGACGGCGCCTCATCCAATCTCACCCCTTGAGGGGGAGATGCCCGGTAGGGCAGAGGGGGTAAAACGCGCGCAGGCTTTAAAGCCGCAGACCCGGTATCGCCAGCGGATTGTCGGAGAGCGCCGCACGGTCCGGGCGGTCGATGCTTGGGGTGCCGGTGAAGGCGTCGAAGAGGTCGCGCACGAAGGCTTCCGGCAGGTCCTTGGTGATCAGCACCAGACGGGTGCGTCGGTCGTCCGGGTCCGGCCAGGCGGCGAGCCGCTCCGGCGGATGGAAGACGCTCTGCACGCCTTGCAGCACCAGCGGGCGCTCGGGACTGGTGGACATCAGCACGATGCCCTTCATGCGCAGCAGCTTTTCGCCATGGGCGGAGCGCAGAAGGTCGATGAACATTTCCAGCGCCATCGGGTCGACCGGGCGATCATGCACGATGCTGAAGGAGCGGATCGTGGCGTCATGACGCGTCACGTCATGGGCGTGCTGGTGGCCGTGCCCGTGGTGATGGTGATGCCCGTGATGGTGGTGGTCGTGCCCATGATCGTGGTCATGGTCATGGTGGTGATGATCGTGCGCCTCCTCATGCAGCCAGCGCCGGACATCCGGGATCTTGCTGCCGGGGTCATAGAGGCCGTTGGCGAGCAGAGCCGGACCGACGAGGCCGGGCGTATCGACGTCGGACACGATCGCACGCGGATTGAGCGCGGCGATCTCCTGCTTCACGGCGTCCACGGCCGCGGCGTCGGCTATCGAGATCTTGCTGATCAGGATGCGGTCGGCGACGGCGATCTGCTTGACGGCCTCCGGATGGTTGGCAAGCGTCGAGAGGCCGTTGACGGCATCGATAACGGTGATCACGCCGTCGAGGCTGAAGGACTGGCTGAGTACGGGATTGCCCATGACCGATTGCAGCACCGGTGCAGGATCGGCCAGCCCGGTGGTTTCGATCACCACGCGCTTCAGCGGTTGGATCTTGCCCGTCTGCATGCGGTCCATCAGGTCGGCCAGCGTATCGACCAGTTCGCCGCGGATCGTGCAGCACAGGCACCCGTCGGACAGCTCGATGACGCCGTCGCTCGACTGCTCGACCAGCAGGTGATCGATGCCCACCTCGCCGAACTCGTTGATGATGACGGCGGTGTCGGTGAGCGTCGGGTCCTTCAGGAGGCGATTGAGCAGGGTCGTCTTGCCCGCACCCAGAAATCCGGTCAGCACGGAAACCGGCACGCGCCGCTCAGCGAGGGTCATGGTCTTGTCCTGTTCGTGAATTTGCCTGTCAGTAGGTCGGCCGCGGGATGGGGATCGGCACATTGGCGATGTCGCCCATGTCGCCGACGGCGACCTGCTCGTTGCCGGCCGGCTTCGTCGCGCCGCCGCCGATGAGCCCGGCATAGACGAGCCTCAGCGGCCGGTCCAGCTCATGAATATAGGGCGAGACCAGCTTCTGCCGGCCCGCCTCGTCGCGGCCTTCGCTGCGCACCTTGGCGGCGTGCTTCGAGCAGATGTCCTCGGAAATGTCGGCCACGGTGTCGCGCGTCTCGCCATAGGGACGAAGCTGGCCGAGCGTCGGCACGTTGCCGGCCCGCATCGTCAGCCCCTTCTCCAGCATGCCGGCCGAAATATCGGCGCGTGCGCCAAGGCTGTCGGAGCCGAGCACGACGGAAACGACGCTGCGGCCGTTGCGGGTGGCGGAGGACACCTGGTTGAAGCCCGAGGCGCAGATGAAGCCGGTCTTCATGCCGTCAGCGCCATCGAAGCGGCCGATCAGCATGTTGAAGTTCGGATATTGTTTCTTGCCGGTGGTAAAGCCCTCCAGCGCGAAATAGGAGGCATATTGCGGGAATTCGCGCTTCAGCGTCACCGCGAGCACGGCGAGGTCGCGCGCCGTGGTGTACTGGCCCTTGCCGGGCAGGCCGTGCGGATTGATGAAATGCGAGGAGCTCATACCGATGCGCGCGGCTTCCGCGTTCATGCGGGCGACGAAACCCTGTTCCGAGCCGCCGACCGATTCGCCGATCGCCACGGCAACATCGTTGGCCGACTTGACGAGGATGATCTTCAGTGCGCTGTCGAGCGTCATCTTCTGGCCGGGCTTGTAATACATCTTGCTCGGCGGTTCGGCGGCGGCGTTCTTGGTCATTGTGACCGTGCTTTCCAGCGTCACCTCTCCGGCCTTGATGGCGCGGAAGACCGTGTAGGCCGTCATCAGCTTGGTGAGGGAGGCGGGATACCAGCGCTGGAAGGCGTCCTCGTGCTCGATGACTTTCAGCGTGTTGACGTCCACCAGCATGCGCGGGTTGGCCGCGGCGGTGGTTGCCAGAAGGGAAGCTGCGAGCAGCAGGCTGGAGCCCAAAAGCCGTGCGCTCCGGCGCGTCGTTCGTCCGTTCATCTGCAAGGGTCTGTCCTCGAAATCGGGAGTTGTCTCGAACCGTCGCCCTATTTAACCTATATGGCACCGTGATGGCAAAGCCATCGAGTAGAGATGGCCAATTTTCCGGCCGAA
The DNA here is from genome assembly GCF_058793575.1 of Shinella sp. GW835-FHT14H05. NCBI lineage: Bacteria > Pseudomonadati > Pseudomonadota > Alphaproteobacteria > Hyphomicrobiales > Rhizobiaceae > Shinella > Shinella sp. GW835-FHT14H05. The sequence continues at coordinate 56,681 of NZ_JBXAFY010000025.1, read as the reverse complement.
CAAAACAGGATGATCGCATGCCCATTCTCAACCGCGCCGCAGAAATGCAGGACGAAATCGCTGAATGGCGCCGCCACATCCACAAGGAGCCGGAAATTCTCTTCGCGGTGGAGAAGACGGCGGCCTTCGTCGCCGAGAAGCTGCGTTCGTTCGGCGTTGACGAAATCGTGACCGGCATCGGCCGCACCGGCGTCGTCGGACTCATCCGCGGCAAGGGCGAGGGACGCACGATCGGGCTTCGCGCCGACATGGATGCGTTGCCGATCGAGGAGGCGACCGGCAAGCCCTGGGCGTCCACCACAAGGGGCAAGATGCATGCCTGCGGGCATGACGGCCACACCGCCATGCTGCTCGGCGCGGCAAAGTATCTGGCGGAGACGCGCAATTTCTCCGGCAATGTCGCAGTCATCTTCCAGCCGGCCGAAGAAGGCGGCGGCGGCGGCAACGAGATGGTCAAGGACGGCATGATGGAGCGTTTCGGCATTGCCGAGGTCTACGGCATGCACAATCTTCCGGGCATGCCGGTCGGCTCCTTCGGCACGCGGCCTGGCGCGATCATGGCGGCGACCGACGAATTCACCATCACGGTCAAGGGCCGCGGCGGCCATGCCGCGCTGCCGCACAAGACGGTCGACCCCATCGTCATCGGTTCGCAGGTGGTGGGCGCGCTCCAGACGATCGTCTCGCGCGTCGCCGATCCGATCGCCTCGCTCGTCGTCTCCGTCACCAAGTTCAATGCCGGCTTTGCGCACAATGTCATTCCCGAGCAGGCACAGCTCGCCGGCACGGTGCGCACGCTGGACCCCAAGATGCGCGAGGAAGCGGAAGCCCGCATCCGCCAGATCTGCGGCGGCCTTGCCGCGGCGCACGGCGCGGAGATCACCGTCGGCTACCACCGCAACTATCCTGTCACGGTCAACCATCCGGACGAGACCGGTCATGCCGTCGCTGTGGCGCGCGACATTGCAGGCGAGGCTGCGGTCGACCCGGCGCTCAACCCGATGATGGGCGGCGAGGATTTTTCCTACATGCTGCTATCCCGCCCCGGCGCCTTCATCTTCATCGGCAACGGCGACACCGCCGGCCTGCACCACCCGGCCTACGACTTCAACGACGACGCCATCCCGCATGGGGTAACCTATTGGGTCAAGCTCGCCGAAAGCCGGCTTTCCGCCTGAAAACCACTTGGCTAAAAGGCCCGGCTTTTGTATGGGTGCAGTCAGTGGTCCCGTAGCTCAGCAGGATAGAGCACCAGATTCCTAATCTGGGGGTCGCGCGTTCGAATCGCGCCGGGATCACCATTTCTTCCAAAGATGATCCAGAACGCCGTCAGAGGATGAAGTCGGTCGCCTTGAGATTGATCTTTCCGTCAAGGAGGATGGAGAAGTCGGCGGTTCCGTCGCCGTCGATGTCGCTGAAAACCGTCGTCTTGCCGTCGGCGATTTCATAGCGCAGTTCGCCGGCCTTGCCGGTGAAATCGCCCTGGCCGAGGAATTTGAAGAACGGGGTTGCCCCGCTGCCGTCGTCGATGCCGATCTTGCTGAGGTCGATCTTGTCGCCGCCCTTCTGGCTGAAATCCGTGATCGTGTCGCGGGTTCTGGCATCGGCGCCGGAATCGCCCCTGGCGGTGAACAGGAACACGTCCGCGCCTTTGCCGCCGGTCAGGACATCGCGGCCCGCGCCGCCGGCAAGGATGTCGGCGCCGAGGCCGCCGAACAGCGTGTCCGCTCCCGCGCCACCCTCCAGGCGATCGTTCCCGGCACCGCCGTAGAGCGTATCGTTGCCCGCTTCGCCGCGCAGCGTATCGGCGCCGTCTCCGCCGCCCATCGTATCGTGGCCCTTGCCGCCGAAGAGGGTGTCGGAACCCTTGCCGCCATAGACCTGGTCGTCGCCGTCTCCGCCGTTCAGGCTGTCGTTACCGTCCCCGCCATAGAGCTTGTCTTCGCCGGCGCCTCCGAGCAGCGTGTCGTTGCCTTTGCCCCCAAAGAGTGCGTCCTTGCCGTCTCCGCCCTGGAGATCGTCGTTCCCATCGCCGCCGCCGATCGTGTCGTCGTCTTGCCCGCCGAAAACGGTGTCGTTACCGCCGCGCGCGAAAATGGTGTCGTCGCCTTTTCCGCCATCGACGATGTCGCGGCCATTGGTGCCGAAAAGCTGGTCGGCGCCGTCCGTGCCCTTTGTCGTTGGCGGATCAAGGGGGCGCGTCACGGTCTCAAGCGTAAACTTGCGCTGAAATATGCCGATATCGTCTTCAGCGCTGTTGCCCGACCAGCTGATGACCCAGCTGCCATCGTCAAGAACGGCGATGGAAGGATATCCCAAGGCAAAGTCGGCACCGCTTACCAGGGTTTCCCGGCCCACGGGCCTTCCCAATCGATCGAACACTTGCTGGAAGATCGCGCCGGAGATATCAGCCCAGGCAACCACCCAGCCGCCGCCGGGAAGGGACGCCGCAGTCTGCAGGGCTTGTGCGTCGAATGTCGTGGTGTTGACCCGGCTTTCAACGCCTCGCATCGAACCGTCGGCGTTGAAGGCCTGTTGATAGATGCCCAGACTGTCCCCATCCTGGTATTCGGACGCCCAGGTTACCACCCAGCCGCCGTCCGCCAGAGTGGTGACGATCGGGTCGAGTATGCCGTAGTCGTCGTAATTCGCGCTGGTCAGCGTTTCCGAGTCTCTCGGCGTGCCGTCCGCGTCAAAGGTGCGAATGTGCAATTCGAATGAATCGTTGAAAAAGTCGTAGATGGTCCACACGGTCACCCAGCCGCCATCGGCAAGCGTCGCCACGCTTGGCTGGACACTGATAAGGTCGCCGGTGCTGCTGGAAAGCTGTGTCAGCCCGGTGGAGACGCCATTCAGATCGAAGCGCTGCTGGTAGATGCTCGTGTCGCCGCCCGATGTCTCCAATGTCCAGGTGACTATCCAACCGCCGTCCGGCAGGGCGGTGGTGCTTTGTTCGTATTCGTCGTCGCCCACGAGTCCCGGACTGATGTCCGCCAGAGGTCCGACCGTGTTGCCAGTGGCGTCAAACCGCTGCTGGAGGACCTGTTCCGTCGTGCCGTCAAAGGTCGAAAAGCTCACGACCCATCCACCATCGGCGAGCGCAGTCAAGGATGGAGAGAGTTCCAGATCGGCTGACAGGGCATCTATGCGCGTTTCAACGCCTCTGCGGGTTCCATTTGCATTGAAGGCCTGTTGCAGGACTTCGCTATGCGTGCCCGCCAGATCGTACGCGATCCAAGTCACCACCCAACCGCCATCGCTTAGGCCGGTAACGGATGACTCGAGCTCCACGTCATCCACCTGCGTGTTGACAAGCGAAATTTCGCCCATGATCAGTGCCATGAAACCGCCCCAGCCCCTCGTGCAGTTCTCGGCCCTCTGTTTCGCGTGAAAGCGCTGCGGAGGAACCCTCTGACGGCAAATTGCCGACCCCTATTCAGGGAAAGAGTAATACACAAATCGGCGATCAACTGCGCTCATTTTTTGAGACGCCGCCAAGCCTTCATTTCGCGTTGCACTCGACGAGGTTCGTTGGCGTGACGACGCAGTTTGCGGGGCGGTCGGTCGTGCAGGCGGCGAGCAAGGTGAGGGTCAGGATGATAGTGACGGAGCGCATCGGGCCTCCGTTGTGCTGCCCTGCGCGCACTGTCAAACGTCTTCCTTTTCGCGCTCCGGGGTCACCACGCGGGGCTTGGGGCGGATGGTGGGGACGAGGGAGGGTTTGGCGACGACCTTTGGCGTGGGGGCCTTGATGCCGAGCATGTTGCGGATGCGGTCGCTGACGAGCGGGCGGAAGCGGGTGGCGCGGAAGGGCATGTCATCGGCGCCGTAGCCTTCCGGGCCGTCGTCCTTGCCGCGGTAGAGCTCCATTAGCTTGATGCCGTAGAAGTCGCCGTCGACATAGTGGCGGTAGTGGCCGGCCCAGCGCACGGTGTAGATCTGGCCCTTGCGGATGCCCTGGTCGATCGAGACGTTCTTGAAGCGATCGTTGATGCAGACGACCTTCTGTCCGACCTGGAACGTGGGCATGCGGTGTTCCTTCTCAGAGCAATTCCAGCAAAAGTGTGAAGCGGTTTTGCGTTCGGAATTGCGTAAAGACTAAGACGTCGCGCCGGCTCAGCCGGTCTTCTTGCAGGTGACGCCCGGCGCGTTCTCGCCCCTGGTCAGGTCGTAGAGCGTCGCCTCGTCACCCTTGGTCCACCACTCGTAGCGGCCGCCGGCATATTTGGCGCCGGAGGCGGCCATGACATTGGCGGCGATGACCGTCTCTTCGGCGATCCGCAGGACCGCGAGCGAATTGGAGCCGACATTGATATATTCGACGACGACGCGCTGGTCGGCGTCACACTGGTAGTTCAGCGTCTCGCGCGCCACGTTCTGTTCCGGCCCCGGAAGGCGGATGACGATGTCGGTGTTGTTCTTGAGCGCGGCAAGCCGGATCGGCGGGGCGCCTTCCTTGCCGGTCAAGTGCAGGATGCCGTTTTCGAGCTTCCACGAGGTGACTGTGCCGAGCGCGTCGAAGAACTTCTGTTCCTGGTCCATGATGGCGGGCGCGCACATCTTGCGCGTCGCGGCGGCGGGGGCGAAGGCGATGTTGCCGTTCTGCACCTTCAGCTTGCCGCGATAGGTGTTGCAGCCGCCATTGCCGCCGTAATTGCCGTCCGGCTTGATCTCCAGCGTCGTCTGCAAATCGTCGATCACGCCGTTGCCGCCGATATCCTCGGCAAGCCAGGTGCCGCCGAGACCACCCGGGACCGGCTCGTCGGCATAGGCCGGAACTGCCGCCAGAAAGGCGAGGCAGGCGAGGGTCCATACTCTCAGGCGTCGGTGCACAGATTTCTCCAATCGCGTCAGGGCGGAAGACCGCTTTGCCGGGACGTTATGGCCGACCGGGCGAAAAGGTCAAGCCGCGGGTTCCACAAGACGAACCAAGCCTTCGCTTTACAGCATTTCGATGACTTGTTGCAGGCGTCTTTCGCCTGTAGAGCCATTTGTAGAAAACAAGAAAAACGCGGAATTCACTATGGCTCCTGACCAGCGGCAGAAACGCCGCATCACCATTCTCGGCTCCACAGGTTCCATCGGCACCAGCACGCTCGACGTCGTGCGCCAGCTCGGCGGGCGTGAACGCTACGAGGTCGTGGCGCTGACCGGCAACGGCAATGTGGACCTGCTCGCCGCGCAGGCGAAGGATTGCGGCGCGCGGCTGGTCGTGACCGCGGATGAGGGCCGTTATGCGGACCTGAAGAATGCGCTTTCCGGCAGCGGCATCGAGGCCGCCGCGGGGCGTGAGGCGCTGATGGACGCGGCTTCGGGCGATGCGGATTGGGTGATGGCAGCGATCGTCGGCAACGCGGGCCTGGCACCGACGCTGGCGGCGGCAAAGCGCGGCGCGGATATCGCGCTCGCCAACAAGGAATGCCTCGTCTCGGCCGGCGACCTGTTCGTCCAGGCGGTCGCCGAGGGCGGCGGGCGGCTCATTCCCGTCGACAGCGAGCACAGCGCGATCTTCCAGGCCCTGGAGGACGACCAGCGCCATGCCGTCGAGCGCATCGTACTGACGGCCTCCGGCGGGCCGTTCCGCACCTGGAGCCGGGAGCAGATGGCGGGCGTGACGGCGGATATCGCCCGCGCCCACCCGAACTGGTCGATGGGGCTGAAAATCTCGATCGGCAGCGCCTCGATGTTCAACAAGGCGCTGGAGATGATCGAGGCGAAACATCTCTTCGATGTGCGGCCGGACCAGATCGAAGTCGTGGTGCATCCGCAGTCGATCATCCATTCCATGGTCGGTTATGTCGACGGCTCGGTGCTGGCGCAGCTCGGTTCGCCCGACATGCGCACGGCGATCGGTTATGCGCTGACCTATCCGCAGCGCTCGGCGCTCAATGTCGACCGGCTGGATTTCGCAAAGCTCTCGCGGCTCGATTTCGAGGCGCCGGACGAGGTGCGCTTCCCGGCGCTCAGGCTTGCTCGCACGGCGCTGGAGCGCGGCGGTTTGCAGGGGGGCGTGATGAATGCTGCCGAGGAGGTGGCGTTTCATGCTTTCGTCGGCGGGCGCATCGGGTTTCTGGAAATGGCCGATATTGCCGAGCAGGTGATGGACAGGCTCAGCCATCTGCCGCAGGCCACGTCGATGGACGACGTCTTCGCCGCAGACGAAGAAGCCCGGCGGGTGGCCGCCGGGCTCATCGGATAGGTCTCGCTTAATTTCGTTTAAGCAACGGCGCGGGCGAGCGCGCAGCGCGACCAGAGCGAATGCAGGGCGCCGACGAGATGGTCGATATCGGCATCCGTGTGCAGCGGCGTCGGCGTGATGCGCAGGCGCTCGGTCTTCTTCGGCACGGTCGGGTAGTTGATCGGCTGGACGTAGATGCCGAAATTGTCGAGCAGCAGGTCCGAGATCCATTTGCACTTGGCGGCGTCGCCCACCATCACCGGCACGATGTGGCTGGGGTTCGGCATATGCGGGATGCCGGCGCGGTCAAGAGCCGAGCGGAGGCGCCGCACGCGCTCCTGATGGGCGAAGCGTTCGACCTGGCTGACCTTGAGGTGGCGGATGGCGGCGCATGCACCGGCGGCGATCGCCGGCGGCAGGGAGGTGGTGAAGATGAAGCCGGAGGCAAACGAGCGGACGAAATCGCAGAGCGCGGCCGAGCCGGCGATATAGCCGCCCATCACGCCGAAGGCCTTGCCGAGCGTGCCCTCGATGAGGGTGAGGCGGTGCATCAGGCCTTCGCGTTCGGCAATGCCGCCGCCGCGCGGGCCGTACATGCCGACGGCATGCACTTCGTCAAGATAGGTCATCGCGCCGTATTTGTCGGCGAGGTCGCAGATTTCCTTGATGGGGGCGATATCGCCATCCATCGAATAGACCGATTCGAAGGCGATCATTTTGGGCGCACGCGGGTCGGCGCTGGCAAGCTTGGCTTCGAGATCCTTGAGGTCGTTGTGCTTCCAGATCACGCGCTCGCATTTCGAGTGGCGGATGCCTTCGATCATCGAAGCGTGGTTGCCGGCATCGGAAAAACAGATGATGCCGGGGATCTTCGAACAGAGCGTGCCGAGCGCTGCCCAGTTGGACACGTAGCCCGAGGTGAAGAGCAGGGCCGATTCCTTGCCGTGCAGGTCGGCGAGTTCGCGCTCCAGCAGGACATGGTGGTGGTTGGTGCCGGAAATGTTGCGGGTGCCGCCGGCACCGGCGCCACACTGGTCGATGGCGTTCTTCATCGCCTCGGTGACGGTCGGGTGCTGGCCCATGCCGAGATAGTCGTTCGAACACCAGACCGTGACGTCCTGCGGGCCGCCTGCCGTGTGGCGCGTCGCCTTCGGGAAGTTGCCCTTCTGGCGCTCCAGGTCGGCGAAAACGCGGTAACGGCCTTCCTGATGCAGGCCGCCAAGCTCGTTCTTGAAGTAGGTCTCGAAGTCCATCCAGAGTCTCCAGTCCGGCAATCGCCCGGACACTAGTTACCGGACACCGTCATCGTTGGCTGTCGTTCAATCGGCTATATCAGGCGTCCTTCGGCTGCAACGATCAGCGCTGCGGCAAATTGCGCCACCTTTGAACCATTCCAATGTATCTTAAGCCCCCAAAGGCCATTTCCTGTTGATGCATGTCAAGTCTGCATGAAAAAAGGACGGTCTCAACCGTCCTTTTAATCGAACAGTTTCAACTTTTTCGAGGGGTCAGGCGGCGGCGACCGCGCGCTTGGCCATGACTTTCACCAGGTTAGCCCGATATTCCGCGCTTCCGTGGATGTCCGCGAGCAGGTCGGAGGCATCCACGTCGACGCGCGCGGCGGCATCCGCCGACCAGTTGGCGGCAAGCGCATCCTCCAGCCCGGCATGGCGGAACACGCCATTGGAGCCGGCCCCCGTCACCGCCACCCGCACGCCGCCATCCGCCTGTTTCGCCACGAAGACGCCGGCCATCGCATAGCGCGAGGCCGGGTTGGGAAATTTGGAATAGGCGGCTCTTGCCGGCGCGTCGAAGGCGACGGCGACGATGATCTCGCCGTCTTCCAGCGCCGTCTCGAAGAGGCCGGTGAAGAAGTCGTCGGCGGGGATTTCGCGGGCGTTGGTGACGATTGTCGCGCCCAGCGCCAGCATGGCGGCGGGGTAGTCGGCGGCGGGGTCGTTGTTGGCGATCGAGCCGCCGATCGTGCCCATATGCCGCACATGCGGATCGCCGATATGGGAGGCGAGGTGGCAGATCGCCGGGCAGGCGGCCTTCAGCTCCGCCGAGGTCGCGACCTCGGCATGCGTCGTGCCGGCGCCGATCCGGACCCGGCTGCCGCTGACGGAGATGCCCTTCATTTCGGCGATATGGCGGAGATCGACGAGATCGGACGGGGCCGCCAGCCGCTGCTTCATTGTGGGGATCAGCGTCATGCCGCCGGAGACGTATTTCGCCTCGTCGGAGGAAGACTGCAAGGCGACGGCGTCGGTGATCGAGGACGCGCGATGGTAATTCGTGGCGTACATGGTTCCCTCCGTCAGTTGGCGGCGAGCCGCGCAGCCGCCCAGACCTTCTGGGGCGTTGCGGGCATGGTGAGGTCGTTGTTGCCGATGGCGTCGGTGATGGCGTTCATCAGCGCCGGCGGCGAGCCGATGGCGCCCGCCTCGCCGCAGCCCTTGATGCCGAGCGGATTGTTCGGGCAGGGCGTGACCTGGTGCGAGACGTTGAAGGACGGCAGGTCGTCGGCGCGCGGCATGGTGTAGTCCATGTAGCTCGCCGTCAGGAGCTGGCCCGTGTCAGGATCGTAGTGCACGCCTTCGAGCAGCGCCTGGCCGATGCCCTGCGCGATGCCGCCATGCACCTGGCCCTCGACGATCATGGGGTTGATGATGTTGCCGAAATCGTCGGCGGCGACGAACTGCACGATCTTCGTCTTGCCGGTCTCCGGATCGACCTCGACCTCCGCGATGTAGCAGCCGGCCGGGAAGGTGAAGTTTGCCGGATCGTAGAAGGCGCCTTCCTTCAGGCCCGGTTCCATGCCGGAGGGCAGGTTGTGGGCGGTATAGGCGGCGAGCGCCATCTGGAACCACGGCACGGTCTTGTCGGTGCCGGCGACTTTCAGCGCGCCGTTCTCGATGACGATGTCGTTCTCGTCGGCCTCCATCAGGTGGGCCGCGATCTTTTTCGCCTTCGCCTCCACCTTGTCGAGTGCTTTCACGATAGCGGACATGCCGACCGCGCCGGAGCGTGAGCCATAGGTGCCCATGCCCATCTGCACTTTGTCGGTATCGCCGTGTACGATGGAGACGCTGTCGATCGGCACGCCGAAGCGATCGGCGACGAGCTGGGCGAAGGTCGTCTCATGGCCCTGGCCGTGGCTGTGCGAACCGGTCAGCACTTCGATCGTGCCGACCGCATTGACGCGCACCTCCGCCGATTCCCAGAGGCCGACACCGGCACCGAGCGAGCCGACCGCGGCCGACGGCGCGATGCCGCAGGCCTCGATATAGCAGCTCATGCCGATGCCGCGCTTCATGCCCCGGCCGGCGGCTTCCGCCTTTCGGGCGGGAAAGCCGTTCCAGTCGGCGGCCTGCATGGCGGCTTCCAGCGAGGCTTCGTAGTCGCCGGCGTCGTAGTTCATGATAACCGGCGTCTGGTAGGGGAAGGTGCGGATGAAGTTGGCGCGGCGCAGTTCGGCCGGCGAGACGCCGAGTTCGCGCGCCGCCGTCTCCATGGTGCGTTCGAGCAGGTAGGTCGCTTCCGGACGCCCGGCGCCGCGATAGGCATCGACGGCGACCGTGTTGGTGTAGACGGCGCGCACATTCGCGTGGATCGCCGGGATAGCGTACTGGCCCGAGAGCAGGGTCGCATAGAGATAGGTCGGCACGGCGGAGGAGAAGAGCGACATGTAGGCGCCGAAATTGGCGATCGTGTCGACCTTCAGCGCCGTGATGCGGTTTTTCGCGTCGAAGGCCATCTTGACCGTCGAGACATGGTCGCGGCCGTGGGCGTCCGTCAGGAAGGCCTCGGTGCGGTCGCATGTCCACTTTACGGGCACGCCGGAGCGTTTGGAAGCCCAGAGACAGACGATCTCTTCGGGGTAGATGTAGATCTTCGAGCCGAAGCCGCCGCCCACATCGGGCGCGATGACGCGCAGCTTGTTTTCCGGCGCGACATTGTAGAAGGCGCTCATGACGAGACGCGCGACATGCGGGTTCTGGCTCGTCGTGTAGCAGGTATAGTGGTCCTCGGCGGAATCGTAGATGCCGAGTGCGGCGCGCGGTTCCATCGGGTTCGGCGCGAGGCGGTTGTTGATGATCTTCATTTCGGTGACATGGGCGGCGGATGCGATGGCCGCATCGGTCGCATCGCCGTCGCCGATCTGCCAGTCGTAGATGAGGTTGCCGGGCGCTTCGGGATGCAATTGCGGCTGGCCGGCTTCCAGCGCCTTCACGGCATCGGTGACGGCGGGCAGGACGTCGTAGTCGACGACAACGGCTTCGGCCGCGTCGCGCGCCTCGCCCATCGTGTCGGCAACCACCACGGCGACGGCATCGCCGACATAACGCACCGTCTCATGCGCGATCGGCCGCCAGGCGCCCATCTTCATCGGCGAACCGTCCTTGGAATGGATCATCCAGCCGCAGATCAGGTTGCCGATGCCGTCGTCCAGCATCTGCTTGCCGTTCAAGACCGCGATGACGCCCGGCATCTCTTCGGCCGCAGACGTATCGAGGCTCCTGATCTTGGCGTGCGCGTGCGGCGAGCGCACGAATGCGGCATAGCGCATGCCCGGCACGGACATGTCGTCCGTATAACGGCCCTGGCCCATCAGGAACCGCTTGTCTTCCTTTCGCGCGACGCGCGCGCCGATACCTTCGACACCCATCTTCATCTCCTCCACAGAATGAGCGAATAGCGAATAGGGAGTAGCGAATAGGGCGGAGTGGCGTGGGTGCGGTGTTGCGCCCTATTCGCTACTCGCCATCCCTATTCGCTGCCCTTACTCCGCAGCCTGCCGGCCTGCCGCGCCCATGTCTTCGGCGGCGGCAAGGATGGCTTTCACGATGTTATGGTAGCCGGTGCATCGACAGATATTGCCTTCGAGGTTCTCGCGCACCGTCTTCTCGTCGAGATTGGCTCCGTAGCGGTTGATCATGTCGACCGCGGTCATCACCATGCCGGGCGTACAGAAGCCGCATTGCAGGCCGTGATTGGCCTTGAAGGCGGCCTGGACGGGGTGAAGCTCGCCGTTGGCGGCAAGGCCCTCGATGGTGAGGATGTCGGACCCCGCAGCCTGGGCCGCGAGGATGGAACAGCTTTTGACGGCCTTGCCGTCCATGTGCACGACACAGGCCCCGCACTGGGAGGTATCGCAGCCGACATGGGTTCCGGTGAGGCTTAGATTGTCTCGGATGAAGTGCACAAGCAGCGTGCGGTCCTCGCACTCCTTGCTCACCTTCCGGCCATTGACGGTCATTGCCACTTTCGCCATTCGTTCCTCCCTGGCGGTTCATTGTCCGCTGGGGCCGATCGATCCGACGTTACATGCAGCGGGCGTCTCGCGACGCGGGCCTGGGATCAGACGACACCAGCAATCTTTCATTCGCGCGCATTGCATTCCGGCAGCCTGAGGCTGCACTCGACGCGGCCTCAACAGTCATATCATTTGACTTTTTGCGGCGCCGATCAACCGCTACTTTGGGGCGCAGGCGAAATTTCTCGTGACCGCCGATAGGCGCGGGCTTACCAAACGAAATGGAAACGATATTTATTCGCCGCTCAAAAAAATAGTTGAATGGCATGGACTTCCCGATTTCCGAGTATATTTTCGATCCCGGACAGACCAACCGTCGATGACGGCCCCGGTATGTGTCTGAGTAGAAGGGGATAGGCGGACCCGGCAAACGCGGCCGCCACTCAACTTTGGAGAAGATCTTCATGAAGAAAGTCATTGCGCTCGTTCTGGTCGGCCTCGCCGTCGCCAGCTGCACGCAGACGGAAAAGGGTGCGGGTATCGGCGCCGTCTCCGGCGCGATCATCGGTGGCGCCGTCACGGGTGACGTCCGCGGTGCTGCCGTGGGTGCTGCCATCGGCGGCGTTTCGGGTGCTGTCATCGGCAGCGTTTCCGAGCAGCCGGGCCAGTGCTACTACCGTGACCGCTACGGCCGCCGCTATATCGACCGGTGCCCGTCGGGTTACTAATACCCCAATTCATGCAACCTATACGAAGCCCCGGAGTGTCTCCGGGGCTTTTGCTTTTGCGAGTGTGACGTAAAATCACCGCTGCGGTGCTTCAAATCTTGTTTCCATCCGTGTAAAACCACCGTTAACATTACGGAAAACCTAACGCGTTAGGGTCTTTTCCTGCCTGAAAGCTCTGGATGAACCAGAGCGCCCGAAGTTTGTGACGGAAGCTGCCGGTCCGCCGTTTGCCCCGCACCCCAAGGAGTAAAGGCGACGGATAACTGCGGATGCGGGATAAAGTGAACCGGCCGGAAAAGAGTTTTGCGTTTCTGAGAGCTGGCACCGCGCTCGCGGTTGCTGCCGCGTTGTTCTGCGGCCCGCTGTCCGTTGCGCCTGCCTCGGCCTTCGAGATCTTCGGCATGAAGTTCTTCGAGGACGAGGAGGAAACCACTGCCGTCATCGATCCCGTCAACTACACGCTGACGCTTGAGCCGGGCACGGACGACGGCGACCTGAAAGAGGCGATCGAGAACACGGCCCGCCTCAAGCAGGACGAGGGAACGCCGGTTTCCGGCGATCTCGGCCTCGTCATCAAGGCGCGCGACGACCGCGACCGCATCCTTGCCGCTCTTTACGAAAACGCCCGCTATGGTGGCGTGGTGACGGTCACCATCGACGGGCAGGACCTCGATTCCCTGCCGCCCAATCCGGAATTCAACACGAGCGGCGCCATCCCGGTGACGATCAGTGTCGAGCCCGGCCCGGTCTTCACCTTCGGCGACGTCGTCTTTTCCGGCGATGCCGAGGGGCGCAATCCGGCCGATTATGGGCTGGTGCCCGGTGCCCGGGCTGATTCAACCATCATCCTGAAGGCCGGCGAGAAAATGGTCGTCGATCTCAAGGCGGAAGGCCGGCCGCTTGCCAAGCTGACGGAACGCAACGCCACGGCCGACCACAAGACGCAGACCGTGGATGTGGTGATCGCCGCCGAAGGCGGGCCGGTGGCACCTGTCGGCGAGGTCGGCGTGACCGGCACCAAGACGGTCGATCCGGGTTTCGTTCAGCGCTATTCGCGCATCAATGCCGGTCAGCCCTATTCGCCGGAGGCGCTGACCAAGGCTGCCGAACGGCTGCGCACGCTCGGCGTCTTCTCCAGCGTCACGATCCGCGAGGCCGACAAGCTTGCGCCGGATGGTTCGCTGCCGATGACCATCGAGGTCTCCGAGGGCAAGCACCGCTATTTCGGCGTCGGAGCACAGGTTTCCAATACCGACGGTCTGGGCCTGCAGGGCTATTGGGGCCATCGCAACCTGTTCGGCGAGGCGGAATCGCTGCGCGTGGAAGGGGCGATCAACCGGATCGGCGAGACCAAGGATGTCGGCAATCTCGATTATTCGAGCGCCATCCTGTTTTCCAAGCCCGGCGCTTTCGGGCCGGCGACCACCTTCAATGCCAGCGTGAAGGCCTCGATCGTCGATCCGGATGCCTACCGGGCCTTCACGATCACGGGGGCGGCCGGCGTCGCGATCGAGCTTTCCGATACGGACACGGTGAGCGGCGGTGGCGAGGTCATGTGGAGCGACGTCGACGACGCCTTCGGCAAGAACAACTATCTCACCGTCGCCATTCCGATCGAATATGTGCGCGACACGCGCGACGACAAGCTGAACCCGACGGAAGGCTATCGGGCGATGCTCAGCGCGAAGCCGAGCTACGAGATCGAGCGCGGCACCTTCTTCTCCAGCTTCGAAGGCGCGATCACCGGCTACCAGGCGCTCGGCGAGGAAAAACGCTTCGTGCTCGCCGGAAAAATCGCGGCCGGCACGATCATCGGCGGTGACGAACTGTCCGACATTCCGGCGACGCGGCGCTTCTTCCTGGGCGGCGGTGGCACGGTGCGCGGCTACGGCTACCAGGAGATTTCGCCGCGCGACAGCCGCAACAAGCTGCTCGGTGGCCGCTCCTACGTGGCGGCCTCGGCGGAGGCGCGCATTGGCGTCACCGAGACGATCGGCGTCGTGCCCTTCCTCGATGTCGGCACGGTCTCGACGGACGAGGTGCCGGATTTCAACGATATCCGGGCAGGTGCCGGCATCGGCCTGCGCTACGCGACGCCGTTCGGGCCGCTCCGGCTCGATGTCGCGGTGCCGCTCAAGAAATATCCGGGCGGAACCTCTTTCGGGGTTTATGCCGGTATCGGCCAGTCCTTCTGACTGTCGCCCCAATTTTCGTCTAGGCTCTTGATTGATTGCGCGATTTGGATTCAAGACGTTGAAGAGCGAATGTTTGCGCTCCCCGCACGCGAAATGGATGATGCATGAACAGGCTGTCCCGAATTCTCCGCGCCACGCTTCGATATATCGGCTACGCTCTCGTGCTTGTGCTGGTTGTTCTTGTCGCGGCGCTCGGATTTGTCGGTTTTACCGATGCGGGCGCGCGTTTTGCGGTTTCGCAGGTGGAGAAGATTGCGGCTGCGAGCGGGCAGGTCATCTCGATCAGCGAACCGTCCGGCCTGCTCACCGGCAAGCTGCGGGCCGGCACGATCACAGTCGGCGACGACAAAGGCACCTATGCGGAAATCCGCGACCTTGCCGTCGACTGGTCGCCGTGGGAGCTGCTGTTCTTCAGCTTCGATGCCGAGCGCATTGCCGCTTCCTCCGTCTCCCTGCTGCGCCTGCCGGAGCCCAAGCCGGACGCGGAAAAATCCGATACGCCGTTTACGCTGCCGGTGGAGGTTCATGTCGACGCGCTGGAGGTGCCGGAGCTTTTCGTATCGGGCACGGTCGCGGGCCGCGACCAGCGCATCGTGCTGTCGGGCAGCGGCGATGCCACGGCCGAAAGCGTCGCGGTCAAGCTTTCCGCCTCGGAACAGGCGCGGCCCGATGCCCGGGTCAACGCGGACATCGTCTTCAACCCGGCCGACAACCAGCTTCGCCTGGAAGCCGACGTCGCCGAGCCGAAGGGCGGTCTGCTCGCGGCGCTGCTGAAGCTGCCGAACGATCCCGCCGTCGCGATCCGGCTCACGGGTGACGGCGCGCTGTCCGAATGGACCGGCCGCCTCTCCGCGGCCCTCGACGGCACAGAGATGCTGCGCGTCGACGGGCGCCACGACCTCTCGGCAAACGGGTTGCACACGATCGCGCTCAGCGGCGGCGGCACCTTCGACGCGCTGATGCCGCCGCAGCTTCGCCCGCTCTTTGCCGGCGAAACGGGCATCGACGTCGTCGCGGCCTTCGACGGCTCGGACATGCTGCGCATCGAGAAGGGCTCGATCTCGACCGGCGCGATGACGCTCGGCGCATCGGGCACCGTCAGCGCCAAGGGCGCAAACGACCTCGACGTGAAACTGGCCGGCCGGGATGGGCCGATCGATTTCCGCTGGCCGCTGGCCGGAGGCGATGCGCGCGTGCTGATCGACGGCGCCGATATTTCGCTGACGGGCGAGGCGAGCGCTGCGGCGCTCCAGGTCGATGCAACGGTGGCTTCCGCCGAGCTGCCGGCCGGCCGGGTGGAAAATGTCCACCTTTCGGCCAAGAGCGATGCCTTCAACGTGGCGAGCCAATCCGGCCGCGTGGATGTGACGCTGGAAACCGGTGCGACGGCCTTTGCCAATGCCGATCTCGACCGCATGGTGAAGGGACCGGCCAAGCTCGTCGCCACGCTGAACGTGTCGCCAAGCGAGATCGCCTTCGACCCTGCGACGCTCGAAAGCGCCAGCATCGGCGGTACGCTCTCGGGCCGCTACGGCCTCGAAAGCCGCGAGGCGGACGTCAATTTCCGGCTCTTCGCACTGCCGGCCGTGCTGCCGCCGGCGCTGTCCGGCAAGTTCGACACGACCATCGCGATGGAGGGACGAGTCCAGTTGGCGAGTGACGGCGCTGTCCAGGTCTCCGGCCTTCAGGTCAAGTCCGGCACGCTGGAGACGGCGGGCACGGTGTCGCTCGGCGGCGGCAATCTCGATGCCGCACTGACCGGCAAGGTGCTCAACCTCGGCAAGCTGCTCGCGGATGCCGCGGGCGAGGCGGCGTTCGAGCTTTCCGCGACCGGACCGGTGCAGGGGCTCGATGTTTCGGCCAAGGTCACGTCGAGCGGCGCGACGCTCTCCGGCCGCACGCTCAGCGATCTCGTTGTGACGCTCACCGGCAAGGCCGTTGCCGACAGCCCGTCCGGCGAATTGACGGCGACCGGCGCGCTCGACGGGCAGCCGATCAACGTGCGCTCCAGCATCACCTCGGAAGGTGGGCGCATCTCGGTGCCGGTGCTGGAGGCGGAAATCGGCCCGAACACGCTGAAGGGATCGCTGGCACTCGCCGAGAACTTCATGCCGGATGGCACCGTCCGCTTCGACTTCCCGGATCTCGGCCTGCTCGCCGCCATGGCCGGCCAGCAGGCGGCCGGCGACCTCACCGGCCAGGTGGAAATCGCCACGACCAACGGCAAGACATCGGCGACGGTGCAGGCCTCCGGCTCCGCCATCCGGCGCGACGCGGTGAGCATCACCAAGCCGGCGGTCGATCTCACCATCGCCGACCTCGCCACCGCCGCGATCACCGGCACGGTGCGCGCCGAGCGGATCGCGTCCGGCGAGAACCGGCTCGACGCGCTGCGCCTCGATTTTTCGCGCGAAGGGCAGGCGACCAATTTCGATCTTGCCGGCCGGCTCGATGGCGCGCCGCTCGTGACGAAGGGCCAGGTCCTCCAGCGGGACGGCGGCCTCGACATCGCCCTGCAGGCCTTCGAAGCGGCACCGCGGCGCATCGCGCTGAAGCTTTCCAAGCCGACGACCATCGGCGTCACGAATGGTGTAGCGACGCTCGACGGCCTCACCATTCAGGCGGGCCGCGGTTCCGTCGCGGTCTCCGGCCGGGCGGGGGAGACGCTCGATCTGTCGCTTCGCCTCAATGCGTTGCCGGCCGACCTCGTCAACAATTTCGCCGCCGGTCTCGGTGCCGAGGGTGCGATCAGCGGCACGGTGACGGTCAAGGGCCGGGCGGCGGCACCCGTCGTTGATTATGCGCTCGACTGGAGCGGAGCGCAGACGAGCCAGACCCGCGGGGCGGGCATCGGCGCGCTCAGCATCAATGCCAAGGGCGCCTTTGCCAACAACCAGGTGCGGCTCGATACGGTGCTCTCCGGTGCCGGCGGCCTGTCCTTCCGTGGCGGCGGCACGGTCGGTATCGGCGGTGCTACGCCGCTCGGGCTGAAATTCAACGGCACGGTGCCGTTCGGCCTGTTGCAAGGGCAGCTCTCCGCGCAGGGTTTTGTGCTGACCGGCAATGCCGATGTTGACGTGTCGATCGGCGGCACGGTGGCGGCGCCCTCGGTTACCGGCAGCATCACCGCGGGCGGCGCGCGCCTCGTCGATGTGCGCCGCAACCTCGCGGTGGAGAACCTGACGATCCGCGTCACCATGGATGGGCGCCAGGCGGTGATCGAGACCGTCTCCGGCAAGCTCGCCAGCGGTGGCCAGCTTTCGGCGAGCGGCCGCGTGGGCATCGATCCGGCAAGCGGCTTCCCGGTCGACGTCACGGTGAAGCTCGGCGACATTACCTATGTCGACGGCACGCTGGTGACTGCCAATGTCGCGGGCGACCTGACGCTGAAGGGGCCGGTTGCCGCCCTCTCGCTCGGTGGCAAGGTGCGCATCAACAAGGCGAACGTCACCATTCCGCAGAAACTGCCGGCCTCGCTTTCCGAAATCGCCATCAAGCACCGCAATGCGCCGGCTGACGTCAAGCGCATGACGGCGGATGTCCAGCGCGACCAGGGCGGCGGCAACGGCGCCTCGCGCGGCATCGCGCTCGATTTGACCATCGAAGCGCCGGGCCAGCTTTTCGTGCGCGGACGCGGCATCAATGCGGAGCTCGGCGGCAGCCTGAAGATCACCGGCACCTCGTCGTCTCCGGTCGTCTCCGGCGGCTTCGAGCTTCGGCGCGGGCGCATGGAGATCCTGACGCGCCGCCTCGATTTCACCAGCGCCCATATTGGCTTTGCCGGCGGCCTCGTGCCGACGGTCAACCTGGTCGCCGCGAGCACGGCCGGCACCACGGAAATCACGGTCACGGTCGCAGGTCTTGCCAACAACCCGACGGTCACCTTCGCCTCCTCGCCCTCGCTGCCGCAGGACGAAATCCTGGCGCAGCTCATCTTCAACCGCTCGATGTCGAACCTGTCGGCGGTGCAGATCGCGCAGCTCGCCTCCGCCGCAAGCCAGCTTGCCGGCGGCAGCTCGACCGGCCTGCTCGATAGCCTGCGCAGCAAGCTCGGCGTCGACGACCTCGACATCACGACCGATGCCGAGGGCCGGGCGGCCGTCTCGGCCGGCAAATACCTGAACGAGCGAACCTATATCGAGCTGAAGCAGGACCCGGAAACCAACGGCGCCAAGGCCGTCATCAACCTCGACGTCGGACGTGGCCTGAAACTGCGCGGCGAAGCGGGCAGTGGTGGTAGCGCGGGTGCGGGTATCTTTTACGAGAAGGAATACTGAGGCCGACGGGTTCTTGCACTTCGCCTCACCCTGAACGTCATCCTCGGGCTTGACCCGAGGAGCCACGCATCACCGCACGCGTTGAATTTGTCGCATGGATCCTCGGGTCAAGCCCGAGGATGACGTGGAGGGTAGGGCAACAGGTGAGCCGGCTCACGCCAGCGCGTTCTTCGTCGTCTTCAGCAAAATATTCGTCTCGGTCACCGTGATGCCGTCGATGAGGCGGATGCGGTGGAGCGTTTCGTCGAAGGTGCCGAGGTCGCGGTCTTCGAGTTCGGCGATGAAATCCCAGCGGCCGTTGGTGGAGTGGAGTGCGCGCACCTGCGGCAGGCCGCGAAGCTGGGTGGCCACCCGGTCGGCCATCTTGCCATGCACCTCGATCATGACGATGGCGCGCACGCCGCTTCCGGTCAGCTCCGCGCCGGTGCGGATGGTGAAGGCGGCGATCGTTCCCGATGAGACGAGCCGCTCGATGCGCGCCGCCACCGTTGCCCGCGAAGCGCCAGTCGTGACGGCCAACGAGGAGACCGGCGTGCGGGCATTGTGGCGCAGCGCACTTATCAGCGCGTGGTCGAGATCATCGAGACTTACCATTGTGTCGCCCGGTGCTTTGCAAAATGCTGAAATGAGCCGCCTATTTGTCAGTTTTCCCTCTTTTTGCCAACAGCGTGAGGGGTAATAATCGGGCAAAACCGGGCGTACCGGCCCTCACGCACCTGCGGGGAAACCATGGCTGAAAATGACAAGCACATCGCGCTGATCGGCGCACCACTCGAAGAAGGTTCTGGCCGCCGCGGCGCGGCGATGGGGCCGACGGCGCTGCGCATTGCGGGCGTCGACACGACCCTGATCGAACTTGGGCACACGGTGACGGACGAAGGCGACCTGCGCCCGCTGCCGGCGCGCGATCTCGCCAACCATCCGAAGGCGAACAACCTGCAGATCGTCGCGGCCTTCACCCGCGCGCTCGACACGGCGGTCTATGATGCGGCGCGCGGCGGAAAGTTCCCGCTTATTCTGGGCGGCGACCACGCGCTGTCGATGGGCTCCGTCTCCGGCATGGCGCGTTATGCCGCCGATGTCGGCCGCCCGCTCTTCGTGCTCTGGCTCGATGCGCATGCGGACTTCAACTCGCCGGCAAGCTCGCCCTCGGGCAACATGCATGGCATGCCGGTCGCCTTTTTCTGCGGCGAGGCCGAGTTTGCGCCAATCCTCGAAGCGGGCCGCCCGATGGTCGATCCGAAGAATGTCTTCCAGGTCGGCATCCGCTCCGTGGATGCGCGCGAGCGCGAAGAGATCGCCGAGCACGGCGTCAATGTCTACGACATGCGCTCGATCGACGAGACCGGCATGGCGCATATCATGCACGACATCATCGCCCGCATCAAAGCGGCAAACGGCCTGCTGCATGTCAGCCTCGACGTCGATTTCCTCGATCCGGAACTGGCGCCGGGCGTCGGCACCACGGTGCCGGGCGGGGCGACCTTCCGCGAGGCGCATCTCATCATGGAGATGCTCTGCGACAGCGGCCTCGTCTCCTCGCTCGACCTCGTCGAGCTGAACCCGTTCCTCGACGACCGCGGCAAGAGTGCGCGCATCCTCGTCGAACTGACCGCAAGCCTCTTCGGGCGCCGCATTCTCGACCGGCCGACCCGCAGCGCCTGAACCCCGGAGGACTTTATGACGCCGTCGACCGAAAGCCTGATCGAAACCGAGTACCGTCTCGGCGCCCATAACTACAAGCCGCTCGACGTCGTGCTGTCGCGCGGCGAGGGCGTGTTTGTCTGGGATATCGACGGCAACCGCTATCTCGACTGCCTTTCGGCCTATTCGGCGGTGAACCAGGGGCATTGCCATCCGAAAATCCTGGCGGCGATGGTGGAGCAGGCGCAGAAGCTGACGCTCACCTCGCGCGCCTTCCGCAACGACCAGCTCGCGCATTTCTACGAGGAGATCGCGGCACTCACCGGTTCGCACAAGGTGCTGCCGATGAATTCCGGGGCGGAAGCCGTGGAGACCGCGGTGAAGGCGGTGCGCAAGTGGGGCTACGAGGTGAAGGGCGTGCCGGAGGGGCAGGCGGAGATCATCGTCTGCTCCAACAATTTCCATGGCCGCACCATGGGCATTGTCGGCTTCTCGACCGATCCGGATGCGCGCACCGGCTTCGGCCCCTTCGCGCCGGGTTTCCGGCATGTGCCTTTCGGCGATCTCGATGCGCTTCGCGAGGCGATCAACGAAAACACCGTCGCCTTCCTCATCGAGCCGATCCAGGGCGAGGCGGGCGTGATCATTCCGCCGGCCGGCTATTTCACGGCGGTTCGCGAACTCTGCACGAAGCACGGCATCACGCTGATCCTCGACGAGATCCAGACCGGCCTCGGTCGCACCGGCAAGCTGCTTGCCGAGGAGCACGAGGGCATCGAGGCGGATGTGACGCTGGTCGGCAAGGCGCTGTCCGGCGGGTTCTATCCGATCTCGGCGGTGCTTTCGAACAGCGAAGTGCTCGGCGTGCTGCAGCCCGGCCAGCATGGCTCGACCTTCGGCGGCAATCCGCTGGCCTGCGCCATCGCGCGCGCCGCGCTGAAGGTGCTGGTCGAGGAGGACATGATCGGCAATTCTGAGCGCATGGGCGACCGTTTCCAGGAAGGCCTCAAGGGCATCCGCTCCAATATCATCAAGGACGTGCGCGGCCGGGGCCTGATGCTGGCCGTGGAGCTCGACCCTGCCGCCGGCGGCGCACGCAAATATTGCGAGGCGCTGAAGGAGCGCGGCATCCTCGCCAAGGATACCCATGGCGACACGATCCGCATCGCCCCGCCGCTGGTCATCACCGGCGACCAGGTGGATTGGGCGCTCGAACAGTTCGAGGCCGTGCTGCGCACCTGACGGCTGCGGCAGGCGGAAAAGATCGAAGGCCCTGCGGCGACGCGGGGCCTTTGCGCATTTTCGGCACGACAAATGGCGGGCGTTTGAAAGATTTTAACCAGGGCATGCATAGGATCGGATCACGAAGCAGACCAAACTGGGCAGATCCAACTGGAAAGATCCCGATGACCTCCATCAAGACGACTGGCTTTGCCGGTGACACGCTCGAAATCATTGCATTCCGCCTGCATGATCAGGAATTCTGCGTGAAGACGACCACGATCCGCGAAATCCGCGGCTGGGCGCCGTCCACGCCGATCCCGCATTCGCCGCCGGACGTCATCGGCGTGATGAACCTGCGCGGCACGGTGATCCCGATCATCGATCTCGCCCACAAGCTCGGGATGAAGAGCACGGAAGCCAACGAGCGCAGCGCCATCGTTGTCGCCGAAGTGCACAGCATGGTCGTCGGCCTCGTCGTCGACCGCGTGTCCGACATCCTCACCATCCGCAGCGAGCAGATCCAGCCCGTGCCGGAGGTGACGACCTCCTTCGACAAGGCCTATGCCGAGGGCATCATCGCCCACGAGAACGGCATGATCTGCTTCCTCAACCTGTCGCGCATGTTCAAGGAGCGCGACGTGGAAGACATGGCGGCCTGATCGCCCTCAACTATTCACGACATGCCGGAACCGCCGTGCGTTTGCACGGCGGTTTTTTATTGTCTACTTAAAAACGCAACTTTCGAGTGAATTCGAGAATCATCAGGTAATCGCGTGCCTGACGTTACGTGAATACCTCGTTTTCCAGTCTATCCGTAAGTTATTGTTATATAACAGATCCAAAAAGTCGCCGCTCGATTTTCATCAAATCTTAAGTCTGTTTCGCCATCTTTGATTGTAGGAGGACATTTCTTCGGTCCGGCATGACGCCTCCCGCGAAGATGTATTCACCGCAGATCGTGCACGGTCGCCAAGGTGCTCCGTGCAGGAACGTCAACAACCGACGATCGACACGCGCCATCCGGCAAGTCTTGACGATCGCACAGAGGGACAGGTCATGCTTTCATTCGCGAAGTCCATGGATGCGGGCCAAATATTCGACGCGCTGTCGCGTTCGCAGGCCGTGATCCAGTTCGATCTCACCGGCACTATTCTGTCCGCCAACGAGAATTTCTGCCGGGCGCTCGGTTATGACCTGAAGGACATCGTCGGCAAGCACCACCGTATCTTCTGTGAAGCCGGTTATGCGGCGAGCGAGGAGTACCGCCAGTTCTGGGCGCGGCTCGGACGCGGCGAATATGATTCGAGCAGCTACAAGCGCCTGCGCAAGGATGGCAGCGAGATCTGGATCCAGGCCTCGTACAATCCGATCCTGCGCCGCGGCAAGCCCTACAAGGTCGTCAAGTTCGCCACCGACATCACCGAGGCGAAGATGCGCGCTTCGGAGGATGCCAGCAAGCTGGACGCGATCTCGCGCTCGCAAGCCGTCATCGAATTCACGCCGACCGGCGAAATCCTCTATGCCAACGAGAATTTCTGCGCCGGGCTCGGTTACGACCTTTCGGAAATCCGCGGCAAACATCACCGCATGTTCTGCGATCCCGCCTATGTGCAGACGCAGGCCTATGCGGACTTCTGGAAGAGCCTCGCCGACGGGCAGTTCATCTCCAACGAGTTCGTGCGCTACGGCAAGGGCGGGCGGGAAATCTGGATCCAGGCAGCCTATAACCCGATCCGCGACCTTACCGGCCGGGTCTACAAGGTTGTCAAGTTCGCCACCGACGTGACCGAACGCATGTCGGCAATCAACATGCTCGGCGGCGCGCTGAAGGCGCTGGCGGATGGCGACCTGACGCAAAATCTCACCAAGCCCTTCGTTCCCTCGATGGAAGCGGTGCGCAGGGATTTCAACGAAGCGGTCGCCGGCCTGCATGACGCGATGCGCACGGTCGAGACCAATGCCAACGCCATTGCCTCGGGTGCGCAGGAGATTCGCTCGGCCGCGGACGACCTCGCCAGGCGCACCGAGCAGCAGGCGGCCTCCGTGGAGGAAACCGCCGCTGCGCTCGACGAAATCACCACGACTGTCGCCGATTCGAGCCGCCGGGCCGGCGAGGCCGGGACGCTCGTCGCCAGGACCCGCGCGGGTGCGGAAAAATCCGGCGACGTCGTCAAGAATGCGATCGGCGCGATGGGGCAGATCGAGCAGTCCTCGCGCGAAATCTCCAACATCATCGGCGTCATCGACGACATTGCTTTCCAGACCAACCTCTTGGCGCTGAATGCTGGCGTGGAAGCGGCGCGGGCGGGCGAAGCGGGCAAGGGCTTTGCCGTCGTGGCGCAGGAAGTGCGCGAACTCGCGCAGCGCTCGGCCAGTGCGGCCAAGGATATCAAGGCGCTGATCAACACCTCGGGCGAGCAGGTGAAAAGCGGCGTGGCGCTGGTCAACGAGACCGGGCGCGCTTTGCAGGAAATCCTTGGCCAGGTGCAGGAGGTCCACTCCAACGTGGCGGCGATCGTCGAGGCCTCGCGCGAACAATCAACCGGGCTTCGTGAGATCAACCAGTCGGTCAATTCCATGGACCAGGCGACGCAGCAGAATGCGGCAATGGTCGAGGAAAGCACGGCGGCCAGCCACGCCATGGCGCGCGAGGCAGACGCGCTGCACACCCTCATCCGCCGCTTCAAGCTTGCCGGCAATGCCCAGCCGGCCCAGCGGGCGCCGTCGCCGGCACCCGTATCGCAGCTTCATGCCGTGGCGCGCACCCTGCGGGCGCCGCGTGGCTCCTCGGCGCAGGCAGCGGAGAACTGGGAAGAGTTCTAAGCGCGCATCGCGGCATGAAAAAACGGCCGGCAGCAATGCCGGCCGTTGGCGTTTCACGGGGGGTGGTCTCAGGGTGCGGGTGGCGCGCTGTTTTCGCGCGCCGGCGGCACTTCGGCCGGCGGCGGACGGTGGATCAGCGGCACGGCCTGCAGCACGAGGCTGTCCAGCCCTTCGCCGCCGTGATTGTCGACGATATCGAAAAGCTGCCGGCGCATGCGGGGCTCCCAGAACTTGTTGATGTGGGTCGCCACACCGTTCGGCCCCTCGCTTGCGGGCTGCGAGTGGAAGAAGGTGGCGATCTGGTTCGCCATTCTCGGGATTTTGCTGCCTTCCGACATGTTTGGCTCCTAACCGTTGCCCAGGCGCCGTTCCGCGCCGGACACGATGCGCTCCGCACCGGTGAAAATCTCGAATTCCTCGCCGCGCACCAGCGCGATCAGCGTCATCCCGGCATCCTCCGCCGTGCGGATGGCGAGCGCGGTGGGTGCGGAAATAGCGATGATGAAGGGGCTGCCGATGATCGCCGTCTTCTGCACCATCTCGACGGAAACGCGGCTCGTCACGACGACGGCACCGGCGCTGCCCACATGCCCGGCGCGGCGCGCGGCGCCAACAAGCTTGTCGAGTGCATTGTGCCGGCCGACATCTTCGCGCACTGCGATGAGGCCGGTGCCCGGCACGTAGAAACCTGCGCCATGCACGGCGCGCGTCACCATATGCAACGGCTGCTGGCCGTTTAGCAGACGAACGGCGTCCGCCACCTCGTCTTCGGTGAGCGTAAGCGTCGACGAACGCACGGAGGGCGTCACGCGCACGGCCTGCTCGATCGATTCGATGCCGCACAGGCCACAGCCCACAGGGCCGGCCATGTGGCGGCGGCGGGCGGTCAGCGCGTCGTTCTGCGGATCGGCCAGCTGCACCTGCACGTCGATGCCTTTGTCTTCCGCCACCACCTCGACGGTCTCGATTTCGGAGGGATCGCTGATGATGCCTTCCGTCAGGCTGAAGCCGACGGCGAAATCTTCGAGATCGGCCGGGCTCGCCATCATCACGGCATGAGTGGAGCCTGCATAGGAGAAGGCGACCGGGGTTTCCTCCGGCACGAAGCGGTCACCCGGCGCGAGCCGCCCGTTGCGGCGGGCGGTCTCCGGAACCTTGGTCGACGTGGAAAAGTCCGGCACGCGCGATCCTATTCTGCTGCCTCCAGCTTGCCGCTGATCCGGCGCGACTGGCGGGCGAGTTCGTCATATTCGATCTGCCAGTCGGACGGGCCGTTCGACGGCGAGATCTGCACGGCCGTCACCTTATACTCCGGACAATTGGTCGCCCAGTCCGAGAAATCGGTGGTGATGACGTTGGCCTGCGTCGTCGGGTGGTGGAAGGTCGTGTAGACGACGCCCGGCGCCACGCGGTCGGTGACGAGCGCGCGCAAGGTCGTCTCGCCGGCGCGGCTGGCAAGGCGCACCCAATCGCCGTCGCGGATGCCGCGGTTTTCCGCGTCGTGCGGATGGATTTCCAACCGGTCCTCCTCGTGCCAGACGACGTTTTCCGTGCGCCGCGTCTGGGCGCCGACATTGTACTGGCTGAGGATGCGGCCGGTGGTGAGGAGCAGCGGGAAGCGCGGGCCGGTCTTTTCGTCCGTCGCGACATATTCCGTGCGTATGAACTTACCCTTGCCGCGCACGAAGCCGTTGATGTGCATGATCGGCGAGCCCTGCGGGTTCTTCTCGTTGCAGGGCCACTGCACCGAGCCGACCTTTTCCAGGTAGTCGTAGGAGACGAGCGCGAAGCTCGGCGTCGTCGCCGCAATCTCGTCCATGATCTCTGACGGATGGTTGTAGTTCCAGTTGAGGCCCATCGCCTGTGCGAGATTCTGGGTGACTTCCCAGTCCGCATAGCCGTTCTTCGGCGTCATGACGCGGCGCACGCGGTTGATGCGGCGTTCGGCATTGGTGAAGGTGCCGTCCTTTTCCAGGAAGGTCGAGCCCGGCAGGAAGACGTGGGCGTAGTTCGCCGTCTCGTTGAGGAAGAGATCCTGCACGACGACGCATTCCATGGCGGCCAGGCCAGCCGAGACGTGCTTGGTGTCCGGGTCGGACTGGAGGATGTCCTCGCCCTGGATGTAGATGCCCTTGAACGTGCCCTCGACGGCAGCGTCCAGCATGTTGGGGATGCGCAGGCCCGGCTCGTTGTTGAGCTTCACGCCCCAGAGCTTCTCGAAGATGTCGCGGGTCGCGTCGTCCGAGATATGGCGGTAGCCCGGCAGCTCGTGCGGGAACGAACCCATGTCGCAGGAGCCCTGCACATTGTTCTGGCCGCGCAGCGGGTTCACGCCGACGCCGGGGCGGCCGATATTGCCGGTCGCCATGGCGAGGTTGGCGATGGCCATGACGGTCGTCGAGCCCTGGCTGTGTTCGGTGACGCCGAGGCCGTAATAGATCGAGCCGTTGCCGCCGGTGGCAAACAGGCGGGCGGCGCCGCGCAGCTCTTCCGCCGGCACGCCGCTGAAGGGTTCGATCGCCTCCGGGCTGTGGCGGGGTTCGGCGACGAAGGACGCCCAGTCCTCGAACTCCGACCAGTCGCAACGCTCGCGGATGAATTTTTCGTCGTAAAGGCCTTCCGTCACGATGACATGGGCGAGTGCGGTGACGACGGCGACGTTCGTGCCGGGCTTCAGCGGCAGGTGATGCGATGCCTTGATATGCGGCGAGGAGACGAGTTCGGTGCGGCGCGGATCGATGACGATCAGCTTGGCGCCCCGGCGCAGGCGCTTCTTGAGGCGCGAGGCGAAGACCGGGTGGCCATCCGTCGGGTTGGCGCCGATGACGATGACGACGTCCGTATGCTCGACCGAATCGAAATTCTGCGTGCCGGCGGAGGTGCCGAAGGCCTGGCCGAGGCCGTAGCCGGTCGGCGAATGACAGACGCGGGCGCAGGTATCGACATTGTTGTTGCCGAAGCCGGCGCGGATCAGCTTCTGGACCAGGTAGGTCTCTTCGTTCGTACAGCGCGACGAGGTGATGCCGCCGATCGAATCACGGCCGTACTGGTACTGGATGCGGCGGAATTCCGCGGCGACATGGGCATAGGCCTCTTCCCAGGTCACTTCGCGCCACGGGTTGGAAATCTTTTCGCGGATCATCGGGTTGAGGATGCGGTCGCGGTGGGTCGAGTAGCCATAGGCGAAGCGGCCCTTGACGCAGGAATGGCCGCGGTTGGCCTGGCCGTCCTTCCAGGGCACCATACGCACCAGCTCTTCGCCGCGCATTTCCGCCTTGAAGGAGCAGCCGACGCCGCAATAGGCGCAGGTCGTGACGAGGGAATGTTCCGGCTGGCCGATGGCGATGACCGACTTTTCGGTGAGCGTCGCCGTCGGGCATGCCTGCACGCAGGCGCCGCACGAGACGCATTCGGAATCGATGAAATGTTCGTGCATGCCGGGCGAAACGCGGCTGTCGAAACCACGGCCCTCGATCGTCAGCGCGAAGGTGCCCTGCACCTCTTCGCAGGCGCGCACGCAGCGTGAGCAGACGATGCATTTCGACGGGTCATAGGTGAAATAGGGGTTCGATTCGTCCTTCGGCATGAAGCGGGCGTTCGTCTCGCCGTTGCTGCGCGCCTTGACGTGGTTGTCGCCCTCATAGCCGTAGCGCACGTCGCGCAGGCCGACGGCGCCGGCCATGTCCTGCAATTCGCAGTCGCCGTTCGCCGCACAGGTGAGACAGTCGAGCGGGTGGTCGGAGATGTAGAGCTCCATCACGCCCTTGCGGATGGTCTTCAGCCGGCTCGTCTGGGTATGGACGACGAGGCCGGGCGCCACCGGCGTGGTGCAGGAGGCGGGCGTGCCGTTGCGGCCCTCGATCTCGACGAGACAAAGGCGGCAGGAACCGAAGGCGTCCACCATGTCGGTGGCGCAGAGTTTCGGCACCTGGATGCCGGCCTCCATCGAGGCGCGCATGATGGAGGTGCCCTCGGGCACGGTGATCTCGTTGCCGTCGATGGTGAGCGTCACCATCTTTTCCGCGCGGGAGGCGGGCGTGCCGTAGTCGATTTCGGGAACGAGGGACATGGGAACCTCCGGATCAATTTTTGCGCCGCGGGCGGTGCCCGGGCGACTTGGTTCTGTTCTAGGACTTCGTATCGGCGAGCGTCGCCGCAACGAGCGCGTTGGCATGGCCGTGGCCCAGACCGTGCGTTTCCTTCAGGAGCGCCACGATCTGCATATGCGCCTTGCCATCCTGCGCGCGGATGATGGTCTTCCAATGTTCGATCGGCTGGCCGTATTTCTTCTCGATCGAGGGAAAGTACGACGCCGGGCCTTTGACCTTTTCCGTCTCGCTCATTCCGCCGCCTCCACCATGGGTGCCGGCGAAAAGTCCTCCGGGAAATGGTTCATGGCGCTGAGCACCGGATAGGGCGTGAAGCCGCCGAGCGCGCAGAGCGAGCCGAATTTCATGGTGTTGCAGAGGTCGGCGAGCAGTTCGCGGTTCTTTTCGGGCTCGATGCCCTGGGCGATCCGGTCGGCCGTCTCGACGCCGCGCGTCGAGCCGATGCGACAGGGCGTGCACTTGCCGCAGCTTTCCACGGCGCAGAACTCCATGGCGAAACGGGCCTGCTTCAGCATGTCGACCGTGTCGTCGAAGACGGTGATGCCGGCGTGCCCGATGAGGCCGTCCTTGGCGGCAAAGGCCTCGTAGTCGAAGGGCGTATCGAACAGCGCGCGCGGAAAATATGCGCCGAGCGGGCCGCCGACCTGCACGGCGCGCACCGGCCGGCCGGTGGCGGTGCCGCCGCCGATGACGTCGATGATCTCGCCGAGCGTCAGGCCGAAGGCGGTTTCGTAAAGGCCGCCGTGCTTGACGTTACCGGCGATCTGGAGCGGGATCGTGCCGCGCGAGCGGCCCATGCCGAAGTCGCGGTAGAAGTCGGCGCCCTTGTCCATGATGATCGGCACGGAGGCGAGCGAGATGACGTTGTTGACCACCGTCGGGCGGCCCATGAAACCCTGCAATGCCGGCAGCGGCGGCTTGGCGCGCACGATGCCGCGCTTGCCTTCCAGGCTGTTGAGCAGCGCCGTTTCCTCGCCGCAGACATAGGCGCCGGCGCCGACGCGGATTTCCATGTCGAAGGCCTTGCCGGAACCAAGCACCGAGGGGCCGAGCACGCCGGCGCCGCGCGCCACGGTGACCGCCTCGTTCATGGCGTCGATCGCCTGCGGATATTCCGAGCGGATATAGACGAAGCCCTTGGTGGCGCCGGTGGCAAGGCCGGCGATCGCCATGCCCTCGATCAGCACGAAGGGATCGCCTTCCATGATCATGCGGTCGGCAAAGGTGCCGCTGTCGCCTTCGTCGGCATTGCAAACGATGTATTTGCGGTCGCCGGGGGCGTCGAGCACGGTCTTCCACTTGATGCCCGTGGGGAAGCCTGCGCCGCCGCGGCCGCGCAGGCCGCTGTCGGTGACCTGCTTGACGACATCGGCGGGGGCCATCGCGATGGCCGTTTCCAGGCCCTTCAGGCCGCCATGGGCCTTGTAGTCTTCCAGCGAGACGGGATCGATGACGCCGCAGCGGGCGAAGGTGAGGCGGGTCTGGTTCTTCAGGAACGGAATCTCTTCCGTTCCGCCAAGACAGAGCGGGTGCGCCTTGCCCTCGGTGAGCCCGGCATCCAGCAGGGAGATGACGTCGGACGGTTTGACCGGGCCGTAAGCGATGCGGCCCGCAGCGGTCTCGACCTCGACCAGCGGTTCCAGCCAGTGCATGCCGCGCGAGCCGTTGCGCACGATCGTGATGTCAAGCTTGCGGGTTTCCGCCTCGCGGGAAAGCGCCTTGGCAACGCGGTCAGCGCCAAGCGCAAGGGCTGCGGCATCGCGGGGAACGTAGATGCGGACGGTCATCGGCGTGCCTCCGCGACGAGTTCTTTCGCAAGTTCGGCATCGACCCGCCCATGCACCGCGCCGTCGAACATCGCGGCCGGTGCGCAGGAACAGAGCCCGAGACAGTAGACGGGCTCCAGCGTCACCGCGCCGTCCAGCGTCGTCTGGTGGAAATCGATGCCGAGCAGCGATTTCACGCGCTCGGCGATCTCGTCCCCGCCCATCGACTGACAGGCCTCGGCGCGACAGAGTTTCAGCACATGCCGCCCCGTCGGGTGGTCGCGGTAGTCGTGGTAGAAGGTGACGACGCCGTGCACTTCGGCGCGCGAAAGGTTCAATTGCTCGGCAATGACCGGCAGGCTTTCCTGCGGTACATAGCCGAACTCCGCCTGGATTTCGTGCAGGATGGGCAGAAGCGGCCCTTCGAGCCCCTTCAATTCGCGGATGATCGCCAGCGTTCTCGCGCCTACATTGTTGCCGGTCACGTGCACATTCATGGTCAGGCCTCCCAACCGACACGA
Source organism: Shinella sp. GW835-FHT14H05 (assembly GCF_058793575.1). Lineage (NCBI taxonomy): Bacteria > Pseudomonadati > Pseudomonadota > Alphaproteobacteria > Hyphomicrobiales > Rhizobiaceae > Shinella > Shinella sp. GW835-FHT14H05. The sequence continues at coordinate 25,959 of NZ_JBXAFY010000025.1, read as the reverse complement.
ATGAACCGCTACGAAATCAGGGGTTCCAACGCGCCGACACCATTGAAACTGTTCGGCGAAGACCGGAACCCTGTCGATCTGCGCGGCATAATCCCAACAGCTTCTCAGTCGGGAGACGGCGGGTCAATAAAGCAAAGCCGTTGATCGATAGAAAATTCCTATCAATCGATCCCTTTTTCGGCAAGCACGCGCGCTTCGTGCAGCAGGGCGGAGACGAGTGGCGTAAAGGGCTCGCGATGGGTGGCGACCAGGCCAACGGTATGATGCGGCTCGGGGTCCACAAGGGAAACTATACTTATTTCATCAGGAAATCCAAATGATTTTGCAACATTTCTTGGCATGATGCTGGCCCAGCGTCCGGTGCGCACATGGGAGAACAGCACGATCATCGAGTTCGCTTCAAGCGATGGCTCGACCGTCACGCCGGCTTCGGCGAAGTGCCGGTTGATGATGCGGCGGTTCTGCATGTCTGCGGTCAATAGACAAAGCCTAACGCTGCCGGCGTCCTGCCAGGTCACGGTTTCGCGATCGGCGAAGGCGGTGCCCTTGGCGGTGACGAGGCAATAATGCTCGTGCAGCAGCGGCACGCTCGTCACGCGGCCGAGCGGCTCGTTTTCGAGATAGGTAAGGCCGGCGTCGATCTCCAGGTTTTCCAGAAGGCCGAGGATCTTGATCGAGGTCGTCGACAGGATCGAGAAGGTGACGTCCGGATGCTTTTCCTGGAAGGGCGCGGTGATGCGGGGCACCATGGCCAGCGTGGTGGGGATGGCGGCAAGGCGGATATGGCCGGAAAGGCCTTTTCGCGCGGCGCGCATTTCCTCACGCATGGTGCGTGTGTCGCCGACGATGCGGCGCGCCCATTCGAGCACGCGCTGGCCTTCCGGCGTCAGGCCCTGGAAGCGCGAGCCGCGCACGACGAGCATCACGCCGAGCTGGTCTTCGAGCTGGCGGACTGCCGCCGAGAGCGTCGGCTGCGAAATGCCGAGCTCTTCCGCCGCCCGCGCAAAATGTTTTTCGCGGGCGAGCGCGATGAAATATTCGAGCTTGTCTATCATCGGCAACCGGCCTCCTTCCCCTTGATACAAAAGAACAGTGGCGGCACCAATGCCCCGCGCCCTATATCTGGGACGAGGCAAGCGATCACGAGGAGAAAGCCATGACGTTCCAGGCATTGTTAGTCGAGAAGGCCGGCGACGGCGCGGTTTCCGCGTCGATCCAGGAGCTGGACGATTCGCGGCTTCCGGATGGCGACGTCACGGTCGCCGTCGAATATTCGACGCTCAACTACAAGGACGGGCTCTGCATCAACGGCAAGGGCGGGCTGGTGCGCACCTTCCCGCATGTGCCGGGCGTCGATTTCGCCGGCACGGTCGAGGCCTCGGAGGATCCGCGCTACCGGCCCGGTGACCGGGTGGTGCTGACCGGTTGGCGCGTCGGCGAGATGTGGTGGGGCGGTTATGCGACGCGCGCCAAAGTGAAGGCCGACTGGCTGGTGCCGTTGCCGGAAGAGCTTTCGACGCGGCAGGCCATGGCGATCGGCACGGCCGGGCTCACCTCCATGCTGTCCGTCATCGCGCTGGAAGAGGCCGGGCTTTCGCCGCTGAAGGGCGAAGTGCTGGTGACGGGTGCAGCCGGCGGCGTCGGCTCGGTCGCGGTCGCTCTGCTGGCAAGGCTCGGCTATTCGGTCGCGGCCGTGACGGGCCGGCCGGAGACCGCCGATTATCTGAAGAGCCTCGGCGCGGAAACCATCGTCGATCGGGCCGAGCTTGCGGAGGCGAACAGCAAGCCGCTCGAATCGGAACGCTGGGCCGGCGCCATCGATGCGGTCGGCGGCGACATGCTGGCGCGGGTGCTCAAGCAGATGAAATATGACGGGGCCGTTGCCTCTGTCGGCCTTGCCGCCGGCGCTGCCGTGCCGTCCTTCACCGTCATTCCGTTCCTGCTGCGCGGCGTCAGCCTGCTCGGTATCGATTCGGTCATGCGGCCCTACGACCAGCGCGTGGATGCCTGGAACCGCATCGCCAGCGACCTCCCGATGGACAAGCTGGAGGCCATGATCGTCGAGCACCGGCTCTCCGACTTGCCGGACCTCGCGAACCAGATTCTCGAAGGCAAGGTGAAAGGGCGCGTCGTCGTCGACGTCAACGCCTAGCAGATGAGCTGGCCGCCGTTCACCTCCAGCACCTGGCCGGTAATGTAGCCGGAGAGCGCATTGGAGGCGAGGAAGAGATAGGCGGGGGCACAGTCCTCCGCCGTGCCGAGCCGCTGCAAGGGGATCGTCTTGCGCGTCGCTTCCAGCTTGTCTGCCGATGAATAACGGGAATGGAAATCCGTGGTGATCGTGCCGGGCGAGACGCAATTGACGCGGATGCCGTCGGGCGCCAGTTCCCGCGCGAGGCCCTTGGAATAGGTCGAGACGAAGGCCTTGGTCGCCGAATAGATCGCCGAGCCCGGGCTGCCGCCGGTCAGCGCCGAGATCGAGACCGTGTTGACGATCGCGGCATGCGGCGCACGGCGCAGCGCCCGCAGCAGCGCCCGCGTCACCTCGACGACGGACGTCTGGTTGAGGCGCACGACGGTTTCATATTGCTCGTCGGTCAGGTCCGCGGCCGGGAAACGGCCCACCATGGTGCCGGCATTGTTGATGAGCACGTCTACATGGGGAAAGAGGCTGTCCACCCGCTGCAGGATGGCGCCGATGCCGCCTTCCTCCAGAAAATCGCCATAGACGATATGCGCACGGGCTTCGCCGACCGCGGCCTCCAGGAAATCGGGCAGCGGGCCAGACGCGGCGCGCCCGCCATGCAGCAGCACATGGGCGCCGCAATCGAGGAACTGCCGGGCGATCTCCAGCCCGATGCCGCGCCCCGCGCCGGTCACGACGACATTTGCGCCCTTGAACAAGGCTGGATGAAACATGGGTTCTCCTCCGCTAATCGCCGCTCAACCGTTTGCCAGTATCACAAAAATAAGGGCATGCTCCAAGAAGGCGGAACGGATCAATTGATGTGCTTTCGTTTTTGCATATTATGAAAACAAACGAAAGCAAGGGAGGGGCTCATGTTTCTGACGGGGCGCCAGACGGAGATTCTGGATCTCGCAAAAACCCAGGGCCGGGTGCTGGTGGAGGATCTCGCGGCGCGATTCTCCGTCACGCCGCAGACCATACGCAAGGATCTGAACGATCTGTGCGACAGCAAGGCCTTGACGCGCATTCATGGCGGCGCGCTATTTCCGAGCGGCAACGAGAATGTGAGATACGAGGCGCGGCGCTCGATTGCCGCTCCCGAAAAGCAGGCGATCGGCCGCGCGGCCGCTGCCATGATCCCCGATAATTCCTCGCTATTCATCAATATAGGCACGACGACGGAAGCCGTCGGCGAGGCGCTGCTCGAACACAAAGAGTTGATGGTCATCACCAATAATATCAATGTTGCCAATCGCTTGCGGGTCTATCCCTCGATCGAGGTGGTGATTGCCGGCGGCGTCGTGCGGGGTGCGGATGGCGGCATCGTCGGGGAGGCCGCGGTCGATTTCATCCGGCAGTTCAAGGTGGATTATGCGGTGATCGGCGTTTCGGCGATCGACGAGGATGGCGCGTTGCTCGACTTCGATTATCGCGAGGTGAAGGTGGCGCAGGCAATCATGGCCAATTCCCGCCATGTCATCCTGGTTTCGGATTCGACGAAATTCGAAAGGACCGCGCCGGTGCGCATCGGCCACCTCTCGCAGGTCCATACGTTCATCACCGATAGCTGTCCTTTCGAGGGCATTCGCGGCATTTGCCAGGAGCATGACGTGCGCTTGATCGAGACGTCCGCGCCGGGTTGATGCCACCCGAACGCATTTGTGTTGCATTCGTTTGACATTCGGAATGTTTTCGTTTTAACTCCACTGGCTTTCGCAACTGCGCAAAATTTGTGCGATGCGAAATGGGAGGGGACTTTGGACGGCGACGTGATCCGCGATATTTTTGTCATCGGTGGCGGCATCAACGGCTGCGGCATTGCGCGTGATGCGGCGGGCCGTGGTTATTCGGTGGTGCTTGCCGAGATGAAGGATTTTGCCTCCGGCACGTCCTCGGCTTCCACCAAGCTCATCCATGGCGGCCTGCGCTATCTCGAACATTACGAATTCCGCCTGGTGCGCGAGGCGCTGATGGAGCGCGAAGTGCTCTGGGCCATGGCGCCGCACGTCATCTGGCCGATGCGCTTCGTGCTGCCCTTCCAGACGGGCGGACCGCGCCCGGCCTGGCTCATCCGCCTCGGCCTGTTTCTCTATGACTATATCGGCGGCCGCAAGCTGCTGCCGGCGACCCGCACGCTGGATCTCGCGAAGGACCCGGCCGGCGGCCCGCTCAAGAAGCTGTTTCGCAAGGCCTTCGAATATTCCGACGGCTGGGTGGACGATGCGCGCCTCGTCGTGCTCAACGCCCGCGACGCCGCCAATCGCGGCGCCGATATCCGCACCGGCACCAAGGTTGTCACGGCGCGCCGCGAAAACGGCCACTGGAACGTCGAGACCGAGAATGTCGACACCGGTGCGCGTGAGGTTTTTCGCGCCCGCATGCTGGTCAACGCGGCGGGGCCGTGGGTCGACAAGGTGCTCGCTTCGTCCTTCGGCCGCAACGACGTGCACAATGTCCGCCTCGTGCAGGGCAGTCACATCGTCGTGAAGAAGAAATTCGCCGATCCGCGCGCATACTTCTTCCAGAACCCGGACGGGCGTATCATCTTCGCCATTCCCTACCAGGAAGAGTTCACGCTGATCGGCACGACCGACCGCGACTATCAGGGCGATCCCCGAGATGTTCGCATCAGCGACGCAGAAATCGGCTATCTTTGCCAATCGGCAAGCGAATATTTTTCCGAGCCGGTGACGCGTGACGACATCGTCTGGACCTATTCCGGCGTGCGCCCGCTTTTCGACGACGGCGCCAGCAAGGCGCAGGAAGCGACGCGCGACTACGTATTGAAGGTCGAGGGGGGCGATGGCGTGGCGCCGCTGCTCAACATTTTCGGCGGCAAGCTCACGACCTACCGGCGTCTGGCCGAATCGGCGCTGGAGAAGATCGGGGAAGCGATCGGCGTGAAGGGCGACCGCTGGACGGCCCAATCGCGGCTGCCGGGCGGAGACTTCAAGGTCGATGGATTCGACGCCGAGGTGAAGGCGCTTTCATCCCGCTTTCCCTTTCTGGCCAGCGTGCACGCGCGCCGCCTGGTTCGGCTCTATGGCACGCGTGCCGCGGCAATGCTGGACGGGGCGAAGACGATCGACGATCTTGGACGGCATTTCGGCAGCGACCTGTACGAACGCGAAGTGCGCTGGCTGATGAAGGAAGAATGGGCCCGGCACGCCGAGGACGTGTTGTGGCGGAGGACCAAACGAGGATTGCATCTGACGGCCCACGAAACGGCTGCGCTGGAAGACTACATGACGGCCGCGGAGGCGGCCCCGCACTAGCGCCTGATCCGGTGGCTGGGAGGAACGACGGAGATAGGAATGCTTGAACTCAGAAACATCGCGAAGGTGTCGGGGGCGGAGACGCATATCCACCCGACGAACCTCGTGCTCGAGCGCGGCTCACTCAACGTGCTGCTCGGCCCGACTTTGTCCGGCAAGACCTCGCTGATGCGGTTGATGGCCGGCCTCGACAAGCCCACCGCCGGCTCCGTCTGGTTCGACGGCAAGGACGTGACGGGCGTGCGCGTGCAGGATCGCGGCGTCGCCATGGTCTACCAGCAGTTCATCAATTACCCCCCGCTGACCGTCTACGAAAACATCGCCTCGCCGATGCGCATCAAGGGCGCGGACAAGGCAACGATCGACCGCGAAGTGAGGAAGGCCGCCGAGCTCCTGAAGCTGACGCCCTATCTCGACCGCACGCCGCTCAACCTGTCCGGCGGCCAGCAGCAGCGCACGGCACTGGCTCGCGCCATCGTCAAGAATGCCCGCCTCGTGCTGCTAGACGAGCCGCTCGCCAACCTCGACTACAAGCTGCGCGAGGAACTGCGCCTCGAACTGCCGAAGATCTTTGCCGCCTCCGGCGCCATCTTCGTCTATGCGACGACGGAACCCTCGGAAGCCCTGCTTCTCGGCGGCAACACGGCGACGCTGTCCCAAGGCAGCATCACCCAGTTCGGCCGCACGATCGATGTCTATCGCCGGCCGCGTGACCTCGTCACCGCCCGCACCTTCGCCGATCCGCCGCTGAACACGATGCAGGTGCTGAAGAACGGCGGCAGTTTCGAGGTCGGCGGCAAGCCGGTGCTGCCGGTTCCGGCGCATCTTGCCGGGCTGCCGGACGGTCCCTGCACCATCGCCTTCCATCCGCACCACCTCTCGCTTTCCAGCCAGAATCCGGCCTCGGCGAGCCTCCAGGCGCGCACCGCGATCTCGGAAATCGCCGGGTCGGAGAGCTTCATCTACATCCAGTTCGAGGGCAGCCATTGGGTCATGCTCTCGCCGGGCATCCACGACATCGAGCCGGATGCGATCATCACCGTCCATGTCGACACGCGCCACCTGATGGCCTTCGGCACGGACGGCAGGGCGATCGCGGAGCCCGCGGCCGCGGCGGCCTGAGGAGGAAACCATGGCACGCATCACCCTCGATCACATCCGCCACGCCTACGGTGAAAAGCCGAAGTCGGAAGCGGATTATTCGCTGAAGGAAGTCCACCACGAGTGGAACGACGGCGGCGCCTATGCGCTGCTCGGCCCCTCGGGCTGCGGCAAGACCACGCTGCTCAACATCATTTCCGGCCTGCTGCAGCCGTCCGAAGGCCGCATCCTGTTCGACGGCAACGACGTGACGAACCTGTCGACCCAGCAGCGCAATATCGCGCAGGTCTTCCAGTTCCCGGTGATCTACGACACGATGACGGTCTACGACAATCTCGCCTTCCCGCTGCGCAACCGCGGCGTGGCCGAGCCCGAAGTCGACCGCCGCGTGCGCGAAATCCTGGAGATGATCGATCTTGCCGGCTGGGCGAAGAAGACGGCGCGGGGCCTCACCGCCGACCAGAAGCAGAAGATTTCGCTGGGCCGCGGTCTGGTGCGCAACGACGTCAACGCCATCCTGTTCGACGAGCCGCTGACCGTTATCGACCCGCATATGAAATGGGTGCTGCGTTCGCAGTTGAAAAAGCTGCACCGCCAGTTCGGCTTCACCATGGTCTATGTCACGCATGACCAGACCGAGGCGCTGACCTTCGCCGACAAGGTCGTCGTCATGTATGACGGCCAGATCGTGCAGATCGGCACGCCGGCGGAGCTCTTCGAGAAGCCGAGCCATACTTTCGTCGGCTATTTCATCGGCTCGCCGGGCATGAACGTGCTGCCGGCCTCGATCGACGGCAGCAGCGTCAGGATCGGTCAGGAAACGCTGACGCTCGGCTACCAGCCGCAGATCGCCGTCGGCGCCAAGACCGAGCTCGGCATCCGGCCGGAATTCATCTCGCTTTCGCGTGACGGCATGCCCGTCTCGATCAGCAAGGTCGAGGATATCGGCCGCCAGAAGATCGTGCGTGCCGAATTTGCCGGCAAGCCGATCGCGATCGTGGTGCCGGAAGATGGGGAAATCCCCGCCGATCCGCGTGTGACCTTCGATCCGGCCGCCATCAACATCTACGCCGATAGCTGGCGTATCGGCAGGGAGGGCTGACGATGAACAAGACCTGGAACAACAAGGCCTGGTTCATGGTCCTGCCCGTCCTGCTGCTCGTCGCCTTCTCGGCGGTGATCCCGCTGATGACGGTGGTGAACTATTCGGTCCAGGACACCTTTGGAAACAACCAGTTCTTCTGGAACGGCGTCGGCTGGTTTTCCGACGTGCTGGAATCCGATCGTTTCTGGCAGGCGCTCGGACGCAACCTGCTGTTTTCCGGCATCATCCTGGCGATCGAGATCCCGCTCGGCATTCTGATCGCGCTCAACATGCCGAAGAAGGGGCTGGGCGTGCCGGTCTGCCTCGTTTTGATGGCGCTGCCGCTGCTCATTCCGTGGAACGTGGTCGGCACGATCTGGCAGGTTTTCGGCCGCGTCGATATCGGCCTGCTCGGCCGCACGCTGGATGCGCTCGGCATCAGCTACAACTACGTCAACAACGTCTTCGACGCCTGGCTGACGCTGATCGTCATGGATGTCTGGCACTGGACGAGCCTTGTCGTGCTGCTCTGCTATGCCGGCCTCGTCTCGATCCCGGAGGCCTATTACCAGGCGGCCAAGATCGACGGCGCGTCGCGCTGGGCGGTGTTCCGCTACATCCAGCTGCCGAAGATGAAGCGCGTTCTTTTGATCGCCTTCCTGCTGCGCTTTATGGATAGTTTCATGATCTATACGGAGCCCTTCGTCGTCACCGGCGGCGGCCCCGGCAACTCGACGACCTTCCTGTCGATCGACCTCGTCAAGATGGCGATCGGCCAGTTCGACCTCGGCCCGGCCGCGGCAATGTCCATCATCTACTTCCTGATCATCCTCCTGCTGTCATGGATCTTCTACACGGTCATGACCAGCAGCGACGAACAGGCGTGAGGGAGGAAACCATGACCTCACAGGCAACCACCGCAAACCCGATCCAGACCGGCACGGCGGCCCGCACCGGCGTGAAGGCCGGGGCCAACAGCAAGCGCAGCCTCTCCTGGCTGGTGCCGACGCTCTACATCGTCTTCCTGATGCTGCCGATCTACTGGCTCGTCAACATGAGCTTCAAGACGAATGCGGAGATCACCGGCGCCTTCTCGCTCTGGCCGGTCAATCCGACGCTTCGCAACTACACGGTGATCTTCACCGATCCGGCCTGGTATTCCGGCTATATCAACTCGATCATCTACGTGGTGCTAAACACGCTGATCTCGGTGTCCGTGGCGCTGCCGGCGGCCTATGCCTTCTCGCGCTACCGGTTCCTCGGCGACAAGCACCTGTTCTTCTGGCTTCTCACCAACCGTATGGCGCCGCCGGCCGTTTTCGCGCTACCGTTCTTCCAGCTCTATTCGGCCTTCGGCCTGATCGACACGCACATCGCCGTCGCCATCGCCCACTGCCTGTTCAACGTGCCGCTCGCCGTCTGGATCCTTGAAGGCTTCATGTCGGGCGTGCCGAAGGAGATCGACGAGACCGCCTATATCGACGGCTACTCGTTCCCGAAATTCTTCGCCAAGATCTTCGTGCCGCTGATCGCGTCCGGCATCGGCGTCGCTGCCTTCTTCTGCTTCATGTTCTCCTGGGTCGAACTCCTGATCGCCCGCACGCTGACGACGACTGACGCCAAGCCGATCGCCGCCACGATGACGCGCACGGTCTCGGCGTCCGGCATGGACTGGGGCGTGCTGGCGGCGGCCGGCGTGCTCACCATCATTCCCGGCGCGCTCGTGATCTATTTCGTCCGCAATTACATCGCCAAGGGCTTTGCCCTTGGCCGGGTCTGAGGGGAGGGGTCTGATGGCCGCTGTCGTAAACCGCAACAATCGCTGGCCCGTGGCGCTCGTCGCCGTGCTCGTCCTCTATATCGTCATCGCCGGCGCGCTGTTCATGGGGCTTCCGGTCAAGGACGGCGAGCGCGACTTCTTTGCGCCGTTGATCACCGGCGGCTGGATGGCCTGGTCGTTTCCGACCGCCATGTTCTTCCTGACGATCTTCACGCTGATCGCGCTGATGGCCGTCTGGGAATATGCCCGCCCCGGCGGCAATCCGCGGGTCGGCATCCTGCGCTTCGAGACGACGCGCGGCGACCGGCTGTTCGTGTCGCTGCTCGGCTCCGCATTCATTCATCTCGCATGGTTGGGCCTCGTCGGCGCCAACCTGTGGTGGGCTCTTGCCTTGTCCGTGGTCTACGCCATCGGCGTGTTCCGCTTCGTCTAGGCAATCGGGAAGGGAGGCCCCGGGGAGAATTATGGGGCCTTCAACGCATGCAATCGCAAAACCCTAAGGGAGGATCAATATGCGAAAGCAACTTCTGACGACGACGGCAGTCATGCTGCTGGCGTTCACCGGCTCCGCATTCGCGGACATGGACGCTGCCAAGAAGTTCCTGGACGCGGAAATCGGCGATTTGTCCTCGCTCGACCGCGCTGGCCAGGAAGCGGAAATGCAGTGGTTCATCGACGCCGCCAAGCCGTTCGCCGGCATGGAAATCAAGGTCGTCTCCGAAACGATCACCACGCATGAATACGAATCGAAGGTCCTTGCGCCGGCCTTCACCGCGATCACCGGCATCAAGATCACCCATGACCTGATCGGCGAGGGCGACGTCGTCGAAAAGCTGCAGACCCAGATGCAGTCGGGCGAAAACGTCTATGACGCTTATGTCAACGACTCCGACCTGATCGGCACGCATTGGCGCTACCAGCAGGCCCGTTCGCTCACCAAGTGGATGGCCAACGAAGGCAAGGACGTCACCAACCCGAACCTCGACCTCAACGACTTCATCGGCCTGAAGTTCACGACGGCTCCGGACGGCGACCTCTACCAGCTGCCCGACCAGCAGTTCGCGAACCTCTACTGGTTCCGGTACGACTGGTTCAACGACGCGAAGAACCAGGCGGACTTCAAGGCGAAATACGGCTACGACCTTGGCGTTCCGGTCAACTGGTCGGCTTACGAGGACATCGCCGAGTTCTTCACCGGCCGCGAGATCGACGGCAAGAAGGTCTATGGCCACATGGACTACGGCAAGAAGGACCCGTCGCTCGGCTGGCGCTTCACCGACGCCTGGCTCTCGATGGCCGGCAACGGCGACAAGGGCCTGCCGAACGGTCTTCCGGTCGACGAATGGGGCATCAAGGTCGACGAGAACTCGCGTCCGGTCGGCTCGTGCGTTGCGCGCGGCGGCGACACCAACGGTCCGGCTTCCGTCTACGCCATCCAGAAGTATCTCGACTGGCTGAAGGCCTATGCACCGGCCTCCGCCCAGGGCATGACCTTCTCGGAATCCGGCCCGGTTCCTTCACAGGGCGAAGTCGCCCAGCAGATGTTCACCTATACGGCGTTCACCGCCGACTTCGTGAAGGACGGCCTGCCGGTCGTGAACGCGGACGGCACGCCGAAGTGGCGTTTCGCTCCGAGCCCGCACGGCGTCTACTGGAAGGACGGCATGAAGCTCGGCTACCAGGACGTGGGTTCCTGGACGCTTCTGAAGTCCACCCCGGACGATCGCGCCAAGGCCGCATGGCTCTATGCGCAGTTCGTCGTCTCCAAGACGGTTGACGTCAAGAAGAGCCATACCGGCCTGACGCTCATCCGCGAATCCTCGATCGCCCACAAGTCGTTCACGGAACGCGCACCGAAGCTCGGTGGTCTGATCGAGTTCTACCGTTCGCCGGCCCGCGTGCAGTGGTCGCCGACCGGTACGAACATCCCGGACTATCCGAAGCTGGCCCAGTTGTGGTGGCAGGCGATCGGCGATGCGTCGTCGGGTGCCAAGACCGCACAGGAAGCGATGGACTCGCTGTGCGCCGAGCAGGAAAAGGTGCTGGAACGCCTCGAGCGCGCCGGCGTCCAGGGCGATATCGGCCCGAAGCTCGCCGAAGAGCACGATCTTGCCTACTGGAACAAGGATGCCGTCGAAAAGGGCAACATTGCTCCGCAGCTCAAGATCGAGAACGAGAAGGAAAAGCCGCTCACCGTCAACTATGACGAACTCGTCAAGAGCTGGCAGAAGTGATGTGATCCGATTGCGGGCGGTTTTTCCGCCCGCACTCATCATCATCCGATCCCCTTTGCCCGCGTGCCGAAAGGTACGCGGCCTTTTCGTTTCAGCCGAGTTTTTTCACCCAGAGCGTATCGATGATCGCCGGGAAAAGGCTTTCCAGCATGTCGGCTTCGTTGCCGCCGCAGTCGTCGATGCGCGCGAGTTTCTTGTCGAGCGTCAGATGGGCAAAACCGTGCGCCGTCGACCAGATGCCGATCAGCATCGCCTCGCCCTCCGCGTCGAGTTCGACGCCCTCAGGCTGCCCGCGGATGGCGAGCACGGTGCTTTCGAGCGCGTCCCAGGCCTGTCCCGTCGCCTGCTCCAGCGAAGGCTGGTCCTTTTGCAGCATGTCGTGGCGGAACATCAGGTGGAAGCGCCCTGGAAAATCGAGCGCAAAGCGGACATAGGCGACGCCCTGCGCTTTGAGGCGGTCGGCGGGCGTGCCGCTTTCTCCCGCGACCATCAGGCGACGGGCGAGTTCCTGGTAGCCGAGGGCTGCGACTTCCGTGAGAAGGCCGGCGGTGCCGCCGAAATGATGCGAGGGCGCGGCGGGCGAGACGCCGGCACGGCGCGCCGTTTCGCGCAACGTGAAGCCTTCGAGGCCGCGTTCGGCGAGCAGTTCGTCGGCGGCGCGGATCAGCGCGTCGCGCAGGTGGCCGTGGTGATAGCCGCGTTCGGTGGTGTTCTTCTCGTTCATTGCAGGTCTCACGCGAATGTGATCTTTACAGTGTAAAGATCATGCTGTAGTGCAATATAAACACTGTTCAGATTCGATGCGAGGTATCATAATGCGTGCAGACGGTGTGGCAACCGCCGCGGGCGGGACAAATGGGGACGCGTGGACGCTTTCGCAGATGCCGGACCAGACGGGCCGGCTCGCCGTCGTCACGGGCGCCAATAGCGGCCTCGGCTTCCACACGGCGCGGGAGCTTGCCCGCAGGGGCGCGCAGGTCATCATGACGGCGCGCGACGAGGGCAGGGGGCAAATGGCGCTGGCGCGCCTCCGCGCCGAGCTTCCCGATGCCGCAATCGAGCTTCGGCGTCTCGATCTCGCGGACCTTGACGACGTCGCGGCCTTTTCCGATGCGCTGCTTGCCGCAGGCCGGCCGCTCGATCTCCTGATCAACAATGCCGGCGTCATGATGCCGCCGCGCGGAGTGACGCGGCAGGGGCACGAGACCCAGTTCGGCGTCAATCATCTCGCCCATTTCGCGCTGACGCTTCGCCTGCTGCCACTTCTTTCCGCCGCGGCGGGAAGCCGCGTCGTCACCGTGAGCTCCGATCTGCATCGCCGCGGCCGCATTCATTTCGAGGACCTGAAGGGCGAAAAAAGCTACAGCCGCATGGGTTTCTATGCGCAATCGAAGTTCGCCAACGTGCTCTTCGCGCTGGAACTGGACCGCCGGCTGAAGGCCGCGCGCCTGCCGGTGATCAGCGTGCTCGCCCATCCCGGTTATGCCGATACCAATCTCCAGACCAGCGCCACCTCCGGCGTGCTGCGGCTCTTCATGCGCATCGGCAACCGTTTCATGGCGCAGACTGCGGAACAGGGCGCGCTCAACCAGCTCTACGCAGCAACCGCAGAGGGCCTGAAAGGCGGCGAATTCATCGGCCCGGACGGTTTTCGCGAAATGCGCGGATCACCGACGCTGGTTCAGCCGCTGGCCGCTGCGACCGACCCAACTCTTGCCGCAAAATTCTGGCGACTGTCCGAAGACCTGACCCTCCTGAAATTCCCCCCGATCGCGGAGCGCATGCAATGACCACAACGACAATGGACGGCTGCCATTTCTTCCGCGAGTGGATCCGCGATCCGCTGCGGGTGGCGTCGATCACGCCCTCCGGCAAGGCGCTGGCGGATCTCATCGTGCGCGAGATCGGGCCTGAGACCGGCCGCGTCATTGAACTCGGGCCGGGCACCGGCGTTTTCACACGCGCCCTGCTGCGGCGTGGGGTCGCGGAAGAGGACATCCTGCTCGTCGAGAAGGGGGCCGAGTTCGCCGCACTGCTCCAGCAGCGTTTCCCGAAGGCAAAGATCGCCTGCATCGATGCGACGGATGTCGCCCGGTCCTGCCCGGAGACTGCGGGTGCCGCCATCAGCGGCCTGCCCTTGCTCTCGATGCGGCCGGAGACGGTGCGGGCGATCCTGGCCGGGACGTTTGAACGGCTTGGCGAGGGAGCGGCGCTCTACCAGTTCACCTATGGCCTGCGCTGCCCGGTGCCGCGCGCCGTACTCGACGGGCTCGGGCTTGCGGCCGTCCGCGTCGGCGGCACGCTGCGCAATGTGCCACCCGCCTTCGTCTACCGCATCAGCCGCAAGGGCTGAGCGTACCGTTTGCCGGATTCCATGCATTGCACACCGCGGGGTCTTCCGCTAAGAGACCCCGCGGTTTCTCCCGCGCGCTCGCGCGTACATATGGAATAGCGGTACACACTCATGGCACGCATCGTGATGAAATTCGGCGGAACGTCCGTCGCTGACCTCGACCGTATCCACAATGTGGCCCGCCATGTGAAACGCGAGGTCGATGCCGGCCATGAGGTCGCCGTCGTCGTTTCCGCCATGTCCGGCAAGACCAACGAGTTGGTTGCCTGGGTGCAGGGCATGCCGAAGGTGACGGGCGCCAACTCGCCCTTCTACGACGCGCGCGAATATGACGCGATCGTCGCTTCCGGCGAACTGGTGACCGCCGGCCTTCTCGCCATCGCGCTTCAGTCGATGGGCATCGACGCCCGCTCCTGGCAGGGCTGGCAGATCCCGATCAAGACCGACAACGCGCATGGCGCCGCCCGCATCCTCGACATCGAGGGCTCGGAAATGATCCGCCGCATGGGCGAGGGCCAGGTGGCCGTCGTCGCCGGCTTCCAGGGCCTCGGCCCGGACAACCGCGTGGCGACGCTCGGCCGCGGCGGTTCGGACACCTCCGCCGTCGCCATCGCCGCGGCCGTCAAGGCGGATCGTTGCGACATCTATACCGACGTCGATGGCGTCTACACGACCGACCCGCGCATCGAGCCGAAGGCGCGCCGCCTGAAGAAGATCGCCTTCGAGGAAATGCTCGAAATGGCATCCCTCGGCGCCAAGGTCCTGCAGGTGCGCTCGGTCGAGCTTGCCATGGTGCACAAGGTGCGCACCTTCGTTCGTTCCTCTTTCGAGGATCCCGATGCGCCGGGCATGGGCGATCTTCTGAACCCGCCCGGTACGCTGATTTGTGATGAGGAAGAGATCGTGGAACAGGAAGTCGTAACCGGCATCGCCTATGCCAAGGATGAAGCGCAGATTTCGCTCCGCCGCGTCGCCGACCGGCCGGGCGTTTCCGCCGCGATCTTCGGCCCGCTCGCCGAATCGCATATCAATGTCGACATGATCGTCCAGAACATTTCCGAGGACGGTTCGAAGACCGACATGACCTTCACCGTGCCTTCGGGCGACATGGAGAAGGCGCTGCGGGTGCTCGAAGGCGCCAAGGAACAGGTCGGTTTCGACGTGATCCAGCACGAAACGGGCCTCGTGAAGGTTTCCGTCATCGGCATTGGCATGCGCAGCCATGCGGGTGTTGCCGCCTCCGCCTTCCGGGCGCTGGCCGACAAGGGCATCAACATCAAGGCGATCACCACCTCCGAGATCAAGATTTCCATTCTTATCGACGGTGCATATGCGGAACTCGCTGTTCGGACTTTGCATTCCGTTTACGGTCTCGATAAGAAGTAAGGACCGGCTGACTCGGCGCCGATCTTCTGATCGCCGGCGTAGCCAAGCGTCGGTGAGGTAACGTCATTTTCAGGAGACGCCACGCGATGAGAGATCTCTCCGCGGGTCCGCGCGTTCTTCTCAAGCGGCTGCGCGAATTGATGGCGGAGCCGCTCGAGCCGCAGGAGCGCCTAGACCAGATCGTGCGCCAGATCGCGCAGAACATGGTCGCGGAGGTGTGTTCCGTTTATGTGCTGCGCTCCGACGGCGTGCTCGAACTCTATGCGACCGAAGGTCTCAATCCCGGTGCCGTGCACCTTGCCCAGCTCAAGATGGGCCAGGGCCTTGTCGGCACGATTGCCGCGTCCGCGCGGCCCCTGAACCTCTCCGACGCGCAATCCCATCCCGCCTTCACATACCTGCCGGAAACGGGCGAGGAGATCTACCACTCCTTCCTCGGCGTTCCTATCTTGCGAACCGGCAGGGCGCTCGGCGTGCTTGTCGTGCAGAACAAGGCGAGCCGCACCTACCGCGAAGACGAGGTGGAGGCGCTCGAAACGACGGCGATGGTGATTGCGGAAATGGTGGCGACCGGGGAGCTGAAGAAGCTCACCAAGCCCGGCCTAGAACTCGACCTCTCCCGCCCCGTCGCGATCGAGGGTTCGAGCTTCGGCGAAGGCATCGGCCTCGGCTATGTCGTGCTGCACGAGCCGCGCATCGTCGTCACCAACCTGTTGAACGAAGATTCCGAGCACGAACTCGGCCGTCTCGCAGAAGCGCTCGGCTCGCTGCGCATCTCGATCGACGACATGCTGTCGCGCCGCGAAGTGTCGATGGAGGGCGAGCACCGCGAGGTGCTGGAAACCTACCGCATGTTCGCGCATGATCGCGGCTGGGTGAGAAAGCTCGAAGAGGCGATCCGCAACGGCCTGACGGCGGAAGCGGCGGTCGAGCGGGTGCAGAGCGAGACCAAGGCGCGCATGATCCGCCTGACGGACCCGTATCTGCGCGAGCGCATGCACGATTTCGACGATCTGGCGAACCGCCTGCTGCGGCAGTTGACGGGCTATGGCGCGAAACTGTCGGCCAGCAGCTTCCCGAACGATGCGATCGTCGTGGCGCGTGCCATGGGTGCCGCCGAACTGCTCGATTATCCGCGCCAGAACGTGCGCGGCCTCGTGCTCGAAGAGGGCGCGGTGACGAGCCATGTGGTGATCGTCGCGCGTGCCATGGGCATTCCGGTGGTTGGCCAGGCGGCGGGTGCGGTGGCGCTTGCGGAAAACGGCGATTCCATCATCGTCGATGGCGAGGATGCGCGGGTGCATCTGCGGCCGCTGGCGGATCTCCAGCGCTCCTACGAGGAGAAGGTCCGCTTCCGGGCCCGCCGGCAGGAACAGTACCGCGCGCTGCGTGCCGTCGAGCCGGTGACCAAGGACGGCCGCCACATCAATCTCCAGATGAATGCCGGCCTGCTGGTCGACCTGCCGCATCTCAACGAATCCGGTGCCTCCGGCATCGGCCTGTTCCGCACCGAACTCCAGTTCATGATCGCCTCGACCATGCCGAAGGCGGAGGAGCAGGAGGCGTTCTATCGCAACGTGCTGAAGCAGGCGGGCGGGCGCCCGGTGACGTTCCGCACGCTCGATATCGGCGGCGACAAGGTCGTGCCCTATTTCCGCGCGGCGGAAGAGGAAAACCCGGCGCTTGGCTGGCGGGCGATCCGCCTGTCGCTCGACCGGCCTGGCCTGCTGCGCACCCAGCTTCGCGCCATGTTGCGGGCCGCGGCGGGTGCGGACCTGCGGATGATGCTGCCGATGGTGACCGAAGTCTCCGAGCTGAAGGAGGTCCGCGACCTTCTCCAGAAGGAGATCCAGCGCCAATCGAAGATCGGCGAGCAGTTGCCGAAGAAGCTTCAATTCGGCGCGATGCTGGAAGTGCCGGCGCTGCTCTGGCAGCTCGACGAGCTGATGGCCGAGGTCGATTTCGTCTCGGTCGGCTCGAACGACCTGTTCCAGTTCGCCATGGCCGTCGACCGTGGCAATGCCCGCGTCTCCGATCGTTTTGACACGCTCGGCCGGCCGTTCCTGCGCATCCTGCGCGATATCGTGCGGGCCGGCGAACGCAACGAGACCTCGGTGACGCTTTGCGGCGAGATGGCGAGCAAGCCGATTTCCGCCATGGCGCTGCTCGGCATCGGTTTCCGCTCCGTCTCGATGTCGCCGGCGGCGATCGGCCCGGTGAAGTCGATGCTGCTTTCGCTCGATGCGGCAAAACTCGAGGCGGTGCTGATGCCGGCACTCGACGATACGAAGCCGACGGCTTCGATCCGCCAGATTCTCACTGACTTTGCGGCCGAAAACGGCGTTCCGCTTTGAAATTGACTGGAGTTTAAACGGTGGCGAAGCTTCCCGTTGAAAAGATGCGTGACCTTGAACGCCGTTTCGGCGAGATCGAGGCACGCATGTCGGCGGGGCCGGATTCGGAGACCTATGTGCGTCTCGCCTCGGAATATTCCGAGCTTCAGCCCGTCGTGACGAAAATCCGCGAATACCAGAAGGTCAATGGCGAGATCGCCGACCTTGAGGTTCTGCTCAACGACAAGGCGACCGACCGGGAGATGCGCGATCTCGCGGAGATGGAGCTGCCGGAGCAGAAGGAGCGGCTCGAAGGCCTCGAAAAGGAGATGCAGATCCTGCTTCTCCCGAAGGACGCGGCCGACGAGAAGAGCGCGATCCTCGAAATCCGCGCCGGTACGGGCGGCTCGGAGGCAGCACTTTTTGCCGGCGACCTGTTTCGCATGTATGAGCGGTATGCCGCCGCCAATGGCTGGAAGGTCGAAGTGCTCTCCTCCAGCGAGGGCGAGGTGGGCGGCTTCAAGGAAATCATCGCGACCATCACCGGGCGCGGCGTGTTCGCCAAGCTGAAGTTCGAATCGGGCGTGCACCGCGTGCAGCGCGTTCCGGAAACGGAGGCGAGCGGGCGCATCCACACCTCGGCGGCGACGGTGGCCGTGCTGCCGGAAGCGGAAGAAATCGACATCGAGGTGCGCCCGGAAGACATCCGCATCGACACGATGCGCTCGTCGGGCGCCGGCGGCCAGCACGTCAACACGACGGACTCGGCGGTGCGCATCACGCATCTTCCGACCGGCCTCGTCGTGACGAGCTCGGAAAAGTCGCAGCACCAGAACCGCGCCAAGGCCATGCAGGTGCTGCGCTCGCGGCTTTACGATATGGAGCGCCAGCGTGCGGACAGCGAACGCTCCGCCGACCGCAGGAGCCAGGTCGGGTCGGGCGACCGGTCCGAGCGCATCCGCACCTACAATTTCCCGCAAGGGCGCGTCACGGACCACCGCATCAACCTGACGCTCTACAAGCTCGACCGCATGATGATCGGCGAAATCGACGAAGTGGTCGATGCGCTGGTCGCCGATTACCAGGCCGGACAGCTGGCACAGCTCGGCGAACAGGGCCGATGAGCGGCGCCACGCTCGCCGAGGCGCTGGCCACGGCGCGGCGCCGGCTTTCGGAGGCGGGCCTTGCGGATGGGGCGCTCGATGCGCGGCTGCTGATCGCCGGCCTTCTCGACCTGTCGCCCACCGCCTTTGTCACCGATGGCGCACGCGCGCTCGACGGTGCACAGCAGGAGGCCATCGATCGGGCGCTGGCGCGGCGCGTGGCGCGCGAGCCGGTGCACCGCATCCTCGGCCGCCGGGCCTTTTCGCGGCTCGATCTCGCGCTCTCGCCGGAAACGCTGGAGCCGCGGCCGGATACCGAAGTGCTCGTCGACACGCTGGTGCCCCATGCGACGCGCATGGTTGCCGAGACCGGCGGCTGTCGCATCCTGGATCTGGGCACGGGAACGGGGGCGATCTGCCTTGCGCTGCTCGATCTCGTTGCAGGCGCCACGGGTGTCGGAACCGATCTTTCGCCCGGCGCCCTTGAAACGGCGCGACGCAATGCCGACATCAATGGGGTCGCAGACCGCTTCGAGGCGGTCGAGAGCGACTGGTTTGCAGCCGTGACCGGGGCGTTCGACATCATTGTGTCAAATCCGCCCTATATCGTCCGTTCCGTGATCGGAACGCTGGACGACGAGGTCCGGCTCTACGATCCGATCCTGGCGCTGGATGGCGGAGACGACGGGCTTGATGCCTACCGCACGATTGCAGCCGGGGCGGGCGATCATCTTCGGGACAACGGCCTGGTGGCTTACGAAATCGGTTACGACCAGAAGGATCAGGTCACCGCGATCATGCGCGAAAACGGTTTTGCGCGGATCGATGCGGTCAGGGATTTCGGCGGCAACGACCGCGTTCTCCTCTTCACGAAAGCGGCGGTTGTTTAAATCTTGTTGCGCAAGCGCAGCAATTTCCGCAACCGCAAAGAAAAGGCTTGGAATCGTAGAGGAAGCGGGCTAGGTTGCGGGCACGCACTGGGCAAGAGGTCATGGCACAGAGATTCGTTCCTGCATGATCCGATCGCGAGGGTTGCTCTCTCCGAAGAGTTGCTAGGGTTGAAGACTGCCCCGTGCGGGTACCTGTTAATTTGACGTCTTACAGCGACAGGACCACCGACCGGCGTGGTTTGCCCGCGGGTAAGGATGCTTGATCTGGCGTGTCCCGATCAGGCGTCAGACACATGATCATCAAGACACGATACGTTAGGTGAGTGACATATGAGGCCAGGACAGCAAAACAAGCGCGGCCGCGGGCGTAACAACAACAATAACAATAATAACAACAGCAATAACAACAATAACAACAACAACCACCGCAAGGGTGGCAATCCCCTGACGAGGACCTACGACAGTTCGGGTCCGGACGTGAAGATCAGGGGCACGGCCCAGCATATCGCTGAAAAATACTCGGCGCTGGCCCGCGATGCCCATAGCTCCGGTGACCGCGTCATGGCGGAAAACTACCTTCAGCATGCCGAGCACTACAATCGCATCATTGCCGCCGCTCAGGCGCAGATGCAGGACCGCTTCCCGCGGGATGAGCGCCCGGACAATGCCGATCGGAACGATTTCAACGACCGGGACGGCTACGACCGCGATCAGGACGAAGTCGATTCGACGGCCGTCGACGAGCCGGCACACGTTGCCGCAGCACCGGCCCCCGCCCCCGTGGTGGTGGTTCCGGTCGAGCAGCCCGTCATCGACGGTTCCGGCCCGCAGCCGGTGATCGAAGGCACGCCGGCTGAAGTCTCGCTCGAAGAGGAAGCCGCCGCCCCCGCCGGTCGTGCTCCGGCACGCCGCCGCAGCGCACCGCGCCCGCGCCGTCCGCGCCGTGGCGAAGCCGGAGCCGCCGGCGACGAAGCACAGCCTGCCGGCGAAGACGCTCCGGCGCTCGAAGCCTCGGAATAACGGCATCTGCCCAGCATCAAAGAACCCGGCCTCGCGCCGGGTTCTTGCGTTTTGCAAGGTCGCCCTGGAAAAATCTCGGTCCGGGCCTTCGGCGCTCCCTTTAATTCCCAAAATGCCTCCACCATATTCCCCTCAGGCGGTTGACCCGGCGCAAGGCCGGAGCACCGCACGCATGAAAGGTTCGCCTTGATGGGAGCCTTATCCTAATCGTCGACCGGTGCCTTGAAGGGCCGGCCGAGTACTGGAGGCAGATGATGAATATTGAAAAATACTCCGAACGCGTCCGCGGATTCCTGCAATCCGCCCAGACGAAGGCGCTGGCCGACGGCCATCCGCAGTTCACCGCAGAGCACGTCTTGAAAGTGCTGCTCGATGACGAGCAGGGCATGGCCGCCTCGCTCATCGAACGGGCCGGTGGCAGCGCGCGCGACGCGCGGACCGCCAATGACGCCGCCCTCGCCAAGCAGCCGAAAACCACCGGCGGCAATGGCCAGGTCTACCTTTCGCAGCCGCTCGCCAAGGTCTTCTCGACCGCCGAAGACGCCGCCAAGAAGGCCGGCGACAGCTTCGTCACCGTCGAGCGCCTGCTGCTGGCGCTGGCAATCGAAAAATCAGCGGCGACTGCAGAAATCCTGGCGAAGGCCGGCGTGACGCCGACCAAGCTCAACCAGGTGATCAACGACATCCGCAAGGGCCGCACCGCCGACACGGCGAGCGCCGAGCAGGGTTTCGATTCGCTCAAGAAATTCGCCCGTGACCTGACGGCCGATGCGCGCGAAGGCCGCCTCGACCCGGTGATCGGCCGCGACGACGAAATCCGCCGCACGATTCAGGTGCTCTCGCGCCGCACGAAGAACAACCCGGTCCTCATCGGCGAACCCGGCGTCGGCAAGACGGCGATCGCCGAAGGCCTCGCGCTGCGCATCGTCAACGGCGACGTGCCGGAGAGCCTGAAAGAGAAGAAGCTGATGGCGCTCGATATGGGCGCGCTGATCGCCGGTGCGAAATATCGCGGTGAATTCGAGGAACGCCTGAAGGCCGTGCTTGCCGAAGTGCAGGCGGAAGATGGCGAAATCATTCTGTTCATCGACGAAATGCACACGCTGGTCGGTGCCGGCAAGGCGGAAGGGGCGATGGACGCCTCCAACCTGCTGAAGCCCGCGCTCGCCCGTGGCGAATTGCACTGCGTCGGCGCCACCACGCTTGATGAATACCGCAAGCATGTCGAGAAGGACGCTGCCCTTGCCCGCCGGTTCCAGCCCGTCATGGTGGACGAACCGACCGTCGAGGACACGATCTCGATCCTGCGCGGCCTGAAGGAGAAGTACGAGCAGCACCACAAGGTCCGCATCGCCGATGCCGCGCTTGTTGCCGCCGCAACGCTCTCCAACCGCTACATCTCGGATCGCTTCCTGCCGGACAAGGCGATCGACCTGATGGACGAAGCCGCCTCGCGGCTGCGCATGCAGGTCGATTCCAAGCCGGAAGAGCTCGACGAACTCGATCGCCGCATCATCCAGCTGAAGATCGAGCGCGAGGCCCTGAAGAAGGAAACCGACCGCTCGTCGCAGGACCGGCTTGAAAAGCTCGAACTCGACCTCACCGCGCTCGAAGAGCAGGCCGACGCGCTGACTGCACGCTGGCAGGCGGAAAAGTCGAAGCTCGGCCGCGCCGCCGACCTGAAGGGTCAGCTTGACGAGTTGCGCAACGAACTGGCCATTGCCCAGCGCAAGGGCGAGTTCCAGCGCGCCGGCGAGCTTGCCTATGGCATCATTCCGAAGCTCGAAAAGGAGCTGGAAGACGCCGAAGGCCGCGATGCCGGCGATGTCGATCCGATGGTGCAGGAGGTCGTGACCGCCGACAACATCGCCCATATCGTCTCCCGCTGGACCGGCATTCCGGTCGACAAGATGCTGGAAGGCGAGCGCGACAAGCTGCTGCGCATGGAAGATGATCTGGCCAAGTGGGTCGTCGGGCAGGGTGATGCCGTGCAGGCGGTTTCCCGCGCGGTGCGCCGTGCGCGCGCCGGGCTTCAGGACCCGAACCGGCCGATCGGCTCGTTCATTTTCCTGGGACCGACCGGCGTCGGCAAGACGGAGCTCACCAAGGCGCTCGCCCGCTTCCTCTTCGACGACGAGACGGCGATCCAGCGCATGGACATGTCGGAATATATGGAGAAACACTCCGTGGCCCGGCTGATCGGTGCGCCTCCCGGCTATGTCGGTTATGAGGAAGGCGGTGCCTTGACCGAAGCCGTCCGCCGCCGGCCCTACCAGGTCGTGCTGTTCGACGAAATCGAGAAGGCGCATCCGGATGTCTTCAACGTGCTCCTGCAGGTCCTCGACGACGGCCGCCTGACCGATGGCCAGGGCCGCACCGTCGACTTCCGCAACACGATGATCATCATGACCTCGAACCTTGGCGCCGAATATCTCACCGCGCTCGGCGAGAACGAGGATAGCGATACGGTGCGCGACCAGGTGATGGATGTCGTGAAGATGGCATTCCGGCCGGAGTTCCTGAACCGCGTCGACGAGATCATCCTGTTCCACCGCCTGCGGCGGACGGAAATGGGCGCGATCGTCGCCATCCAGCTGGAGCGCCTGCGCAAGCTGCTGGTCGACCGCAAGATCGTTCTCGATCTGGATGAGGAAGCCGTGCACTGGCTGGCGGAAAAGGGTTACGATCCGGTCTATGGCGCGCGTCCGCTGAAGCGGGCGATCCAGAAGCATCTACAGGATCCGCTGGCGGAGAAGATCCTCTCCGGCGATATCCCGGACGGCGTGACTGTCAAGGTGACCGCCGGTTCCGACCGGCTGCTCTTCTCGCCGCGCGTTGCGACGGTCAGCAAGGCCGCCTGAGGCGGATCATCGATCTTGAAAAAAGAAGCGCGGGTCTCGGCCCGCGCTTTTCTCGTTCAGTGGGTTTCGGCGACTTCCGTCGGGTCGTCGCCACGACCGAGCAGGTCGTCGATGCGTTTGCGCTCCAATTCGAACTGGGCGAGCGCCTTGCCTTCCAGCGATTTGCCGCCGGGCAGGCGGATCTTCAGCGCATCCACCTTGTTGCCGTTGACGATCAGCTCGTAGTGCAGGTGCGGGCCGGTCGAAAGGCCGGTCGTGCCGACGAAGCCGATCACCTGGCCCTGGCGCACTTTCACGCCCGGCTTGATGCCCTTGGCGATCGCGCTCTGGTGATTGTAGGAAGAAACGTAACCGTTGGCATGGCGGATCAGCGTCTGGTTGCCGTAGCCGCCGGAATCCCAGCCGGCCTTTTCGACCACGCCGTTGCCGGCCGCGATGATCGGCGTGCCGCGCGGTGCCGCCCAGTCGACGCCGGTATGCATGCGCGAGAAGCCGAGGATCGGGTGGCGGCGCATGCCGAAGCCGGAGCGGAAGACGCCGTTCGGCACGGGATTGCGCAGCAGGAACTGCCGGATGCTCTTGCCGGCCTCGTCATAGTAGTCGACGGATTCGTCGTCCGGGTTCTGGAAGCGGTAGACGCGGGTTTCCGTGTCGCCGAACTTGGCATCGAGGAAGAGGATTTCCGACTCTTCCGTCGCCGTGCCCTTTTCGTCGGTGACGGAGAAGAAGGCTTCAAGTGAATCCGTCGGCCGAAGCTGCGCCTGGAAATCGACATTGCTGGCGAGGATGCGGATGACTTCCGTCGTCATGTCCTTGCCCATGCCGTAGGAGAGGGCGGCGCGGTAGATGCCGTCATAGACGCGTGGCAGGTCGCGCCCGGCAATGATCGCCGGCCGGCCGTCATCGTCGAAGGCGGTCGCCACCGCATCGAGCACCGGCGGTTCGGCGCCGCTGACGAAACGGCCGCTGTCGTCCAGCGCCGCCGTCGTCACATGGCGGCCGCGCGAATAGACGCTGGCGCGTACGATGCTCGCTTCCTTGCCCTTCTGCGAAATGCAGATGCGCAGCACGTCACCCTCGGCAAGCTCGCGGCTGCCGAGCTGGCTTTCGAGATAGGCGGAAAGATCGTCGCCCTGCGCCTTGGTATACCCGGCCGCCGTCATGATCTGGTCGATTTCGGCCGTGCGGCGCACGGGGATGACGTCGTCGGCATATTCGGTATCGTCGGGGGTCAGCGTATCGAAGTTCGAAACGCTCATGTTCTCCTCGACGACGCGGGCGGTCAGCCCCTGCAACAGGTCGAGGTCGGTGCTTTCCGAGGCGAAGCGCTGCGGATCGACATAGGAGAGCGAGGCGACCTGCGAGCTGCCGTCCGTCAGCACCGAACCGTTGGTGCGCACATTCTCCTCGACCTCCTCGATCGACATCTGGTCGGCATAGTCGAGCGCCGAGCCGCCGGTCGGGAAGGCATCGGTCTGCAAGGCCACTTCGGATTCGACGTCCGAACCATAGATCGTGCCCATGCGCGAGGCAGGCGCGGCATCCCGGCCGTTGGTGGAAAAGATCGCCAGCGGATCGAAGCGCGGATAATCCTCGCTCGTCGCGTGGTTTGCCGCGAGCGCCATCTTCACATGCGCGAAGGGCTGGCGGCGCACGACTTCCTTTTCGCCGTCATGGATCATGGTGGAGATTTCCATGATCTTCTTGTCGGCGGGTTTGGCGACGATCGCCGTCTCTATGACGCGTTCGCCGCGTTTTGCCGTTTCGCCGGTCTTGCTTGTCTGGTTCGGTGTGCCGAGGGCCGCGAAGGCTTCGGCGGGAATAGCGAGCTGCTGGCGGCCGTCCAGGGCGGCAAAGAGAGCAACACCCATAAGGATGGAAGAGGTGATGCCGGTCAGGAAGGTGCCGGAGAGCCAGCGTAGGGAAATTTCGCGACGGTCGGGCGCCTTGCGCCCGTCGGCGAGGATCGGCGGTTCGTTGCCGAGAGATCGGATCATGTTCCGGTCAGTGGTCATGCCGATTGCGCTTCGCCCTGTGTCGTTTGTTATGGTTTTCAGCGCGCGACCATGCACGCGGGAGGGCATGCGAGTCAAATCACGCGGGTTCTTAACAATCCTTAAGACGTGCGGATTGTGAAAATCTGAGGGCAGGCGCTGCCGTTTGTGGTTCGGTGAGCGTAAAAGCCCTGAAAATCCGGGGGAAGTGAGAGGGTCGGATGCTTTTCCGAAGAAATTTTCAAAAAAATGTCACATGCCCTGTTGACGTGTTCGTATAGGTGGGCTTATAACCCGCTCATCGAACGAGAGCGGCGGCGCTTCTGGCGGCCGACGAACTCGCTCCAAGGTTTCCTG
>NZ_JBXAFY010000024.1:0-59480 GCF_058793575.1 Shinella sp. GW835-FHT14H05 | reverse complement strand
AGGCTGGCCCGCGTCTGACATCGAAGCCCTCATGCCCTGGAACTTCAGGTCCGACGCCATCGGCTGACCGCTTACGACCAACGGTCGCGACGCGTTTTCGAAAAGCCTGTCAGAGGTGCTGCAGCGCGACCTGCCGGGGTTCCTGACACGCGACATCGACAAGGCCCTGTTTGCCGAGCTGATGTCAGCAGCTACCCCGGCCTCATTGCAGCCGTCCCCTCCCACATCCGACGACCACACACCACCGAACGGAGACAGCCGATGAGACAGACACGGCTTGCATGGATTGCCCTGAAGACCATGACACGCGCGGCAGGACGCGATCCACTCTGGGCCATCGTCGCCCTTGTCACCGCCCCGTTTCGTCATGCACGGTCGGTGGTCATGACCAGCGCCGGCTTTCTGGTCATCGCGGTAATCGCCTTCGCCAGTGTATAGCGCGGCAATCAGGATGAGACGCGGGCGACAATCTGGATGAGATTCTTAGGTCGCGGTCGGGATCAAGTTATCATGCTGATTGCCGCTGACAAGTTCTTCGTTGTTTTCTGATTGCCGCTCCGCGACAGACATCGTTGAGGTCCTGATTGTCGCAAACGAAGCCGGTCGCCCCCGTTGACGCTTTTCTTCGAGCGCGGTTCTGCGGCGGTAACTCTCGACATTCATCTCGAAGATCGTCGCATGGTGCACGAGCCGGTCGACTGCGAGCGTCATGGCCGGATCGGGAAAGACCCGGTTCCATTCTCCAAACGGCTGGTTGGCGGTGATCAGGATCGATCGATGCTCGTATCGTGCCGATATCAGTTCGAAGAGCACGCTTGTTTCCGCCTGGTCCTTGGTCACGTAGGCAAGATCATCGAGGATGAGCAGGTCGTACTTGTTAAGCTTGTCGATGGCGGATTCGAGCTGCAGTTCCCGGCGGGCGACCTGGAGCTTCTGCACGAGATCGGTGGTCCGGGTGAACAGGACCCGCCATCCGTTCTCGATCAGCGCAAGACCGATGGCAGCGGCGAGATGGCTCTTTCCTCCGCCGGGCGGACCGAACATGAGGATGTTCGCTCCCTTGGCGAGCCAACTGTCGCCGGCGGTAATTGCCATGACCTGCGCCTTCGAGATCATGGGTACAGCGTCAAAAGCGAAGCTGTCCAATGTCTTTCCGGGCGGCAGATGCGCTTCCGCGAGGTGCCGTTCAATCCTGCGATGGGCACGCTCTGCCAGCTCATGCTCGGCAATCGCCGAGAGGAAGCGAGCTGCTGGCCATCCTTCCTGGTCCGCCTGCTCGGCAAATTGCGGCCACAGCGTTTTGATCGTCGGCAGCCGAAGTTCGTTGAGCATGATGCCAAGCCGTGCTTCATCGATCGCGTGGGCGTTCTTCATGCGGCCTCTCCCGTCCCGATCAGGGCCTCATAACCGTTGAGCGATGCGAGCTGCACATGCACGGTCGGCAGTTTGGCTGGATCCGGGCCGAAGAGCGTTCGCATGGCGACCAGATCCGGTAATTCGCCGGCGTCCAGGGTCCTGGCCAATTCTTCGGCAAGTTCGCGCTCGCAACCGCGGTCATGCGCCAATGCCAGAAGCTCGACGGTGATCTTGCAAGCCTGCTTGTCGGGAAGATACTCGATGAGGGCTTCGAAGGCCTTGCGATATTCCTGACGCGGAAAGAGCTTGTCGCGATAAACGAGGCCGCGGAGCGCCATCGGCTTTTTGCGCAGGGAATGGATGACGTGGTGATAGTTGACGACCTGGTCATGCCGGCCGTCAGCATGGCCGCGTCCACGGCGCAACGTCATCAGGTGCGTACCGCCAACAAAGACATCCAGCCGATCGTCGAACAGGCGAACTCGTAACCTGTGGCCGATCAAGCGGGACGGCACGGTGTAGAAAACCTTGCGCAAGGTAAAACCGCCGGTGCGGGACACCGTGACGACAATCTCTTCGAAGTCCGTGGTCCGGCGCTCTGGCAGCGCCTGCAGATGGGATCGCTCTGCATCAATGCGCTTGCGATGGTCAGCGTTGCGACGGCTGACGATCTCGTCGACAAAGGCGCGGTAGGAACCGAGATGGTCGAACTCCTTGGTCCCCCGCATCAGCAGGGCATCATGAATGGCATTTTTGAGATGGCCATGGGAGCTTTCGATCGAGCCGTTCTCATGTGCGACGCCCTTGTTGTTGCGCGTCGGGGTCATTCGATAATGGGAGCAAAGCTGGTCGTAACGGTGGGTGAGATCAACCTTGGCGTCGGCGTCGAGGTTGCGGAATGCCGCCGACAGGCTGTCGCTGCGATGATAAAGCGGCGTACCGCCCACGGACCACAGGGCATTTTGAAGCCCTTCGGCCAGCGCGACAAAGCTTTCCCCGCCGAGAATGACATGGGCATGTTCGAAGCCCGACCAGACAAGCCGGAAGTGATAGAACAGGTGATCAAGCGGCTGGCCGGCGATCGTCACACCAAGACCGCTGGCGTCGGTAAAATCCGAAAGGCCCAGCCGGCCTGGCTCGTGCGTCTGGCGGAAGATGACCTCCTGCGCTTCGCCATGGACAGCCCGCCACGACCGGATGCGTCGTTCAAGCGTGCGGCGGATACCTTCAGAGAGTTCTGGATGTCGGCGCAGCATCTCGTTGTAGACGGCGACGGCACGGATGCCGGGTGCGGCCTTCAGCAGCGGGACGACTTCAGTTTCGAATATCGGCTCCAAGGGATCAGGGCGGCGGCGTCCACGCGGCGCTTTGCTCTGAGATGGTAGTTGTACCTCCTTGTCGAGGCGGTATGCCGTGGCTCGGCTGATCGACGCTTTTGACGCGGCGACCTCTACGGAATGCGTTTGTCGGTACTTCATGAAGAGTCTCATCTGATGATCGGTTACATGGCGACCCGGCACAAACTGGTTCTCCAATCCAGAAAACCGCAAATGTACCGAACCGACCGCGATCATGAGACGCCGAAAATCTGCGCCACGCCGGGGTATGACTACGATCGGGCTACGCCCTCACTCCGTCACACCCCGGCGCGAGTCTCATCCTGATTGACGCTAAATCTCACTTAGATTGCCGCTGTGCAGCCAGTGTCCGCTTCCTGATCCACTGGATCTCCGGCGATCATCCCGACGTGCTGATCCTGCGTATCGGCGATCTTCTACTGTTGATCTTTCTGTTGCTGGTGCTGTTTCGGCTTGTTACCAACCCGCTCATTCTCCACTTTGGCGATACCGACGGCGGGACGCATGGCTCCGCGCGCTTTGCCAATGCCAGGGAAATCGCTCCGCTCGCCAAAGCTCAATCCGGTCTGTTGATCGGTCGTGATGCGCAGACAAACCGGCTGCTGCGCTACGATGGCCCAGCCCATCTGATGACCATGGCGCCGACCAGAACCGGCAAGGGGGTCGGCACCATCATTCCCAATCTTCTGACCGCAAAGCGCTCGGTGATCTGCATCGATCCCAAAGGCGAGAATGCCGTGATCACAGCGCGTGCGCGCCAGATGTTCGGGCCCGTCCATATACTTGATCCCTTCGGCGTTACCGGCCACTCCACCGCGTCTTTCAATCCGCTGAACGGGCTTGATCCCGACAGCATCGATCTTGCCGACGACGTCAACACACTTGCCGACGCGCTGGTGTTCGACGAACCCGGCATGGGTGGCGAGGCGCACTGGAACGAGGAGGCAAAGGCGCTGATCGCCGGCCTTATTCTTCGCATCGTCGCGAGCGAACCGCCGGCACAGAAAACGCTGTCGACGCTGCGCCGTGATCTGACGCTCGCGCCGGAGCGCTTTGCATCCCTGCTTACCTACATGCAGGAAAGCGAAGCCGCTCGCGGGCTGATCGCGCGCGCTGCGAACCGACATCTGGGAAAATCCGATCGCGAGGCAGCCGGCGTTCTTTCCGCCGCGCAGCGCCACACCCATTTCCTCGACAGCCCGCGCATGGCAGCATCTCTCGCACGCTCGGATTTCCGTTTCAGCGATCTGAAGACCAGAACCATCACGGTCTTTCTCGTCCTGCCGCCAGACCGGCTCGCCAGCTACGCGCGGTGGCTGCGGCTGCTCGTCACCCAGAGCCTGATCGAAATAGCCGTCTCGACCGCCGCCCCGCCACTTCCTGTGCTTTATCTGCTCGACGAGTTTGCAGCACTTGGCCACCTTGCGGCTGTCGAGCGCGCCATGGGGCTGATGGCCGGATACGGTGTCCAGCTCTGGCCGATCCTGCAGGACATCCATCAGCTACGCGCCACCTATGGCCAGCGGTCCGGCACCTTCTTATCGAATGCCGGCCTATTGCAAGTGTTCGGCGTCAACGATCACCAGAGCGCGCGGGTGATCTCGGATCTGCTAGGCCAGGAGACTGTCGTTTTCCAGACCATGGCCCGATCGCTTGATTCCGACAGGTCTGGCCTCTCGTTTAGTCAGCAGCATGTCGGCCGCCCTCTCCTCACCCCCGATGAAGTGCGCAACCTCCCGGCACGGGCGCAGTTGCTGTTCCTTGCCGGTCAACGGCCGGTCATTGCGCAGAAACTGCGATATTTCTCTGATCCAGAGTTCGCTTCCCTAGCGAACCTGGACAGGACGACCGCGTCATGACTTCTCTTGATCCTATGGTCGAAACGGCAGACCGCGACGTCAAGCCAGGGCTTGCAACCACCACCGCAGCACCTCTTGCGCTTTCCGATCCGCCGTACCAGAATCCCTCCCGTGCCGATCACGGCTCACAGTCGCAGGTAAGGTCTTCCCCATTGGTACTCGAACAACTCGATCATTTGCCCGTCGGCAATCGGCGCGAGATTGCCCGCGTTATGCAGATCATCTTCGAGGAATTCGACGCTATTCAGAAGGGCAAGCTCTCTAGCAAACGGCGCCCCGGCCGAATCCTCAAGTTGATCCTCTACGGCTCGTATTCCCGGGGCGACTGGGTTGAGGACAAGAACTCTGGCTATAAGTCCGATTATGATCTGCTTGCTGTCGTCAACACACCGGCCTTCGCCGATGATCACGACATTTGGAGGCGCATCGACGAACGGCTGTTGAAGGAATTCTCGATCACCGGTCATCTCGAGACCTCAGCCAAAGTCATTGCTCACAGCCTCATGGACGTCAACGACCGCCTGGCGCGCGGCCTGCCCTTCTTCATGGACATCGCCCGCGATGGCATCATGCTTTACGAGGAGCCGGGACACCCGCTGGCGGAGCCGAAGCCTCTCACCCCCGATGCGGCCCTGGCTGAAGCGCAGCGGCATTTTGAGCAGTGGTTTAAAACGTCCCAAGGTGCGTTGGAAGTCGCGATGTTCGCCTTGCAATCGAATAATTGGCGCGATGGAGCGTTTATGCTCCATCAGGCGACAGAACGCGCCTATCACTGCACGCTTCTAACCCTGACGCTTTACAGTCCCAAACTCCATCGTCTGACCGAACTGCGGCGGCAGGCAGAGCGCGCGTCCTCAAAACTGATCGAGGCCTGGCCACAGGACACGAAGTTCGCGCGACGCAGTTTCACAAGGCTCGATCGAGCCTATGTCGATGCGCGTTATTCTGCCCATTACGAGATCACCACAGAGGAACTCGACTGGCTTGTAAAGCGGATCACCATCTTGCAAAATCTCGTCAAGCAGGTGTGCGAAGCGCGACTGAACCATTTGGACCCCAACGGGTACTCATGGCCGAGGTGATCGCTTCCGCCACTCCCGCCGGCAGACATTCCGAGTACCACGCTAGACAGCGCACTTGACGGTTCCGGTGAGGATGACCGCAGATAGCGTTTGTTGATTTCATTGGAAGATTCACCAGCTCACACCGAACAGTGCCAGAGCGGTGTTATGATTCGGCATCTGTGCTTTGTGCCGCCGACCATTCGCGCGGTAGACAACGCCATTAAAGGAGCTGGACATGGCCTGGTATAAGGATCTTGCAGAGTGGTCAATACAGCGCCTCGGGGCCTTCCTCGGTCACGGGGCGTCGATCCGCACCGACGAGTTCGAGGTAAAGGCTGCGACAGCGGACGGGGTGATCCGCCTGCTGAGGGAGATCCGTGACATGCAGCCACGTGATCCCGTGATCCCCATGCACCTGGTTATTGAGACGCGGGCCATCAGGTCGCTGAAAACCGTCGCAGGATCGATTTTGGAACCATCGATGGATGGGGCAGAACCTTCTGAAGATGCTTTACAGAAGCCGCTTAATCGCCCGGCCACGCGTAGGGAATATCCTGACCGTGTAGAAGGATCCGCAAGACCTCGACCGTATCGCCGATGACACGGAACGCGATGGCCGCGCTTAGCTCAAAGCTATAATGTGGAGACCAGGCGGCATACGATCGCGGACCGTTCCTTGCTCCGAGAATGTCTGCAGCGACATACATGCTTCCTCGATGCCGGCAAGATAGTCCCCTTTCATGCCCGGCTTCTTCGGCCGATGTAGAGGTAAAGCTGCTTGAGGTTTTCCGCTGGTGTCGGCCGGAAAACGATCTTATGCAACACCTTTAGGCGCCTTTGCAGATGCAGAATGCAGCGCCCTCAGATCTGCAAATACCTGGTCGGCAGGAGTACACGGACGGAGGTCGTCGATTGCCTCTTTGACATTGGCGCGAAGGACCTCGTGCAGCGCAGCTTCCTCACGGTCCAGGACGCGCAAAGCCGCGCGTACCAACCTTGTTGGCGAACATTGCAGGCACTCGATGCGACACGTACATCGACGCTCGCCTGCTGTTTACCGAGGGTGATCGTAAAGGGTCTGCTTGGTGCGATGGCATGGTTCCTTCCCCGACCATTATAGCACGTGTACGACAGTGTCATACTTTTCCTTACAAGGAAGCACTCCAAAAAATTCAAGCAAATGTCAAAAACAAGCGCAGCGTTTTTGAACCCATTTTAATAGTTTTAAAGAAAAGACGTTTTAATATAAGTTTTAAGTAAAATTGCTTAAATAAAACAGTTAGTTGGAGGGGATTTTCGGAATGAAGTACGGTTTTGACAGAACGATGTACGGTGATTGACAGAATGATGTACGGCGTTGACGGAACGATGTACGGTTTTTGCGGATCGAAGTACGGTAGACCGTGACATATCCCTAGCACATGGGGCCTAACCTCTATTAGGCCAGTCTCCAAGACATTTTTTGTCAAAACAGGGCGGATCGAAGTACGGTGATTCTGCCAAAAAGTAGAGCCAGAGAGCGAGCCATTTTTGTCAAAGGATGGAGGAACGAAGTACGGCGCCTGACAAAAATCAGGTAAGCGCGGGAAGGTCCATTTCGATGGCCACGCTACGGGTCCGCTTTGTCATGTGAAGCATCAGGTCATGGCCACGATCTTCGAGCGACAGGTCATAGTCGGGCAGCGGCGTGGTTTTGGCGGTGTTCACGATCTCCTCAATGGTGCGCCGGAACTTTCGCATCGGGACCTTGGCCCCGCTCCGCTTGTGCAGCTCCTTGAGCGAGTAGCAGGCGACCGTTTCACCGGCTGCCTTGCGCGCCAGGCGATAGATGAAGCGCGCAATGGGGCGCGACAGCAGGAAGTAATCGGGATTCAGTGTCAGGATGGTCGGCTTGCCGTCGGGGCGCACAACACCCTCGAAGACCCAGTCGGGGATCTCTATTTCGACCTGGTCGATACGGTCCTGTGACGTGCGGCTTACGACCTTGTAGCGTCCGATCAGGGGAAAGGACTCGGTTGCTCGGCGGTCACGGGCGTCCTTGTCGCCTTTGAGATTGGTGATCCGGATATGGGTCGCCTGCAGGCGAGCGAGTGCCCGCTCGAGATCTTCGTACTGCTTGCCACCCAGCTCGCGCCGGCAGAACTTCAAGATTTCGGCGGCTGCCGGCCGGTATACCCGTGGCGGGATGCTCGGCTTGAGCCCCTTAGCCTCGTCGACGCGGTAACGGCGGGTTGCCTCGGCTAAATAGGAAATCATGTTGATGACGATATCGTAGTCGTAGGCGGTGGCCAGTCCTACTTCGGCGCCCCCCTCGATCGTGATGATCGAGTCTTTAAGCTCGTACCGGATAACACCGGTTCCGCCGGATTTTGCAAGCGAGAATGGTGCGATGTCCATGAGGTTAAAGTCGTCCTTGACCGGCGCGTCGCGCACCTCGGGGACAAAAAACATCAGCTGGGCGTCATCTAGCGGCGCCGCTCGCGTTATACCCCCGGGACGGCGCGTGGCCGGCAGCTCATGCTCAAGGATTTTCCTGACCTCGTCAGTACGGATGCCGTCGGCGATGCGTTCGAGTGCGCCACG
This sequence comes from Shinella sp. GW835-FHT14H05, assembly GCF_058793575.1. Lineage (NCBI taxonomy): Bacteria > Pseudomonadati > Pseudomonadota > Alphaproteobacteria > Hyphomicrobiales > Rhizobiaceae > Shinella > Shinella sp. GW835-FHT14H05. The sequence goes on along the minus strand of NZ_JBXAFY010000024.1, from coordinate 51,260 downwards.
CAGATGGCCGCCGAGTTCAGCCAGCTTAAGATCAGCCATGGACCGGCGGCTGTAATAGCGCCGGAGCCGAGCCAGGGCGTCCTTATCGAGTTCGACAGCCCCCTCCCCTCGCGCGGCCATGATCTGGGCGGCAACATCCTGTAGGTAGGCGTTCTTGCCGTGCAGCGACAGTTCGGCGAACGCTTCGCGGGATTTGAGATTGAGCTTCTTAGAGGCCATCGTACACCCTAGTCCGCTGGCTGAGTCTTGCCAACCGGTCTGGGCGCTTTCCATCGCATCCCGTGCCTGCATTTCCAGCAGTTTGCTAAGCTACAGGAAAGTCAGGCTGCTAATAGATAGCTACTAGATACCACAATAGTAACTAGTAGCTACTCGTTATCTAAAAATACTATTGGGTAGCGGATAGCTACTGCCTACCATTGGCTAGCTGGTAGCTATCTGTTAGCTTTTCCGGCATAGGGTGAGACGAATTGAAAGGAAAAGCCGATGCCTGTGATTTCATTTGCCAACCCCAAGGGCGGCGCGGGTAAGACGACCTCAGCCCTGTTGCTGGCCGGCGAACTTGCCTCACTGGGCGCGAGCGTCGCCATCATTGACGCCGATCCCGAGCGCTGGATCTCCCAGTGGGGCGCGCTGCCAGGTAAGCCGCCCACGGTCACCGTTGTCAGCGACGTCAGCGAGGACACCATCGTTGACCTTGTCGAAGAAACCGCGGGCGAGCACCAGTTTGTGATTATCGACCTTGAGGGTACCGCGAGCCTCATGGTCGCGCATGCGATCGGCATGTCCGACCTGGTCGTGATCCCGACCCAGGGCGCATCGATGGACGCCAAGGGCGCATCCAAGACGATCAAGCTGATCCGCAACCAGGCACGTCTCGCCAAGCGCGAGATCCCCCACGCCGTCCTCCTGACCCGCGTCAGCGCAGCCGTCGCGTCGCGTTCGCTCAAGAACGTAAGGGAGCAACTGGATGCGGCCGGCATCGACGTGTTCACGAGTTCGATCGTCGAACGTGCGGCGTATCGCGACCTTCTCGATTTTGGCGGGCTTCTCGCCAACCTTGACCCGAAATTGGTCAGCAATCTTGAAAAGGCCATGCAGAATGCTCGGGAGTTTACAGAAGAGGTCGTAGCTCGTCTCAAGAGCGCGGCAGTGCAGGGGAGGGCGGCCTGATGAGCACACGTCCAAGCCTCGGGTTCGACGACGAAGAGGCACCGGCTGCTCAGGCCGCAGCTTCTGTGTTGGATCTAAGTGGATTTCAGCCCAAGTCGGTTACTAGGCCGGACAAGGAAAAGGTCGCAGAGGCGGCTGAGAAAGCCAACTTCAAAAGCCGGGAGGCGAAGCCTGCGACGGCTGTTACTCCCCCCCTCGCACGCCAAAGCCGGCGCCGGCGCACCGGACGCTCCGCGCAGCTAAACCTAAAAGTGAAGCCGGAGACGATTACAGCCTTCTACGCGATTGCAGATGCACAGGGCTGGGTACTAGGCGAAGCCTTTGAACGCGCTGTAGATCTTCTCGAGAAAAGTCTGGACGGGTGATGGGCCGCAGGAAAGGCTTTGCATAAACCGATGACAGTTGGAAGGCGGTTGCAGGTTTCCCGCAACTCTACCTGACCGGCGAGGTCGGTGGTAGCAAGGGCAAGGGGTTTCAGGCGGCGGGCGCACAAGCGTAGCGCGGAGCCTACTCACGCACAGCTCAGTCGGCGCATTTACGCTCTACGCTCCTACTCCTTATAGCGCCCACTTTTACCTGCAGGTACTCCGAATAGATGCTGATCTAGCCGGTTAACCAACTAAGCCGTCGCCGCCCGATAATATAAATTTAGCCTCTAACTCACCACCATTCGGTTGGAGGCTAAAATGGAGACGGTAACGAGCGAAATACTAGGCTTTGCCGATACAGGAGATTCAAGAAACAAGGTTCTGGGCGATACCCTTATCGGCGTAACCAAAACGACTTCTGGTGATGCGGAAGTTACGGTAGATTTTTTAGGTGACTTTGGAGACTTCAATACACTGTATCCGGATGAATGGTTTTCGGTAAACATTGACGGATACGATCTTGGAAAATTTCAGGGGCTGCAGTCCCAATATACGAGCTCGACGCACTCAATTTCAGCCGCTGACTGGGCCAGTATTATTGGCGACGGCACCATCAACATTACTTATACGATGGGCCCAGAGGTCGATAACCTCGACACCGATCCGAATGAATTCGTAAAACTGACATTTTCCTGGGAAAAGCCGGTGCGCGGCGAACCCGGGCCTACGAAGATAACGGGTACCGGCAACGATGATGTTCTGACGGGTGACAGCGGAAGAAATGTCATAATGGGGCTGGCTGGGAACGACACGATCTCCGGCGGTGCACACAATGATATCGTCAAGGGCGGGCTCGGTGACGATGACATAGACGGCGGCGACAGTTCCGACGCACTCTACGGCGAAGCGGGCAATGACCGGATTTCAGGTGGTAGCGGGAATGATGCCGTATATGGCGGCATCGGCGACGATCTTCTCAACGGCGGCGGCGGTCAAGATTTCCTCTATGGGAGCGAGGGGAAAGATACACTGAAGGGTGGTCAGGGCAACGACTTCCTGAAGGGGGCCAATGGCGACGATGTCATAGGTGGCGGCGCCGGGAATGATGACCTCTATGGAGGCGCGGGCCACGACAAGCTTTTGGGTGGCGATGGCAACGATGAGATTTTCGGCAACAAAGGCAACGATTCTTTGCTTGGCGGCCTTGGCAAGGATACGCTCGATGGTGGCCAAGGCAACGACAAGTTGGCGGGTGGTTTTGGCATCGACACCTTCATCTTTGGCAAGAACGAGGGCGATGACGTGATCCGGGACTTTGAGGCCGGACGCGACGTGATCGAATTGGGCACACAAACCTACACTGTCGTCGAAAGCACAGACGGCGACGCCGTGCTTGAACTATCGGGCGGTGGAAGCGTGACCTTGCTCGGCATTTCCATTGATAACATCAGTTCCGATTGGTTTTTATAGGTTTGACCAGTAGCTGATCATTCGAACAGCAACCTCCTGTTTCTCCTATCACGACGCCGGATTTTCATTCCGGCGTCGTTTTCGCTTTCGGGAAGCTGTTCCCTCAATTCCGACCTGTCCCAGGCAAAGCATGATTAATGTTGACTTTAAAAATCATAATATTTATCCGTTCCCCATAAGCTGACAAAGCCATTCAACTTTTAGCAGCCTGACCCAATGCCGGCAAACCGGCATCTGATACGTTTTGCGGCCTGCTCGATTACCGGGGGTGCGGATTTGTATGCACAAAAAGTCATGAGCACCTTCCACCATCGCTCCACGCCTGCTCCCGCCGACATCCACTGTCGAGTGCGCTGACGGCGAAAACCCAGAAGCAGCTCAAGTTCATTTGGTACCGCACATCCCGTGTGAGGGAGAGGGTGCGTGTTTAGCGTTAGAGGGCAATCAGGTGGCGACCATAAAGGCAACTACAATCAATTCGAGCGCACTTGGCTCGTCAAGCATCGTCGGGATGGCAGCACTGGGCGCGACGCCGGTGGCGGGCGACGATTCTGCTTCGACGGTGAAGGATCTGTCGAAGGTGATCGACGTTTTGGCCAACGACACGGATACCGACGGTACGCTGGATCCTGCCAGCGTGACGATCGTCGACGCCCCGACGCACGGTACCCTTACAATCAACACGACCACGGGTGCCATCACCTACAAGCCGACGACCGGCTATGTGGGCATCGACAGCTTCACCTATACGGTGATGGACAACGAGGGCAACGTGTCGAACGTGGCCTCAGTGAGCCTGGACGTAACGGGCGTGCACGTCCTGACATCCGGCGACGACGTGTTCTCGGGCGATTCACTGGGCCTGCGCTCCTCGGGCATCGAGGTTCACGGCGGAGACGGCGACGACTACATCGTCACCAGCAACAGCGCAGCGCATCCCGACGTCATCTACGGCGACGCTGGCAACGACCTGATCTTCACCGGCGGCGGCAACGACTATGTCGAAGGTGGAACCGGCAACGACGTGATCCATGCGCGCGCCGGCATTGACACGGTGATCGGCGGCGCGGGCGACGATACCTACGTGGTCCGCTTCACGGATATCGGCACGACGACGATCACCGACGACGACGGCGCACTGTTTCATGGCACGTTCCGGCCCACGACCTACCCGGCCTCGTGGACCCCGGCGCCGGGCGCGACTAGCGGCTACGGCATTGCGGGCACGGCGACCGAAGTTGACGAAGGCGAGTGGAACCTTGCCGTCACCGACAATACCGGCGCGACCGTCAACCTGACGCTGAGTTGGACGGGCAGCGACCTGTCGATCGTGCGCACAGGCAGCCCGCAGACCGTGGTCATCAAGGACTATGTCAACGGAACCTTCGGCATCACGCTGGAAGGGGTACCCGTTGCAGACGACGATTCCGCTTCGACGGTGAAGGATCTGTCGAAGGTAATCGACGTTCTGGCCAACGACACGGACACCAACGGTACGCTGGATCCTGCCAGCGTGACGATCGTCGACGCCCCGGCGCATGGCACGCTCACGATCAACCAGACCACGGGCGCAATCACGTATACGCCGACGACCGGCTATGTGGGCGCCGACAGCTTCACCTATACGGTGATGGACAATGACGGCAACGTGTCGAACGTCGCCTCAGTGAGCCTGGACGTATTGAGCCAGCACATCCTGACATCCGGCGACGACATGTTCTCGGGCGATTCTCTGAACCTGACTTCCTCGGGCATCGAAGTCCATGGCGGCGCAGGCGACGACTACATCGTCACAAGCAACAGGGCGTCGCATCCTGACAAAATCTACGGCGACGACGGCAACGATGTGATCTTCACCGGCGGCGGCGACGACTATGTCGAAGGCGGAGACGGCAGTGATGTGATCCACGCACGCGCCGGAAACGACACGGTAATCGGCGGCGCAGGTGACGATACCTATGTGGTCCGTTTCACGGATACGGGCACGACGACAATCACCGACGACGACGGTGCATTGTTCCATGGCACGTTCCGGCCTGAGACCTACCCGGCCTCGTGGACCCCGGCGCCGGGCGCCACCAGCGGCTACAGCATCGCAGGCACGGCGACACAGGTGAGCGAAGGCGAGTGGAACCTTGCCATCACCGACAACACCGGTGCCTCCGTTGACCTGAAACTGAGCTGGACGGGCGACGACCTGACGATCGTGCGTACAGGCAGCCCGCAGACCGTGGTCATCAAGGACTATGTCAACGGAACCTTCGGCATCACGCTGGAGGAGACAGTGGAAGAAAACACGGCGCCGGTCATCAACTCCAACGGTGGAGGAACAACGGCAACAATCTCGGTTGCCGAGAACACGACAGCCGTCACGACGGTTGCCGCGAGCGATGCGGATGCCGGTGACGCCATCGTTTATTCGATCTCCGGCGGCAGCGATGCTTCCCTGTTCCAGATCGACAGCGCAACCGGCGCGCTTTCCTTCAAGACGGCCACGGACTTCGAGAATCCGACCGACAGCGGTGCGAACAATGTTTATGACGTCGTGGTGCGTGCCACGGATACGGGCGGCCTGTCCGACAATCAGTCGGTTGCAGTCAATGTGACGGATGTCGACGAGCCGCCGACGGACCAATCCCGTGGTACGATCACCCTGGATGCGTCCGGCTCGAACGGCATCAACTTCGATGCCTTCCTCCTCGGCGGCTTCCTCGCCGGCACGACCAGCACCGGCTTCCCAGGCTTCGACAATGGCAGCGGTTTCAGCGGAACTGAGGCCTATTTCAACTACGGTACGACCGCAACGTCGAAATACATCACCGCGCGCGGATCCTTCGGCTACGACATCAACACACATCGCATTGCCGGCGAGATCAATACGATCGAATATGGCACCCGTGGAACAGGTTCGTTCAACGGCAGCGGCTCCTTCACGGGTGGCACTGCGCTGCTCAAGATCACCGGCCTCGACCTCGCCAACAACGTGAACGCGGACTCCGCGACGGGTGAAGTGCACAACTTCACGTCGGCCCATATGTATGGATCCAGCGGCGATGCAGCGCGCCTGGCGCTCTACCTGCAGCACCTGAAGCAGTTCGCCCAGAACGTCGTCGGCTCCAAAGGTGCCGATACCTATGCCGGCACCCGCTTCAACGACACGGTCAAGGGCAATGGCGGCAACGACACCATCGACGGCGGCCTCGGCGAGGACACCTTCGTGCTAAATGGCAACAAGGCCGACTACACCTGGGTGGAGAACACGAACGGCACCTGGACAGTGACGGACAAGCGCTCCGGCAGCAATGACGGTGTCGACACGATCAAGGGTATCGAAAAGCTAAAATTCTCCGACGAGACCGTGACGATCGGCACGCCGGAAGTCTCCGACATCATCGAAGGGACGGCCGGCGACGACGCCATGCCGGGTACGAGCCGCTCCGACAGGATGCTCGGCCACGCCGGCAACGACAAGCTCTACGGTCAGGGCGGCCATGACGTTCTGAACGGCGGCGAAGGCAACGACGAACTCTTCGCCGGAACCGGCAACGACCAGGCCTATGGCGGCGCCGGCAAGGATATCCTCTATGGCGGGACTGGCAACGACGAGCTCTTCGGCGGTGCTGACAACGACCAGCTTTATGGCGGCGTCGGCAAGGATATAGCCTATGGCGGCGCTGGGCGGGACATCCTTTACGGCGGAACAGGCAACGATGAGCTTTATGGCGGCGAAGGCAACGACGACCTCTATGGCGGCGACGACAAGGATGAGCTCCAGGGCGGCGAAGGCAATGACAAGCTGCGTGGCGGGGAGGGCAATGACCTCATCGAGGCCGGCGCGGGCAATGACAGGCTTGTCGGCGGCGAGGGGGCGGACCTGCTCACCGGCGGCGCCGGCAGGGACACCTTCGTCTTCAACACGCTTGCCGATTCCACCGTCAAGACGTCCGGCCGCGACACGATCCTCGACTTCGATGGCAAGGCCGGCGATCGCATCGACCTCTCCGGAATCGATGCCAACAAGGGTTCAGGCGGCAACCAGGCCTTCGCCTTCATCGGCTCCGAGCAGTTCTCCAACAAGGCTGGCGAATTGCGTTTCGAAAAGACGGCGTCCGATACCTTCATCTATGGCGACGTCGACGGCGACGGAACTGCGGACTTCGCCATTCAGGTCGCCGGCAGCACGACGTTCCTGAAGGACTACTTCATCCTTTGATCGGATGAACCAGAAATAGGAACGCCGCGTCTTCCCTCGGAGGCGCGGCGTTTTTCGTCTATTCGGCGAAATTGTCGTAGATCTCGTTGGACGCATCGTTGTTGCGGATCAGTTTCAGGTCACCGCCGACAATCCTGTTCATACTGACGACGTTCTTCTTGGCGAAATCCAGCGAACTCTTGCTGCTGCCGAAATCGTAGCGGGGATCGAGGAAGCAGTGGCTCTGCTTGCCGTTGCGCGAATTGAGCCAGACGGCGGGCTTTTTGATATCCTTGCTGCTGTAGACGAAGCTGTTGTCGGAGATGGTGTTGAAATTGGGCGCTTGATGGCGGATCACGCCGCCTTCGCCGCAGTTTCGATAGGCGAAAATGCCACCGTTGACGGGATCGTAGAAGGTATTTCCGATGATCTCGTTTCGCGTTGAACCGTCGATGGCGATCAGTTCCCGGCTTTTCGTCTCGACGTCGAAGATATTGTCCTTGATCACGCTTCGTCCGGACTCGGCATCGAGATAGATGGCGGTTCCCCGGGATTCCCCCTCCAGGCGCGAGTTTATGAGCGTCGTCCACGTGCTCCCTGGCCCCACATAGAGGGAAATGCCATTGGGAGCGAGGATCGTAAGGTTTTCGAAGGTCGTGCGCTTGGGGGCGGCTGCCTGGGCGAATTCCGTGTGATCGGGATGGCGCGAGGATTCCTTCATGTTCGGGCCGTTGGCATTCTCGTCGAGGCCGTAGACCCGCATGAAACCCTTGATGGTGCAATTGCGCACGGTGACGTCTTCCGGCGCGTCCCAGGTGCCGTCTTTCCGTTGCACGGAGCGGACAATGATCGCCGTCTTGGCCATCCGCGATTTGTTGCCGGAAACATCGATCGTCGCACCACCGCAGTCGAGCACGGCGCCGGAGGCTTTCGAGCCTTCGAAGACCATGTTGGCCCAGACTTGAAAACCCTTCGGCAGCGTCAGGCTACAATCGATGGAAATCTGTTTTCCGGGGCGATTGTTTCTCGAAAACGCCTCGAACTTTTCCGCGCTGCAGGTGGGGGCGGCTTGCGACGCCCGGGCGGAAAGAGGCAAAACGGCCGCCATGACCGGCAGCAGACCGAGGAGGAGGGCACAGCCGGCTCTTGTCATGTCGCGTTTCCGTCCGGAGGCGCCGATATTCGCTTCCGCGGCATCATCGAGGAATGCACCCACAAAACGCTGTTTTCCATCGTGAACTGGAACCGTTTGGGATGGACATGGGTCGCGCTGACCGCCTGCATGTCGGTGATCGCATCCAAGAAATCCTTCGGTGCCACCCTGACATAATGCCCTCCGAGCAGGGACAGGCTGACATAGACGTCGGTTACGGATCCGGCCGCGATCTTCAGCTCCCACAGGAAGCGCCAGGTCGGTGTGGATTTGTCGTTTTCTTGGCCGCTCATCGTCCGTTTCGCATTGTGGGCTTCATTTGTCATGCAGCGGTATTAATCCGTTTCGGTCTGTCTTGGTACCATCGATGCGATCCTGCTTCCCCGGTGAAGACGGCGATAGAATGACGGTTCGGGGAATTCAGATTTTACAGAACGCACGACAAATTCCAATTTTGTCCCCGTGGAAATGTCCCGGAAACTGTCACCTTGAAGGGTACAACGCCCCTTAAAATCTCATCAAAAATATCCTTGAAAAGAGGCGAAGCCTCGTTTTGGCTGGTTTTAATAGTTTTAATAAGTTTTAGGCCGAAAAAGTTCTATTTTCCTGTTTTATAACAATGTGTTGCCTCCATTAGATGTCGGCGATGTACGGGTTGTCGTCGGCGATGTACGGTTTGTCGTCGGCGATGTACGGAAAATTGTCGGCGAAATACGGTTTCGACAAAAATTCGCATACCTTTCGCTGAGGGCGCTTCGCCGTCAAACTTGTCGTCGGCAATGTACGGCGAACGGGGAAATTTGTCGTCGGTGATGTACGGGCTGGCGCCAGATTTTTGTCGTCGGTAAAATACGGAGCCACGACAAAAATCAGAGGTTGGCGATGAGCGGGGAAAGAGCCACGCCATCCTCCTCGCGGTAGCGCATGCGGAGCACGGCTCCGTCCTTGCCGTCTTCGAGCGACAGGTCGTATTCGGGCATGGGAAAGGCGAGTGTCCGGGTGACGAATTCCCTGAGGTCGTAGGAAAACTTCCGCAGTTCCTGCGCCGATCCGCTGCGCTTGTGGAGTTCCTTCAGGCTGTAGGTCGCCTCGGTCTTGCCGGCGGCCTTGCGCGCCAGGCGATAGATGAAGCGGCCGAGGCCCGAGCTGATCAGAAAGTAATCCTGGTGCAGCGTCAGGAGGGGAAGGGTGCGTTCGTTGCGCACGATGCTGGTATAGACCCAGTCCGGAATGCTGATCTCGATGGTTTCGATCCGGTTGGCGCCCGTGCGACTGACGACGCTGTAGCCGCTGATCATCGGGCGGCTGTCCACCTGGCGGCGCTTGCCGCCGGAGAGGTTGACGACCTTGATTGTGGTGTTGGCGAGCCGGTCGAGCGCGGCCTCGAGGTCCTCATAGGCCTTGCCGCCGTCCGATCGCCGGCAGAATTTCAGGATATGGGAGGTGCTTGGCCGGTAGGTCTTGGGCGGAAGGCTGGGGCGCAGCCCCTTGGCCTCATTGCTGCGGTAATTCTTAACCTCGTCGGCAAGGTACGACACCATATTGAGGAAGATGTCGTAGTCGAAGACCGTTGCAAGCCCCGTTTCCGCACCGCCCTCGATGGTGATGAGACTATCCTTCAGCTCGTATTTGATGATGCCCTTGTTGGCCTTCTTGCTGAGTGAGAAGGGGGCGACATCCATGAGATGGACATCGTCCTTCAACGGCGCATCGTAGATCGTCGGCACGAAGAACATCAGCTGGGCGTCGTCCTGCGGCGCCGTGCGGAGAATGCGTTTGGGCGTGGTCTCCTGCATGAGGGCGGCGGTGACGTCGGCCTTGATGGACTCGTTGCGGATTGCCTCACCGAGCCTTGCGAGCAACATGTCCGTCCTGTTGTCGCTCAGGCTCTCGAGCTTCAGGTCGGCCCAGACCCTCCGGCTGTAATAGCGCCGCAGCCGGCTCAGTGCATCCTTGTCGAGCGTCACGCGTTCGCGCTCGTGCTGGTCGGCATATTGGTAGGCAAGGGTCTGCAGGTAGGTGTTTTTCTCATGCAAGGAAAGATCGCTGAAATCAGCGCGCGTCATCATAGAAAACCGGGGAGCCTTCATATCTGGATAGTCCTGTCTTCGCCCTGGCCATGCTGTGGGGCGTCAAGACAGAGGATATAACAAACGGGACACCCTTTCTGCCAGAGCGGATCGTTGCGCCGCTCGAAGGCATGCCTTGGGCGGCGTTCAGCATTAGATTTGGGGCGTCACTTCCGCTATTTTACTATGCGGATTAAATGGCGCTTTAAAGTATCTGGAGCTCAGCCAAGCTCGCGCAAATGTCCATGTTGCGTCTCTTTAATCTCTTTAATCTCTTTAATGTCTATAGAAGAAGTCTATAGGAAAAACATATATTTAAATCAGGCGCTTACAATATGTTTTTGGGGCGCTGTTTCCCGCGTTTTGGGGCGTCACTTCCGACTTTTGGGGCGTAGCTTAATCGCTTTTGGGGCGAGGTTTACGGAGGGCCCACTCACACATCAGGAACGATATTCCACGGATTATGGGCGCACGAGTTGGGTGAGACGCTAGCACCTTGATCTTCTTTGAAAGTCGCACGAGAACGTGATGCCGCCAGTTAGAGTGTCCCAGAAAGCCTTTTGCTATCGCCCGAACGTTGTGCAAAGAGAGCGGAATCTTTCAACGGACCATCGGAGCACGCCTTGACGTCTCTCACACATCTCCAGAGGCTGGAAGCAGAGGCGATCCACATCTTCCGGGAAGTCGCGGCGACCTTTTCCAAGCCCGTCATGCTTTATTCCGTGGGCAAGGATTCCTCGGTCATGCTGCATCTGGCGATGAAGGCCTTTTACCCGGCAAAGCCGCCCTTTCCCTTCCTGCATGTCGATACGACATGGAAATTCAAGGACATGATCGCCTTCCGCGACCGCATGGCGGCCGAACGGGGTTTTGATCTGCTTGTCCACATCAATCCGGAAGGCATCGAGCAGGCGATTTCCCCCTTCGTGCACGGCTCCAGCATCCATACCCATGTGATGAAGACGGTGGCGCTGCGCCAGGCGCTCGACCAATATGGTTTTGACGCGGCCTTCGGCGGTGCGCGGCGTGACGAGGAGAAGTCGCGGGCGAAGGAGCGCATCTTCTCCTTCCGCAATGCCGCCCATGCCTGGGATCCGAAGAACCAGCGCCCGGAAATGTGGAAAACCTATAATACGCGCGTGGCGCCTGGGGAATCGATCCGCGTCTTCCCGCTCTCGAACTGGACCGAGCTCGATATCTGGCAGTACATCCTCAAGGAAAATATCCCGATCGTGCCGCTCTATTTCGCAGCCCCTCGGCCGGTCGTTGAACGCGACGGTATGCTGGTCATGGTCGATGACGAACGCATGCCGATCGGCCCGGACGACAAGGTCGAGAAGCGCCTGGTGCGCTTCCGCACGCTCGGTTGTTATCCGCTGACCGGCGCGATCGAATCCGATGCCGTAACGCTCGAGGACATCGTGCGGGAAATGCTGACGGCACGCACCTCCGAGCGTCAGGGCCGGATGATCGACAAGGACGAGGCCGGCTCGATGGAGAAGAAGAAGCGCGAGGGGTATTTCTGATGGTGGCCATCGCACCGGATGTGCCTGTGAAAGGCGTTGTCGATTATCTGCGCGAGCAGGAAAACAAGTCGCTCCTCCGCTTCCTGACCTGCGGCTCCGTCGATGACGGCAAGTCGACCCTGATCGGCCGCCTGCTCTACGACACCAAGCTGATCTTCGAGGACCAGCTGGCCGCCCTTGAGCGCGACAGCCGTAAACACGGCACGACCGGCGACGATATCGACTTCGCGCTCCTGGTCGACGGGCTGGAGGCCGAGCGCGAGCAGGGTATCACCATTGATGTCGCCTATCGGTTTTTCGCGACCGACCGCCGGAAATTCATCGTCGCCGATACGCCCGGCCATGAGGAATATACCCGTAATATGGCGACCGGCGCCTCGACGGCCGACCTTGCCGTCGTGCTGGTCGACAGCCGGCAGGGCATCCTGCGCCAGACCCGCCGCCATGCCTATATCGCCTCGCTGCTCGGCATCCGGCACATCGTGCTCGCCGTCAACAAGATCGATCTCGTCGGCTACGACCGGGCGGTGTTCGACAGGATCGTCGAGGATTTCAGGAGCTTTGCTGGCGATCTCGGCTTTGCCACGATCCAGCCGATCCCGCTGTCGGCCCGCCACGGCGACAATGTCACCCGTGGCTCGGAGAATACGCCCTGGTATGGCGGCCCTCATCTGCTCGAATACCTGGAAACGGTCCCGATCGAAGATGCCAATCTCGGAAAGCCGTTCCGCTTCCCGGTCCAGTATGTCTCCCGTCCCGATCTCGATTTTCGCGGCTTTGCCGGCCAGGTTGCCTCTGGCTCCGTTGCCGTCGGTGATACGGTGACCGTTGCAAAATCCGGCCAGTCGACACGGGTCAAGGAGATCGTCACCCAGGACGGATCGCTCGAGCGGGCCGTGGAAGGGCAGGCGGTGACGCTGGTCCTCGAGGACCAGCTCGAAGTGTCACGCGGCAACATGCTGGTCGCGCCGGATGACCGGCCGCATGTCGCCGACCAGTTCCAGGCGCATATCATCTGGTTCGATGCAAACCCGATGATCCCGGGTCGCAGCTACATCCTGCGCACGGAAACGGACAGCGTCGAGGCGACGGTGACCACCCTCAAATACGAGGTCGACGTCAACACCTTCGCCCATCTCGCCGCCAAGGCGCTGCACATGAACGGGGTTGCGATCTGCAACTTTTCTACCCGTTCGCCGCTCGCCTTCGACAGTTACGCCGACAACCGCATTACCGGTAATTTCGTGCTGATCGACCGGATGAGCAACCGCACGGTCGGTGCGGGCATGATCGACTTTGCCCTGCGCCGGGCCGAGAACGTGCATTGGCAGGCGATAGAGATCGACCGTAAGGCGCGCGCGACGCTCAAGCATCAGAAGGCTGCTGTCGTCTGGTTCACGGGGCTCTCCGGTTCCGGCAAGTCGACGGTAGCAAACCGCTTGGAGAAGCTGCTCCATGCCGAAGGCCGCCACACTTACATGCTGGACGGCGACAATGTCCGCCACGGCCTCAACCGGGATCTGGGCTTCACCGATGAGGATCGCGTCGAAAACATCCGCCGCGTTGCCGAGGTCGCGAAACTGATGGCGGATGCCGGCCTGATCGTGCTGGTCTCCTTCATCTCGCCCTTCCGCTCCGAACGCCGGCTTGCGCGCGATCTGATGGTCGACGGCGAGTTCATGGAGGTCTTCGTCGATACGCCGATCGAGGAATGCGCGCGCCGGGACCCGAAGGGGTTGTACAAGAAGGCCATGCGGGGCGAGCTCGCCAATTTCACGGGCATCAGCTCGCCCTATGAGGCGCCGGAACATCCCGAAGTGCATCTCGAAACGGTCGGAACGGATCCGGACGAACTGGCGATGCGGATCCATGCCGTTCTGGAAAGCCGGATGGAGGCATGATGCGGTCGTCGCGGACCTGCATTCTGCCGCTTGGCACAAACAGCCTGGCGATTTGCGCTTGCGCCCTTCAAGGGACGAATTCTACTGCAAAAGCGTGCACGCCCCTGCTTCAGGGCTATAATGGCGAAACGCGTAGATAACAGGCCGGATGGCTTGGATAGGTCGGTAGTGGTACAAACTTTACAGAGCAATGTCCCCCCATTACAAACCGCCCCGCAGGCGTTGGATCAGCATCCAGAACAGGACGTTCGCGGAGAAAATGGCGGCATGACTACCGACGGCTATCGTATCCCCACGTTTGCCTTTCACATAAACGGGTGGAAGAGAATGGTGTTTAAGTCGTTCTTTCCGGAGCGGCGCTTCACCTATCTGCCCCTGCACGTCACGACGGAGGCATTCGCGGAAAAGTGGATGCCGCGCATCACGGCGGCGGAGGGAGCGGAAATCTTCATCTGGGGCCAGAACGTGCCCGCCAATCTGGAAGCGTTCGTCCACGAGGCCGGCATTACCTGCTATTTCATCGAGGATGGTTTCCTGCGGTCGAACCGTCCGAACGCCGCCCGAACGCCCCCTTTGTCGCTCGCACTCGACAGCCGACGCCCCTATTTCGACAGCCGGGGGCCTTCCGACCTCGAAATTCTTCTCGAAACCCATGACTTCACAGCCGATCCCATGCTCCTGCAACGGGCTAGGGACGGCATCCGCCTCATCGTCGACGGAGGATTGAGCAAGTACAATGCGGTTTCGTCCCTGTCCTTGTCGTCGCTTCTCGGCAAGAAGACCAAGCCACGGGTCCTCGTCATCGGGCAGGTGGAAGACGATGCATCCATCCGCTACGGCTGCAACCGGAAAGTCACCAACAACGATCTCGTTCGGATCGCGGCTGAGGAAAACCCTGACGCTGAGATCATTTACAAGCCGCATCCGGATGTGCTGAACGGCGTGCGCGAAGCGCAGTCCAACCCGGCGGATGTCGAGCACCTGTGCTACATCATGCGAGAGAACGTGCCGCTCGCACGGTCCTTTGAAACCATCGACAAGGCCTATGCCATCACATCTCTCGGTGGTTTTGAAGCGCTCCTGCGCGGCATTCCGCTGACGGTGCTCGGCTGCCCGTTCTATGCCGGCTGGGGCCTGACCGACGACCGGCAGCCCAATCCAAGGAGAACCAGGCGCCGGTCGGTGGAAGAGGTCTTTGCCGCGGCCTATCTGCTCTATCCCCGCTATTTCGAACCGAAGACCGGCAAGGAATACTCATTCGAGCAGGCGGTCGACTGGCTGAAGGCGCGGCTTCGTGATCCGAATAGATACCAATACGAGTTCGATGCCGACAAGCCGATCGTATGGGAGCCATGGGGCGCGTTCGGCGTCCTGGGCTGGCGCCATCTTCTGACCTACGCGCTGGCGCCGGTGATCCGGCTTTTCGGCAACAAGAAGAGCGCCAAGCGGTTCAAGACCAATCCGATACGCTACTTCCGGGAGCACCGGTCTTCACAGCTTCGCTTCGTTGGAAAGGTTCTCTATCCTTTCGATTTGCGCAGGTGAGGGAGGAGAAGCCTTGTCCTACAATCCGGTCATTACGGCCGTTATTCCCGTTCGGCTTTCCACTGACCGGCTGTATGACGAGCCGGAGCGCATCGCGCGGATCGTGGCAACGCTGCCACCCGGCTTTGTGCCGCTTGTCGTCGATTATGGGACGGCGGAGGAAAGGACGGGGGAGTTGCGGGATCTCGCCGCGGCTACGGGCACGAAGCTGGTTCGGGTCGAGACGGGCGATCAGCCTTTCAGCGTCGGCCATGCGCGTGATATCGGCACGCAGCATGCCGAAACGCCGATCGTTCTCTATCACGACATCGACTTTCTTCTGTCTCCGCATGGCTATGAACGCGTTCTGGAAGAGGCGCGGCTTCGCGGCATGCCGGAAAATGCCTATGGATTTTTCGCGCTGCCCGGCGTCTACCTGACGGAAGACTTCACCCGCCGTTATCTCGATCTCTTCGCCCGGGGCGAGGCTGCCTTTGCGGACACGCTCGCCCATGACGGTGTGATGCGACGCGACAAGTCCGTCTACGAGAACCATACCTATGCGATCTCGGCGATCGTTGCCTCCCGCTATCATCTCCTGGCGATCGGTGGTCACGACAAGAGTTTTGTCGGCCACGGCGCGGAAGATTTCGAGCTGATGCACCGGCTAGTGTCCTATGCGCCGCGCGGTCCGAAGACGCTGAACTATTACCGCAACACGATGAACAACTCGATCCGGCGTTACGAAGGGTTTCGCGCCTATTTTGCGCTCTACGGGATCGAGCTTTTTCAGCGCGGCCTGCAGATCGCGCATCTCTGGCATCCCCGGCGGGAAGATACGAGCTACATCGCGCCCAAAACCCACAATCAGGAGCGGGTCTCCCAGGTCATGGCGGATTATGACGCCGGAAAATCCTGGGTCCCGCCTCTCGTCGACCCGCATTCTCCGGAGAACACGCTGGTCCTGGTGAAGGAGGAGACGGCTCCGTCCATCCAGGCGCTGCGGCATGCCTTTCCGGCCTTCGGACGGTATGACATCCGGCGCGAGACGGCGTTTGCGGATGCCGATGCGCTGGTGCAGGCAATGGACGAGGGGGGCTTCACCCGTGCCTTCTTCCTCAACCCCTATGGGAATGCGCACCGCCTTTCCCTCTACAAGGGGTTGAAGGCGGTCGGCCGGCGTTTCATCGTCTGGGATCGCGGCGGGTTGAACGACAGCTGGTTTTTCGATCCGGGCGGGTTTCTCGCCGAAAGCTCGTCCTACTCGCCGGAAAAGTGGGACAAGCCGCTGGCACCCGAAAAGCGTCAGGCGACCCAGGAATGGCTGGACGCGCACCGGGCAGGCGAAACGCTAGAGGAAAACGGCGAACGGATCGGTGCGGCGGCCTTGCGCGATCGGCTGAAGGCTGAGGGCAAGACGATCGTCTTTGCCGCCCTTCAGCGCCCGCAGGATACGGCGACGGTCTATTTCTCCGGCCCTTGCGGGGATGCCGACGGCTTCAACCAATGGCTTGCCCATCTGGCGGCCAGCCTTGATCCGCAAACCCATGTCGTCGTCGCCAAGAAACATCCTCTCGAAGCCGAGGCACCGGATATCCCGAATGTCGTCTTCGTCGATGGCGCAACGCATGTGATGGACCTGATAGAGGCCGCCGAAACCGTCGTCGTCATCAATTCCGGCGTCGGTCTCATCGCACTCGGCTGCGGCAAACCCGTCGTCTGCTGTGGCGATGCCTACTACGCCCATCCGGGTCTTGCCCGAACGGCCAGCTCGAAAGAGGACTTGGTGACGACCGTCCTTCACCCCCAATTGCCGGATGAGGAAAAACGGCTTCGTTTCTTCCAGTACCTGACGCAGGAGTTCTATTCCTTCGGCAAAGGGAAATATCTCACCAAGCAGACGAAAACCCGCGGCACGAGCCGTCTCGTAAGCCGCATACAGTTTTCGTCTCTCTGCGGACTGACGCCGACGGCGATCGAGCTCGGCACGCCGCCAGACCGGGTGACGACCCTTGCCCCCCTCTACTATTCCTTTGGCGGTTCCCCCGCCGTGAAGCTCGCGACGACGCCGCTGAAGCGGATCGTCGAGAAGGGCAAGGAGGCGCGGGCTCAAGGTGATTACGACGAGGCGATCGCGATGTTTACGGTCGCGCACGATCGTGAGCCGGAGAACGCCAATTTCCTCCAGTATCTCCGCGACATCGGCGTGCAGCGCTATGGCGGCGCACTGGAAGAGATGATGAGCACCTCGGCCAGGGCGCTGGGTGAAAAGGGACAAGCCGCTTTTGCTCGGGAGGACTTCGTCGAAGCCGCCAGGCTCTTCGAGATGCTGCACCTGCGCGAGCCGGGCAATCCGCGTCACCTGCGCTGCCTTGCCGAATGTTATCTCCACGACGGCGCAAAGGCGCGTGCCGTGCGCTGCCTCGAGCAGGCCCTGGCGCTCAGGCCGGGCGAAAAGGGAATCGTCCGCCGCCTCGAGGAAATCCGGCGACCCTGGTGGCAGCGGCTGGGCCGGAAGGAAAAACCGTTTCCAGTGAGCCCGTGAAACGGGAACTTTGACTGTAGAAATAGCACTCAAAATTGCATAGCGTTCCACTCTAAAGGCATTTCGAATAGAGCGTTCGCTTCATGAATTACCAAAAAGACGACTTTCAGATATTCGTTAATCCATCATTCAAGAGAAAGCCCGGCTCGGGTGTTTTCGTCGAGGCCCCTGCCAAGCTCAGTGCCGATATATTCATGAGCGGCTTCATTGGCGC
Organism: Shinella sp. GW835-FHT14H05; assembly: GCF_058793575.1. NCBI lineage: Bacteria > Pseudomonadati > Pseudomonadota > Alphaproteobacteria > Hyphomicrobiales > Rhizobiaceae > Shinella > Shinella sp. GW835-FHT14H05. The sequence goes on along the minus strand of NZ_JBXAFY010000024.1, from coordinate 33,125 downwards.
TTACTCTTATGTAAGAGGTGGTTCGCGACTTGGCGGCGGCGTGCGTTCGATCGGGCGTTACTGTTCGATTGCTCCCGGTGTCGCAATGGGGGACGGCCAGCATCATATCGACTGGCTGACGACCCATCCGTTTGCCACTGCCCCCGCATACAGGGTCGGTGAAGAACAGGCGTCTGCGAAGAAAGGCCCTCTCAAGAGAACGATCATAGGCAATGACGTTTGGATCGGCGCGAACGCGGTCATCATGCATGGTGTCGTCGTGGGAGATGGCGCAATCATTGGGGCGGGCGCCATCGTTACGAAGGATGTTCCTTCCTATGCGATCGTCGTCGGCGTTCCGGGAAAAATCCTCAGATACCGCTTTCCGCGCGAAACGGTGCGACGGCTGCTGCGGCTGCGATGGTGGCAATACACGTCCGAATCCCTGGTGGGCGTTCCGTTTCACGACGTCGACGCTGCCATTGCCGAGATCGAGCGGCGGCAGCGCGAAGGCTCCCTCCAGACGATCGACCACCCGATTTTGCGGCTCGGCAAAGATGAAGAAGCGTGGTGGGTGAACAAGGCCGAGAACATCCAGAAGGCGCAGCGCATCTATAAGGCGAGCCTGGACAAGACCCGCATCATGCCCCCGAAACCGCCGGAACCTCAGGCGTCCACGGGGCAAAAGCTCCTGAAATATCTCAAGAGGCTTGTTCGAAAGCGGAAAGGGCAGCCGCGATAAGTCTGGAGGTCGAGATGACCTGGGGTGATTGGGAGAACGAGGTTCCAGCGCCGCTCGCCGGAATTTCGGTCTCTATGGACGCTCCGCCCGGAAGATCAGTCTTGATATGAAAAGACTCTGCGGGAAACTGGTCCCGGTTTTGCATGATCGCATTGAACAGCGCTATATGCGTGCCGTTTGCGGAAAGCGATCCCTGCTCCTGCAGAAGAGCCATCGTGTCTGCCAGCTGCTCCGCAATCAGCGCCTCCAGCGTCTCGGGGTCCGCGGCTGCCTGCGCAGAGGAGGCGTTGCCGGCCTTGAGCTCCTCGGGAATATAGAAACGCTCCGCACTATAGGTGGGAGCCGAAATCCTGCTGGCGAGCGGGGACGTTGCGCCGATTGAACTGACCTGCGACATGGGTTCTCCGGGAAACTGACCGTTTGGCGGACTGTCCCCCACCCGACTTGCGCGAGGCTGTTCGAAGCTCTGGTAGCGCCCGGTGCCTAACCGGCCGGGTCCGGTATCCTGGAGAAGAGCACGATCGCCCCGCCGGAATGGTTCTGGTCGTAATGGAAGCCGCGATCGTGGAAAGCCTGGAAGACGTCGCGCATGCCGGCCGGCCCGATCACCCGCTGGTGCAGTTCGAGATAGACGCTGCGCACACCGGCAAGATCGGACGTCGAGAACAGCACCTTTTCTCCCCCCTCGATGTCGCAGACGATTACCGTCGGCCGCACGGTCTTGATGGTCTTGTCGAAGCTGACGAGCGAAATGGGGAAGGAGTGGATCGTGGCGCTCGTCTTGCGCAGCGAAGACGCCCAGAAATCCTGGTGGATATGAAAGTCGATCGTTCCGGTATCTTCTGCGCCGAGAATGGCATTGTGCAGCTCGAACCGCTGCCCGCCGATCCCGTTATCGTCCAGCGTCCTCTGGATCTTCGGAATGAGCAGCGGATTGGCCTCGAAGGAAACGACCCGTTCGACCGCCGGGTTCTTCAACATCAGCGCCGTCATGAAGCCGAGGCCCGCCCCGATCTCGAGAATGACGTCCCCCTGCTGGACGATCTTGCCGATCTTGCGCGCTTCCGGCGTCTCGTAGCGCCCCTCGCGGATGACTTCCATCAATTTGGGCGACATGAATTCCGGATCGATGCGCAGCCGGATGCCGAAATGCTCGATAGTGTCAGTCAAGGGATGTACCTCGTGGTTCATGGTCCAAGCGCTGAGCTCGAATCTTGTCGCCGTCACGGAAAATGACATGCCGTTATCCTGCTGCTGTCCACCTCATAAGCGTTGTATCGCAGGAAGCGCAAGCGCCACGCTTTTGCGCGTACGTGGATTAATTTAAGTGGGGCCGTATTGAATGTCTCATAGTTTTCGCGTAAGCAAGATTTGCTGTGCCGTGGAAATCAGCAGCTTTAGAGGCTAGAACGCGGAAGGTTTGCTGGGCCTTCCGCGTTTTCCTTTGTTTCTTGGCTGTTTTCAGCAGCTTCCAGCCTCTGTGTTGCGCCACTGCAACAGTTTTGCAGCTCTGTCGAAAAATCCGGGTAAACATGCAAGCGGTGAGAATATTCACCGCGTTGCAAGCGTAATTCCCGAGCGGGCCGAGTTGACTTTCCTTTGTAATCTTGGCATGCACGTCGAAGCATAGCTGCAGCTATGCATCCCAGCAGTGAACAATTTTGAAGAGGGAGCCTCTAAATATGGCTACGATCACGGGCACAATCGGTAATGACAACCTGAAGGGCACCAACGACGCTGACACCATCACGGGTCAGGCTGGCGACGACTTCATCAGCGGCGGCGACGGCATTGACAGCATTGAAGGTGGTGTTGGCAACGACAGCATTTGGGCTGGCGAAGGTGACACTGGCGCTGACATCATCAAGGGTGGCGACGGTGACGACGTTATCGGTGGTGGCGGCGGTGCTGACAACATCATCGGTGAAAAGGGCAACGACAGCATCTACGGCGGTGCTGGTTCCGACACCGCTTTGGACGGCGGCATCGGCAACGACGTTGTCTACGCAGGTGAAGGTGATGACGTTTCCGTTCTTGGCGGTGTTGGCAACGACACGGTCGGTGGCGGCGCTGGCGCCGACACCATCGACGGTGGCACTGGCAATGACGTTATCTACGCTGGCGCGGGTGACGACGCTTCCGTAAATGGCGGTGACGATAACGACCTCATCTTCGGTGGTGCTGGTGCCGACACCATCGTTGGTGGCGCGGGCAACGACACCATCTGGGGCGGCGCTGGCGACGATGCTTCGCTCACGGGCGGTGCTGGCAACGACGTCTTTGGCTTCGTCGCTGGAAGCGGTGAGGATACGATCCTTACCTTCGTTGCCGCTGAAGACAGGATTGACCTGTCAGCTCACTTCGCTGACTTTGAAGCCTTCGAAGCAGCAGGTGTTCTCACCGAGGCTGCAGGCGACTCGATCATTACGATCGGCAGCGACATCATCACCATTGATGGCGTTTTGAATGCCGCTCTGGGCGAAAGCAACTTCATTTTCTAATAAAGTGAAGCTGTTTAGATGATACGAGGAGGGGAGTTTTTGCTCCCCTCCTTTCTTTGTATAAAGGGGTATAATACCCTGTAGCGACATCGCTTTCCTGCCTCTTTCTGCTGTTTTCGAACGCTCTACGAGACAGAGTATGCGATCTCGTAAGATGCGAGCGAGCGGATCGTCGATGAACCTTGCCGAAACTTACCGCGCGGAAAAACGAACAGCGCTGGGCGCCATGGGCGGCGTTGCGGTCGTCTCTATCATTTCCAGCTTCTGCCTTCTGGCCATGCCGCTTTATCTTTTCCAGGTCTATGACCGGGTCCTGGCCTCGCGCAGCTTCGAAACGCTGATCGCCGTTACCGTCATCGCCTGCGTCGTGCTGATCGCTTTCGGTCTGCTCGACACGCTACGCCAGATCCTGCTCGCTCGCATCGGCGTACAGTTCGAGGCGCGCGTATCCGGTCTGTTCCTGACCGGCGAACTGGCCCTGCCGCGCGGCACCTCCGCCAGCAGCGTCCACCAGCTCGCGGAAATCCGCAAGCTGGTCAGCTCGAACGTCTTCCCGAACCTGTTCGACCTGCCGGTAATGTTGCTCTTCCTGCTGCTCGTCTTTCTGATCCATCCCCTTCTGGGCGGGATCGTTTTCGTCGGCATGATCCTGCTTCTTGCAGTTGCCGCTTTTGGCGAGGTTTTGACAAGCGGCAATGTCAAGGCGACGGAAGATGCGGCTTTGGCTGCGCGCAAGACACTCAACAGCCATCTGCAGCAGCACGAAACGATTCGTGCGCTCGGTCTCTACCCACAAACCGTTGCCCATTGGGGCCGGGCTCAGGCGAAACATCTGACAGAGCTTCTCAATCTGCTGGCCCGCAGCAGTGCCCTGTCCTCGTCCTCCAAGCTGATCCGACAACTGCTCCAGATCGCCATGATCGGTGGCGGTGCGGTCCTCGTGCTTTCCGACCACGTCACGCCAGGCATCATCTTCGCCACGTCCATTATTGCCGGACGCGCTCTGGCTCCGATCGAGGCGATCGTCGGTGGATGGCGTCAATTGAAGCAGGGAAGTCTCGCGCTTAAGAAGCTCGATGAGCGTGTCTCAACCTTCACGCTTTCAGATCGACCGACGCCACTTCCCCGCCCGACGCATAGCCTGACGGCGGATCGGGTCGTCTATATGCCGGCGCCAGGCCAGCAGCCGATCCTGAAGGGCATCAGCGGTGCTATCCCAGCGGGCCAGAACGTTGCTATTGTTGGCCCAAGCGGTGCGGGCAAATCGACTTTCGCACGCGTGCTGATCGGCTTCCTCGAGCCCACAGGCGGCCAGGTGTTGCTGGATGGACAGAACCTCAAAGCCTGGGATCCCGTGACACGCGGCATTCATATGGGCTATCTGCCGCAGCAAGTCGGTTTCTTCGAGGGGACGGTGCGTGAAAACATCGCCCGTATGCGTAGCGAAGATCCGCCGGAATTCGCAATTGAGGCGGCGCGGTTCGTTGGTATTCATGAGATGATCATGCGTTTTCCCAATGGTTACGACACCGTGATCTCGGAAAATGGTTTTCAGCCCTCGGGTGGCCAGAAGCAGTTGCTGGGCCTGGCCCGCGCCTATTATGGCGGCCCGGCTTTCGTGGTGCTCGATGAACCGAACGCCAGTCTCGATACCGATGGCGAGCAGATCCTGTTCGGCACTTTGCAACGGGCTTCTGCAGCCGGCATCGCCTCGATCGTCGTCACCCAGCGACTGTCGCTGCTTAATCACGTCGATAAGGTTCTGGTATTGAAGGGTGGACAGGTAGAAGCTTTCGGCAATCCGGCCGACGTCATGCCGGGCAAACTCATCCGTTCCGTTCCGAACAAGGCGTCCTGATCAGGAAAACACCCATGTCAAACGAGAACCAGGCACTCCAGACGGAAACCGCCCGGCCGACCGCGCCGCCGCTTTCCGGCCTCCGGCTTGATGTCCTTCAGAGTTGGAGCGACCGGATTCCGACGAGCCGCCGCGGCCCGATGTTGTTTGCCGGCCTCGTACTGCTCGTCATCTTCGGCTTCGGCGGCGCCTGGGCTGCGACCGCCAAACTTGGCGGCGCGCTGATTGCCAGCGGCCGCGTTATCACCGAGGGTAACAATCGCATCGTGCAGCATCTCGAGGGCGGCATTATCCAGGACATCCGCGTGCATGAGGGAGATACCGTGCGGCGCGGCGATATCATCGCGCAGATGGACGAAACGGCGAACCGCTCCCAACTCGGCCGGATGCACATCGACCGTGCGCTTGCCACCATCGAGCTGGAGCGTTGGCGTACCGAGCGCGATGACAATGCCGAGAATTTTACGGTTGCCCCGGAAAAGCTAGCGCCGGTTGCCGACAATCCGCGTGTCGTAGAGGCTTATGAAAGCCAGGTCGCAGAGTTCAAGAGTTCACGCGAGGCACGCGAGCAGCAATTGTTGGTGCTGGACGGCAAGATTGCCAACGAGGAAGAAGACCTCATCTACCTGAAGGCTCAGGTTTCCGCCTATGATGCACAGAAAGCGCTCATTGTCGCGGAAGAAACCGACCTTTCGGAACTGCTTGCCAAGGGTCTGACCCAGCGCACGCGTGTACTCTCCCTCCAGCGCGAGATGTCTCGCCTCGATGCGCAGAAATCAAATGCGGAGGCAACGCTTCAGAAGTCCCATCACAATATCCGCTCTCTTAATGATGAGAAGCAGCGGTTCATGGCTGAACATGCTGCCACAACCAGCCAGAAGATCACAGAGTTGCAACAGAAGCTCAATCAGACCGAGGACGTGATCAACCGACTCGACGACCGTCTGCGCCGTGCTGATGTTCTTGCCCCCGTAGACGGCATCGTGCTCAGCATGCCGGTCAAGTCGATCGGCGCCGTCGTGCAGCCCGGTGAGAAGATCGCAGAAATCCTGCCGAAGGATGCGCCGCTCCTGTTCGAAGTGCCGATCCTACCGCAGGACATCACGAAAATCTTCACTGGTCAGAATGTAGAGGTCATCTTCCCGAACGATCAGGTGACGGTCACGCCGCCGCTGAAGGGCGAGGTCGCTTATATCTCCGCCGACACCATGACGATGCCGGCGGATACGCGTGTTTCCTATTATGTCGCCCGTGTCCGCATAAGCGGCGATCCTCATGGCCGCAATATTCTACCCGGCAACGTCGCGGAAGTATTCTTCCAGACGGAGGCGCGCACGCTGCTCCAGCATCTTGCCGACCCGCTGACCCGATTTGCGCTTAGAACTTACCAGGACTGACGAGCAATGCCGGTCGAAAAGGAAGGTTTCTTTCGGCCGGTCCTTGCTTTAAAGGCTTCGCTGGCGAAAAATCCGCAAGAGAGGTCGCATGCGCATCCTATTTGTTCACAACAATTTCCCCGGGCAGTATGCGCGCATCGTGCGTCACCTGAAGGGGCGCAGGGATGTCGACATGCTGTCCGGGTCGCTTGCCTCGAATACGCAGGCACCACTGATCAAACGGGTGGAATACACACCGCATCGAGAGGCTCGCAAGGATATCCACCCGGCACTACGCTATTCGGAAATGACGGTTATTCGCGGACAGGCTGCCTACACTGCTTTCATGCCGGTGAAGAAACGCGGTTGGAACCCTGATATCATTCTTGCGCATTCGGGCTTCGGCGACGGTATTTTTCTAAAGGATCTTTGGCCACAGGCAAAGTATATGCCTTACCTAGAATGGTACTATCATGCCTATGGCTCTGACGCATCGTTTCTTGATCGGGATGCTCCTAAGAAACCGGACGAAGAGCTCCGCGTTCGTATGAAGAATACGGCCATATTACATGATTTGGCTGCGATGGATTGGGGGCAATGCCCGACTGAATTTCAAAAAAGCCAGTTTCCGGCCCTTTTTCGCGAACGCATTTCGGTCCTGCACGATGGCGTCGATACGGAGTATTTCTCACCAGACGATACCACAACCTTCTCTGTCGGTGAACAGGTCTTCCGCAAAGGCGATCCCGTTATCACCTACATCGCGCGTGGCATGGAACCTTATCGCGGTTTTCCGGAATTCATGGAAGCGGTGGCGATCTTGCAGAAAAAACGGCCGGAAACCCACGTTATCATTATCGGTGACGAAAATGTCGCTTATGGCCCCAAGCGAAAGGATGGCAAAACATACAAGGAACTGGCGCTGGAGACCCTCACTCTGGATGAAAGCCGCATCCATTTCCTCGGTCGCCAGCCCCTTCGTACGCTGCGCGATGTCCTGCGCATTTCCGCCGCACACGTTTACCTGACCGTACCCTTTGTACTCTCTTGGTCCATGATGGAGGCCATGAGCGCTGGCGCCCTCATTGTTGGCTCGGACACCGCCCCAGTGCGGGAGGTCATAACGGACGGGGAAAACGGTCTTCTCGTGCCATTTTTCGAGCCTGAGACGCTGGCCGCGCGACTTGCTGATGTATTAGCAAATCCGGCTCATTACGCGCCACTAAGAGAACGCGCGCGGGCACTCATGCTGGAGCGCTACGATATGAATGATCTAACCAAAAAGTATTTCAACCTGATAGAGCGCATCGCCAGCGGGCAGCCGCCTTCAATTTGACGTCACTGGAGGACGGAATGACAAAGCGTGTACTAAATGTCGGCGGGGGCAGCAAAAAGGTTGCTATACCGCCTTATTACGCGGATTGGGAACATTTGCTTCTCGATATAGATCCGGCCGTTTGTCCGGATGTCTGTATGGATGCGCGCGAGCTTTCATCTCTTCCTAAGGATCAGTATGATGCAATTTATTGCTCGCATAATCTCGAGCATTATTTTGCTCACGATGTGCCGAGAGTCCTTTCTGGTTTTGCGCACGTCTTGAAACCAGACGGCTTCGCAGAAGTTCGAGTTCCGGATATTGGGGCGGTTATACGAGAAGTTGCCGAAAAGAACATCGACATCGATGATGTACTTTACACATCTGGTATGGGACCGATCTTAGTTAAGGATATTCTTTACGGTTACGGAAAAAAGATTGAAGAATCTGGGGTTGATTTCTATGCCCATAAAACGGGTTTTACAAGGAAATCGCTGGCCAATGCGTTTAAGCGCTCTGGTTTTCCCGTAGTGGTATCTGTACCAGGTCGAAACAGAGAAATTGCTTTTATAGGATTCAAGCAGAAACCTAACGATTATCAATGTGAAATATTCAAAATTCCGAAGCCTGATGTGAATTTGCCTTAGTATGGAATTTTGGCTTGAATGATTAAGGTGGCACTGAGACGATGAAGAGAATAAAGATTATCAAGAGGTTCGATAGTCCTCTTCATTTTTCTGTTTCCGCAATCGATAAGGAAGCACGGCTTTATTTCCACATCGTCGACAGCCTTGCCGATGACGTGCTGTTCCATGTCGAGTTCGACAAGGAAACGGGCACGCTCTTTATCAAGGACCGTTATGCCGGTGTCTGGAGCAAACCGCAGACACATGAATTTCCTTTCAAGGGTCATGCGATCAAGGGAAAGCTCTCTCTCCAAGGCGAAACATTCATCCTGGAATTGAAGGACTTCCGGCTGGAATTCCCCTGCAAGGCCTTCCCGAAGTCCATCGTCTGGAGTGTCTACGGCAATTTCCGTTACCTGACGCTCGGCGATGATGAGCCGGTTACGGAAGCTCTTTCAAGGCGCTGGCGGTTCTTTCCCGAATACAGGTTCCGCATGGGACTTGGCTCGCGGCTGCGGGCGCTCGGGGAGAGCGAAGGCCTGAAGCCAGGGCTTTCCGCGCTCTACCTTTGGGACGGCAACGAGGAGGCGCTGACCCGTCTGGTCGAAAAGGCCCATTCTTATGTCGATGAGCTTCTCGTCGTCGTGCACAATTCGAACCTGTTTCGGCACAGCTTCTTCGTCGGCCTGCAAAGCACCTATTTCAACCTCCGCACGGCGGTGGTCGAGATGACCGTCAAGAGCGACGGTTCGCTGCGCAAGCTGAAGGGCGCGCTCTTCATGAACAGGGCGCTATCCGAAGTCCGTCATCGCAACGTCATATTCCTCGATTCAGCGACCGACCCGGATCGTCTTGCTTCCCTCGTCCGAAGCAAAAGATTGCGCAGCAGGACGGATGACTTCCTTCTGCTGGATGAAGACCGCCCGAAATATCTCCAGGCGTTTTCCATTGGAAAACAAACCCATTTCATCGAAGTCGATGGCAAGCTGCATCTGTCTCCTGAAGACCTTGCCGGCCGCCATCCGGTCCTCGCGCCGGCGGCGGCGCCCAAAGCAAGCCTGGAATGGGATATGGATGAAGTCCGGTTGGCGGGCGCCCCGGTCATGCTGTTCGATCGCCAGAAAAGCACTCGCATAACGCGTCGTGGCAAGCTGGCGGTTCTCGTCACGAGCTGCAAGCGGAACCGCCACAAGCAGCAGGCTATTCGCGACACCTGGGCCAAGGATGCCCGCCTTGCCAATATCGACGTCTATTTCATCGAAGGGCATCCGGAGCAGTCCGAAGCTGTTTTGGTCGATGATCGGCTGATCTTGCCGGTTCCCGATACCTATGAATATCTGTCGCACAAAATCTGGCACGGCGTCTCGGCGGCATTGCGCCTCCTCGATGCGGACCACTATCTCAAGCTTGACGACGATTGCCTGCTCAACGTCCAGAAGCTTCTGGAATTCGCCTACGAGGACTTCGACTACGTCGGCAGCGACGTCAATCTGGGAAGCCGTACCGCTTTTGACTGGCACAGCCCGGCAGTCTTCAACAAGCAACTGGCCGGCCTGATCTTCGAGATCGACCCGGAGCAGACTTGGTACGACGGCCAGGGCGGTTATTTCCTGAGCCGCAAGGCTGCCGGTCTCATTGCCTCGACGCCCTTGTCGAAATATCAGCATATGCTCGAGGACTATGCCACCGGCAGGGTCATGAGCGCTAACGGTCTGGAAGCCGCAGCGCTGAACTCGAAGTTTCTCTCGATCAGAGAAATTTACATCAAGGACGATCGGGATTACGAGGGCGCGGTCATCGGCGATATATCCAGCGTTGAAAGGACTTTTGAGATCTATGAAATCATTTCGAAGCTTAATCAGCAAATTCTCGAAAGCAAAACCCGCTGGCGCTTCGAATTCCCCGAAGAGGGCTCCAAGTAGCCGCGATCCCTATCGCTACGTCTTCATTTTCACCTATGGCCGTTCCGGCTCGACCTTGCTGATGGGTTATCTCAACAGTTTGCCGGGTTTCTGTATCCGAGGGGAAAATTACAACGCGCTCGCGCATCTGTGCAGCTTCTATCGGTCTGCCAAGGATACGAAGGGGCAGGTTGCCAAGAAATCGATGCTGCCGGTCCATCCCTGGTATGGGGCCGACCTGATCAAGCCGGACGAGGTGCGGGACACCCTGCGCAATACGTTCGTGGAGACGATCCTGAAGCCGCCGGCGGATGCAAAGGTCGTCGGCTGCAAGGAGATCCGCATCAACTGGAACGAAATCAAGGACCTCGATGGCTTCCTCGCCGAGGTGACGGAGATCTTTGGCGACGTGAAGATCATCTTCAACCATCGCGATATCCTCGCCACCTCTCAAAGTAGTTGGTGGAAGGACACGGCCCATTCCTATGCCACGATCCGCGGCATGGACCAGCGGCTGCGGGACAATCGCTTTGCCGGCGCGGAAAATGCCTTCCACGTCGAATATGATGAATTGGTCAAAGGGCCGGACCATGCCCGACAGCTGACCGAATTTCTCGGCGTGCCGTTCGACCCGGAGGCCTACAAGAAGGTCATGGAGACCCGACACTCCTACTGAAGCACCACGCGGCACGCTGTCCTGCACCTTGTTAATTCAGGTCGATACCGATCGAATGATATTCAACCACTGCGGCAAACAGATCTCATTGCGATCGTAGTCATTGAGAATGGTTTGCCTCGCTGCGCGGCGTATCCCCGTGAACTGCTCTGGGTTGCGAATGGCTGCGATAACGGCCTCCGATAATTGGCCAGGACTCAAGAAGTCCACGAGGATGCCATTCTCGCCGTCGACGATGACGTCGCGCACCGGTGACGTGTCTGAGGCAATCACCAGGGCTTCGCATGCCATGGCCTCCAAAATAGACCAGGAAAGCACAAACGGGTATGTCAGATAGACGTGCGCCGCTGAGATCGACATCAGGGCATTCAGGGTCTCGTTCGGCAGCCAACCCACGAAATGGATACGCGACGCATCGACCTTCCCCTCGATCTCCTTCCAGAAATGGCTTTTCCAGGTCTCGTTGTCGGGTGGAGATGCGCCGTAACCTGCGCCGGCTTCCTCGCCTGCAATGACGATCTCCACATCGGGCACCTGCTCGAGGATTTTGGGGAGCGATCGGAAGAAGGTGTGACAGCCGCGTAGCGGCTCCAGCACCCGGCTGGCAAAGGTGACGAACGGTCGCTTACGGCTGAAGGTCTTCGTCCCGATGGTAACGACCGCTTCCGGGTCCGGCCGGGCCTGCTGAAGATCGACGCCCTCGTGTATGATGGCCAGGCGCGACCGGAAGATCTCTGGAAGACGGCTTGCCTGGAAGGGTGTCGGCGACACCAATTGATCGGCTTGGGTATAGGCGAGTGCCAGCGTGGCACCTTTTGCGACCGCGCGGCAACGTTCTGCCAATGTCGCTTCACCGAATTCCGGATCGAAGCCAAGTTCGCTGCCAGCGGAACCGTAATAGAATTCGGCATGCAGGATAAGCCGGGCCTCGGGCCATAGCTCCTTGAGATACAGGGTCTCGCCCCAACCGGGATGCCCGATGATCACGTCTGGAGAGAACCCTTGCCCGGCAAGGCCTTGCGCGGCCTCGAGAGCGGCCGCAGCGCGTATCATGTCTGCCTCGGCCCGTATGGCTGTCGGCAAGATATTGGGCGTCGTGCCACGTTTATGATGCCAACGCACGAGAGAAACACCTGGGAGATCGCTGGATGTCTTGCCGCCCAAGGCAACAACGTCATTGCCAAGCCGAACCAGCTCAGACGCTATGAAGCCAAACTGGCCAGGAAAAAAATTATGAACGAAGAGAATTTTCGCCATGGAAGCTAGTCCAGCAAATAACTAAAAGTTGCACTGGCAGCGATACCCGAAACAAAAACAGCGCCCCACAGCACGAATCTCTTCCACGAAGCGACTATTTTTCTTAGCAGCCCCGGCTCCTCAAGGGTTTCTTGAATGGCCACCGGATCGTGTATTGTCTTGGGAGATGCTCCATTGATCCTGCGCCGGAAAAGCGCCAGCGCCTTGGGATCGTCATTGTCTGCTATCCCGTCGGGTGTCACCACGTAGAGCACGGGATCCGGCTTGCGGAGGGTTTTGTTTGCCAGCCTCTCTTCCAGCATGCTGAGGGTGGCGTGAATGTCGTTGAAGGGAAGGCCGAAAAGGTCGTCCAGTGAAAAGCGCCACCAGCGAACCTTCATGAGGCGTTCAATCGTCATTTCGTCGAAACGAAACCGAATGACGCGTGCCGGGACACCGCCGACAATCGCATAGGGCGGCACGTCGCGAGAAACGACGGAGCCCGCGGCGATGATTGCCCCGTCGCCTATCGTGATCCCTGAAAGAACAATGGCGTTGGCGCCAATCCAGACATCGCTGCCAATCAGCGTTCGCCGCCCTTTACGCTCAAGAGGCGTGTCAAATCGCGTGAGCGCTTGCGACGGTATCCAGCTTCCTTCGCCCCATTGAAACGAATGGGTTGAAAGCCATTCGGTCGGATGATTGCTGTCGCCGATCACCACGCCGGGCGCAAGGGAACAGAACCGGCCGATATGGGACACCTGCCCCGCGATCCGGACACCATCACGCAGGAACGTATAGGCACCGATGGAGCCTCGCATGGTGATGTCGCCCGCCAACCAGACAGGGCTTTCAACGAGCAAGCGGGTCTTTGGCCAGAGTTTTGCTCGATGACGATGAATGTTGTTCTTTCCGAACACCTCCAGCCCAAGCAGCCGCTCAGGCGTTACGCCTTCTCCCTCCAGCAGGATATCCGCTTTGGCCTCCTGTGGTGTCACACCCATTCTCCCAGGTTCATCAAACCCAACTGTATGAGCTGATCGGCATTCTCATATTTCACGCTCACACCCTCGAGATAAAGCGCTCTGCCGATATTGTCCTTGTAGCGCTTGTATTCCCGGCTGCCGCCATAGTGCTGGCGGCGAGTCATTTCCTCCTCCACCTTCTCTGTGAGGGAAGATACGAACTTGAAATGAAAGAGTGCCCCTGACAGGGGAATGCCGAACTTCGTCGAGGTCCTGTTGAGCCGCCAGGGCCACATGCTGTGGGCCGAACTCTGATAGCGGTAGTGCTTCTTCCACCAGACGACCGGCATCTTGTTGAGGGCTGGAGCTTCCTTCGGTGTATCGCGGTTGAAGGCGCGCAACCGAGGCCCACCCTGGACGAAGGTCCCGGACATGTAGTTTGCCCTCTGGACATAGCCGTCGCGATCGAAATAGGGGCAGAGCGCGAAAGGGTCGTCGCCGGGGGCCATGACCGTCTCTTCGATCGGCCGGTCGCTATAGGCATCGAGCATCAGCACGTTCAGGCACGGCCGGCCGATTTCCTTCAGGTGCTGGCCGAGATCCTTGATCGTGCGGGTCTCCATGTGCGGATAAACGAGAAACTCGTCCGGATCGACCGTCACACACAGCTTGCCCGTCCCGTATTTCTGCAGGAGGTAGTTGCACCAGTAAACGCCGAAACCGGCTTTCTTATACCCCTTGTCCGTATGCCAGAGCGAGACGTCATCCTTGCCGGCACACCATTCCTGAAGGCCGTCGGTGGAGCCATTGTCGATGAAGACAAAGTGGTCGACGCCCAGATCCTTGTAATATTTGTAGAAAAATTCGATCCGGTACATTTCGTTGCGAATGCAGCTGAACAGAATACAGCCGTCGTCCTTGCGAAGACGATTCTGGATGCACCGCAGCTGGCTGCCAAAACGGGCGTCCTGCCAGCGGCTCAGAACAAAATTATAGGTACGGCTGCTGATGAAGCGGTTCCGGAGTTTCTTAGCCATGCCGCGCTGTGCCCTCCCCGGCCTGTTCGGCAAGCGCCGGGGCAAGCAGTCGCCAATCCTGTTCGGCAAAATTCTGGGCAATCCTGTCGAAGGACAGCAGCAACGGCTCTATCCGCGCACCATGCAGGAACCTGAGCGAGGCCTTCCAGGCGGGATCGACCGAGGTGCCGGCACCCGAAAACACCATGCCCGCCTCCCCGGCAGCCGTGCCGAACAACTTCCTTTCGATGGCTGCCATGTATTTCGGACCGAACTGTTTTGCAGCCACCTCTTCGATGTGCTGCAAGCGATCGAGCCGGACTTCAACGGCATCGATGGCGATCCGTTGCTGTTCCGGCAGGGCGAGATACCAGAACAGGAGGCGCCAGACAGGCAACCGGCCACCCGGCAGGAGCGGAATCGCAATGAAGGTCTTCTCGTTCTCGAAGACGAGCTTTTCCAACACGGGGTCATCGCCGGGGCAGAGCTCGAACACGGGCAAATGCGCGCAACGCGGCAGCGTGCGGGACAGATAGAGCGCTCGGTCATAGTCGCGAAGCCGGACCTCGTCAGATTGCAGTCCCTGGAGATCGGGTTGCCCCGGCTGGAACTCAACCCGGTCGGGATGAAACAATCGCCCCAATACGGTGAGATCGCTCGCGCTGCGCAGGAACTCCGCCGCAAGCCGGGTCAACTGCGGTGGTCCATAGAGGACAGCGCTCAGCTGGTTCATCGTCTCAAGGTTCTTCGGCCAGTTTCGAATGCCGGAACCGGGTTCGAATATTCGGCCGTAACGGGGCCGGGTCCCTGCTCCCGGAGGGGTTCGCGTCCCGGTCTCCGGCACGGCGACGATCGCCGTATCCGTCGGATGAGACAGGCATGCTCGGGTCGACAGCACAGCGCGGCAATGTTCTGCCGACTGCGCAACCTTTCGCGCAAAGAAATGGGGCTGCTGCTGAAGCCATGCGAGATGGTCGTCGTAGAAGACGATCGGCTTGCCATGAGCGTTGAAGGTATAGAGGGTCGGAATGTAGCTGCCTGGCGCCGGCACGCCTCCAACTGCCTGAACGACCGTCTGGAAGAAGGTTTCGTCCGGTATCCAGACCTCGCGGTAGAAACGGTAGGCGGCCGGGTTTTCCTCCACCCAGCCCAGGACCTTGGCGATCGTTTCCTGCCGCAGGCACCACCATTGCGATCCATAGTGCGGTTCGAGCCCGGCCGGGATTTTCCGCCTGAACCCGAATTTCCGCTGAAGGCGAACACTCGCTTCGAACAGCCGGCGCTGGCGGGCAAAGCTGAAAGGATGGCGCAGCGTATAGCGCTCCTCCCTGAGACCGCCGGTCATCCAGCGCTCATCATGGCTTTCGATGAAATCGATTCCGCCGTTATGGTCGAGGAACCGCCGGAGTTCGACGAGCGGCCGGATCGGCCAACAGGAGCAGCTGACAAGGTAGGCGTGGCTATAGGCTTTCCGAGACGCAGCAAGCAGGCGCAGGGCGCGGATCGTTCCGTCGACGAGGCCGAACTGCCCCCAGCCGCAACGCACCCTGTCCTCGACGAGGAGAACCCGTTCGTTCGAACCATAGCGCCGCTTGAGCTCGGCAAATTCGGCGGGCGGAGCATTGCGATCATGATGGACAGTGACCGAGCATTCCTTGTCGGCCTGCAGGAGCATATCGATCGATTTCCCGACAATGCCCGCCGGCTCATGGGCTATCAACACGAACGCTAAAATGGCCATATTCCGCCTGTCTCCTTGCGGCTTGCTAGGTAGAGCTTCGCCAACCCACCCGTCAACCATCGACCCTTCCACATGCCGGGCTGCGTTCCGATCAATCCTTTGAAATCAGGAAAATCCGTTGCGAAACTTTCCATTCCTCTTGGCGTCTATCTCCTTCGCCTCCCTTTTGCTCGCCTCGCCCGCTTTGGCGATCGAGCTCGGCCTGCCGGCGCAATGCGAACTCGGCAAGACATGCTTCATGCAGCAATATCCCGACATGGACGCCGGCGCTGGCACGGCCGACCCCCTGTGCGGCAGCCAGTCCTATGACGGCCACAAGGGAACCGATCTACGCATCCTCTCCCTGAAAGACATGGAAAAAGGGTACCCCGTGATCGCCGTCAGCGACGGCAAGGTTTTGCGCGTGCGCGACGGGGAGGACGACCATCTCGTCGAGACCGAAAGCGACAGGGCTAAAATCTCCGGAAAGGAATGCGGCAACGGCCTGGTCATGCAACTGGCGGACGGATACGAGGTTCAGTACTGCCATCTCCGGAAGGGAAGCCTTGCCGTCAAGCCGGGAGAGGATGTGCAAAAGGGCGTCC
This sequence comes from Shinella sp. GW835-FHT14H05, assembly GCF_058793575.1. NCBI lineage: Bacteria > Pseudomonadati > Pseudomonadota > Alphaproteobacteria > Hyphomicrobiales > Rhizobiaceae > Shinella > Shinella sp. GW835-FHT14H05. Next base: position 16,609 of record NZ_JBXAFY010000024.1, on the reverse strand, counting down.
GCCTCGGAGACATCGGTTCTTCCGGTCTTGCCCAGTTCCCCCATGTCCACATCACCGTCTCGCACAACGGCGAGGTCCTCGACCCCTTGACGGGCCGCAAGCTCACGGAAGGCTGCACCGCGACGTTCCAGCAGAATGCCTCGCTCTTTTCTCCCGACATCGTCGAAAAACTCGACCTGACCAAACCGGAAATCCTCGCCTCGGGGCTCGCCGGCAAGCCGATCGATCACCAGGCTCTTGTCCGTGAGGGTCCGCCGTCGCAGGTTTCCTCAAGCGACACCGTGTTCGTTGCCTGGTCCTGGTTCGCGAACCTCAAAAAAGGTAACGCGATCAAGCTCGTCCTGAAGGACGAGAAGGGGAGCGTTCTGGTAGACCATACGAGCGAACCGCTCGACCGGGACAAGGCGACATACTCGATCTTTGCCGGCAGGAAGCGCACGCTTGCTCCTGGCCGCTACGAGGTCGATGTTTCCGTTGTGCAGGGTGGTGAAGTGCTGAAAAACACCGCTTCGACTGTTCTAGTCCGGTAAAATCTATCGCCAGTAACGCATTTCGTCGGGGCTAAAGGTTTTTTTCCGTGAGCGGGACCACGTGACGCCGGTTTTGAGCACCCTTGCCGGAACACCTGCGATCACCGTCCGGCTCTCCTCGAACGCGCTCGAGACAAAGGACATGGCCCCAACGATATTGTCATCCGCGATCCTGGTACCCTTATTGAGGATGGCCCCGACCCCGACCCAGACGTGATCGCCGATCTCAATGGATGCCGGAAGGTTTACCCTCTTGCCGCTTTCACAATCGATGACGGAATGCGCATCCGTCGTCCTGATTTCGATTTCCCGTGAGAACATGCACCATTTGCCGATTCTTACATCGCACCCCTCCTGGCACAGGATATAGACACTGACAGTGGTGGAGTTGTCCCCGAAATGGACCGTCTGGCCCTGACCCTCCTTAACCAGAATGTCGCCACGGAACCACGTATTCTTGCCCAAATACACGCGGTTGTTTTTTCCCTTAACTGTAATGCTTCCGGAAAAACGCGCACCCTCGGCAAGAATGATCTCGTTGTTCTTACCGGTCACCGTGATCCGACCCTTGACTTCCGCTGCCGCGGAGCAATCGAAAGTATTGGTGTCGGGGAGAGAGAGAACATAGGAAGGCTTGCCACCAGCCTGTGGTACCTTGGCCTTCTTCCGTTTGAAAATGCCGCCCAAAATGTCGCTGAACATTGATCCCCCTAGCAGCAATGGGGGAGAGGTTTATCCGGTTGAGAAGGCCATCTCAAGGTCGCCATATAAGGATGCCGCACCGCAAAACCCGGTCTTTGACTGGGGGGTGATTGTGCAGTATTGCACCCCAAAATCGGAGTTGTACGTTCATGAAGACGTTGATCAAAGCCGTAGGGCGATATGCGATGATTCCAATCAAAAGGAGTCAATCGCCAAAGGGCATGCCCCCGGCGTTTCTCATCGGCTTCAGCCCGTGGAAAAAATTCATCGAGACCTGGCTGCGCGACAGAAATGTTCACAGGGCCGGCGTCAATCTCAGCCTGGGACCATTTCTTGCCAAATGGATGCCCTGGATGCTGTGGGACAAGCGCACCGAGGTGTATGTTTGGGGCTATAAGCAACCGGATTTCATCGAGGCGTTTTGCAAGCGACACCGCATGCCGCTCGTGCGTGTTGAAGACGGATTCATTCGTTCCGTGAACCTTGGTGCCCTTCGCGCTCCGCCCATTTCGCTCTGCTTCGACCGATCCGGCTATCTGTATTATGATGCCACGGGTGAGAGCGATCTCGAGCGCATTATCCAGAACTACGATTTTGCAAACGATCCTGAACTGATGGAGCGCGCCCGTAGCGGCATCCAGAAGCTGATCGGCTCGCGCCTCAGCAAGTACAATGTGTCGACCGACGCCGACATTGAAAAAATCTACGGGCCGAAGATCAAAAAACGCATTCTCGTCGTTGGACAGGTCGAAGGAGACATGTCCATCGAAAAGGGGTGTAATCGCCCGATCGACAATAATTCCTTCGTTTGGTACGTCGCGCGAGAAAACCCCGACGCACAGATCATCTATAAGCCGCATCCCGAAGTTCTGCGCGGCATCCGCAAGGACGTTCCCCAATCGGATCCTTACGAGGTGAGCGGCGTTGCCCAGGTTCTAACCCAGGACATTACCCTTGCCGATGCCTTCAAGACCGTCGACCACGTCTACACCATTACGTCCCTATCCGGTTTCGAGGCGCTCATTCGAGGAATTCCCGTCACATGCTACGGGATGCCCTTCTATGCCGGTTGGGGTGCGACCGATGATCGGCAGGAGTGCCCCAGGCGGACGGCAAAACGCTCGGTGGAGGAGATTTTTGCGGCCGCATACATCCTGTACCCCCGGTACTTCGACCCTATCGTCGGAGAGGAAATCACGTTTGAGAAGGCACTGGACCTCCTCGCGTGGATGAAGGCTAATTCTCCGAAAGGGCCACCGCCTAAAAAAGAAACCGACATCGACCAACTGCTCGCCGCACTCGACCAAGCACTCATCGCTGCTCGCCCAAAGCCTGCGGAGGAGAAAGAGGAATTATAGTGCGCATGCACTTACAAGACGCGGCACGCGGCATTTTCCTTTACAAGCCGTTCGACCGTTTCAGCGGTAGCCTGTTTCCATTCGCCGAGCCGCACGCCATGGGTCCGCTCCAGGCTGCCGCAATCGAGCCGTGAATTGGCGGGGCGTCGGGCCGGCGTCGGGTAGGCCAAGGAGGGTATCCGCCCGACCTCGGCTCTTGGCCCGCTATGCCGTGCGGAAGCAGAAAATATCTCAGTCGCAAAATCTGCCCAGCTTGCAGCCCCTGAAGCCGTCATATGAAAGGTCCCACGAAGGAGCGGTGCATCGCTTTGGAGAAGGTTGCCGGCGATCGCCAGGATTCCATCGGCAATATCGAGTGCCGAGGTCGGATTGCCGACCTGGTCGTCGACCACATTGATATGGTCACGGCTTTCGGCAAGCTGCAGCATGGTCTTCAGGAAATTCCGGCCGAAGGGACTGTAGACCCAGGCGGTACGCAGGATGGCATAGTTGTCCGTCGCTTCCGCCACAGCGCGTTCACCGGCAAGCTTCGTGCGGCCGTACGCGCTTGTCGGGCCGACCAGATCGGTTTCCACATAGGGTTCCGGCTTTTCACCGTCGAAGACATAGTCGGTGGACAAGTGAATGACCGGCACGCCGAGGAGCGCAGCCGCAGCGCCAATCCGTCCGGCAGCAACAGCATTGACGACATGGGCGGCGGCCTCGTCGGTTTCCGCACGGTCCACGGCCGTATAGGCAGCGGCCGAGACGATCACGTCCGGCTGCGCCTGCTGGAGAGCTGCGCCAATCCCGTCCGGATCGCCAAGGTCGAGTGCCGGCCGCCCCAAGGCGATGACCTCGAATCCCCCGCCCAACGGCCCGCGTTCCAGGAGTGAGCGGACCACCTGCCCTTCCCACCCCGTCACGACCATGCGCCTCGCCTTGTCGCCCATACTGTTCCTCATGCGCCGGTTTGCTTACTGCCGGCCGGAAGTCCAAGGCGCGTGCCGGAATACCGCTCGCGCAGAGGCTGCCACCACCATGCATTGTCGAGATACCAGCGCACGGTCTTTTCGATGCCGGTATCGAACGTTTCCTGCGCCCGCCAGCCCAGTTCCGTTTCGAGCTTGGTAGCATCGATGGCATAACGCACATCGTGCCCCGGCCGATCGGTGACATAGGTGATAAGCTGGTCGTGCGGCGTTTCACCCGGCCGCAACTCGTCCATCAGGTCGCAGATCCGCGTCACCACGTCGATGTTGCGCCGCTCGTTGCGACCCCCGACATTGTAGGTCTCCCCGATCCGGCCGCGCTCGGCGATGATGTCGAGCGCCCGCGCATGATCCTCGACATAGAGCCAGTCGCGCACATTCGCGCCATTGCCATAGACGGGCAGCGCCTTGCCCTCCAGGGCGTTGAGGATGATCAGCGGGATCAGCTTTTCGGGAAAATGATAGGGGCCGTAATTGTTGGAGCAGTTGGAGACCACCACCGGCAGCCCGTAGGTGCGCTCCCAGGCCTTGGCGAGATGATCCGATGCCGCCTTGGAGGCCGAATAGGGGGAGCTCGGATCGTAGGAGGTCGCCTCGCTGAACAGGCCCTCATCGCCGAGCGAGCCGTAGACTTCATCAGTCGAGACGTGCAGAAAGCGAAAGGCCTCCTTCCGCTCCGCTTCCAGCGCCGACCAATAGGCACGGGCGCCTTCCAGCAGCGTGAAGGTGCCGACGATGTTGGTGTTGATGAAGTCCTGTGCGCCATTGATCGAGCGGTCGACATGGCTTTCCGCCGCCAGATGCATGATCCGGTCGGGCCGAAAATCCGCAAGCATCCGCGACACGGCCTCGCCATCGCAGATATCGGCTTTCAGGAAGCGATAGTTGGGCTCCCTGCTGATCTTTTGCAGCGAGGTTTCCGTGCCGGCATAGGTCAGCTTGTCGAGGTTCAGGACCTCATAGCGCTTTTCCAGGACGAGATGGCGGACAAGGGCCGATCCGATGAACCCGGCTCCGCCGGTAACGACTACGCGCATGCAAGCTTCCTACGCTGTTTTGAACAGGTTACGGGGCGCGACCTTATCCGATGCGCGACTTGCCGGGCAAGGACGGGAGATACCGCGTAAGTGTTGCAACCGTTCGGCCTTCCATGCGAGGTTCGGGCCGACAATTTACTTCTGGGGACCGGTCGAGCACACATGGCATTCAAGGGTATCATTCTGGCGGGAGGGAGTGGCACGCGCCTCTATCCTCTCACCATCGCGGTCTCGAAACAGATCCTGCCGATCTACGACAAGCCGATGATCTATTATCCGCTCAGCGTGCTGATGCAGGCTGGCATTCGCGAGATCCTGATCATCTCAACGCCGCGGGATCTGCCCCTCTTCCGCGAACTGCTCGGCGACGGCGAGGCTTTTGGCGTCCAGCTTTCCTACGCCGTGCAGCCCAATCCGAATGGGCTCGCCGAAGCCTTCATCATCGGCCGGGAGTTCATCGGCTCTTCCTCCGTCGCCATGGTTCTCGGCGACAACATCTTCTTCGGCGAGGGCCTTTCCGACCTCTGCCGGCAGGCGGCAGCGCGCGAAAGCGGCGCATCCGTCTTCGCCTATTATGTGAACGACCCGCAACGCTACGGGGTGGTGGAGTTCGACGCCGACAGCAAGGCCCTGTCGATCGAGGAGAAGCCCGTCGTTCCGAAATCGAGCTGGGCCGTGACCGGGCTCTACTTCTACGACAACGACGTCGTCGACATTGCCGCAGCCATCACGCCTTCGGCGCGCGGCGAGCTGGAGATCACCACCGTCAACAGCATCTATCTGGAGCGCGGCAAGCTGCATGTGAAGCAGCTCGGCCGCGGTTATGCCTGGCTCGACACGGGTACGCTCGACAGCCTGCACGAGGCCTCCGCCTTCGTGCGGACCATCGAGCACCGGCAGGGCATCAAGATCGCCTGCCCAGAAGAGATCGCTGTGGAAATGGGGTGGCTGCCGATCGACAGGATGCTGCAGCGTGCCGAGCAGATGGGACGCAGCGACTATGGCAACTACCTGCGCCGGCGTGCCCGGGAGATGGCAACGACATGAGCGACATACGCCCGACAGATCTCGACGGCGTGCTCGAGATCGTGCCCGCCAAGTTTGGCGACGACCGCGGTTTCTTTTCCGAAACCTACAATGCGGAGCGCCTCTCTAAATCCGGCGTCAACCTCACCTTCGTCCAGGACAACCATTCCCTGTCCGCCCGGCGCGGCGTGCTGCGCGGGCTGCACTACCAGCTTCCACCCCGCGCCCAGGACAAGCTCGTCCGGGTGATACGCGGCGCCATTTTCGACGTGGCCGTCGATATCCGCCGGGGATCGCCAACCTTCGCTCAATGGGTCGGTGTCGAGCTGTCCGCCGAAAAGTGGAACCAACTCCTCGTCCCCAAGGGCTTCGCCCACGGCTTCGTCACGCTCACCGAGAACACCGAGGTCGTCTACAAGGTGACGGACTACTATTCTCCCGAGCACGACCGGTCGATCCGCTACGACGACCCGGACATCTCCATCGACTGGCCTATTCCGGCCCAAGACCTGCAACTGTCTGATAAAGATTTAGCGGCCTTTCATCTGGCCAATGCAGAGGTCTTTCCATAGGAACACACCTTTTTTGGCCAAGGACAGGCTACCTGGTCGTGCGGTTTAGATTCTTTTCTCGCTACTAACGGCACGTCTCTTGTTCACTAATAACAACTGATAATCTTGCATTATCGTTCATTACGTTTTTTCATAGGGAAATGGCGTAAATCATCTAGCAAAACGCCCAAAATCACACCGAGGACACCTCAGAGTCATCTCTCAGCACGGTGCCTACGCGTGATGTTCGGCGACGAAAGCGTCGGACGATAGCCCCACCCCCTCTCTCGTCGGCGATAACGAGATCAGCTCATCTCGCCCGCCTTGCCAGTCGCGCCCGCGGCTATGTCGACACCGCCAGCTCCGCTAATACGCGCAAATCCTATGCAGGCGACTGGAATTACTTTTCTGTATGGTGCTGTCCCCCTCCCCACATCGTCTGACCGCGCGCTTGCAGAGACACTACTCGAGCTTTATAGTCACTATGGTCATTATGGTTATAGATAAGATAATGCGCACATCTACGAACAACGAAATGAGTTGGACGGTCGCTGGGGCGAAGGCAAAGCTTTCAGAAGTGATGGAGCGTGCGCAGTTGGCACCTCAGACCATTACGCGCAATGGGAAGCCGAGCGTGGTGGTCGTCTCCGCCGACGAGTGGCAGAAGAAGACTGCGAGAAGAGGATCGCTTGCGGAATTTCTATTGGCATCGCCTCTGCGTGGCACCGATCTGGACATTGAGCGGCAAGGCGACGAGCCGCGCGACTTGTCCCTATGAGGCTCCTCCTCGACACGAATGTTCTGTCGGAAGTCACAAAACCCCGCCCCGCTGAAGGTGTCTTGAATTGGCTTCATGGGCTGGATGAAGATCGCACGTTTATCAGCATCGTCTCGATTGCCGAAATCCGGCGCGGTGTTGCGCTTATGGACGGGCAAAACCGCGACGCATTGAACGAGTGGCTTACGCATGATCTCCCCCAGCGTTTCGACAACAGGATTATTTCGGTCGAAGGTGCTGTTGCCTTGGCGTGGGGTGACCTGATGGCACTTGCCAAGCGAAGCAGCCGGGGACTTGCATCAATGGACGGTCTGATCGCGGCCACGGCCATCGCTCACGATTTGACTCTTGCTACAAGCAATACCAAGGATTTTGAAGGCTTCGGAATAGACATTGTTGACCCATGGGTAGTCTGACAAGGCCTTTCGGATAGAGAGCATTGGTTGACAAAGAACGAGCGCGTTATAATGTTTTATCTTTCGCATTATAACGGAAGGCGCGCGCGATGAAACAAATCGACCTGATTTATCGCACAGCGTTCGCGGAACTCGCGCAGCGAACATTCGACGCCCAGTTCCAAGCGGACTTCCCCCTTGAGGGCCGCTTTGTCACGGTCCCGGTTAAAGGACGAAATTATTGGTATTTCGATCTCCCTACTCCTGCGGGGAAAGATAAGCGCAGCTATGTCGGCCCCGAAGATGATGCCGACATCACGGCTCGGGTGAAAGCCCATAAGGAAATCAAGGATGACATCCGCCAGCGCCGGCGACTCGTCGGTATGCTTCTCCGTAGCGGCGGTATGGCCTCCCCCGACCGTTTCGCGGGCGAGGTTACGAAGGCGCTCGCGGACGCGGGCCTCTTCCGTCTTCGTGCGGTCCTGATCGGCTCCGTGGCCTTTAGCTGCTATTCTGGCCTGATCGGCGTCCGGCTCCCAAATTCGTCTATCCAGACAGGCGATGCGGACTTCGCGCAGGATTTCGCGATTTCGGCGGGCGTCGAGGACAGCCTGCCGCCGATCCTTGAAGTCTTGCGATCGGTCGATCCGACATTTCGGGCGGTCCCGCACCAAGCCGACAAGGCAAAGGTCGTCGCCTTCGTGAACTCAGTCGCCTACCGAGTCGAGTTTCTCACAAGCAACCGGGGATCGAACGAACACACGGGCAAGCCCTCCCCCATGCCCGCCCTTGGCGGTGCGTCGGCGGAAAACCTGCGATTTCTTGATTACTTGATCTACGAGCCAATGCGGACGGTCCTGCTTCACCGGGAGGGCGTGAGCGTGAATGTCCCCGCTCCAGAACGGTATGCGGTCCACAAGCTCATCGTGGCCTCAAGACGGCACAGTGATGGCCTCGGACGTGCGAAGCGGGACAAGGACATCCTTCAAGCCTCGCTACTCTGTGAGGCGCTACAAGCGACGAAGCAAGGCTATCTGCTGGCAGATGCCTATACCGAAGCATGGAGTCGCGGCGCTGCGTGGCAGGAGGGCATCCACTTCAGTCTCAAAATGATGCCAGACAACAGCAAGGCAGCGTTGGCGGCCGCCCTTGGAGTGAAGCCAGAAGAACTCGGGAAGGCGTAGCGACTACACCCCTCCCCTGCCACCGCAGTGGCACGACCTCATCGAGCGCATTCGGCTACGCTGAGGCCGCCAGCTCTGCCAACACAGGGAAAGCCCACGCCTCCGACTGGAAGCACTTTTCTGCATGGTTGTCGGCGGCAGAGTTTGTCGCCCCTTCCTTTGATCCGGAAACCGTCCGACTTTACATCACGGCCTGCGCGACCGGACAACGCGCTGATCAGGTTCGCCGGAGGGCTCAGGGCTCGGAAATAATCGGGCTCGACCTTGGCTCAGAAGTCCCACGGGGACGTCAATTCGAGGCCTGTCGTCTCGAAATCCTTGATGTTTCGCGTCGCAAGTCGGCCGCCATTCACTCGAGCAATTGCGGCAATCATTCCGTCAGGAGCCGACATTGCCCGCCCCTTTCGGCTAGCGGTGGCCATGATCTCCCCGTAAGCGAGCGCGGCTTCCTCAGTCAGCCCAAATATTCGATCTGCAAAACGATGACGCCACTCACCCAGTCCGTGTTCCAATCGGTCAGCACGCTGATCCGGTCTGATTTTATGAATTCCAAACGCAATCTCAGCAATCGTCACGGTGGGCAGCGCCAGTTCCGCATCGAACCGTATCAACCACGCGACGACTGCTTCGCTCGGTGCTTTCTTCAGGGTCTCGGAGACAACGTTGGTATCGAGAAAGATCAAAGCTCGATGCCTTGATGAGGGCGACGATCTTCGCGAATAACGACTTCCAGGTCGATGTCAGTCCCGGCATATGCGTTCAAACGAGAATAGAAGCTCGAAGCCGGCTCACGCCCCGCTTCCCGAACCTCATAGGCTTCGAGAGCGCGCTCAACCACTTCGGCAATCGACCTGTTTTCGCGGCGGGCAAGTCGATGTGCCAAATCGCGTGCCTTGGAACTGCGGACAGAAAGTTGTGGTGCGGCCATGCCAATCTCCTATGGACACACATATATGCCTTCTCATCTTTGCCATCAAGATGGCATCTGATGGCAAGCCATCAGGACGGTAGTATCGAAATCTTGCGGAATCGAATCCGGTCTTGACGCTCATTGCAAATGTATCAGCGCTGTTCCCTTGGCCGTCGGATGACTGCGGTTGCGAGATTGTCAGTCTATTGTAAAGGTCATGCGGCGGCGCGAAGCCGCCCACTTTGGAGGATCGCGATGGCAAACGGTACGGTTAAATTCTTCAGCCAGGACAAGGGCTTTGGTTTCATAACGCCTGAGAATGGCGGGCAGGACGTGTTTGTGCACGTGTCCGGCGTTCTGTCGGGTGGACCGCTTCGTGACGGCTCGAAGGTCAGCTACGACCTCGGCCAGGACCGTAAGACTGGAAAGTCTAAAGCAGAAAACGTCCGCGCGATCTGATCCGAGCATGACGCTGAGATGCATGCCATGACAGGTCTTGAACTCCGAGCGTCCCTGCCCCATCTATCGATCACTGCCCGTAATCGATAACTGCCTGCAGCGATGGTGCTTCTGTCGCGCGTTCGTAGTCGTCCGGGTCCGAAGGGCGCTCCCCGAATGGGTTGAGCGCCCTTCGTCATTTCGGTAGGGTGCTGCTCCGGCTTGGCTTAACGACCAGTTGACTTCGCTACCCAGGCACACGGGTATGGGGCAAAGCGTTTGGTCCCACGCGAAGGAGCCGATGATCCGCGTAGCCTTGCTGCGTGGAGCTTCCACACCGAACAGAAGTGCAGGCAAGAAACGAGATGCCGCTCATCAGAAAAAATGGCGCATCGGCGCCCAAGGAACTCGGACTGTTCTGGCCGATGCAGACGCCTGCGGGAGAAACACTCGACGTCTTTATCTATGCCAGCACGCTGCACGCGTTTGATCTGGACAGGTTGGGCCCCGTCGGTTTGTTGAAGCGGCACAGGACCTTGCTCGAACGCATCGCCAGCGAAAAGTATGACCAGGAAGGCACCACCAGCGGCAATTTTCTGCATATCACGGACGATGATCTTCGCGCCGCGAAAGCCAGCGAGGCAAACGCAGACGACCCAGCCTAAAGGTGGAGACCCTGCCGACAAACGTGAGCCGGCCATCGCTGCGGAGCGAAGTTGAATTACGATCCGCTTTCCGACGTCGATTTCGCGTAGCGGTTCCCCGCGTGGGTCGCCGACGTGAGCGCGATCCGATTAAGAGCCCACGCCTTCCAGTGTTCGGAGCATTCGCCGATAGGGGCTTGGCCTCCTGGGTCGAGGTCGATGAAAACGTATGTCTCGAAGCAACTTAATCATGAGCCGCCAAGAGGACCCAAGATAACGCCGGCACGACCTCCCAGTGAATGTAAGCAAAGGCTTCGAGGCCAATATTGCTTAAAAAACGAACCTGCTATATCCATGCTTGACGTACGTACGTCAGATAGCGTGTCTTCGAAAGGTTATTCGATGAGTAGGTTTAAGGCCAATACGCAATTCGTCATTTCCGATGAACAAGCCCTTCGAAGCCTGTTTGATGCGACCCATGCTCTGGCCCTGCAAAAGTCCCTCGACACACTCGGCACACATGCCCAGGAGTTTATCAGGCGCTCTCCATTTCTCTGTATCGGCACTCAGAACATGGATGGCAAGGCAGACGTTAGCCCACGTGGAGATCCCCCCGGCTTCGTCAAAATTCTCGATGAGCGGACGTTGGCGATACCAGATCGCCCGGGAAATAACCGGCTTGATAGCTTGGTCAATATTCTCGCGAATCCACACGTCGGGCTACTGTTTATTATTCCAGGCTTTGACGACACCTTGCGCGTTAATGGCCACGCGACCCTCGTAACCGACCCTGAGCTGCTGGCGGGCATGAGTGTTAACGGCCGCTCGCCCAAGATCGCTATCATTGTTAAGGTGAGCGAGGTTTTCATACATTGTGCAAAGGCGCTTCGGCGTTCTCATTTGTGGAACCCGGAACGTTTTCAGGATCGCAGCGAAATGCCATCGTTGATTAAATTCATCCTAGATGAAACGACCGGCGCACCAAGCGAGGAAGAGTTGCGCAAAATAGACGATAATCTTGAAGAAGAATATAAGCGAACGCTTTACTAAGGACGCATAATTCGTCCTGCAGGGGACCATTTGAGCTCTGTGTCATATTACAGATCACCTTAGCACGATTAGGTCATTTGCTTTTGCACGGAGGACGAAGCTGTATGCGGTCAAATGCACCGTATCCGAAGCAAGAGGTTTCGCCAGCGACCAAGGCTTGATAGTCTCGGGATCACTTTCGGCGTGGAGGGCCGCGATGTTCATCAAGACGATAGAACCCGGCGAGGCGACGGGCGAGCTCGCGGCGCTTTACGAAGCTGAAGCGAAGTCCATGGGGCACATTATGCAGGCGACCCAATGCTGGTCCGCCCGTCCCGATATCATCATCCCTGTCGAAAACTTGCTGCATCAAATTAGAGATGGTTTTTCGCTTGGCCTCCTGAATTTTCGACTGATAACCTTCGTTGCTGCTAAACACGTTCCCTCCAGCTACTGCTCGCATGTCTATTTTCGTGCGTTATCAGGAATGATTGGGCGAGATCAAACATTGGCAGTCCGGAGGGACTTTAGGAATGCCGGCCTCGACAACCAGCAAATCGAAATGCTGACTTTTACGGAGCAGATCATGCGGAACGCGTCGCAGATTACAAACGCGGATATTCAGAGGCTGAGGAACGTCGGCTTCACCGATCTCAATATCGCGGATATAGCATTAGCCGCCTCGTTCCGCAGTTTCATGAGCCGTTACTTTGATGCGGTTGGGGCTAGGGTCGAGCCCGAGTTCCTAGATAGCGATCCTGTCGTTCGCGCCGAAATGGCTGTAGGCGTGAAATAGCGAGACGTTATCTATGGCCGCAGTCGACGCCAGTGATTATTTCCCATCGTGAATTGGCATAACCAAACACCACTTGCTTAAATACCCGGCATGAACAATGTGCGGTTCGAGAGCCAGCTGCTATCGGTTCAAACCAAGGCCAAGTGTACGATTGAGCTGCTGTTTAAAAGTATGATCATGGGTCAGCTCAGCAAAGCGCGTGCGCTCCACCATGCGGGCGGTCGTCTTGATCTGCTCGGCCTGCTTGGCCAGCTCCGGACGCTTCTCGAGCTCCTTGGCGAAATGTCGAGGGTCGGAAGAGCCGAACCGACGTGTCAGTGCATTGGCGACCACCTTAACCTCCTCGAGCGCAGCCAGCCCCTCGGGAGACGATCGCAGCTCCGCGATAAACTGGCCCCGCTTCTCAACCGGCATCTTTTCCGCTTGGGCGATGATTTCGGCGCTACGCGGTGTAAGGCCGGGAACCTCGACCACATCACGCTTTTCGCGCTGCCACTCTTCGGATTTTCGCTCCTCGCCTAGCCGCCGCTCCCATGCCTCGGAGACATAGCCGATATGGGCGGAAACCGACCTGGCATAGTGCAGCGCCTCTTTCCGCTCCTTGTTGTCCCCGAATATGCCTGACTTACCGCGTAATTCCCCCAACCGCTCCGGCTGCTCGGCCATGGCCTTTGCTATGATCTTGCCGTTGCCCTCCTTCTCCATGATGGCGGTGCGCAGCCGGGCGGCCACCTCGGCTGGGTCGCGGAATACGTGCCGCGATATAGATTCTACCGTGTCGAATCTCTGCTCGATGATGGCCATCGCTTTTTCGCGGGCCACCTCCTCGATACTGCGATCGTGCCGCGTGATCGCGGGCACCAGGGGAGCGGGCCTGCCGGCCTCTGGCTGCAAGGCGTTGTGCTCTCCGTCCCGATCACTGGCCGCTACACCGCCATCACCAGTGCCAGCCGGCGACATAACCTTCGACCACCGGAGGCGGCGAGAGCTCTCCCTCTCCCCTTCCCGGCCGTCCTGCCGATCGCCACTGTTATTCGAGGTGAGATCCTCGCGAGGATCCTCGCGGCGAACAGGGCCCGCCAGATCGCCGGCACGTTCCTCGTAAACATGCTGGCGCTCTAATGGCCGATCCTGCTGCTCCCGTTCCGGATGGGCCGCACGGGACGAGAGTTCTTGGCGCTCCTTTGGGGCAGGAGCAAGTTCGATCTCGCTTCTAACCCCGAACTGTTCCGCAATCCCGCGCCGCTCGGCAAAGTCGCTGACGTAATCCAGCGTCGTTTCCTTCGCGCCGGAACGCGACAGGCGGTGCTCAAGCTGGCTATAGGCCAGCTCGCCGCCCTCGACCACGCGCCATGAATTGCGCTGCGTCTGCGTGCCGTCCGGAAGCGTGACGGGAATGGCCCCTTCATGCTGCAGGCCGATCCTGTTTCCGATTGCCGGCGAGGCCTCCTGCAGGGCGCGCTTGAGATCAATGCCCCACACCGTGCGCTGATCGCCCTTGTCATTCTCCAGCGTCACGAAATAGCTCGCGCGCGCTTCCGGGTTGTGCTCATAGGGCGCCGCCCCATGATCGACCAAGCAGCCAGCATTGGTGAACTCGTCCTGAGCGGCATAGAGCTGCGCGCCGTCGCGATGACGGGTCATGGCGACATAGGTCAGATGCCGGTCCATTGTGCCGGAAGCCAGCACATAGGCTCGATCGACCGTCGCCCCCTGGTTCTTATGGATCGTCGTCGCATAGCCGTGATCGATCGCCTGATAGCTGTCCGTGGGAATGCTGACGCTATCGCCGCTTCGGCCGTCGAGCTGCGCGATGATCCTGCCGTCCTCGACATGCTCGACCGTGCCAAGCATGCCGTTTTTCACGCCAAGTTCGCGGCTGTTTTCGAGGAACACGATCCGGTCACCGGGGGCGAAGTCGCGCTTGCCGTCATTGGTCTGGAACGTGAGTTCACCACCCTCCTCGCCGTCGCTCAGCCCGTCGCTGCGCCCCAGCTGATGACTGTCCTGGAGCTCGGAACGGATAGCCGCATTCAGCGCCCGCACATCGGCGCGGCGGTGCGCCATGGCAAGCCGGGTGCCGTTCGGACGCGCGTCACGGTCAGCAAGATAGTCGCGCACGATCTCTGCCCTCGCCTCGTCCTGGCTGGCGGCAAAATGAATGTCGCCATGATCCCGATAAGCCGCTAGGCCCTCGGCCGTCTTATGGGTGGCAAAAGCAACGGACGCCTCCCGCTGCCAGTCCTGGCGCTGACGGCGAATATCGAAAAGTTCGGCATGGCCGATCTGCTCGGCAATCGCCCTGAACGGTGCACCGGCTCCGATCGCTTGCAACTGCTCATGGTCGCCGACGAGAACGATTTTTGCGCCGCGCTGCTCGGCCTCTGCAATAAAGCGAGCGAGCTGGCGGCTCCCGACCATACCAGCCTCGTCGATGACGAACACGTCGCCGCGGCCGATCGTCCCGCGGTCGCGCTCCCAACCCCGGGACCACGACGCAAGCGTGCGGCTCTGGATGCCGGAGCTTTCCTCCAGCCCCTCGGCCGCCTTTCCGGCCAGCGCCGCGCCGTGGACCTGATAGCCCTGCGCCTCCCATGCCTCACGAGCAGCTGCAAGCATGGTGGACTTGCCAGCGCCGGCGAACCCGACCACGGCCGCGACGCGCTCCGGCCCGGTAATATGTTCGATTGCGTGACGCTGCTCATCAGACAATCCTGCTGAAGGATCGCCAGAACTTTTCCGGATCGCCGCGTCCTGGCGCTCCATGGCTCGGCCGACATGCCGCCGATCGACGCCATGGCTCCGCGCCTGGTGCAGCCGCTCCGCCGATCGCGCCATGCCGAATTCCAGATCGACCATTTCCCGCGTCGAATAGCGCGCCTTCGAAACCTCGCCCGTCTCCTGATCGATGCGCTCGGCCTGAAGCTCCACCAGCGCCGGCGATGCCATGACAGATGCAAAGGCGTTCTGGAACGTCTGCGTGTCGTCGTTGATGTAGCGATGCAAGGTCTTCGCAATGTCATGCCGATCGAACACGCTCTTCTCATTGCTGATCAGCGTCAGAACCTGTTCCGGCTTTTCCCGGATCAACTCGGCATTACGCTGCGCCGCATCGTCGTCCAGCCGCGACCGCTCGACGGTCATCCCCCGCCGCTGCATCTGCGAGGCGTGCACGCCCATATGCTCGGTGGGTAAAAGCTCAAGACCGCGTTCCGCATGCGACCGATGATCGATGCGAATATCCAGCCCCTCACGCTGAAGCTGGCTGTTGGCGATGCTCTCCCATGATTGCCTGATGTCGCGAAGCTGCATGTCGGTCGTCGCCATGCCATTCGACAACAGCCGCGCATTCTTGTGCTCAAGATATGTCTTCTCGCCCAGGCCGGCTTCGCCAACCTGCCGCGTCGTCATCATCACATGCGCATGGTAATTCCGGATGTCGCCCTGCTCATGCGGCGCATGGATCGCAAAATCCACCGCCGCACCATAGCGGCTCGCCAAATCCTGAGCGAACGTTCGCGCAACCTCCAATCGCCCTTCCACCGATAGTTCATGCGGAAGCGCAATCTCGAATTCACGAGCGACACGGGCGTCTTTCCGATTTTCCGCAAACTCGGCCGCATTCCACAAAGCCGATCGATCCAGAGCCCAATCAGCCGAAACGCCTTCCGGAAGCACTATCTCGGTATGCTCCACTCCCCCCTTGCGAGTGAAGTCATGCACAAGCCCATCGCGCTCATTGGTCAGGCGAACAGCGCAACGATAAGCCGCTGATGCCACAGCGCTGCGGCCGGATGACCGCGAGATAGGCTTTGCGCTGAGATGGTAGATCGCCAAGCGATATCCTCCAAACTCAAAGGAGGATATCAAGCACTGACTTGCGCTGCAAGTCGTAAGTGCGCCCTTGTCCTTCCTTTGCTTCGCGACGGTAGCACGGCGGTATAGCGGGGAGCTTCTGCAGATCTGCACATTGCCGTCAGCCCCAATACGGTTTCAATCAGGCCATCCGCAACAGCAACAGCGCATGGACGAACAATGACCCGCAAGACCATTCAACAGCGTATCGCCGAACTGGAGGTCAGGAAAAAGACACTTGAAGCGCGCCTGGGCAAGCAGGAGCGTGTGCTGGATACGCGCCGCAAGATCCTGCTCGGCGCCTTCCTGCTTCATCGGCTGACCAACGGTAAGCGTGTAGGCGATCCCACGTAGCGCGTTTGTTCGCGGAAGCTCATTTTCTGCATGAATCATGCGGAGAGTCAT
>NZ_JBXAFY010000023.1:0-68454 GCF_058793575.1 Shinella sp. GW835-FHT14H05 | reverse complement strand
AAGGCTGGCCCGCGTCTGACATCGAAGCCCTCATGCCCTGGAACTTCAGGTCCGACGCCATCGGCTGACCGCTTACGTCGAGATTGATGTTTCGCAAAGCGTTCCACACGAAGACTGCGCGGCCGTCAGGCCATCCTGTGGTGTCGATGGCGTCCAACCCGGGGCCGGACGCCCACGTCAGACGCTGGGGATCCTCAATCAGCCGACCATTGCCGCGGTGGTTTCGGACAGCCGCGCCCCACGCTGTGTTGTTCCTTGCGACGAACGTTGTGACATTGCCCGCAAGAGGATCGGCTTCCGTCCCCACCAGGCGCCGCCATTCGGCCGCTTTGGCGGTCGGCAATAACGGAGCAAGTAGGCGCGGCTCCACTACGAACGCAACCGCAAGACGGACGTCGCTGATCGGCTTCGGCCCATCCATTGCTTTAAGAACCGCAGCCAAGATGGCGCCAGTGTCACCAGGGTGTGATTGTGTAATCCGAACCCACGCGTCATCAGGAGGTGTGCCCTCAAGCGGCATTGGCTGCGTCGGCCGAAGCTCGACCGGGCCGCCGGCCGCGTGTGATTCGGACAGCCGGTCATAAGCTTCAAGCACGAGACGACGCGTGCGGAACTCGCCCAGGGCGGACTCCTCGTTGCGCTTGAGACCGCGGAAGGTTTCGGACGGATAATCTGCCCCATGCGTGTCGGCCGGATCGAGCACGTAACGCAATTCGTCACGCGAAAGCCCGTACTTCAGCGAGAAGAAAGCATCGAGCTCAGCGCGCAGATCAGCGCGGCGGGCAGCATCGAAGGCGAATGGCGAACCCGACCATCCCAGGTCTTCGGCCCACGGCCGCATGGAGTGCGAAGTATAAGTGAGTTCGAGCACACGCGGCGTGATGAAGGCGGAGTCACTCCTGGTGAATTGGTGTGGAGCGAGGACGGGAAGCTGCTTCATGTAGTAGTACATGAACGATGTCCCGCCCGCTTTCTGACGCGCCGCATAATCGAGGGGGAGCGAGATCAGGTTTGCAAGAATTGGGACTGCCGATTTAGTTCCTAATGAATGGTGCATTATCAGAACTTTGTGCCCTACACCCGCCTTCGGAAACACACTCGCAATCACCGTTCGCTCGTCAGTGGATCGGCAAATATCCCGCCAGCCCATTAGCCAGCGCGGCTGCTTGCGATTGAGCAGGGCGGCGGTAAGCGCGAGCGGATCAACTGGGCCCACCTTGATAAAGGCGAGATCATCGTCAGAAAGGGGGGTCTCGCGGTTCATCTCACGCGCGCTGTTGGCCGATTTGTGCAGCCATGTCGCGAATTTGGCGCCGACGATACCGCGATCGAGCGCGCGTTGCCCAAGCACCTCTCGCAGACGCGCCCCCGCGCGGTCAGCGGAGCGCGCGAGGTTGCTCGGCTGCAAATCCTCTGGATCGAGCGTTCCTAAGACCCATTCCGCCAGCACCTTTAAGCAGCCTTCTGCATTCTCCTTGCGGAAGTACTGCTTGAGGCGGGCTGGCACGCGGGCCACGCGCAACTCAGTCTCGGTCTGCGGCACCCAGTACCAAGGATCAGCTTCGTAGTTCGGATTGTCCTTGATGGAATCAGGCGTCGGCGGCAGCGAGCCTTCGCCCGAGCGCTCAGAGAGGCCCGCATAGGAGCCAAAGCGATGATCGAAATGGTGGATCATCTTGGCCTCGTAGAGCGGCACAAAGGCTCGACTATCCCCATTGCGCCAATCCAATCCATCGCGGCTAAATCCCTCGCTAGCTAACTGCGCCGCGGTGCGGAACAACTTACTGTCCGACGACATATCGAACACTCGCTGGAAAGTAATGCCCCACGGATTCTCATCACCATCCGGGTGGTCCAGCCGCTCACGTATCAGAATCGGCGCCGCGCGATAGATCTTGCGCGTTAGGACCGCATCAAACTCCGTTCTGCAAATGGGGGATGTGCCAGTATTTGGGTTCAATTCAAGTATCTGAGCAGGAGTCAGTGTGAAATGACGCCGCTTGTCACCAAACTCCTCATCCGTTCGCGAAAAGAAACTGAAATTGACCGCCTCCGGACCCGTGTTCGCTTGCCCAACGGTCAGCAGGCAAAACTTGAATCGCGCGTGACCAATATCGTCAAAAAACCCAAGCCCGGTTTGGAAATCATGGAGGCTGAAGAGTTTTCGGTTGGCTACGAGGTCGCGGAAAAATGCGCTTGTCGAACTGTCGGTAGCGATTCCTGTCGGCACGATTATGCCAGCCCGTCCGCCCGCCCGAGCCAGTTGGGAAAATAGTTCGGCGAACAACGCATAGGTGTTCACGTCGCCGGCGCCGCTCAACGG
Organism: Shinella sp. GW835-FHT14H05; assembly: GCF_058793575.1. Taxonomy (NCBI): domain Bacteria; kingdom Pseudomonadati; phylum Pseudomonadota; class Alphaproteobacteria; order Hyphomicrobiales; family Rhizobiaceae; genus Shinella; species Shinella sp. GW835-FHT14H05. Next base: position 66,131 of record NZ_JBXAFY010000023.1, on the reverse strand, counting down.
AAACCGACTTGTTTTCCTCACGAACACGCTCGCCGCTTCGGACGTGCGTTTCGCGAACTGGAAGTCCGCCGCTAGCCGGGATTGCGCCGTGCCCTGCGCAGCATTCTTGAGTGCCTTGATGAGCTTTTCGCGTTCAGCTTTGTTGCTAGCCGTCGCAATATCGGGATCGCGGGCGGCGAAAAACTCCTTTTCCTGCAGTTTAATTCGTTCCCACGGTGGATTACCGATCACCACATCGAAGCCGCCGCGCGCCATAATCGCCGGGAACTCGAGCGGCCAGTGAAAGACGGCGACTGAGTGGGCGATCCTGTCGACCTCCGCCATGAGCGGTCCATTGAGCGGTTGCCCACGCGCTGCCATCCAGACGTGCTCGGTCTCCGGCATGAGCGGCCGGGCGAGGTTAGAGTCCTCCGAAACCGATCTGATCTTGGGAGTGAAAAACGCGGCGACGTAGGTGTCACAGGCGGTCTTTAGTCTCAGCCAGTTGGGCCCGCCGTGCAGCCGGGCAAAGGCAGCCTCTTTGGCGGCTACATCGGCTAGTGTGTCTTCCGGCATAGCCGTCAGCGCCTCCGCCGCGCCGATGAGGCCGGCTGGCGGCTTTAACTCGGCGAAAAGGCCGGTCGCGCCCTTGCCCTCCCGCTGTTCCTTGTTGCGGCGGGCATAGACCTTTGCCATTTCTACGTCGTCACCCTCAAGCACCTCGTAAGCGGCATCTGGGATGCCGCCCGCAAGACATGCGACGTCGAAGACACCGACGAGACTGTCACCACATCGGATATGACTATCTAAGAACGTGAGCGGCTTGCCGGGCTCAAGCGCCTCGATCCAAAGCGCGACCTTCGCAAGCTCCACCGCCATCGGGTTACGATCCACGCCGTGGATTGAATGGCGTACGACGTCCCGCATCGCCGCCGGGTAGTCCGGCGCCTCACTGTCGCGCAGTTGCGCCACACGCGCAGCCAACCGGCGTGCAGCACCGAGCAGGAAATGGCCTGAGCCGCAGGCTGGATCTATTACCGAAAGCTTGAGGATTGCGTCGGCGCCACCTTCCGCCTCGGCCCGTGTAAGCACAGGATCGAGGGTGGAATCGAGCAGCGTCTGCACGAGGCTGTCCGGCGTATAGTAGCTGCCGGACGTCTTGCGCGTGTTGCCCTTGGCTTCATCAGGGTCGGCAAAACTGAAGCGCCTTCCATGGTCCTCGCGGACCGGAACGAGCTCAAGCAATCCCTCGTAAACGGAGCCAAGTTCCTCCGTTGCCATATCGCGCCAATTCACCCGGACGCGCCGCCCATCTTCGATCAGCCAACTCAGGTGGAAGATGGCCCGCAAAAAAGCTCGGTTGGGCAGCTTCGCATCATCAATATCGGGCGTGGCGCCGCGTATGAAAAGCCCTCCAAGCGCTGGCAATCCCAGCAGCTTCTCGCTGCGCTCCAGACCGCGGAAAACGATCTTCGCCGCTTCCCAGGCGTCATGATGATGATCATGCGAAGAACGTCGCGCCGACCGCTCTCGCATATGGCTGAAGCCATATGCCGAATCATAGAGGTCGCGCGCCGCCTCCGATGCGTCGGGTCCATGCAGGAGCTCGCGATCCTCCGCGACCGCCAAGAAAATCAGCCGGTAGACGATACGCAGGAGCTGCTCGAACCAGCCTTGCATGGTGGTATGGTTTTCATCGAGCTTCACGCGGAGATCGGGATTCGCGTCCAGGAACCCCTGGCCAAGTGCGAGAAGCGCTTCCTTGACGCTCTTTCCAAGCCGATCACGTGCCGCGGTTCCGGCTCGCAATCCAGCCTCGCGCCAGCGCTCCAGCGCGCAATCGGCCGCGGCGGCACCCTCGCCGCCAAAGCGCGTGGCATGAATCAGCAGCCACGTCGCGGTAAAGTCCGCAAACATCTCGTCGCGGAAGATCGCGCCCAAGTCCGCTTCTATGTAGGCGGGCCGGGTGAAGCTGGCATTGTCCCGCATGAGGCGGACGCGGTCCCCGGCAAAGACGAGGCCCCATAAGAACTCGGAGTTGGCGTTCAGCCAATCCTGAAGCAGCACGCTTGGAGAACGTCGCGGGATCGTTCCGCCATGTTCGTCGCCCAGTTGCGGAAGCGCTTTGGTGAACGCATCCCCTTCCGGCAGGGGCGCCGCCACCACGATCGGCACTCGGCCGCCCTTTGCCTCAAGGGCAATGCGGTACGTATGGCCATCCCGCTGGTGAACGTTCGGGCCGCGCGGAGCTTCGAACCCGAACGCTTCCTCGAGCAGACTCTTCACAAAGGCGGTGGTCTGAGCCTCGTTGGGCGCCGGCAATTTGGCATAGGCCTGCCAGTGAGCTTGGCCGATCCTGAAGTAACGGGTGATCTCGTCTCGCAGGTTCGTCCCTTTGGGGCAGCCATAGTCCGCAGCTGCTTTCTGATCTGGAGCGGTGGCGGCGATGGCGGCGACCTGATCGGGAGAGATCAACCCTCCCTCGATCGCGACAGCGGTGAGCCCAATATTGGCGGCGCGCTTGAGATGCCGGGCCATCACTCGCCCTCCGGGAGGAGGACGTAGAGGCCGATGACGTCCGCCGGCAAAACGGGAACGACCTCAACCGTTGCCCCGCCGCGTGCGGCTTCCGTCAGCCGTAGATGGTCTGCAGAAAGCGCAGTGCCGCGCTCCGCTGCGAAGGCTGCTATCGCAGGCTGATAGCTCGCCAGTCGTTCATGAGCCCGCTGGAGCTGACGCGCGGCCGCAAGTTCATCGAGATTCCCTGCTGCCTCAGCCTCAAGGAGTTCAAGGGCGGACTGTCCTTCGAGGACCGACACCGGAGCTATTCCCCCAAACGCGATCCCTGTCGCTTCCTCAGCCAACAGCAGGCGGTTTGTGCGGCCGCTGGTTATGAGCTTGAAGCGAAGCCGCAACAGAATCAGCGTTGTCATCTGGGTGACCGCGTGCGTGCGCCAGGCGCCGCACCGGCCAAGGGGCCGGAACGCTGCCCCGTCAGGATCAAGCGCCCCCTCCGCCAAACTCTCGGCCAGGCTTGCGACAAGTGGGTGGACGCGCCCGAGATGCGTCACTCCGGGAGCTGGATCATCCTCGAAGCCAACTCTTCGTGTCCCACGCAGACCACGCGCTTCCAGTCGCTCCTTAATTGCCTCGGGCATCGCATCGAGATGAACGAAATGATGCTGCCCCGCCTTCTCCAATGGCGCTCCCACGCGCTTTAAGGCACGTTCGGTGAAGCGGGCTACTTCAGTCGGGCCGCCGTTCAGCGCGCGCATCTGCTGCCATTCAGGCAGCACCTCATCGGGCTTCAGGGCACCTTGCGCATATCGCGCGCGGCTTGCCTTCGCATTTTCCTCGGCATCGCGCCATTTGCTGTCGAGCCGTTCGCTTGAAAGACCGAAATCGAACGCCAGCTGATCGCGATGTCCTCCGGCACGAAGCATGAGCGCCTGCATGAGGGCCGATGTCACGCCGTCGCTGTCCTCGGGCATGGGCACTGAAATACCGGTCGCTTTGCGAATGGCTTCGGCTTTACGCAGAATGACCTGCAACACCGCCCCGTCGATCGCGCTGTTCTCGCCAAAGATCGTGACGGAGCGGACGATCGGCGACTGCTGACCAAATCGGTCAACGCGACCTTCCCGCTGCTGATGACGCGTCGGATTCCAACTGAGATCGTAATGAACCACGCCGTCGAACAATGCCTGCAGATTGATGCCCTCAGAGAGGCAGTCCGTCGCGACTAGGATCCGGCTCTCCGAGCTATCGAGCTGGTCGACACGGGCACGCCGCTCTTCAGGGGGCAGGCGTCCAGTCACAACTGCAACGTCAGCCTTTGGCCAAGCTCGCCTTATCTCTTCCCCCAGCGCCTCAGCCGTGGCGATGAACCGGCAGAAGATGACCGGCTTCGCTCCTTCCTGAAGCAGTCCTTTTAGAACCTTCAGTAGCCGGGCAACCTTGGGATCCTCGGCGCGACGGCTATCAAGTGACTCTGCCATGGAGATCAGCTTGGCGAGTTCACCGCGTTCCTCAGCGCTGGCGCTGGCCGTGCCAGGCTCGACATCGCCTTGGTCGAGCAGGCCTTCATCTTCGTCGAAGACGACTGGCTGCATCGCCTCTTCGTCCGCTACGCCGCACAAGCGATTGCGAAGTGCATTGGTCGCGGCCGCCGGCGAGGAGCCGACGCATCGCATCAGCGCGAGCGTTCCCCAGAAAGCAAGCCGCCGGCTGCGTTGGTCGGTACCGGCCCGCTGCGTGACGGACAGGCAGTAATCGAGAACGCGATCATGGAAGGCGGCGAATTCGCCGCTGAGGCTGAAGGGCTCGTCCTTCACATGATGGACGGGGAATGTTCGTTTCTCGTGCCAGCCGGTCTCAGTAATATCGGGGCGGCGCCGCTGAACGTAATGCTGAGCGAGGCGGCGAGCATATCGGGCACGGGCATTCTCATCGCCCTGCGGACCTCCTGCGAAGTCCGGGCTAATGAGGCCCAACAGCCGGTCGAATGCAGCTTCGTCGCCGCTGTGCGGCGTTGCCGTCAGCAGCAGCATATGGCGCTCTTCATCAGAGGCCAAGCGTTCGAGAAGCTCGAAACGCTGATGTCTTCCACGGTCTCCGCCGATGCAGGCGTGCGCTTCGTCGACGATCACGAGGGACGGGCAGGCCCTTGCGAATTCGTCGCGGCGGCTATCGGCCTTGATGTAGTCGAGGCTGACGACGGTGTGCGGATAGGCCTCGAACAGGCTTTGCGCAGCGGGGAGACCGCGCTCCAGGCTGCGAGCCCTGGCCGATGTTACGGCAACAGCGTCGATGTCGAACTTTTCTGCAAGTTCGCCCACCCATTGCTCAACGAGGTGCGGCGGACACAGCACCGAGAACCGGTCAATGAGGCCGCGGTCGAGCATCTCGCGGACGATCAATCCTGCCTCGATCGTCTTGCCGATCCCCACATCGTCGGCGATCAGCAGCCGCACGACCGGCAGCTTCAAGGCCATCATCAGCGGCACGAGCTGATAGGCGCGCGGCTCCACGCCGAGATGCGCGGCGCTCCGGAACGGGCCTGCGCCGCGGCGAAGCGACAGACGGAGCGCATCCGCCAGCAACCGCGCACCATCCTGGGTGTCCCGCCGCTCAGGTGTTGGTGGAGCAAATCGCGCGGGCCTGACGGGATTGACTTCAAGCGCAAGCGCAATCCGCTGCGCATCGGCCTCCGAACCCGACAAGGGCCGGACGTTGAGGATGTCATCGTTAGGAGACGGCAGAACAACCCACTCTCGTCCCCGCGCCTCGACAAGATCCCCCGGCGAAAATCTGACCGCTTCCACTATGCCGCCCCCAACAACTCAACCAATTCTCTCGGCGCCGCTTCGCCAGGCACATCAGGAAGCTCGACGACATCCACCCCCAAGTCGGCACATGCCGAAGCAAGTCCGTCCGGCACACGTCCTGATACCGCGAGCACTTGGAAGCTTGGCCAATAGAGGTCGTATACAGCGCCGCCGACCTTGCGCGAGGATGGCGCAGGCAAGCCCCACCGGCGTATCGCGCTAAGCCAGTCGCTTGCGACCTCCACCGGTCCAGCCTCCGCGATCTCAGGCTCTGCGAGCTGGCAGAGAAAGGTCGTGACCTCCGCATCGCGCCGATCGATCAGATTGTGGTCTGGCTGGTTGAAGTATGAGAGCAGGCAGCGATAACAGCCGGCGACGCAGGCATCCGACCGCTCCTCGAGGCTTCCCCCGTCCGACGGGAAATCATAGTGCATGAGGTCGAGCGCCTGGCGCGCTATCTCCGCCATCCGGCGAGGATCGGAGACGAGGCGGTTCAGAACCCCAGCTCCACCTTCGGTCGCCTCGTAAAGTAGGATCGCCTTGCGGTTCTCGCGCGTGGGCAAAGGCTCACCCAAGAGCTCCCCTTCCTCGAGCTCGGCAACGATCTGGATGCCCCTGAGAAGGGCGTGCTGAAGGGTCGCCATCTGCCGCTCTTCGAAATGCCCAAGCGGCCGCACCAGGAGCGCATTCTTGTGATCTTCGACGATCGGCACGATCCGCTGCGACTTGGGGATGGTGACATCAATGTCATCGTCATCCCCGCCGTTGAGCGTATCCTTGACCCATCGGCCCGACATCGGATCGATGCAGAAGCCGTTTATCGACTTCTTCCGCCGGCGAAGTCCCTTGTTGATGCGCGATAGCTTTGCGCGCGCGCCGTAATCGAGAAGCAGAATCGGCTCTCCTCGCGAGCGCAAGGTGAGCGTGCGGATATCAGGAACGCCTTTTTCGAATTGCCATTGGAAGACGGTCTGGATCTCAAAGCCGCGCCTCTGGCGGTCTTCATCATTCGCCGTGATCCGAGACGACGGTGCGGTTTCGACATTGTCGATCCGATAAACATTATCGAGCCGATCCACGCCGGCCAGTGACGCGCTGCAGGCATGGCATCGCTCCAGCTTGTCATCGGCGTGAGCCGCCCCGCACTCGGCGCACAAGATGAGGCTGTTGGTTGCAAGCTTGCCATCATCGAGACGGCCATGCGCCGGCAGCTTCGCACGGACGACCCGGTAGGCGCGCCCTTCATGATAAATCAGGCTGTTAGGGCCAAATTCGGAGATCGCGAGGAAGCGCGGCCTTTGCAGGACTGCCGCGCGCTTGGTCGCAGGAATGAATGCGTAAAGCGGAAGGCGCGGGAAATTGTAGCCCGGCAAAAATCCCTCGGTCGCCAAATAGCGATATGTGTAAAAGTCCGAGCCGTTCGAGGCCTGTCCCCGCTCAAGCATGTCGAGCTCTTCTGTCGCGCGGAAATGACGGCGCGCCGCCTCCTTCCGCTCGCCCGGCTTAAATGACGTCTTTTGCTGAATTTGATGCGCCTCTTCCTGCTCACGGCGGGCGCTTCGGTAGAGCTCCCGCCATCGGCCGAAGCTGGCAGCGAAATTTTGCGCTGCTTCCCTGTTGGTCTCATCAACAAAGGCATCGATGTCGGCCAGCCAAGGCGCATCGACCAGCTCGACCGCGCTGGCAGTTTGCTCAAGAAGGCGCCGCATCGTGGGCTTTGCGGTCCCACTCGCTATAAGTTTTGCAAAGGCGGCATCGATCTCATCGGAGACGGCCATCTCCGGCGTCGCCATGTTCAAGTTTTCAGGGATCGACGGCTTCAGCGGCACGACAGCCGCCGCCAACCATTCTGCGTGCAGATGGCTTCGCAGCAGATCGCGATTGGCAAGATCCAGGGCCGGCGGCTTCACCACGCCCGCAACGAGCCCTTGACGATTATTGAAGTAATACTGGTCGTGGGGAGACTGGGCGGCGCAATAGGTGACAACAAGCGCTGCTTGACCGCTGCGGCCGGCACGGCCCGCCCGCTGCACGTAGTTCGCCGGTGTCGGCGGCGCATTCCGGAGATAGACAGCGTTCAGCGCGCTGATATCAACTCCGAGCTCCATTGTTGGCGAGCAGAACAGCGCTGGAAGGAAGCTGGCTGGCTCGCCTTCCTGACGCATTTCGTCTCGGTTCTGGGCGATCCTTTCAATATCCGACTTCCCGAATCGGAACCGGTCTTCGCGCCAAGCGCGAACTTTCTGGTCGACCTGAGCCGTGTGCTCCCGAGCCTCGAAGGCAAAGGGCAAGTTGCCCTCCTGCCTGAGCATCTCGGCAACTTCCTCATAGAGCGTCCGGAAAAAGGGATTCTCTCGTTTTCCGTCGGCCCTCTTGGTTGCCGGAAAGAGGCGCAAGGCGGTCGATGATAGGCGCCACGCAGGAGCCTCGCCGCCTGTAATCACCCGGCGGATGACCTGGTGATTTTCGGCTGCACGCAGTAGCGTCGCGATAACATCGTCATATTCTTTGACGGGGAGTGGCTCGCCCCACAGATCCTTGTTACGGAGGGCCTTGCCCAGCGCCGTCCGCCAGCCGCCCCGCACGATAAGCACATCTTCCGCGGCGCTGATCTCAGCCTTGCTCGGCGGATCGATCATCAAGAACCCGGCCTGCCGCAGTTCCTGTTCTTCGTTCTGATCGATGAGCCAGGGATCGCGGAGGTGATTTCGCGACGTCTCGGCGACCTGCAATGTCCGCTGGCGATCCAGCGCTTCGGTCGCGATGGCAAGGCCGCGACGCATATAGTCGAAAAGCAGATTGAAGAGCCTGCCGCGCAACTGGGGGGTGGCGGCCGCCAGTCGCGGATTGTCGGCGAACTCTTCATCGTCGCCCGCTAGTTCGCCCAATCCAGGAAACCGCACCTCCACAAGGCCAGCCTCTTCGAGATTGGGATTTGTGAAGCGCCAGCCTTTGCGAAGATCCGCCCACACGCGATGTGCCAGGATCGACGTCAGCACTTCCTCGGCCGCCTGGCGATTGTGAAATCCCTTTACACGCGGATCGGCCATCCAGTCGGACAGACGGTCAGGTTCCTCAAGGTCGAAGCCAAGCGCCTTGCGAACCGCCTCCCCGAACCGAACATCTGTGAGGCCCTTCTCACCTGCGTCACGTACGGCGCGTAAGATACCGCCACGGAGCAAACTGACGAAAATGAAGTCGTTGAAATGCCCCGCCTGCAGGGCCGCATCTTGGCGATTATCTGTAAAACCCAGAAGCTTGCGGGTGCTCTCCTCAAGAGTACCGTCCGCCTCCATCCATGCCAAAATGGTCGAGACGATAAGCGTCGTCGCAGAACTTCGCCCTTCGGCCGATAGACCTGCCAGCTTATTGATGTCACGTGCCTGTTGTGGCGGCTGATGACGGCAATGGGGGCAAAAGCGATACTTGCCGGCGAAGAACCAGGCCGGCACTCCGTCATCGGCGAGCGATCCATCAGGCTTCACAAGGAGAAGCTGCCCTTCGTGCTTGCCGCGATGCCCCGCTTTCAGCCGCTCCTGTCCCGCCGGCGTCGTTTCTTGCCAATCATCTGGATAGTCGGCGACAGCGCCGCCGAACAAGAAGTCGGCATTCGTCGCGGGGACCAGGAAGCCCGTCCGTGATCCATCTGGTTCCGGGTCTTCGCTTGCCGGGTCGTCAATCGGTCGTGCGAGAACCCGAATACCGTCGAGCGCATTCTCAATCCGAACGCTGTGATGCTCTTGCCCGCATTCACGGCAGAAGAAGACTGGATATAGGCGCGCGTTCGGATCGGATGGATGAAAGACCTGTCCTTCCAGAACGACACGCCGATCGGTGGCGGGCTCGATCGTTGCGTACGCATGCCCAGCGCCAGAAATGAACCGATGAAGCTTAAACGCCAGGAATGCCCGGTCGCTGACGCCGCCACGAAGATCTTCGCGGCGTCCCATCAACGACAGCATCCCGGAAAGAGCGGCTCTGCATTCTCCTGAAGGAATGTGTGTCTGGGCCGCGAGTTTGGAGCTCGCGTCGCTCAAGGTCATGGGCGGGCGACGGCGCAGTTTTTCGCCCTCGACAAGCCCAATCTCAGTCTCGATCCAGCAGGCAAGCGGATGGCCGTGCAGCTCCTCGTCCGTCAGGCTTTCCGGAATCGGCGCCAGAACCGCATCCGGGAGTGCTGCTCCGAGGCTTGTGCTGTTGATCCGGGGGTTGGTTGCCCTGGCGAGATTCTCATCGATGATCGATGCCGAACTGAGTTCTTCCCCAAAAATCAACTTGCCGACGCGGGCAACGGCGCTTGCTCGTTCGATCTCGTCCTGCGCGCTCGACATCGTAGCTGACGTACCGATGCACAGCAGCTTTCGCTCTTTAACAAGGCGGTCCTTCACGCGACGCACCAGCATCGCGACATCCGCCCCCTGGCGGCCACGATAGGTGTGCAGTTCATCCAGCACCAAGAAATCCAGGCCGGATGCATTGGCGATAACGGCACGATCGAGCTCATCCTGACGCGTCATGAGCAGCTCGAGCATCATGAAGTTCGTCAGCAAAATGTCGGGCTTGGCCTTGGCGATGGCCTGTCGCTCTGCGTCGCTCTCCTGTCCCGTATAGCGACCGAAGGTCGGGCGCAGCTCCTCATTGACCCCCGAGCCGCCGATGAACTTTTCCAGCTCCTCAAGCTGACTGTTGGCCAGCGCGTTCATGGGATAAATGATGATCGCACGCGTCCGCTGCGCCTCGCCTGCGCGCCGCGCGCGAACGACTGCATCGACGATCGGCAAGAAAAAGCACAGCGATTTTCCGGACCCAGTGCCGGTGGTTACGATGAAGCTCTCACCATTGCGGGCTTTCACAACAGCGCGCTCTTGGTGACGGTGAAGCTTGATCGGCGTCCGGTCCGGACCGTTTGCGAATATCTTACTGAGAGCCGGATCCAGCACGTCTTGCGCGACAAGCTGATCAATCGAATGACCGGCCTCAAAATGCGGATTGATGGTAATGAGTGGCTCGGGCCAAAAGCGCTGCTCATTGTAAGCAGCATCTACCTGGGCACGGATTTCCGGCGCGCGGATCTCGGAAAAGGAGCGAGCAAATGATTCATATCGTTCGATCAGCGCTCGATCGAGCTTAAAGATATCCACGCCGCCCCTCACTTATTAGAATGCTTCCTTCAACGTCATTACTACTACTGACATTAAGTCTTTGTACAGATTGATACATCGGTGATTGCATTCGCCCACGACCATAGCATCACGTCAAAGGCGGCTTTCCCGCTGGAGGCGGCGTGGGCGTAACATCGCCGGCACTCTTGGCTTTCGTCGCCGGCCGGATCCGCTTTCGTCATGCCAAGTAATCCAGCTTTGCCGAAACCCTTGGAACCGCCGTCACCGCTTCAGCGAAGGCTTTAGCCCGTTGAAGAAGCAGGGGATCAGGATCAACGATGGTGAACCAGCGTTGCCTTTGAACATATGAGATGGCGCCAGGAGAGCGTGGAACCGACACGTTGGTGCGCAGCGTCGCAACCTTCTCCGCATCTGCCTCGTCATTCAGGCGCGTATGCAGTTGCTGGATAAGAGTATCGTGTGGCAGGTTTCGGCCGGGGAATGTGATAAACACGATTGCCCGCCCTGGCCGACGCAATCGCCGAATCTCCGCGTATGTCGCGTGCTTTTCGGTTTCCGCGCCAACTCCGTTATCGGGATCAAGAAAGACGAGATCTGCTCCGTCGAGGGCGTCGCGCTTACGTCTGCCCCATTCAATCCGATCTAAGCGCGACGGCATGGGGTCGCGGTGAAAGATTGAGCCAGCCGGCCAAATTGCAGCACCTTCGAGCGCGACGACCGTCCGGCTTGGCAGCGAGGAAAGGCCAGCGTGCAACTCGGCGTCCAAGATACGCCATGCCGGTTCATTGCGCCATTCCAGATGCCGACCATCTGGCCGACCGTCATTGCCGGGTGCGTAGTACCACGCAACGCCGAGCGTCCGATCGGCGGCAGCCAAGGCGCGCAGAAACGCAATCTTTAGAACATCGCTGACATCGCCGACGTATTGGTCGCGCATCGGGTCCCCTGCCCCTCAGTTTGCCGATCCCTGCCCGTTGTAGGTCACATGCAGTATTCCCATCATGAATGCAATTGGTCCGAGAGCCGGCGCATCCAGTGTCGCGGCTCTGCTGTTGAGACCGCGGCTGCCTCGATATATGCTTGCTTTGCGCATGTGAGCATAAGGTGAGCGCCTGGCGCCTCGAAGAGCCACCACAATAAGAACCCAGCGCTGGGTGGCACCCGGTTAGGCTGATGAGAAACAAGCCCCCTTCAGGAGTTCGCCATGCGCAAGAACGCCATGGATTCTCACGTCGTTATTTCAGCGCTTCCTCTCACAGAGCCGGATCGATCAAAATTCATTGAGACGGCCAATCTTGTGTTCGAGCGTGTCGTCGACCGGATCGAGCCGGATAATCTCCAACTTACTCGCTCCCTTTGGGACCCTGACCGATATGTCGATCACCATCTTCTATCGCCAGACATGCTTCCGATCTCGCGAGACTACGCCTTGTCGCTCATCGATGCCTTTTTAGTTCATCATGTCATCGACCTGGCGGTAGAGGCCGACAAGCTGATGGATCGGCCACCAAAGCTTAACTGACGACGATCGGCATGGGCGGCTCCAATGAGCCGCCCATCGAACCTCCTCAGGCTTTACCTCCATGGTCTGCTAACCACTGGCGTTCATGCTCTTCGCTCAGCGGGAATGTACTGAAATACCCGTTGGAACGCTGCGTTCGGGTGAAACCGCAATGAGGACATTCTATATCCTCAGGCTCTTTGGTTCCGGGCATCTGCCCACCCTGTTCCATGACCTCAAAGGGTCGTTCGCACTCTTTACACTGTTCAATTTCCATGTGTTATTCTCCTATTGATGCCGGACCTCGGCGTTACCGTCTATTTAGTAGAATCCGCACCTTCGACGCGGCTGGCGCGCATTATTTTTTTGGGGGGCACGGTGCGCAGGAACGAGGTCGATGAGGACCTGAAGGAATTGGCCTTCGACTTCCTCTATTTTTTCGCCCGCTTCGAATATGCGCTTAAGGCGAACCACTATCTGAAGAAGCTCGGCGTGGGGCAGCCGGCCGAAGCTGGCTGGCAGCGGCTTCGAGAAAAGTTCGAGGGAGAATACCAACTCACAGAAGCCGCCAAAGCCCTAATCGACGCGGCGCCCAAAAAGCAAGTGGTCGGAGAAAATGGCACCCTGGACTTCAAGGACGTGGCAATCCCGGAAAACACATCAGAACTTGGTCAGGTGATCACCCACTGCAATACGGTTCGGAACAACCTCTTCCATGGCGGCAAGAGCGGCCCAGATGGTTTCGACGGTCCAAACCGCACCAAGCATTTGCTGTCGCTCGTGCTTGCGGTCCTCGATGAACTTGCGGTCACCTGCGACCTAAATAGCGATTACACCGGATATTATTAGCCAAAGCACATAGGAGTTAGCGTGTCTAATTTCCTTCCACGAGCTCCCTGAATTCTTCTTCAACGTCAAGCTGATCCAGGCTCTGACTCATGGGCTGCATTTGTCACCGGCTGCTATCTCGTATCGCGTCAGATTTGCCGCCAGTGCGGCCAGACATGCTACCCCGACTAAAGCGGCCGACGTTCGAGCCTTTCAAAGCACCTTCCTGAGTTCCAAAGACAGCTAGAATAGCGTCAGTTCTTCGGCGCGCTCGCGCGGCAGCAGCATCATCGCGTCCGAGGGGTACGACCTTGGAAGTTGCTTGGCGTCCTTCCACTCCCCGGTAAGCCATAGCTCGATCTCTGCCGGGTCCGTCAAGGATGACCGGCATGGCCTTCGAGTGGATTGGCTTCACAATCTCATTGGCATCGCAGGTCAGGAAGCCGAAAAGCTCGTGATCGCCGGCGCGCGGGTTTTTCATTGAGACCAAGCAGGGGCGCCAGTTTCGACCGTGAGAGATTTCGCCTCTCGCAGGCTTCCCGGATGCTGGTGCAGATATTTTCTTCCAGCGCGGCGCTGAGCGTAATTCGACCGTCCCGAGGTGGTAACCGATACACTTGTTTGTCAACGTCCGGATCATTGACTTGCTGCAATCCGAGATCCGAAATCCATTGTTCCAGTGACGGTCCTGCCATTCATCCTACCGGTGATTGTTGATGGTGCAGACCACTTTAATGGAAGTGGTTGTGTTCTTGGAACCCTCAAAACGTCTTGGGTGGTATCAATTTGGCGCATCGCTGACGCGACCCCGCTCTATGCCTTCGGCACGAAGATCGCAAAAAAGCGTTCTTCGCCCAGTAGGGTAACGATCGGTTGCGCAAGAGCCGCCTCGCGGCCTTCACGTCATGACTGCATCAAATTGCTATGAAAGCCGTTTACAGCTTGCGGTGAAATCAGCATATTGCCAACCGGCAACGACAATCGAGAGTTGGTCGTGGCAAGTCGCTAGCCCTTCTTGTCATGCACCACGGGGCCGTCCTGATCTACGAGCCAGGGCGGCCCTTCTCGTCCCTGAAATGGCGGCCGCCAGGCGGCCGGCTCTGCCTTCCTGAAGGAGGGAAAGAGGGCGCTGCCCTCTCTCCCTCACAAGGGAAAAAACGGTCTCCCCGTCCTTCCTCCGTTCGCCTCTAGCTCGCTCCGTGCAGGATCGACGCATGGATCCGCTTGGCGCGGATCCATGCGTCGCCCCTTCGGCTTTGGCCTCGGGCGGGCGAACCCCCTCCGTTTTGTTCCCTTGCCTCCCTCTCTCCCGCTGCTCCGCGCGAGCTCGGGGAGCAGGAGCGGGGCTCCTGCCCCTCGGGCAAGAGCTAGACCGCTTCGCGGAAAGGAAAGGGCTAGAAAATGGTAAGAGCAAACACCGCTTATGTGCTGGACCCGGAAACCACGATCTTTAAGCCGGTAGAGCTTCAGGTCGATCTGGGCATCCGGCCGCTTTACGCGATTATCGGCTGCCGCCTGCTGGAGGTCGTGCGGTTCGATGAGCGGCACACGCTTTTCGTCGACGAAGAAGGTCTGCAGGACGGGTTGTCCGCCTTCACGATCTTTGAAGGCTTCCCGCAGCCGATCGCGGGCAAGATCGTGCTTGTCGGAGGCGACGGCAGCACACCTTATACGTCCCCCCTCATCAGCCTTGAGGATGCAGCGAAGCATTTCAAATGCTGCCGTCCGGTCCTGGACCCGGTTTTCGCAAAGGCAGACGAGATTTCGCCGGGCGGTATCATCATCGCCGGTGCGCTCGCAGGGTTGCAATGCCGCATCGAGCGCCGCGCCCCTACCCTTGTCGAGGGAGAGGCATGATGAAAATCGCCGCCTTCGACAACAACATCCTCGCCATCGTCGCAGGAACCTTCGCCGCAACCATTGCGGCGGAGGACATCGAGCCGCAGTTTCACGCGCTCACCCACTTTCCCGACCGGCGCGCGAAAACCGAGCTTGCCGACCTGGCCGAGCGGTTGAACCAGTTCGCCGCCTATGTCGTGGAGCTTTGGAACGAGGCCTGCACGCCTATTCCGGAGCCGGAAATCGAAGCCTTCGCCCGCCGCCACGTCGATCTGACGCGGCGCTATTGGGCGGCGGAAGGCCGCTGCATGAATTGGTTTATCACGGGCCCTGCCCGCTTCCCTGTCGCCCGCAATGAAAGGCGCATGAAGATATCCGACGCCCGCCGCGCCGATCTGAAGGCGCACGAGGCGACGGCCAGAAAGGCAGCGAAGCGGAAGGCGTTCCCGCACGGCACGGACGATGAGCCGATCCGTTCCGGCGATCCGGCCGCCTTGCAGCGGATCATGACGCGCATCGAGGAGACCGCTCTTTCCATCGACCGGATGAAGGCCGCGAACGCGATCATCCGGCGCATGGAGAAAGACCTTGCGACGGAAGAGGACATGATTGCCGCCGTCGCGGCGAACACCGGCCTTTCTCCCGAAGCCGCAGCCAGAGGCATCAAACTAGCGCCGTGGCAGTCCTGGCGTGGTTTCAGCACGACCAACAGCCGCGCCGAACTTCGCCGCCTGCAGCAGCGCCTTGCGGCCCTCGCACGGATGAAGGAGCGCGGCAACCAAAGCCTGGAGGTCGAGACAAGTGCCGGAGCCGTCGAGATCAAGGAGAACGCCGACATTGCGCGGATCCAGTTGCTCTTTCCTGGCAAGCCCGACGATCCGACCCGGCGCGTGTTGAAGGCCAACGGCTTCCGCTGGTCGCCGTCGCAAGGCGCATGGCAACGGCACCTGAACGAGGCCGGACGCTACGCCGCGCAGCGCGTGTTGAAGACGATCAGCGGCGCCAGCGCCGCCTGATCACCTCGCCCCATTCAAGGAAAAGACAGTCCGATGACTCAGACGATCTATTGCGTGGTGGAGTTTTGCGGCAAGGGCGACCCCATGTTCGGCGGCACTGCTGCCGATTGAAGCCTTACAAGACCGAAGACGGCGCGCACGCTTTCATGGGCGCCGCCGAGGCGCAGCGATGCAAGCTGGTTATGGCCTATTTCCCGACCGCCGCCGAGGCGGAGAAAGCCGGCGCCGCAGCAAGCACCCGGAAGGGCCTGATTTCCGCCCTTCCCGTCAAACCCCGGCTTGAAGTGCCGACCGGTCAGATTTCATGGATTGTCGGCAACAAGCATGTTGGCGAGGAGGACCGCGAGCTCGCCGAGGACTTCGCCGACAGGGCAAAAAGGGCGGGCGCGGGCGATCCGGATCTGATTGCGCAAATCGTCGCCTATGCCCTCGCCTGCCACCGCGCAAATCAGGCGCTCGTGGCTCATTTTAGACTTTAGGACACGTGCAATTGTCACTAGATATGCAACCGGCGATAGGCCGCGCCAGCAAAGCGCGGCCCGATCGGCGAACAGCAGGAGCAGAGACTTGAGCCGACACACCGTGCAAATCACCAATGGGACCAAGACGGACGAGGAAGGAACGATCGGTTACGATCCGCCGTTGCGGACCTTTTTCCTTCAAGCGTTTCCCGATCGGGAAACAGACGATTGCGAGCTTTGGTTAGGCGCTTGGCTCGAAGAGTATCCCACTCTTGAATCGATCATCGAGGCGGCACGCGCAAAAGGCTACGAGGTTCGCGGCCTGACGAAGGCCATGATCCTGGCAATGATCAAGGAGGCAGGGCCGCCACACCCGCCGAGCGTGGGTGAACGACTCGGCATCGTGAGGTAAAAGACTTTCATCAGTTTCGAGGGCGGAAGCAGCAGCGCCGAGCCAGCGGCGCGTTCGGGGAGGATGGGCCACCCCGACCGAGCCGACGGCCTCGCCCTCGAACCGGAGGTGCTGCATGTGGTTCGTACCACTTAGCATCACCCTAGACGTGAAAAGGACCCGGACCACCTGGCAAGTGCGGATCCGAGTCCAATTCTGGCTCTAGGAAACGGGGGCGGGCCGCAAGGCTCGTCCCCACTCCGGAAATCAATATAGGCGATTTTCTCCCCAACTTCAAAGCGCCCCGGCCGCCCCAAGCCCGCATCGAGCGGGCCAGGGACGGAACGAGGGTTGCCCTTGACACCCCTCCCCTCGTGCTCCCCTCCCCATCCACGGCGGCCGCCCCGCTCGAGCGGGACGGCTCACTTCGTCTTGTTGTCGTTGTCGGCCGTTGGAAACTGGCGCCCTGCCCTGCCCCGCTGCAACAAGACCGCGACCGAGATCCGGCCTGGCGGCCGGATGGCAACTTGCCGATTGACGACGAATGCGGCGGCCGGAGCCACGAAGGCCGCGCTTGCCGGCATCTCCTTAATGGCTGTTCGCAATCTAATGCTGCGCACGATACGTCATGCCCCGCCTTGGCGTGCAACCCTAAAAGGTTCTCCTCTCCGCTTCGCTCCGTTGCGACCGCTTACGCGGTGCACCCGGCGGGTCCTGCCGTATTCGAGCTTCGCGATTACGCACAACCACTAAGGAGAATCACCTCATGAAAGCGCTCGTAACCTTCTGCCAGAAAACCGGCCGCCGCCTTCGTCTCTATCTCAATCGGCAAGTCGCCAAACTGTCCCATAAGGGCCAGTTGAAGATCTCGGTCGCAGTCTCGCTTCCGCTCCTCGCCAAGGTCGAGGTGAGCTACCAGTGCGATTTTCAACGCTAAAGGCCGACAACGACAACAAGGCAAATTGAGAATGCCGCGCCTGCCTGGCAGGGCGCGGCTTTCCGCCGTGACTCGCGTGCCGCCGCATATCTCCTCCGGAGATATTGCGTCCGGATGCTTGAATTCTCAGATTGCATGGGCGAGCATTGGGCATCAACCAACAAGGGAAGACTTCGTGAGGATGGCTATATTTTCCGAGTTGCCCGCGATGACGAGCAAGACGGTTCAGCAGGCTCAAGAGGACATGGCGCTGATCGCCCGGGGTGAGGAAATCGACCTCCCGTGGCGTAGGCTTCGCTTTCTCCTCGATTACGGCCTGGTCGAGATCAGCACGCCTGTCCTCCTGGGTGGACCGCTTGCAGGAAGTCGAACATCCATTTCGTGGACTGATGAGGGCACGCGCTTCATGGGACAGGCAAGCTAAGGCAAGGAGCATCGACGAAAAATGAGTAATGACCGCCTGAAAAACATCTTTGCAGGCAATTTCGATCAGGAGAGCGCCATAGAAGTCGCTGTAGAGCTCTACGGTGTTAATGCCACAACGGCCGTGGCTCATTGCGCGCTTGAGGCCTACGTCGATCGCCGAGAGGCGGACCACGAATTCTGGTTTCGCATTTTCGCTCAGCTCAGGGGCATTCCGCTGTCCGATAGCAAGCATTGAGGTCCCGCGGATCGCCGCCCACCCAACAGGTAGGCGGCCCGATCCCGTGAATTGAAGCAATTGGAGCTGAATATGAGCGTTAGTACTGTTCTTCTGTGTGAATTCGACAGCCGCCCTAAATCTCGGCCACATTCACTGCGTGCAAGAGGTTTGCCGCAGGCTTCCGGTTGATAAAACTTGTCCGGCGCTTCCTCCCCGATACGCCTTCCAAGCACGAATCCTTTGTCGTCATCTCGCCCATATATACTACTGATGACGCGTGCGTGTGGAGATGCGCGCCCACGCACTGATCCGTATCCGGAGGAGCTGAACGATCCCAAGTGGACGTTCGCGAGCCTTCCGGAGTGGCAGACGTTGGCGATACATTGCCGAAGCTGCGACCGAGTGGCGCCTGTCGATCGAGGGGAGATGGCCCGAAAACACGGCAAGCAGACGGTCATCACCAGCCTGCTGCCCAAGCTGCGCTGCGAGTATGGGGTGAAAGGCGATTGCGAATGGAAGATGGGCAGGCTTCCGAGATAGCAAGCATCGCCTCGGTTTCACGCGATGGCGGATGAAGCCTCGACCCGAGCTGGACTAGGCAAAAATTCCGAAAAGTCGTTTGGGCGGATTAATTTCCTGACCTCCGGTGGGTAGCAGTTTCCTCCGCCAATGTAGTCCCTGAACGTTGCGCGAGCTTGGGCGTTTGTCAGGACATAGAAGGTAGGCGACATCGTTCTCAGATCGAGTTCGATGAAAACGAAGAAGTCAGCTTCGCCTTTCTTCTGCATCTCCACGGGCCACCGCGTGATCTCCGTCGGCCGCCGCAGGAATTGTCTCGTCTTTACCTCGATGGACCGTGGATGGCCGTCAACGACGACGATCACATCATGGCCGGGTGCGCCTTCCGGACTCATGTATGCTGCCAGCCCGAGGGTGTTGAGTTTTGCTACAGTCAGCAGCTCGCCCAGCGTGCCCGCTTGTTGCGATGATAGTTTCTCCAGGATCGCAGCTCCTCAGTGGTGATGTCAGAGATGCCTCATTTACTCCGGCAATTCGTTGATTTTCAACAGCAGATTCACGACTCGGTGCGCTCATGTCCGCCCCTGTGGTGAACCTAATTCACCCTCGCTACCAATCACTCTTACGGCCCGTTCACCGCCTGATTTCCGATAAGCTTCCTTATCGGAATCCAGAAATGACCCAGTCACTTCGCGCGCCGCATTTCGATGAGGCGATCGATCTCACGCTCGGCAGCCGCGGCGGTTTCGGAAAACGCCTCCCGGATGCGAGCCGTGTGTTCCATGAACGCCGCGTAGTTCTCCAACACCGTGTGGGGATTTCCTTTCGAGCGCAGCCGTGCAGCCTGCCGCTGCCAGCCCGGAATAGGATCCTTCTTGAAGCGCAGCGGATAGTTCGCCCCCAGCCATTCGAACAGCTCGCGGAACGACTTGCCTGAAAACCCTTTCGCCTGCGCATAATCCCGGCCTTCGGTGGAGAAGGCGAGCGGCCACGTTTGGCAATCGATCGTCACCTGATCTCGCGTTCGCTGCTGACCCGCGTAGACACCCTCTGCCACTATATCCAGGTCGTTGTCGCTCTCGCTGATGATAGCGTCCATGTGATCGGCCAATGTCCGGATCATCTCGCCTTTGTTGTGCCCGCACTCGGCTTCCATCCTTCGGCAGGCTTTGGGGAAATCATCCATTTCAGCCGGGGTGTATTCGTAACTGGTGAAATACTTCTTCGATCGCTCCGGCAGTTGGATGCCGTCCCAGTAGCCGAAATAACCGATCCGATAATTTGCAAGGACACCGCAAGCGACCGAGAAATAAAACCTCGCGAGGTTCGGCAGGATCGCCTCGTGCTGCAGGCCGACGTGATAGAGCTCGTTGCGGAAGTCGTGCATGAGCGTGATCGTCCGCACCTGCTCTTCCGTCACGAGCCCTTCGAGTTTTGCGAATTTCAGCTTCGCCTCGAAGGAACGCCCCAGAGCCTCTTCCAGCTCCTTCTTGTGCGGATAATCCTCGCGCATATGCGGCCATGCCTTAAACTCAGCGTACTTCTCTTTGGCAAGCTCGTGGATCGTCAGTTCGACGGCATTGTCCGTCAGCATCAGCCCGAAACGGGCATCGTGAACGCCGCCCTTGCGGATATGCTCGAGCGCGAGATCCATCTGATCCAGAACGCTCGCGAGAAACATCAGCATCTTACTGAATCCGCTTCGCGCTGATCGACCACGTTTCATTCGGCTTCATCAGGCCGCCGTCGCAGACCAACACATTTTCGGCATGGAGCCACACTCGAGTGACGACCCGATCCGCCCTTTCGACGGAACGCCAACTCGTACTCGAGCCCATTCCTGCCGGATGTTCGATCGAAGCCGAAAATATTTCCCTCATTAGCAATGAAAAACCTGCGTGAGACCCCTTGACGAAATCTCCACGCAGGCTCATGTATGTCTGGCAATATGCAATGACAAACATACTAGCAACAACAGGGATTGCAGTCCCTGTGCAACCGAAAGGCTTTATATCATGAGACGTACGTCAGCTCTAATCCGAAAAGCGCACCGCAGCGCGAAAAGTATCGTTGGGGGCGAGGAGCTCTTGAAGGCCCTTACGAGCGGCCCCTACATCACCGCCTTGGAACAGGGCGTGAAAGAAGAAGTCCCTCCGGTCTCGAAGATCAGCCATATGCTGGCAGAACGCTTCCCTGGTGATGCACCCAACCTCAAGGCGATGCCTGTGCGCCAGTTCATCGGCTCCGCCGTTCGCGCCATCCTGTCCGATAAGGGCTACGTTGTTGAGGAGAGCGGGATCCGCATCCCGAATGATCCTGTCTTCAAGAGCGGCTCCACCTACCGCAAGACCGACGAGGAGGAAGAGGATGATGATATCCTGAAGCGCTTCGTCGACATGCTCAACCCCGACGAGCTGCGCCGCCTGCATGATCTGGTAAAGGCCGCTCTCTAGTGCCAGGTCGTGCGCGTTGTCGGCTGAGGAATCCGCTTGCGCCATGCTCGGCCGACGGCAACACTTCACGTAACGGGCCGCGGAAGACGGCCTCTGCACGAAGCCTCCGGCATCTTCCGTTCCTATCTCTGGACTTGACCCCGCGGCTCACCCTGCGGGTTTCTTTTTTGACATCACGGCTGCTCGATCTCGTCGTCCTGGTACTCTGCGAGGGCATCGGCATGGAGCTGCGCCACCAGCGGTAGCTTCCCTCGTGGATTACAGGATCGCGTTCGCCTCGAGGGAGAATTTCCTCAGGACTTCCGCAAGCGTCTCCTGGTCTCCCGGATCGTCCGAGCTGTCAGTCTCGGAGATCAGGTCGACGATCGGGCGCGGCAGCAGCTCGACGAGCTTCTCAGGTGGCAGCGTCGCTTGGCCCATTGTCATCCCGCTTCCCTTCTACTTCCTCAGCTCTGCTGATCTGCGGAGGCGGCGGCGAATGCCGTGCCATCAGGCGGCTGACAAGCATCATCCCTGTCAGCTTTGTCACCCGGAAGAATGCGTCGGTCACCTGATAATAGTTCGCCTCGTCCTTCTTCGGATCCTGGGCCGAGATCGCGAAGTAGGCGATTTTGTTCTCGTCATCCATTCCGGCTATGACGGGCCAGAAGTGCCGGAAGGACAGATGCACGAAGTCCGATAGCTCATCGTAGAGCTGGCCGACCCAAGCGTGTTCCTCGGTGAGTTTCTCCTTCAGGTAGGCATCCGTCATCTTGCTGCCGCCGGCCGCCCTCAGCTTCCGGTAGGTCACATCGCCATTGAAGATCTGGGCGATGGCACTCTCACTATCTTGCATGTAGCTGATGCCGTTAATCCGCATCGCCGTATCAAGCTGGGTACGAACCATGACGGCGGCCGAGGCGAAGTTCCAGTCTTCAACGAGCTTCCGGAACGCCCTCGACTGGGAGAGCGTGCGCTTAATCGCGCCCAGGATGAAGTTGTCGATGATGGTGAGATTGCTTCCTGCAGGCACCATGCGCTGCGCCTTCACCACGATCTCGCGTTCGAGCTTTTCAAGGGCAGCCAGCCGCTCGGCCAATGGCATCACTTTCTCCGTCACGATCATCTCCTGTTCGGACGCCAACAAGATTTCTGGAAGTAGAAGAGGACAGATCAGCAATTCGTCTTCAAGCGAAACGTGAGGTGGACTAATAGCAGTCCTGTTTCTTAGCAGGAGATTCTCTTTTGTCGGACGCACATCCATTTCAGGTCGGATCGCAAATATCACTCCTCGAGGACTGGACGTTTTCCGTAGAGAAGAGCCGGATCAGCGACAGAATATGGGATGCCGCTGGTTGTGGGTCCGACCCGGACTACATTGCGGCAAATGCCCGATGGCGCGAGCTAATAGCGGAGAAACATGCCATCCTAGAGCGCGGAGCCGGGCCAAGAGGCCCAGTTCAGCTACCGACCGATGACGGCGGCTGGACCACAAAAATTCTCGCGAAGGAGCCTGGTCCCGGCGATAAGAAGCGAATGAAAGTCATCGATCAGGAACTCAATACTCTTTGGGAACCGATGCACAGAGCAAGGGTAACCTTGCCTTCGGGTACGGTAATGGAGATCGCTCTCGTCACTCCTCTTCCGGATTTCGATGCAGGGTTCGTCAGGTTCGACGTAACCTCCACCACACATCCCGGTCTGCAAACGAAGAAGGAAGGCGGGAGCTTGAGCAACGGAAAGCGGGTGTTCCTGATCAGGGGCAATCAGTTTGGGCACGCAAAAGTCATGCCGTAAAACCGTGAACTGGGGTTCCAATTGAAGGCAATACATGCCCGCGAAGACGCTGCTGAGATGTACACGATCCTGCGGACGGCCAACTGCATAAAGCGATATGATAGCATCAGTCATCAGCTTCTCGCTGAACTCGCTGTCGCTATCGCCACGGACGGAGAGGTCGTCGGCGGGAATAATCGCGGAAGCGACATCCTGTCTCCAAGCTATGGAAAAATTGAGGTCAAATCGCGGGTTCTCGGAACCGACGGCCCCTTCCCCCGGGTTTCGCTGAAACCTCACAATCTCGATAAATCCGACTGGATTGTCGCCGTTCGCTGGACGCGCGAAATTTCATGATGCGATCGCACTGCCGAAGTCGGCAGCTCAAGGCCTCTTTGCTGGCCGCCTCTCCGAGGGAAAAGTCGCACACGTTGCATGGCAGACGTGGATTGCCGCACCCGGAGCCGAAAGCCTTGCAAGTCGAGTTCGCACTGCTCTTTCCACCCTTTCCTGATATCCACCCTCACCCGCTCTCGTCGAAACGATAGGAGCGGGTTTTGTGGCTTGCGTCCAGTCTGGACCATCTCCGGAGTAGAGGGAGGAGACCCAGCGGATGCCAGCCGAACGCCTTGAGATCATCTTCGACACTGCCCGCCGCTATCCCGGCCACGTGTCGTTCGACATCAGCTTCCGGAACATGCGCTATGTCGATCACAGGGACGCTGGCACGCCGGAGGCATCGAAGATCGCCCACGTTCTCCGCGTCACGGCCAAGCGTGCTGGCTTCCGGTATGTGCGCGGTCAGGACGACGAGCGGCGTTTCGATCGGCTTTGCCATCATCGCCGTTGCGTGCGGGAACAGAGCTTGGCCGTTACTTGGTTGAATGGTCGATGATTTAGGTTGCCCGGTCGCCCGCGCAGCGGAGCGCCATCACTCGGAGCGAAGCGGGCGACCGGGCATCCTTTCTAATGTGGACGGCGAAGCGGGTGGACGCGCGGAGGCAAAAATCAGGCTTCTCGAATACTGGCCATTCTTTGTCGGTTGTGGCGCGGGAGCGCTGTTGTTTCTGAGTTCAATGTTCAACCGGAAATCCGTAAGCCTGGTCAGCTTTGTGCTGCTGACTGTAATGGGTGGCGGGCTTGCCGAGCGGTTTTGGAGAAAGGATTGAGCAGAACCGCTTGCCGGGGGCCGTCGGTCCCGGTTTCCGCCCTTCGGGCGCTATGCTAAACCTCCTACGGCTGCCCTTTTAACCGGTCAAGCGGTGCGCGAACTGGCTTCGGCTGCGCCTGCGCCTGGTATGCTCATTTGTTTGTTTTTGATGGGGAAAGAGGGCTCTGCCCGCCTCTCCCCCGACAAGGCGAAAATCGGTCTCCCCGTCCTTCCTCCGCTCGCCTTCGGCTCGCTCCGTGCAGGATCGACGCGGATCCGCATGCGCGGATCACGCGACGCCCCTTCGGCCTCACGCCTCGGGCGGGTGATCCCCCTCCGATTTGTCACCTTGCCCCCCTCTCCCCCGCTGCTCCGCGCGAGCTCGGGAGCAGGAGCGGGGCTCCTGCCCCTTCGGGCATGAGGCCGCTTCGCGGGAATAGGGAAAAGGGAACCACCATGACTGACATCATCACTGTGGCATTAAGCAAGCTCGACGCCGATCCGAAGAATGTGCGCAAGACCTACAGCGCCGAGGGCATCGAGGCGCTGGCTGCGAACATTCGCGCCGACGGCTACCGGCTTCTGCAGAACCTCGTTATTCGTAAGGGCGACAAGAGGGGCCGCTATTTCGTCGTCGCCGGCGGACGCCGATTGGCTGCGCTCAAGCTGTTGGCGGAGGCGGGCGAGATCACCAAGGATTACCCCGTCGAGTGCAAGGAACGCGAAGGGGAGATCGCCACGGAAATCAGCCTCGCAGAGAACGTCATGCGCGAGGATATGCACCCGGTTGACCAGTACGAGGCATTTGACGCGCTAGCCAAGCAGGGAAAGGACATTGCCGATATTGCCGCCCGCTTCGGCACGACCGAAACCATTGTCCGCAAGCGGCTGGCTCTCGCCCGCGTTTCGCCGATCCTTTTGCAGCAGTTCCGCGACGAGGAGATGAGCTTCGCGCAGCTATCGGCCTTCACGGTCAGCGATGATCACGAAAGGCAGGTGACCGTCTGGAACTCGCTTCCTTCTTGGAGCCGCGATCCTCATTCGATCCGGCGAGCGCTGACCGAGGAAATGATTCCGGCTACCGACAAGCGTGTGCAGTTCATCGGCGGGCTGGAGGCTTACGAGGTAGCCGGTGGACAGGTTCAGCGCGAGCTTTTTGACGAGCGAAACGCCGGTTACGCGATGGACGTTGCTTTGGTCGAAAAACTCGTGGCTGAAAAGCTCGAGACGGCCGCCGCAACCGTTCGGGCCGAAGGCTGGAAATGGGTCGAGTGCTCCGGTACGGCTCCTGCCGGTTATCATGCAATGAAGCGCCACTATCCAGAGGCTCTTCCTCTTTCCGAAGAAGATCAGGCGGCGCTTGATGCCGCACAGGCAGAATATGACGAGCTTGCCGAGTTGATTGAAAGCGGCATGGCCGACGACGAGGCGGAGGCGAAGCTGTCTGACGTCGAAAAGCGGATCGACAGTCTTAAGGCCCGATCGGAAGCCTATAGTCCGGAGGCGTTGGAACAGGCAGGAACCTTCGTGTTCCTCGACTATTGCGGTCGGCTTGCCATCGAGCGCGGCTTTGTGAAGCCGGGAGAAGTCGAGTCGGCGGGAGATGAGGAAGAGGACAGCGAAGGCTTGCCGAGCGCCAGCAGCGCGGCAACACCCAAGGCACCGAGCATCAGTCATTCCGCCGCGCTGATTGAGAACCTGACTGCTCACAAGACCGCTGCTTTGCGTATCGAACTGGCGAATAATCCGGACGTGGCTCTTGTTGCGGTCGTTCACGCGATGCTGCTCAGCGTATCCTACCCGTACAATTCAGAGCAGAGCGCCCTACAGTTGTCGCTCACGCATGAACGCTTGGAGCCGTCGATGAAGGACGCCGAAAGCTGCAAAGGGCTTTGCGCCTTCAATGACCTTGCGGAGAACTACGGCCATCACTTGCCGGGAAACCCTGCCGATCTGTTCGAATGGCTGTTGGAGCAGCCGCAAGACATGGTGCTGATGCTTCTCGCATTCGGTGCGGCGCACTCGGTCAATGCGGTGGAGAAGAAGTTTACACACCGCAAGAAGGGCATCGAGCAGGCGAACCAGCTTGGCCGAGCGCTCGAAGTGAACATGCCAGATTGGTTCGAGACGACCGGCGACAGCTATTTCAAGCACGTCAACCGCACGACCATTGAACTTTCGTTGGCCGAGGCGAGAGGCAGCGAAGCGGAATTGTCGGTGAGAGCCGCCGCCAAAAAGTCCGAAGCCGTTGCGATCGCAGATCGCCTTGTTGGCGGAACCGGCTGGATACCCTCCCCGCTCCGTATAGCCCCCGCCGAGGCGGAACAGGAGCTTGGGGCCGAGAGGATCGCGGAAGACGAGCAGTTCCCCCCGGGCGGCTGAGTGACGTCAGTCGCGGGCCGGTCACGTTCCTCCCGCGTGATCGGCCCTCCCGCTTTCACGACCGCCGATGACCGTGGGCCAGGATCGACCTGGCCCCCAATCATGTTGAGGGGAGGCCCGATTTCCCCCCCTCCCCTCAAACTCCCCTTCCCGCCCGGGTTTTCTTGCGTTTCAAGAACTGTTTTGTATCAAATTGCTTCATACTTGGGGCTCAAAGCCGGTGTTTTCAAAAACGGCAAAATTCCGCAAGATATTAAGAAATAATGGCATTCTCGGCATAACGCACGCCCTTACAGGCTTTTGCGTGTAGCACGTTGTTGCACCTTTTTGGTTTATGAGGTTATTTTTCAAATGGCGGAATCAGTCGTGATTCCGGCGCTCACGCATTCTCATCAAATTTCACGGAGATGACAGGCCCGACCAGAAAAGAAAAACCGCTCCCGAACAAGTCCGGAAGCGGGGTCTATGAGTCAATAAATTAGCCGAATCCTTTCTCGCAGACCCTCCCTTCCCTGTCAATTGCAAAAGCACCTTTTCGGTGAACGGCGAAGCTTTGCCTGGTCCCTAAGTGGAGACGAGGAATGGGGAATACCCAAATTCATCAGCGGCCAATCGGCCGCAGGATAACGCCGCAGCGTGCGCAATTCCGGCGTCTGGCAGAGTCGGCGGATATCGGAACCGTGACGCGTGCCCAATTGGCCGTGCTTGCTCAAAGCCTGACATGCACAGGGCTAATCAACGGGACCGAAAGCCACCTGTTGGTCGCTCTGATCAATACGGTTCCCGCTGAATCATTCGACAGGTCCGGCCGTCCGATCGTATTCAAGTCGAACCAGCAACTGGCCTTCGAAATTGGCCGGTCGGTCGGTCGCGTCAGCCGCATGCTATCCAGCCTCTTCGACGCTGGCCTGATCACGATGCAGGACAGCGGCAACTACAAGCGCTATCCCATCCGCAATGGCAACGGCGAGATCACGGACGGTTGCGGAATCGACCTTCGCATCCTGATCGTGCGATATGCCGAGCTTGACGAGCTCGTGAGACAGGTTCGGGCTCAGAAGAAAGCCGCCGACGCGGCGCTACGGCGCTACCGCGGGGCGCTTCGCAATGCTCGCTATGCCCTCTCGGCCGCCGCGCGTCTCGCGGAGGATTCTTTGAGCCGTATCGGCGCCCGGATCGAGCGGGTGAGCAGCATTGTCGGAATCGCCGGCAAGGCATCGAGTCGCGTTCTACGCCGGGCAACGGCTCTTCTGGAGTGGTTGATAGAGCGGATGATGCAGCTCCCGCGCCGATCGAGAGAAGCGCAAGAAACGCAAAATATAACACGCCCGTATGTCGAAAACGGCATGCACAAACAGATTACAACCCCTCATCCCTTTGACGAGAGTAATCAGGAACGGCGTTCGGCTAACGCCGAACAACTCAGTTCGCCTGAGGCTGGCTCCGCCAGCAAATGGGCTTTTGAAGAAAGCCTGAGGCGAGGCCGGAGCGAAATCAACCAGCCACGACGCTTGCCGCAGGCAATGGTGGCATTGCAAGACGTGCTTAGGGCGGTGCCAGCGCTGAAGACCTACGGGTTTGCCCCCAGCAGTTGGGCCGACCTAGCGCGGGCCGTGCCGCTGATGTGCCGGTTTGCCGGGATCTCCGAGGATGCCCGCGCCCGCGCGGTCGAGCAGATGGGCGAGCAGCAAGCCGCCGTCGCCATCGCCGTGACACTCGAGAAATACGACCGGCAGGAAGTCAGCTCGCCGGGAGGATATTTGCGGGCTATGACGGACCGCGCCGCCGCGGGCGAATTGCATCTCGCCCGCTCTGTCTTCGGGCTCGCCGCCCGAAATTCCATGGAGGTCAGACATTGAGACGTAACGCTTTGCCGGCGCTTTTCGCCGCCCTTGTCATCGTTCACGGCTCGGCGGAGGCCGCGGATTATTCCGGCCGTGCCCGCGTGATCGATGGCGACACCATCAACATCCGGAATCAGCGAATCAGGATAGCGGCGATCGATGCTTGCGAGCGCGAGCAGACCGGATTGAAAGACGGGAAGTTATGGCGCTGTGGCGTCGCAGCTCGCAGCTATCTTGGGAAAATGGTCGACGGCCAGCACGTTCGCTGCGACATCATCGATCAGGATCAGTATCGCCGCCTAGTGGGCCAGTGCTTCATTGGAGACGTCGATATCGGCCTTGCAATGGTGAAGGCAGGCCTGGCGGAGGCAATGCTACGGTATCTGCCGGCGACCCACTCGATCAGCGAGGTCGAGTACGGCCAGGCCGAGAACCGCGCCCGCGATAATGGCTTTGGCATGTGGTCGGCCGAGATCGAGAGCCCGCACGTCTATCGTCGTTCCAAACCTTTCGGGAACCAGTGACCCAAGATAGCCAATACGGAGTAGTGGCGCAGACGGCGAGCGAAGCATATTGCTTCAGTGTCGTCGTCGGAATCGCCGCAAAATCCGTTGATCAGGTCACGTCATTGGATAATATTGCTGCAAATTGTGCGGTTGGTACGTCGCTGACAAACGGGGAAACGTTGCCAAAACGGTTCAAGCCACACTCCTCCGGGGTTGCTTTTGACGCTCGTTCGCACGTCGACGCGGTTTACGCAAAGCGGACGCCACAAAAATTTCCCCGCCTTGGGCTTCCTCGCGAAGCAAATTTTTGCGTCCTCTCGCCTCCTCCGCTCGCGCTTCGGCCTACGGTGCGCACCGCTTTCCGCCGTGCCATTGGAACGATCATCGCAACCACCAAAGAGGAGTGAAAGACATGAACATCACCAACTACATCCAGTTCGACGGCGACAACCTCGACACCGCAAAGGGCGCCGGCCTCATCTCCACTATCGACCGCGACATGGACATCAAGGTCGTGCCGTTCGAGTCCGACAATGAAAAGGCCCCGACGCACCGCGTGTACGCCAAGTCACCGCGCGGCCATGACATCGAGGTCGGCGGCATCTGGAAGAAAGAGAACCAGGACGGTAAGCCGTACTACACCCTCTCGATCCGCAAACTTCGCTACAACGCCAATCTCGGCCGGTTCCCGGGCCAGGACGATGCCTCCCTGCAGGCGATCATCGAATGGGAACCCCGCGATTAATCCGCTCACAGCGCCCGGCTAGTAGCCGGGCGCTCACCTTCGAAAGGTTGGAAAATCCCGCAAATTGCTGGATTTTCAGCAT
This sequence comes from Shinella sp. GW835-FHT14H05, assembly GCF_058793575.1. Lineage (NCBI taxonomy): Bacteria > Pseudomonadati > Pseudomonadota > Alphaproteobacteria > Hyphomicrobiales > Rhizobiaceae > Shinella > Shinella sp. GW835-FHT14H05. The sequence goes on along the minus strand of NZ_JBXAFY010000023.1, from coordinate 36,650 downwards.
TTTTCTTGCTAAGGTGGCTCGTAACTGGAGATTTGCCGATGAACGTTCATTCCCGCCGTCCGGATCGTTCCCCGGAAGCGATCGAGAAGCGGCGCAAGGCCGCTGAGCAGGCGCGCGCTGCCAATATCCGGCAGGGCTACGTTCACGATCCTGCCCTCGAGGAGGCGACCGCGCGGTATGTCGCCGGCGACATCACCCGCGAGGAATACCGGCAGCTCATGATCGAGCCGCCTGTCAGATAACCTCCCGATCAACCTTCAAGAGCAGAAGGCCGCCTGCTTAGAGCTGGCGGCTTTTTGTTGAGCTTCGCCATGGCTGACGAGCGCCCCAAAGGCTCCTACACCTATCCCAACACGTCGGATGATCCAGACCGGTCGAACGTTCTGAAAAACAGATGGGGCATTGAAACCCATTCCGAGCTGCGCGTGAAAGAGTATCGCGCGACCGCGGTGCGGATGCAGGAAATTGCTGAAGGCGACGGCCCGAAAGGCAATTTTGACGAAGCCCACCTGAAGGCGATCCACGGCTACATTTTTCAGGATGTGTACGAATGGGCCGGTCATACGCGAAACGAAAGTCCGATTGTTGAGGGGCAGCGCGTAGAGCCGATCGGTAGCCTCTCTAAGGGCGGCACGTCCTTCCTGCCCGGCTCGCGCCTAGAAATGGGCCTGGACGAGGCGCTGAAGCCGATCCGAGATCCGCAGGCCCTTCGCAATGCAACGGCTGAGGAATTCGCTGAGCGGGCCGGAAGAGTCCTCTCAGAGCTGAACTATGTGCATCCATTCAGAGAGGGAAATGGACGTGCCCAGGAAGCGTTTATTTCCGAGCTTGGCCGCCATTACGGCCACGAGATCGACTTCTCCGTAATTACCGAACCGCGCATGATCGAGGCGTCAATCGAGACCACGAACGACCCGTCCAGTCCCGTGATGAAGCACGTCATTGAGGACGCGATGAACCCGGGCCGTCGGGAGGCCATTCGATCCGCATTCGAAGACTTGCGGGAGGTCGGTGAAGAGCCTCTGCACCATCATGTTCGCACTGCCCGCGCCGGAGAAGAAATCACTGGCCAGATTCTCGGCCACGACAATCGCGTTGCCAGCCTTGTGACCGATCAAGGGATTGTCGTCGCGGATCGCGCGGACCTGCCGGAGAAGTTGCCAGACGAGGAGGAGGTCACCTTCACTGCCCGGTCGGACTTTTCCCGAGTGAGGCGAGAGCAGCCGGCCCAGGACGCGCAATCGCAGCCGGCGCCAGCGCGGCAGCCACAGCAGGACCATAACCCGGAGTTGAAGGCGATCGAGGCGCAAATGGCGGCACACCGCAGTCGGGAGCGTGATGACGACGATCGCGAGCGGTAACCTGCCCACCGGCTCTTTAGCTGCAAGAGCTATCCGTGAGCCGAAGGCGCCGATGTTCTGCGTCCTCTCCTTCCGTTGGGTGATTTGACGGACAAGCTACAATAGCCCCTCCCCCACGCAACCGCTGGCGCGGTCCTCCACTCTGTTGCGGCCCTTCGGGTGCATGGGCTCGCTTCGGCTATCTCCGTTTTCTGCCGTCAACCAACGGAAGGAGACGGCAATGCAGAGCATCAAGGACACCTACCAGCGCATCACCGATGCCATCATCGAGCAGCTTGAAGCCGGAACAAAGCCGTGGATCCGGCCCTGGCGCGGAAACAGCCGCGGCTCCCTCGTTCCGCGCCGCGCCACCGGCGAAGCCTATCGCGGGATCAACGTCCTGATGCTTTGGCTCGCAAGCGAGCTCGCCGGCTACGAGGAAAACACCTGGATGACCTACCGCCAAGCTCAGGATCTCGGCGGCCAGGTTCGAAAGGGCGAGAAAGGGTCCCTCGTCGTCAAGTACGGCACCTTCACCCCCAAGGAGCGCGAGGATGATGACGAACGCGCAATCCCGTATCTCAAGGGCTACACGGTCTTCAACGTCGAGCAGATCGAGAACCTTCCAGACCGGTTCTATCGACCGGTCAAGGAGCTGCCGGCGACGCCAGTCCCGCATCTCGAGACTGTCGAAGCCTTCGTCCGCAACACCGGCGCGGCGATCACCTACGGCGGAACAACCGCGTGCTATCGTCCCGCCCCCGACGATATCCTCATGCCCGATCGGGCACGCTTCGTCGACGAGGTTCACCTTTACTCGACCTTGCTTCACGAACTGTCGCACTGGTCAGGCGCAAAGCATCGCCTGGACCGTGACTTGAGCGGCCGATTCGGCAGTGAAAGCTACGCGATCGAGGAGCTGGTTGCCGAGCTCTCCGCTTCATTCCTCTGCGCCGATCTTGGAGTGGCCCACGATCCTCGCGACAATACCGCCACCTATCTGGAAAGCTGGCTCAAGGCGTTGAAGAACGACAAGCGGGCGATCATCGCCGCGGCCGCCAAAGCCCAGGCCGCAGCCGACTATCTGCGCGGGCTGCAAGCGCGGGAGCAGAGCAGGGCCGCTTAGCGGCCTTGTTCCTCGGCCTTTGCACCTCATAGAGCGAGTGCCTGTGCAACGTCGCATCCCGCCAGACTGCCTTGGGAGAGAGCCTATTCCTGGGGAGGGTGATCGCTTCGCGACCGGCCACTACCGGTCGCTTGTGGTCGTTCGACTCATTGGTGAGTCGCAACACCTGCAACCGATTCGTTCGCAGAATCGAATTCAACAGCGGCTTTCGGCATGTTCTATCTACTGGAGTTGTCACCTGACAATTCAGGTAAGTCTCTGATTTCATGCATCGAATCCGGTTTGCCACAACCGTTAATTTCAATTAACTAAAAACTCCTTGACGCCAACGCGCGATTCAAGATCATTTGCGGAAACTTCAATGAATTTCTGGATTTTGCGTGAATGGCGACAAAAGCTGCGATTGTTGAAAACCAACAGAAGCGCGTCCGTGTTTCAATTGACGAAACCATAGCGCACGACTCGGCCTCGCTCAGTGGCCAGCTACAGATCTTATTCGAGAAGCTCTTCTCGCCCAACGCAAAGAAAACGCTTCGGCGTTTCAGTAGCACGGAGGCCGCAAAGCTTCTCGGTGTCACTGACAGCTACGTCCGGCATATTGCCTCGCAGGAAGAGGCCGTCACATCCGAAAAGACGGCCGCAGGCCGAAGGACGTTCTCGCTTGAAGAAGTGAACATGATCCGGCAGCTTCTCGGACGAACGAAGCCAGCCTACTTGCCCGGCCGCCGCGAAGGCGATCACGTTCAGGTGGTCGCGGTGACCAATTTTAAAGGCGGCTCTGGCAAAACAACGACCGCAACACATTTGGCCCAGTATCTTGCGTTGCGCGGCTATCGTGTTTTGGCGGTCGACCTCGATCCTCAAGCCTCCATGTCAGCCATGCTCGGCTTCCAGCCTGAGTTCGATGTGAACGACAATGAGACGCTCTACGGTGCTATCCGCTACGACGCCGAACGGCGTCCAGTAGGGGAGGTGGTCCGGCAAACTTATTTCGCCGGGTTGGATCTGATACCGGGGAACCTGGAGCTTCACGAGTTTGAACATGACACGCCGCGGGCTCTGGCATCTCGGGACTCCGCCGATACCGACATGTTCTTCATGCGTGTCGGCAATGCGCTAATGGATCTACAGGATCGCTATGATGTCGTAGTCATCGACTGCCCGCCGACACTTGGCTTCCTCACGCTTTCGGCACTTTGTGCGGCAACTTCGGTTCTGATCACCGTTCACCCGCAAATGCTCGATGTCGCATCGATGAACCAGTTCCTCTCGATGACCTCCGATCTGCTCGGGGTGGTAAAGGAGGCCGGAGGTAATCTTGATTACGATTGGATGCGGTACCTGGTGACCAGGTACGAACCCAACGACGGACCTCAGGCACAAATCGTTGCGTTTCTCAGAAGCCTTTTTGGCGAACGCGTTCTGACTTCGATGATGGTCAAGTCGACCGCCGTCTCCGACGCTGGCCTATCCAAGCAGACGATCTACGAGGCGGGCCGGGAAACGATGCACCGCCAAACCTACGACAGGGCCGTTGAAGCGATGGACAGCGTGAATTCCGAGGTGGAGACCCTTATTCGAACTTCATGGGGTAGGGCATGAAAGGCAGAGACATCCTCAAGAGCATGGTGAGCTCGGCCGAGCAGACCAAGACGGAAGCTCCGCAGGCGCCGGTGGCACACAAGCCAGCCGGCGCTGTCCGCGCTATGAACCTGTCGCTCGGTCGTTTGAACGAGGAGGCGGCGGCGGCCAAGGAATTGCGCGAAGCGATCGCGGCGGGCGACAAGGTCGTCGAACTCGATCCCGCTCTCGTAGAGGTCTCGTTCATTCGGGATCGTATACCGCTCGAAGCGGATCCGCAATTTGACGACCTGAAGGCGTCGATCGCGGAGAGCGGCCAGCAGGTGCCTATCCTCGTCAGGCCTCACCCTGCCAAGCCGAATTACTATCAGGCGGCCTACGGCCACAGACGTCTGCGTGCAGCAGACGACCTCGGCAGATCCGTCAAGGCAATTGTCCGTAACCTGACTGATGAGGAAGTTATTCTCGCACAGGGCCAGGAGAATGGTCCTCGTGTCGACCTCAGTTTCATTGAACGGGCTCTCTTCGCACGACGTTTGGAAGAACACGGGTTCTCTCGCGATACGATTGCCAAGGCACTGTCTGTCGATAAGCCGGAGATCTCGCGGCTGTTGCAAGTTGCCGAAGGTGTCCCATCTGAAATTATGCTGGCTGTAGGCCCGGCTCCCAAAGTCGGGCGGCCGCGCTGGCTGGCTTTCGCGGAAAGGCTGAAGGACAGTGCGTCGGCGAAACGGCTCGAGAAGGAAATGCAGGCGCCTGATTTTCTGGCGGACGAGACCAACAAGCGATTCGATCGTCTGTGGAAGGCTGTCATGGTAGCCGAGAAGAAATCGAAGGATGTTGAAGCGGTGCGAACCAAAAAGGGCTTGCCGCTCGCATCGATCGAACGCAATGCCCGCGGTTCGAAGATCACGGTAACATCGGCAGAATTTGCAGAATTCCTTTCCACGCACATGCATGAGTTCGTTGCGAGGTTTGAGCAGGAAAAACACGGAAAATCAGCGGACTAATCAAGTTGTCAGCTGACAATCGGAGCAAATAGGAGACATAGAACCGCAAAAGAAAAAGGCCCCCAAACGTCGCCGTCGTGGAAGCCTCTCTCTTATCTAAGCAATCTGAGAATCGCATTTCCACGAATCCCCGTCAAGAGTCTTTGGCGCCGTTTTGGTGCGCGGATTTCTTTTGCCTTCTGAAAGGTGAAGGAAATGCAGATTGGAAGTGTGACGACGCCCTTCGGGCGGCGGCCGGTTTCGCTTGCCCAAGTTAGAGGGCAGATGCGGACGGCCGAAATCAAATCCGGCAAGACCGCCGACAAATGGAAGGTGTTTCGTGACGTCTGCGAGGCGAGGGCGGTGCTCGGCATCCAGGACCGCGCGCTCACCGTCCTCGATGCACTGCTGACGTTCTATCCGGACAACGAGCTTTCGGAGGACCGCGGCCTCGTCGTTTTCCCGTCGAACGATCAGCTCTCCGTGCGTGCGCACGGCATTGCCGGCACGACATTGCGCCGGCATCTCGCCGCGCTCGTCGACGCTGGTCTAATCCATCGCAAGGATAGCGCCAACGGCAAGCGCTACGCCCGCAAGGACGAGAGCGGCGCGATCGAGGAGGCGTTCGGCTTCAGCCTGGCGCCGCTGCTCGCGCGCGCCGAGGAACTAGCGCACGCCGCACAACAGGTTGCCGCCGAGCGTAAGCGCTTACGCATCACCAAAGAAGCGCTGTCGATCTGCCGACGCGACGTCCGCAAGCTGATCAGCGCCGCGATGGAGGAGGGGGCTGCCGGCGACTGGGGACGCATCGAGGAGATATTCCTCGGCCTGACCGGGCGCATCCCCCGCACGCCGACGGCTGCCGATCTACAGCAAATCCTCGAGGAAATGGAGATGCTGCGAGAGGAAATCCTCAACCGGTTGGAAATTCAGGAAGATTTCGAAGAAACGGCCAGCAATGCTGTTCAAAATGAACGTCACATACAGAATTCAAATACCGAATCCAGCTATGAACTTGAACCTAGCTCTCGAAAAGAGCAGGGGGCGAAATCGAGCCGAGCTATCCGGCCGGCGGGTGAGCCGATTAAAGCATTTCCACTGGCAATGGTGCTGCAGGCCTGCCCGGAGATCCGTGACTATGGGCCGAATGGCGTCGTGGAAAGCTGGCGCGACCTGATGTCGGCCGCGGTGGTCGTCAGATCGATGCTCGGCGTCAGTCCGAGCGCGTATCAGCAGGCCTGCGAAGTCCTCGGGCCGGAGAACGCCGCGTCGGTCATTGCTTGCATCCTCGCAAGGGAACCGCACATTAACTCGCCCGGCGGCTACTTGCGCGATCTGACGCGAAAGGCCGAACGCGGAGAGTTCTCGCTCGGGCCGATGCTAATGGCGTTGATGCGGGCGAATGCCCCGACCAGGCGGCATGCATCCTGACGCTCCCTCACATTGCGCGATCCCGGCACTGGGCGTGGCCTGCGCTGTATCGTTCAGTTCTGGCGTGGGCCGCTAATGTAAGGATTTACTTTTACGGGATGACGCCGTCCTGTACAATCATTTCTACGCATTCGCACGATCGGGCTCCTCATGAAACTTTTTTTGGTGTCTATCGCGATCGTTTTTGGAATTGCTTCGTCAGCTTCCGCTGACGAAGCTCCTAAATTCACGCCCGAGCAGCAGGATCGCTTAGTCATCAACGAGATGCTTTCGAACCCTGGCCACTCAAAACCCTACGAGTTTGCAGCTTTAGCCTTCGCCGCGAAGAACGCTGCGGCGGCCTATGATCGCGATCCTAATCTTCCGTATTCCCAGTGGAACCCTGTGAGTCCACAAGCCGCGGTGGCGAACTTCCTCGAACTTAAGATGACCAAAGAGCGCTTCATCGAAATCAGCGTCCTAAAGCAACAGGACGCGATCGAAGGCTTCACACTCAAAGGCACATATGGAGAAGCGGCGTTTACCGCCGCGCTCGGCCTTGCGACCATGAACGCCGGTGGAGTGGGTGTCGCGATTTCTCCATTTTTAACTAAAGCTGGCTTTGATGCCTTGGACATTTCCCCTCAAAACCCTCGATTGCCGGATGTCATGGCGACATCTGCAATGGTTTGGGCTTTCGAGGAGGTTCGCGCCGGAACTTCGACGGGGAAAATGCTTGCGGTCTATTTAGCTAAAGACAGGATTCCCGATCCCAAAGCCGACCGCGCCGATCATCCCGGCGTCAAACGCGGCGAGATGATTATGCGCCAAGTTCAGACGGCGAAAGATGTTAAGTCCCTTATTGAAGGAAACACCGATATCAAAAGGGGTTTGGCGGCGATGGAAGCCGCGCTGAAGGAGCGCAACGAGCAGACCGAGGCGCGCGCCGCCGCGGGCGATACGGACTTTGTACCACCGAAGGTGGATGTCACTGCGGGCGAAGTGTTTCACGACGTCGGCGATGGGCTGACAGGCCTAAGCTATATTCTGACTCTCACGAATAACCCAAAAGAAGCCGAAATGGTCGACAAGCTCGCTAAGGCTTCTAAGGCGATGGAGATGCTTTCCACCGCGCAAACGATGGGCCCTGTCGCGTGCGCGAATGTCTATTTATTCGCCGCGGTTATGATTTATTCGGCAATCAAAACCGCCAAGGCACCGGAGAGCCCGTATCCCGCGATCTTCGCCATGCTCGCGCGGATTTCCAAGCAGATCGAAGATATGCGATTCGAACTGGGCACTCGCCTCAATCAGATTGATACGAAATTAAGCGGATTCATCCAGCAAACGCTTGCACGCCTGAATGCGAGCCTCGACAATCAAGCTCAGATAACTCAGCTGTTAGCGGGCTTGCAACAGCAACTCAATATGATTTCGGTGACCATTCAAGGACAGATGCTATCGCTGGTAGACATTGCTTTTGCGGAACAGGACCGGAATTGTTTTTTACCGGCTGGCGGTGGCGATTACTTACGCTTAGAGAAGAACACATTTATTACCTGCGTGAATACATATTTGGATCGAGGTACCATCCATGCTCGATCGGTCTTGGCGAGCACGCCATTGGGCTCCGTTGCCACGTCCGACGTTTATGGCGCCAAGTTCTTTCCCTACAGTGATTATTACGAACAGCTGCGGAAAGCTGTAGATCCCGATGGAATCGAATATACCCGCTCGCTAGCGCATCCAGCCGTTTGGTATCAAAGTGCAACGTTGTTAGCGAAGCTTTTACGACTGCAGCCCGAATTCATTTCAGTCCTCGATGTGAACAAAGAACAGTTTGGCTTAGTCACATTACGAAGCGACGAATTGGTACGCGCAGGTCAGGAGTTAAAAACCTTTCGAGAAACTCTCTTGTTAACGTACGATAACGGCAAACCAACACTGCGCGGCGACCGAATTAGACATTTTTTAAACCGTATCACAGATTTGTACGGCGAAGTAGTTCAAAAAATACAAACAGAAGTGGCGCGACAAGAAACTCCGGTGGATGCGGTAAAAGAATTCAGCCAACCCTTCAACCGTGATTACCCTTACAGCATGTTCGCACAGTCCGTACCGTTCTGCCTCGACAAGACGGCCACGCTAACAAACTGGAAAACTTATCTTCGTAACGCAGGTCCCTACGTGGTGGACATCTCCTATGAGAAGGGCAATTGGGGCGCGGAAGGAGATTACGAAGGAGCGCGGAACTCGGTCACCGAAAAGCTCAGAAAAAGCGCGACCACCACCGACCCCAACCGCTTAGCTTGGGACCGCCAGATCTTGAATGCCATGGCGAAGGAACTTCCCCTTATCGAACAGTCGGGACATCGTGCAGCCTATATCAGCGCGTGTATTCAAACTCTAGAAATCAGCAATCTCGATCAAGTGGGTGGATACCCCGCGAAGATCGATGTTCGACTGGCGCTTCATTTGGATGTGGTCTTTGATACGGCTACGGGCAAAGTGAGTAAGCCCGCTCAAGACATTGAAGCTGCCGTGAGTGTGACCGTGCCCTATGGCGGCGGACTTGAAGTGTATAGTGGCCACAGTACATTTCGCATAGATGACATGGTGGCCTTCGGTTGGAACGAGACTATTTACCCGGCGCTTATAAAAGCCGGGTTCAAGGATGTTTCATCTCAGGACACAAAAAAGAGTTTTGATGAATTGAAAGCCGTTTGGCACGATGAGCTTTTTAGCAAACATCAGGCGACAATGAAGAGTGCGCTCGACGCTCAGTTAGCCGCGACTTACGAGAGATTTGTTTCAGATTTAAAGAATCTCGAAGCTTTACTGAGCATCGGTCTTGATGAAAACCTGGCTTCCGTTCAAAAAGTGAAGAAGGTCATTGATGAGATCTTCAAGGAGTCATCGCCTGAATCGTTGGTGAAAAGAGCCGTAATAGGCGGTGAAGATATCACGAACATGGCCGCAAAGCTGAATCAAGACGTCGAGTCTGTAAGGGCCGCCGTTACGACCCTCACTTCCGACCCAAATTTGCAACCGGCGCCTGATTTACTTCTTTTTGCCGAGAAAGAACTAGATATGCTTTATTGGATGCGAGCGGCTCCATCGGAACCCGCTAAGTAGGTTGCGCCGGTTTCTGCTTCCGTTGTTTTAAGCCGCTGGTCTGAGCGAAACGACAACTCAGCAGCGCACTCTCGAAGGTCTAGCAGCCGCACAGGCGGCAGACTAGAAGACTGGACCCATTCAACCGACCGGACGAGCCGCGGATGGTCCAGCGGCGATAATGGCGTGCATCCTGCATCCTTGAGCGCTCAGCCACATCACCTCGGCCAGAGGCTACCTGTGGGGTCTCACTGGAAAGGCGAGGCGACAGGCCTACCCGTCTCCGCGGTCTAACAGAGATACAAATGCGGCTGAGACATCGCTGTGGACGAATAACGTGAAGCTGCGGTGATGCAGAGCAACAGAGCGGGAGAACTGCGATGGCTTGCAAACCCCAAGCCATTGAGGTTGTGTACGAGTGGGAAGAGTTCCTCCGAGACGATCTTGGTACTTAGGTTTTGAAGGCTCCTGCGTGGTGTCTTTCGAACTGCATGCCCGCGGGTACCCGGGTGTAGGGCACGGCCCATTAGGGTTCGGGTTTCAATCCCTGGAAAGTTCCTCAGCTGTGGCCACGATAGGCGCGTTCCCAAAGGAGCATATTTGAAGCGGGAATGCTGATGACGGATGCGACGCCAAGAGGACCAGACGCATGAAGGTTTCCCGTGACCCTTGGCACGCTCAGTAACGCTCGGAGAGCCGGTCGCCAGCTGGCACCAGGCCTCGAGATTAGCCGAGATTGGAGGCGAGTGCCCGAAGCGTGTTCTCGCCCATGCCTTCGCTGGCGAGGTGCTTCAGGGTTTCGACATCGTCATCGGTCAACAAGGCGGCGAGCTGGTCGCGCCGGTCGAACGGGCGGATGGCGTCGAGCGCGTCTAGCTGTTCCGCACGGCGGTGGATCGCTTGGCTGTCTGATTCGGACGCTCTATGATTGTCGATCATTGACCCTAGTCTTCGCGATCTTGCGGAAATTACGGAAAATCAGTATATTCCGGAAAAAGGAGTTTTGACATGACGTCGACCGTGACCGCCGCGGCGGTTTCCAAGAGCTTCGGGGCCTATCAGGATGCCGCCGTGCGTGAGCCGGTGATCATCACAAAGAACGGCCGGCCGCGCACCGTGCTGATCGCCTATGAGGACTATCTGCGGCTGTCGCGGCGCGACCGTCGCGTCGAGGCGACGGCGGAACTGAGCGACGATGACATCGCCGCGGTCGAAAAATCCGAAATGGAGCCAGGCTTCGATCATCTCAATGCCGAACTGCTGACGGGCAAGAATGCTGCCGACTGAAATCAAGGTCGGTCACGTCTTCCGCTATTCCTATCTCTGGCACTGGCAACATCTCGAAGGCCGCGAAGAGGGCGACAAGGATCGACCCTGTCTGGTGCTGGCGTTGGTCACCACGCTCGAGGACGGCACGCCGTTGGTGCGGGTGCTGCCGATCACCCACACGCCGCCGGCCCGGGCCGACGAAGCGATCGAGATCCCGCCGGCAACCAAGCGCCGGCTTGGGCTCGATGACGAGCGCTCCTGGATTGTGCTTTCCGAAAGCAACCGCTTCGCCTGGCCGGGGCCGGACATCCGGCCGGTCGATAGCGACAGCGGCTATTTCGGGCCGTTGCCGCCGGCGCTGTTTGCCGAGGTGAAGCGCCGCTTCGTCGAACTCGCCCGCGCGCAGCGGCACACGCCGACGGCCCGGACCGATTGAACCTGCCATTGACTTCCGTCCTTTTCACGCCGGCTCCGGTCGCCACCGTGCGATGATCGCCTCGATCTCGCCGCGATAGTCGGTCGGGTAGACCGCGTCCTCCTGCCGCGCCAGCCAGGTGAACACGGTGGCCATGTCCTCGGAGACGTCGCGGTCGACGGCAAACAGGTCGGCGATGTCGAAGCCAGCGAGCGCATCGGCGTTCCACCAGGCAAGCAGGAAGTTCGCCACCCGCCGCCCCTGGCCGGTGTCGTCGTGGGCGATGTTCGGGAGCTTCTCGAGCGCAAATCGGAGCCGGTCGTCGACGGTGTTCGCTACGTCTTCGTTGTGCTTTCGGACGATTCTAGGTGGTTTGCGACTCCAAATCCATCACTATCGATACTGGGTCCCTATCGATAGTAACCGCAACCGAAAATGGATGTCTAGGTGACGGAAATAAAGTCCATGATATGTTCTGTTTGTGCAATTTCAAGACGTTAATACATATGCTTAACGGCTGGTAAGTTTTTATCACCGTGGCCGAGCGAGCTGTTCGAAACGGGCGCGTCGCCTCGTTCGTCCACAGGATCTCGGTGTAACGCCTCTCGTGAAACCCCTTGGCGCTCAAAAATCTCCGATTAATTTCAATTAGCGTTCCGTGCAACTTTGATTATAGAAGCTGAGATTGCCTCGCTCGAATCAACGTATCTGCCCGTATGACCACACCCATTGTTCTTGGCGCCGACCTCCCGCCACTCCCTCCGGAATTGCTCGTTGCCAGAGATCGTGGCGAGGTCCTTTTCATCGTTGGTGCTGGTGCATCTTACCCCCCGCCATCGTCACTTCCCGACTTCGGGGGTCTGGTTGCAGACATCTATGCGGAGATCGACCCCGCAATGAAGGCGCCTTTGGCGGAGCTTCGGAAGAAGACGGATCCGCCGAAGTGGCACGAGATCACTGGAATGTTAACGGACCAGCAGCGGACGGAGCTAAAATTCTTCGCGCAGAATGAATATGACGTGGTCCTCGGCATGCTGGAACGTCGGATCGATGGCGACCCAAGCAAAATGAGCACCCTGCGCCGCGCCGCACGGAAGGTCCTGGAGCGGACAGTCGAACCCAACCCTTTACACACGGCGCTAGTGCGCCTCGGGCAGAGGTACGGAGAAACCCTGCTCGTCACCACGAACTTCGACCGCCTCCTTAGCATCGCGGCAAAGCGCGAGAAGTATTCTGCCGACGCCTATGCTCTCGGTGAAATCCCAAATCCCAGCCGCAGCACGGAGTTTTCGGGAATACTGCACATACACGGCATGCTGCCGCTCAAATCTCAGCGTGGATCGGCTCTCATATTGACCGATCAGGATTTCGGCGACGCGTATTTGCGGCGGCAAATCATCACGTCGTTCCTTTACGATGCAGCCCGCATTTTCCACTTGGTGCTGGTCGGTTACAGCGCCAATGACTCGCCAGTCCGGTACCTGCTCAACGCAATCGCTGCGGACGAGCGGCACTTCGTCGACCTGAAACCACGCTATGCATTCGTCGGTTGCGATCCGACGGATCAGCGGACGCCCGTCGAATGGAAGTCACGTGGGATTACACCGATCCCCTATGACAAAGCGGACAACCACAAAGCTCTTGGGGCAGTCCTGACCCGCTGGTCCGAGATTATCCCGGACAAACGGAACGCGTCCCGGATCCAGAAGCAATTAGTGGCGATCGCCAAACTTGATCCCGACGGCCCGGGTGGCCAAGCTGCGCAGTCGTTTATTCGCTACTACATTGGACGATCAAATCCGAGCGAACAGGCCGAACTCAGCAGGCTCCTCGCATCTAAGGATGCCTCGCCGAAATGGCTTGGCATCCTCAACCAGTTGGTCCGCGATTTAGCGCGAGGGCGATAGATGAGAACCGCGAGACTTAACGATGTGGACGCGAAAATCGCTCAGAACACTCGAGCTTTCGCGATCGAGCGCCTGTCCGACCGGAGTATTCTTGAGTGGGCGCTAACACTGCGCCCAGACCAGATTGCGGAGCGAACGGCGCTGCGGGATTTGGTCGAATACAGGGTGAAAGAAATTGCCGAGCCTTATCTGCAAGCATGGCAATATCTCTTCGAGTTCTGGGACGGTCCTTCGGGAGACGCCTCTCAAGATCGGCTTCTGATAAAACACGAACTGAGAACCGGCGGTAGCCCCACCGAGATTATCAGTCTCATAGTCGCCGCGGTCAGGCCGTGGATTCGAGTTGAGAACGGCAAGAAATATGAAGCGTTCGGGCACAAGCTGCCCAAGAAGCCAAAGCGCGTCCGCGACATTTTCTGGGTGTCGATGGAAGGCGGACGGGGCATTGCGCCGGAGGAGATAGGTCTTGGCGAGTCGGAAGACAGGGACTTTCTGTTCGAGCTCGCTGTTGCGCTGAATGCTGCTCTTTTGAGCGGGCTGAACCAAGCCCGTCGGATTGGTTACATCGGCGACGCAGATCCGATGAGCTGGCTTGTCCAGCGCGTATATTACGTGCCGCCAGAGCAATTCGCTGACGGCGGGGGCGAGCCAGATCGCCACAAACAGGGCTTTGCACCCACCACCAAGCTTCTTTTCGCGGTCGTGAAACGCCTCGCGCTGCTCGACAAGAAGGCAGCTTCTCGCGTCGTGTCTTCGTGGGATACTGATCGCTCAAAGCTCTACAAGCGCCTATGGGCGGCTGTCGCACGCGACGAATCAATGATCGGAGCAACTGACGTCGCCGAGTTCCTCACAAAACTCGATGACCAAGAATTCTGGTGGCCACACGCGTTTCCGGAGATTGCCGAGTTGCGGGCAGTACGTTGGAACTCGCTTCCGGAAGAGGTTACCCAACAGCTGGAACGGCGAATACTAAAAGGAGAACCGGCGGGGCGTCTAAGAAAGCGCCTCGGGAAAGACGAAGCTAAAAATGCTCTGGTCCGGCTCAGCATGACGGAACTTCAGCGCATAAAGCTCGCCGGCGGGCACCTTTCCGCCAAGGCCGAAGACTGGCTGCAAAAAGCAGCTTCGGAGCAACCTCAGCAAATCGCTTTGGCATCCGTCACGCAAGACTTCGCGGCGGGCGTGAGGTCATTCAAAGATGATCGAGGCGGCGATCCCGCGTTCGCTGATGTTCCTCCGTCGCGTTTGATTGAAGAACTAGCGCGACAGCTGGGCGACGATGGATGGGACAACAACAGCCGAGCTGCATCCGACTATATAGGCCGCAATCCAGACCTGATCCTGGACCTGCTTGCAGGTAAACCATACTCGCCGGCTCGTGCGAAAGTTTGGCAAGCATTCGGCTACAGTTTCCGGCCGCAGGACATTAATGCGGGGAGAGATACCGCCACCGCGGAGGACCAAGCGCTAGTTCCTACAGCGCTGAGGGCGTGCGGTGAGATCGCCGGCACGGACGTGAAAACGCTGCAGGAGGCCCTATCGGGCCTTACCACGTGGATCTCGATCTGGGACCGCCTGTTGAATGGCGAAGGCGATTACATCCGCGCGTGGCTCGCGCTTTGGCCCGTGGCTGTTATTGAAACCAACAGAGCGCCGGGGTCCGATAGCCGGCTGGGCGATCGGTCGTACTCGACGCCCGTCGGCCAGCTAGTCCACGGGCTCATTAGAGCAATACCAGCCTTTAAACCCGGGACACTCGCGCAACCGCCTTGGTCAGAGGCACTTCTATCCCTAGAACAGGCAACGGGTGAAGCGAAGCTTCAAGCGCAATACCAGACGATGATGTTCTTCGAATATTTTTGGTCGGCCGATCAGGCCTGGACACGGAAAAACTTGCTGGCGCCATTGCTTGAGGCACGCGGCGAGAACGGCGACCTATGGCGGGCCTTCGCAGATACCCGATACATGCCCGCCCGCGATGTTTTGGTACAGGTCGGTCCGATGCTGGTTGAAGTGGCAGCGGGAAACGAGATGGCTGCGGAAGTTCGTGGCGCCCTTGCCAGAAGAGCAATTTACGCGACGATCCTGGACAAGCGCGAAAGTCGCGATCCTGCCATTCCGATCCGCCTTACGCAGCAGCTGTTGCGCATAGGGGGAGACGAAGTCCGCACAAATGCTCTCCGGGCCATGAAAAACTATCTCGAGAACCCAGGCGTCGAACCACCGCCGACCCCGTCGCAACGGTTCGCCTTAATCAAGGAGGTGTTTGAAGACGTCTGGCCGAAGGAGCTGACATTGTCATCCCCCGCATTGTCGGACGCACTCGCGGACTTCCCAGCAAAGGCCAGACCACATTTTGCGGAAGCGACAAACCTCATCCTCCCATACCTCACACCATTCGATACCTGGTCACTCTATGAGTATGGCGTGTTGGATCGGTCGGATAAGACAATCAGTGGCGTGGATTCCGCTGAAGATGCCGCCGCGTTCCTGTCGATACTGGATAAAACAGTGGGGACGGAGGAGGGGGCGATTGTTCCAAACGGGCTGGATCGTGCCTTGATGCATATTGCCGAGAAGAGCCCACGTCTTGAGAAGGACACCCGATACCAACGCCTGCTGACGCTATCTCGACGGTAGTCTTTCTCGATTCGGCGGCGCACTGCTCCACATAGATCGTCGGGCTTGGCATCATCGATCAACTAGGGCCTCGGGCGTTCCAAGCCGGGCCATGATTTCGAGAGGACGTGCCGATTTGTTTCCGGCAGCGCACGTCCGTCGGCCAGGGGCTGTCGGTTGGCACTTAATCGTCAGAATGCAGGTGGTCCGGCGAGTTGTGGCAATTAATCTGAGAATCTTTTGGACGGGTCTTGGCGCTTAACGGCTGCTGACACGGAGCAACCCTTTGTAAGATCTCCTAATGCTGATGCACTCAGCCAAAACCGCCATTATAGTCATCGCGGCGTTCTCGGATAAGTGCCAAATTCTCAGTGCGATTCTCAGTTTGTTGGGTCTTCCTCACTTTGCGTGTTCACTTGCCGTTAGACATGCTGCCGCTATGAGCGGGCATGCAAGCGAAAACGAAAACGAAATGGTCGCCCGGCCCAGGGGTCAAAGCTTTGGGTATCTCGCTCCCTGACGATGACAGCTGGGTTGTTTCCACCGCCGGACCAGCTTTCGGCATTTGCCCTAACCGGGCCGCGATGCTGTCCCGATATGCGATCCGGAGACCGGCCATGTGATCTCGCCGGTAGGCGCAGCTGCCCTCTTGCATGAAGCCGCGAAGCATGCTGACGATCAGCCAGGCGAGAAGGGTCGATGCTTTGAATCAGGGCTCGCCTGAGTTCGTTTTGATGCGCAGCCTTGGCATGCGCTTCTGCGGAATCTTTGCAGCCGCGATCCGGACAGGCTCGACAGCTGGATTGACGATGCCGTTAACTCGCGTTTGGTCGCAATTGAGCGGTTCGCACGCGTCTTGCACCGCGATCTTGACGCCGTCTACAACGCCATTGAGCTGCCCTGGAGCAACGGCCAAGCGGAAGGCCAAATCATCCGCCTGAAGGCAATCAAGCGTGCAATGTATGGCTGAGCTGGCCTGGAGCTGCTCAGGGCACGCGTGCTGCCGCCTGACCAAAATCGCCACCCACAAAGTGGGGAAGAACCCTTTCAATTGCTAAGTGACACTAGGTTCGTTGCGTTCCAAGCTGGCCTTTCCATGACCCCCGACGTAGACTCGGAATCGGAGTTACCAATTTGGTAGACCGATTTGGGTTTCACTGGTACTTTGGCCTTGAGCTGCCAAGTGATCCGCGTGTATCGAGATGGACCTGATTGGAATGAACGAACGGCTGGAAAAAGACCAAAATATGCTTGAAAAGATTGAAGGCGATAGAATTGCCGGTGTCCCGAACGTTGTAGGGAGAATACTCTCGTTCATCGATGAGCGTCGCTATCAGCCGAGCGAACGGTTGCCTTCGGAACGTGACTTTGCCGACAGGTTTAATGTCAGTCGCGGGGCCGTTCGCGAGGCTTTGGCTGCTCTAGAGTCGATGCGCGTGATTGAGCGGAGGCCTAACTCCGGAATTTATCTTAGAAATTCTGATGAAAGCAGCATTGAGGCCCTCGTTCTTCGTGCTTCTTCTGGCCTACCGTTCCAGCCTGAAGAGACCGCGGACGTGTTTGAAGTGCGAAGTATTCTGGAATTGCAGAGCGTCCGTATTTCCTGCGACCGAAGGCGAGATCAGGACATCGATCATCTGAAGAAAATACTTCGCAAAACTAAGCTTGCAATTGATAGTAAAAAAACAATTGAAGATGAGGATACAGCGTTTCATCTTGGTATCATATCCGCAACTCACAATACAATACTGCTTCGCACGGTGAAGTTATTTTACGAATTTTCAAAACAGCGCCGTATAATATACTTTTCAGACTACGCGCGTGGCAAGAAGGCTTATGAAGACCATTGCGAGATACTTGAAGCCATCGAGGGCCGTCACACCGACTTGGCGGTGGGATTGATGGACCGACACTTGTCCCGAGCTCTGGCCACATGGCAGACTCTCCTCGCGACGCCGGAACCAGCTGCTAAATAGTGCGATTTCGAATGGCCTACCTCTGGATCGGGCGGGAATTGCGAAAGGACGAAAACGAGTAACCGAGGGCCGCCGTTGGGTCGGCCCGGTCTGTTCGTCCTTTCGGCCTTGTTGCGTGACAGATTCCGAATCAGGACATAGGTTATGTCAGCCCATTGAACGCGTAGCGCAAGAGCGAAGACGTAGTTGAGCAAGGTCGTGCTCGTGCTGGTCTGCGGTTGGCTTCTCTTTCAGGTCTTCAATCTCGGCACGCCGTCTATTCGCGGTTCAACCCGACATGCGCCCGCGGGTGAACAGATCGCCACGGCCGACTGGCTGCCGAGCAGCTCGGGCGCCTACAGGTAGTGCCGGTATCGGACCAGAGCTGGAACTACCGACCGGATTAAAGCAGCCCGATTTTGGTCGGTCTCAGCGAGCACTTGCCTGTTCGCCAAGATTAGCGCCTTCTTACTTCTGCCATCACTTCGCCTCCCTTACTGCGCGGATCGTCTAATGATTGACGGGGTCAGCGCCTCCTTTGCCGCCGGAAGCGTGCAAAGCCTGCATCATAAACTCCAGCCACGATCAAGGCTTCGGCCGCACGGATGCCCGCCGGGCCAGCGCGGCGCCGATCACGCCGCCATCAGATGTTTGTCGATGTCGATGACACGCCGGCGGTGTCGATTGGGAGGATGGTCATGCGTCTTTCTCGTCACCCCGCGAAGCAAGGAGCACAAGGCGCGGTCAGCCCGCCGGCCATGACGACTTGAGGCCAGTCGGCTGGAAAAGTTCATCGGCAGAACCGCTTTTAGCCACATTTCCGGACGCAAAGCCGTTTCACGCTTTTGCTGGAAATGCTTTAGCCCTTGTCCGCGACCAGGCCCACCTGCTCGACAGCGTGCGCAGCACAGATTTCGTCGTTGGCCGATGCATCACCGGAGATGCCAACAGCTCCGAGGGTCTCACCCGCCTCCCCGCGTATCAGGACACCACCGGGAACCGGCACGATCTTACCGCCGGAAACGCCGGACAGGGCCTGTACGAAATGAATGCGCTCGGCAGCGGCCGAGTTCAGCCAGCGGGAGCCCGAGCCGACCGCCAGGGCGCCATAGGCTTTGCCAAAGGCGATCTCGAAGCGCAGCATGGAAGAACCATCCTGCTTCTGGAACGCGATGAGGTGACCGCCTGCATCGAGCACCGCGACCGAAAGCGGCTTCAGATTGAGCTCCCGCCCTCGATCCAACGCGGATTCGATAATGCGGTTGGCGACATGCAGCGTGATGGCTTTCATTGTTTTATCCTGTTCCGAGATCGCCTGCCCCTTTGGCCTTCAGCTCCAGCCGGCGCGCATGCAGAACCGGCTCGGTATGCCGCTCCGCTGAGCGCGGCCCTTGATGACCAGATCGACTGCCGCGAGGAGGGCGATGGACTGGTCGAAATCCGGTGCCATCGGGCGGCGGTTCAGTCGCAGTCGTTCTGGCGATCCACGACGCCGGCCGTGCGCTTCGGCATCTCCGTCACCTGCGCTTCGCTGACGATGCCGTCGCAGCCAGTTCGCCATATGCTGCGCGAGATGCACAGCGTCGCGCGGTCCTCCATCAGGCCGAATTTGTTGATGTCGGGCACCTTGGAGCAGCCGACGCCCTGGTCGACCCAGCGCACGACATAGCCGAGAATGCCCTGCGCGTTGTTGTCGAGTTCGCGCTGGATGTCCTCCGGCGACCAGTTGCGCCGGGTGGCAACCGGGATCGACAGGATGTCGTCCAGCTTCGCCTTCTAGCGCGACTTCAGCACTTTCGGCGCTTTCACGTCGACCTTGTGATAGTGCGTGGCGTGCAGCGTGGCGGCGGTGGGCGACGGAACCCAGGCGGTGTTCGCGCCAGCCTTCGGATGACCGATCTTCTGCTCCAGCATGGCGGCCGTCAGGTCCGGCATGGCCCATATGCCCTTGCGCATGGCCCCGCAGGCCGCATTCCGGCCCGGTATCGGCGCTCCACGCCTCATAGGCTTCGGCGCGAGATCGTGGACGAGCTTGCCGAAGCCGGCCCAGAAATCCGCGGGTTTGACGCCGGTGCCGCATTGCGCGCTTGTTGACGAAATGGTAGAGCCTGCGATCGACCTGCAACGCGCCGTTTGAGTAGAGCCTGCGACCGACCTGCAGCCCGCCGACTTCGATCCGATCCGTCATGTCAAAGCTCCGTTATTGCGCCCCGACAGGCGCGTATCTCTTCGCGGGGGTTATGGCATCCCAGCCCTATAAGGGCTTGGGCCCGCCGGTCGCCCAATCTAGAAGCTCGGCGATATGAACGACTGGAATGTCCGTTCCCGATCCGATCTGCATCATGCAACCGATGTTTCCGGCGCCAATAACCTGCGGCGCGGTCGCCTCCAATGTCGTGATCTTGCGCGACTTGAGTTGGGACGAAATCTCGGGCTGCATCAGATTATAGATGCCGGCGGAGCCGCAACAGATGTGACCATCGCGCGGCTCCACCACTTGGAAACCTGCTGCTTTCAACAGATCCTTGGGCGCGGCTCGGATCTGTTGCCCATGCTGAAGCGAGCATGCGGCGTGATAGGCTACCCGGAGGGGCTCGGCATGGGCCGGTTCCCTGAGGCCGATAGAGTTCATTACTTCGCTGATGTCCTTTGCCAGAGCCGAAACGCGCGCGGCGTCTGCCGCCAGCGGATCGTCGCGGAACATGTGGCCATAGTCCTTCACGGTCGTTCCGCAGCCGGACGTGTTGATGACGACGGCGTCGAGGCCGTCGCCATCCAGTTCGGCGACGAGCGCCCGGATGTTTGCGGCCGCCATGCGGTGGCTCTCATCGGTCTTGCCCATATGGTGCGTGAGCGCACCGCAGCAACCCAGCCCTTTGGGAATGACGACCTCGCAACCGTGTCGTTGCAACAGCCTGATCGTGGCGTCGTTGATGTCGGTGTTCAGGACGCGCTGTGCGCAGCCGGTCAACAGGGCGACGCGCTTCTGCCTGCCGGTCTCGGCGGCGAAGGTCTGGGGGCGGTCGTTGAAACTGGGTGAGGGGATTTGGGCCGGCACCATGTCAAGCATCGCCCTTAGGCGGGCGTCCGGCAGCAGCCTTCGAAACGGCTTCGCAAGCTTCCCGCCGATCAATGCGAGACGGAACCGACCGGGATAAGGTAGGATTTTCCCCAGAATCCAACGTAGCGCGCGGTCGTCCCACCGGCGCTTGTAGTTTTTCTCGATGTATTCCCGTGCGTGATCGACGAGATGCATATAGTGCACACCAGAAGGGCAAGTGGTCATGCAACTCAGGCAACTAAGGCAGCGGTCGATATGCTTCACCGTTTGCCTGTCCGGGACCTTGCCGTTTTCCATCATATCCTTGATCAGGTAAATGCGTCCGCGCGGGCTGTCGAGTTCATCGCCAAGAACCTTGTAGGTAGGGCATGTGGCCGTGCAAAAACCGCAGTGAACGCACGATCTGAGAATTTCGTTCGAGCGCCTGGTCGTCGCGTCGGTCAACTGTTCTGCCGTGAAGTTCGTCTGCATCTCAGCGTCCCATCCGGCCCGGGTTGAAAATCCCGGCGGGATCAAAAACGTTGCGAAGCGACGCTGCCAGGGCCGCCGCGCCCGGGGCTTCGTTTATGAACGCGGGACCCGTACCGCCGGGGCCGGGACGCGCGAGCGTCACCACCCCTTCCGGAACTGCGGCGCGCACGGCGGCGCAATCCGCGTTCCCGCAATACCAGATCAGCGCCGCGCCCCAATCGAGCGAGCTCTCGCCTCCCAGACGTTCGAGGGCTTCCATCGTGGCGGGTGCTTCGGTAGGCTTGACTAGGATGCGCCAGACGGCATCGGAGCGGTCGGCAAAGTGGCGAACGTCCCTCAGGTTTCGCCACAAATGGCGGCTTTTCCCATCCTCAAGCGTGTCGATATCCCGGCCGCGGAACAGGGCTTGCAGCCGCTCGCACCGGTACTCGACCTGACGAGACAGTCCTTCGATGCGCAGCCATGCCGTTCTGTCGAAGAATGCGGCGCCGGAAACTTCGAAAGGCGTCGCCAGCGCCGTCGAGAATATGGCGACGGCCTCGCGTGATGACAGCCCGCCGAAGACCAGAGTCTTCTGGGCCTCGGCCGAAGGAAGCGTTTTCAGGGCCACCTCCGTTAGGATGCCAAGCGTCCCATGCGAGCCACAGAGCAATTTCCCGAGGTCCATCCCGGTAACGTTCTTCATCACCCGTCCGCCATTCCTGATGATCCGGCCTTGCCCGTCGACGAACCGGACGCCGAGCAGGTGATCGCGGCATGCGCCGGCTTGAATGCGTCTTGGCCCGGAGAGGTTGGCGCCGACCATGCCGCCGATGGTCGGCGTGCCGTCTGTCGCAAGCAGCACGCGATAATCCATCGGCTCGAAGGCTAGCGACTGGCCCTCGGTCGCCAGCAGCCGCTCGATCTCACCGACCGACGCGCCCGTACGTACGATCAGGGTCAGTGCGCCCGGCTCGTAGGCGACGATCCCGCCAATCTCGCGTGTCGTCAGAACCGAATCTGCCGCAACGGAGGCGCGGCTCTGGGTGCCACCTCCGCAAATATGGAGTTTCCGCTTCTGCCGGAAGCTGTCCGCGACGAGTGCCGCCAGCTCGGCTTCGCTCCCTGGAACCGCCGCATCGGCGCCCCGGCTTTCCGTCCCCTCCGTCATACCCTTTTCGCCGCCTCCCGATGAGGCTGGCTGATCTCGAGAGGGAAGACCTTCGCCGGATTCAGCAGCCAATGAGGATCGAGCGCCCCCTTGATCTCCATCTGGATCGCCATGTCGTCCGGCGCATATTGCTTCGTCATAAGGTCGCGTTTTTCGATCCCCACGCCGTGTTCGCCAGTGAGGCAGCCGCCCATGTCCACGCACAAGCGAAGAATGTCGCTTCCGAAGGATTCGGCTCGCTCGAGGTCGCCGGGCTTGTTGGCGTCGAACAAGATCAGGGGGTGCATGTTTCCGTCGCCGGCATGAAAGACATTGGCGACCTCAAGCCCGTGTTCCTTTGAGAGCTCGCCGATCCGTTTCAGGGTGTGGGGCAGCTTCGAAACCGGCACCGTGCCGTCGAGGCACAGATAGTCGCCTAAGCGGCCCATCGCCCCGAAGGCCGATTTGCGGCCCTTCCATATCGCCAGCGACTCGTCGGCGTTGCGGCTGCTGCGGAATTCGGCGGGGTTCAGTTCCGATGAGATTGCCTTGATGCGCTCGATCTGATCGGCGATTTCGTCTTCCGAGCCCTCGACCTCGACGATCAGGACGGCGGCGCAATCGGGATAGCCCACTTTTGCAAAGGCCTCGACCGCACGCAGGCAGACATCGTCCATGTACTCGATCGCCACCGGCAGGAGGCCGGAGCGAATGATGCGGGCCACGCATTCGCCCGCCGTTTCGGCGCTGTCAAAGCCAATCAGCATCGGCCGTGCGCCCTCGGGGCGCGGCAGGATGCGCAACGTCGCTTCGGTCACGATCGCGAGTTGCCCTTCGGAGCCGCAGATAAGCCCCAGGATGTCCAGACCCGCCATGCCGAGATGGGGACCGCCAAGCTGGACGATCTCTCCGGTGGCAAGCACCATGCGGACGCCGAGAAGGTTGTTCGTGGTGACGCCGTATTTCAGGCAGTGGGCGCCGCCGGAATTCATCCCGATATTCCCGGCGATCGTGCACGCAAGCTGCGACGACGGGTCCGGTGCGTAGAAAAACCCTTCCGCCTCCAGCTCCGCGCTGACGGAAAGGTTGGTGACGCCCGTCTGAACCCTGATGAAACGGTTTGCGGTATCTATCTCGAGAACGGCCCGCAGCCGCATGGTGCCGATGACCACGCTATCGGCAGTCGGAAGCGCTCCGCCTGCCAGCGACGTGCCGGCACCGCGCGGGATAACCGGAACACGCAGATCGTGGCAAATCTTCATCGCCGCCGCCACCTGCTCGGTAGTGCACGGTAGAACCACGGCGAGCGGCGGACATCGGTAGGCGGTCAGCGCGTCGCACTCATATGCGCGGGTTTCCTCGGGGTCCGAGACGATCGCGTCCGCGGGAAGGACGGCCCTCAACGCCGCGACGATTTCGGGCTTGCGGGCGATGATCGCAGCGTCGGGAGCGGGCATGGCAATTCTGGACATTGGCTCAAACCTGTCTGATCGAAAGCATCGAAGAACGAGACGCTCCTTCGCACCCGCCTTCATCGAGGCACAAAAGATGCGCAGGCTCGCGATGAGGCGACCTATGAGCATCGCAGCTGTTTACCGGGCTCCACGCGGGAGATCCGCTGGGCGAAGGAGAAGCGCGATATCTCGCTGCGGCGGCTCGCCAGCGATAGTCTTGGCACGTCGAACGCCTGACAACCGCAACCGAGGGCGCGCAGCCCGCCCTGTGTCATCCGCAATAGATAATCTTGTCCTTCTCAAGCCGCGATATTTCATCATCGCCGATGTCGAGGATTGAATTGAGGATGTGCTTCGTATGCTCCCCAAGCATCGGGGGACTGATGGAATACTCGATTTCCGTTTGCGAGAATTTGATCGGATTGGCCACGAGCGGCACCGTCTTGCCCGTGGTGTGGGGAAGGTTGATCTGCAATTGGCGATGGATGACCTGCGGATGCGCGAATGCCTGGTCGAGCCGGTTGATCGACGCGCATGGTACGCCGATGGGTTCGAGAAGGGCGATCCAGTACTCCGTCGTTTCCTGGGTAAGATGCTCGGTCAGGATAGAGACCAGAGCGTCGCGGTTCGCCAGGCGATCCGTGTTGGTGGTGAAACGGGGGTCATCGCAGAGGACTTGCAGCCCGGACGCCATGCAGAATTTCCTGAACTGCTGGTCGTTCCCCACCGCGAGGACGAATGACCCGTTGCTCGACCTGAACACCTGATAGGGCACGATGTTCGGATGAGCATTTCCATATCGCCGCGGCGGTTTCCCGGTGGTCAGGTAGTTCAGATTCTGGTTCGCCAGAGCGGCAAGCTGGACATCGAGAAGCGCCATGTCGATATGCTGGCCCTCGCCCGTCCGCTCGCGATGCAGTAAGGCCGACAGCACGCCCGTTGCGCTGTACATTCCGGTGAGGAGATCGGAAATTGGGACGCCGACCTTCTGGGGCCCGCCGCCGGGTTTGTCGTCGGCCTCGCCCGTGATGCTCATCAGCCCGGATATGGCTTGGATGGCCATGTCGTATCCGGCCACGGTCTTCATCGGGCCGGTCTGGCCGTATCCCGTGATGGAGCAGTACACTATGTCCGGCTTGATGAGGCGGAGCGTTTCAAAATCCAGCCCATACCGCTTCATGTCGCCGACCTTGTAGTTCTCGATAAGAACGTCGGCCTTCTTGACCAGAGATCGAACGATGTCAGCGCCGGCTTGCGTGGCGATGTCTACGCAAATCGAATGCTTACCGCGATTGGCGCTGAGGAAATAGGCGCTCTCGGTCGTTCCATCCAGATGCGGTGGGCCCCAGTGGCGGGTGTCGTCGCCGGTAAAGGGGCGTTCGATCTTCCAGACCGTCGCCCCTAGATCGGCTAAAAGCTGCCCGAGCCACGGGCCCGCTAGAATCCTCGATAGATCAAGAACTTGGTATCCACTCAACGGTCCGGCCATCTCAACCACTCACATTGCGATTAACGTGCCTCTCTATGGAAGCTATGGCGAAACGTAACTGGACATACCAGATTGGTCAATCCAATAATTTTGCCCCGCGTCCTGTGGGTGCTATAAAAAATCTATCAAGGGGGACATTGACGAAGCAGCGGGATTGGTCTATCCAATTTGGTCTACAAGTAGGTCATCGGGAGGGATGGCCTGCGAAGCCCACAACAGGGCATCACGTTTAGGGAGGTTACGCTGCATGGCGCGAATATCGCTCCAAAATGTCTCCAAGTCGTTTGGTGGCGACCAGGGCCCATGGGCCGTCAAGGATTTCTGCCTGGAGATAGAGGATGGCGAGCTCATTGTTTTTGTCGGACCTTCCGGATGCGGAAAATCGACGACACTGCGGATGATCGCCGGCCTCGACGACACCACTTCAGGCGCTATCATAATCGGCGGGAGGGATGTCACCGGACTGCCTCCGAAAGATCGCAACGTCGCGATGGTCTTTCAGAACTATGCGCTATATCCCCAGAAGTCGGTCTACGACAACATGGCATTCGGCCTACGGGTGCGCGGTGAAGCGAAGCAGGAGATTGACCGGCGGGTGAGGGCCGCGGCGGCCAGCCTAGATCTCGAAGCCCTGCTCGACCGCAAGCCGCGACAGCTCTCGGGCGGTCAGATGCAGCGTGTCGCCCTTGGGCGTGCGCTCGTGCGGGACCCCGATGTTTTCCTTCTGGACGAACCGCTGTCCAATCTCGACGCGAAACTGCGCGTGAAGATGCGCGAAGAAATCACGACGCTCCATGCCCGGCTCCGGGCGACGATGATCTTCGTGACACATGACCAAGTCGAAGCAATGACGCTCGGGGACCGCATCGTGATCATGCGCGATGGCGTGATCCAGCAGGCTGGGAGACCTCTCGAACTCTATGACCGTCCCGCAAACACGTTCGTCGCTGGGTTTATTGGTTCGCCCGAAATGAACCTGATCGACGGGCATTTGGTCGACGCTAGCGGACGGCTCGAAGTGCGATCCGGAGACCTATCGGTAGGCATACCAGATAAAACCTTCGCCAAGTACGGACAAAGCGTGACGCTTGGAATCCGGCCCGAGCACCTCGTCATCTCCAACGATTCCCCGCTTGAGATGAGCGTAAGCTTGGTCGAGCAGATCGGAGCGCAGACTTATCTCATGGGCACGCTGGCCGGCCATAAGATGCGTGCCGTCGTCGAGCGCCGCGACGAAATCCGCGCCGGTGACAGAATCCCGATCGCCCTCCCGAGTGAGCGGCTTCACCTGTTCGAGTCCGCGAGCGGTGCGTCGCTCCGGATAGCGGAAACGGGTGGCAAAATCAGAGCGAAGGAAAGTGCGTGATCCACCCCTGCGAGATCGCCGGGTCAGATTGAGATACTGCGCCCCTGGACCGTGGGTCGCGGAATTCGACTTCAACGGATGCTCTGTATCGCGTGCTGACGAAAGCATCTCTGGATGCGCCATAAAGGAAGAAATTCACCACTATACTCGATACGGGCGAATTAATTCTTGTCAATTTGGCTTGAACTGACGTCTTAACATGGGAGGAGCATGAAATGAGCATCTACATTCCAGGTCACAAAAGAATGGCGGCGGGCCTGTCGGGCATGACCCGCCGTAACTTTCTAGGAACAGCGGCCGTCGTCGGAGCGAGCGTGGCGGCGCCCGCCGTGCGAGCCCAGTCCGGCGTCACGCTTCGTTTTCTCAACCAAGAAACTTCGGTCGCCAGTCAGGCTGCCCTTAAAAAGGCGTGCGACGAATACGAAAGCAAATTCGGCGTCAGAATAATTGTAGATTCGACTCCCATCAGCGGTACGACGCAAAAAGCGATGGCGGCGATCAATGCTGGCCAGTCATACGATATTTACACTGCCGGCTTCATTGCGGGTATTTTGCAGTTCGTTCAGGCGGGCGTTCTTCTGCCGGTCACCGACCTGGTAAAAAAGTACGACTGGGGCAAAGGCGCTGCCTGGGAGTATGAGGGTGAGAACTGGTACTATCCATTCGATTACAATCTGGTCGTAAATTACTACAGGAAAGACCTCTACGCCCAGAAGGGTCTGAAGGTCCCGGAGACGTCGGGCGATTTCTTGAAGAACTGCGAGGCGCTTACCGTCAATAATAGTGGAAATGTTGATGTTGGCGGCTGCGTCATACCGCTGGCAAGCGACTCCGCGACGAATTGGGCGAGCTTTGGAAATATGTTCGCGGAAGGCACACAGCTTTTTGACAAAGACTGGAATGTCGTTCTCGACCAAGGCGAGAATCTCGATCGTGCCACGCGCTTTTTGGATCTTTATGGCGAGCTGTATAAGACCATGCCGCCCGGCATGAACGCCGTCGGCTACGCTCAACTAATGAGTCTCTTCACCACCGGAAAGGCTGCTCACACGCTCTATTCAGGCCGCCTGGTCGAATCCCTCGAGGCAACAAATCCTGCGCTGGCAGATCAGTACGGCATCTTTGCCTCGCCCAGCAGCAGCGGTCAGAAGGCGCTTTCCTATGCCTTTGACGGCTTCTGCGTCTTCAAGACGAAGCAGAGCGAGGAGGCAGTCAAATTCCTACAGTGGTTCGCTGACGAGCACTACGTGGATTGGTTGCTTTCCGCATGGATGAACAACCATCCGTCTCGCTTGGATATCTACGAAAATGAGCGGTGGAAGAGCCATCCCATGATCAAGAAGCATTGGGAAACGATGATGCAGATGAAGTCCTTCATCGAGGGGGACGGCGTTACCATCACGGCGATTGACACCAGCGGCCCTTCCATCGACATGCGTGCTTGTAACGTGTTCAACGCAAATGTCATGCCGGAGATGCTCCAGCAGAAAGTCCTCGGCAACACCTCGTCTGCTGATTGCGTCGCCGCGGCCGCGCAACGCATTCGCTCCCTCATCTAATTGCAGATCGGGGTGGTCTCTGCCGCCCCGATCGTTCGTCCAAAGGATGATTCTTATGGTTCAGGACCGGCGAATTGTTACGTTGTTTATAGGCAGTATATCACTGCTTGCAATTATTATTGGCGCCCCGTTAATTTACGCGGTTATGCTATCATTCTATTCGGCAAGTTCGTTTATCGGCGAACCTCAGTGGGCCGGCCTGAGCAACTACAGCAAGGTATTGCGAGATCCTCTTTTCTGGAATTCGTTGACGAACGGCCTCACAATCGCGATTACGTCAATTGTCCTGCAGGTTGTTCTGGGCGTCGGCATAGCGATGGTGCTTAACAAGCGCTTTCTTGGCCAGACGGTTGTACGCGCGATCGCCATTCTTCCGTACTTCCTGCCGACCGTTGTCGCCTGCCTGGTAGCCCAATGGATTCTCGAGCCAAATTACGGATTGCTCAAGAGCGCTCTCGCATCCATCGGTGTCGGAATGCTCGATTGGAGTTCTCATGCGTTCACGGCCAAAGGCACAATCGTCCTCGTTAGCGTGTGGTTGTGGACACCTTTTGTCGTAACCTGTGTTCTTGCCGGTTTGCAGACGATCCCAACGCAACTTTATGAAGCCGCGCGCGTCGATGGCGCGGGAGCCTGGCGGCAATTCTGGCACATCACGATACCGGGCTTACGCTCGGTTCTGATCGTGGTCATCCTTCTGCGCGGCATCTGGATGTTCAACAAGTTCGATGTGATATGGCTTTTGACGAAAGGCGGGCCGCTGAACCAGACAGAGACCTTGCCTACCTTGGCCTATAGGAAGTCGTTTCTGGAGTACAATCTGGGCGGGGGCGCCGCTGTGGCAACGATCTCCTTCCTTATTCTCTCAGGCGTCATTCTCATCTATCTGCGCCTATTCCCCATCGACGATGCAAAGCAAGGGAGATAACAATGAATAGCCATGTAGAGCGATTGCCCATTGATTCCCGCCCGCAGATACCAGAGCGCGAGCCGATTCGTCCGAAATCGTCGCTGCAACACGGGAGCAGGGTTCAGGACAGCACCTTCTGGAGACTATTTAAAAGGCTGTCAGGAAAAGTTGCACTCTATGTAACAGTACTCGTTATCTGCCTGTATTCGTTCTTTCCGATATACTGGATGATAATTTCAAGCCTGAGGCCTTCGGAACGACTTTTCCTCGACACATCTCTGGTATTCTGGCCACCGGACCTGACGTCATACATTTCCCTATTCCGGCAGACGAACTATGTCGTCAATTTTCTGAATAGCGCTCTAATGGCGGTTGCGACGATTACCGTCTCCCTCATGCTGTCGGCATTTGTCGCTTATGGCGCCACCCGGCTGCGTTTTCGGGGCAAGACTATGCTCGTGGCATCGATGCTTTTTGCCTACATGTTCCCACCCCTCATGCTGGCGATCCCGATGGCGGCAACTTTCCGCACAATCGGCCTCACCGACACACTGTGGGGGCTGTTGATCGCACATCTTGCAATTTCACTGCCGCTAGCGGTCTGGTTGCTCTGGGGGTTCTTTAAGTCAATGCCGTTCGACCTTGAGGAGGCCGCGATGGTTGACGGCTGCTCTCAATTCGAAGCGTTCATCAAGGTCGTCTTGCCGCTGTCCGCTCCCGGGCTCATCACTGTCGCCATCTTCTCCTTCCTCCTTTCTTGGGCCGACTATGTGTTCGCGCTGATACTTATTATGAGCGACCAGAGAAAGACGCTTCCCGTCGCTCTGGAATCGTTGCTCGGCGCCCATGATTTGCGGTGGGGTGAAGTCTTGGCTGGCGCCTCGCTGATAGCTCTACCTTTGTTCTTAATATTCATCTTCTGCTATCGGTATTTCGTCGCCGGGTTGTCGGCGGGTGCGGTGAAGGGATGATCCCGTCAAGTAAAGGCGGAAGATCGGCCGCCTTTTTGACTTGCGTTTGAAAAACATCACCGACCGGAGAAGGTCCATGTCGAGTTACGACTATATTATCATTGGTGCAGGTTCCGCCGGGTGTGTTTTAGCCACCCGCCTGAGTGAAGACGCCAATGTGAGCGTTTTGCTGATCGAGGCGGGCGGAGGGAAGTCGCTGTTTGTCGATATGCCCGCCGGAATCAGGATCCTCTATACGAGCGATCGGTACAACTGGCGCTTTTGGACTGAGCCGCAGCGACATCTTGACAATCGCCGGATCTATATTCCCAGGGGGAGGGTTATTGGAGGGTCGTCATCAATCAATTCGATGATCGCGATCCGCTGCAACCCTTGGGACTACGATTCGTGGGCGTCTCGGGGCATGCCTAAGTGGAGCTTTTCCGCAATGCTCCCCTATTTGCGCAGGATTGAGGATGCTAGCCTGGTTGTTCAGCCTGATAATGGAACGCGCGGGCACAGCGGACCCATCAAGCTTTCCTTCGGGCCACGGCGCTCGACCACGCAGGCGTTTGTCGACAGTCTCGTCGCTGCAGGTTTGCCTGAGAACAATGGATTCAACGGGTCGTCGCAGATAGGCGCGGGCTTCTACGAACTTACGATAGCACATGGAAAGCGGTCCGGCGCATTCAAGTACTTAGAACGCGCCAAGGGACGCCCAAACCTCACCATTCTGCCAAATTGTCATGTTCGTCGCATCAACGTTGAAGGAGGTTCTGCCAGTGGCGTGATCGTGGTTCAGAATGGCCGCGAGAGGACAATCAACTGTGATCGAGAAGTTCTGCTGACGGCAGGCGCAATCGGTTCGCCGCAGCTTTTGATGTTGTCGGGTATCGGGCCTGCTGATCATATGCGGTCTCTCGGCATTAAACCGGTTCACCACCTCCCGGGTGTGGGAGAGAATCTTCAGGACCATCTCGACTGCGCGGTTCGCTTCGAGGCATCGCAGCCGACGACGTTGACCCCCTATATGGGCCTCCTGAAAGGCGGGATGGCCGGTGCTCGATACATTCTCAAAGGCGATGGGCCGGCCGCTTCACAGGCCGTGGAGGCGGGGGCGTTTTGGGGCCCCGACCGATCGTCGCCGTTGCCGGAGTGGCAGGCGCACTTTGCTAACGTTCTCCGCAATCCGCCGCCCGGCGAGCGTATCGCTCACGGCTTCGCTGTTCGCGTATGTCAGCTCAGGCCACAAAGTCGCGGTACGGTGAGATTGCGAAGCGGGGACCCCGCCATTCCACCAGCAATCGACCCGCGTCTTGGGTCCGAGCATGCGGACCTCGCGAGTCTGAGAGATGGCGTGCGCGATATGTGCGATATGATGATGTGCGGACCACTCAAGAACTTCGTAAAACGCCCGATCGATGCGGAAGCCTTTGGCAATCTCTCCTCGCTGGAGACTTTCGTGCGAGCGCGGGCCGAGACGGTATATCATCCCGTTGGGACCTGTCGCATGGGTGCTGATGATGCATCGGTCGTGGACCCGAGCATGAAAGTCCGCGGTCTTGATGGTCTGCGGGTCGTCGACGGTTCGGTGATGCCAACGCTTCTAAGCGGCAATACAAACCTGCCCATTATGGCGATGGCCGAGAAAATCGCTGACGAACTTATTCACGGTGAAAGCTTTTCGCCTGAGTACCCGATCGCTGGGCAGATGCTTGCGCATGACGCGCATGGGCGCCGCCCGCCCTCCTCCTGAAAGCCTCCGTTTACCGTCCGCGGAACGCTGTAACGGTGCGAAAGCGCCCAAACCGTTTTCGTAGCTTTTGAACTCGCAGGGTACGATGGCTGATTTTGATGTTGATCTGGCAGTAATTGGTGGTGGTTCAGGCGGGGTCCGCGCGGCGCGGGTTGCTGCTAGCTATGGGGCCAAGGTCATTGTTGCTGAAGGAGATCGGGTTGGCGGGACCTGCGTCATCCGTGGCTGCGTGCCCAAAAAGCTTATGGTTTATGCTTCAGATTTCCAGAAAGAGATCGGGAACGCGGCGGGCTTCGGATGGTCGATTCCCCCAGCGAAATTCGATTGGGGAGTATTGACGGGAAATAGAGACAGGGAAGTCTCCCGTCTCGAAGCCGCATATACGTCGGCGATTGAAAAGTCGGGAGCGCGCCTGGTAAAAGAGCGCGCGACGTTTCAGGATGCGCGCACCTTGCGTCTTTCCAATGGGGAAACTGTGCGCGCTCGTAATATATTGATTGCCACAGGCAGCACGCCCAACCATGGGGAAGTTTTACCAGGCCTCGAGCATGTCATCTCCTCAGATAAGGTCTTTGAGCTTCGTGAATTGCCGAGACGGATCATAATTCAAGGAGGAGGCTACATCGCGGTTGAGTTCGCATGCATATTTGCCGGTCTCGGTTCGAAAGTGACTTTGGTTTGTCGGAGCGACAACATCCTGCGCGGTTTCGATCAAGACATAAGGACACATGTTCGGGATGCTCTGGAGCAGCAGGAGATTAGGATTGTCACTGACTGCCGGATCAAAAGAGTCGACAGGATGGACGAAAGCAGTGGCGTATTGAAAGCTAGTCTTTCAAACGCTGAACAGCTCGTCGCCGACCAAGTCATGTTTGCGATCGGACGAAAGCCCAACACTCAAGGCCTAAATCTCCAGAAATCTGGCGTTGCGCTAAGTGCTGACAGCGGCGGCGTCGCGGTCAACGAGAACTCGCAGACGAATGTGCCCCATATCTATGCGGTCGGCGACGTGACAAATCGCGTCAACCTTACCCCTGTAGCCGTGCGCGAAGCGCAGGCCTTTGCAGATTCGGTATTTGGCAAGCGTCCCACGCAGGTCGACTATACGGATATCCCGACTGCGGTTTTCTCGCGTCCGGAAGTCGGATCAGTTGGACTATCGGAGGCACAAGCCTGTGCCCGGTTTGAAAGGGTGGACATCTACAAAACGGATTTCCGGCCGATGAAGGTTGCCCTCTCCCACAGCTCCGAACGAATGATGATGAAACTCGTCGTGGATGCCGATTCCGGGAGGGTCGTCGGCTGCCATATTGTCGGATCTGGCGCTGCGGAGATCATCCAGGCAGTTGCGATTGCGATAAGAATGAAAGCCGTAAAGGAGGACTTCGATGCAACGATGGCTCTTCATCCAACTGCGGCGGAAGAACTTGTCACGATGCGGACGGCCACCAGGCGCTGCGTTCGTTAACGCATTTTGTAGCAAATCGGATTCCTCTGGCGTTACCTAAATGCGGCTGAGCAGACACGATCTCCATCAGGGCAACGACTATGTAACGATCGCATGAATAGGCCGAATACATGAACGCACCCGCCGAACGCGATATGTCTTAAAACGCTTGCGCCTGCGGGGCCATCTATACATGAAGCTCTCGATGAAGCCGTTCTGCATCGGCTTGCCCGGAGCGATGTAGTGCCATTCGACGATTCGACGCGGTTCTGATCCGCCCAGGCGAGGATGGCGTTCAAGGTGAGCTCGCTGCCATAGCTGACGATCATCCTCGGCCGGCCGCGTTCGGCGACGAGCCTGTCCAACTCGCGGGCAACCCGCATGCCGGACAACCACGTATCGACCGGTAGCGCCAGGCATTCCCTCGTGCAGTCTGCAGTCGTCGACGACGGCGAGGATACGGAAGCGGCGGCGGTAGTGTCCAGAACCTTTCGCACTTTTTCTTAAGCGACGGCTCCGTGGGTTGAGGTCTGCTCCGCGTAGAGCGGATCCATGTTCATATATTTGCGCGTCGACCACTGACTGCCGGCAATATGCCTCAGCCGGGCGGCCGCCAGGTTCAGGCAGCTCTGCCCGTCCGGGAATGCCCCCACGACGCGGGTGCGCCGTCGGATTTCTTTCATGATCCGCTTCAGCGGATTGTTGGTCCTGATCTTGAGCCAATGGCTGTCGGGGAAGGTAGAAAGTCAGGGGCTCATCGATATGCGCCTCCATTAACTCGGCCGCTTTCCCGAGCTTTTGCCGGCGTAGGTCCTCGATGATCATGGCAGCCTTCTCCTGCGCTGCTTCTCGGCTTTCCTGGGCATGGATCGCCTTGAGCATATGGCTGATTTCACGCACCTTGGTCTTTGACACGTGGCTGAACACGTTCCGGTAAAATGCACCATGCAGCGCTGCCAGCGCGCCTCGGACAGATAGTCGGCGACGCTTTCCACTAGGCCGCGGCAAGCGTCCGAGATGATCAGTTGTCGATACCGGAACAATACTCCCCAAATGTGCCGTTTGAATCTTCCCCAGTTTGCGCCGTGACCGGTCTTCCGGGGCGCGCCCCGGAAGATCGGTCACATGTCATCACCGATACTGCTTCCGATGGTCGGAAGGGGGATTTCGGTGATCAAGCTGAGGGAGATGATGATGATCCTGGATCTACATCGGCAAGGTCTGTCGGTGTCGGCGATCGCCAGGCAAGCTGGTATCGATCGCAAGACGGTGCGTAAGTACATCGAGCGCGGGCTGGAGGCTCCGGTCTATGGACCGCGCAAGCCGAGAGCGACGGTGATCGACCCGTTCGCGGCCTATCTTCGCGAACGCGTGCAGACCTATCCCGGCCTGACAGCGCGGCGGCTTTTCCGCGAGATCAGGGATCTCGGCTATTCCGGCGGCTATACGGCGCTGACCGACTTCTTGCGCGACATCCGGCCGCCGAGCGAACAAGGATTTGAGGTTCGCTTCGAGACACCGCCGGGTGAGCAGGCGCAGGTCGATTTTGCCCAGTTTCATGTCGTCTTCACCGACGAACCGACGACGCCGAGGATCGTCTGGTTGTTTTCCATGGTGCTGGGCTACAGCCGCCTCATCTGGGCGCGCTTCGTCATGCATCAGAACCTGCCGACGGTGCTGCGTTGCCACGTCGCCGCGTTCGAGGCGATTGGGGGCGTTCCGCGCGAGATCCTTTACGATCGCATGAAGACCGCGGTCATCGGCGAAGGCGAGACAGAGGGTATTGTCTATAACCGTGCGCTTGTTGATCTCGCGCGTCACTACGGCTTTCATCCGAGGGCATGCCGTCCCTATCGGGCCAAGACGAAGGGCAAGGTCGAAAGACCGTTTCGCTATATTCGTGAAGACTTCTTCCTGGCGCGCTCGTTCCGCAACCTCGACGACCTCAACGCTCAACTGCGACACTGGTTGGACAGCATCGCCAATCCGCGCAAGCATGCCACCACCTTACGCGTCGTCAATGAGGCCTTCGCCGAAGAACGGCCGCATTTGCGCCCGCTTCCGCTCGCCGCTTTCCGCTCGGTTCTGAAGTTGGAGCGCCGGATCTCGCGCGAAGGCATGGTCAGCGTCGGCGGCAATGCCTACAGTGTTCCCGACGCGACCCGCAGCCGGATGGTCGAAGTCCATTCGCTCGCGGACGAGGTCCGCATCTTCGAGAACGGCACGCTGATCGCCGTCCACCCTGTTCTGGAGGGGCGCAAGCAACGACGCGTCCACCCCGATCATCGTCGAAGCATGGCCTCCCAGCGTTCGCGGCCACCGACGACGGACAGCAGCGTCGTTCTCCAGGGCGCTGGCGACAGAGTGACTCATCGGTCGCTGGCCTTTTATGACGCCGTCGGCAAAGCCATGGCACGGGAGAACCGCCCATGAGCGCCGCCCTCGATACCGCATCCTCAATGATCGATCGCATTCGCCACGATCTCGTCGGCCTGAAGATGCCCCGGGCGCTCGAGGCTCTCGATCATGTTGTTCGGCGCCTCGAGCATGGCGAACTCTCGGCATTGGAAGCGATCGACATCCTGCTCTCCGAGGAGCTGACCTTGCGCGAGAATAGCCGCATCAAGACCGCGCTGCGGATGGGGCGGCTTGCGACGATCAAGACGCTGGCCGGCTTCGACTTCTCCTTCCAGCCATCGCTCGACAAGGATCGGATCTTCACCCTCGCACAGCTCGGCTTCATCGAGCGGTGTGAGGCTGTGCATTTCCTCGGCCCACCGGGAACGGGCAAAAGCCACTTGGCCACCGCTCTCGGCGTCGAAACCGTCAAGGCCGGAAAGAGCGTCTACTTCACGACGCTCGCCGATCTGATCGCCGCGCTCGCACGAGCCGAACGAGAAGGTCGACTGCAGGAGCGCATCCGCTTCTTCTGCAGGCCAAGCCTGCTGATCGTCGACGAAATCGGTTATCTGCCGGTCATCGCCGGCGGCGGCAATCTGTTCTTCCAACTCGTCAACGCCCGCTACGAACGTGGCGCAATGATCCTCACCTCAAATCGTGGCTTTGCCGAATGGGGCGATGTCTTCGGCGACCCGGTCGTTGCCACTGCGCTGCTCGACAGGCTTCTGCACCATGCCGTTGTCGTACAAATCGAGGGATCAAGCTATCGATTGCGTCAGCATGCCGAGCTCATGCCGGAGCATGTCCGCTCGAAGGCGCTGATCACTCCTCCAGCCTTCACCCCTCCGCCTAAGGGAGTGTTCATGTTGGACTCGCGAGGCGTTTTCTTGCGAGGAAGATGTCGAGTGTGATCTGGAGCATTTCGAGTGT
>NZ_JBXAFY010000022.1:0-72254 GCF_058793575.1 Shinella sp. GW835-FHT14H05 | reverse complement strand
CACCCGAGCCATCCGCCTTCACGCGAATTTTGACGTTGTAATCAACGACCCGCTTTACAGGGACCAAGATCTTCATGCGTTTCAACACTCCTATGCTCATGAATTCCGCTGGCCGGCACCGCTTTCCTCAGCCGGGATCGGGCGACCCAAAAAACTTTTGCAGGAGATCGAGCACGCCATACCGGGTCAGCAGCGCGTAATAGTGCGAGGCCAGGCTGTTGACGAGGATACCGCGCACCACCTGGAACCCGACGACCGTCGGAACGGCAAGATGCAGGATTTCAGCCGTGACCGTCATTTCTGACAGGCCGCCCGGCGAGGTCGCCAGGATGGCGGCCGGATAGGTCAATCCCGTCGTGAGAGACAAAAGCAAGGCGAAACCGACCATCACGGTGCCCAGCCCGAAAATCGAGATGACGCTGAAGAACGCCACCCGTGGAAGCTTCGCCAGGATATCGCGGCGAAAGCGGCAACCGACGGCAAAACCGATCATCAACTGGGCGACGGCAAAAAGCGGGTGATACATCTTGCCGGCGACGAGGCCCCTGGAGGCAAAGATCGCCGTGAACAGGATTGCCCCGATCATATAGGGATTGTTGAGCCGGATGCGTCCGAGAAAATAGGCGAAGGCTGCCCCTCCGACGATCAGGCCCACCGTCCAGTATGGATCGACGATCCGGGTGCCGGGCGCCACCGCGAAATCGGGCGTGCCGAATGCGAGCAGGATCGACGGGATGGTGAGGGCGACAATCGTGACGCGCAATGTATGGACGATCGCGATCGGCTCGGCCTGGGCGCCCATCTGCACGCCGATGTTCCCCATCTCCGCAAGACCGCCGGGCAGGCTGGCAAAGAACGCCGTCTTCTGGTCGAGCCGGGCCTGCCGCGCAAGAATGACCCCAGCCACGCAGGACATCATTACGGAAACAAGCGCGCTGAGCACCATGAGCGGCAGCCAGCCGCCGAGTTCCGCCAGAACGCTCGCCGTCATCGTCAGGCCGACGGCGGTTCCAATCGTGAGCTGGCCGAATTTGCGCACATTCTCGTTGGGTCGCAGATCGAACCCGGCAGCCGACAGGCAGGCCGCCACGAGCAGCGGCCCCAGCATCCAGGCCAGCGGAATATGATAGGCCGCACCCGAAAAGCCCGCGAGCGCTGCGAGCACGAAGGCCAGGGTGGTCGTGCTCAGCCTTTTCCAGGCTTTCAACGATGGAATTGCACCACTCCTTGAGATGTGCGGAACGTTTTCAGAATGCGCGCCAAGGCCCCCATTGGAAAAAGGCCCGCGACGCGCAATACCTCGGGCGCTACTTGGAATCCAGTTCCTTCAGCACCTCGCGGCCGATCCGGAAGCTGTCGACCATCGCGGGAACGCCGCAATAGATGCCGACCTGAAGAAAGACC
The DNA here is from genome assembly GCF_058793575.1 of Shinella sp. GW835-FHT14H05. NCBI lineage: Bacteria > Pseudomonadati > Pseudomonadota > Alphaproteobacteria > Hyphomicrobiales > Rhizobiaceae > Shinella > Shinella sp. GW835-FHT14H05. Next base: position 70,850 of record NZ_JBXAFY010000022.1, on the reverse strand, counting down.
TCCTTGATCTCGTCCCGGGTCAGGCCATTGTTGATGGCGCCGCGAACATGCGCTGCAAGCTCATGGGGACGGTTGAGCGCGCTGATCATCGCGAGATTGATGATCGAGCGGGTCTTGCGGTCAAGTCCCTCGCGGCCCCAGACTTCACCCCAGCAATAGGTGGTGACGAGTTGCTGCAGGTCCTGCGTGAAGTCGTCGGCCTGGGCGAGCGCCTTGTCTACATAGGCGTCCCCGAGCGTTGCACGGCGGATGGCGAGACCCTTGTCGTAGGTTTCCTGGTCCATGTACATGTCCTTTCATGAGGCAGTTGGTTTGAGGTCGGGCCTTCAGGAGGCTGCGCGCATGCGCTTCGCCTCGGTCGTCAGTTCGCTGAGGATGTAGGGCATGACCCCGCCGCTGCGCGCATATTCGACCTCGACAGGCGTATCGAGGCGCAGGATCAACGGCACTTGCGTGCTCGTTCCATCGGCCCGGTGGATGACGAGCGTCAGGGACTGGCCGAGCTCCACGTCGTCGCCAAGACCGAGGATATCGAAACGTTCCGAGCCATCGAGATTGAGGTCCGCGGTCCGGGCTCCCCCGGCGAGCTGGCACGGAAGCACGCCCATGCCGACGAGGTTGCTGCGGTGGATGCGCTCGAAGCTTTCGGCCACGATGGCGCGCACGCCCAGAAGCCGTGTGGCCTTCGCCGCCCAATCCCGCGCGCTGCCGGTGCCATACTCCTGGCCGGCCACCACGATCAGCGGCACGTTGTCGGCCTTGTAGCGAAGCGAGGCGTCGTAGATGCTCATCGTCTCGCCACCGGGCTGGACTGCGGTCACGCCGCCCTCCACGCCGGGAACCATGCGGTTACTGAGCCGCTGGTTGCCGAACCCGCCACGCACCATAACTTCATGGTTCATGCGCCGCGCACCGAAATTGTTGAAATCGAGCGGCGCGACGCCGAGACTGCCGAGATAGGTCCCGGCCGGAGAACTCGCCTTGATGTTGCCGATCGGGCTGATGTGATCGGTGGTGACCGAATCTCCCAGGATCGCCAGCGCCCTTGCGGCGATGATCGGCGTCAGGACGGAGACCAGGAACTCGGGCGCCAGGAAGGGCGGCTCCTTCAGGTAGGTCGATTGCTCGTCCCATGCATAGAGCTTGCCCGTCGTCTGCGGAATAGTCTTCCAGTTGGGATCGCGCGCGGCAATGTCGCCCGCATAGGTCTCGCGGTAGAATTCAGGATTGGCCGCGATCGCCTGGGCTTCCGCGAGCTCTTCGGAGGATGGCCAGATGTCGCTGAGATAGACGGGTTTGCCGTCCGTCCCCGTGCCCAGCGACTCGTTCAGCAGGTCGATATCCATCCGCCCCGTCAGCGCGAACGCCACCACGAGCGGCGGGCTTGCAAGGAAGGAAGCGCGCACGGCGGGGTGGATGCGGGCCTCGAAGTTGCGGTTTCCCGACAGCACGGCACAGGCGACCACGTCGCGCGCGGCGATCTGTTCTTCCAGCTCGGGATCGATCGGCCCGGAGGCGCCGACGCAGGTGGCGCAACTGTAGCCGGCGACGGCGAAGCCGAGCGTGTCGAGCGCACCCTGAAGGCCGGTCGCTTCAAGATAGCGGCTGACCACCATCGAGCCCGGCGTCAGCGACGCCTTCACCCAGGGCTTGGTGCGAAGGCCGAGTGCGACGGCATTGCGGGCGACGAGCCCCGCCGTCAGCATGACACCCGGATTGGACGTGTTGGTGCAGGAGGTGATGGCGGCGATCACGACGTCGCCGTCGCGCACCTTGCGCGCGGCCCCGTCAACATCGACGGGAGTTGCCGGCGTCTTACCGTAGCCGCCTTGCGCAGCCGGCGCCGCGAGCACGTCTGCGAACCGTTCCTTCAACCCGTCGAGCGGGATGCGGTCCTGCGGGCGCTTCGGGCCGGCAAGATTGGGCACGACGATCGACAGGTCGAGCTCGATCACCCCGGAATAATCGATGTCGCCGGATTTCGGCGCGCCGAAGAATCCCTGCGCGCGGTAGAGCTTTTCGACTGCCTGTACGGTCTCCTCCGTGCGTCCCGTCTGGCGAAGGTAGGAACAGGTCTGCTCGTCGACGGGGAAATACCCGATGGTCGCGCCATATTCGACGGCCATATTGGCGATGGTTGCGCGATCAGGCACGCTCAGCGTCGCAACGCCCTCGCCGAAGAACTCGACGAACTTGCCGACGACCTTCACCTTGCGCATCATTTCGGTGACATGCAGGACGAGATCGGTGGCGGTCACACCCTCGCGCAGCCTGTTGGAAACGTGCACGCCGACCACGTCCGGCGTGAGGAAGAAGAGCGGCTGCCCCAGCACGGCCGCCTGCGCTTCGATCCCGCCGACACCCCAGCCGACGGTGCCGAGGCCCGCAATCATGCAGGTATGGGAATCCGTTCCGACGAGGGTGTCGGGAAAACAGATCCCATCCTTTTCGAGATAGCCGGGGGCAAGAAGTTCGAGATTGAGCTGGTGCAGGATGCCGGCGCCCGGGGGGAAGAGACGCACGCCGCCATAGGCCTGCATGGCCCATTTGACGAAACGGTAGCGCTCGGCGTTGCGGCGGATGTCGAGCGCGGTATTGAGCGTCAACGCGTCCGGCCGGGCGTTGTAATCGACCGTCAGCGTATGATCGAGCGCCATGTCGACCGGCACCTTGGGGCCGACGATTTCCGCCGGATAGCCACGACGCATCATCGCACTGCGAATGGCCGTCAGATCGCCAAGCAGCGGAATGCCTGCCGCGCAGTTGAGGACGATGCGCCCGACCGTGAAGGGAATTTCCGTCTCGCGCGGCGCATTCGGCTGCCAGTTGGCGAGAGATTCGACGTGGCTTCGCAGGACCTTCTTGCCATCGCAATTGCGCAGGACGGATTCCAGCACAATGCGCAGCGAAACGGGCATGCGCGACACCTTGCCGATGCCGTTTTCCTCCAGCGCGGGCACGGAGAAATAGCGATATTTGCGGCCGGACCCAAGGTTGATGTCGCGACAGGTCTTGTCCTTGAGATCGGATGTCATCGGGAACTCGCTGATGAAAGGGTTTCCATGAGCGTGCGAACCGACGCGAGATCGGCCAGGGTTCGAACATGCTCCGTAAGGGTTTCCGCCTGCGCCTCGGACAGCCGTCCGCGCGTCAAAAGCTTGAACTTTTCGCGGCTTTCGGCCTGCGTGCAGGGATCGACCGGCGTGCCGTGGCAATCCAGCACCGTGCCTTCGAACGATCGTCCGTCGGCAAGTGTCAGGGAGACGCAGGCGCCGTACTGGCTCGGATAGACCGCGTCGATGCGGGGATCCACAACGATCTCGACGCGTGCTGCCAGCTCCCGGATATCCGCGCGGTTGACCACCTCGGCGGAGAACATGTCCGGGTCGCGCGGGTCGCCCATCAGGGAGAGCGCGGCACAGTAGGGAATGCTGTACTGGGCGCCCATCGTGTCGATCGGCGCCGGCTCGCTGTTGTTCTGGGCCGCGTATTTGCTGACGCCGACGCGCACATGGGCGATATCGGCGGATGTAAGCGGATCGGGACCGCGCATTTGCGAAAGAAGCTGCACGGTGGACTGTATCCACCCGCAGATCGGGTAGACCTTGAACCAGGTCTTCGAGATCGCCCATTGCGAGCCCAGCTCCTCGCTCAGCCGGGCCGCATCCGCGCTGCTGCCGCCGAACACTTCGACGAGGCCGAAGCGGCTGTCGATGGCGAAGGGCGGGCCGAGGAAGCCGCGGCGGGCAAGCTGGGCCGCCCGCACGCCGGCCTCGGCCGCGCGGCCGAGATGCAGCCGCTTGACCATGCCGCCGCCCTTGCCGATGGCAAAGCTCTTGATGCCGCCCGCCGCCGAGCAGCTCAGCCCGATGGCGGAGAGAAGCTGGTCGAGCGTCAGGCCCATGACGATGCCGGCAGCAATCGCGCATCCGGCCGGAGCCGAAAGGCTGGCGACATGGAAGCCCCGCCGGGACGGTTCGGCACCGAGCGCCAGGCCGATGCGGTGCGTCACCTCGTAACCGGCGACGATGGCCTCCAGAAGCCGGGCGCCGCTGGCTTCGACCGCCTCGGCCGCGGCGAGTGCTGCCGGTATGACCGCCGCACCGGGATGCACCACGGATTCGGCGATCAGATCGTCAAGCTCGTAGCCGTGGATCGCCGTGCCGTTGCAAAGGGCGGCGGCGGGTGCAGCAAGCCTTCCCCGGCCGATGACGGTGCTGAAGCCCTGCGTTCCTTCCGCGATCATCTCGTCGGCCAGGATGCGCGACCATGGCTGCGAGGCGCCGAAGACACCGCAACCCAGCGCTTCCAGAAGGCAGATCCTGGCCTGTTCCACGACGGCCGGCGGCAGCGTGTCAACGGATATCTGGCGGACGAGGTCGATCAGGTCGTGGGCGTGGCTGTTCGTCGTCATGGTGTCCATGGGTATTCCTCTGCTGGCGTATGGGATGCGGCGCGTCCGTCAGAGCCGGATGATGCCGACACCCTTCTCGATGTCGATCCGTGTGCCAAGCGGCTCGGACAGGGATTTGAGGCGTTGAAGAACCGCCTCGCCGGTTTCCTTGTCGGCAATAAAGGGGCGGCCTTCCGTCAGAGCATGCGCGCCCTTCCCCGTCTGGCGCGTGATGACAGTTCCGTCCGGCGTCGTGCGGCGCCCCATCTCGACCGGGTGCAGCCGGATCTCCTTCAGGGCGTCGCCATCATATTCGAGCTCGAACACGGCGGAACTCCACCAGGGTGCGAGGTCGAGGCCGGGATGGAGCGGATAGGCGGCGGCGTTCAATGTCGTCAGGCGATCGACATCGTGATCCCAGGCCTCATAGCTGTCATAGGGCACGCGCCGGACGAATTCCGACTGCGCGATGAAATTGCCGACGCCGTAGAAGATCGGCTTGCCGTCATGGATCTCGATGCCGAGCGTCTTGTGCCAGCCGTGGCCGATATAAATGTCCGCACCCGCGTCGATGGCGGCATGGGCGAACTGGCGGGCGAAGCGCGGAGGATTGTCGCTGCGCGGACCCTCCGAGACGTTATAGTGATGCGCGACCATGACCAGATCGGCCATCGTCGCCGCCTCTTCGATCGATCGCAGATTGCCTTCCAGATCACGCGGATGGCACTCGCTGAACACGCCGAACTTGTCGCCGGCGACGAAGGCAGGCGATGTGCGGGTCGATTGGTCGCCGGGGAAATTCAGCGCGATTTCTTCCGCACCAGCGGCGTTTTTGCGTCGGCTGCCGATGCCGAGCCGGCTGGCGAGCCTTTCCAGTTCGGCGGCAGCGGCGCCGTCGACCTCGTATTTCATCGACACGCGCAGGGGATTGACGCCGGGCCGGCCGCGCAGCTGCGCCTTGGGATGGCTTGCCCATTCATAGGCCTTGTTGCCCGAACTCGTCGAAACGAGCGCCACACGGCCCTTTCGCGTCTCGAAGAAGGCCGGCTCGCGCGCCTCCTCCAGATCGCGTCCCGTGCCGGCGCAGGCGAACCCCGCGTCCCGGCAATGGCGGGCGGTCGACAGGAGGCCGGACGGGCCGAAATCGAAACTGTGGTTGTGGGCGAGCGACAGGATATCGATCCCGGCCGACTTCAGTTCCGCGGCGAGGTCCGGTTCCGCGATCATGTAGCTTGCGACCCAGTCGCCGCGCGAGGCCCATTCCAGATCGTCCGCATCGCCGAAGTTCATTTCGAGATGGGCATAGGTGACATCGGAGTTCGCAAGCAGATCGAGCACTGCAAGAAATTCCGGCTCCTTATAGGCGGTGAAGGGCCGGGCAATCATGCACTCGCCTGCCAGGACGACTTTCCAATCCCGCTTGCGAGACATGTTTTCTCCCCCGATTCTTTCGATTGATTGGCATAGCCGGCGCCCATCCCTCTCGATGGGCGCCCTGGGGACGCCGTGGCGTCCGGTCCCGCGCTCAGTAGTAGGCGCGTTCGGCTCCGAGAAGGTTTTCGCGGAAGCGATCCTTCAGGTGCACGCCGTCGCGCACGCGGATCGACATGGGATAGCGCTGCGTGTTTACCTTGATGGCCGCGAAGAACGGGCCGTCGCCTTCGAAGAGCTTCGGCACGACCGCGTTGAGCTCGGCCTCGGTATAAACCGTCTCGGCGCCGGCAAAGCCGCATTCGCGCGCCACGCCGGCCAGGCTGACGCTGCGCCGCGTATGGGTCGGCTGCATGCCGGTCTCGCTGTAGTGCTCGTTGTCGATGACGGCGATGGCGAGGTTCTTCGGACGCTGCGCGCCGATCGTCGCAAAGGCGCCGATGCCCATCAGCATTTCACCGTCGCCGGTCATGACCAGCACGCGGCGGTCAGGCTGCGCAAGCGCAAGGCCGAGGCCCATCATCGCGGCGGCACCCATCCCGCCCCACAGGCAGAACGTGTTGAGGTGGTCGACCGTGCCGGCGTCGTAGGTCGCCGAGCCGAGGCCCGTGACCATCAGCGCGTCTCCACGCTGGGCGACGATCGCTCTCAACACCTCGCGGCGATCCATCGTACCTTTTTTCGTGTCGGTCATTGTTACTTGCTCCAGTCCTTGAAGCCGAGAAGCCGCTGGCTGAGGAGCACTGCGACGACGCAATTGGAAGAAAAGGCGAGCTGCGCGCCGGCGTAGACGATCTGTCCCACCTCTTCGGCGTGGCTCGCGCGCTGAACGTAGACGCCCATGTCCTGCAGGACGCGTTCGGCATTCTGCCCCATCGGCAGCTGCCAGGGATTGAACTCGCCCCACTCGCCGCGCATGGTGACGACCATCAGCAGCGGCATGCGGCAGTGGAGCGGAACGCTCAGCATGTTGATACAGTTGCCGACACCGGACGACTGCATGAGGAGCGCACCGCGATCACCCCCGAGCCATGCACCGGAAAGCATGGCAACGCCCTCTTCCTCGGTCGTCAGCGAGACTGCGGTCATGTCGGCGTCCGCCTCGCAGTTCGAGATCAGCTCGATATGGCCGGCATCCGGAACGTAGGCGACTTGTTTGACGTCGCTCCGCTTGAGTGCCTGGAATATCTCGCCGGGCCAAAGTCGGGGGGTAGGTTCTTGTTTCACGTCGACTCCCATTGAAAGGCTTGAACAGAATTTGGAAAAGGCGGGGCCTGGCTGCGCGGCCACAGGCCGCGCAGAGGATGGTGTTCAGGTTGGTTTTCAGCGATCAGAGCTGTTCGGCTACGCCGGATTCCTTGACGACAGTGGCCCACTTCTTGATGTCGCTGGCCACCTGCTTTGCGAACTCGTCAGGCTTGTTGCCCACGAGCACGGCACCGGTCGGCTCGAAGCGTCCGCGGAAGCCGGGATCATCGATGAGCGCCTTGACGCCCTCGTAAACCTTCTGGACGATCTTCGGATCCGTGCCGGTGGGAACGAGAAGGCCATACCAGAGATCGGATTCGAACCCGTCGAGGCCCGGCAGTTCGGCGACCGCCGGAACGTCCGGCAGGGACGAGTTGCGGTCCAGGCTGCTCACGGCCAGAGCGCGCAGCTGACCCTGCTTGATATAGGGCGACGCGCTGAGGATGGAGACGAAGAGGCAGTCGATATGGTCGCCGAGAAGGGCGGTGATCGACGAACCCGTTCCCTTGTATGGAATGTGCGTGATGTCGACGCCCGCGCGCGACTTCAGCATCTCGAGCGCCAGATGCGCACCGCCGCCGACGCCGGACGAGCCGCAGCTCAGCGTGCCCGGGCTTTTCTTCGCGAGTTCCAGGAACTCTTCCATGGTTTTTGCCGGCGATGCCGGCGGCACCAGGAAGACGAAGGGCAGGCTCGACAGCATCGAGACCGGCGTAAAGTCCTTGATCGGATCATACTTCACGCGGTCGCCGAAGAGCTGCGGATTGATGGCGATCGTGGCATTGGTCGTCAGAAGCAGCGAGTAGCCGTCCGGCTTCGATTTCGCGACGATGTCCGTTCCCAGATTGCCGTTTGCACCCGGCTTGTTTTCGACGATCACCGCGTTGTTGTTCCAGAGGCCCTGAAGCTTGTTGGCGAGTTCGCGCGAAACGATGTCCGTGCCGCCGCCCGCCTCGAACGGCGTGATGATCCGGACCGTCTGGTTCGGATAGTCCTCCGCGGACTGCGCAAAGGCCGGAACGCTTTGCAGGGCGAGTAAGGATATTGCTAGTCCGGCAATCTTTTGACGATATGAAAACATGACTTTCCTCCCTTTATGCTGGGGAGTTTAGTAAGCGGGTCATGCAGGCGCAAAGCGTCATTTTCGATAGTAGTATGCGATACAGGCATACTGGGATCTGACGCGCAAACAGGCGCTCTCCCATCAGGCGAGGGATCGCATTCTCGCTCAACCAGGCGGATTGGCTCTACTTCGCCGCGCGCTCGCGCTCACGCGCCCGCAGCGTCGCGCGAACATGGTCCGGCGTCAGCGTCGGCGTCAGAAGTTCGATGAAATCGAAGATGAAGCGGCGGATATAGGTATCGGTCCGCAGGGTGACATAGCTGGTGCTCGCCTCGAAGAGGTGGCTGGCATCGCGCGCGCGCAAAGCCCTGTCATGGGCCGGATCAAAGGCATCGGTCGCCATCACGGCGATGCCGATGCCCATCTCGACATAGGTCTTGCCGACATCCGCATCCACGGCGTTGAACAGGATGGTCGGCGTAATGCCCTTTTTCTCGAAGGCGTCGAGGATCTTCCATCGCCCGCTGCGATGCGGATCGTGCGCGATCATCGGATATTTGGCGATGGCCTCCAGCGTCAGCGTCTTGACCCGGAAAATGGGGTGGCCCTTCGGAGCGATCAGGCTGCGGGTGATCTGGTAGCAGGGCAGGCGCAGCAGGTGGGGAAAAGGCCGCATCGTTTCCGTGCCAACGGCGATGTCGGCCTTGCCGGTCTCCACCGCCTCGCAGATTTCCGTCGGATTGCCCTGCAAGAGCCCGATCCGCACATGCGGATGGCGCTGGACGAAGCTCTTGATGACGCGGGGCAGGATATATCTGGCATGGGTATGGGTGGTCGCGATGGTCAGCGTGCCGCCTTCCTGGGCGCCGTAATCCTCGCGGATGTTCTTGAGGCTCTGGACTTCGTTCAGGATGCGCTGGGCGATTTCGACGACTTCGCGGCCCGGATCGGTCAGGCCGGTCACCCGATTCCGGCTGCGCTGAAAGATCGAGAAGCCGAGTTCGAGCTCCAGTTCCTGGATCTGCTTGCTCATGCCGGGCTGGGACGTGTTCAACGCATCGGCGGCGGCGGAAATATGGTTGCCCTGCCGGTTGACCTCAATGACATAGCGGAGTTGGCGAAGCTGGACCATGGGCATTTCCTGCGGTGATGACCTCAGGCCCAGTCTATGCGGCTTATACCCGCTTCGTCATGAAAAATATCAGGTTTTCCGTAAAACAGCGATCATCGGGCAATCGCGGCAAGGTCGCTTCCATCCTGCGGCCAGAATTCGCCCGGCGTACAGACCCATCCCTCCATCAGCCGCCGCGCCGAGCGGCTCATGGCGAGCCGATCGGCGGTGAACGTCCCCGCCGTTTGAGAGACGTCCGCTTCGACCGTCAGGATACCCGAAGCGTGGCCGAGCCTGACTTTTGCGCTGTGGGTTTGAGCGAGGCGATAAGGCACCGTGCCCGGCACCTGCAAGGCCGCCGCAATCGCGGCAGCGCCGGTGCCGGTGATGGCATGGTGCAGTTTTCCCATCGATATGATCCGCGCCACCAAATCGATCGAGGATGCACCGATGACCTGTCCGTTCGACGCCCGGTAGTCGATGGAGGGAGAGACGAAGGCGAGTTTTGGCATGTGCGGTCGCGTCTGCGTCGCTTCCTGCGATGTTTTCGCCAGGCCCATGGCGACGGCACAGGCGGCGCGGATCATCTCCAGGCGCGCCAGCAGTTCGTCATCACCGTTGATATGCTCGGGCAGCTCCGTTCCAGCCAGTCCGAGCACGCGAGCTTCAACGATCGCTGTTGCCATACCGGCCTGGAGGAGCGTGACATCGAACCGACCGATGCCAGGCACCTCCACCCTGTCCAGAACCCGGCCTGTGGGGAAAAGCCCGCCGTCGGCGTTCTCCTGCGGCGGATATTCGATCAGGATTTCGGCGCCGGCAAATGCGACGCCATCCATCTCGAACGAACCGGTCTCGGCGGTCTGGCCGGCCTGCACCGGCACGCGGGCGACGATCTGCTGGCCGAGATTGACCTGCCAGATCCGCACGGTCGCAAGTCCTTCGGACGGCACGTCGACGAAGCCTTCGTCGATGGCGAAGGATGCAGCCGCACTCAGGAGATTGCCGCAGCTTCCGGACCAGTCGATCAGGGCGCGGTCGACCGCGACCTGACCGAAGAGATAGTCGATATCGCAGCCGGGGTGTTTTGACCGGGAAATCACCGCGACCTTGCTTGCGCTGGAATGGCCACCACCCACGCCATCCATCTGGCGGCCATAGGGGTCCGGGCTTCCAAAGGCGCGCAGCAGCACCCTGTCGCGCACGGCCAGGTCCGAAGGCAAGTCCTCCAGCCGGACGAACAGGCCCTTGCTGGTGCCGCCCCGCATGAGGACGGCGGGGATGCGGCGTCGCGTCATGGCTCAGCCTTCCGCGATCGCCTGATCCTTCTGCTTGCGAACCAGAGGAACAACCATCAGGATCATGAGGCCAAGCGCGATCGCCAGGAAAACGGCGCTGAGCGGCGACGAGACGAAGACCTCCAGGTTTCCGTGCGACTGCAACATGGCGCGGCGGAAATTCTCCTCGATCATCGGGCCGAGCAGGAAGCCGAGGATGAATGGCGCCGGCTCGCAGTCGAGCTTCAGGAAGACATAACCGAGCAAACCGAAGAAGGCGGCGAAGGCGATGTCGCTGGCGCTCATGTTGACCGTGTAGATGCCGATGCACGAGAAGACGAGGATGAGCGGATAGAGCCAGCGATAGGGGACCTTGAGAAAGGCGACCCAAAGGCCGACGAGCGGCAGGTTCAGAATCACGAGCATCACATTGCCGATCCACATGCTGGCGACCAGGCCCCAGAAGAGTTCCGGATGCGACGTCATCACCTGGGGACCCGGCGTGATGCCGTGGATCATCAGAGCGCCGAGCAGCAGCGCCATGGTCGCGCTGCTGGGAATGCCAAGGGTCAACGTGGGGATGAAGTGCGTCTGCGCGGCGGCATTGTTGGCCGATTCCGGGCCGGCCACGCCTTCGATCGCGCCCTTGCCGAAGCGGGACGGATCCTTGGCGAGCTTCCGTTCCAGCGCGTAGGATGCGAAGGAGGCGATGGTCTGCCCCGTTCCCGGCAGGACGCCCAGGATGGAGCCGATGCCGGTGCCGCGCAAAATGGGTTTCCAGGATGCCTTCAGGTCTTCCCGTGTCGGCATGAGGTTGGTCACGCGCCCGGTCAGGACTTCGCGTTTCAGCGAGACGCCGAGATTGACGACGATCTCCGAGAAGGCAAATAGGCCCGCAGCGACGACCACGAAATCAAAACCCTCGGCAAGGCCATCCATGCCGAAGGTGAAGCGGTCGATGCCGGAATTGACGTCCGTGCCCGCCAGACCGAAGATCGCGCCGCAAAACGCCATGCCCATGCCCTTGACGAGAGAGCCGCGCACGAGGGCGGACGAACAGATCAGGGCCATGAACATCAGGGAGAAATATTCGGCCGCACCGAACTTCAGCGCCACGGCGCCAAGCGGCGGCCCGACGAAAGCGATGAGCAGCGTGCCGATGCAGCCGGCAATGACCGAGCCGATGGCGGCGATGGCGAGAGCAGGCCCTGCCCGCCCCTGCCGCGCCATCTGGTATCCATCGATGCAGGTGACGGCCGAGGAGGATTCGCCCGGAAGATTGACCAGGATCGCGGTGGTCGAGCCGCCATAGGCGGCACCATAGTAGATGCCGGCAAGCATGATCATCGCGCCCTCGGGCGGAAGACCGAAGGTCAGCGGCAAGAGCACGGCGATCGTCACCAGCGGCCCGACGCCCGGCAGCACGCCGATGAAGGTGCCGAGCAGCACGCCGGCAAAACAATAGGCAAGGTTCATCGGCGACAGGGCGACGCCGAAACCCAGCGAAAGATGCTGAATAAGTTCCATCACCAGGGCCTCAGTTTGAGGGGAATGTTCAGTCCGTAGACGAAGATGCCCACCGCGATCAGCGTCATTGCGAGAACCATGATGGCAAGTTCGCGCATGCTGCCTTCGCGTCCGGCCAGCCGGCTGATCAGCACCAGGGCCACCACCGCGACGATCAGGCCGCGCGATTCGATGAGCAGGCTGAAGGTGAAGACGGCGACGAGGATGAAGGCGAGCGGCCGGATTTCCCAGCTCGTCACGCTTTCGGAAGTTTCCGGATGCAGGCTCGAGCGGACGACCATCGTGAGCCCGATCAGCGTCATGATGGTTCCCAGGATGACCGGGAAGTAGCCCGGCCCCATATTGCCCGCCGTTCCCATGTCGTAGCTCTGGCCCAGCACGATGGTGCCAAGCCCGATCGCGCCGAAAAGAGCACCGCTCAGGAAATCTTTTGTGATGTGAATCTTCATTCTTCCTCCCCGTCCTCCGACATGGCGATGCCGGCGCGTCCTCCCGCCCGGCGCCGCTGTCATACAGCGCTTTGTCCGCATCCTGCGGCGGCCTTGGCCGCCACGGGACGATTCAGCTCATTTTCCGGCGGCTGTCACCGCTGCACGAACGGATTGGCCGACGGCGCACCGTAGTTCATCCAGACGCTCTTCACCTGCAAGTATTCCTTGATCATTTCCGCACCGTTCTCCCGGCCGACGCCGCTCTGGCGATAACCGCCGAACGGCGACATGTAGCTCGTTGCGCGATAGGTATTCACCCAGACGGTGCCGGCTTTCAACACCTCCGTCATGCGCACCGCCCGGCCGATATCCCGTGTCCAGACGCCGGCGGCAAGCCCGTACATCGTATCGTTGGCAATCCGCACGGCATCCGCCTCGTCCTTGAAGCGGATGACGGAAAGGATCGGGCCGAACACTTCTTCCTGCGCGATGCGCATGCCGTTGTGCACGTCCTTGAAGATCGTCGGCTCGACGAACCAGCCGTCGCCGCATTCCGGCCGCTTGCCGGGCTCGCCGCCCATCACGAGCGTCGCCCCTTCGCCGCGGGCGACATCGATATATTTCAGCACCTTCTCATATTGCGGCATGGTCGTGATGGGGCCGACCTGCGTCTGCATATCGGCGGGATCGCCCATGCGGGCCGCCTTCACCGTCTCGACAAGGCGCTCAAGGAAAGCGTCGTGGATGGAATCCTCGACCAGAAGGCGGGAGCCTGCGAGACAGGTCTGGCCGGTGGCCGCGAAGATGCCCGCGATCGCGCCATTCACCGCTTCGTCCAGATCGGCATCGGCAAAGACGATGTTGGGCGATTTCCCGCCGAGCTCCATCGTCACATGTTTCATGGTCTGCGCCGCCGAGGCATAGATCCGCTTGCCGGTCGCGTCCGATCCGGTGAAGGCGACCTTGGCGACCTTCGGGTGCTCCACCAGCGGCGTGCCGACCTCGTTGCCAAACCCCGTGACGACATTGACGAGGCCGCTCGGCGCACCGGCTTCCTCGATGATCTTGACGAATTCCAGGACGGAGGCGGAGGTGAATTCGGACGGCTTGATGACCACGGCATTGCCGGCCGCCAGCGCCGGCGCCAGCTTCCACGCCGTCAGCATGAGCGGCGAATTCCAGGGCGTGATGACGGCCACGACACCGAGCGGCTCATAGCGCGTGTAGTTGAGATATCCGCGTTTATCGAGCGGGATGACGGAGCCTTCGACCTTGTCGGCGAGCCCGCCATAATAGTGATACCAATTCGGCATGTAGCGCATCTGCGCCAGCATCTCGGCCATCAGCTTGCCGTTGTCGCGCACTTCGATGGCCGCCAGGTGTTCGGCGCGCTGCGCGGCAAGATCACCAATGCGGCGCAGCAGCGCGCCGCGTTCGCTTGCCGTGCTGGAAGCCCAGGGGCCGGTGGTCACCGCCGCGTGGGCGGCTTCGACAGCTTTTTCGACGTCCGCGGCGTTGCCCCGTGCGATCCGCGCCCAGGGCTTGCCGGTAAAGGGGTTGAACGTGTCGAACCATTCGCCGCTATTCGGATCAACGAACTTGCCGTCTATATAGTGCTGAAAATCCTGCATTCCGGTCTCTCCCGTCATCGTCATGCGCCCGGCTCGTTCGGCGAAATCCAGTTCGCGTGCTCCACGACCTTGCCGTTGAGCAGCCTGTCCATATCGAGCGTTCCGTGGGCGGGATCGGGCAGCAACTCGTTCAGGTTGCCGTTTTCCATCGACAGGGCTTCCGCACGCTCGCGCTGTATCGCCTTGGCGAGGATCTGCTCGGCCAGCAGGCGCGGCACCACGGTGATGCCGTCGTCATCGCCGACCACGATATCGCCGGGCGAAACGACAACCCCGCCGACCTGCACCGGAACGTTGATCGAGCCGGGCGTGTTCTTCTGCGGCGCGCGCGGTGACACGCCCCTGGAGAAGACGGGAAACCGGTCGCGGCGCAACAGCGCCACATCGCGCACCGTTCCGCTAGCAACGACACCGACGCCACCGCGGCCGCGCACTTGCAAGGCGCTGCGATGGCCGAAGCAGCCGCTGTCGGAATCACCCGCGTCGATGACGAGCACGTCACCCGGCTGCATTATCTGCACCGCCTTGTGCGTCATGATGTTGTCGCCGGGAAAACAAAGCACCGTGAAGGCGGACCCAACCATGGTGATGTTCTCGAAGATCGGGCGGATATCGGCTTTCATCGCGCCGTGGCGGCCCATCGCGTCGCTCAAGGTGGATGTCGGTACACCCTTGAACGCCTCGATCAGGTCGGACGGCGCCCGCTGGAAATCGTGATAGATATGGCCGTACATGGCCTCTCCTCCTAAAAGTCCTTCATGTCGTTCGCTCAGGCGCGCTCCACCACGCGCGTTTCGCGAACACCATCGAGAAAGGTCCGCGCCGGACCGGCGACGAACGTCTTCACGTGAACGTTGATCCAGCGCAGCCCCAGGCGGCGGTAATGCTCGACCATGTGCAGATCGCCCTGAACATTCATCCCGGCGACGCGCCCGGCCCGTTCGATCATGCCGATGGCATCCTCGACCGCCTGCCGCACCTTCGGATGTTCGGGCTGCCCCTTCAGGCCCATCGACTGGGCGAGGTCCAGCGCGCCGATGTAGAAGACGTCGACCGCCTCGGATGTCAGCATCTTCGGCAGATTGACGAGTGCGGATTTCGACTCGATCATCGCCACGAAAAGCTTCTTTGTATGGTCGCCTTCCCATTGGGTGATGCCATGGGCGATCGCCGCAAGTTCGACGGGCGTGTCGACATGGGGCGCCTGGATGCCGTCCACGCCGCAGCTCAGATAGCGGTTGATCAACCCGATCTCGTTGGACCAGGGGCGCACGATGGACGCCATTCCCGACGCGCGCGCCGCCCGGGCCAGATCCTCTACCTCTTTGAAATCGGTGCTCGCATGTTCGCAATCGATGAAAACCGCATCGAAGCCGAGGCTGCCGACAAACTCGACGAGGCGCGGCGTCGGAAAGTCCGTGTTGCAGACCGCAACCGTCCCGCCGCTCTTCAGCCGGTTTTTCAGGTCGTGGCTCATCGGCTTGCCTTGGCAGGGGTGGCGCTCGCCGCACTTTCGGTGACGAAGCGCGCGAATTCCGTGTGGTCGGCATTGGGGCCGTTCCAGGCGCGCGCGTCCTCCCAGAGCTGAAGGCAGGCATGACCGAGCGTGGCGGGAACCTCGCAGGCATCTGCCACGTCCATGGCAAGCTTCAGGTCCTTGACCATCAGCTCCAGCGCGAAGCCGGAATCATAGGCATTGTTGAGAACATACTGCTTGAACTTGTTTTCCGTGCTGTTGTTTCGCCCTGTGGAGGCGTTCAGCACATCGATGAGAACCTCGCCGTCGACGCCGAAGCGTTGCGCGACGAGGAGCGCTTCGGCCGCCGCCGCCAGGCCGGCGGCCGAAACGTAGTTGTTGAGAACCTTGACCGCATGGCCCGAGCCGAGCGGCCCGATATGGAAACGCTTGCCCATCGTCGCGAGAAGCGGATCGAGTTGGTCGGCCAGCGCGCGATCGCCACCGACCATGATCGACAGCTTCGCGGCAATCGCGCCCTTCATGCCGCCGGAGACCGGAGCATCGAGCAGGGCAACGCCGAACGTGCGGAGGTCCTCTCCAAGTGCGCGCGTGCCCACCGGTGCGGACGAACTCATGTCGACGATCGTCGTGCCCGCCTGCAAACCGCGCACCAGGCAGTCGCTCCCGGCACCATCGCCAAGCGCGACGTTGCGCACGATCCAGCCATCCGGCAGCATCAGCACGACCACGTCCGACCGCTCGCCAAGCTCGGCGAGCGAATGGGCGCTGCCGCATCCGTGCTCTACCGCGAAGGCATCCGCCTTCTCACGGTCCACGTCGTAGACCGTGAGCTGCCAGCCGCCGGCAATCTGATTGGCCGCCATAGGCCGGCCCATGTTTCCGATGCCGACGAAGCCAACCTTCGTCGTGCCCATTGAAGCGGTCAACGTTTTCCTCCCTTTCATAAGCTTTTGCCGGCGGGCCAGTGCCGGAATTACATGGCCGAGACCTTTGCTGCCCTGACGCTTTCCTTGCTGGCCTGCGCCGCGATGGCGGCGTTTCGCCCGGCGATGCGGCCGAAGACCGCGCCGCTCATGAGGCCCGTCGCACCGGGATAGTTGAAGTAGAACAGGCCGCCGACCAGCTCGCCTGCCACGTAGAGGCCGGGGATCACCTGTTCGCCGCCATCGATCGCCTGGGCGTCGGTGGAGATACGCAGGCCGCCGAAAGTGAAGGTGATGCCGCAGGTCACGGCATAGGCTTCGAACGGACCGGTCTCGATGGGGTTCGCCCAGTTGGACTTGGGAATATCCAGGCCGTCGGTGCGCCGCCCGTCCTTCACGGTCGGGTCGAAGGGCACGTCGCGCGTGATCGACGCATTATAGTCGCGCACCGTCTTGAGGAAGGTTTCGCGGTCGACATCCCCCATCTTGTCGACCAGTTCCTCCAGCGTATTGGCGACCACGCGGGTGACGCGTCGGGTCTTGTATTCCGGCCGCAGGAGATGAACGACGGTGGAATCGAAGATCTGCCAGGCGAACTGCCCGGGCTGTTCGAGAATGACCTTGCCGTATTTCGCATAGGTGTAGTTGCGGATGTCCGCGCCCTCGTCGAGGAAGCGCTTGCCGGTGGCGTTCACCATGATCGACCACGGATAGCTGTCGCGCTCATAGTCTCCCGTGACGGAGAGGTCGCCGAAGTCCTCGGCATAACGCTCCCAGCCGACGGCATGGCAGCCGGACCAGTTGCCCTTGGGCTGCGCGCCGACCTTCAGCGCCATGTCGAGCCCGTCGCCGGTGTTGAACTTGCTGCCGCGCACCTTGGCGAGATCCCAGCCCGGGCCGAGATATTTGGTGCGCCATTCGCTGTTCGCCTCGAAGCCGCCGCAGGCCAGAACCACCGACTTCGCCCGGACCTGCTGCGTCACGCCGTCGAGCTTGACGACGACGCCTTCGACGCCGGCATCCGAGCTGATGAGTTCGCGGACCCACGCATTGTAGCGCACGTCGATGCCCGCCTTCTTCACCGCCGCATAGAGCGAGTCGACGAGCCCCTGCCCGCCGCCCCAGGCCGCAAGCGTCGCGCCGCCCCAGAACTTGAACTTTCCATCAACCTTGAAGGACTGGCGGCCGAACTGCGGATAGAATTTCACCCCCTGCTTCGCCATCCAGTGCATGGTGGCGTTGCTCTGGCGCACGAGGATTTCGCAAAGATCGGGATCGGTGCGATTGTGCGTGATGCGCGCCATGTCGTCGAAGAACATGTCTTCGGTGTAGCTGCCGAAATCGCTGTCCATCTCCTCGGGCGTCAGGTCCGGTGACAAGGCCCGGATGTCATCCGAACCCGTATAGGCAAAGCGCATCAGGCCTTCGGTATAGGAACTGTTGCCGCCGCGCTCGCCTTCGGGAGCACGTTCCAGAACGAGCACGCTGGCGCCAGTCTCCCGCGCCGACAAAGCCGCGCACAGCGCCGCGTTGCCCCCTCCCACAACCAAAACGTCATACTCAATCTCACTCATCGGCCGCTCCATGACTCCATCCTCGCGAACTTTCGTGCTGGGTCATTCCTAGCAAAGACGCTGCCGGAATTATCAGACTATCTGGTGCTTCTAGTATTCCGGAGGAGCATAGTGAGAGGAGGAGCGGCCAGGATGGCCGGGACAAGCGAAGCTTGACGGAGGGTGGCTTTCTTGCCGGAGCGCGTGGGACGGCGCACCGAACATCACGCGCCGCAGCGTGCCTTCAATGCTGGAGGCCGAGGACAGCGCCGCTCACGGCCCTGATCCTCTTTGCCACGGTGTGCTGCCGATGCGGCTTCTCCACATCACCGGCCGCCGCGTTGAAAATCGAAAAAACTTCGCCGCACGATCATCCCTACCCCAGCCAGACCGTTCGATCCCAGACCGGAACCGTCCCGGCAATTTCCATGATGATCGTGCGGATGCGCAGAACCACGCTGGGCGGAATTCGCCCTTGAATGATGATGGCCTGGGGCTCGAATCTGATTTCGGGCCGGTATTGGGCGCAGAGCTCGTCATATGCGACCGCGGCGTTTATCGAGGCGCGCAAGCCGTAGGCCTGCGCGCCGAAGCCGCCGCCGAGAGATGCCTGGAACATCTCACCCTCCCTTGTTTTCGATATTTATGGGAAACAAAGATACGGTCGCGATGTTCCGTAAAGGCAGGACTTCGGCCTATTATATTTTAAGGGTCCGCGTTGAGCGCGTTTTGCAAGGCTTGCAAAGCCGCGCCTGCTGAAACACGCAAGGCAAATTCCGGCTCCGCTTTAGCCGGTCTCCTTGAGGAACATTTTCCCCGCCCCGTCCGTGCAACGCACCATAATATCTTTATTCTATAGATTTAGTAGATAATATCGGCGTCGATCAATTGCCGATACTCACGGCGTCATCCCTGGGTTCGCAAGCTCGATAACCTGCTTCAAGCGCCGATAGGAGACAGACATCATGGCATTTCCGTACACCGTCGCGACCAACGTTCCCACCGCATCACTCGAGCTCGATGCCGATGTTCTCGTGATCGGCGGCGGCCCGGCAGGGACGTGGGCTGCCATCGCGGCCGCGTCGAAAGGCGCCCGGGTCGTTCTCGTCGACAAGGGGTTCTGTGGTTCCTCCGGCGCCACGGCCCCGTCGGGCACGGGTGTCTGGTATGTGCCGCCGGATCCCGCCCGCCGCGCGAAAGCGATGAACAGCCGCTGGGACCTCGGTGGCCGCCTGGCGGACCCGGCCTGGATGCGTCGGGTGCTGGACCGGACCTACGACAACGTCAACCAGCTCGCGCAATGGGGTTATCCGTTCAGCGACGACGGCGAAGGCAGGTCGATCAGAACCAGCCTCGATGGTCCAGACTACATGCGCCTGATGCGCAAGCGCACGAAATCCGCAGGCGTCAAGATTCTCGACCACAGCCCGGCGCTTGAATTGCTGCGCGACGAGAGCGGCGCCGTAGCAGGAGCGGCGGGTATCCGTCGGCAAAAGGGCGACAGCTGGCTGGTCCGGGCCGGCGCCGTGGTCATCGCGACCGGCGGCTGCGCCTTCCTCAGCAAGGCGCTCGGATGCAACGTCCTCACCGGTGACGGACTTCTCCTGGCAGCCGAACTCGGCGCCGAACTTTCGGGAATGGAATTCTCGACTGCCTATGCGATGGCGCTCGAAGGCGGCTCGGTCACCAAGACACGCTTCTACGATTGGGCGACCTTTACCTTCGAGGACGGCTCGCCAATTCCGGGCGCTGCCTCGAAAGGTGGCCGATCCGTGATCGCGCGTGTGCTCCAGTCCCAGCGCGTCTTTGCGCAGCTCGACAAGGCGGACGCGGAGACCGAGCAGGCGATGCGCTACGCCCAGCCGAACTTCTTCCTGCCGCTCGACCGGGTGGGCATCGATCCCTTCAGACAGCGCTTCCCTGTCACCTTGCTGCTAGAAGGCACGGTCCGCGGCACCGGCGGCCTGAGGATCGTCGACCATAGCTGTGCGACGACCGTTGCCGGTCTCTATGCGGCCGGCGATGCCGCGACGCGCGAGCTGGTTTGCGGCGCCTTCACCGGCGGCGGCAGCCACAATGCCGCCTGGGCAATGTCGTCAGGCTTCTGGGCCGGCAGCGCCGCCGGAGATCACGGCCGCCACCTGCACGGCCGCAACCGCAAATTCGTACGGGCCGGCGGCGTAGGTATCGTCAACGGGTCGAGCAGGGCGATCGACGCGGCTGCCCTGACGCGCACGGTGCAGGACGAGGTCTGGCCCTACGACCGCAACTATCTGCGTTCCGGCGAACGGCTGACGGATTCGCTCGGCCGGCTCGATGGCCTGTGGTCCGGCATCCGCACGGCGCAGTCCGCCACGATCGACGAGGCGCAGCGGACCCGCGAAGGCGTCGCGATGCTGGCCACCGCACGCTGGATGTATCGCAGCGCCCTCTCGCGAACGGAAAGCCGTGGCATGCACAAGCGCGAGGATTTCCCCCAGAAGGACGACAGCCAGCTTCACTACACGACGACCGGCGGTCTCGACGACGTCTGGATCGGGCACGAGCGCGCGCCCTCGCCGGAACTGGAGGTTCTCGCGGCATGATCGAGGTCATCAGTGAGGATCGTTGCACCGGCTGCAACATTTGCGTCAACGTCTGTCCGACCAATGTCTTCGATCCCGCTCCCGGCGGCATTCCGACGATCACCCGCCAGGACGATTGCCAGACGTGCTTCATGTGCGAGGTCTACTGCCCTGAAGATGCGCTCTACGTGGCGCCGCTGACGACGGCTGTCACCGGCGTCACCTCCGCGGAGCTTGAGGCTAAGGACATCTTCGGCAGCTATCGCAAGTCGATCGGCTGGATCAGGGGCGGCCGCCCCCGGCCGGCGCCGGAGATCATGAAACGTCTCGATCATCATTGACGAGCCAACCGGCCGCCGGTCGCGGCGGCCCTGCCCCGTAAAAGTTTGAACAGGATTTTGGCGATGCAACCGACACGCAGGACTTTTCTGGGATTGGCTGCGGCAACGGCCGTGTTTCCCACCACATTCTCCATCACCCGCGCCCAATCCAAGCCGGATGTCATCCGGCTCGCGGGACCGGGCAATGCGGCCGGCAGGCCCTATGGCAACGGCTCGATCGGCGTGCTGCGCGCGCTTGAGCTGCTTGAGAAGGAATTCGAGCCCGACGGCATCCGCATCGAATGGCAGTTCCCGCGCGGCACCGGCCCCGCGATCAACGAGGCCTTCGCCAACCGACAGCTCGAATTCGCGAGCTACGGCGGCCTGCCGAACGTCGTCGGCCGCGGCGCGGGCGTGCGCACCACGGTGCTCGCCGCCTCCGGCATTTCGCCGACCTATGTCGGCGTGCGCCCCGCGGCCGGGATCAAGACGTTTGCCGATCTCAAGGGCAAGAAGGTCGCCTTCCAGCGCGGCACGATCTTCGAGCTCTCGCTCTCGCTCATCCTGGCCGGCGTAGGCCTCAAGAATGAGGACGTGCAGATCTTCGACCTCCAGGGCGCAGACCAGACCGCCGCGATCCAGTCGGGCGACGTGGACGCGCTGCTCGGCCAGGGCAACCAGGTGCTGGCGCTGGTGAAGAGCGGGCTCGTCGAGGTTCTCTACAGCACCAAGGGTAGCCCCGCCCCCGGCTCGACCTTCGGCTCCTTCACCGTCCTCGACAGCTTCGCCGAGGCCAATCCCGAGATCGTCGCGCGGGTCCTGCGCGGCTACGTCCAGGCCTCGCATTTCGCGAGCCTCGATGAGAACCGGGAGAAGCTTTACGACATCTTCGCGCTGACCGGCTCCCCGCGCGAAAGCTATGTCGCCGACTATGCGGGCGATGACCTGCGCGACCGCAACAGCCCGCTGCTCGACGATTTCTACCGCGCGAACATCAAGGCCGGGCTCGACTTCACGCTGGAGCAGAAGCTGGTGCGCAAGCCGTTCGACGTCGACGAGTGGATCAAGGACAGCCTGTTGACCAAGACGCTCGCCGATCTGGGCTATGAGGCGTTCTGGACCCCGCGCGCGGCCGACGGCAAGGCCGTCCAGTTCTGACGAGCCCGTTCACCCAGCGCCCCGGACTAGACGCCTCGGCCGGCCTTGCTGGTGGAAGGAAGGAGATAGAATGTCCGATGTGACTTTCAAAACCGCAGGATCAATCGCCGCCACGCCCTTCGATAGAGCGGCCGGCAAAGCTTCGTCGTATCCTGCCGCAGCCTTCCGGCTGCCGCGATGGGCCAAGCTGTTCCTCCTGGGGATCGTGCCACCGATCGCACTTCTGGCGCTCTGGTCCTATGCCGTGCATCAGGAATGGCTAGCGGAGCAGATCCTTCCCGATCCCCGGCTGGTCTACGAAACCACGCTCGATCTTCTGGTGACGGGGCAGCTCCCGGCCGAGTTGCTCGTCAGCCTGGGGCGCGTCGCCGCCGGACTGGCGCTCGGAGGCGGGCTCGGCCTGCTCTTCGGGCTCGGTTTCGGGCTTTTCCGGACGCTGGACATCTATGCGGCCCCGACGGTGCGGGCCATCTGCCTGGTGCCGTCGCTCGGCTGGCTTCCCTTCTTCATGCTGGTTTTCGGCATCGGCGAAGGGCTCAAGATCGTTCTCATCGCCAAGACATGCTTCCTGCCTTTGATGGTGGGCGCCTATGAGGGCATCCGCAACCGCCCGCGCAAATACGACGACGTCTCCCGCGTGCTGGAATTCTCATGGTTTGCCCGTGTGCGGCTGGTGGTGTGGCCGTCCATCCTGCCGTCGATCCTCACCGGTGTGCGCCAGGCGATGAGCCGCGGCTGGAAGGTGCTGATCCTTGTCGAGATGATCTCTTCGGCCGCCGGCCTCGGTTATCTGATGATGTGGGGACGCAAGGCCTTCCAGCTCGACGTGGTCTTCGCCACCATGATCGTCATCGGTCTCGTCGGCTGGGCGCTCGATCATGCCCTGACACGCTTCCAGCACCGCACGACGCTCTGGTCGTTCAAGGCAGCGGTCTAGGAACATGGCGATGACGACGTCCACCTCCCCCATTTCGCGCCCGGGATTGATCTGGCGGGCGCTCGTGCTGCCGGCGGCCCTGATCGTTCTCTGGGCCCTGCTCGATGCCTTCGGCGCATTGAACAGCGACATTCTCGTCTCGCCCGGCAAGGTCCTCGTCACGGCCTACGAAGGTTTTGCAGACGGCTCCCTTCCGGGCGCCGCGCTCGCGACGCTGCTCCGCGCGCTCACAGGTTGGGTGATCGGCGCGACGCTGGGGCTGGCTGCCGGCGTGCTGCTCGGATTGTCCGGCGTCGCGCGCGGCCTTTTCGACCCGTCGATTTCCAGCCTGCGGCAGATCGCGCTCTTTGCCTGGATCCCGCTGCTCAGCGCCTGGCTCGGCAACGGCGAGGCCATGAAGATCACGCTGATCGCCCTCGGCGCGTTTTTCCCGATGGCGCTGGGCGCGCAGGCGGGCTGCCAGAACGTGCCGGCGCCCTATCGCGAGGTGGGGCGCGTGGTGGAACTCGACCGCAGGGCGATGTTGACCAAGATCATCTTCCCGGCCGCCGTGCCTTCCATTCTTGCCGGAACGGAGCTCTCGCTCAACATCGCATGGCTCGGCACGTTCGGCGCCGAATATCTGATCGGCACCGGCTATATCAACGGCATGGGAGACGGCCTCGGCGCCTATCTCGCTGCCGCGCGCGAATATGCGCGCATGGACCAGGTCCTGCTCGGCGTTCTTTTCCTTGCCCTTATCGGGATCGCGCTCGACCGGTTCGTCCTCGGCCTCTCAAGGAGACTCGTACCATGGCGGATACCCTGACTCTTTCACGACCCAAAGCGGCCCAGGCCGGTTCGGTCAATATCCAGGATGTTTCGAAGACATTCCATGTCGACGACCGCACGGTGCATGCGCTGGACAATGTGTCGCTTGCCATCGAACCCGGCGAGTTCATCAGCATCGTCGGCCCCAGCGGCTGCGGCAAGTCCACGCTGCTGCGCTTCCTGGCCGGCCTCGACCTGCCGGACAGCGGCCGGATACTGGTCGATGGCGAAAAGATCGACCGGCCGAGCCTCAAACGCGGCATCGTCTTCCAGGACCATCGCCTGCTGCCCTGGTTCGATGTTGAGACGAACATCGCCGTCAGCCTTCACAGCGTCGCAGGCCCGGAGGCGGAAAAGCGGAAGCGCGTGCAGTATCTGATCGATCTCGTCGGCCTCACCGGCTTCGAGAAGGCATTGCCCCATGAACTGTCGGGCGGCATGTCGCAGCGCGCGGCGATCGCCCGCGGGCTGGCGCCATGGCCGCCGCTAATGCTGCTGGACGAACCGCTGGGGGCACTCGATTCCCTGACGCGCAGCCATCTGCAAGACGAGCTTCTCGCCATATGGGAGCAGGAAAAGAGCACGGTGTTCATGGTAACGCATGATGTAGAAGAGGCGATCTACCTGTCCGATCGCGTGGTGGTGATGGAGCCACGTCCCGGGCGCATCGCCAGCATCTTCGACATCACCAGCGAGCGGCCACGCCATCGCGACGATCCCGATTTCGTCGCCGTCCGGCGCGAGATCACAAGCCTCCTCGCAAAACGCTAGGCGAGATTGCCCTAAGGAAGCTCGCGCGGATAGGGCTCGATATCGGCACCCCAATAGTGTTTCGCGATGTTCTGGCTGTTTCGGATGACGTCGATAGCGATGCGAGGATCGCCGCCCTCAAAAGTATCCGGATTTGCGCCGCACATCACACAGTACATGTGTTGGTGCAGGACGGCGGCGAAATACTCATAGGGCGGCGCATGTTCCGGAGATCCGACGCGCTGCATCTCTTCGGCCGCCTGTTTCGTGGCAGCCTCCAGGGCTTTGAGAACCGTATCGGTCATGGACTGCTTGGCGCGTTCGATGATATCGACGACTTGCCGTTCGGCAGGCGTCAGGACCGGGCAACTCTTCGTCATGCGGCGTCTCTCCTTAATTTCTCGCGGCGCACCTCTCCAGCGACCACCTGAGGTCCCCGGAGAGGTCAGCATTGCTCTTCGGCCGAATTCTGTCGAAACCGGTTACGTGCGTGTCTCTATTTCAAGTCCTGTCCATCGGGCCGCGAAGGCCCACATGTCAGCAAATTCCTCGATCATCTTGTCGGTTGGTTTTCCGGCACCGTGGCCGGCACGGGTATCGACGCGCAACAGGCGCGGGCGATCACCGAGATCGGCGGCCTGCAAGGCTGCGACATATTTGAAGCTGTGACCCGGCACGACCCGGTCGTCGGTATCTGCCGTCGTCACGAGGATCGCCGGATATGCTCCGTTCGCCTGGATAGTGTGATAGGGCGAGTAGGACAGGAGGTTGCGGAAATCGCGCTCCTTCGCCGGGTCTCCGAAGTCCTGCATCCACAATTGCCCGCCGGTGAAGCGATGGAAGCGCAGCATGTCCATCACACCGACGCCGGGGAGGGCCGCCGCGAAAAGGTCCGGACGCTGGTTGACCACGGCGCCGACCAGAAGACCGCCGTTCGACTCGCCCTGGATGGCGAGACCATCAGGCGATGTTATGCCTTCAGCCTTCAGATATTCGCCGGCCGCGATGAAATCGTCGAAGACATTCTGCTTGTTCTCGCGACGCCCCGCATCGTGCCAGGACTTGCCGTACTCCCCACCGCCCCGGATGCTGGCGACGGCGAAAACGCCGCCTTGCTCCACCCAGGCCAACGAGGCAGGCGAATAGAAGGGGATCATGCTGATGGCAAAACCCCCATAGCCATACAAGAGCGTCGGCGCCGGGCCCGTGACGTCTTTGCGCCGGACGATGAACATGGGCACCTTCGTGCCGTCCTTCGAGGCATAGAAGCGCTGCTCGACGACGATGCGATCGAGGTCGATTGCTACCTTCGGCTCCGCCCAGGCAGACTTTGTATTCGTGGCCACGTCGTAGCGGTAGATCGTGGTGGGCGCGTTGTGGCTGGTGAAGACGAAGAAGGCTTCGTCATCCGCCGCGCGTCCGTGAAACCCTCCGGCGCTGCCAATGCCGGGAAGGTCGATGACGCCATCCGGCGTTCCATCGAGCTTGAAACGCTCGATCTTCGTCTTGGCATCGACGAAATAGCAGACGATGAGCCGACCGCCGAGCAGCGATGCGCTGCTGAGGACCGCGTCGTTCTCCGCGACAATGTCGGTAAATTGGGGCTGTGTGTCACCGAGGTCCAGCGCCACGATCTTCCCGCGCTCCGCGCCCTTCTGCGTGGTGAGAAAGAGCTTCGTCCCGACATTTCCGACAACGGACCAGTAGTGCTCGAAATCCTCGACGATAGCGTGGGGCTTCCAATCCTCGCCCGTCAGGTCCAACACCGTCAGCGCGCTGCCGCCGGAACCGGGCGAAGAGTAGATGATGACATAGCGGCCATCCTCGGTGACGCCGGCAAAATGAAGGAGATGGGGCTGCT
Source organism: Shinella sp. GW835-FHT14H05 (assembly GCF_058793575.1). Taxonomy (NCBI): domain Bacteria; kingdom Pseudomonadati; phylum Pseudomonadota; class Alphaproteobacteria; order Hyphomicrobiales; family Rhizobiaceae; genus Shinella; species Shinella sp. GW835-FHT14H05. The sequence continues at coordinate 44,382 of NZ_JBXAFY010000022.1, read as the reverse complement.
CGGGCGTGGCGTAGACGAGCCGGTCCTGGGATTGGGGCGTCCCAAGCGCGTGGAAATAGACCGCATGCCCTGCGACGGTCGCCTCGAAGACCTTTCCCTTTTCCGGTTCGGGAAAGCGGGAATAGAAGAAGCCCGTTCCGTCCGTCGCCCAGGAGATGGACGTAAACCGAACCCACGCGACCTCGTCCTCCAGCAACGTGCCGGTTTCGACGTCCAGGACGCGGATGGTTCGCCAATCCGTTCCGCCCTCCTGCGTCGCGAAGGCGACACGCGACCCGTCCTCCGACGCCGACCACTCCGCCAGCGCGTTCGCACCATCCTCCGACCAGGTATTGGGATCGATCAGCACACGGTCCTGCCCGTCCAAGCCTTCGCGCACGACAAGGGTCTCCTGGTTGGCGAGGCCGGAATTGCGGGTAAAGAAATAGCGGTTGCCTTTCTTGTCCGGAGCGGTGAGACGTTCGAAATCGAACAATTCGGTCAGCCGCGCATGAAAAACGTCCCGTCCAGGCAGGTCCGCAAGATGCGACCGGGTGATGCGGTTTTGTGAATCGATCCAGGCGGCGACGTCCGGATCGCGGCGAACGTCGTTTTCCAGCCAGCGGTAGGGATCGGCTATTGTCGTGCCGAAGTGATTGTCGATGACATCGACACGTTTGGTTTCGGGGTAGGTCAAAAGCGTATCCTCGTTAGCAAATGCAGGGGAGATCAATGGCGCCCACGGAATTGTGGGCGGTCTTTTGCCCGAGTTTCGTCCAGGCAGCCGGAAGCGAGCCCGAAACGCCGGGCTTGATGGATCTTCAGCGTTGTTTCTCCGTTTTTCGGTGGTTTCGCGTCAGCCGTGGCGATGCGAAACGGGTAAGCGCGCCAGGTGCCTCACTCGACGGGGTCGCAGATCGGCAGAGTGCTGGCCGCACGGATGGCAGAAGCGATCCTTTCGGTCACTTCGTCCAGTTCGAATTTTTGGCCCTTGTTGACTGCGGCCGAACTGATGTCTTCATCGACCAGCCGCATGGCGGCCATGGCGGCCGCCGCGCAGAGCTTCACCTCGAAGTCGTCGGGCGATCGGCCGATGCGCCTGGCGACGATCTGCGTAAACTCCACTTCCGCCTGGCTGCACGCCATCAACCAGGCCGATCTCAGCGCCGGCTCCTTTGGAAGAAGCGCGACGATCCGGGCTGCGGCAACGCCGTCGCGAACGGCCTGTTCGCCCTCGATAAACGACTTCATCGCAGCATAGAGGAAGGTCTCTATCGAAACATTGCGGGGCCACTCCCGGAACAACGCGACAAATCGCAATTCCGTCACCAGAAGCAGCGGCTCGACACAGGCTTCCTTCGAGCGGAAATAGCGCCACACCGTGCGTTTCGACACGCCCGATGCCGCAGCGATGTCATCCCCGCTCGTGCCGTCCACACCGTGCCGCCAGAACAGATCCGCAGCATGGCGAGAAACCAGTAGCCGAGCTTCTTCCGTTTTCGAACGTTCGATCGCCGTCTCCCTGTCACTTAGTGCCAGATCGTTATGTCACTAAGTGACAGATCGTGCAAGAGAGGGCCGGGCTTTTTTTGGGCGGGCCCGGCGGCGACATGGTCGACCATCAACTGAAATCGGCGCGTGTCAGGACATAGATCGGCTTGCGAGCGCCGGAATAGGCGCGCCGCGCCGCCTGGTAGATGGAGACACGGGCATCGTCGAAAGCCCTCAGGCAGCCAGCTTCGGAGGTCGCGCCCGGGAAAAGGTCGGACCCGGCAAAAAACGAGATTTCGAACATGCCGTCGTGGCCGATGAAGCGGATGCGCTTGCCGGCCTCTTCATAGCTGCGGCTTTGGTTTGGAAAACTGAGACTCATGAAAGCTCCTTGCGATAGGTGAATGGGCCATCTCCTCGACACGCAGTTTGCGCGTCGATCTGCGAAGAGGCTCCCAATCACCAAGTTGAGGGAAAGCGAAAAATCCGGATTTCTTCTCGGACACAAAGAAATCTGTGAGTATTTTGGAAATCGAGGGAAAAAATGAAGCTCAGAATTGCAGAATCCCATCGATACCGTGCGGCATCCGGAGCTTTAAAACCGAATTCAGCATACCACGGAAACGAAAATCCTGATTTTTATTTTTGAGAAAAGGATCCAGGCGACGGGCCCATCAAGGGCGTTGTCCCGCTTCACTTTTCCAGGCGATCGAACGCGCTTCCCAGGGCTGGACGAGCGCGTGCTCCACGATCAGCATGACACCCACGAAGGCAAGGGAATAGGCGATCACATGCGCGGTCTGGAATTGCTGGAAATAGAGGTGGATACGAAAGCCGATGCCGTTGGACCGGCCGAGGAATTCGACGACGAGGACGATCTTCCAGATGACGGCGATCCCGTTGCGCGCGGCGACGGCCAGCCAAGGTGCGAGTTGCGGCAGGATGAGGTGCCGAAGCCGCTCCCGGGGCGAAAGACGGGCGACGAAAGCCAGATCGTCGAGGGCCGGATCGAAGGACTTCACGCCCTGGCGCACGGTGACCATGACCATAGCCGTCTTGTTGAGGGTCACCGCGACAATCGCCGCAAGCTCGTTGAGGCCGATCCACAGATAGCAGAGCACGATCAGGACCAGCGCCGGCAGGTTCATGAAGATCGTCACCCACGGATCTGCCCAGCGATTGAGCGCCCTGTAGCGGCCGAGCAGGAAACCCAGCAGCGAGCCCGCCGCCATGGCGAGCCCGAAGGAGACGGCCACGCGCAAAAGTGTCGCCAGCAGTTCTCGCGGCAACCGTCCGGCAACGGTTTCCGACCAGAAGACCCGCGCGACCTCGACAGGCCCCGGCAGGACGGTCGGATCGGCCTTCAGTGCGGCGAGCACTGCCCAGAAGAGGCCGAACAAGCCGAGGGAAAGAAGGAACACGCTCCCCTGCAAGCGATCGTCGAGGCTCTTCTCAGACATGCGAATTCTCCCGGCCCGAATATAGCCGCCGAGGACCTCGCCGGATCCGCGACCTTGGTCGTATGGCGGCCTTTCGCCTGGCGCGTAGAGATCGGGCTGGGAGGATCGCGCCATGAGACGACGCTTTGCCCTGCTGAGCTTTCTCGTTTTCAGCCTGCTTGTCTGCCCCGGTATGGCGGGCGCGGCACCGCTCGATCGTGACGCGCTTGCAGGCCTGATCGTGCCGCCCTACGCGCTCGGCGAGCCGGTGAATGAAAAGGGTGTGTGGACGCTGCTGAATTCCGGTGGCGCGGAGGCGGGTTACGTTTTCGAGACCGGTCCGCTGGCGCCGCTTCCGGGCTTTTCCGGCGCTCCCATCAACATGCTCGTGACGATCGACCGCGACGGCCGCTTTCTCGATGTGCGCCTCATCGCGCACAACGAGCCGATCTTCGTTTCCGGCTTGGGGGAAGCGCCACTGCGCGCATTCCTCGAACAATATCGCGGCCATTCGATCCGGGAAGCACTCGTTGTCGGCACGCCGTATGGCGAGGCCGGGGGCGGCTCCGACCTCGTCTATCTCGATGGGGTAACGAAGGCCACGGCCTCCGTCCGCATCGCGCACGAATCGATCCTCGCCGCAACGCTCGCCGTCGCGCGCGAGAAGATGCAGGGCGTGGCGAGCGGTCCGCCGGTACACCCCGATCCGTCGATAGACGAGACATTCGACTGGGCGGAATTGGTCAAGCGAGGGCTGGCCCGGAACCTGAAGGTAACCAACGCCGAACTCGACGACGGCTTCAAGACGACGATCTGGGCGCGCGACGATCCCGAGGCGGCGGACGATCCGCAAGGCCTGTTCCTCGATCTGTGGGTGGTCGATATCGGTCCGCCGTCCATCGCCCGGGCCGTCCTGAGCGAGGAGAGTTTCGCCGATCTTCAACGCCTGCTGCGCGTATCGCCGGACGACGAGCCCATGCTCGTCATCGATGGCGGCCGCCACGGGCTGGTGTCGGCGGATTTCGTGCGCAACACCGCACCTGACCGGCTTGCGGCCGTGCAGGACGGCCTGCCCGTTGCCCTTCGCGATGCCGACATGATGGTGGAGACGCAGCCGGATGTGCCGCAGGGCACGACGATGATCCTGAGGATCGACCGGCGCCTCGGTTTCGACCCCACGCGCGACTGGACGCTTTCCGCCCAGGCCGTGCGCGCCCACGGCATGCTGAAGCCGGAAATGGGCTCGGTCCATTTTCAGCTCGCCCTGAAGGCTGACCCCGCTTTCTTCTTGCGCCCGGAAACGTCAAGGGCGCTGCCGCCCTGGCAGGCCGCGATCGTTGATCGAAAATGGGACGTTGCCGGGCTCGGCATCCTGCTTGCGGGATTGCTCGGCGCCGTCGGCCCCGGCATGCACCGGCTCGCCGCGCCGACGGTGCTGCGTCCGGCACGGCTGGCCTTTCTGGGCCTGATGATCGGCTTCGTTGGCTGGTGGGGCCAGGGCCAGCTTTCGATCGTCACGCCACTCGCGGCACTTCGGGCCGCAAATGGCGGCGGCAGCCTGGCGGTCCTGCTCTACGATCCCTTCTCCCTGATGATCTGGGGCGCCGCCATCCTTGGATTTGTCCTGTGGGGACGCGGCCTCTTCTGCGGATGGCTTTGCCCGTTCGGCGCCATGCAGGAATTCGCCCATCATGCCGGCCGCCTGCTCCGGTTGCCGCAATGGAACCCCTCACCCCTCTGGGACAGGCGACTGAAGGCCGGAGCATGGATTTCGCTCGCCGGCCTGGTCGCCGTCACCTTTCTCGCACCCGAAAAAATTGAAACCGCAGCCGAGATCGAGCCCTTCAAGACGGCGGTGACCACGCTCTTCCAGCGCGAATGGTACTACGTCGCCTATGCCGTCTTCTGGCTGCTTCTCGCGGCAACGACCTTCAAGGGCTTCTGCCGTTATGTCTGCCCTCTCGGCGCGGTCATGGCGCTCGGCGGCCTGTTGCGCACCCGCTCCTGGATACCCCGCCGCGCCGAATGCGGTTCGCCCTGCCAGCTCTGCCGGGTGCGCTGCCCCTACGGCGCCATCCGCAAGACGGGCGAGATCGCCTACAGCGAGTGTTTCCAGTGTCTCGACTGCGTTTCGATCCACGATGACGCGCGGCAATGCGTGCCGCTGGTGCTGGCGCAACGAAAGCGCCCGCCAGTCCAAGCGCTTGCCAAGGTGGAGGCATCGGGATGAAGCGACGGCGGTTCCTGTTCATCGCCGCGGCGGCTGCGTTTTCCGGCACCGCGCGCGCTGAAAACACGACCTGGCAGGCAGACATGCTTGGCGGCACGGTACGGGTGGATCTGCGCGGCCCGCGCGGCCTTGCGCAGGATATCGTCGGACGGATCGGCAGCACGATTGCCGAGGTCGAGGCCGCGGCCAGCCTGTTCAAAACCAGTTCCGCCCTCAGCAGGCTGAATGCCGTAGGCCATCTGGACGATCCGCCGCCGGCTCTTCTCGATCTCCTGAGCCTAGCCAACCATGTCCATCAGGCAACAGCTAGTCGTTTTGACCCAACGGTGCAGCCCCTCTGGCGCGCGCTTGCCGAAGGTCGCGACGTCACCGAAGCACAGGCCGCGATCGGTTGGGAGCGGGTGCGCATCGGACCACCCGTCCAGCTTGCTCGCGGCCAAGCCCTGACCTTGAACGGCATCGCGCAGGGCTACGCGGCTGATCGGGTTCGCCGCCTGCTGTTGGAAGAAGGCTATGCGCAGGCCCTCGTAGACATGGGGGAGTTCGCCGCCATTGGCGGTCCGTTCAGCGTATCCGTCGAAGATCCGGCCCTGGGCCAGATCGCCACGCGCCGCCTCGCCGGCAACGCCATTGCGACCTCAAGCCCTTCGGCGATGATGCTCGGCGCCGGTGTCCACATTCTCGGACCCCATGGTGAGCGGCCCTGCTGGTCGACCATCTCGGTGGAGGCAGAAAGTGCCGCGATGGCGGACGGCTTTTCAACCGCCTTCTGCCTGACGACACGCGATGAGATCCGCGCGACCCTGCGCCGTGTTCCCGGCATCACGCGCGTTACCGCGGTCGATGAGGCCGGCGACGTTTCGACCTTCTAAGCCTATCGTTCCGGCGGCGTGAAGGTCAGGCCATGCGCCGCGAAAACCCGCGCGATTTCCCCGTCGGCAAGCGCTTTTTCGATCGCCTCGTCGACGGCATAGGCGAGGTCCTTGTGTTGGAAATTCACACCGACGCCGATCGTCCAGCTTCCACGCGCAAAGCCGACAAGCGGCGGAGAATGGACCTTCAGCCCGGCATCCGGATGGCGCACGAGACCGGCTTCCAGCTCCGCCCGAGGCCCCATCGCCGCCTTGGTATCACCGTCCGCCAGGCCGTCCATCGCTGCGGCGGTCGAGCGATAGCGGTGAATCTTGTCCACCGGGCCGATCAGGGACGTCAGGTAAAAGTCCGAGATCGCGTCGTTTTCGACCGCCACCGCGTCGAACCGGAAGAAGGGCGGGGTCGGCGCCTTCTCTTCGTAGTCGGACGCACGATAGGCGATGGCGATGCTCTCCTTGGCATATTTGCCGGTAAAGCTCACCTGCTCGATGCGGCAGACGAGCGCGCTGTCATAGGGCACATGCAGCATCACATCGCTGACCCGCCCGCCGACGGCAGCGCCCTTCCAGACATAGTTCAACAGATCGGCTTCGAGATTCTCGCCGGCCGCGACAAGGCGGAATTTCGCCTCGACACCGAGGGCCTTCGCAACCAGCCGGCCGATCTCGACATCCACGCCGACAGCCTTGCCCTTCTCTTCATAGGACCAGGGGGCATAGTTCTCGTAGACGGCGAACTCGATCCAGCCGTCCTCGATGATCCGGTCGAATTCGCGCCCGACATCCTGCGCGAAAGTGTTCTGTGGCTTGGCCTGGGGCACGTAGTCCTCGCAACGCGCGAAAGCGCCGCCCGGAAGGGCGACGCCGAGGACAATGGCCAGAAGTGCACGGCGCAGCATGGCGGGTTACTGCGTGGCCGAAAGGCCGACGGTCAGCACCTCGGCCGCCTTTTTCCAGCTTTCCGGCTTGTCCGACAGGATGCGCGCGGCCTCATAGGTGACGCTGTCGGCAACCGGCGCGCCGGAGGCGGTCTTTACTTCGGTCGCGATCGTCTCCAGTTCCTTCTTGATCGCGCCCGTATCGGCCACCTTGCCGCTGCCGAGTTCGTCGCGGATTTCATGGAGGCGCTTGGCATGGGCATCGAGCGCGCCGTCCTCCGGCCGTGTCTCCACATAGGTGCGGATCGCCCAGGCGGCCTTCTGGCCCAGAATGTCGCCGAAGGCCGGCATCTTGGTCGTGCCGTCCTGCGTATAGCCGTGCCGGAAGCGCTCCACGAACCACTCGTCGCCGACTTCTTCCGCTTCCAGAAAACGCAGGTCCGGCGCAAGCCCGCCGGACACCGCGCCCAAGCCATGACAGCGCGCGCAGTTCTGGGTATAGCCGGAGGCACCGATCTCGACGGCCTTCAACCAGGCCTCATGGCCGATCTTCGCCTCGCGATAGGGGTTTTCGGTCAGCCACTCCTCGCCCACCTCGGGCAGCGCATCGGTATTGACCGGTTGCGGCGCGACATCGCCATGCGCAATCACCAGGCTCGTCGTCGCCATGAGAATGAATGCGGCGACCCCGCCGCGAATGATGTTGGCCGACATGCCGTCCTCCTTCGCATTTCCAACTGCGCATTTTGTAAGGCAGCACGGACACGGCGCGATATGCGACCTAGGTCGCGGCGGCGCATGGCACCAAGGTCGTATTTCTAGCTCTCCCCTTTGGCGACATGGTTGCTACGGGAGGATGTAACATGCGGGAATGCTTCAAAGGGAGCCGGAAAGGCTTGTGGCTTGCGGCCGCGGCTTTCTGCTGGGCGTCCCCTGCCGCAGCCGACATTGCCATATCGATGACCTATCTCCGCCAGGAGATGCACGCGCCGCCGGTGCTATCCAATCTCGATCCAATTCCGGAGGACCGCGGCATTGCCGGCGCCGAGGTGGCGCTGACCGACACCAAGACCACCGGCAGCTTCATGGGCCACGACTACAGCCTCGCATTGCTGTCGGTCGAACCCGATGGCGACTTCCTCGACGCTGCCCGCAAGGCGCTTGCCACGTCGAAAATCCTCTTCATCGACGCGCCGCCCGAAGGCATTCTCGCCGTGGCGGACCTGCCGGAAGCCAAGGGCGCGCTCCTCTTCAACGTCTCTTCCGGCGCGCGGCGGCTGCGGGACGCCGACTGCCGCGCGAACGTGCTGCATACGATGGCGGAGGATGCCATGCGCACGGATGCGCTGATGCAGGTGCTGAAGGCGCGGCGCTGGACCCGCACGGTGCTGATCGTCGGACCGAAACCGGAGGACCGCGCCTTCGCCGACACGCTGCGCGCCTCCGCGCAAAAATTCGGCGTCGAGATCCTCGCCGCGAAGGACTGGACGTTCGACACGGACCTGCGGCGCGCGGCCGGCCAGGAAATCCCCCTCTTCACCCAGGATTTTCCCGACCATGACATCCTGCTGATCGCCGACGAGGCCGACGATTTCGCGCGTTACGTTCAGGACAATACCTGGCTGCCGCGCCCGGTCGCGGGCTCCGATGGCCTGCGCGGCGAGGGCTGGGCGCCGGTCTTGGAACAATGGGCCGCCGTGCAGCTCCAGAACCGCTTCGAAAAGGCAACGGGCCGCGAGATGGGCTCGCGCGATTACGCCGCATGGACGGCGCTGCGCACCATCGGCGAGGCCGTCACACGAACCAATTCCGCCGATCCCGCCGTGCTGCGCACCTTCATCCTGTCCGAAAAGTTCGCCCTCGACGGCTTCAAGGGCCGTAGCCTCACCTATCGCGACTGGGATGGCCAGTTGCGCCAGCCGATGGCGGTGGTCAACGCACGCGCGCTGGTCGAACTGGCACCGCTCGACGGCTACCTGCACCAGACCAATGAAATGGACACGCTGGGCCTCGACCGGCCCGAAAGCACCTGCACCGCCTTTGGAGGATGAGATGAAATTTCCGGCCCTGCTGATCGCGCCCATGCTGGCCGCCATGCCGCTTCCGGCGATTGCCGGCGAGATCTGGGTGACGAACGAGAAGGACGATACGATTTCCGTGATCGACACGCAGACGCTGGAAATGGTGCGCACCATCAAGACCGGCGAGCGGCCACGCGGCATCACCTTCAATTCCGACCACAGCCGCGTCTATATCTGCGCCTCCGACAGCGACACGGTCCAGGTCATGGATCCCGCGACCGGCGAGATCCTGCACGACCTGCCCTCCGGCGAGGACCCCGAGCAGTTCGTGCTCGCCCCGGACGACAAGCATTTATGGATCGCCAACGAGGACGATGCCGTGACGACGGTCGTCGATGTCGAGACCCGGCAGGTCGTGGCGCAGGTCAATGTCGGTATTGAGCCGGAAGGCATGGCGGTCTCGCCGGATGGCAAGATCGTCATCACCACGTCGGAAACGACGAACATGGCGCACTGGATCGACACCGGCACCAAAAAGATCTTCGCCAACACGCTCGTCGATTCCCGTCCGCGCCATGCCGAGTTCGCCAAGGGCGGAACGGAGCTCTGGGTCTCGTCCGAAATCGGCGGCACGATCACCGTCTTCGACGTGGCCACGCAGGCGGAAAAGGCCAAGATCCGCTTCGAGATCACCGGCGTCAACGCCGACCTCGTCCAGCCGGTCGGCTTCGAGTTCACGCCGGACGGCAAGATGGCCTTCGTCGCGCTTGGCCCTGCCAACCATGTCGCGGTGATCGATGCCGATACGTTCGCGGTCAAGTCCTACGTCCTCGTCGGCCGGCGGGTCTGGCACCTCGCCTTCTCGCCGGACCACACGCAGCTTTTCACCACCAACGGCGTCTCCGGCGACGTGACCGTCATCGACGTCACCTCGCTCGAACCCGTGAAATCCATCAAGGTCGGCCGCTTCCCCTGGGGCGCGGCGAGCCGGCCGTAACAGTCGAAGAGGGAGGACATCATGAAAAAAGCAATCCTGGCCGCCATCGCGCTTGTCGCCGTGCCGTTCGTGGCGCTGGCGGATGACGATGACGACAACAAGGCCGAAGCCGGCATGGGCCTTGCCGGCATCCTGTCCAAATCCAATCGCGAAACGTTGCCCGAACTCACCCTCTCCGCAGGCCAGCCGGTTTCCAAGGGGGCGCTGACGCTAAAATCCGGCAAATATTACACGCTGGAAATCAAGGCGGACGGCAGCCAGGAACTGGCGCTGGAGGGGGCCGGTTTCTTCCGCGCCGTCTGGGTCAACGAGATCGTCATCGAGGGCATCGAGATCCGGCCGCTCGGCGTCGATTCCATCGAATTCGACGAGGCGGGCGACGCGGAGATCAGCTTCATCGCGATCAAGCCGGGCAGTTATCACCTCAAGGTGCCCGGCAGCACGGGCGATACGCAACAGGTCGCGATCACCATAGAATGAGCAGGACATGAGCGGCTTGACGGTAGAGGATATCAGCCACGCCTGGGGCGCCCGGCGCGCCCTCGACGGCGTATCCTTTACCGTCGAACGCGGCCGTTTCTGCGCCCTGCTCGGGCCGAACGGCGCCGGGAAATCGACACTGTTCGGTATGTTGACGCGGCTCTTCACGCCGCGCACCGGCCGCATCGCGATCGCCGGCCATGACATGGCCCATGCGCCGCGCGCCGCCCTTGCCCGCATGGGCGTCGTGTTCCAGGCCTCAACGCTCGATCCGGACCTGACCGTCAGGCGCAACCTGCTTTACTTCGCAGCCCTGCACGGGCTTTCCGGACGGGAGGCGGAGACGCGCGCCATGGCGGCGCTGGAAAGGCTGGGCATGGCGGAGCGCGCAGACGAGAAGGCAGCCAGACTCAATGGCGGCCACCGCCGCCGCATGGAAATCGCGCGGGCCCTCATCCACCGGCCCGACGTGCTGCTGTTGGACGAGCCGACCGTTGGTCTGGACGCCGCCTCACGCGCCGCCATCACGCAGCACGTGCACGATCTTGCTTCCGGAGGGCTGACGGTGCTCTGGGCGACCCATCTGGTGGACGAGGTTCGTCCGCAGGATCGGCTCGTCATCCTTCACCAAGGCCGGGTGCTGGCCGACGGCGAAGCCGGAGACATTAGCGGTACGGATTTGACCGGCCGTTTTCTTGCGCTCACGGGAGATCGGCCATGACGGCGGAGGCATTTCCAAGCGTGAACTCGGCACCCACCGGCTTCTTCAGATCGCACCCCTTCATTGCGATGCGCGCGATCATCCATCGCGAGGCGCTGCGGTTTCTTGGCCAGCGCGGGCGGTTGATTGCAGCGCTCGTGCGGCCGCTCGTCTGGCTCTTCGTCTTCGCCGCCGGTTTTCGGGCAGCGCTCGGTCTTTCGATCACCCCGCCCTACCAGACCTACATCACCTACGAAATCTATATCGTGCCCGGGCTGGTGGGCATGATCCTGCTGTTCAGCGGCATGCAATCCTCGTTGAGCCTCGTCTATGACCGCGAGATGGGATCGATGCGGCTGCTGCTGACGGCGCCGTTGCCGCGCTGGTGGCTGCTGTTCTGCCGGCTTCTCGCCGGCAGCCTGATCGCCATGCTGCAGGCCTATGCCTTCCTGGCGATCGCCGCACTCTATGGTATCCGCTTTCCATTGCTCGGCTATCTGGCCGCGGCACCGGCGATGGCCGCGAGCGCGATGATGCTGGGCGCGCTCGGGCTGCTCCTCTCCTCCTTCATTCGGCAGCTGGAAAACTTTGCCGGCGTGATGAACTTCGTCATCTTCCCGATGTTCTTCCTCTCCTCCGCGCTCTATCCGCTGTGGAAAATGGCCGAAGCCTCTCCCCGGCTGAGGGACCTGTGCGCGCTGAACCCTTTCACCCACGCCGTCGAGCTCATCCGCTTCGCGCTCTATGCGAAGGGCAACCTGACAGCGCTTGCCGTCACGCTCGCCGCTTTCGCCATCTTCGGGCTCGTCGCCGTCTGGGGCTACGATCCCGCCCGCGGGCTTACCGCGCGCAAGGCCTGACTAGGGCCGTAAAGGAGAACTGCCATGCGCCTTGCCACCCTCGCCACGGGCCTTCTGCTGATATCCGCCAACACCGCCTTGTCCCAGACGGAGACCGATGCGGGCGGCACGCTCAATCCGGAAGAGCTGACGCTCAACCGCGTCATGAAAGATGTTGCGGAAGGCCGGACGAGCATGACCATCTGCGCGACCGGCTACTACATCACCAAGTCGGGCCGCCACGAAATGGCGCGCGAACTTTTCGAGCGTTGTGCCGCAGCCGGGTGGACGCACGCCATGACCTGGATGTCCCAGCTTGACGACAACGGCCTCGGCGGCCCGGAAGACCCCGACACTGCGGCCGAGTGGGACCGCCGGGCGGCAGAGGCCGGCGATCCGATCGGCAAGCTGAACTACGGGCTCGACCTGATGCGGGGCCGCGGCGTGGTGGAAAACCGCGCACTCGGCCGCCAATATATCGACGAGGCGGCCCGCAGCGGCCTTCCCACCGCAAAACGCCTGCGCGCCGCCGACTACGACCTCGATGTCGTGACGCCGGACGCCGACAACTGGAAATACGCGCCGGCCTTCTGATCCTCCTCGACGATCCGCGCGGGACGTCCCTCAAGCCGAAGGATGCGCCCGGCAAGCCGCTCCGCTTCCGCGCGGACATGGGTGACGAGCAACGTCGCGCAGGGCCGCTTCGCGATCAGCCGCTCGAAAAGGCCCATCATTTCGCCGGCAAGCGCCGGGTCCAGGCTGACAAAGGGCTCGTCCATCAGGAGAAGATCGGGCTTGGAAGCAAAGGCCCGCGCCAGGGACAGGCGCCGCTGCTGGCCGAGGGAAAGCATGCCGGGAAAGCGTTCGCCGAAATCGCCGAGCTCCACGGCCTCAAGCCAATGCCGCGCCTCTTCCCGTGAGATGCGCGCGACGATGGTGAGGTTTTCGATCGCGGTCCGCCAGGGCAGCAGCACCGGTTCCTGAAACACCATGGCAAGCCACGCCGTGGCCTCCCGTCGGCCGCGAAAACTGCGGTCGAGGCCGGCGACGACGCGCAGCAGCGAGGTTTTCCCGACGCCGGAAGGCCCGGTCAAGGCCACAGTCTCGCCTGGCGCCAGCGAAAGCCTCATCGGGCCGAGTACACCGCCCGGCCCTCCGCGTTGAAGGTCGAGCGTGAGGACGGGCTCAACTGCCGGGGTGGTGGAAGACGCCATCGGGCAGCTCTTTCAGGTCGCCGACCAGATCGGCGCCGCCGAGCTCGGTCATGATGGCCAGCATGCGTGCGGCCGCCTTTTCGTCCACCGCGCGCCTTTCCGCCGTGCCCGCGAGGAAGCCCGCCTTCAGCGCCTCGAATTCAGCGTCCGTCTCCGCCCGCATCATCGGCCGGATACGCTCCCAGGCGGCCGGATCGGCGGCAAGCTTGTCCTTCGCCTGGCGCGAAGCGGTGGCGATCGCTTCGCCCAGTCCGGGATGGCTCTTCAGGATGTCGCCCCGCACCACATAGCCGATCAGCGGCGTCTCCGGATCGAGGCCGAGAGCTCTCGCGGCCTCGTCGACGCCGACGAGCGTGCGCATGCCCGCCACCTGCATGCGTGCGCCAAAATTCCAGAAGTTCAGGGCGCCCTGCACCTCGCCGTCGAGTGCGGCCTTGTAGATCAGCGGCGGCGCGCCGAAGACCTGCTCGGTCGTGCCGGAAAGATCGAAATGCTCCACCTTCTGGGCATAGGCGCGCAGGATGAGCCAGCTCTTGTCGATCGGGCTGCCGGCGACGCCGATCTTTTGGCCCTTCAGGTCGGCAAGGCTTTTCGCCGTGCTGCCCGCCGGCACCATCAGCCCACCCACCGCGCGCGAATAGGGAATAAAGACGACGTCGCGGCCGGCGGCCCGCTCCCGCGCCACCCACAGCCAATCGGAGACGATGACGTCCACCTCGCCCCCGGCAAGCGCAATCTGGGCCGCGGGAGCGCTGGCAATGTCCATCACCTCCATGGAAAAGCCGTTCGCCGTGTCGAAGCCGTAGTAACGGATCGTATCGACTTCCCAGTTCACCGTGCCCGAAAGCTGGAGCGCGGCACGCACGACAGTCGGCTCGGCGCGTGCCGGCAGGCTGGACAGAACCGCGGCAAATGCCGCTCCGACAAGCGATTTCAGGATTGTCATGGGCTCTCCTCCCCTGCTTCCGCGATGCTATCCGCCACCGCCACGGGCCGATATACGACCTATTGGGGGTCCCCAAAGACATCGGGGTCCCGGCATTACGACCAAGGTCCAATTCATCCGTTGCAAGAGTGAGCAGATGATCCACGCCATGAAGCCCGCATCGATCTGCGGGCAGGGAGTGGGAGGATGCCATGAGGAGTCTCGTTCTGGCCGCGGTTGCGGCCATTGCCTGTGCGGGTGCCGTGCAGGCCGGCGTAACGGAGGAGGATCTCGCAAAGGACGCCGAAACCGCCGCCGACGTGCTGACCAACGGCATGGGGCGCGGCCTGCAGCGCTTCTCGCCGATGGAGACGCTGAACACGAAGAACGTCAAGAACCTGCTGCCGGCCTGGGCATTCTCGCTCGGCGGCGAGAAGCAGCGCGGCCAGGAAAGCCAGCCGATCATCTATGACGGCATGATGTACATTACCGGCTCCTATAGCCGCCTCTACGCCATCGACATCAAGACCGGCAAGGAAGTCTGGCAGTACGATGCCCGCCTGCCGGAAGGCATCCTGCCCTGTTGCGACGTGGTCAATCGCGGCGCGGCGATCTTCGGCGACAACATCTTTTTCGGCACGCTCGATGCCCGCCTCGTGGCGCTCAATCGCAAGACGGGCGATGTCGTCTGGAACAAGAAGATCGCCGACTACAAGGAAGGCTACAGCTATACCGCTGCCCCGCTGATCGTGAACGGCCTTGTCGTTACGGGCAATTCCGGCGGCGAATTCGGCGTCGTTGGCGAGGTGCAGGCGCGCAATGCCGAAACCGGCGAGCTTGTCTGGACCCGGCCCGTGATCGAAGGCCACATGGGCACCTTCAAGGGCAAGGAAAGCACGATGACCGGGACGCTGAACGCGACCTGGCCCGGCGACATGTGGAAGACGGGCGGCGGTGCGACCTGGCTCGGCGGCTCCTATGACGAAGACACCAAGACGCTCGTCTTCGGCGCCGGCAACCCCTCGCCCTGGAACAGCCACCTGCGCGGTGCCGGCAAGCCGGTGGATGGCAACAAGGGCGACAACCTCTATGCCGCCTCGCGCATCGGCATCGATCCGGAAAACGGCGAGATCAAGTGGCACTTCCAGACCACGCCGCGCGAAGGCTGGGATTTCGACGGCGTCAACGAGGTCGTGCCCTTCGTCGACAAGGACGGCAACAAGCGCTTTGCGACAGCCGACCGCAACGGCTTCTTCTACGTGCTGAACCGCGAGGACGGCAAGTTCGTCTCCGCCCATCCCTTCGTGAAGAACATCAGCTGGGCCAAGGGCATCGATGAGACGGGCCGCCCGATCTACAACGAGGACAACCGTCCGGGTGATGCCGCTGCCGCCGCCGATGGCGCCAAGGGCCAGCAGGTCTTCGCGGTGCCGTCGTTCCTCGGCGGCAAGAACTGGATGCCGATGGCCTACAGCCCGAAGACCGGCCTGTTCTATGTTCCCTCCAACGAATGGGGCATGGACATCTGGAACGAGCCGATCAGCTACAAGAAGGGTGCCGCCTATCTCGGCGCAGGCTTCACCATCAAGCCGCTCTTCGAGGACCATATCGGCAGCCTGAAGGCGATCGACCCCAACACGGGCGAGATCAAGTGGGAATACAAGAACGGCGCTCCCCTCTGGGGCGGCGCGATGACCACCGCCGGCGGCCTCGTCTTCTTCGGCACGCCAGAAGGCGATTTCGTCGCCCTCAACAATGAGACCGGCGAGGAGCTCTGGAAGTTCCAGACCGGCTCCGGGATCGTCGGGCAGCCGGTGACGTGGGAACAGGACGGCGAGCAATATGTCTCGGTGATTTCCGGCTGGGGCGGCGCGGTCCCCCTGTGGGGCGGTGAGGTGGCCAAGAAGGTCAACTATCTCAACCAGGGCGGGATGGTCTGGACCTTCCGCCTGCCAAAACAGCTCGCAGCGCTGGACTGAGACGACAAGCCGGGCGGAAACGCCCGGCTTCCTGCTTTCTGCACGGGCCAACAAGGCCGATGAAGACGGACGAAATCAATGCTAAGCTATCGCCAGCCCTTTCGGGAATTTCGCATGATGCCAGTCCCAGCCCCCGAGAAACCCGTGCGCACGCTGAAATCGGCGCTGATCGTCGACGATCACCCGCTGTTCTGCGATGCGCTGGCGATGACCTTGACCGGCCCGGTCGGCATTCCGGACGTCGAGGCCGTCGGTGCGCTTGAGGCGGCCCTTGCGAGGCTCGAGACCGGCCCGCTGCCCGACGTGGTCGTGCTGGATCTCAACCTTCCCGACGTTAACGGGCTCGACGGGGTGGTGCGCCTGCGCCGCGCCCTGCCGGACACGCCGATCGTCGTCGTCTCCTCGCTCGACGAGATCCGCGTCGTGCGGGCGGCGCTGAAAGCCGGCGTCAATGCCTTCGTGCCGAAGCACGCCTCCCGCGAGGAGTTCCGCGAGGCGTTCGCCGTCATCGCCCGCGGCGAAATCCATGCGAGCCGCATGGCGCTCGAAGCCTCGGCGCCGACGCCGTCGGAAGAGGCGGTGAAGCGGCTGGCATTGCTGACGCGCCAGCAGGCACGCATCCTGCAACTCGTCTGCGCCGGGCGTATGAACAAGCACATCGCCTATGAGCTTTCCATCGCGGAAACCACCGTGAAGGCCCATGTCACCGCCATCATGCGCAAGCTCGGCGTGCAGACGCGCATGCAGGCCGTGCTTTTCGCCCAGGAGGCAAGTTTCAACGTCATGGCGACCGACATCTGACAACGAACTGCGTGCTGGCGTCCGGTCATCATGGATGCTCTAAGCTTTAAGGCGGGGGAAACGGCGGAGGAGGCCATCACCCGTGGAGGAACAGTTCATCACGCGCGCGCTCGCATCGGCGCATGACGTCCATGCGGTCGAGAGACTGGCGTCAAGCCTCGGTCCCGGCCCGTTCTCGCTTGTCCTGTTGTTCGTTTCACCGGAGGCCGACGTGCCCGGCATCGTGTCGGGCGCGGCAAGGGCCTGGCCGGATGCACGCATCGCCGGCTGTACCACCGCCGGAGAAATCTCCGGCGCCGGCTATGAGGACGGAAGCATCGTCGCCATCGGTTTCCGCGCACGCCACTTCGCGGCCGAAACCCTGCTCATTCCGGATCTGTCGCAGCTCGCGGCAAGCGAGCTTTCGGAGGCACTGCTCCATGTCAGGCAATCGCTCGCCCGCGATCATGGACATTTACCGGAAGAGTTCGCGCTGCTTTTCGTCGATGGGTTGTCGGCGCGCGAGGACGAACTTGCTTCGGTGCTTGCCGCCGGCACCGGCGCGATGCCGCTCATCGGCGGATCGGCCGGCGACGGCACGAATTTCCGCGAAACCCTCGTCTTCGACGGCAGGCGGCTTCTGGCGAATGCCGCGGTGATCTCCGTCATGCGCGGCGCCTGTCCGCTGCGGGCCTTCAAGATGGACCATATCAGGCCGACGGAGCGGCGCATGGTCGTGACGGAAGCCGACCCCGCCGCCCGCATCGTGCGAAAAATCAACGCCGAACCCGCCGTGCAGGAATATGCCCGTCTCATCGGCATGCAGCCGGAAAGCGTCGATACCCTCACCTTCGCGATCCATCCGCTTACCGTGCGCATGGGCGAGCGCCACCACGTGCGCGCCATCCAACGCGTTCTGCCATCCGGCGAACTCCTGTTCTTTTCGGCGATCGATGAAGGAATGGTTCTCACCATCGCCGAACCGCACGATCTCGTGGATCACCTGGCGGGTGAATTGCAGGCGCTGAAGCAGCCGGGAAACCCCGTCGCCGTGCTTGCCTTCGACTGCATCCTGCGACGCGTCGAGGCGCAGGAAAAACAGATGACCGGCCGCGTTTCCGAGCTTCTGCGGCATCATGGCGTCATCGGCTTTTCCACCTATGGCGAGCAGATCGGCCCGATGCACATCAACCATACCATGACCGGTTTTGCCTTCTACCCGCCCGGCACGATCCTTTCGGGAAGCGATCCATGAACACACGCCTGTCCGAAGGATTGCTCGACCCCGCCGATGGGGAGACGAAAAACCTCGAAAAGATGCTCGTCATCGCCGATGCCCTCATCCGCCATGTCGAGCAGAATTCCGGCGACAGGGGTGCTGCTTTCGAGCAGTTCCGCCGCGCCGCCGTTCTGGAGGACCGGGTGCGCCAGCGCACGCGCGACCTCGAAACCACGCTCAAGCAGCTCAACGACGCCAACAGCGCCGCCGAGCGGGCGAGACGCGACCTGTCCCAGGCGATCGAGGCCGTCGATGAGGGTTTCGCCCTTTTCGACCCTGCCGATATCCTCGTGCTCTGCAATTCCCGTTTCTGTCGCGACCTCACCGACGTCCGCCCAAAACTCTTTGCCGGCATCGCCTTTGCCGATTATGTGGAAATCGTCAGCCGTTCCACGATGCTGGCCTTTCCCAAAGGCGTGACGGTGAAGGCCTGGGCCGCGGAACGCATGCGCCTGCATCGAACCCGGCAGGTCTTCAATGTCGGGCTGACCGGCGACCGCTGGCTTCAGGTCAGCGAGCAGCGCACCGCCGATGGCGGCACCGTCATCCTCCAGACCGATATCACCGACATCATCCGCATGGAGCGCTCGGAACGCGGCAAGCTGCTGGACGACCAGGCCCGCATGATCCGCGCGACGCTGGAACATATCAACCAGGGCGTCGGCATCTTCGACGCAAACCGCCGGCTGGCCGGCTGGAACGGCCGCGTCGCGCAACTTCTCGACATCCCGCCGCGGTTGCTGCGGCGGGGAACACCCTTCGAATTGCTGGCCGACCGCATTGCCCGCTCGATCACCCTCAGCGACGGTTTTTCTGCCGACATGTTGCGCCAATGGATCGACGGCCGCCTGCCGCGCGAACCCCTGTCCTTCGAACTCCAGCATGTTTCGGGCATCATCCTTGACGTCTTTGCGCAGGAAATGCCGGGGCGCGGCTTCGTCATGTCGTTTGCCGACGTGACGCGCGAGCGCCTTGCCATCCACGCCATGATCCGGGCCAACAGTTCGCTCGAAGCGCGCGTGGCGGCGCGCACCGGGGATCTCGCAGCAGCGCTTGCCGAGGCCGAACGCGCCAATTCCGCCCGCGTCCGCTTCGTCGCGGCGGCGAGCCACGATCTCTTACAACCGCTGTCCGCCGCCAAACTCTTCGTCGCGGCGGCACGTGACGACGCGGGCGCCACGCCGATGTGCGGGACGCTGGAGAAGGCACACAATGCCCTTGTCAGCGTGGAGGGGATCCTCGGCGCCTTGCTCGACATATCCCGCCTGGAAGCCGGCGGCGCTGCGGTCGATATCGGCCCGGTTCCCCTTTCCGTTCTGCTCAACCAGCTGACCGACGAATTCGCCCCCATCGCCGCCCGCAAGGGCCTGCGGCTCGACATTCTGCACTGCGGCCTCACCGTATCGAGCGATCCGACCTACCTGCGCCGCATCCTGCAGAACCTGATCAGCAACGCCATCCGCTACACGAGTAGCGGCCGCGTCCTCGTCGGGCCGCGGCGGGTGAAAGGGCATGTGCGCATCGAGGTGCATGACACCGGGCCGGGCATCGCAGCCGACCAGCAGCAATCGATCTTCCGCGAGTTCCACCGCATCCAGGGCTCCGCCTCGGCGTCGGAGGGGATGGGGCTGGGCCTTGCGATCGTGGAACGGGCCTGCGGCCTGCTTGGCCACCGGCTGGCGCTTCACTCGGAGCCCGGGCGCGGCACCTGTTTCGCCGTCGATCTGGCCGTTGTTCCGCACCACGCCAAACCGGCCTACCGGGAGACCGCGCCGGCAATACCCGAGGAGCCGGGCGACAACTCCGACCGCATCGCGCTTCTCGTGGAGAACGACGAGGACCTGCGCCGCGCCATCTCCCTGCTCCTAGAGCGGCGCGGGGTGAGCGTGCTCGAAGCGGCAAGCGGCGAGGAAGCGCTCTCCCTGCTGGAGGAAATCGGCATCGTGCCCGACCTCTACCTGATCGACCAGCAGCTCGATGGCACGCTCACCGGCATCGAAACCGTGCTGGCGCTGCACGCGGAATATGGCGAGCGCCCCACCCGCCTCCTCACCGCCAACCGTACGCCGCAGACGCGGCTTGCCGCGGACGCCGCGGGCATCGAGGTTATGTACAAGCCGATCGCCGCGGACGCGCTGGAGGCCTTCGTGCTGCACGCCAGCTGACCCGGCACCAAGGTCGCATTGCGACACGGCGTGCCAGATGGGACATCCCTTCCACCCGAATTGGAGGAGGAAGGACATGAAGAAGCTACTCGCGGCAACCGCCCTGATGATCCTTGCGAGCGGTGCGGCACAGGCCGCCGAGCACGCCGTCAAGATGATGAACAAGGGCGAAAGTGGCGCCATGGTCTTCGAACCGGCCGCCATCGCCGCGGCACCCGGCGATACGATCCGCTTCATCCCGACGGACAAGAGCCACAATGTCGAGGGCATCAAGGGCATGCTTCCCGAGGGCGTACAACCCTTCAAGAGCAAGGTGAACCAGGAATATGTCCTGACGGTCAGCGAGCCCGGCTTCTACGGCGTGAAGTGCTCGCCGCACTACAGCATGGGCATGGTCGCCCTCATCCGGGTCGGCGATGGTTCCCCCAATCTTGACGCTGCAAAAACGGTGAAGCTGCCGAAGAAAGCGGCGGAGCGCATGACGGCTGCCTTCGATACGCTGGCGGCAGCGGCGGTGAACTGACCCAATCGAGAGACCCGAGACCTTGGTCGCATTGTGAAGCCGACCGGACGAGCGCAGCCTGACAGGGTGAACTGTCCACATTCTGGAGGAGAGACAAATGGCCTGGAAGAAACCCGTCGTCAAAGACATTGCCTGCGGCATGGAAATCAACATGTATGGCCCGTCGGAAGATGATCCGCGTCCCGAACATCCGTTCTGAACGGGACGCTGTGCGTATCACCGTTCTCGGGGCAGGCGCCGGTGGCGGCCTGCCCCAATGGAACTGCGGCTGTGTACAATGTGCCGCAGCGCGCGAAGGCCTGATCCCCGCGATGACGCAGAGCACGCTGGCCGCCAGCATCGACGGTCTCGACTGGGTGCTGCTCAACGCCTCTCCGGACCTGCGCCACCAGCTTGCCGCCAATGCATCGCTGCACCCGACGAGCCTGCGCGGCAGCCCCGTCAAGGCGGTGGTGCTGACCAACGGCGATGTCGATCACATTACCGGCCTTCTCACGCTGCGGGAAAAAACCGCCCTGGCCGTCTACGCGACCGAAGCCACGCATCGGGTTCTCTCGGAGAACACGGTCTTCGGCGTTCTCGATCCGGCGCTGGTCGAGCGGAAAACGATTGTCCTCGATCAGCCGTTCAGTCCGCTGCCGGGCTTGACCATCACCGCCTATGCGGTGCCCGGAAAGATCCCGCTTTATCTGGAAGGTGAGGCGCCGGACCTGGAAATGATGGGAGAACAGACCGTAGGCCTGCGCTTACAATCGTCGGAACACGACGTGCACTACATTCCGGGTTGCGCGGTCCTGCACGACTGGCTCGTCGCGCGGCTGGAGCCAGCCAACGTCGTGCTGTTCGACGGGACGATCTGGAGCGACGACGAAATGCCGGCCTCCGGCACCGGCTCCAAGACTGGAGCGCGCATGGGGCATGTGGCGATGAGCGGACCGGACGGCTCGCTCGAACGCCTCTCCCGGCTGCGGGGACGGCGCATCTACACCCATGTGAACAATACCAATCCGGCGCTGATGCCCGAAAGCGATGCCCGCGCGGCGATCACGACCGCCGGATGGGAGATTGCGAAGGATGGCATGGAGATAATCCTGTGAACATCAGCCCGAGGCACGAAGACTGGCCCTTGAGCCGCGCGGAATTCGAGGCGCGCCTGCACCAGGTCGGCGAGGCGCGCTATCACGACAAACACCGGTTTCATGATCGCCTGCATGCCGGCCAGTGCACCATGGACGAGGTGCAGGCCTGGGTGATCAATCGCTGGCAGTACCAGTCCTCCATCCCCATGAAGGATGCCGCGTTCCTTTCGCGCTGTCGCGACCCGGATCTGCGCCGTATCTGGCGATCCCGCATCGAGGACCATGACGGCGCGGTGGAGGATGGCGGCGGCATCCGCCGTTGGCTGCGGCTCGCGCAGGGCGTCGGGCTCGATCCCGCCTACGTCGCCTCCGGGCGCGGCGTGATGCCGGCCACGCGCTTCATCGTCGATGCCTATATCCGCTTCGTGCGCGACGAGCCGCTCATCGCCGCCATGGCAAGCTCGCTGACCGAGATGTTTGCGCCCGCCATTCACACACAGCGCATCGCCGGCCTGCTGGCGCATTACGACTTCGCCGACCCGGAAACGATCGCCTATTTCGGCCACCGCCTGACGGAAGCGCCAAAGGATGTGCAGTTCACGCTCGACTGGGTGTTGACCCATGCCGTGACCCGTGCGGACCAGGAAGCGGCGATCGCCGCCCTGACATTCAAGACGGACGTACTTTGGACCCAGCTCGACGCGCTCTGGAGCGGCTATGTCGAAGGCCACATACCGCCGGGCGCCTGGAAACCTGGCGAAGGACAAATGGCGGATCGTCCATGAACGCCGATCCCGTTCCCCTCCTACCGCGCGGCACACGCCTGCATCACGACCGGGTCCGCGACACCATGGTGCTGCTTGTCCCCGAACGCGCGCTGCTGCTCGACGAGATCGGCACCGCCATCCTTCAGGAGGTGGACGGCAAATCGACGCTCGCGGCGATATCCGCCCGGCTGGCAGAGCGCTATGGCGCGCCGGAGCCGGATGTGACAGCCGACATCCGCGCCTTTCTCGACGGGCTGGTCGCCCAGCGTCTGGTGGACTACCAATGACGGAGCGCCCCGGCGCGCCGATCGCCATGCTTGCGGAACTCACGCATCGCTGTCCGCTGTCCTGCTCCTACTGCTCCAATCCGCTTGAATTGACGGCACGCGAAAAGGAGCTTCCGACGGACGTCTGGGCGCGCGTGTTTCGCGAGGCTGCCGATCTCGGCGTGCTGCAACTGCATCTTTCCGGCGGAGAACCCGCATCGCGGCGTGATCTTCAGGATCTCGTCAAGGCGGCCCGCGACGCGAACCTCTATGTGAACCTGATCACCTCCGGCATCGGCCTGACCCCGGCGCGGCTCGACGCGCTAGAGGCAGCCGGGCTCGATCATGTGCAGCTCTCGCTGCAAGCGATTGACGCCGAAAAGGCCGACTGGATCGGCGGCTACAGCGGCGGCTTCGCCCGCAAGCTTGCTTTCGCGGGTGAAGTCCGCCAGCGCGGCATTCCCCTCACGGTCAATGCCGTCATGCACCGTCATACGATCGACGATATCGACGCGGCGATTGCCTTTGCCGCGGATTTGGGAGCGCGCCGGATCGAGGTTGCCTGCGTCCAGTTCTATGGCTGGGCATTGGCGAACCGCGCCGCACTCCTGCCCTTCCGTGATCAGGTCACGCGCGCGAAAAGCGCGGTGGCCGAGGCAAGGCGAGCCTATGCCGGTCGCATGACGATCGACTTCGTTCCGCCGGATTATTACGCGGACTATCCCAAGGCCTGCATGGGCGGCTGGGGCTCGACCGGCATCAACATCGCCCCCGACGGCACTGCCCTGCCCTGCCACGCCGCCGCGACGATACCGGGCCTTAAGTTCGACCGGGTGACAGACCGCAGCCTCGCCGAGATCTGGTATGACGGTTCGGCCTTCAACGCGTTTCGCGGCCACGAATGGATGCAGGAGCCCTGCCGCAGCTGCGCGCGCCGCGACCGGGACCACGGCGGCTGCCGCTGCCAGGCCATGGCCCTGGCCTCCGATCCCAACGCTGCCGACCCCGTCTGCCACCACGCACCGGCCCGACCCATCGTGGATCACATCATTTCCGAGCAAGCCGCGGCATCGCCACAGTTCATTTATCGCACCCACAAGCACCAATGAACCGTCGGAGCGTCCCCGGATCGGAAGCGATCACCCTCAAGCCTGCGATTCCGTCCGCAGCATCGAAAGGCCCGTTGCGCGATCGAAAAGGTGCAGGCTCTCGACGCTGGCTGAAAAGGCAACCGGTGCCCCGGTCTTCGGCCGGCCGCTTGCAGGAACGAGGGCGCCGATTTCCTTGCCGCCGACAAGGAACGAAACAAGCGCGCTGTCACCGTGGAACTCCACGAGATCGGTGATGCCCGCGAGCGTGTTCTCCCTGTTGTCTTGTAGAGGCGCGGCCGACAGCGACGATGGCCTCACACCAAGTGTATAGGCATGTCCCTCCTTCAGAGCGAACCGGTTTCGGTCGACCCTGAAGCGCAGGCCGTCGCCTTCGAGCAGCCAGTCTTGACCGTCGGAACGGGCTGTGACGTCAAGGAAATTCATGTTGGGCGTGCCGATGAAACCGGCGACGAAGAGCGTGCGCGGACGCTCGTAGATTTCCGCCGGCGTACCGACCTGCTCGATCGCACCACCCTTCATGAGAACGATACGGTCGGCCAGCGTCATGGCTTCAAGCTGGTCGTGCGTAACGTAGATCGTGGTGGTCTTGAGATTCTGGTGCAGGCGGGCGATCTCGACGCGCATGTGGTTGCGCAGCTTGGCATCGAGGTTGGAAAGCGGCTCGTCGAAGAGGAAGACGCGCGGCGTCTTGATCATGGCACGGGCGATGGCCACGCGCTGCTGCTGGCCGCCGGACAATTCGGTCGGCTTGCGGGAAAGATATGGCTCCAGTCCAAGCGTGGCGGCGACGGTCTTTATGCGGCTGTCGATCTCCGCCTTGTCGACCTTCATGCGTTTCAGGCCGAAGGCGATGTTGTCGTAGATCGTCATATGCGGATAGAGCGCATAGTTCTGGAAAACCATCGCGACGCCGCGGTCGCGCGGCTCGAGATCGTTGACGGTGCGTCCTGCAATCGACACTTCGCCGCCGGAAATGTCTTCCAGTCCCGCGATCATGCGCAGGAGCGTGGACTTCCCGCAGCCCGACGGGCCGAGGAAGACGACGAATTCATGGTCGTCGATCTCCAGGTTGAAGTCCTTGATGACATTGACGGCCCCGTAGGCCTTGTCGACATGGGAGCAGACGATATGGGCCATGGTCAGTTCCCCTCCTGCACACAGATCTGGAGTTTCACGTCGGTCGCGCGCGCCTCGACGGCGCGCTCAAAGGCGGCGATGCTTTCGCCGAAGGCATAGGTGCCGGTGATCAGCGGCTTCAGGTCGACCTTGCCGGAGGCGATGAGTTCGAGCGCACGGTCGAAGACATTGGCATAGCGGAAGACCGTCTCGATGCGCACTTCCTTGGAAATGGCGCCCGGCACGTCGAAGCGCACGGCATCGACCGGCAGGCCGACCAGCACAACGGCGCCGCCCGGCCGCACAAGATCGAAGAGGCCGTCAAAGGCTTTGGCACTGCCGCTCGCCTCGAAGACCACGTCGGCGCCCCAGCTTTCCGTCGCCTTGGCGATGGCGGCGGCAAAGGTGGTCTCGGTGAGTTTCACCGGCTCGATGCCCGGATAGGCGGCGGCAATCGCCAGCTTCTCCGCGGAGAAATCCGAGATGAGCACACGGCTGCAGCCCCCGGCAAGCGCCGCAAGCGCCACCATGATGCCGATCGGTCCCGCACCGATGACCGCAGCGACGTCGCCGGGTACGATACGGGCCCGCGCCGCCGCCTGCATGCCGATGGCGAAGGGTTCGACCATCGCGCCCGCGGCGAACGAGACATTGTCCGGCAGGCGATAGGTGAAGGCGGCGGGATGAACCGCATAGGGCGCAAGAATGCCATGCACCGGTGGCGTCGCCCAGAAGCGGACGGCCGGATCGACATTGTAGAGCCCGAGCTTGGAGGCGCGGGAGGAAGGATCGGGAATGCCTGGCTCCATGCAGACCCGATCGCCGACCGAGAGGGAGCGTACATTCTCGCCGACCTCGACAACCGTGCCCGCCGCCTCGTGGCCGAGCACCATGGGCGCACGCACCACATAGGGACCGATTGCGCCATGCGTATAGTAGTGCACGTCGCTGCCGCAGATGCCGACGGTGTGGATGGCGATCTTCACCTCATCCGGCCCGACAGCCAGCGGAAGGTCGATGTCGCGAAGGGCAAGCACACCCTTTTCTTCAAGAACCAAGGCTTGCATGAAATTTTCCTGTCATCACTTGCTGTTGCGCCGGAACGCATTGTTGAGGAGGCCGCTCAGAATGCCAACGAGCAGGAGCGGTGGAATGGAGAGCAGCACCACCGAGGCATTGAGGATGCCCCAGGGCACGTCGCGGCCGAGCTGGGTGAGTTCCGAAGCGACGATCGGCAGCGTCTTGGCATCCGAGGTCGTCAGCATCAGCGCGATCAGGAACTCGTTCCAGACCAGCACGAAGGCGAAGGCGACGGCGCCGATGAGCGAGCGCGCGGCGATCGGAAGTGCGACGCGCAGGAAGACGGCATAGGGGCCGTAACCATCGACGCGCGCGGCTTCTTCGACCTCCTTCGGCACCTGGGCAAAGGCGGGCACACCGAGCCAGATGACGGTTGCGAGCGTCAACAAAGTATAGGTCAGGATCAGCGATAGCCGCGTGTCGTAGAAGCCGAGATCGAGCCAGATGACCATGAGCGGGATCGCAACCGCGACCGGCGGCAGGAAGCGCAACGAGAGGACAAAGAACTGGATGTCCGCCGACCAGCGGTTCGGGTAGCGGGCGATGGCATAGGCTGCCGGCAGGCCAAGCAGCGCGCCGATCAGCACCGAGCCTCCGGCGGCGATCAGCGAGTTGACGAGGCCGGTCGCCACACTCTCCCGACCCAGCACATAGGCAAAGTTATCGAGCGTCGGCGTGAAGATGAAGAGCGGCGTGGGGGTGACGATATCCACCCGGTTCTTGAAGGCGTTGATGACGGTCCACACCATGGGGAAGACCGCGGAAAAGGCCGCGAGATAGAGCACGGACCTGCCGAGGAAACGGGAGACACTCATGGCTTCACCCTCTTCCAGATCACCGTGAAGATCACGGTCGTCGCCAGCATCATCAGCACCGCCATGCCGGACGCATAGGAGATGCGCCCCGATTCGATGAAGCCCTGCGAAAAGGCGTACATGTCGAGCGTTTCCGTTGCGATGCCGGGGCCGCCGCGGGTCATGACATAGATGAGATCGAAGGCGCGCAGGGACTCGATCATCTTGATGAAGGCAAGCGAAATGAGCGGCGCCTTGAGCATGGGCAGCGCGACATAGGCATAGACTTCCCAGGGGCGCGCATGATCGAGCCGTGCGGCCTCGAAGGGCTGCGGCGGCAGGGTTTCGAGCAGCTTCAGCACGATAACCGCGAAGAACAGCCCCCATTGCCAGACATCGACCAAAGCCACCGTCATCAGCGCCGTGGCGGGGCTGGAAAGCAGATCCAGCGGCTGGCCGGTGATCGCCTTG
The DNA here is from genome assembly GCF_058793575.1 of Shinella sp. GW835-FHT14H05. Classification (NCBI taxonomy): domain Bacteria; kingdom Pseudomonadati; phylum Pseudomonadota; class Alphaproteobacteria; order Hyphomicrobiales; family Rhizobiaceae; genus Shinella; species Shinella sp. GW835-FHT14H05. The sequence goes on along the minus strand of NZ_JBXAFY010000022.1, from coordinate 16,906 downwards.
TAAGGATAGGTCACGATGCCATAGAGCGGATGGAAGGCGAACTTCCAGACGAAGGCGGCCGAGACGCGCGGCAGGATGACCGGCACCAGAAACAGCAGCGTCAGGACGGCCCGCATGCGTGATGACGCAAACTCGAAAAGCAGGATCCCGAGAGCGATCGCGACGAGAAGCGTCAGCGTGACGGTGACGACCTCCCAGGTCAGCGACACGCCGACCGCATTGATGAAGCGCCGATCGGAAAACAGGTCGAGATAGTTCTGGAGCCCGACGAAGCTGCCGTCCGGACGGCTGAGTTCGCGGTTGCGGAACGAAATATAGATGGCATAGGCCGTCGGCACGAAGGCGAGCACCGCGAGGATGGCAAGCGGCGGCGCCAGGAAGACGGCGGGCAGGCTGGTTCTGGATTTCATGGATTTTTCCTCAAGATCGCGCGGCCGCCGTCTCGGGAGGCGAAGCGGCCGCGCGGCTCAAAGGCTCACTGGTTGCGGGCGACGAGGTCCTTGGCAAAGCCTTCGAGTTCGTTCAGGCCATCCTTGATGTCCGTGCGCGAACCGGCGATCAACTCTTCCAGGATGATGCCCCAGCGGTCGCCGAGATCGGGCCAGAGCGGGCTCTGCCAGAAGTTGACGGCCGTGACCTTACCCGTATCGGCCAGTGCCTGGCCGAGATCGGGGCCGTAGAGCTTGGCGAAAGTCTCGCTGGTCATGATGCTCGTGCGGTTGAGCTCGCTGAACTGGTTTGCCTCCAGGCGACGCTGTTCATTCTCCTTGGACGTCGCCCAGGCGATGAAGAGGCCGGCGCAGGCTTTCGACGCATCATCCGCATTCGCCTTGGTGCCGATGGCAAGACCATGGCCATAACCACCGCCGGTCAGCGGCGTCGGCGGCGGCAGGTAACCGACCTTGCCGGCAACCTGCGACGACTTCGGGTCGATCGCCATGCCGACGAGCGGGGTCGATTCCACCAGCATCGCCACCTGGCCGGAGGTGAATGCACCGACCGACTCGTCCCACCCGCCGGTTTGCGTGCCCGGTGCGGAATATTTGAACAGTTCGAGATAGGTCTCCGTCGCCTTGACAGCCGCCTCGCTGTTGAACTTGGGCGTGTCGCCATCGAACCATTCGCCGCCAAAGCCCTTGAAATAGGGCATCCAGCGCCAGACATTCGCGCCCGAGCCGCGCTGGCCGCGTAGCGCAATGCCGTAAATGCCCTTGTCCGGCTGGTGCAGCTTCTTGACGGCCTCCTTCATCTCGTCGAGCGTCGTCGGCGGCTTGACGCCGGCAGCCTCCAGGAGATCCTTGCGGTAGACCAGAAGGTCGCCGCCACCGGTCAGCGGCGCGAACCAGACCTTGCCGTCATAGGTCGCAACCTTCTGGCGGCCAGGGTCGAAATCGGCGTAGTCGTATTCTTCAGGATAATAATCCATCAGCGGCGAGACCCAACCCGCGGAGGCAAAAAGCGCGACGTTCGCCTCGTCGATATAGTACACATTGTACTTGCCGATGGTGGAGGCGTCCGCCTTGGTCTTGGCACGCCGGTCGTTCTCGTTGAGGTAGTCGATCTCGAACGATGCGCCGCCGGAAAGCGTTGTGAATTCGTCCTTGTAGTTTTCCAGAAGCGTCAGGCCTTCGCGTGGCTGGGCAAGCACGCGGATCGTGCCGGAGCATTCGGCGGCCAGCGCAATCGACGAGACCGAGCTGGAAAGAAGGCATGCGTAGGCGATGCTCGAAACGAGCGTCTTCACGGATGTCATGGATGAACCTCCCCTAAGGATCCGATGGTCGGCGCGGCACGACCTCCTCGTGGCCTACGCCAATCTGTCAGCGAATATCTTCGCTAACACTGATACTAGCGGAGGAAATTTCGGGAACTAGCGCGCTTGATGCGGAGATTCTGTACTTTAATGCGAATTACTATGCTGCATTGCGAAAAAATGGTTCTATCTGCGCAAGGTTTCATCGGGCGGCGCCAGGTCATCGCGCTGGGGGCGGCGCTGCGGCGTCAGCCGGCGATAGGCGGAGGGCGTCATGCGGTGATGGCGAAGGAAGGTCCGGTTGAAATTGGAAATGTTCAGGTAGCCGACCTCGAAGCAGATGTCGGTGATCGGCATGTCGCTCTCCGCCAGAAGCTTGCAGGCCTGCCAGATGCGCAGCTTGTTGACGTGATCGGTAAAGGTGTTGCCGGTGTTCTTCTTGAAGAAGCGCGAAAACGCGCTCTCGCTCATGCCGGCAAGATCGGCGACGTCGGATAGGCGAATGTCGGTCGCGAAATTGCGATAGATGAAGACGAGCGCGCGTTGGAGGGCATCGAGCGTTTCGGCATCGAGCTTCGGAGAGTATTCCGGCGAGGACAGGATCTCGTATTCCGCAGAGCGGGCAAGCAGATCCAGCAATTGCAGGAAGAGCGCAAGCCGCGCCATGCCTTTTTCCGTTCCCATGCGTTCGACAAGGTCCGCGCCCTTCACCAGCGTCTCGCCGCTGAACACGAGACCCCGCTGGGCACGGGCGAAAAAGTCCTCCAGCTGGGCGAATTCCGGCAGCAACCGCGTCGCCTCGCGGATGCGGTCCGGATGGAACTGCACGACGACCTCCCGTCCTTCGATCACCTCGCCCGGCGCAGTCATCGTCACCCAGTCATGCGGCAGGTCGCTGCCGATCACGGTGAGATAGGTGGCGGAAAAGGCGCCGATATAGTCGCCGACAAAGGCAACACCCTCACCCTTGCGGATCAGATGGATCTCGAATTCCGGGTGGAAGTTCCAGACATTGCGCTCCCAGGGATAATCGTCGAGCCGCCAGAGAAAGCTCTCGTCAATGCCCGTGATGATGTGCTCGAAGGTCGGCGGGCTTGAGGCGAACGGGCCAGACCTCAGATCTATGCCGCCCTTGGCTTCGCGCATCTTGGTAAGAGTGGCCACGTCCTGCTCCTGCGGATCAAATTCCAAGGAAAGCACGTGCCACCCGCCCGCCCCCGGACGTCCCGCATCCTGCCTTCCACTTGCATTGTGACGCCAAATACTGCGTCGGACAATCGATCGAGCGGAGGTCGCGCTTACCGAGGACGAAGCTAGCCCCTCATGAGGCCGACAATCCGAAACCTCCCGACGCTCGAGGGTCACCCAAATTTAACCCCGCGTTAACCGGACGTTTTACCTAAGCGCCTATCCTGTTTGACATCGGTGCAACCGGCTAGCACGTTGTCCGCGGAGGCGAAGCGTGGGTACAGTATGGCATGATCTGCTCGCCAACATGGCGATCCTCGCACTCCTGGTTTCGATCTGGAGCAATACGCAACTTCCGCGGCTCTTCCGCCACGCCGTGGTGCGGCAGCTTGGTTTCGGCCTGCTCCTGGGAACCGGCGCAATCCTCGTAATGCTGCTGCCGTTCCAGATCAGTGACGGTATCTTCATCGACCTGCGGACCACGGTGATTGCGGTTTCGGGCCTCTTCGGCGGACCGATCGCCCTGACCGTGACGACCGTTCTCGTCGCGGCCTTCAGGCTCTCTTCCGGCGGTGCTGGAACCGTGGCCGGGCTGACGGGTATCGCGATCGCCGCTGCTGTCGGCATGGCCGCCTACCACCTGAAGAAGGACCAGCGTCCTTCCTTTCCTGCCATTCTGGTTTTCTCCGCGACCGTCGCCGTCAGCGGCCTCCTGGGTTTCCTTGCACTGCCGCGCGACACGTTGATCGCCATCGCGCCCACCGTGCTGCTGCCGACGACGATCATCGTCTTTGCCTCCACGCTGATGATCTCGCTTGCAATCGCCAGCGAGCTTCGCCGGCGTGAAATGACGCGGAAAAACCATATCTACAAGGTCGTCATCGACAGCCTTCCCGACTGCCTGAACGTGAAAGACGTCGAAGGGCGGTTCATCGTCGCCAATCCGGCAACGGCGGCGCTGATGAAAGCAACGGATTCGAACGCTCTAATCGGAAAATCCGATTTCGACTTCTATCCGGCCGATATCGCCCTCAAGTTCAAAGCCGATGAAGACAAGGCGGCACAGGGAGAAACGTCCTACGTCATCGAGCAGGAGGTAACCCACCGGGACGGAACGATCGCCTGGCTTTCGACTCTCAAGTCGCCGCTGCTGGACGAGAACGGGCACGTGACGGGCGTCATCACCCACAATCGCGATGTGACCGCCAAAAAGGAGCTTGAGACGGCGCTCGCCGAAAGCGAGCGCAAGGCGACGGCCGCGCTGACCAATATGGCCGATGGCCTCGTCATGTTCGACGAGAACCTCAATGTCGTTTTCTGCAACGAGCAATATCGGACGATGTTTCCCCTCACGGCGGATCTGCGCGTGCCGGGCACGCCCGCCGCATCCATCCTCTATGCCTCGATCGCGCGCGGCGAACTCATCAACATTCCCACGGACAACGTGACCGAATGGATCAATACCGCCGTATCCCGCCTGCGCAGTCCCGGAACGATGCAGTTTCCGCTCTTCGACGGACGATGGATCGAGTCCAGGACGAACCCTGCGCCCGACGGTACATGTTTCGTGGTCTGTTCGGACATCACCGACGGCAAGCAAAGCGAACAAAGGCTGCGCGATCTCAATATAAGGCTGGCGGAACTTGCAGAAACAGACGGGCTGACGGGCCTGCTGAACCGACGCGCCTTCGACACCATCCTTGCGCAGGAAATAGCGGCCGCGGGGCGCGGGGAAGGACCGCTGAGCCTCCTGCTTCTCGACGTGGACCGCTTCAAGGCATTCAACGACACCTATGGCCACACGGCCGGAGATGACTGCCTGCGTGCGATCGCCGAGTGCCTGCGCGCAGTCGCCCACCGCCCCACCGATCGCGTCGCCCGTTATGGCGGCGAGGAAATCGCGTTGATCCTGCCCGACACGCCGGAGGAAGGCGCGCTCACCCTTGCCCACAAGCTGCGCAATCGCATCCGCGCGCTGGAGATTGCCCATACCGGCAGCGAGAAAGGCATCGTGACAGCCAGCATCGGGGTGGCGACGCTCACCAACCATACGATCGGGCCGGATGCCGGCCGGCTCGTGCTGCGCGCCGATGAAGCCCTCTATCTAGCCAAGGCGTCCGGTCGGGACCTCGTGCGCGCATGGGAGCCCACCAAGCCGCACCTCGTGAAAACAAAGGGATAATCGGCGCACCTGAAGGCCGCCACTATCCTCGGTCCGCGATCCTCTGCAGCATTTCCTCCAGCAGAAGGCGCTCACCTGGCGACAGAACGGCGACCTCGCCCAGCCTGGACCGCAAGGCGGTGGCGATGCTTGAAAGCTCGCTGCTATTTTTCAGAGGGCGCCCCTCGATAATCTGCGAAAACACAGCTTCGCGCGCGGCCTCCGCCAAATCGCCCCGTTGATCCGGCGCCTTTGCCAAAAGGGAAAGAACACAGCCGATTCCTGCCGCATGAACGAGATCGACCGCATGTTCTTCGCTCACGCGAAGACGCCCGAGGCGCGCAAGACGGCCAACCTTTTCCCGCAGCACCGCCAATCCGGCAAGGGTCACTTTTGATGGCGGATTTGGGTAGGTCGTCTTGATCAGGTTGAAGATCGCCGGGTTGGCGAGACCGAACGCGATATAGTCGTCCCACCCCCTGCACATGTCATCAACGGGATCGGCCTCCGGTTCGCGCCGCACCTTCTCGGCGATGTAGTTTGCATAGGCCCCTTCCGCCACGGCGTCGAGAAGCCCCCGTTTGTCGCCAAACAGGCGGTAGATGGTGGGTGCCTGGACGGAGGCAGCGTCCGCCACCGCCCGCGTGGTCGCCGCCTCCTCCCCGCCCGCCGCCACAAGGCGGGTAGCCGCGGCGAGAATACGCGCTCGCGTATCGCTGGGTTCATCTGCGGGAGAGGGAAATTCATTTGTCGCCATCAGCCGATTTTAGCAGCGATTGTTAGCGGCGCTATCACAAACTTGATTTCAACGATAATCACTGATATCACCGTCACGTTATCATTGCTAACAAGAGGTAGAATCATGATTGTCGTAACGGGCGCCACCGGAAAGCTGGGCCGTCTGGTGGTTCAACACCTGCTCGAACGGGTTCCTGCCGAGAGGATCGCAGTCAGCGTGCGCGATCCCGGCAAGGCAGCGGCGTTCTTGCAGCAGGGTGTGCGGGTGCGCCATGGCGATTTCGCACAGCCCGACAGCCTTGCCGGTGCGTTCGAGGGCGCAACGCAGGTGCTTGTCGTCTCATCCAACGCCAGCGCCTATGGCGGGGACTCGAAAGCGCAGCATCGCGACGCCATAGCGGCGGCCAAGACCGCGGGCGTGCGGCGCATCCTGTATACGAGCCATATGGCCGTAAGCGCGACGTCGGCATTCCTGCCGATGCATGTGCATGCGGCGACGGAAACTATGTTGCAGGAGTCCGGCCTGGCCTGGACGGCGCTGCGCAACGGTTTCTACGCCGAGAGCGCCCGACAAATGACCGCCGATGCCGCAAGGACTGGAGAGGTCGTCGCTCCGGAGGACGGAAAATTCTCCTGGACCGCCCACGAAGATCTGGCGGCAGCCGCTGCAACCATCCTCGCCGAGGAAGGCCGCTTCGACGGCCCAACGCCACCGCTGACAGCCCCGGCGGCGCTGGATTTCACGGACATCGCCAATATCATGAGCGAGATTTCCGGGCGGACGATCACCCGCAGAACCCCGACGGATGAAGAATTCGAGCTGCTTCTTACAGCCCGCAGCCTGCCCCCGGCCGTAATCGCCATCACGCTCAGCATGTATCGTGCAGCGCGTGCCGGAGAGTTCGCAAGGACGGACCCCACGCTCGGCAAGCTCCTGGGGCGCGAGCCGATTGCCGCAAGACAAATCCTTGCAAGCTAGAATGGCGTACGCGGGCTGGATCCGGAACTCAGAAGAAGGACCCCGCCATTTCAGGTGGGCCTTCGAGGGCGTGGGCCATGAACTCCAGCGCCGATTGCAGGGACGGGCGGCTGATCGGGCCGCCGAGGCAGATGCGCACCGCTTCCGGCGGCGTGCCATCGACGGCGAAGGCATCTGAAGCGACGACGCCGATGCCGGCGGAGCGCATGTGCGTGCCGAAGGTGGAGCGCGTCCAGCCGTTTGAAAGCGGCAGCCAGATGTTGAAGCTGATCGGATCGGCACGGTAGCTGCCGGCAGGCAGCATTGCGGCGACGATCGCCTGGCGCGCTTCGGATTCGGCACGGATGAAGCGCAGGATCGTGTCGGCCGTGCCGTCTTCGATCCAGCGCGTGGCAAGCGCCATCATCAGCGGCGAGGCCATGACGTTGTTCGCCCGCATGGCGCTGGCGAAGGGCCAGGCGGCGCGGCTGTCCGGCGCGACCACATAGGCAAGGCGCAGGCCGGCACCGATGCATTTCGCCAGCCCGCCGATATGCCAGGTGAGGTCCGGCGCCATGGCGGCGAGCGGGGCCGGCGCATGGAGCGGAATGAAGCCGTACGCGTCATCCTCGACGATCGGCACATGGTACTTGCGCGCCACCGCGCAGATGGCCTCGCGCCGGACGGTCGGGATTGTAAGGGTCGTCGGGTTCTGAAGGGTCGGATTGAGGTAGATCGCCTTCGGCTTCTCGCGCTCGCAGGCCTCCGCGAACGCCTCCGGCAGGATGCCTTCCTCATCCGTCGGCAGGCCGACGAGGCGCAGGCGAAGCTGGGCGGCGATCGAGCGCATGCCGGGATAGGTGATGTTTTCCGAAAGAACCGTCTCGCCCGGCTTTGCCAGCATGCTCAAGATGGCGAGCAGTGCGGGATGCGCGCCGGGGGTGACGAAAATGCGCTCCTGCGCCGGCACGAGGCCGCGGCGGCTGAGCCAGGCGGCAGCGGCGTCCTTGTCCATGACGGTTCCGCCGAACCCCTGGTAGCGCAGGAGGGGCACGAGATCGGCGGCGACGGCCGAAAGCCCTTCCCGCATGCGGGCGAGCAAGTCCGGATTGTCCGGTTCCGGCGGCATGTTCATGGAAAAATCGACGACGGTGGCGCGACGCGGGTCGGACGCCATTGCGGAGGAGAAACCGCGCCGCTCGCTGTCCAGGCCGCCGGTGACGAAGGTGCCACGCCCGACATGGGACTGCACGAGCCCGCGCTTCTGCGCCTCCAGATAGCCGCGCGCGACCGTGGTGAAGTCGATGTCGAGCCGCTTCGCCAGCTCACGCTGCGGCGGCAGCCGGTCACCGACGACCAGATGGCCGCTGCGCAGGTCCATCTCTATCAAATCGGCGATCGCCATGTAGCGCGGGCTGTGGGAGCGGCTGAGGTCGGGATGCCAAGTCTTCATGGGGTGCGGGAGTCCGTCTGCGATCATTGACTGTATATTGCTGCTTTTTCTCCCTGTCATCCCGCGATTGCGGCCAAGGCATAGCAAAGCGCGGCATCCAGACGGGGTACCGCCGCACCGCGGCCTTACGATGCCGTATTGAATGCAATTTGAATGCATTCAATACGGCCATTGCTGATCGCTGTTTCAGCAGGGCTCTGCTCTCATTTTTGACTCCCGGAATCGGGATTTCGCCTATTGACTGCGTAATTGAATGCATTTTTGCGACCGTTGACTGCAATTTGTGCAAAATCAATTCTGGCATGGGCCTTGCAATTGAATGGCTGTGCCCCGGCAGGGGCTTGACGCCAACACAGGAGCCATTCATGCCCGCAATCACCGCACCGGCCCACGCAGACGGAGACTTCTTCGTCGATTACGAAGAGAAGGTCTTCGAGGACGTCCAGGCCAGGGAAGGCGAGAAAGCCCTTATCACGTTCCACACCGTCGCCTTCGAAGGCTCGATCGGCCTCGTCAACCTGTTGCAGGCCAAGCGCCTGAAGCGCAAGGGGTTCGAGACCGCGGTCCTGCTTTACGGCCCGGGCGTCACGCTCGGCGTGCAGCGCGGTTTCCCGAAACTCGGCGCCGAAGCCTTCCCCGGCCATCTCAACTTCAACAACCAGATCAAGGGCTTCATTGAGGAAGGCGGCAAGGTCTATGCCTGCCGGTTCGCGCTGCAGGCGCTCTATGGCCACGGCGAACAGGCGCTGATCCCCGGCATACGGCCGATCAGTCCGCTTGACGTGCTCGACCTGATCCTCATCCACCGCCGCGACGGCGCCTTCATCCTCGACACCTGGACCCTGTGACCCGGCGGAGGCGGACACGCTCCGCCTCCCCGTCCCGATGGAAGGAATTCGTCATGGACAAGAAGCTGATGGTCCGGGCCGCCGCCGCGCAGATCGCGCCGGACCTCACCTCCCGCGAGGCGACGATGGCGCGCGTGCTGGAAACGATCCGCGAGGCCGCCGGCAAGGGCGCCGACCTGATCGTCTTTCCCGAGACCTTCGTGCCCTGGTATCCCTATTTCTCCTTCGTGCTGCCGCCGGTGCTTTCCGGCGGCGAGCATGTGCGGCTCTACGAGGAGGCCGTGACCGTGCCGAGCCCGGCGACGGATGCGGTCGCCGCCGCCGCGCGGGAAAACGGCATCGTCGTCGCGCTTGGCATCAACGAACGCGACCGCGGCTCGCTCTACAATGCCCAGCTCATCTTCGATGCCGACGGCACGCTTCTCCTGAAGCGCCGCAAGATCACGCCGACCTTCCACGAGCGCATGATCTGGGGCCAGGGCGACGGCGCCGGGCTGACGGTGGTCGACAGCCGCGTCGGGCGCATCGGCGCGCTCGCCTGCTGGGAGCATTACAATCCGCTCGCCCGCTATGCGCTGATGGTCCGCCACGAGGAGATCCACGTCGCGCAGTTTCCCGGCTCCATGGTCGGCCCGATCTTCGCCGAGCAGATGGAGGTGACGATCCGCCACCACGCGCTCGAAAGCGGCTGCTTCGTCGTCAATGCCACCGGCTGGCTCACCGACGCGCAGATCGCCTCGATCACGCCGGACGAGAAGCTGCAACGGGCACTACGCGGCGGCTGCATGACGGCGATCATCTCGCCTGAGGGAAAGCATCTCGCGCCGCCGATCACCGAGGGCGAAGGCATCCTCATCGCCGATCTCGACATGAGCCTCATCGTCAAGCGCAAGCGCATGATGGATTCGGTCGGCCACTACGCCCGGCCGGAGCTTCTCTCCCTTCTCCATGACGACCGGCCAGCGCGGCCGATGGTCACCGCCCACCCCTCCTTCGAAACCGATCCGGCAAGGAACAGCACCGATGGACACGATAACGCGTCTTCCGACCGAGAAACTGATCAACGAATTGCAGTCCTTCGGAGCCAGGCTGGTTGATCCGAAGGCGGGGCACGAGAGCCGCCGCGGCGGCGCCGGCCCTTCCGACCACAAGCCGATGACCATCGACGGCATGACCGTCATGGTGCCGGTGCACACCGCACCCGCCTTCGAGAGCCCCTATCTGGTCGAAAAGCCGGACGCGGCGGGCAAGAGCCGCATCAGCCGCGACGGCCGCGTCATCGGCGAGGTCGCCTTTCCGCTCCGCCCGCGCTTCTACGAGAAGATGACGGCGGACGGCATCCCCTATTCGCAGATCGCCGTGCTGCACGGGCGCGACGTGCTGGCGACGACGGTGCTGCAGACCTGCATCCGCTACCAGAGCCGCACCAAGACCTGTCAGTTCTGCGCGATCGGCCAGTCGCTCGCCGCCGGCCGCACCATCGCCCACAAGACGCCGGAGCAGCTGGCCGAGGTGGCGAAGGCCGCCGTCGAACTCGACGGGGTCAAGCACATGGTGATGACCACGGGCACGCCGAAGGGGCCGGACCGGGGTGCCGCGATCCTCGCCGAGAGCGCCCGCGCCATCAAGGCCGCCGTCGACCTGCCGATCCAGGCCCAGTGCGAGCCGCCGGAGGACGACGGCTGGTACCAGATCATGAAGGATGCAGGCGTCGATGCGCTTGGCATGCATCTCGAAGTGGTGACGCCGGAACTGCGCGCGAGGATCATGCCCGGCAAGGCGCAGGTGTCGGTCCCGCAATATATGCGCGCCTTCGAGGCGGCGGTGAAGGTCTTCGGCCGCGGGCAGGTTTCGACCTATATCCTCGCCGGTCTCGGCGACACGCGCGAGGCGATCCTCGACATCTGCGCAAAGCTGGTGGCGATCGGCGTTTATCCGTTCGTCGTGCCCTTCGTGCCGATCTCCGGCACGCCGCTCGAAAGCCATCCCGCGCCGAAGCCGGACTTCATGCATTCGATCCTCGACCCGCTTTCGAAGATGCTGGTCGACAGCGGCCTCAAGGCCGTGGACATCAAGGCGGGCTGCGGCAAGTGCGGCGCCTGCTCGGCCCTTTCCACCTATGAGAGGATGCTGACGAAATGATCATCGAACCGGTCTCCCCCTTCCGCGCCAGCGAGTTCCAGGTGAAGTTCGCCACCTCCGCCTGGGAGCGGGCGCAGGCGCATGCGCTCAGGCGCGCCGTGTTCTGCGCGGAACAGGGCCTTTTCGAGGGCGACGACCGCGACGCGATCGACGCCCACGCCACGCCCATCGTCGCGCTGTCGATGCTGGGCGTGGCGGCGGACCGGCTCGTCGGCACGGTGCGCATCCACGAGGCGGAGCCCGGTGTCTGGTGGGGCTCGCGGCTCGCCGTGCATGCGGACTACCGCACGATCGGCGCGCTCGGAGCGACGCTCATCCGGCTTGCCGTCTCTTCGGCAAACGCGATGGGCTGCCACACGTTTCTCGCCAATGTGCAGCCGCAGAACGGCTTGCTCTTCCGCCGGCTGCACTGGGATGCGGTCGAGGAAATCGACATCTACGGCAAGCCGCATCTGCGCATGAAGGCGGACCTCGCCTGGTATCCGCCGTGCCCCACACCCGAAGCGGGCTTCGTGGCCCTTCCGAGAAAGGCGGCGTGAGATGGCGACGGTCGATATTCCGGGCCTTGCCGCCCTTCTCGCCGAATCCAGCGGCATCGCCGCCAAGGCGGACATTGCCGGCGTTTCCACCCGGCTCGGCCTTGCCGGCGCGCCGGTCGCCGTCGGTGACGACTGCGCGGCGCTGCCGGATGGCGACGGCTACCTGCTCTTCGCCATCGAGGGCTTCATGAACGGCTTCGTCGCCGCCGATCCGTGGTTTGCCGGCTGGTGCGGGGTGATGGTCAACATTTCGGACGTCGCCGCGATGGGCGGCCGGCCGCTCGCCGTGGTCGATGCCGTCTGGGCGGATGGCAACGAGGCGGCCGCCCCCGTACTCGACGGCATGCGCGCGGCCTCCGCCGCCTTCGGCGTGCCGATCGTCGGCGGCCACACCAACATCCGCACCGACCGCGGCCAGCTTTCGGTGGCCATCCTCGGTCGGGCGAAGCGACTGCTGACGAGCTTTGACGCCAGGCCCGGCGACATGCTGATCGCGGCGATCGACCATCGCGGCCGCTACCGCGAGCCATTCGACAACTGGGAGGCCGCGACCGACGCCCCGCCGACGAGGCTGCGCGGTGATCTCGAAATCCTGCCGGAGATCGCGGAAGCGGGCCTCGCCCTTGCCACCAAGGACATCAGCCAGGGCGGGATCATCGGCACGGCGATCATGCTCGCCGAATGTTCGGATGTGGCGATCGAGATCGACGTGACCCGCATTCCGCTGCCGGCCGGCGTGCCGCTCACCCGCTGGCTGAAAACCTTCCCGAGCTTCGGCTATCTGCTCTCCGTTCCACCTGAAACGCTCGATGCGGTGCTGGAGCGCTTTGCCCGCCGTGCGATCGCCGCCGCCGCGATCGGCACGGTCACGGCCGGCAGCACGGTCGCGATCACCGACGGGGGGACCCGCGCAGTTATCCGCGACCACGCCGAAACCCCGCTCATGAAGGCCGCACCGCTGGAGGAAAGCGCATGACTGGGCGGCTGCGCATCGCCATGCTGACGCATTCCACCAATCCGCGCGGCGGGGTGGTGCATGCCATGCAGCTCGCCGAGGCGCTGACGGCACTCGGCCACACGGTCGTGCTGCATGCGCCGGACGCGAAGGGCAAGGGCTTTTTCCGCCAGCCGGCCTGCGTCACCGCCGCCTTCCCCGTCGCCGAGGCGCCGGCGGACATGACGGCAATGGTCGAGCAGCGCATTGCCGACTACGTTTCCCATTTCGAGCCGCGCGCCAACCGCGGCTTCGACATCTTCCACGCCCATGACGGTATTTCCGGCAATGCGCTGGCCACGCTGAAGGCGCGCGGCCTCATCCCCGGATTCGGCCGAACAGTGCACCATGTCGATACGTTCGGCGATCCGCGGCTGGTGGCATTGCAGGACCGCTCGATCGTCGAGGCGGACCTGTTCTTCGCCGTGAGCACGCTCTGGCAGCAGGCGCTCGGCGAGCGCGGCATGCCGGCCGTCGTCGTCGGCAACGGCGTCGATACGGAACGCTTCGCGCCGACCTGGAGCGGCGAGCAGACGGCGCTGCGCGACCGGCTCGGCATTCCGTCAGGCCCAGTCTTCCTCAGCATCGGCGGCGTGGAGAAGCGCAAGAACACCATGGCCATCCTCGAGGCCTTCCGCCAGCTGCGCGCCGTGCGCCCCGATGCGCAGCTAGTGATCGCCGGCGGCGCCTCGCTGCTCGACCATAGCGCCTACCAGGCAGAATTCCGCACCGAGCTTGCCGCGCTCGCCAGCCATGCCGCCGCCGTGCACATGATCGGCCCCGTTGCGGACGAGGACATGCCGAACCTCTACCGGCTCGCCGACGCGCTGGTCTTCCCCTCGCTGAAGGAAGGGTTCGGCCTCGTCGTGCTGGAGGCATTGGCGAGCGGCATTCCGGCCATCGTCTCCTCCATCCCGCCCTTCACCGAATATCTCGGCGCCGACCATGCGCTCTGGTGCGATCCGAAGCATCCCGCCTCCATTGCCGATGCCATGGCGTTGGCCCTCGTGCCGGCGATCCGCGAGCGCGTCATTCCCCGCGGGCTGGATGTGGCGGCGCGCTTCAGCTGGCGCCGCGTCGCTGAAAGCCATCTCGCCGCCTACCGGACCCTGAAGGAGGCCGTCCATGCCTGAAATGCACTTCGTCGTCACCTGGCCGGACGGCCGGCAGGAGACCTGCTACTCGCCCTCGCTCGTCGTGAAGGAGTTCCTCGACGAAGGCGAAAGCTACCCCGTCTCCGACTTTCTCGACCGCAGCCGCAAGGCGCTCACCATCGCCAGCGAGCGGGTCGAGGCGAAATACGGATATCCCTGCTCGCTCGCCCGCGGCCAACTCGCCCGCATCGTGGCGACGGGCGCACCCTTCCTTGCCGACACCGAGGCGCGCGTGCGCTGCGAAACCTTCCTTCCCTGAAAGGACCCGCCATGACCAAGCCCATCCTCAAATCCCATTACAGCGCCGTCGTCGTTGGCGGCGGGCAGGCAGGCCTTTCGGCCAGCCACTACCTCCAGAAACACGGCATCGACCACGTCGTCTTCGAGCAGAAGACCGTCGCCCACAAATGGAAGGACGAGCGCTGGGACGCCTTCTGCCTCGTCACGCCCAACTGGCAATGCCAGCTTCCCGACCATCCCTATGACGGCGACGACCCGCACGGCTTCATGGTCAAGGACGAGATCATCGCCTATGTCGACCGCTTCATCGACAAGGTGAAGGCGCCCGTCTTCGAGCATGCGGGCGTAACCTCGGTGGAGAAGGCCGGCGATCTCTTCCGCATCGAAACCTCCATCGGCACCGTGACGGCCGAAAGCGTTATCCTCGCCACCAGCCTCTACAGCCGCCCCGCGATCCCGCGCGCCGCCGAACGCCTGCCGGACGCGATCGTCCAGATCCACACCGCGGACTACCGCAATCCCGGACAACTGCCGGAGGGTGCGGTGGTCGTCGTCGGCTCCGGCCAGTCGGGCGCGCAGATCGCCGAGGACCTTCACCTTGCAGGCCGCAAGGTGCACATGGTCACTGGCAACGCCCCGCGCTGCGCCCGCTTCTACCGCGGCCGCGACGTGGTCGACTGGCTCGCCGACATCGGCCAGTACGACATCACCGTCGAGCACGACGGCATGACGAAGAAACGCCACGACACCAACCATTACCTCACCGGCCGCGACGGCGGGCGCGACATCGACCTCAGGAAATTCGCGCTGGAGGGCATGGCGCTCTATGGCCGCATGCGCACGGTGGAGCACGGCCGTATGCTCTTCGATGCGGACCTGACGGCCAATCTCGACGAGGCCGACCGTGTCTATAACGGCATCAACGCACTGATCGACCGGCACATCCTCAAGCACGGCATCGATGCGCCGGGGGAAAGCGTCTATCAACCGGCGTGGCGACCGGAGACGGACCCGACGGAACTCGACTTCGCGGCGGCCGGCGTCTCCGCCGTCATCTGGGCGACCGGCTTTTCGCCGGACTGGTCCTATGTCGGCCTGCCGATCTTCGACGGCACCGGCTATCCTGTGCAGCGGCGCGGCGTGACCGGCGTGGAGGGCGTCTATGTGCTCGGCCTGCCATGGCTCTGGACCTGGGGCTCGGGCCGCCTCCTCGCCGTCGGCAAGGACGCCGAACATGTCGTTGGCCATCTCGCCGGAACGCTTGCCGAGCGGCGATCCATGACCCGGCAGGCGGCGAACGGTTGACACCCATGAACCTCGCGATCTTCCCCGAGGCGATGCGCGCCCCCACCGCCCGCCTGCTGATGGAGCGGGCGCTGGAGCCGCACCTCCTGATCGGCATGCCGCACCTGACGCCGGACGGACTTTCCGAAACCTGGCTGATGAAGGAGCTCGGCCATCGCCACTGGCTGATGCTGGCGCGAGATCTCGGCATGGACAACGCCGATTTCCGTACGCCGGACGGGGCCGAGGCCTATGCTGCCTTCTGCGCGACGGCGCTGAGCAATGCCGATTTCGCAGCGGTCGAGGCAAACGACGTGCTGACCATCCGCTCGAGGCTTCATCCCGTCGGGCGGACGCAGACACTCACGCGGCACCACCTTTCCTGCGGCGAAAGGCCGATCGGCACGGTGGAGCTCCTGTCGCTTTTTGTGACCCGCGGCCGGGCGGATGACAACCGCTCCATCATACGCACCGCGCTGTCGAACCGCAGGAGCGCGGCCGGCGTGGAAAGCACGTTGGCGAAGACGGCGGCAGCGCTTCGTGCGGGGACGCTGCGCAGCCATTTCGGCCTTGCGACCGACAGCGCGCCCCTCGCCTCCCACCGCTTCCAGCCCGACCGTCTTCAGGAATTCAACGGCGCCGGCCTGTTCTACTGCGTTGAGTTCCAGGCCGTCGCCAGCAGGGCCCTGACATCCTGGTGTCCGGCGGAAGACAGGACGATCGGCGACCGCGATGTCTTCTTCTTCGGCAATATCGATGCCGGAGAAACCATCGAGGCCGAGCTTGCGGCCGAGACACCCAACAGCCCGACCCAGCTATGCCGGCTCAAGCGGAGCGACGGAAAGACAATCGGGATGGTGTTTTCCAACTATAGGGCGGGCCGCATTCTTCGATGAGAAGCTCGCACCTGGACTCGATCTCGGACATCATCCTGATCGATAAGATGCATGCAGATTTCACAAAGTCTGCCGGCCGTGCTGTCTTTGATCGAAATTAGGCTTTCGGTGATCTTGCGTGTGCCTAACTGCCGTGCACCAGACTGTGGATCATGGCCACAAGGCGCAAAATCTCTGCTTCACTATTGTAGTAGTGGGGCGACGCCCGCACGACGTTGGGCAGTGCACGGGCGGTTGCATCGAGCAAGGTGTCACGATCGCGGCGGGACGTGGCCCAAGATCGTGGACCTTCACGCCGGAAATCCCGGCAAGGGCTCACGAAGCTGGTCGGCCAAGGATCGACAACGCTCCATAATGACATCGATCCCAATTGCTTGCGCATAATCGATTGCAACACCGAATCCCAGCCGCGCGGCATAATTGTTCTCCCAGGTCTCAAACCGGCGAGCGTCAGGCCGCAAGTCATAATGAATAGCCCCTAGAAGTACGCGTTGATTGCCTTGCATCGCTTGCAGTTTTCCGTGCGGACGATGTGCCGTCTTCTGCGGGTTCATCCCA
>NZ_JBXAFY010000021.1:0-75507 GCF_058793575.1 Shinella sp. GW835-FHT14H05 | reverse complement strand
CTGGCCGCTGTGCCGGAGAGCGCCTTACGGACATTTCTACTTTGCAAACCGGCGGACATTTCAACTCTCCCGCCACATATAACATTACGATGCGTACCGAGTAAGTATCTGAATCCAAATCACTCGTACAAGTGACCGCCTGCCCCAACTCCGGGGTATCAGGCGATCACTAAGGCGAGATGCCAACTCGCGAAGCCGCAAAACACGCTACCGCGTAACAAGGTCCGAGCCAAACCATCTAAGGCTGATATCCTTTAGCGTGCCATCTGCCGCGATGGCCCGAATGGCGCCGTTGAACTTTTCCGATAAAGCTTCGTCCGCTTTCCTCAGACCTATTCCGATACCGGGTCCGAACAGCCCACCCGAAATGCGCGGCCCATACAGATGGGTAGAATTTCCATCCTTGGATTCGAGAAACGCCTTCCAAACGGAGAAGTCCGCCAAGCCGCCATCAATCCGGCCAGCCACGAGGTCGAGGTTCAAGTTGTCCTGTTTGTCGTAGGTGCGCACCTCAACAGTGTCGCCAAAATACTCCCTGACGAATGCCTCAGCGTTTGTGGAGCCCTGCACGCCGATTGATCGACCTTTCAGGTTTCCCTTCAGATCCGCCAAAAGGCGCTTGCCGGTATCCGTTTCGGTTGCCAGATCGAGCTTCATCCCGTTCTCCATCGCCGGAAGGCCGAGCGATTTTGAAACAACAAAGTAGTTGGAGGTCAGGGCATAAGGCTCCGAGAAGGAAATAACCCGTTTGCGCTTCTCGGTTATCGACATTCCGGCCATGATGGCGTCGTATTTTCCGACTGTCAGAGCCGGAATGATCCCATCCCATGCTTGGGTCACAAACTCGCATTTCAGGTTCGCGCGTGCGCACAGCGCTACGCCGACATCAACATCAAAACCAACCGGCTCCCCAGATGCATCGACCGCATTCCAAGGCGGGAAAGCCCCCTCCGTGGCAATTTTGATCGTCCTAACCTCCTCGGCCCGGGCCATTCCGGCCAAAAAGACGACAACAATGGCAGAAACAGTTACTCTCAGGGCGTTCATTATGTTCCCCTTTCTGGGTTTTCGATTCAGGCGTAGATCCTCGAAATGTGGTCGCGCAGGCCCGCATAAAGGCCGACAACGTCAGTCCCCCAAATCGCCGCGATTTCCTCATGTGTAATGATTTCGTCTCCCTGCCTTCCAAGCAGCACGACCTTGTCGCCGAAGCGGGCGTCTGGAGCGTTTGAGAGATCTATTCGCACATGTTCGAGATGAGCGGGTGGCAAGAGACGGGCTCGTGAACCGCCTACGAGTGCTTCCGCACCAAGCGGAACCAGCCGGGGGAAGCCGTCACCCCACCCCATGCCGAGAACACCGAGCTTCATTCCCGGGCGATATCCTGGCAGGTCCGGGACCGGGCCAAGAGAAGCATCGAGGTGTTTAACAGCGACGACCGTGGTGCAAATTGTTTTCAGGGCTGGTTGCAAAACAACACGACGAGCAGGCGTGTGGCTTTCTGGCACTCCAACAAAAAGCGCTCCCGGATCGACCGCATCCATATCCATTTCCGGATAGGTGAGAACGCCCTCAGTACTCGACATCATGGCGACTATCGGTCGGTCTCCACGCACTTCGGCTTCTGCCAGAATCGCTTGCATCCGCTGAAGTTGCATCCCCGCGTCCGATGGTTTTGACGTCGGGAGTTCGCTCATGTGCGCATAGATTCCGTCGACCTGCACATTGGAGTATGCGTTCGCCGCGGCAAGCAATTGACCTGCTCCCCGTGGTGATGCGCCCCCACGAAAGAAGCCCAAGTCAACCTTGATAAAGACACGGGTTTTCGTCATCGCCGAGCGCCAACGTTCCAGTTCATCGATGCTGGAGACGCTGACCGTGAGGTCGAGCGCTTCGATCATCAGCCCTGCCGCCGGTAAGGCCCCGGGGTAAAGAAGGATATGCTGTTTAGCCCCCATCCTTCGGATCGCCATGGCGTCAAGAAGCGACGCTACCGCGAATCCATCTGCCCCCTCGGATGCCAGCGTACGAGCGACCGGGCCGGCGCCACAACCATAAGCGTTCCGCTTCAGACAGGCATAAATGCTGACATTCTGCGGCAGGAGCGACCGAAGTTCGCGATAATTGTGTCTGATTGCCCCGAGGTCGATTTCGTACCAGCTTCCCCGCAGCAGGGCCGCTTCCGCACAAGCGAGTTCATAACTTTCAGAGAAAGGCGCCAGGAGAGCGGTCATCGCGCCACCTTCTCGATTGCGTAATCCTCCGAAGGTGGGATGTTCTCACGGTTGTCGCTCTCTGCACGAGGGCGACGTTGGTGGCTCGTGATACTACGCTCCAACCGACCGAAGAGATGGACGAGCACGAATGTGATGCCCAGGTAGATCAACGCCGCCGAAATAAAGACCTCGTAGGGCGAGAAGGTTTGCGCGACGATCTTTCGTGCCGTGCCAGTCAGTTCCATCATGGTGATCGTGCTGGCAAGCGAGCTCGCCTTCAACATCAACACCACCTCGTTTGCATAGGCTGGCAGGGAGAGACGAAAGGCGACGGGCAGAACAATCCGTCTGGTCCGAAGCGCATAGGACATACCAAGCGCCTTTGCCGCCTCAATCTCACCACGCGGCACCGCACGTATGCCACCGCGCAGAATTTCGGTCGAATACGCAGCATGGTTGAGGGAAAACGCGATCAACGCGCACCACCAGGACTCTCGCAATATCGCCCACGCAAAACTCGTGCGAATCCACTCGATTTGGCTCGCGCCGTAGTAAATCAGAAAGATCTGCACGAGGAGCGGCGTTCCACGAAATGCAAACGTATAGAGCAAAACGGGGCGCGATAGCCCGGTAGACCCTGACGCACGCATCAGCGAAAGCGGAAGTGCGATGATGAGGCCGAGCAAGACGGAAGCTGCTGTGAGTTGGACAGTCAGGAACGCCCCGTCGAGCAGAAGGGGCAGAACGTCGATAATAAGGTGCCATTCCATTTCGGTATCTCAATCTTCGACGCGGACGCCGCGGTTTGCGCGCCGTTCGAGCAAAGTCAGCCCGGCCAAGGAAGCGGAGGTGAACGAGAGGTAGAGGCCAGCAGCGATGGCGTAGAAAGTGAGAGAATCGTGGGTCGCGCCGGCAGCAACACTGGTTTTGCGCATCAAATCCTCAAGTCCCACCACGGAAATCAGAGCTGTATCCTTCAGCAGGGTGAGCCATAGATTTCCGATACCTGGCAATGCGTACCGCCACATCTGGGGAATGATCACCAGCCGCCACGCATAGATTTTTGAAAAGCCGAGAGCGTGTGCCGCTTCGATCTGACCGGCCGGCACGGCTCGGATCGCCCCCCTGAAGACTTCGGTCGCGTAAGCGCCGAAGACGATGGTCAGTGCGAAGACGCCGGCAGCGAAAGCATCGACTTCGACATAGCGGCCGAAGGCCGCCGTCAGCGCGACAGTGCCACCAAAGTAGAGGATCAGGATGATGAGGAGTTCGGGCACGCCGCGGATGATCGTGGTATAGGTGTCCGCCAATTTCCTGAGGATCTGGAACCGGCTCAGTTTTGCCATCGCTCCGCAAAGACCGACACCAATCCCGAGAACCAGACTGGTTGTCGCGACGCGCAATGTCGTTATCGCCCCGGCGGCAATCTGGTCGCCGAAACCTTGTAACTCGATCATTGATGCAGCTCCCTTGCCTGGGCCGAGAGAAACTGCTTCAGCCGAAACGATGCGGGATTACGAAAAATGGCCTCGGGTTCTCCTTCCTCTTCGATCCGTCCCTGATGGAGAAAGACGACGCGGTTCGAAACCTGCCGCGCGAAGCCGAGTTCATGCGTGACAATAAGCATTGTCCGTCCTTCATCCGCGAGGGTGCGGATCACCTTCAACACTTCGCCGACGAGCTCAGGGTCCAGTGCTGACGTCGGTTCGTCGAAGAGGAGAATTTCGGGTTCCATCGCCAGAGCGCGTGCAATCGCAACCCGTTGCTGCTGGCCACCGGAAAGGTGAGCCGGATATGCGTGCCGCTTGTCGGCAAGGCCTACTTTCGAAAGGAGTTCCTCCGCGCGAAGCCGCGCTTCGCCCTTTGAAATGCCCCGAACATGGATCGGTGCTTCAACCAGGTTCTCCAGGACGGTCTTGTGAGACCAGAGATTGAAGCTCTGGAACACCATCCCGAGCTTGCAGCGCAATGCATTGATCTCTCGTTGTCCGACCATGCCGGAGTGCGCCTTGACCGGGCGATCGCCGACCCAGATCTCACCTTCGCTCGGTTCTTCCAGAAGGTTCAGGCACCGAAGGAGCGTACTCTTCCCGGATCCGCTACTTCCGAGGATAGAGATGACGTCGCCACTCTGCGCGCTGAATGTCACCCCTTTGATGACTTCAAGCGGACCGAAGCGTTTTTTCAGCCCAACGACGCGCAGAGCGCTTCGTGCCGTCATTATATCGTCACGGGCTTGATCGGCAATTGGCGTTAGGTTCACTGGCAATCCCTCGGCTTGTCTTTTGCCGAGGATGCGACACTGGCCGGATCAGGGCTTGCAGCGAATTGACGTGCCTGCGGATTCTGATCGGAAAATCATTCGAATGATTTATCCAGTGACGAGCCACGAAAATCTTGAGGCGTCGTGCCCGTCTCACGCCGAAACGTATTGGCGAAATGGCTCGAACTGGAGAAGCCGCACAGGAGCGCCACATCAGTGATCGGCATCGTGGAAAGACGAAGGTACTCTTTCGCCCGCTCGACCCGCCGTCTGACGATGAAGGCGTGGGGCGGGCATCCGAGTGTTTGCTTGAAGGCCCGGCAAAAATGCGGGATGCTCAACCCCGCGAGAGCGGCAAGCTGGCCCAACGACAGATCGGCGGTCAGATCGCCATCGATTTTCTCGATAACACGATTCAGATTTGTTACCGCCAACCCGCCCTTTCGAGTCGTTGCGACGTATTTTTGGCGGCGGAACATTTGCGCGAACATCGTGGCCACGTAGCTTTCCACGACCATGGTGCTGAGCGGATTTTGATCACCGATCTCCTCGCCAATGCCGCGCGCGGCGTTCATGATGATCGTATCCTCGCAACCAAGGTCAGGTGAGAGGGTGGGAAGCATGCTGGTAGCCATTCGAGAAAAGAGATTCGCCACAAACACCGGGTCGACCGTGATCGAAAGGTAAGCGGCCGTGGAAGCCCCAACCTCCCACCCCCTCCAGTGACACCCGGCGGGAATGAAGAGGACGGCGCCGGGCCTGCGGGAGACGAAGCCTGTCCGTTTTTCGTCAAGGAAGTGTTCGCCGCGTTCGGAGTTGCCTTTCAGGTTCAGCAGGATGAGGTGCCGGTCCGACTTGACCGCGATCTCCTCCGTTTCAAGGCCAGTGCGGCGGACGAGATCAGCCTGGACGTGGCGCCAGGTCCTTTGCTCATGGACAATCGTCCGGCAGTTTCCGGCCTTGAACCTGGGGGGTGGAGATGTCGCCTGGACTTTCATTGGCCATTTCCCACTGTTGCGCTCAATGACGCATCAGTTGGCCAGCCAAATTTGGGAAATCCAGCGACACTGCAACCATGGCGGCCCAGGTTGTTCGAGGTGGGGAGGTAAACCTTCTCTAGGCGACCGCGCACCAATCCGGTCGGCTTTGCAAGCCGCGCGCTTTGTCGTTTTCTTGGATGTTGCATCGATATCCCCGGGAAAAGAGTTTGTCGCGGTACGTCCCCGCGAAACTCACTAAACCTCCGAATGATCGGGGAGTTTGCAACCGTCCATGGACAGCCCCATGGCCTTTAGTTCCGAGGAACCTGGACATACGCCACAGGCTCCCCGACCCGAAAGGTCAGAGAGTGTGATGCTGAAACGACCAGCATCAATCGCATGGAGGGGTTGCAAAGCCCCAAGGCAGTACGTGCTGCCTCACGTTCGAAAATAAAGGAATCGCATTGAATTCGCTAGTGACATGCGACGAAAAATTGCGGGCCGGATCGGTATCACGGCACGATTGTTGACTTCTGGCACTAGTCTGTAGAATGCCGGACTAAGCGGATACGACGAGTTCGTCGCGTTTGATCAACCTGATAGCGTCGGCGAACCTGGTGAACGCGAAGCAGCTTCATTGGGGTGTTCGCCCGCATCCCGCGAGAAGAATGAGAACAGCCGTGCTGATGGCAAGGATCACACCGTAGGCGAGAAACAACGACGATGGCGGGACGTCGTCGGCGACCACCGACACGACCGCGAAAAGAACAACGCCCAGGAGGACACCGACACTGTGGAGCACGCCCTTCGCGCGGCCGAGCGTTGCGCTCGAAACGCTCGATTGGATCCTGACCTCAAGTGCCACTCGACCGAGATTGTAAAGGGCGCCCAATATCGCAAACGCCGCAAGGGTATATGGCGGATCAAGCGCCTTGAGCAACACGAAGGACACAGCGCTTAGTCCAAGGATAGCAAACTGCAAGACAGGAACTCTCGCCGCTCGCACGAGAGGAATGAGAAGCAAGGCACCGAGGATCGAGCCAGCCGACCAGGAACTCTCGAGTTGCCCGAAGTCGATCGCATTTCCACCGTGTTCATCGAACACGAAACTCGGGCCGATCACGCTGACCAGCATACCGCCGACGTAGAGTAGCGCATAGATAGCGCCCAGACAGAGGAACTGGGAATTGACGGCGAGCGAGCCCCGCCGCGGATCTGCTGCACCTTCCAAAGGACTCTTCTCATGTCGGACAACACGCATAATGGTAGCTGAAAGGGTGAAGGCGATGGAGACAGCGCCGAATGTGACGATGGCAGTTGACGAATGCAAAAGGACGCTGACGATCCCCGCTGCAGCGAGGCTTCCAGACTGCATCAGAAAAAATGTCATTGAATTCGCTGTTGCCAACGAGAATTTCGCACTGATCGACGGGATCATGGATTGCGATGCTGTCAGCGCGATCCGATCGCAGGTCGCGAATAGCACCGCAGATAACCAAATCGCCCACATCACATTCGTGACCATTAGGACCGCGCCCAAGCCAATCGCGGCCACGCCACGCATAATCTCAGTCATGATATAGAGGATACGCCTATCGAAACGATCGACCAGCCAACCGGCTATCGGACTGGTGACGAGTTCCACCAGGCTAATAATTGCAAAGAAACCCGCGACCGCGCCGCTCCCGTTTCCGGACGCGATCAGGACCCAAGCACATGCAATATGGTAGCCGTTCCGTCCGAGAGCGGATGCAAACGTACTGGCGAGGAACCAGTTGAACGAACGCGTGTCACGAACGCTTGGGTCGGGCATTGCCGCAGAGCAGAGTCGGGACATAAGGGCACTTCACGATTGGAAACCTGCCTGCAGTAGGCTCATGCGATCGCCGCCGCTTTCGAATTCATGACGGGTTATCACAATCGTGCCAAAAAATTTGGACCTTCAGCTGCGCCACCTTCGACGAAACTCCAGCGGCCCGGTTCCATATGCCCTTTTAAAGGAGTAGGTGAAATGGCTGGAGCTCGCGAACCCGCATTCGAACGCTATCTCCGTGGCGGTAAGCTCCGTCGTACGAAGACGATCGACGGCTCGCTCCAGCCGGCGTGTAGCGACATATGAGCGTGGCGACTTTCCTGTCGACTGCTTGAAAGCGCGGAAAAAATGCCGGCGGCTTACGCCGATTTCCCCGGCCATTTCGTCCAGGCTAGGTGGATCCCCTAGGCGATCTTCGATGATGGCCACGACGCGCTTAAGGTCGAAGGGTGAAAGTCCGCCCTTTGCAGGCTCAGGTCCAATTCCATTGAGCCGCACCATCTGGATGAAGAGCTGGATTGCCTGGCTTTCCACCATGATCACGCTGATAGGGTCCGGGTTCTTGAGCTCAGCGGCTATTCGCTGCAGGCACGCCTCGATTGTAGCATCCCGAAACCCTATCGCCGGCCGCAAACACGCAATGTGGTCGGATCCAATCGCTCTATCAATGAAAGCAGGGTCGATGGAAACGAAGAGATAGGAGCCCGTTTCGTCGCCCTCGTCCCATCCCCGCCACTCGCTACGCGCTGGCAAGAAGACCACAGAACCAGGCCGGCGCGGCGTAAAGGCAACACGTCGCCCTCCTACAAAATCTTCCCCCGCTCGCGCCTCGCCCTGGAGGTTTATCATGAAGGAATGCTGCAGGGCGGAAACATGTGTCTCCTGGCGGGCCAGACCCGTTCGTTTCACAATATCCGCTCGCACAACACCCCAATCGAGATGCTGGTGCACGAGCGTGCTGTGGTCCGAGCGACGCGCTTCGCCGGGGTCGAAATCACGGGTTTCCGTCAACAGAGGCCATGTCCCACGTCATCAAGATCCGACTGTTATAAAATGATCTTGGGTTGTTGAACAATGAGGCGTGAACTCATGGTTGGTCGATGATGGCACTCCGGTGACAAAACGGCATGCCGATGAAAGCGCCCCGCAGCGCGCGGGCCTACCACTAAGCGACGGCATCGCTTGAAGCTGATCCATACTAAGTCAGCAAAAATACTGAGGAATTTCATTCGCTTGGTTTGCGAAGCCGTACCCTTGTGTTTATAGGCGTAGGTATATTGCGATGCAGGATTTTGACGACTTCTTCAGTGAATGCGACCGTGGCCCGCGGCTGAATCAGCTGGCTGGCTTCTTTACAGAGACGGCAGCCGGGAAGAACGGGATGCCGGTCCGCAAGCCAATCGTCGACACGCGGCTATTCCCGAACGATACGCTGCTTCATCGCTTCGTCGATCTCCATTCGCGTCGTCAAGGATTCTTCGACCAGCACTACCACAGCAGCATCCCGTACCGCCTCGAGGAAGAATGCCGGATGGCTCACGCCCTCTTTCGATACGCACAGCTCAGTCCTACCGACATACTCCTCTATAGTCTAGGCACGGCCGAAGGCACGATGGCTCGCACGCTGTCGGAGTTGAGCAACGGAAAGATTCAGTCGCTCTCCTGCAGCCCGAACGAGGAGAACCTTAAGTGCTTCATGGCATTTGGCGAACCAATAAACGCAAGCTTCTTCCTCGGACCATTCCACCGCCTTTCAAAGGAGCATCTCCGGTCCGACGACAAGCTTAGACATTTTGGGGATGGGTTTGACTTCATCTTGGAAGACACGACCTTCCAGATGTACTCGCCGAACCGAAAAAAGCAGGTTGAGTTCGTTGCTCATCACCTGAAGACTGATGGAATCCTCCTCCTACTAGAGAAATTCCGCGCGGCAGATCCGCGCGACTACCAGACCCGGGAATCACAGAAAGATTTCGGGTTTAAAACCCGCTACTTCGCACCCGAGGAGATCGAGAGAAAGACTAAGAATGTGCTCACGACCATGCACAACAGTGAGGTGACTTTGGCGGAAATGGCGAACGCTGTGTATGCCCAATTCAAACATTGCGTCATCACCTGGAACAGCGGCAACTTCTACGGCCTCGCTGCCAGCAACAGCCGGGAAAACCTATGGCGCTACCTCTCGCTGATGGTTGAGCCTGCGATCCCGTCCGAGTACGTCTACGAGCCGCAACCCTATACGGAACTTTCAAAGGCGGCGGCTGGCTGACCGTAACCACACCATCCGGAACAAAATCTATTGCTATGCGCTTGGGCGGGGGTCCTTTCTCGCCCGGCACCATGCTGAATGCGGGGGGTCCCGTGAAAAAACCTACGAACAAATTGATAGCCGAGACATTCGTTTCTGTCGCAGATGCGAATTGCGTTGTCGACGAACTCTGCGCGCGATGCTGCTCTTATTGCCTGTCGATCGGCGAGGACGGCTTTGATCGGCTCCTCGTCTTCGAAGGCGTTCGTGCAACTCTACGCCCTGCCGCCGACGGCGTCCAGATGCGTGTTGAAGGCGGGGATCTGATTTCGTTCTACGGTGTCCGCATGCTCTTGCAGGGTCAGCTCGGAACGGTCATCATCGCGACCACGGCTGTCGAATGGAAACTAGCGGGGCGCGACCCCTTCAGGACATTGCAGCGGCGATAGAAGAAAGGTGGAGCTAGCCGCTGGCGGGGCTCCACCTGCTTACCGACGGATTCCAACTGGCTTCACGGGCAAGCTGGGGATTTCGTCGTTTGCTCGTGGATTTTTCTCAGCGGACGACATGCCCAAGGTGGTTGCAGGCGGTAGTCCCGCTGGCGACTCTGTGATCGCCATCGAGCTCCCAGAAGTATCTGCCGCATGGCTGCGTTACGCAACAAGTGATTTTCAATTGCGATAAGATTGGCTAATATACCCCAAGTTGTTGCAAATGGCGGTGTTTCTCCTTCCAGTGCTGTCGCAACAGCTTCCCCTCTGAGGTTACAAATGTCCACGCTTCATGGGCCGCGGTTTCGCAGGCCCATTTTTTGCCTTCGCTCCTGCTTTCGGTACCAGAGCATCTTGGTAGGGGAAATCGCTGGTTCGATTTGGAATTGGACAATCCGGTCCGAACGAATCTGCTGGAAGAGTTCCATGGAGGAGAGCCGCTGCTAGCGCGAGAGGCGACGTTCATCATCGATCAAGCTTAGGCGGAAGGGCAGATCATCGCTCCATTGCCATAGAACAAGATTGAGGTCGTCGCGGGTCGCTCCCGGCGCGAAGCTCCTGACCAGCAATCCGTGATAGCCCGATTCCGTGAGGATGTGCGCAAAGGCCTGTGTTGGCGCCTCCCCCTTGCCTTTCATTTGATCACGCCAGGCCGGGTCGGCGATTGCTATGGCGTCCATTCCATGTGCCTGAAGGCTGGTTTCATCCTGGCAGTCGAAGACCCGGCCGATGTCCGCATCGTAGGATACGAGCGTTGTCGGCTGAAGGCTCCCGACCTGGTTGGCCTCTCGCAATGCGGTCATCACCGAGAGGGATGTATAAAGTGCGGGCGTTCCTTTACGGTTGAAACGCCCGCCGTAGAGTTCAGCGCCCCGGCCCGACAGCGGCTCACGCGCGTAGATCGGATTAAGCGCGCGATAGAGCGTACCCTGGAAATGCAATACCGCCATCAGGCATGAATACCGGCATCGACCGCGTCGATGTAGTCGAGCACCTCATCGGCCCGCCCGTTCCGGACAACCTGCATCGCCGTCATGCCGGAAAACCCTGCCAACGGCTCGGAGCGATACCAGGCGTAGGCCATCAGCGCCGATCCGAAGCGCGGCTCGACCTTGTTGATGATTTCGGCCACTTCGCGCAGCCGCCGCTGCGTTTTGTCGGAGCGAATGCGGTCCTTGCGCTGGATCGCGTCCCTGCCGAGCCCGGCGGTCCGAGCGATTTCATCACTTGTCGTGCGAAGGGCTTCCGCAATCTTCCGGGGTGAGAAAAGACCTTCGTCTGCATACTGGGCAAGGCCCATGGTTCGGTCTCCGATCAATTTCGCCATTTATGGTGACGCAATATAGCGTCAAAAACCGTGGCGTTCAACCAAGCATGTTTGGAGTCCAGCGCAAAAAACATGGAGGAGCGAGCGTTTCCGGCGCCGACGCCTCATCTGCGCAAGCCGATTCCACGGCCAAGAGCCGGCTGGGCAAGCTCGCAATTCTGTCGAATGCTTCGCTCCTGAAGAGATCGCGTCTGCTCATGGAGATTTCTTAGGCAAGCGCCCTGCTCATGGGTTACGCCGAGCGACGAGCCGAGCCGGACCACATTGCCTGCCTTCAGATCGGCTTTGTCCGAAGGCGAAAGACGTCTGTTGATTGCAAGCGTGATCGATTCTAGCTCACGGCGGAGGGTCGGCTCCCCGTTCAGGCGGCGGGTCTGTTCATGACCTTCGCTTCTCAGCACTTCCGCCAGCCTCAGTGACGGCGCCGGGATTTCCACCCGCTGCCGCGCCTGCGCTTCACGATGCTGGGTCACGATCTGGTGGCGCTCGAAATCCACCGCATGTCCGTAATCTGCCAGCGCTGCGGCGAGCTGCGGCGCATGGGCTTGGGCGGCCTGACGCGCGGGACTTGGACCCCGCAGCCAGCCTTTCCCCTCCCCGGCCATTTCGCCAAGACGGCCCTCGCGGACATCGTCGCCGGCGGCCGCGCCGCTACGTGAATCGCGGATGCTCAGCACCGACGATACCACCGCCTGACTATTGCCAAAGACGAGCCGCGACAGGTTCTCGATCTCGGCGCGCTTGTCAGCGAGGCGTGCGGAACCGTGCATCCTGTCGGCGATCTCCTTCTCGGTCAGATCCGGAAGGTCCCGACCAGCCACGAGAACGTCAGGACGACCGGCACTGCGCCCCAATGCCTGGCCCGCGCCGAGACCGCGCTCGTTATCGGCAATGCCACAAGCAAATTCCTCGGCCGCGTCGCGCCGCTCGGCGTCAAGCCGTTCGTGCCGCGCGGTTTCCGCCAGGATTGCCTCCATCATGGCTTTCGCCTGCGCCCGGTTTTCGAGATCTCCCGTTCGCAGCCGCAGATCGTCCAGCATCGCGCGAAACGGTTCACCGCGTTGATCGACGATTGAGGTGGCAATCGCGGTTCGCTCGGCAAGCGCCAGGTTCCGCTCCAGGTGTAGGCGGGTGCGGGCGACCGCCGCGGCGTAGCCCGGTTCCGCGATATCTGACATGGCAGCACTCGCGAACATACGCCCGGACGCCACGGCGTTTGCTGCCTGCGCCAGTGTGTTGCGCATGCCGGCGCTCTCCAGCCAGGAATCGCCGACATTGGCCATACGGGACAAGCGGTCCGTCCGACTGAACACGTCGCGATCGACGGCGACCTGGTTGAGCCGAACATCAAGGTGCTCCGCCAGTCGCCGGCGCTCCCCATTCGGCGTTTCGACTGCGAGGTCGGCAGGCAGGCGATGCGCGACGGGAAACTCCTGGCTTCCACGCTTGTCCTGGACCATCGCCCGTGTTGCGACGATCGTGCCGTCGTCGGGCAAGAGGCCAAGGTCGCCGGCTGTTTCGACCAGTTTCAACGCCATATAACTCTGAGAGAGCCGTCCGACTGCATGGGCCTCGACATTGCCGATCGGTCGGCGTTCCGCATCACGCAATGCGTTGTCGTAAAGCTCGACGAACATGCCGAGTGCATCGGCGCGTGTCTGGAAGATCGATCGGCCGCGCCGTGATCCGTCGTCGCCATCCGCCTCACGCCGCTGCGCAAGCAAATAGTTCACGTCCTCGACAGCTCGTGTTCTAACGGCCGCTATGCGGTCCTCAGGCGCACGCCGTTCCTCCATGCGGGCGAGAAGATGGCTCCAATCATCGGACAAGCGCTGAAGTTCGCCGCGCGTCATCGGCCGTGATTGCTCACGCTCGAGCGCGAGCCGCGCGTGGGGCGGCTGCGACCAACCGGCCCCGCTTCGCTCATTGTCATAGAGGATCGTGCCGCCGCGCGTGCGCAGCTGGACGCGATCGACCAGGTTTTCGCTTTCCAGCTTTTCTAGACTGACCCGCAGCCCGGCGACAGCCGCATCGTGGACATGCTGCGGCGGAATGCGCGCCGCGTCGCCGGCGTGCAGCATTTCCTCAAAACGAAAATGATTTCCCTGCCAGCTGAGCCGCGGATTGACGGCGACCGCTCGAGCCTCGACTTCGTAACCCGCGGCGCGGGCCATGCCGATAACGCGGGCAACATTCTCCGGCGTGCGCATCGTGGTTTCGAAGACGATGTTCACCTTGCGCTCGGCGGCCGCCGCCATCAGCTTTTCCTTCCACCGCCCGGCATCAGCCTGGGTGAACTGCGATGCCGTCTCCGGGTCCTGTGTCTGAAACGCACGAAACTGGGGGTGATAGGATCGGAGATCGTCGCCGACGATACGGATCGTCGGACCTGATTGTTCGAGCTCCGCATGGCTTGCGACGAGCACCGCCGTCTTGCCAGCCCCCGGCTGGCCCCCGAGCAAGATCATCCGCGGCCGCCCCGCCGACTTCATCATCTCTGGCAGGTAGTCGGGAAGAATGTCGTTGCGGAAAATGCTCTCATTCCTCTCCGGCGAGAGCGGACCGGTTGCCTGATCGTCTGCCATGATCAGAACTCCGCCCAGAACCGGGCATCGTCCTTCACGCGTGGGCCCCAGAGCGCGATGACGTCCTCGACAGAACCGCGGTCGGTGACGTTGATGCTTTGCTGCAGGGCGATCAGTTCACGACGGCGCGATCGCAACGCTTCGGCAGCATCGGGATCGGCAGCTTCGAGCTCATAGACGCGCGCTGTAACGATGGCCCGCGCCTGGTTGAGGATTTCGATCGCGATCTCGGCGCGGACGATCGCGTCGTAAGGGACTTCCTGTTCCGTCATGGTCTTCTCCTTTTCTATATCGTCGAAATGCTCACCGGATGACGCCGCGGCCGCGGCCGCGGTCGATCGCGCGGCGCTGGCGTTCCGCTACAATCTGCTGGCTGCTGCCCATGCGGACGGTCTGCTGCAATATTTTCAGGCGCTCCTGCATCGCCTCGAATGGACGGCGCTGCCCAGGCGACACGCGGTTGATCACGTCCTTCTCACCGCGAAGGATGGCATCGCGGCCGAACCGCAGATCGAGCGATCGGCTGACACCGGCAAATTCCTCCCAGATGCGGGCATCGAGCGATCCGGCTGCGACATTGAGTTTGGCGTCCTTCTTCTTCATAGCCGCCGCAAGCTCACGCAACGCCTCGTCGGCCGCCGGCGACAATCCCGGAATGGCCACGCTCATCCGTTGGCGCTCTTCCACAATTGTCTGGGTCACTGTCGCGAGGGCTGTGGCATAGGACGAGCCCAGCGACCGGACGCGGCTCTCCGCTTCCGGCACAGCCTGAAGCGCGTCTTTTCGCTCGCGGCCGACAGCGAGCAATCTGTCCATGATGCGATCGGAGCCGCGAAGCGCGCCATAGGCCGCGGGTTCGTTGGCAACGGCCGCAGCGATCCGCTCGCCCTCGAAGCCCGTCACGATCAGCGTCTCAATCTTGTCGACGGCGCCAGCGGGATCGCGCCAGATGCGCCCGGCCGTGTCGACAAGGGCCGCGCGATTGTAACCATAGTGGGCAACCCCGCGCGCCCTCACCCGCGCTTCGTCTTCCACCGAGGTCTTGAACTCCGTCACCGCGGCAAGCGTGGGCAACACGGCACTCGTCTCCTTCCCCGGCTCGACACTGGCGCCGGCAGCCACTTTTGAGCGGTCCTTCCTCTCCGCGAGATGCTGTTCCTCGGCAAAGCGGCGCACGACCTTGAAAAGCCGCGCCAGTTTTTCGCGCTGGTCGGAAGCAAGATC
Organism: Shinella sp. GW835-FHT14H05; assembly: GCF_058793575.1. Taxonomy (NCBI): domain Bacteria; kingdom Pseudomonadati; phylum Pseudomonadota; class Alphaproteobacteria; order Hyphomicrobiales; family Rhizobiaceae; genus Shinella; species Shinella sp. GW835-FHT14H05. The sequence goes on along the minus strand of NZ_JBXAFY010000021.1, from coordinate 60,360 downwards.
GTCCGGCATGCGCTCGACCATATTGCGCTCAGCAATGGCATCGGCCTTCCCCGTGAAGGCGGACCATCCAAAGCGCGCCGTCAGCGCCTCATTGACCGCCTTCACCTCCTGGACCAGGAGACGATCCTCGACGGCATGGGCGAAAGCCGTCCTGTAGGCGTCGGGTTCGCCGCGCTCGCGGATCGCCTCGATTTCGACAAGACGCGCCATTGCCGGTTTCGAGAGCGCGGGAATCGACAGGGACATATGCCCACGCCTCTGCTCCTCGCGGATACCGAAGCGTTCGGCCTGTCTGCGGAACTCTGTCGCATGGGACCGGGCAAGCGGCAGCAAATCCGACAGAGCAGTCATCGCGGCGTTCCGCTCGTCCCGCGCGGCGCGGCCATCGATCAGGTGCTCCGATCCATGCAGACGGCCAAGACGCTGAGGCGTCGCGGCAAGATATTCCGCAAGGCGGCGCGGCTCCATGCCGGCATTCGACGCCAGCGCATTCAGCCTGGTCAGCGCGCTGTCAGGATCGCGATAGATTTTCTCCAAGACGAGATGAAGAATTGCCTCCCGCTCCTTCCATCGATCCGAGGCCAGTTGCGTCCGGCGGGCGTCCTCCTCGATGCTCCGGGCAAATCGCGTCGTCGGCGGGATAAGGTACGGTCGGTCCGCGGGAACTTGTGCCGCGACGGTTTCGGAACGCTCCTCATTATAAGAGACGCTCTTCTCGCGTTCGATGGCGAAACCAAGCGCCACGCTGGCGCGCTCCCACAGCTTCGCCACCTGCCCGCGCTTCTCCGCAAGCCAGGCCAGCCGCCGAGAAGCCCCCTCCTCCATCCCGGCCGCGACCTCGGCGAGTGTGTCGATACCGCGGCGACGGGCAAAGTCGCGCGCGTGCGTCTTGTAGCCAGCCTCGCTCTCGAAATCGAGCGTCGTGGTCTTCGCACCCGAACGGCCGAGGCGTTCAACCATCTGCCTGAACAATTTCGGCCGATGGCTTTCACGCTCGATCCGCTCCTGACGGGCATCGGCCGATTCCTTTAGCTCCGCCGTCCAGACATTGCGTCGAACCTCACGTTTCTCCGTTCGCTTCTCGCCCGTCTCCGGATCGGTAACGACGACATCCACCTTGACCGTCTCGAAGCCGTCCTTGCGGAGCGTGACCGTGTCCCCTTCAAAGACGCCGCCCTTCGCCAGCGCCTTCGGCAGGCTCACGCCCCAGACACGGTGGACAGATCCGTCATCCGTGCAGACATCGGCATAGGGGCTTTCCCTCGCATCCTCATCGTCCGGCCGGAACTTTGCCTCGCCCGTCTCGACCAGCTCACCCGTGACACCGGTGGCGTGATCGGCGCGCGGCCTGCGCCCCCATTCCGGCTTTGCCTGGAAATCCTCTCGCGCCGCATAGAGCGTTGCCTGATCGCGATGACGGGTCATCGACACATAGGTCAGATGCTGGTCCATCATGCCGGTGGCGAGCACGAAGGTCCGGTCGACGGTGGACCCTTGAGATTTGTGGATGGTCGCCGCGTAGCCGTGATCGATATTGCGATAGCTGTCCTCGCTGATGATGACGTCGCGGCCATTGTCGAGACGCACGACAAGCAACGGACCACCACGCGCGTCGCCGGTCGCAACGACCGTTCCGAGCATCCCGTTCTTCACATATTGCGGCCCGAGACGCCGCGCGCGCGGTTCGAGGAAGCGGGCGTTTTCGAGAAAGATGATGCGATCGCCGGCGGCGAATTCCCGCACGCCGCGCGCTGTCTGGAACGCGCGTGCTTCCGTCAGCGCGCCTGCCGCGTTCATTACGCCACGCAGCGATTCATTGAGACGCTTTACGTCCTCGTTCGTATGGGCGAGCACGAGCATCTCGTCGCCTCGCAGCCGGCCGTCGTCACCTGCTGTGCGTGACCGCGCGATTGTTTCCTCGCGCGCGGCGCTCCAATCCGCGACGATCCGCTCGACGACTTCGACGCCGTGCTCGGCCTCGACGATCCGTCCGCGCTGCGCATAGGCATCCAGTCCCTCCTCGACCTTGCCGCGCGCGAAGAGACGCGAGGCATCGCGCGCCCAGGCTTCCCGCTGGCGGCGGACACCGGCAAGCTCGGCCGAACCGATCCGCTCGGCTATCGCCCGGAAGGCGGCACCCGCCTGGATCGGCTGGAGCTGCATCGCATCGCCGACCAGGACGACTTTCGCGCCGGCGTCCTCGACCGCCTTCAGCACCCGCGCCATCTGCTGCGACGACACCATGCCAGCCTCGTCGACGACAAGGATGTCGCCCCGATCGAGCAGATTGCGCCTGTTCTCCCAGGCGAGCTCCCACGACGCGAGGGTTCGCGATCTGATGCCGGAACTGTCTTCCAGCCCTTCGGCGGCCTTGCCGGCCAGCGCCGCGCCGAAGACGCGATGGTTCTCTCCTTCCCATGCGACACGGGCGGCGGCCAGCAGCGTCGACTTGCCCGCCCCTGCAAGCCCGACGACGGCCGCAATCGCACTGTCGCCGGTGACATGCCTGATGGCATCGACCTGCTCCGGGTCGAGCTTGAAGGGCTTTTGCGGATCGGCGGTTTCGACCTGGCGCACAGCTGCGACAATCTTCGCATCGGCAACACGATAGCCGGCGCGCTTCGACAGGACGTCTGCCGACTGCGCCATGTCGTATTCGATGCGCAGGATCTCGCGCGTGGTGAAGATCGCCGGCTCTGCTACCTTGCCGGTCTGCCGCTCGACCTGCTGCGGCTTCAACAGAACGAGATCGTCTGACGCCATCAGGCGTGCGCGAATGTTTACGAAATCCTTGGGGTCGTCGACATAGCGATGCAGCGCCTTGGCAATATCCTTCTCATCGAAGGTGGAACGTTCGTTGGCGAGTTGCTTCAGCAAAAGCTCGGGCTCGGCGAGCAGCCGGTCGGCCATGCCCTGCCGCCGCGCCAAATCGGCCGGCGCGAAATACATCTCGACACCCTTGCGGGCGAGCGCCGCTTTTTCCGGACCAAGATGTTTCTGCGCAATGCCATCGAGGTCCTGTTCGGCGTAGGAGCGCCCGTCAAGACGGATGTCATGGCCGGCGAGCGCAAGATGGCGGTTCGCCATTTCCGCCCAGCCGACCTTCCATGCCTTCATGGTTTCCTTGTCGCCAGCCCAAAGCTTGTAGACGATCTTGCCCTTCGGCCGGTCCGGCGTGACGACGCGCAGCGGCTCACCGTCGTCGCCGAGGACCGGCACTTTCTTCGGCCCGAACCCCTCCTCCGTCAGGGGCCGCAGCGCTGTCATCAGGTGAATGTGCGGGTTGCCGTCTTTGTCGTGATAGACCCAATCGGCGATCATGCCCTTGGAGGTCAGATTGTCCCGGACGAATTCCTGGACCAAGGCGATGTTCTCCGCCCGCGTCAGCTCCTCCGGAAGCGCAATGACCAGCTCGCGGGCAAGCTGGGCGTCCGCCCGCGTCTCGAAGGCCTCCACCGCATTCCACAGCGCCTCGCTTGCGCCCGCAACGCTCTTCCCTTCGATAGCGATCCGCAGCCAGGCCGGAATCTGGTCCGGCAGGGCCAACTCCTCATGCTTCAGTTCGGCCGCGCCGCCGCGATAGCTGAAGGAGGTTCCGACCTGCTCGTCCATCATCCGGGCGCGGTGACGGTAGGCCGCAGCAGAGACGACGCTGCGCCCTGCCCCTCTACTGATCACCTGCGCTCTGACGAACATGATCGCCACTACTGTCTCCTGATCTCCCAAGCACGTCGCGCCAGCGACGTATATTGCGCCCTCAAATCGATCGGACCGCAGGTCCGATACCGCTTTTCCGGAAGACGGCCCAAGCCGGAATTCCGGCATCGACGTTTTGGGGACTTGCACAAGGTAGCTTATTTTACTATTGTTTTCTAGTCAGTATAAGCGACCAGTGACAATATTCGCTTCAAGAGAAGAGACCTGGTAAATGGCTGCAAAATTGTCAATTATGGATATCGACGCGCAAATCGAGAAACTGCGCGAACGTCGCAAAACTTTGATAGTAAAATCCGCCGAACGTTTCGCACGCGCCGCCACGAAGGCGGGGCTGGCGGAGATGGAGATCACTGATGAGGAGGTCGATCGCATCTTCGAAGAGATCGCCGCGCGATTTCGCAAAGCGGAGAAGAAGGGGGCTGGTGGCGCAGCTGCTTCGCCGCGTGGACAGCCAGGTGGCGGGACTGGAGCGCCGACGGAGGTTTCTCATGACGGCTGATCGCAAGAAGGACGCCCGCGAAAAATTTCTGCTCGGCGGGATTGTCGTCCGTGCCGGACTGTCGAAGGCCGACCGGGCGTTTTTGCTCGGCGGGCTCATCGAACTGGAGCGCGTCGTGTCCGGTTCGCCGGAATATCGGCGGCTGCGCGACCTTGGCGAGGAAGCCTTCAAGGCTGCCCCCCTCGATAGCGGTCGACCGATGCTGGAGGCTGCGGAGTGATGGTACGAGCAAAACCGCATCCGAGCCTTTTGCTCATCCTTGTGCCGATCGTCGTTTCCGGTTTTGCGTTCTTTGTCGCCAACTGGCGCTGGGCGGAGTTGGCGACCGGCATGTCGGGGAAAACGCAGTATTGATTCCTGCGAACGTCGCCTGTACCTGTGCTTCTGTTCGGACCGCTCGCCGGCCTGCTCACGGTCTGGGCGCTGCCGCTGCATCGGCGTCGGCCCATCGCGATCGCAGGCTTCATCTGCTTTCTGCTCACGGCGGGCTTCTATGGGTTGCGCGAGGTCGCTCGGCTTTCGCCCTATGTCGAGCGCGGCGCATTGAGCTGGGATCAGGCACTATCCTTCCTCGATATGGTAGCGGTCGCCAGCGCGGTGGTGGGATTTATGGCGGCGGCGGTGTCGGCGCGCATTTCCAGCGTCGTGCCCGAGCCGGTCAAGCGCGCCAAGACCGGAACGTTCGGCAATGCCGATTGGTTGCCGATGGCCGCAGCCGCGCGGCTCTTTCCGGAGGATGGCGAGATCGTCGTCGGAGAACGCTATCGTGTCGACAAGGAACTCGTCCACGCGCTGCCGTTCGATCCGAACGATCCGTCGACATGGGGCCGAGGCGGAAACGCGCCGCTGCTCACCTACAAGCAGGATTTCGATTCCACGCACATGCTCTTCTTCGCCGGGTCCGGTGGCTACAAGACGACCAGCAACGTCGTACCGACCGCGCTGTGTTATACCGGCCCGATCATTTGCCTCGACCCATCCACCGAGGTCGCGCCGATGGTGGTCGAGCATCGGCGGAAGACATTGCGGCGGGAGGTCATGGTGCTCGACCCGACGAACCCGATCATGGGCTTCAACGTCCTCGACGGGATCGAGACCTCGACGAAAAAAGAAGAGGACATCGTCGGCATCGCCCATATGCTGCTTTCGGAAAGCGTGCGCTTCGAAAGCTCCACCGGCTCTTACTTCCAGAACCAGGCGCACAATCTCCTGACCGGGCTTCTGGCGCATGTGATGCTGTCGCCGGAATTTGCCGATCGGCGCAATCTGCGTAGCCTGCGCCAGATTGTCTCGGAGCCAGAGACCTCTGTGCTCGCCATGCTCCGTGACGTTCAGGAGCATTCGGCCTCTGCCTTCATCCGTGAAACCCTTGGCGTGTTCGTCAACATGACGGAGCAAACCTTCTCGGGCGTCTATTCGACGGCATCGAAGGATACGCAGTGGCTGTCCCTCGACAGTTACGCCGCCCTCGTCTGCGGCAATACGTTCAAATCGTCCGAGATCGCCAAAGGCAAGAAAGACGTGTTCCTCAACATCCCCGCTTCGATCCTGCGGTCCTATCCGGGCATCGGCCGGGTGATCATCGGCTCGCTGATCAATGCGATGATCGAGGCCGACGGCGCGTTTCAGCGCCGGGCGTTGTTCATGCTCGATGAGGTCGACTTGCTCGGCTATATGCGGGTGCTGGAGGAGGCGCGCGATCGCGGCCGCAAATACGGAATCAGCATGATGTTGATGTACCAGTCCGTCGGCCAGCTTGAGCGGCATTTCGGCAAGGACGGTGCGGTGTCATGGATCGACGGCTGCGCCTTTGCGAGCTACGCCGCGATCAAGGCCCTCGACACGGCGCGCAACGTCTCGGCGCAATGCGGGGAAATGACCGTCGAGGTGAAGGGCAGTTCGCGCAATATCGGCTGGGACACGAAAAACAGCACCTCGCGGAAATCCGAAAGCCTTAACTTCCAACGCCGGCCGCTGATCATGCCGCACGAGATCACCCAGTCGATGCGCAAGGACGAACAGATCATCATCGTGCAGGGGCACAGCCCGATCCGTTGCGGGCGCGCGATCTATTTCCGGCGCAAGGAGATGGACGCAGCGGCTGAGGCCAATCGGTTCGTCAATGCCGGCAGACCATGAATTCGAAAAAGCCGGTCAGCGCCAGTCGGGACGGCGGTATCGGACGGCGGGGTCTTCCGCACCGGGCGGCGCGATCCAGTCGACGAACTTCGAATAGCCTATGGAGACGCCGACGAAGCCAACGGCCATCAAGAGGAAAACCCAAAAGGGTATCCCGGTGGCCGCGTCCGGTTTCCCGAAGGCGACGAATGCGACCAGCGGCATGATGAGACCGCCGAGCATCATTACGTTGACGACCGGCCGAAGCAGGCAGAGGACGGAATAGGCGAGATGCCAGGCGCAGAAGACGATTTCGCGCGCGACCGCGATTGGCAGCGCAGCCGTCACCCGGACGACATACCGCAGCAGACGAAACAGCGGATTGCTTGTCGCAGCCTGTGCGTTCGCTTTGACTATAGATTGCTCTTCAATCATCGCGTCAACTCCTACCGCTGGAAGGTCACGCCATCGTTCGCCGGACGGAGCATACTCTCGGATTTCAGTGAGTCTAGCCGCGGCGGATGGGCGGGGCAAGCGAAGATCGACCGCGCGAGCGTTCCTCTGTTGGGCCAGTTCACCACGCTGCGAAACTGGTGATGCGTTGCTCGGTGCAAAAATGAAGGGAGGCGCGAACGCCTCTCTTTTTGTTGTTCACACGCGCGCCGCGATGAACTCGATGCCGGCTCGGCACTGTATATTATCGAAGATTTCTGCGAGGCCCTCCAGTTCCGTAGCCGGAACGAAGGTGTAGTTGAGGCAGACCCATCGGGTCTCACTTTCGCAGATGATGTCCTTGTGGATCGTCCAATACCGAAACTGGACCTTCCTTGATCCAGCGATCTTCGAATACCGTGTGGCGGTGATAGATCTCATATACGAAATCGCCAGTGGGTGTGCCTTCGCCGGCGGCGAACTGCTGCTCCCACTCGATCTCGTCGTGAAGGTCCGCAGTGATTTCGTCGAGCCACGAAACCAGCCCGTCGTGAGCACGTAGCGCAACATCGGTCTGGCACGCGGTGCGGTGGCCGGTCGATCCGGCCGTTTCGCCCCGCGAGAGTGAGCGTCACCGAAGGACGAGACGGCAACGCCGGCTCGGGGAGCGCCGGAACGGCGCGAGTAGGGAGCGGTCGGCCGCAGGCCGGCTCGCCCAATGCACCCGCTATCTCGACCCGCCAACCATCACGAAAATGAATCGGATCGTCGGATTCGATTCACAACTGTCGTTGGACGCCGGAAGCGGGACAGGCGATTCTCCGACAATGCTCATTCAGCCCTATCACCTCTATGTCGAGCGCGTGGATCCTGACAGGAACATGGCGCGCTTCTACACGCTTGCGATCGAGCCCACGCTGTTCGGCACGCCGCGTCTGCTGCGCCGCTGGGGAAGGATCGGCACGCATGGTCGGACGATGGTGCATGATTTCGAAAGGGAGGAGGAGGCTGTCGCGCTGTTTCTCGACTTGCTGCGAGAGAGGCGTGCCCATGGATACCGGGTGAAGCGCATCGAGGCACTGGCGCGCGGGTGACGTTCGACGAATATGGGGAGGCGGGCGGGAGGCGCAGCCTCGGGCCGGGGCGCCGGTCGATCCGGCGCATCGGCACCATCGTTCAAGGCAAAAGCCTCCCTCAGTGGGGAGGCTCGGCTTCTTCAGCGGCAATGAGCGCGGCCAGTTCGGCGCGGGCCTGTTCCAGCTCGGCCTCGATCTGGGCGCGCTCGGCCGGGTCGGCGTTGCGGAACTCGGCACGCAGTTCTTCGATGTGGTTTTCGAGGGTATTCGTCATCGTCGTCATCTCCTTGACATGTGAAAGATGACACCCGGGGTCGTGAGGGTCGGGCCGGGTCAAGGATCGCCGCAGGCGACCGGCGGAGCCGGCGAGCGGAGGAACCGATTTTCTGATGGCGCCCTTCAGGGCGGCGGCTGAAAATTGGAGGTGCCGCGATGTCCTTGAGGCGGCGCGGGCCTCGCGGCATGATCGGATATCTGAGCAGACAGACCTTCCTCTCGTGGGGCACCCGAACACGCGCGCCGTCCACGCGATGGTGGCTGGTAGCACGCGCGGAAGCCGGCCCCTTGCGGGGCCGGTACGGTTCGGGTCACTCCGGATTGTTCCAGAGGAGCACCTTCTTGTCGTCTTCGCCGCCGGGTGCGGGGGCCAGGTTCCCGAAGATGACGCCGATCTCGGGGGCCTCCATCCGGATCGAGACGTATTCTGCCCCGCTGCGCGGCGAGATCCGGTTCCAGCCCGCGCCGATCTCGAACCCGGTGCGCTTGTTGATGACGCGGTAGTCCGGGGCGTCTTCGCGGGACTTGTGGGCGTTGGGCAGGACGGCGATCGGGGCATTGACGCGGAGCGTTGCGAAGACGCCTTCCATCGAGCCGTCGGCCTTGGTGGTGAGGTTTGCGATCGTGGATGCCATGGTAGTTCTCCTTCGGTTCCATCGGGACCGTTCCCGATGTCGGCAAAGGAGAGGGCTGTCCTGCTGCGGTCAGCTCGGCGGAAAATTTTGAAAAATTCGATTTGCCGCCAAGGCGGACAAACCGAAATCAAATTTTGCAAAAATTTCTGTCGAGTCTTACCCCTTCAGGGGTTGGCCGCAAAAGCAGGCAGTCCTCTACAAAGTCGGCATCAATGGGAACGGGCCGGGTGGAACCAGAGGCGATGCGTGCTGTGGCGTCCCGACCTGCAGCCTCTCCGCCGGCGCTGCGACGGCTCGTGGATGCGCCTTTACCTGTCGGTCTGCCTGCCATTGCCATCGCTGCCCTTCCCGCACTATCACCCAGCGAGGGCGCTCCGGGGTGCCGACGCCATCGCAAGCGCCCGGTGTTCGACGGCGCGGGTTGGGACCGGGGTGAGACGTGCAGCGGGTCCGATATGCCGCGTCTCGATTTGGATGGAGGTCTTCGAGATTGGTGTCTCTTCCGCATCGGCGAGCCGGCTGCGGCAAGGCGCAGCATGTTGAGGCAGGCTCCCAGCGAAGCGCCATCCCAGACCATCAGGCCGTAATCCGCGCGCCGCGCCATCTCGCGGTCTTTTTCGGCATGAAAGGCGTAGCCGTGCGCGCCTCCCAGCGCGGGCCGATGATATGCCGCCCAGTCGCCCCAGATTGTTGCGCGGCTCGCTGCTGGCATGGAAGACGCCGACATGCTCATAGCCGTCGCCGGCGAGCAGGCTCTGCGCCTCCGCATCGGCTCCGGGCGCATCGCCGACCAGCACGCCATGCTCGGCGGCGATCATCGCGCCGATGCGCGCTATCACCGGTTCCGGCAGCTCGAATATGTCGCGTGATCCGCCTATGAATATCATCGCCATGGTCGCTCTCCTTTTTCCACCAACAGACCTGCCCCCTCCCGGCCCGCCTCTCCCTCTCAGCGACCGCGTCGTCTCGAAGGAGCGAAACGGCGAAGCCGTTCCGCGGGCCGGCAGATGGTGAAGCCGGCCTTCGGCCGGCGTTTGCTGCGCGGAGAGAAAGCGGGAACCAGCCGCGCCAGACGTTCGCTCGGGATCTACGGCGATGACCTTCACGCCAGCTTCGTAGCTGTCATACGGATGTCAAATATTGACATTGACCTCACGGGGGTGGAAATCTGGAACGACAAAGCCAGCCGGGAGGGCGCGGCCATGACCACCAACCTGCATGTAAGTTTTCCCGTTGAAATGCACGTCTTCGTCGACATGCGCGCAGACGGCGAGAACCAGGACGCGACGTCGAGCGAAAATATGCGTGAGCTGATCCGGGAGGACGTGGCGCGCGAGGAAGACCGTCGTTATGCGGTCCGCTCATTGTTGAAGGCGGAGGCAGAATTCCGGCGCGGTGAGATACTTCCCCTTTCCGCGCTGGATGCCGTTGACGCGGAACTGAACGAAGAGCGGGGATAGTACCCCCACGCCACCTTCTTCTGCCTGGCGATCCTATCCCTATATGTCGCTCTAATTCTGCTCCAGCACCTTCAATGCTGCCTCATACCGCGGACGAAGGTGTTCTGCGCCAGGGCGAAGGTTGTCGCGGATGTCGGCAATTTTCACCAATCGAGCGTTCGGGTTTCGCGCCACACGATCGATAAACTCCTTGTAGCTCTCCTCGCTGCGCCGGGTGAGCGCCTCGACCGCACTGACGACAGCCTGCGGGAACCGGGCATCGAGATCGGAAAGCGTTGTATCTGTGTCCTCGACAAGGTCGTGCAACACGGCGATCACCTGCAACATCTCGTCCGAAAATGTTGAGGCCACCCGCAATGGATGGAAGATATAGGGCGCGCCAGTCTTGTCGGTCTGTCCGTCGTGCGCGAGTGCAGCTATGGTTATGGCATCTCGGAGCATCGTCATGTTTGGTCTTTCGATGTGCTGGAGATGCGGTTACGAGAAGCGATCGCACGTGGAGACTAGACTCCAAGGCGTACGCATCGGGTCAGTCGAGACGGCTTACACGACGTCCGGAGTTGCGTGCGCTTCCGAAAGCGGTCGCGATCTTCATCATGAATGTCTTGCTGAACCGCCCAAGGGTTTTTTTGTCGGGCTCAATGTACCAAGAACGCTCGGCGATGTCGTAGTTATACTCATCGACGATCACCCAGCATTGCTTGAGATCGCCGAGACCGGCGCGCCGGCACTCAATTGCGGAAACCTCCAAGGCAATCCGATCGGCCTGCGGCGGTTGTGTCGTAATGGCGAGAAGCACCAAATGAGTCAGGCCATCATTGGCACCACGCACGGCAACGACGACACAGGTCGGACGGGCCTTTCGGCCTTCGGTTTCACCGCGCTCGTTCTGCCAAGCCCAGAGATATGGATATGTGATGACCTCACCGGGTAGATATTCACGACTCATTATCATAGCCCTCACCGCGCGCCAGCCGGTCGATTGCCAAACCGAACAATTCTTCGTGCTCGGCGGGCATCTGCGATGCACGATGTACCTGGCGCAGATCGCCGCCAGTGCGCATGCGCTCGTAGTGTTCATAGCTCATGAGTACGAATCGTGGTTTCCTGTGCTTCGTGAGCACCACCGGTTCGCGGGCGGCGGCGTCCGTGACGTCACCGACCTGCTTGTTGAGATCGCCTGTCGTAAAGTGCCGCATAATCTTGCTCCTTCATGGATCTCCATAATATCCATATTTCCCAGATTTGCAAGAAAACGGCGCTCACGCGCCGTCTCCTTTCAGTTCCCAGACGGTGATGCCGAAGCGGCGGGCCTTGTCGCGAAGGTTTTCGGTGATGCCGGAGCCAGGGAAGACGATGACGCCTGCCGGCATCACGGAGAGCATCTCGTCGTTGCGGCGGAACGGGGCCGCTTTCGCGTGCTTGCTCCAGTTCGGCTTGAAGGCGACCTGCGTCACGTCGCGGGATTCGGCCCAGCACGCAGCGATGCGTTCAGCGCCCTTCGGCGAGCCGCCGTGCAGCAGCACCATGTCGACGTGCTTGGCAAGCGCCTTGTCGAGTGCGGCCCAGATCCGCTCGTGATCGTTGTAGTCCAGGCCGCCTCCGAAGGCGATCTTGGTGCCGGCCGGCATCAGAACCTCGGTCTCGGCGCGCCGGCGGGCGGAAAGGAAGTCTCTGCTATCGATCATCGCCGCGGTCATGTTGGCGTGATTGACCTTGGAGCCGGTTCGCGGCCGCCATGTCGAGCCGGTCTGGGCCTCGAAGAGGTCGCCGGCGAAATCGCGCATGAACTCGAAGGCGTTGCGGCGCTCGAGGAGCGAGATGCCCTCCATGATGTGGCGTTCGAGCTCGACGCTCTTTACCTCCGAGCCGTCCTGCTCGCGCTGGCCGTTGCGCTGGGCGTCCTCGTTGCGCTGCAGCTCGCGCTGGATGCGCTCGCCGGCGCGGTGGAAGAGATTGACCGTCGACCAGAGCATGTCTTCGAGATCGGGTTCCAGGCGCGTGTCGCCGAGCATTTCGAACATGGCGTCGAACATCGCGGTCAGCGCGGACTGGACGACCGGCTCCTCGGGAAGCGGGCGCGGGTCCGGCTCGTCCTGGAACGGACGATAACCGTAGACCTGCATCTCGTAGATGATGCGGTCGGTCGGGGACGATGCGTGGTGGGGTTCGGTAGCGGCATCGATGGGAAGCAGGACGTTCATGCTGATCTCCGTCGGTTGGGGCCGCGCCTCTCGCGGCCTGACGGCGATCCCTTCCATCCGGCGAGCGGGCCGGAACCGCGGCGCTCGCGCCGCGGCCCAGCGCAGCGCCGGGCCGCCGGGATAGGTTTTTTGCTTCGCGAGGAGCGCCGGCTCCGCCGGCGCGGGGAAAAAACTTAGGCCCCCGGCGGTTGGAGGCCCGAACGCCTGATGGTAAGGGTCGCCTCTCGGCAGGCTCGCGGGCGCGCGCTCCTCCGCGCGGCGACCGGCATGCCCTGCCCTCCCCTCCGCCGCTCCCACCCCGCCGCATCTCCCCATCGCGGCCTCATCACGACGGCAGGAAGACGGTTGCGTCCTCCGGGGCAAGCTGTACCCGGAGACTGGCGATAAGCCGGTTCGGGTCCAGCCGCAGATCGTCGTTGAAGTCGCCGAGTTCCGGGGCGAGCACCAGCGGCAGGATTCCGCGGGCCTGCGCCCGACGGCTCAATCGCTCGATGCCGGTCCGGCCAGCGGCGTCGGCGTCCGCGGCGATGTAGAGGCGCACGCAACCGGGCGGCAGCTCGAAGGCAGCGAGGTGATTGGCCGTCAGCGCCGACACCATCGGCATGCCGGGCATGACATGCGACAGCGACAGAATGCTTTCGAGCCCTTCGCCGGCGGCCATGACCGATACGGGGCGGTGGACAGGAAAGGCGAAGCGGACCGCATTGCCGAGCAGACCGCCAAGAGCGCGGCGCGGATCCTCGACCTGTGCCTTGCCGCCACCGTCGGGGTCGAGCCAGGTGCGATGCACGCCGGTGATCGTGCCGCCGGGATCGGTCACGGCTGCAATCAGCGCGGGGAAGCTGTGCGTCTGGCCGGTCTGGAGATCGCGATAGTAGCAGGACGGGTGATAGCGAAGCGCCGGATGCATGGATGCGCGCAGGATCCCCCGCTGGCGCAGATAGCTGTCCGCCAAGGTCCCCGCCAACGGCTGCGTCATGCGGAAAAGGCGCTGCGCGCGCTCGTCTGCCGGTCTGTCGACCGGCGGATCGGTTCGGGCGTCGCCCCTGCGGGACGCCGCCGGGGCGGGTTGCGGAAGGCTGAGAAACCGTCGGGCTTCGTCGGCAACGTCGCGGAAATCGACCAGCCCGCAGGTCTCGCGCACGAGATCGAGCAGGTCGCCATACTCGGCCGTGGCTCCGTCGGCCCACCGGCCCGCGCGCGGGCCGGTCAGGTGGACATAGAGCGACTTGCCCTTGCTGTTGGCGGTATCGCCGACGATCCAATAATTGCCGGCCCTGTGGCCGGCGGAGAGGTAGTGCCGGCAGACCGCCTCGGCATCGCGCGCGAGACGGTTCGCCAGTTCGGAGGCCGAGAGCATAACGGGCCTCCCTCAGTGCCGGCTGACGACATCGAGCAAGCGATGGCGCTGCATCAGGCGTGAAAGGATCGTAGCGCCTTCATCGGTGACCGGAATGAAGAAGCGCAACTTCCATGCGATCATCTCCGAGAACAGCCCAATGGCGCGCAACCAGTCACGCATGCCGTCCGTAAAGCCGGTCAATTCGACGCGATTGTCGTTCATGACCCGGACGCGGCGCACCGTCATCTCACTGGCAAGGCTGATGATGGAGGAGCCATCGACCACCGATCTCCACGCCTGCTCCGGGTCGAGCACCTCGCTCCGGTCGATCCCGAAATTGTTGCACAGCCGGGAGAGGCCGGTCGGGGCGATCACGCGGCCGACGATGCGCTCGCCATCTTCGGTCTGCAGGCGATAGACCCGGCAATAATCCTGCGGTAGCAGTTTCCAGATCGGCAGCAGCAGGCCCGACACGACATGCAAGGTCGAGGTCGAAAACTCCGGCACATTGGCGACTTCGGCATTCCAGGCAGCGGCGAAGACCTGTTCGTCCGCCTCCTCCCAGTTCGTCTCTTCGAGATGGCGGATCTCGAAGCGCAGTTCGTCCATCGGACGGATCAGCGCGACGCGCGGCTGCAGCGAGCCATCTTCGAGCATGATGGAGCGCGTCGGGGCCATGACCGCGGCGCGTGCGGACTTTGCGTTGATCATCAGCTTCGCGCGCGGGTCCTGCGCCACTAGACGGAGGACATCCTCGATGGGCATCGGCCGGTTGCGGTCCATGCGCTCGATGGTCAGCAGGTGCGACTGCGCGCCGGTGACCGGATGGGTGTAGACCAGCTTGCGATCCCTGAGCGTCATGCGATCGGCGGTCAGCGTCTCCAGGCCCTTGTCATAAACGCCGGCGGCAATCGCGCCCTCGATGCGGGCCGCCAGCAGTTCCTCGAAAGACTCGAACAGGACGTTTTGCATGGCGATGGTCAGCGCCAGCATGCGATTGAGGAAGGTATGGATCGGCGGCAATTCATCCTTCAGTCCCCCTTCCTCGTCGCAGAGCGAGAGGCCCGTGATCTTCTCGAAGGTCTCCAGCGAGCATCCGGCGACCGCGCCGCCATGGACGCGCTTGTAAAATTGCCGCAGCGCATCGCGGGCGTATTGGGATTCGAGGTTATCCTCGCTCCGGAACATGCCCTGGCCGCCGGTCTGGCGCTGGCCCCGGGTAATCGCGCCGAGCGTGTCGAGCCGCCGGGCGATCGTCGACAGGAAGCGCCGCTCGGCCTTGACGTCGGTCGCGACCATGCGGAAACGCGGCGGCTGGGCCTGGTTCGTGCGATGGCTGCGGCCGAGACCCTGGATCGCGACATCGGCGCGCCAGCCGGCTTCGAGAAGATTGTGCAGGCGCTGGCGCTGGTTCTTCGCGCCGAGATCGGCATGGTAGGAGCGCCCGGTTCCACCGGCTTCCGAGAAGACCAGAATTGGCTTCTGGTCATCCATGAAGGCGCGCGTCTCGTCGAGATTGGCGCTGCCCGGTCGGCTCTCGACGGCGAAGCGGGCAAAAGCGCCGTCACCATCCCGGCGAACGATACGACGGGAGCGCCCGGTGATCTCGGCAACCTTGTCCGCCCCGAAATGCTGGACGATCTGGTCGAGCGCGGTCGGGATCGCCGGCAGACTGCCGAGCTTTTCGAGCAGATCGTCACGGCGGGCAGCGGCCTCACGGCAAAGGACCGGATTACCGTCGGCGTCATAGACCGGCCGGGAGAGGAGCGTGCCTTCGCTGTCCGTGTATTCCTCGAAAAGCTGGGTCGGGAAGGAGTTCATCAGGTACTCCGCGACGATCTCGCGCGGGGTGACGTCGACCTGAATGTCGTTCCATTCCGCCGTCGGGATTTCGGCAAGCCGCCGTTCAGTTATCGATTGTCCCGTCGAGATGAGCTGGACGATGGCGGCATGGCCGTCCGCCACATCCTGGTTGATCGTGCCGATGAGGGTCGGCGTCTTCATCGATGTCAGGAGGTGATTGAAGAAGCGTTGCTTCGTGCTCTCGAAGGCGGAGCGCGCCGCGGCTTTAGCATTCTTGTTGAGCGTTCCAGTCGCCGACGTGATGCTGCAAGCCTCCAAAGCCTGATCGAGGCGATTGTGGATCACCTGATAAGCCTCGGCATAGGAATCGTAGATGCGGACCTGCTCCTCGGTCAGCGCATGTTCGAGGATCTCGTATTCGACGCCCTCGAACGACAACGAGCGAGAGGCGTAAAGCCCCATCGCCTTGAGGTCGCGGGCGAGCACCTCCATGGTCGCGACGCCGCCATCCTCGACGGCGGCAATGAACTCGCTGCGCGTGGCGAAGGGGAAGTCGGCGCTGCCCCAAAGACCGAGCCGTTCCGCATAGGCGAGCGACTCGACCTTGGATGCACCGGTCGCCGAGACATAGACGACGCGTGCATCGGGCAAGGCGCGCTGAAGGCGAAGGCCGGCGCGGCCCTGCTGCGAGGCCGCCTTGTCGCCACGGTCGGATTTGCCACCCGCGGCATTGGCCATGGCATGGCCTTCGTCGAAGACGACGACGCCGTCGAAGATTCTGGCTTCATCGGCTGCGCCCTCTTTATCCTCACCCTCACAGAGCCAGTCGACGATCTGCTGGACGCGGGAGGACTTGCCCTCGCGTTCGTCCGTGCGAAGCGTCGCGAAGGTCACGAACAGGATGCCTTCGTCCAGCTTGATCGGCTTGCCCTGCCGGAAGCGCGAGAGAGGCGTGACTAGCAGCGTCTCCTGACCAAGCGCGCTCCAGTCGCGTTGGGCATCTTCAATCAAGGTCTCGGATTTCGAGATCCAGACGTGCCGTCGGCGGCCCTTCAGCCAATTGTCGAGAATAATGCCCGCGGCCTGGCGACCCTTCCCGGCTCCCGTGCCGTCGCCCAGAAACCATCCTCGACGATATCGCACCGCGCCTTCGGTTTCAGGGCTTACGGCTGTGAGATTGTCGAAGGAGGCATCGACTTTCCAAAAGCCGGCGAGATGGCCCGAATGGGCTTCGCCGGCATAGATCACACTTTCGAGCTGGGCGTCCGAAAGATCGCCGGTGATGATCACATTCTTGGGGAGGTGCGGCCGATAGCTGGGCTTGGGCGGGGCAACCGACGCCATGGCGACGGACTCGACCAGATTGTCAGGATGCGGCTTGGCGTCCGGAATGCGGATAGCCCGCAGCTCGTAGGGTTCGTAGATGCCATCGGCGACATCCAGCCGCGCCGACGCCGCCGCATCGCGCAGCTCGTAGCCGAGTTCGACGATCTCGTCATGGACAGGCGCGGGGGCCAAAGCCCCCCGGTTCGGTGCGCGGGGAGAGAGCGCGGGGCTCGACCGCAATACTGTGACAGCAGCAGGACGTAGCGTCTGGGCGACCTTGCGCGCAGCCATTTTCGCGGCGCAGGCGCGCAGAATGCCGTTGGACAGCGCGCTTATGGCGTTCGCTGCGGTCGACGGCGAGCGCGGCGGCAGGCCCGAGATCCAGGACAGCAATGTGGTGAGGTTGGGTGCGACACCGCGGCTTTCGACCAGCTTCCTCGGATCGGCCGCCGCAATCTTGTCGATGACCGTCAGCCGCGTTTCCATCGTCGTGCCATGACGGGCAAAGACGCTGCCGGCGATCGCGGCGCTGAACTCGACCGTTCCGCGCTCCTGCAAGCGAACGAAGGCGTCACGCCATTTCGGATTGTCGGGAGAAAGGCTGGAGCCGGTGATGGCAACCAGGCGGCCGCCTGGCACAAGACGGGCGAAAGCCGAGGTGAGATGCCGCCACGCTGCATCGGCCATGCGACCCTCGACATGCACACCCGCCGAAAACGGCGGGTTCATCAGAACGACGGTGGGACGGGCGACGCAATCGAGATAGTCGTCGAGATGGGCCGCGTCGTGGTGCGTGACCGATGTCTTGGGAAACAGATATTCGAGGAGGGAGTGTCGGACCGGCGCATATTCGTTGAGAACGATGCGCGCGTGGGCGAGTTCGCCGAAGATCGCCATGAGACCGGTCCCGGCGGACGGCTCGAGCAGGACGTCGTCCGCCATGATCGAAGCGGCCCGCGACGCGACATAGGCGAGTTCGACAGGCGTGGAAAACTGCTGGAGCCTCTGGGTTTCCTCGGATCGGCGCGTGTGCGTCGGGTTGAGTACCGCGAGCTTGGTTAGGATGGAAAGAGCCGCCTCCGGCGTATTCATCCGGGCCGAAATGGCCGAACCGAATTTGCGCAGGAAAAGCACCTGTGCGACTTCCGTCGCTTCGTAGGCGTCTTTCCACGACCAGTACCCTTCAGCGTCCGAGCCGCCGAATTCAGTGGTAAGGACGGCGCGCAGGTCCGCCGATGTGATGGAATGGCCGGCTTCGAGAAGCGGCAGGAGCACACCCCCGGCAGCAAAGATGTTGCCTGCGCGGCTGCGTTCTTCGAGTAAGTGGGGCTTGCTGGCAAACGGGTTCGCGGCGAAGGAGGAAGGAGCGTTCATGGGAAACCTCATCGAGAGCGGGAAAGAGCGAGCCGCCGGGCGCTCTCCAAGCCCGCCAGGCCACTCCTTTTCGGCCCATCTCTCCCTCTAAGCGGCGCAGGCGGCGGACCCCGGCCTTCAGCCGGGCGCGAGACGGAGATGTCCGAACGCCGCGACGCCGGCGACCGAGACTTCGTGCAAGACGGCCTTGCCGCCGGCGGCGATCCATGCCGCAGCTTCGCCGACGGACAGTTGTTGGACATGAAAGAAGTTGCGCTCGGCGCAGAGGCGCTGGCGGTCGAAGGCGTCAGGATCCGCGAAGGCGTAGAGTGTGTCGCCCGGACCGTCCCAATAGACGATGGCGAAACACACCGGCGCGACCACTTCGGACCGGAAGTTCAGGAAGACCGGCGTGGCGGTGGGTGGGCAGGCGAGGATAGACAGGCTCATGTTGCTCTCCTGAAATACAGAAAAGACCCGGCGCTCCCTTCGGAGTACCGGGCCAGGATTGAGGACACGAAGAGAAGTTCGAGGGCGAAGCGACGGCCGAAACGGACGGATCGGGCGTCTAGCTATGCGTGTAGCCGTCGGCCTCTATGCATAGCCACATCCCGCACCATGGCAGTGCGATGGCTCCGTCCGCAGCGGCGACGGGAATGGCCAGCGTCCGGAATGCGCGATAGGAGAGGCCCTGATCGGCCTGTTGCCATTTCAGGTGAATGGCGCGGCGTTGTGCTTTCGTGATCGGGATCATCTGATGCCCTCCTCTGTTGTTCGGGAACTCGCCTCAAGACTTCGTCGTCGTTGGCCTCGAGCAGCATAAGGATGCGGCCGCCGACGGCGACGCATTCATTGAGCCAGCAATGGTCAGCTGCGGAATGTCGACCGAACCGCTTCACCGGGACATAGACGATCGTGAAATGCGGATATCCGGTCGCCGGATGTGACGCAGGGTGCCAAATGCCACCGACTTCGTCGCGGGAAGGTGCGCTTTCACTACCCTCAGTCGCGCCGCCTGGCCCGCAGCCCCCTCTCCCTCGCCTCAGGGTCGGAAGGGACAACCTCTCGGGTCAGCCGAAACGAAGACCGGAGACGGTGAAGCTGTAAGCGTTGGCAACGATGGTTTCGTCGATCATTTCGTTGGAGTTCAGCGCATTGTATTCGCTCTCGAGTTGGCGATACAGCCATCGGGCAAGATCGCGCAAAGCCTCGATGACTGTATCCTCGGCATCATGGGTCATGTCCTGATAGGTCGGACTTTCCCTCTCGATGGAGATCGCCAGGCAATATTCGTGATAGTAATGCCTGCGATGGCTGGCTTCGGCTCGAAGCTGATAGAAGTTGCGGCGCTGGATCGCTTGCAGGTTATCGGCAATCGCATGTAGCGCGGTATCGTTCGGCGCATGGTCACGAATCGCGCGGGGCGCCCCCTTTCGATAGGAA
The DNA here is from genome assembly GCF_058793575.1 of Shinella sp. GW835-FHT14H05. Classification (NCBI taxonomy): domain Bacteria; kingdom Pseudomonadati; phylum Pseudomonadota; class Alphaproteobacteria; order Hyphomicrobiales; family Rhizobiaceae; genus Shinella; species Shinella sp. GW835-FHT14H05. The sequence goes on along the minus strand of NZ_JBXAFY010000021.1, from coordinate 40,676 downwards.
TAATAAGCCTGGAAGCACGCACCGTCTCCTTGCGACCAAAAGCCGGTGAAGTGGATTAGCGGCTCAACTCGTGTGCCGCCGCCAACGAGGCGGGCAGGTGACGTCTTGAGGCGAACGCCCAGGCACTCGCATATCCGGCCGAAATCCTCAAAGACAAACTCATACCAGTCGTAATCAAAGCCGCCCTCGCGATACCACGCACGAGCCTTCTCCTTCGCTTCTTCCGACAACTCGTCGAACTGGTAGACGGTGATTTCAATAACTGCGGGCATGCGAGCCTCCTGGAATGCGGAAGCCCGGCGCAGGGCCGGGCTTGATGGGGATAGACAATGCCGGCGATCGCCAGCGGCTGGAATGGATGGCGTCTCGTAAGGGGCGGCGGAGAAACCTGCTTCAGCCACGCGCTGCATGCCACATGGACAGCTTTCTTCTGTGGCCCGCTTCTGCTCGCGGGAGGGTCGCGCTGCGCCAATCGCTCGGCCGGTCAGATAAACCGTCGTCGCGGCATTTTACTATGCGTATTTTTAATAGTATAACGCCGCCGCGCCGTGTAGGATTTGGCCTGAGAAGGGGGAGCGACAGTGCGAACATTCACGATCGGCGACAAGGTGCTTTCGGAGAACTCTCTGGAATTCCGGGCACTTCTTCCTCACGCATATGAAGAGCGGCTTCGCCCGATGTGCATGTGCAGGCAGCCGGCGGTCGCGATGTACATCGCCCGACTGGATGATCAGTATGTTGTCAAACGCACGCCGCTATCGGGACGCGAGCACGACCCGGCCTGCCCTTCCTATGAACCGCCATACGAGCTTTCCGGGCTTGGGCCGCTCATCGGCAGCGCCATCCAGATCGACGCCAGCGGCAAAGCCGATCTGAAGCTCGATTTTTCCCTGACGAAGCGGGGTCCGCGCGCTGCGGCCAGCACACCGACGGAACAGTCGGAACCAGGTATTCGCAGCGAGCCGCGGAAACTGTCGCTCAAGGCTATGCTCCACTATCTCTGGGAGACCGGCGAACTGACGGTATGGCGTTCAGTCTGGGCCGGCCGGCGCGGCTGGGGACGCGTCCGCACCAGCCTGATCAACGCAGCGTCGCAGATGACGGCGAGAGGCGGACCGCTCAGTGACATGCTCTATGTGCCGGAGGTCTACCAGGCGGAGGACAAGGACGGCATTGCTGCACGGCGCGCGACCGCGCTGAAAAGCGTGCAGGCGACAGGTTCGGGACCGCGCAAGCTGATGATGATTGTCGCGGAGGTGAAAGAGTTCTCTCCGGCCCGCGAGGGACAGAGGATCGTCGTGCGGCATATGCCTTTCCACCTGATGATCGAGGATTGGGCATGGCGGCGGCTGGCAGCCCGCTACGAAACCGAACTCGAACTGTGGCGCTCCAGCGAGGCGTTCCATCTGATCGTCATCGCCACGTTCGGCATCTCGACCTCCGGCATCGCATCGATCGAAGAGGTCGCGCTGATGGTTGTGAACGAGCACTGGTTGCCCTTCGAGGACATCAACGAACTGCGACTGCTGGAGAAGCTTAGCCATCTGAAGCGGAAGAGCGTGAAGGGCCTGCGCTTCAACCTTCCGCGCGACGCGCCGATCGTGTCGGTGACCCTGCCCGAACAAAAACCCGCGCCGGTGGCAATGTTCATCGTGCCCGCGAGCGCCGGCGACGAATACGAGCGCACGCTTGCAGACATGATCGAGACGAGACCGGAGATCACACCTTGGGTCTGGCGTGTCGGCGATGGCGAGATCCCTCGACTTCCCTGATCATGGACTTCCCGGCGTGAACCGTTGACAGGCTCCCGCGAATAAGAACAGCTGCCGGAAGACAGTCATCTGCCACATTCAGCCGGAGCATCATGAAGCCTGAGAAAAAGCCGTTCATCGTCGAGTTCAAGAATAGGCGGCGCCTCCCCCGGAAAGAACCGTCGATCTGGGGGCGTATCGACCTCAAGGCCGCCAGCGACGTGGTTGAGATCGAGCAGATGAGCAACGAAGTTGCGCCGATGATCAACGGGCAGTCGCCGGAATCCGAGGCGACACCGACGCCGGTCGGGATCAGTGCCTGATCGCGTCGGGCACCAGCTTCGGAACCCCAATCAGGCTTTCGAGACAATGAGCTTGTCGCTGGCGAGTGCTTCGGCCGCAACGTCACGACGCCGGCCAGCGACCGCCGACATGACGGTTTCGAGGAATTCCTCGGGTTCGCCATCCCGATGTGGCCCGTATTCGGACCAGTCCAACGCACCGACGACAGCGGGAATGAAGTCGAAATCGAAGGTAAATCCGCCTTCATCCAAAGCATCCGAGAGAGCGGTGTAAGCTTGCTCTGCAAGAGGTATGATCGCCACGACATGAGTCCGCATCGCCTGCCAGCCGGTCGCATTCCACAATTCGGACATGCGGATAACGCCATCGGGGACCGAGCGGTGGTCCTCGTGAAGGCCGCGGAAACAAAGCATGGTTTCCCAGATGCGGAGCGCCGTCTCCATCTCGCCAACGGTGAAAGAACGAAATGCGGCGGTGACTGGAGCACCGCCATCAGGGCAGGCGGCGAGACCGGCGGAACGAGTGCGCGATCCTGCAAACGGAACCGATTCAGCAGATCCTCGCTGGTCGCGTGATGGATGCCCTTGCCGGTGATGAGGGACACGGTGGCGCCATAGGTCTCCAGCCGCTGTGTGGCATGATTCGTCCATTGGATCACCGTGACCTCTGGCAGGCTCGGTGACCGCGCGACAATATCATGTACTATGAACTGCCAAGGAAATTCGCTCAGATCGATATCGGCAGCGATATCATCGCCGTCCGGCGAGGTCGGCAATAGCGCGAGAATGCGGCTGCCGATGAAGGCATTGAGTGCGCTGTCTGCCTGTGACGCCGAGGTGCGAAAGGCGCACAGCAGCGCTTGCCGCTTCACACTGATCGGATTGATCGGGCCGACGTCGGTGAACAGGGCAAGCCCGGCTTCGGTCTCGCTGCATTCGAGAACGTGGGTCAGGATGAGCCGTTCGAGCGGCGTGACATCGGCAAGCGGGATTGGCGGATAGGTGTAAATCTGCGTTTCGAGAGTGGTCATGGGACTGCCTTTCAGTCGATACAAGAAACCCAGCAGATGGCCGGGCGCTGATAAGATTGAGGAGGAGGGTTTGCGGGAGCGGAAGCTCGTCAGGCCGCACTTTCGAGCAGCTTGCGAGCTTTGCCCTCCAGTTCCAGCCGGGTGTCCTGATGCGCTTTTCCACGCGCGAGCGCGGTGATGCCCTGAACAAAGTCATAGATGGATTCCGGCGGCCTGCCTTCTTCGGCAAGCACCGTGTCGATGATTTTGCCGGTTTCCGCCTTAGAGAAACCACGCTTGCGCAGGAAACTGAACCGATCCTCTTCATTGCGTGCGACGATCCTCTCGCGGGCAGCGCGGATGCCGGCGATGAAAGGCGCGGGCGAAGAATTGGCGAAGTTCGTCAGCGCCGGTGCGGCCTCATGCGCGAAGCGCTTCGCCGCGAATTTCGAGTGCCGGATGGTGATCTCCTCGAAATTTTCGCAGCCCCACAGGTTGCGATTCATGCACACGGCGCGCAGGTAGAAGCTGGCGATTCCAAGCGTTTTCGAGCCGACCTCCGAGTTCCAGGCATAGAACCCGCGGAAATAAAGGTCCGGCTCGCCGTTCGGCAGTCGTCCGGCCTCGATCGGATGCGTGTCGTCCACCAAAAACAGGAAGACATCCCTGTCGCTGGCATAGAGTGTCGTCGTATTTTTTGTGACGTCGACGAAAGGATTGTGGGTCATGGTCGACCAGTCGAGGACGCCAGGCACTTTCCAGATCGTGTCGCCGGTTCCATTCCCGGCAATGCTCATCACCGCCGAAACTAGTTCTTTATCCCAGATGCGCCCGTATTCAGGGCCGGTCACCGCGCGCAACTCAACGTGGCCGTCGTCCATTTCCAGGGTCTTGACCAGTTCGGCGCTGTGGTTGAGCAGCCCATGCTGCAGATTGATCGCCGCCAGCGGCGCGGGAAGCTGACGCATGTAACTCGCGGGCGCGCCGACAAGGCTGCACAATTGGCCGTAGCTCCAATGGGTCGGCGCCAACGGCACACGGCTGCCGGGAACGACAAGCGATAGGCGTTCGGCGTTGTCGCGTGTTGCCTCGACGCGGATGTCTGCGCTCTCGACAGTGCGAACCCGGGCGTGTTCCGTCCGCTCGCTGACCGCGCGATGGACGTCGGAGAGCGAGAGATAGCGCTCGTCATCCGGGCGAGAGAACCACTCGGACGATACACGGCCGATGCGCTCGCCGCGCGAGATGTCGACCTTAAAGCCTGACGATACGGCCGGCGAACTGGGAATCATCTTATTCATAAGTCGTCTCCTGAAACGTGAAAGCCCGGCGCGAGGGCCGGGTTGGTGGAAAGAAAAGGGGTGAAGCTCAGCGCTCTGGCGCTGGGTGGATGCGGTTGACATCAAACTCGACGTCTTCGATGACGGGTCGATGCCTTCTACTGTCACGCGATCGATGTAGATGATGGTGCGTTAACGCCGCTGATCGATCTCGATGTGTTCCGGTTGATCAGATGCCTCCATGGCGACCGTGGCGGCTGCCTTTGGCTTTCTCGATCGCTTCGACATCGCTATCGGCCTCGACGGTGAATCCGTCATAGGCGCTCAGCCAGAATCCGATTTTGACTTTGTACTTCGTCATAGCCGCTCACCCTCGGCGGGATCGTTAGGATCGCGAGCGTTTGCGAGGATCGCCTCGCCGCGCGCGACGGCGAAGACGGCACGCTCGATCCAGTCGTCCGACGCCGCCCGGCCGGCCTGGACGTCCGCGAGAAGCAGCTTCAGCAGGCCAAGCAGGATCTCGAAGTGCCGTACCTTCCGGTCGAGCGTTTCCGAAAAGTGCGAGGGAACAGGGACTGCCTGGCCGGAATAGGCGGCATCAACCCCGTTCCATACGCCGGAAACGTAAGTCTCGCCGGCGTCTTCGTAGCTCAGCTTCTCGCCGGACCAGTCATCGTCCTCGATGGCTTGCCGGCAGGCAAGCGCAACGGTCTTGGCGTGATAGGTGCGATGACGGTATGCTGGCACGCGGTAGCTTGTCTCAATGGTGTAGTCGGGCATCTCAAGCTCCTGGAATGAAAGAGCCCGGTCGCCGCCATCGCGCCGACCGGACTGGTGAAGGGGGAAACGGATCCGTGGGTCGCCAGCCAGCCGGCATGGCGGTTTGACGAAGGGCCGGTCACGCTGGCGCGGAACGCCCATGACCCGCAGTCTTGCGGAGAGCAGCTTCAGTCGATTGCCTGGAAGATCTCCGAGGCCTCGGGATGATCCGCCGAGTAGGCGTAGAGGCGCTCATATCCTTGGACGAGTGGTTCGGACTGAAACTGGAATGACAGGTGGGAGAAGGCGAACATCGTAGCGATTATGCCGGCTGCCTCGGCGGAGACCTCGCCCTGGAAGCACGTGACATCACCGGTAATTCGGAACCGTATCTTGGATCTGGGCGCGAGGAAAAGCGGCTTGCCCTGGTGCTCGTAGAAATCCCAGGAACCGCCACGATAATCGAGAGGACTGAGCCTTTCCATCAAGGCATAGACGGCATTCTCGGCGACGATCAGGTGTGAATGGCCGAAGAGGACGGGCAGGAAGTCCTGACGGGCGTTGGCAGGGACGATCACGGCGCCAGGGGTATCGTTCAATATCACGCCATCCTCCCTTCCACTACAGCGGCTGCGACCTCGTCTGCAGTCACTTCCTCAAATACGGGATCGGGATACCGATCTCCCTCCACCATGGCCCAATGCTCGGCCTCGCCGCGGCTGCGCGCGAGATAGACAAGCTCTGCTTCGAGACCCGGTCGGTCGAAGACCCGAACAGAGCCAATCGGCGGCCGTTCAACGATCGTGAACCGAAGCGGATAGTCGATATGGAAGGTGTAGAGAGAACTGTTGGCCACCACACCCGCTTCAGTGAAATCGCCTTTCAGGATGGTTATCGCCGGGAGCATTCCCGGATCTCCGCTACCACGCTTGCCCTCCTTGCCGACCAAACGGCCGCAGTTGTTGTGGAATAGCCATTCAGAGTGCAGGGGGGAGGTGCGTTTCGGCGGACGCCGCGTACCGTGGGTCCAGGCAACAAGTGCGCCGATTGGCGCGTGTTCGTAGATGGTCATGAAGGACATGTTCATCTCCATATCGAGAAACAGAGAAGCCCGGCGCGACGGCCGGGCCTCGGATTGATCGTTGTCGGTTTCGATATCTATTCGGCGGCTTCGAGATGCCCACTCTCGTCATCATCAGGATCGGAAGCCGTCTGCTCGCTATCCAACTCCTCGGTCAGGAAGGCAGGCAGCACGACATCGCCGGCTTCGACGCCCTCGTCGCCTGCGGTCACCACATCGTCCGTCTCAGAAATCCTGACCTCCTCGGAGATTTCATCGGCAGGATAGCGCAGGACTTCGGGGAGCCATCCGCTACCGTCGAGCAACCGGGCCGCTTCGCGCGCCATGTCCTGCTTCTTGAGGTGATCGATAAGTTGCGCCGACTGATCGCCCTTTGCTTCGCGAACGGCCTGCAGGATGTGCGCCTTGGTCACGCGACCCAGATAGTTGTCGACCATCGGCGTCCAGCCCGCTCCCACCATGCCGAACCCGATCGTCTGGGCCAGCTGCACAGCATGCTGGTTTTCCTTGGACCGGCGGTTCCACTGCTGGATCGTGGCGTTCAGCGACATCGACGCGCAATGCGCAAACAGCGCCATCCGGCTGTCCTGATCGAGCGCGATCAGGTAGGCCCAAACCGCATCGGCTTCACCGGGAAGATCGTGCCCCCAGTTCTCCTGGCGCTGTTCGATCTCCTTCGCCCAGACCGTGTCGGCGAGGCCCTGCGTCTTGGTCGACACCGTATGCTGCACTGTGATTTCCAAGCAAGATGCTGTGCCGAAGTGATAGAAAGTCTTCAGCACGAGAAGGTGCAGCACGGCGATGAAGGCCACCATCGGCTCGTTGGCGAGCGCATCCCTGAGCGCAAGCGTGCGGGCGGCGGTCAGGTCCTCGATGAGCCGTTCCGACAGCGGCCAGATCTTGCCGTCATCCTCGTCCGGTTCCTCGACGCCAACGCGCTTGCCGTTGATCGTCACATCACCACCTTCCGCAGCGGCGGTGTCGTCGCCATCCTCACCGCCCTGCTCGGCGCCATCGCCGGCCTCCGCATCGATCACAGGTTCATCTTCCGGCCGGACGAAGCCGCGCTCGATTCTGAGTTCACCGTTGCCGGCCAGCGAGATGAAGGCGCCGCCGCGGGCGACGTCCTCGGGATCGAGGACAAAGGGTCGCTCATTCAACGCCTTCAGCTGGGAGTCGAGATCATCGAGGTGCGCCTCCGTCTCCTCGGAATAGTCCTCGGCAGCTTCATATTCCGCGTTGAGCTTGTCGAATTCTGCCGTCAGGGCATCATGACGCGCCAGCTCCTCCTCGGTGAGTTCCGCCTGCTTGCCGTAAAAGCGGCGAAGGCCGGAAGCGTGGCCGAAGTGGAAGTCGATGGCGGAATCGACCCACTTCCAGCCCTCGTCGGTCTTCAGCGCTTCGGCATCAGCCGTCAGCTTTTCCAGCACGAGCTGTTCGAGCAGCGCCGGATCCTGAAGCCATCCGCCGTTGTCCTGCTCGAAGAGATCCCGCATGACAATGCCGCCGGCGGCCTCATAGGCTTCGATGCCGACATATACCGCACGGCGGTCGCTGGCCCGGATCGCCGTTTCGGTCAGCAGCCGGCGGATATAGTAGGGGTCGGTGCTTTGCGTGCGCGAAATCGTCTCCCAGACCTGCTCCTGCCGGGCATGATCCTTGGTGATCGAGAACGCCATGACCTGGCCGAGTTTCATCTGGTCATCTCCATAGAGTTCGAGCAGGCGGGGAGACACCGACGCCAGCCGGAGGCGCTGCTTCACCGTCGCGACCGAGATGTGGAAGCGGGCAGCAATTTCCTCCTCGTCGAGCCCCTGCTCGCGCAAGACCATCATCGCGCGAAATTCGTCCAGCGGATGAAGATCGGCACGCTTGACGTTTTCGGCGAGCGAGTCCTCGGCTTCGAGGGTCTCGCCTTCGCTGACGATGCAAGGGACGCCGGTCGTTTTGGTGAGCTGCTTCCTGTCGACCAGCAGCTTCAGGGCGCGATAGCGGCGGCCGCCAGCAGGGATGCGGTAGATGCCGGTTTCCTTACCCTCGGCGTCGAGTTCCGCGCGCACGTTGATGCTGGTCAGCAGCCCGCGGCGAGCGATGTCGTCGGCAAGTTCCTCGATAGAAACGCCGGCCTTGGTCTTGCGCACGTTCTGCTGGCTGAGAACGAGCTTGTTGAAGGGGATATCGCGTCCGACGTTGAGCGCAATTTTCTGAATGGCCTGTGCCATGTCAATTCTCCGCGGCGGACCGGCCGGAGCCTCTCTCCAGCCACCTCAATCCGCCACGAATGCCCCTTCCCCACTCTCCCTCTTCTGCCGGCCACCGCCTTCAACGCCAGCCGCTAGCGCCCGCGTCGCCGTCGCACGAGTAACTGTTCAGGCCGATCGCCATCTACTACCGCATGATGTCGATCGGCGCGCATATCTCCGTGACCGGCGTACTCCCCGTGACAAAGCCATCTTCCTGAAACAATCAGGTCGACGAAGTGCTGCATGACGTCCACATGATGGAGCGTCCGACTAGCCAGACCTCCCTGCCGCAGATGGACAACAACTATATGATACTTTGAGGCGATTGAGCCAAGAAGTCGATCATTAGGTTACAGGCACTGACAAAGCGCCAACAAGATGCCACGTACGACCGACAGATTTGCAGCCTATTGCCCGTGGGAGATACCTACGAGCTAGTGAAAATTCCGGCTCTTCACCTTGAGTCGGTCAATCAGTAGATCCGGGATGAAGATGTCGCGCGCCGGTGCGGCCGCCTTTGGTTTTTCCCTCGGATCCGGCGCGCCGTTCCCGCGAGCAAACTCATCGCCGCGCCCATGCGGCAGCGGAAACGCGTCGCCCAACTCGCCGAGCTTGCTCAAATCCTCCGAAAGGTCGAACAGCCTTTGCGCAACGAGGTGGACCACATCGCCTTCCCGCTGGATCTTTCCGTTGATCGCGATCATGGAGGCTGACAGTACGAGCCTCCGCTGCCGTTCGAACACCGTCGGCCAGACCACGGCGTTCACGATGCCCGTCTCGTCCTCAAGCGTCATGAACATCACGCCCTTCGCTGATCCGGGCCGTTGGCGAACGAGAACGAGGCCGCCTGTCATCAGCCATCGACCATCTTTTTCAGCCATGGCTTCGGCACAGGTGACCATGCGTTTGCGGCGCAGATCCTCCCGAAGGAACGAAATGGGGTGTTGCCGCAGTGTGAGGCCGACATGGGAATAATCCTCGACCACTTCGTGTCCCGCCCTCATCGGTGCCAGGCTGACGTCGGGCTCATCGATTTCGGCGACTTGCTTTGCCTCCCGCTCGGCAGCCGCCACCCAAAGCTCCAGGGGTTCGTCGCGTAGCGCCTTGATCGCCCAGAGGGCATCCCGGCGCTGAAGACTGAGGGCAGGCAGGAAAGCGTCGGCTTCCGCCAGTTTGACGAGGGAAGCCGTCGGCACCCCTGACCGACGCCAGACGTCATCGACCGACGAGAACCGATCATCCGCGCGCGCGGCAACAATCCTCGCCGCATCCGCCGTGGAGAGGCCTTTCACCATACGCATGCCGAGGCGGACCGCGTGGTATCGATGGCCATCCACCTCTTCCAAGGTGCAGTCCCAGCGAGAAGCATTGATGCAGACCGGCCGAACCTCGACGCCGTGCGCCCTGGCATCGGCCACGATTTGCGCTGGCGCATAAAACCCCATCGGCTGAGAGTTCAGGAGCGCCGCACAGAAGGCGTCTGGGTGGTGGCATTTCACCCAACTGGAGGCATAGGCGATCAGTGCGAAGCTCGCGGCATGGCTTTCGGGAAAACCGTAGGACCCAAAGCCCTCGAGCTGGCTGAACGTGCGCTCGGCAAACTCCGCGCTGTAGCCGTTCTTGACCATGCCGGTGACCAGCTTCTCCTTGAACTTCGACACACCGCCGGTGAACTTGAACGTCGCCATGGATTTGCGAAGCTGGTCCGCCTCGCCACCCGTAAAGCCCGCGCAGACCATGGCCACCTTCATCGCGCTTTCCTGGAACAGCGGCACACCGAGTGTCTTCGACAGAACAGCCTCCAGCTCCGGCGTCGGATAGTCGATCTTTTCCTTGCCCTCGCGCCGGCGCAGATAGGGGTGGACCATGTCGCCCTGGATCGGCCCGGGGCGGACAATGGCCACCTGGATTACCAGATCGTAGAAGGTGCGCGGTTTCAGCCGCGGCAGCATGGACATCTGCGCCCGGCTTTCGATCTGGAAGGTGCCGAGCGTGTCAGCTTTCCGAATCATGGCGTAGGTCGGCGGGTCCTCGGAAGGTATCGACGCAAGATCCCGGGGGTCGCCCTTGTGCTCCGCCATCAGGGCAAACGCTTTCGACATGCAGGTAAGCATTCCCAGCGCCAGCACATCGACCTTCATGAACTTCAGCGCTTCGATATCGTCCTTATCCCATTCGATCACCTGACGGTCGTCCATGCGAGCCGGTTCGATCGGCACGAGGTCATCAAGCCGATCCTGCGTCAGCACGAATCCACCCGGATGCTGGCCGAGATGCCGCGGCGCACCCATGAGCTGCTGGGCGAGTTCCAGCGTCAGTTTCAGGCGATAGTCGGCAGTGTTGAGGTTGTTTTCCTTGAGCTGACGTTCGGATACACCTTCCGACCAGCCCCATACACCCGACGACAGTTGCCCGATCATGTCCTCCGGCAAGCCGAGCGCCTTGCCGACATCACGCAGAGCGCCCTTGGCGCGATAGCGGGTGACCGTCGAGCACAGCGCGGCCTTGCTCCGGCCATAGGTGTCATAAATCCACTGGATGACCTCCTCACGCCGCTCGTGTTCGAAGTCCACGTCGATATCCGGCGGCTCGTCGCGCTCCTGGGAGATGAACCGCTCAAACAGCAGGTCGTTGGTCTCCGGGTCGATCGACGTCACCCCGAGGCAATAGCAGACGGCGGAGTTTGCCGCAGAACCCCTGCCCTGGCACAGGATGCCTTTCGACCGCGCGAAACGGACAATGGAATAGACGGTGAGAAAGTATGGCGCATAGTTCATCGTCCGGATCAATTCGAGTTCGTGCAGAACGGATTTGCGCACCTTGTCCGGCAGGCCCTCGGGATAACGCTCGGCCGCTCCCTCCCATGTGAACTTCGCAAGCGACTGCTGAGGATCGAGACCGGGGACGATTGCCTCTTCCGGATATTGGTATTGCAGTTCGGAGAGATCGAAGCGGCAGCGATCGACGATCTCGCGCGTGCGGGCGAGCGCCTCCGGATGTTTGGCAAAGAGCCGGTGCATCTCCTCCGGCACCTTCAGATAGCGGTCGGCGTGTCGTTCGCGCTCGAAGCCCACATCATCGATCGTCGTGCGGGTGCGGATGCAGGTCACGACATCCTGCAACTGCCGGCGGCCGGGCTCGTGGAAGAGCACGTCGTTCGTGACGACCGTCCTGACCTTGAAGCGCCTGGCCATGGCGGCAATGCCATGAAGCCGGACCGCGTCGTTCGGCCGGCGCCGAAGGCACAGGCTGACATAGGCGCGATCACCGAACAGCTCGGCCATCTTTCGGAGCTGCACGCCGCAGGTATCGTCGGCCTCGTCGGGCACTAGCACGCCGATCATGCCGGCCGCATATTCCGAGACATCCGCGAAATCGATCACGCAATTGCCCTTCCCGCCACGCGATTTGCCGAAGGACAGCAGCCGGCACAGACGCGAGTAGGCTTGTCGGTCCATGGGGTAGACGAGGATCGACATGCCGTCCGTCAGATCCAGGCGACAGCCGACGACAAGCCGCACACCGGTCGCCTTGGCCGCTTCCCAGGCGCGCACGATGCCGGCCAGGCTGTTGCGATCGACGATACCGAGCGCATCGATGCCCACGGCCGCAGCTGCTGCAAACAGCTCACCCGCGCTGGAAGCGCCGCGCAGGAACGAGAAATGGCTCGTGACCTGGAGCTCGGCATATCTCATCCGAACACCCCATGCAGGAACCAAAAGTGCGATCCGGTTTCGGGGTCGATGCCATCGCCGGCGCGAAAGACCCAGTAGCGCTCGCCCTGCTCGTCCTCGACGACGAAGTAATCGCGCACGGCATGGAACTCGCGCGGACGAAGCCACCATTCGCCGAAGATGCGCTCCGGTCCGTCGGCGCGAACGACCTTCCGACGCTTGCCGTGCCAAGTGAACACTGCTGGCGGCTGGTCCGGCAAAAGGGCGATGACCTCGATGCGTTCGGGGTTTGCAAACAACCGCGGCGGTCGCGGCCACTTGTTGGCCCAGGTCTGCCCGGTGGCAGGTGCCGTCGGCGAAATCTTCCTGACGGAACGCTCCGGCACGTCGGAAGCGACGGGCGCAACCCGGAAAAGCCGGTGGCCTCGGTTGCCGAGGATGTCGACGAGCGGCGTAATGTCCGCAACGTCTTCTTCGATGAGGGAAGACGCCACCTGCCGCTCCTCAAGTGGCTCGGCAAAGACAGCGACCAGAACCATCTTTTCGATACCAAAGCCCGGTTCGATAGTTTGGATACGGTCGCAGAGCAGCTTCGAAAGACGCGCCGGATCGCGGACCGGCTTCGCCAGGCCGGCGCGAAGATACTGACGGGTGTTGTCCACGCGATGGATGATGAGGTCGCAGCGTCGCGCGCCAAGGCCGTTTTCCGCGAGTCGTGTTGAGAGCTGCCCAACCAGTCGGCGGACATATCTCGCGATCGTGTCGGGTGCCCCGATGGGCTCGGCGAAACTTTTCGACGCCTCTACAAGCTCCGGGATGCGGATCGGCTCAATCGGCTCGGCGACCCTGCCAAACATCTGGTCGAGCCGACGAGCAGGTTCCGGCCCGAACCGCAACGTCAGGGGCGCGCGCGGCATGGCGGAGAGCTTGCCGATCGTATCGATCCCGAGGACCCGCAAGCCCTGGATAATCTCCGATGACAGCCGCAAGGCCACGAGCGGCAGATCGATCACCGTCTTCATGACGTGACCGACCGGAACAACCGTCGTCTGCGCGGCAAGCAGCCGGGCGAGCGCGTGCGCTGCACCCCAAGTCTCGGCAACGGCCGCCCGCGCCGTCAAGCCATGGGCGTGCAGCCTGTTGACGAGACCGGAAACGAGAAGCTCCTCACCGCCCTGGAGATGGTCGGCCCCTTCGGTATCCATTACCAGGCCATCGCTGCCATCGACGGCGACGACAGGGCTGTATTGTCGGAGCGCCCATAGAGCCAGCTTTTCGAGCACGGCTGCGTCCTCGGCCGGAGCCGCGTCGACCATCAGGAGATCGGCGACCATCGCCTGCGCCTTGCTGGCCGGCATGCCCACCCGCAAACCAAGTTTGAGAGCGATCGGATCTGCGGCGGATATCCAGCGCTTTGAGCCGCTGCGCGCTATCACGACGAGCGGCTTGTCAGCCGGCAAGGGCTCCGAAGCGTGCCGTCTGATCCGATCGATCGGCAGAAGTGGGAAGTAGACAGATACGACCCTTGGCATCGGGAGCTCCAATTTCAAACTCGGCGCACTCACCCGCCTTTACACGCATCAATTCCGCCAGCCACCGAGACCTCCCAACGCCCGCTGCTGGCAATCTTTCCGACGGCAGGGTGCTGATGCGCCACCGCGTCGTCGAAGCCGTCGGCTGCCCATAGTCCGAGGCCTCGTTCTGCCTTCGCCATCGTCTCAGCACGATGCCCATGCATCCGCTCTTCTCTGCCGCCAGTTGCAGCCGCCGCGAGGCATTCATCGGCAGGCGGACCAGTTCGGCGACCACCGCCGATAAACCGCCAAAGGACAGCCCCTCCTCGACCGCGGATAGGACGCCTTCATCCCGATCGCTTTCGCAGAACACCACGCGATCCGGATGCAGCCCAGCTTGCGAGACGGCGGGAAAAAACAAGTCGCGGCGCGTCATGCACCACAGCACCCTGCCCTTGGTTCGCGCAGCAATGCCCGCCACGAAGAGTGCAGCCGCAGCGCCATCGACCGTGCCGCCTCCGCCGCCGGCAATTTCATGAAGCGCCCCAAAGGCAAGCCCGCCACCAGGAAGGGCCTGGTCCATCTCTGGAACAGCGAATGGCAGGACGGATCTTGCACGCGCCTGCCCGCCTTCGAGCTGGCCGATACGCTCTCGAAGCTCGGCAAGCACTGGGTTGAGGGCACGGTTTGACACGACGGAATTGACGCTCCTTCAGGGGTTTCCAGCCGTTATTTAAGCTGATATGTTCCTTTTTTGTTCCTAATGCCGTTGCGAGTCAATCCACTCGAAACGGCGCTGTCAGTCATGAAGGCTGCCTTTGACAAGTCGATTTTGTGGATTCCACAAGGCCGATCAAAGGGATGGGGAAACGGAACGGGACAGGAATTTTTTCTTAGGAAAATTTGGGCAGATGACGGCAGCCTATCTCGAAAAACTGAACGACCGGCAGCGCGAGGCCGTCGAGCATGGCATTGGCCAGCCGGACGGCGCGATCGGCGGCCCGCTGCTCATCATCGCAGGTGCGGGCTCGGGCAAGACGAATACCCTTGCCCATCGCGTGGGCCATCTCATCGTCAATGGCGCCGATCCACGCCGCATCCTGCTGATGACCTTCTCGCGCCGGGCCGCTTCCGAGATGGGGCGCCGCGTCCAGCGCATCTGCCGGCAGGTGTTCGGGGACAATGCTGCGGTCATGACGGACGCCATGGCCTGGGCCGGCACCTTCCATGGCATCGGCGCACGGCTGCTGCGCATGTATGCCGAGCAGATCGGCCTCAACGTCGATTTCACGATCCATGATCGCGAGGACAGCGCCGATCTGATGAATCTCGTTCGCCATGAGCTTGGTTTCTCGAAGACGGAAAGCCGCTTTCCGACCAAGGGAACGTGCCTTGCGATCTACTCGCGCGTCGTCAACTCCGAGAGTTCGATCAACGAGGTCCTGAAGGCATCCTACACCTACGTGCTCGGCTGGGAGGAGCAGTTGAAACAGCTCTTCGCCGCGTATGTCGAGGCCAAGCAAGCGCAGAACGTGCTCGATTACGATGACCTGTTGCTTTACTGGGCGCAGGTCATGTCCGACCCGGACCTGGCCGACGATATCGGCAACCGTTTCGACCATGTTCTTGTCGACGAATATCAGGACACCAACCGCCTGCAGGCTTCCATTCTTCTGGGGCTGAAGCCCGGCGGGCGTGGTCTGACTGTGGTCGGCGACGACGCCCAGTCAATCTATTCCTTCCGCGCCGCGACCGTGCGCAACATCCTCGACTTTCCGAACCAGTTCTCGCCGAAGCCGGCCGATGTCATCACGCTCGATCGCAACTATCGCTCGACGCAGCCGATCCTGGCTGCTGCCAACGGCGTGATTGACCTTGCTCGCGATCGTTTCACCAAGAATCTCTGGACGGACCGAGAATCTGAGCAACGCCCTATGCTCGTGACCGTAAAAGACGAGACAGACCAGGCGAACTACATCGTTGAGCAGGTGCTGGCGAACCGCGAGGTCGGCATGACGCTGAAGCAGCAGGCGGTGCTCTTCCGGACGTCAAGCCACAGCGGTGCGCTGGAGGTCGAGCTGACCCGTCGCAACATCCCCTTTGTGAAGTTCGGCGGCCTCAAATTCCTCGACAGCGCCCATGTGAAAGACTTGCTCGCCACCCTGCGCTTCGCGCAGAACCCGCGCGACCGCGTCGCCGGCTTCCGCCTTCTCCAGATGCTGCCGGGCATCGGGCCACAGACGGCCGGCAAGATCCTCGACACGATCGCCGCCGATCCGGAGCCGCTTCAATCGCTCGCCGAAATCCCACCGCCGCCCAAAACAGGCTACGACTGGCCCGCCTTCGTTGAGCTGCTGTCGAGCCTTCGCAAGGCCGAGGGTGAATGGCCGGGAGAGATTGGCTTGGCGCGCACTTGGTATGAGCCGCATCTCGATCGCATTCACGAGGATGCCGATACCCGCAAAGCCGACCTCATCCAGCTTGAGCAGATCGCCGGCGGCTATCCGAGCCGCGAGCGGTTCCTGACCGAGCTGACGCTCGATCCGCCCGATGCGACCAGCGACCAAGCCGGCGTGCCGCTGCTCGACGAGGATTATCTGATCCTTTCGACGATCCACTCGGCCAAGGGGCAGGAATGGCGGGCCGTCTTCATGCTCAATGTCGTCGATGGCTGTATCCCATCGGACCTTGGCGCTGGAACGACGGCGGAACTCGAAGAGGAGCGGCGCCTGCTATACGTCGGCATGACACGGGCGCGCGACAACCTCTCGCTCATCACCCCGCAACGGTTCTTCACGCACGGGCAGAACACGCAGGGCGACCGGCATGTCTATGCGTCGCGAACCCGGTTCATTCCGGTGACGATGCTGCAGTTCTTCGAAACGACGAGCTGGCCGAAGGTGTCGGCCGCGGCCAGCGAGCGCAGCGCCCGCCAAATTAGGATCGACGTCGGTGCCCGCATGCGGTCGATGTGGACGTGAGGGAACGCGGTCTGAAGCTCATGTGGCCAGAAACATGATCGAGGACATTCAAACGGTGGTCAGGAAGATCATCCATGTCGACATGGATGCCTTCTATGCGTCCGTCGAACAGCGCGACAATCCGGACCTTCGAGGCAGGCCCGTTGCCGTCGGGAGCCCTGCTGCACGCGGCGTGGTGGCGGCCGCAAGCTATGAGGCCCGCGTCTTCGGCGTTCGCTCCGCGATGCCGTCCGTAACGGCCGCGCGCCAATGCCCGGGTCTTGTCTTCGTGAAGCCGCGCTTCCACGTCTATCGTTCCGTATCCGAGCAGATCCGTGAAATCTTCGCCGAATACACGCCCCTGATAGAACCGCTGTCACTCGACGAGGCTTATCTCGATGTCACCGAGAACCTGAAGGGCATGGCGATCGCCACCGAGATCGCGACGGAAATTCGCGCCAGGATCAGGCAGGCCACCGGTCTCAATGCTTCGGCAGGCATCTCGTACAACAAGTTCCTCGCCAAGATGGCGTCGGACCTCAACAAGCCGAATGGGCAAGCGGTCATCACCCCGAACAACGGTCCCGCCTTCGTCGAAAGCCTTCCGGTCAAGAAATTCCATGGTGTCGGTCCGGCGACAGCGAAAAAAATGGCTGCGCTGGGTATCGAAACGGGCGCTGACCTGCGGGACAAGTCGGTGGAGTTCCTGACCGATCACTTTGGCAAGTCGGGCCCCTATTTCCATGGCATCGCCCGCGGCATCGATAATCGGCAGGTCAGACCGGACCGTGAGCGAAAGTCTGTCGGAGCAGAAGACACCTTTGCCATCGACATTGCCGACCTCGACGAGGCAAAGCGTGAGCTCGACCCGTTGGTGGCGAAAGTCTGGCGCTACTGCGAAAGCAACGATGTTTCAGCCAAGACCGTGACGGTGAAGATCAGATTCGCCGACTTCCAGGTGATCACCCGCAGTCGAACCAATCCAAGCCCCTTTGCCGACGATGACGCGATCCTCGTTGCGGCCACCATGCTGCTCGAAGGCGCCCACCCTTTCCGTAAGCCGATCCGGCTGCTCGGCGTGACCCTTTCGGCACTCGGACAAAAGGATGAGTCGATGACGCGGCAAATGGAGTTTCGCTTGTAGCGCGCCGGCGGATGACGTTGCCGACCACGATCGACGCGCTATCTTGCTCGCGATAGGATGGAGAGGAAGACACCCTATGTGCAATCTTTACCGCCTCGACGACAAGGATTGGGCAACCAGATGGGCGCGCGACGCCGAAAGCCTAATCAATCCGAGGCCCGTCTACCAGATGAACCCCGACGAGCTCGGGCCAATTATCCGCAGTACCCCGGCGGGGAAAAAGCAGATTGCGCACGCCCGCTGGGGACTGCCCGCTCCCTTCTATGTGTTGAAGGGACTTGCTGAAGAGAGGGCGCAAAAGCTCCGAGCGAAGGGCAAGGAGGTCGATTTCGACGATCTCCTGCGCAACATGCGAGATCCCGGAACGACGAATCTCCGGAAACTTCAACATTGGAAGCAGTGGTTAGGCGTGGAACACCGCTGCCTCGTTCCCGTCACCAGCTTCGCCGAACCGGATCCAGCAAGCAAAACAGACGGCGGGTACACGCCGAACGCTTGGTTCGCTCGCGATCAGAGCAAGTCGCTCATGTTCTTTGCCGGTGTTCACGTTCCGCAGTGGACAAGTGTCCGTAAGGTGAAGGACGGTCCGACGACCGACGATCTCTATGCGTTCCTGACCACCGACCCGAACGAGCTCGTCAAACCGATTCACAAAAACGCCATGCCGGTTCTGCTTCTTACAAAAGAGGAAACCGAGATCTGGATGAACGCTCCCTGGGATGAAGCTAAAGCTTTGGTCCGGCCGTTGCCGGATGACGCCCTGATTGTGGCATCGCGCGAGCCATATGGCACGACCATCGTCGACAAGACGGGTGAACCCACGTCACAGCCGACCCTCTTCTGATGCAGTCAATGCACGGATGCGTCAGAACGCCTCTGCCGGAAATCCACCCTGACGACATTCTGGAAATCGTCCGTCAGGGCGTCCGACTTGTCGCTCTCACCGCTAAGCCCGGCGTCTTGCTCGTTTATGCTGACCGCAGGCTCTGGCTCGTTCGATGCGCGCATAGCCCGAATCTTCCGCGACATGTGCACCACTAGCTTCTGGTAGTACGCGACAATCTCCTTGTGCTCGCCGCGCGAAATGTAGAGTTCATCAAACCTCTGGGACATCGCAGTGGCCTCCTGTTGAGATGACAAGCCCGCGGCACGGCAAACGGTTCCTCATCCGCCTTTATCATGGCTAACAGTCTCTAACCGCGGCGCAGGAACCTTCGAGGGTGGGCGACATTCAGTTATCGCCTGCCGCCCTGCCCGCGTAGTCAACCTGGAGCTCAAGTGAAAATCGCCACATACAACATCAACGGCGTGAACGGACGCCTCCCGATCTTGCTTCGATGGCTTGAGGAAGACGAGCCGGACATCGTTTGTCTTCAGGAACTCAAGGCGCCGAACGACAAGTTTCCCAGACGGGAGCTGCAGCGCCTTGGCTATGAGGCGGTGTGGCATGGACAGAAGAGCTGGAACGGGGTGGCCATCCTCGCAAAAGAAACGATGCCAGTCCTGACACGCCGCGGCCTGCCGGGCGATCCGGACGATACGCACAGCCGATACATCGAAGCCGCCGTCGACGGCATTCTCGTCGGTTGCCTCTACCTCCCGAATGGGAACCCCGCCCCCGGGCCGAAATTCGACTACAAACTTCGCTGGTTTGCCCGGCTCTACGCATATGCGGCTGAGCTGATCGAACTCGGTGTTCCAGCTATCCTCGCCGGCGACTTCAACGTCATGCCGACCGACCTTGACGTCTATGCGCCGGAACGCTGGCGCGACGATGCACTGTTTCGCCCTGAGGTGAAGAAAGCGTATGCTGGCCTTCTCGCCCAAGGGTGGACGGATGCAATGCGGCACCTCCATCCCGATGAACGGATCTACACATTCTGGAAATACTGGCGAAACTCGTTCGAACGAGATGCGGGATTGCGGATAGACCACTTCCTGTTGAGCCCTACGGTTTTGCCATGGTTGCGCTCGGTAAGCGTGAGGCGCCGGCCGCGAAGTTGGCAGCACACGAGCGACCACGCACCGGTCATGATCAAGATCAACCCGACCGATGCTACCCTTTAGACTGGAATGTGCGCCTGGACCGTTTGCAGCGTTTGGCTCAACGCCAGGCTTAGTCTTGCAACAATCAGGACCAATAGACGGTTCACTTCGGCTCAAATCGCCTGAGCATTTGTCTCAGTTGATCGTTTTGAAGCCGCAGCTTCCCCGCCAGCAGGTATCGCAATTCACGAATCTCGCTGTCCAGCGCCCGAACGGGATCTGGTGTACTCGCGCGTTGCTCCGCCAAGTCCGCAGCCGGCACCACATCCCTGGTATACCCCGGCGCTTCCGCCTTGACCTTCCTTCGGGTGCTCGGCGGGGCCCTGCCTTTATGATTTCGCCGTTCGGCGACGATGGCAAGCACAGTGCGATCTCGGGCTAACGCGGGGGCTTCGTTGGGCGGCATAGAGCCAGTCACTTCCGTCGCCATTACCAGCGGCGGCTCATGACGATCTCTGGCTTCGGCCTTGGCAGCTTGCGATGCCGCCGATTGTGTGGACCCAGGCGCGGGCTCGCCCCCAAACGGTGATTCAGTAGCGGTGGAATTGGCTCCATGCCCCTCGGCCTCGTTGGGGATTCCGGCGACGCTGGCTTGGCCAGCGTGCTGATCCGCAGTCTTTTCCCGAGACAACAATCCGGTGAGAAGTTTCCAGGGCGATTTTACCATCGCTTTGCAACTCCCATCGTATCCTGCGCGCTGGTAACCCACTGGGCAGCAGAGACAAAGATACCCATTTTCAGCGCTCCAGCACCATAGCGCTGAAGAGGACGGTCGGCCTGGCAGCCGACCAATCCTCTGGCATCAGGTCAGGCAAGACCCAGTCGCTTGCGAAGATCCGCATTCTCCTCGCGGAGCTTTTCCGCAAGCAGTTTCCGAAGTCGCTGGTTTTCCTGCTCAAGTTGGAGCAGATCCTTTATCTCCTCACCGGCCGCTTTTACAGGCGAGACAGCCTGCGAGGCAGGTTCGACAATCGACCCGACCGCATCCTTGGCTTTGCGTCCGCCACGGCCGGAAGTTGGCTTCACCTCGGCTGTGGCATTCTTGCTACCTCTCTTCGCCCGTGTTTTCTTTACAACAGGCGTGTCGACCAAAGCATCAGAGGTTACAGTTTCCAGCGTCGCCTTCTTGGCTCGCGGGCCACGCTTTTTAGGCTCAGGTGCCTTTGGAAGCGCAGTTTCGGATTCCGTGGACGCCAGTTCGGTCATGCTCGTTTCGTCGGCCATCTGTTTCTCCAGTAGAAAATATGATGTTGTTTCTTGCAGTAGATTTTCTGTTGACGCCGGTACCTCGCGCATCGGCGCATCTGAATCAACACCTTGCTCATCAGCCGAAGCCGCTTGAACCTCGCCGTCGTGCTCGGAGAACCGGCGCAAATCGACGTTGCCCCATATTGAGTTGGATTGCGGTATGGGTTTCCGACGCGCACCCTTGTACTCAACAACAAAGTTCTTTTGTGGCTTTTTCAAATGTTCGAGGCTCCAGGTGCAGTCATTTGGTCATGCGTAAAGAGACATTTCTCGCACAGAATTGCAAACCCCGGCCCCGCAAAAGGCAGTGTTTCGCTACCAAAATATCAATCGACTGAGCCACCAGTACTCATCAATGGCGCTTGCCTTGATAGCCACACGCCGGCCGACATGCCGATAGCGGCACTCGAAGCGGGATGGTATGAGGCTGGTATCTGGTTCTCCCGATACTCGAGATCATGCCTGACGCTTCGACCTTCCTGACCCTTCTTCTGGCGCTCGTCGTCCTTGAGATCACACCCGGCCCGGACATGATGCTGATCATCGCCCGGGGCGTGGGACAGGGCGCAAGACAGCCCTGTTAACGGTCGTCGGCATGATCTTTGTCGCCGGTGCGGTTCAGGTCAGCCTGCTGGTTCTAGCGCTGGCGTCGCTCGTGCCGCCTACCCGTCGGCCCTTACCGTCCTGCAATGGGCGGGTGCTGCATGCCTGATCTACCTTGGAGGCAGGATGATCCGGGAGAGCTTTGGACAACAGTCGGCAGCAAGGCTGCAGGCCAGGCCGGTTTCAGCATGGAAGGCTGTTCGCGAAGGTACGTTTAACAGCCTAACCAACCCAAAATCCCTGCTGTTCATGTTCACTTTCCTGCCGTTGTTCGTCCCGGCCGCAGGTCCGATCTGGCAACAGCTTCTTGTCCTCGGATCAATCCAGAAACTGGTCGGCATCTTCTCGTTGGGTGGCGTCACCCTTTCGTCCGGGACGGTTGGCCACCTCCTTATCGCTGGCCGAAACTGCTGGCGTGGCAGGAGCGGTTTACAGGATTCGTGCTGCTTGGTCTCGGCATTCGCCTGTTTTTATCGGGAAGTCCATCGCCTGCGCCGGCGATCGCGAGGTAGTCGTCGAGGACGATTACCGGCGCCCGCGGTCGAGGTCAGCGTGGTCGAGATCGAAGTGATCTAACACCAGTTGAACATTCCGCCGGTTCGACTTGAAATAGGCGTCGAACACATCGCCAAGCACCGGCACGCTTCCCGCGACGGTGTCGAAGCCCACATTGACCAGCATCTTGATAAGTTTGTCGTTCGGCACGCCAAGACGGCGCGCCTCGTTGACGATGATGAGGCTCACCGCTGCTGCTGCAAAATCGCCGACGCCCGGGATGAGGCCAAGGATGGAATCGGCACCGAGCGACACGCCCGTGCCTGGAATGCGTAACGCCGTGTCCATCAGCCGCGCCAGTCCGCGTATCCGTCGAAGGCGTGCCAATTGTTCAAGGGGTAAGTGGTTCTTTTCCATATCCGTTATATGATCGACGCGGGCCGTTGTTCAAATGTTATGCCGCACCCTTGGTCCGACCACCACAACTCCGATAGCGAAGGGCTTTGGTTCCGATGTGATAGAACGGAGCCTCGGCGGCGGCGAAGCCAGCATGCACCACGCATCATCCGCAATCGTCGATGTCGGTCCTGCCGGCCGCATTCGAGGCTGACATCTGACAAATGTCAGATTTCGATGTCGCTCAACAGCTTTCGCGCGAAACACGCGTAGATTGAGCTGAAAACCAACAGCTTGTATTTCGACATAAAGTTAATCCCTAGTTTTGGCTATTACGCGAATCGCAAGCGTTAGCTTATTTAGCCTCAGTCGAAGCAGTGTGACTGGCCATATTTGGTGCTCCTCGACCTGCCCCCCGACCTGCGATCTCAGGTCTCAATCAATATCAGTGGCCACGAAACGTGGCGTTGTGTCGGACGGACCCTCTGAATGAATTGCACTCAACATCTCGCTGCGAATACCAATAGCATGCTTTCCCCAATCACGGGGGGCATCTATCGATGGATAGTCGCCGAGGACCTCGTCTATGCTGACACGAAAACAGAGGCATTATTTTGCATTCCTGATGAAGATGCCGGCCGTGGCCTGCCGATTGCACGCTACCTTCATTTGGTCCATCCTGAAGATGTTGAGCGTGTAACATCCGCGATTCTTAACGCGGTGGAAGCCGGTTCCTCCTATCGAGCCCAATACCGGCTGCTTTCCAACAGCGGAAAGGAGACGACGGTTCTCGCAATGGGCCAATGTTTTCACGATCAATACGGCGAACCCACAGAGTATACTGGGATGGTTTTCGTGTTGGATCAGAAATCATGGCTTGTGGATGAAGAGGATAAGCTCGTTAAAAGTTGCATTGGGGCGTTCCAAGAGGCAAAGCGGGCAGGTAACGAGATTGTATCTTATCTTCTTTCAATGGCCTTGATTGAACTTGGGCAAAAAGCCGCGTGCGAATTTATGCCGGTGCGGGTTGACTAGGGTCAGGACTTCGTTAGCGGGGCCGTTCCAGTCAAACAAAAAGTGACGGCCGCAGCAGCGCCGTCATGCTGCCAGTGCGGTAAATAATCCCGACAGATCCCCTTTCGCCGATGTCTGACTTGCTTTGCCCCTCGTTTGAGGTCGCCCCGGGTTCATGCTTCGGTCCGTGGTCAGCGCGATGGCTGCCACATGATGCTGGTCCAGTGCGGCACTTCCGATGTGCCCATCTCATTGGCGTGCTCGGCAGAGGCCGGCGACAGTCCTGACCACGGCATCCTCGGAACCGCGTCCCGGTAGGGACCTCGAAGGTCTGCGGTCGGGCAGACTTCAACGATATCGTTCTGATGTAAATGCTCAGGCCGACTTGGCGAGCAATGGGACTCAGGAGAATTCAGTACCATCCTTCCACATCCTGTGAAGGATGGTGCCGATGCGCCTTGCCAAAGCCACCATCGCACGCTTTGCGCCTCGGCGTTTGGCAACTTGCGCAGCCAAACTTCTCAGCCATGTCGAGCGCCCCCGATGGATCATGACGGTAGCCGCTTGGCATAAGGCTCTTCGTAGATTGGTGTCGCCAGCTCGCGTAATGCCGCCGTTCACGTCGCGTTCCCCGGACTGGTTACGTGACGGTGTAAGGCCAACCCAAGGATCAACCTTCTTCGATGACGAGAACCGCGCGGGATCATCGACAGCGGATCGAAAAGTCAAGGCAACGACCGCCCCAATCCCTGGCATCGTCGACAACAACCGGCACACCGCGTCGTCCTTCGCAATCAGACGGACTTGACGTTCGAGCCCTGCCAGTTCATGGCGCAGGCTGGTGCTTGCACGTAACATCGGACCGGACGCTGCTCGCAACATGGAATTGCCTTCTACCAATTCCCTGATCCGGGCGTCGAACTGGCCGCGCGAGATGGTGCCTACCTTCAGACCGAAGTTTCTCAGCAGCCCACGCAGCGATAGCTCCAGCGCAATCATGCCCTTGAACCGCACCGGGTTTGCCGGAGGCCATTTGGTTTGAGTTATGCGGCCATGGCTGGTTCGTCCAGCATGGCGTAGTAGCGTTCTTCAGGCTCGGCTGGCGGTATGTTTCCGATGCGCTCCAGAAGTCGTCGGTGG
The DNA here is from genome assembly GCF_058793575.1 of Shinella sp. GW835-FHT14H05. Taxonomy (NCBI): domain Bacteria; kingdom Pseudomonadati; phylum Pseudomonadota; class Alphaproteobacteria; order Hyphomicrobiales; family Rhizobiaceae; genus Shinella; species Shinella sp. GW835-FHT14H05. Next base: position 16,016 of record NZ_JBXAFY010000021.1, on the reverse strand, counting down.
TTGAACCAGTCGACCCATTCCAGAGTGGCGAATTCCACCACTTCGAAGTTCCTCCATGGTCCGCGCCGATGAATGACCTCGGCCTTGTAGAGACCGTTGATCGTTTCGGCGAGGGCATTGTCATAACTGTCGCCGACACTTCCGACAGAAGGCTCTATGCCAGCTTCTGCCAGCCGCTCGGAGTAACGGATGGACACGTATTGGGCAGATTCAACCGGTCGCCGCAACACCTTCGATCATATCCGGTTTAAGCAGGCCGTCGAGCGCTTCTGCCGGCGTGCGATAACCCAGCGTCTTGCGAGGCCTGCTATTGAGGGCATGCGCCACAGCGCTGAGCTCATCGGCTCCGTGTTGGCTCAGATCTGTACCCTTCGGAAAGTACTGACGTAGCAAACCGTTGGTGTTTTCGTTGCTACCGCGCTGCCACGGGCTTTGAGGGTCACAGAAGTAGATATCCAGGCCAGTGTCGATCCTAAGCTGCGCGTGCTGAGACATTTCCGTACCCTGGTCCCAGGTCAGGGATCGGCGTAGATGCGCCGGAAGTTCCATGATCGTCTCAGCGATCGCGTCACGAACCGCTTCAGCGCCGTGTCCAGCGAGTGCAGGACCGTTCTTGACGGATTTTTCGATTCCGTGACCTTCCATGCGTGGCAGGTGCAGGAGCATTGTGAACCGTGTCGTGCGTTCGACCAGAGTGCCGATCGCGGAGCTGCCGAGACCGAGAATGAGATCACCTTCCCAATGACCAGGCACCGCTCTGTCGCCGATCTCCGCGGGACGGTCGCTGATCATCAGTGCATCACCAAGAAAGGACTTACCACGGCTGCGAGCCCGTTCGCGAGGCAACCTAAGCGCTCGCCCGGAGCGCAAGCAGGCCGATAGTTCACGCTTCAGAGCACCTCGACCTTGAATGTAAAGCGCCTGATAGATGGCTTCATGGCTGATCCGCATAGTCGCGTCCTCGGGAAAATCCAGTCTCAGACGCCGCGCAATCTGTTCCGGGCTCCAGGCTTTGGACCAGCGTCGGCTTTGCCGATGAACGGCCCGCCGTCCTTTCCATACCACGGCCGGGCCATCAAAGGCGATGCCGTCGGGGGTTGCAATGAGGCCAGCCAGTCGGTCCTGGACGTAGTCGCGAAGGACAACATTGGCTGCAAGTTTCGCCACCTTCGGTCGTGGAGCCGCTCGATCAGCATGCCACTGTGCAGTAATCGCACGATAGTCAAAGTCGCCGCCGCGTGTCGCTGAATTGCGCCTGATCTCGCGCGAGATTGTGCTCGGTGATCGTCCCAGTTTACGTGCGATAGCACGGATTCCAGTACCTCGGGCGCATTCCAAGGCAATTTCCTCTCGCTCTCGGAACGTTAGGCTGCGATTCCTGAGTGGTATTGCCGAGGGTGAAAGATGTGTGGGAGGCATACCGCCTGAACTCCGAAACCACCGGTTCCCAACGGGGGCAGAGACGCCGGCTTCCACTGCGGCATCCTCGCTGGACAAGCCTGCCGCTATTTCTCGCCAGAACCGGCACAGGTTCTCACGCTGCCATACAGGTGGTCGCCCTGGCGAGATTAATTTCTGCCGCGTTGACCGCTCCGATTTCCGTCTTCCCGTCACTATAAACACCTCCATGTTTGGGGTGTTGCGGCGACCGGTTGAATCTGCCTTGAACGCCCCTGTCCGAATGGTGCACGAGCCCGCCGCCATGAACGGGACGCCGACTCATGAATTGCCTGTTCAAGGGCATCGAGGACAAAGCTCGCATGTGCCGTCCGGCTCGCCCGCCAGCCAACGATGCGCCGGGCAAAGACGTCGATCACAAAAACCACATAGACGAAACCCTGCCAAGTCGCGACATAGGTGAAGTCCGAAACCCACAGCCTGTTTGGTGCTGGGGCTTTGAACTTGCGATTTACCCGGTCAAGCGGGCTCGGGGCTGCCCTGTCGAGAATGTCGTGCGGACCGGCTTTCCTCGAATAATCCCCTGCAGGCTCATCGACCTCATAAGCCGAGCGACCGTGCAGCGGGCGATGTCGTAGCCTTCTCGTTGCAACTGCCGCCAGGCTTTACGCACGCCGTAGACCTGGAAGTTCTCATTGAACACCCGGCGTATCTCGATCTTCAAGCCGATATCGCTGCGGGCGCGAACCGACAGGCGGTCTATATCCAAGCGCTTGGCGACGTTCTCGTAGTAGGTTGATGGGGCAATCGGCAAAAGCCTGCAGATCGGCTCGACCCCGAACACGCTACGGTGTTCGTCAATGAACGAGATCATCGCTTGAAGGGGCGGTCGAGCTCCGCCATCGCGAAATAAGCAGACGCCTTGCGCAAAATCTCGTTGGCCTGACGAAGCTCGCGGTTCTCCCGCTCAAGAGCCTTCATCTTCTCGGCTGCGTCGCTCGGCAAGCCTGCTCGTTTGCCGCTATCGACCTCGGTCTTCTTCACCCATTCATGCAGCGTGGCCGGCGAGCAGCCGATCTTGCCCGCAATAGATGAAACAGCGGCCCACCGCGACGGGTGTTCTGCCTCGTGATCCAGCACTATACGGATGGCGCGTTGGCGGACTTCAGGTGAAAACTTGTTCGTTGTCTTGCTCATATCGGCTCCACTCTCTCAGAAGTTCGAGCCTCCGGCAAACCCGGTGCGGTTCACGGTCCCTGTCCCTCCGCATGCCCGAGGCAAGCCATATACGGTCTAGAAGCTTTGAGGCGTCCTCCTCTGTACGAATGACATAGAATGCCGTGTTCTCGGACCAATAGTCCGCGGCGCCAATGTCTAGCTTAATTGCTGCCTCACAGGCTGAGAAGATACGATTATAGTCGGACTTCTCCTGAAACCAAGCTCCAAAGCCGATTTCAACTGAAACCAGAAAAACGTTGCTCATTGATGCGCGCCCATCATTTTTATCAGATACGCGCATGGTAGAAATCTGCGTTTCAATAGTCCCAAACCCCTCAGGGTAATATCGCAACTTGCGACGACGCACCATAGTATCGCGAGCCAACGACAAATTAAGATTAACGGCGGTTCCCTGCGAGCAGAAGGAGTCGAAATTGACTCGGAGTTACCAATATTTTCGAACGTGGTCACCGCCGTTCAAGAATACCCAGAGACCTTGTAAGCCCTGGTATAAACTATGCGAAGCCTTGTTAGCGATTTCGGCCTCTGTGCCGGACATAGGCCTTTTAAAGGGAACGAAACTGGGCGGACGCTCGTTCGAGTTCTAACGATCAATGAGAAAGGTAAGGCATTGCAGAAAGATCAACGTGTTTCGGCCGGCCGGCAGGTCTCAATTGCGCTCGCAGTTTCGATGATTGGCCTTCTGGTGCTGATGAACGCAGTCGTCATCGTAGCTGCACTACGAGATTTCGGCTGAGACGGGCTCAGTGCTCAAATGGCTGATTTGACTGATGAAAAATTTGAGAAAGTCGCAAAGCAGGCCTACCTCATGCAAGGCCTCGCCAGCAGATATCGAATAGAGATCCTGCTGTTGCTTGAGAACGGCGAGCGCTCGTTGTCGTGCATTTCTCGAGAACTCAAGCTTAGTCGTGCGGCGGCGGCCCATCATTTGGACGTTCTAACTGATCGTGGTATGGTAAGTGAGCGGCGCACGCCTGGTGGATTATTCTACACATCCCAATTTCATGAGCTGAATAGCATTCTGGCCGCTATCGCAGCTACTCCGCGAGACAATCGTCGCCGGCGACCTTCCTGAACGATGTATAGTCGAGCCGAAACGCAACAGCGCGCAACGCTTCAAGCGAAGGATTGCGCAACTGGATCGACGGCCATTCGCTGAGCCGCCATAGGCGCCTTTTAGCCTCAGCAAACGGGCCGCGCCTCATCGACACCACCCCTCAGACAGCCCGCTCGGGAATGACGGTGGGATCCTTTTCATTCAGCCGCATTGTTCCATCCACGCAACATAGGAATTGTTCAAGCCCCAACGTCAACAACCGCCGTTTTTGCCCCGTCGGCCCACAGCGATCGCGGCCGTAATATACAGCCGATGAATCGCTCTCGATATGCGCCGCAACGAAAATACCTCGACAATGCCCGCAGCAATCGGTACGGATGTTCATCGGACAATTTGAAAGCAACCCTCAAGCAGCTTGGTCAGCTTTGCTGACCTTTCTGGACGTCTGGCGATTTTGTTCAATCGCCATACTTATGAAATAGCTGAGCGTGCCATCATCTTGCTGAGACGCTAGTAGCTTGGCCATCAGCAGCAGATGATTGATTTCTTGCTTATTATTCACCGCTTGATCCTCCAGTCCAGAGTATTGCCTGGCGCCGCACCTGCGACACATGCAAGTCTGGGATCTGCGGGTAAACAGTGGGTTAACGAAAGCCACCTTCAAATTGTATTCGTACGCTAGCCTACAATCTACCCGCAACTGTCCAAGATTTGGCACTGGGGTTTTAACGCGTCGACGGCTGCGATGTATTGCCTAGTGCAACGTCACAGCGCGGCTGAAGGCATGGTCACCATTTAGAATGTCCACGACAACATCCGCTTCATCGAGCGTTAGAGCGGTCATAAGCCGGCCGTCGCATACAACCGCCGCGTTGGTCCTGCGGTCGTACACTTCCCAGCCGCTATCCTTACCTCTACGTAGACCGAAGGACTTTGCCGCATAGATGAGCGCGCGCATGACCTCTCTCCCAAGTTGCAACTGCGGTATCAAACGCTCCTGCTTTTCGGCTTCGATAGTTGCTCTTGACGAAGTGGTGCGAGCGAAGCGTATCCAGTACCTGCGAGGCTGCCGCGTTCGCCTGTTGAACCGCTGTCAGTAGGCTTGGTACGCCCAGGGCTGATGCAGGCCCGCAATATTATCCAGCAAGAAATATGACGTTCACGTCACGGTAGCAGGCTTCTCTAGGCTGCATCCTTTTCATTCCGATGTCGAACTTCACGTTACTGATGGTCTGATACTGTCTCACTCACCCGGATCAGCACCGTGACGGATCAGCCGTCGCGCTAGCTTCGGGCAAGTTGGTCGCGGTGAACTCACGACTGACTGTTGCAACATCCGAGGCGAGCTGACAAATACCAGCGGACAACGGCGACCGGAGCGACATTGCTCGCAAGAGCGGCCGCGTTGGTGCGTGGGATGTTGGCAACAATCGTTATTTGGTAGCCGATCGTTTCGTCGACGGTTTGCCTCTTACTTTGGTGTTGGCAATCCCGAGCTCGCGATTGCGCTTCTTCATCGCGAGCTTTCTGGCCCGGCGAATTCCCTCCGCCTTTTCGCGTGCGCGCTTTTCGGACGGTTTCTCATAGTGCTCGCGAAGACGCATTTCTCGGAAGACACCTTCCTGCTGCAGCTTCTTTTTCAGGAAACGTAACGCTTGATCGACATTGTTGTCACGCACTAGGATCTGCACTGTTCACTCCTTACTATAGCACGAGCGGCTTCATATCAGGATTGTCCGAATTGAGAATGCCAAAAAATGCATTATTGAACCGAACGAAACCAGGGAGGCCGTATGCAAGATGCAGTTATAAAGCGCGCCGTTCGAATTTCCGAGCTTAACCGAGAAATCTCGAAAATCATGCCAAAATTCTGGCAGACGAGCACGGAAAGCTATGGTGCGAAGGCCGATGGTAGAGTTTGGGCTGAACGGCTTGGCCCGCTTCTCGATGAGCATCGAAAACTAAAGCTGGAAATTAGTACTCTGCTAGCCAGAGGCCATTAAGCGGTAAGCATCTCGCATCTTGGGCGGTTAGAGCGATGAACGAAACTTGGCACGGGGCGCGCCTTCACGTCGGCAGAGGAAGAGGAACTCTTCGGAGTGTACTCTAGAACGGACGAATCAGGCCCAGCAACTTCGCCGTGTCCCGAACCCCTGCGCCATAAGCTAAGAGCACTTTCTTCGCTCGATCTTGCGCCAAAGCTCCCTTGGGATCGCACCCGTACTGAGCGCACCACGACTTGATAAGATCCCTTAGCTCTTGCACCTCCTTCGGCTGGAGGGGCGAAACCGTCACGCAACGTCCACTGAACATGGTTGGCTCCGATATGCGGCAATCATTGCCATACAAAATGGTAGTGCCTCACGTCGTTTTCGCAAGCAGAAATTGTGCTATGGCCTGCGGAATGCAGCGTTTAGTATACGATACGTTACGAAACTCCGATCCCGCCTGGGCACCCGCGTGCAACAAAACACGAGAATGAAGTGAGACAATGACACCACGAGCCAGCTGGCAGGACACCGCAGCACATCGCAGCTGGTGTGCGGCAAAACAAATATAGTTGCACTGGAATCGCGGCTCCTCCTTTCCCGGGATGTCGATGACGGGAATGGTCTAGCGCTGTGCCCAACGATTCAGAACATCGCGCCAGTCCGGGCCGAGTTCTGCCCAGGCCATCAGGGCCTGCAACCAGGTTATCGTGGGTCGCGCTCGGAGAGGGGGATCCCCTGCTTGAGAACGGCCATCTCTACCACGCGTGCCGCCGTCTCATGGATTTCCATAATATGCGGCGGGGAGAAGTCGTTGCTAGAGTGGATGCGTGACCAACCCGGATGTCGATAGCGGACGCTAGATTACGCGCCAACAGTCCGCAGATTGTCGACCCGGTAGGAGAAGGCCATGACGCGCGTTTGGTCATGCCACGATTTGCTCATCGCTGTAGAACATGCGGGCGGACGCTTCGATGAGCGCGCGATGTTTTTTTATGTCAAACGATGCCGGAAATGTCTCAATGAGATGTTTTGCAAATGCCTCCTTTGTAGCCGGATCCTGATCAAACCAAGATTGCGATGTGATCTCATCGAAAAGCGAACGAAGCACGTTGAGTTCTTCCGGCTGGTAGGCTTCCTTAACAAAAAGATGGTGCATTGTGTTCTCCCTAAACACGTTATCCGCTGAGATCCTCGTCTTCGTTGTCGAGACGTTGCCTGATCATTATGCCGGCACGAGCGACAAATATACGCCCCTATGCGACACGGCGTCTACCAACTATGACGCCCGCAGATGACGGCATATTGACATCGGGACGGCAGGAGAGAGTTTGCGACAAAAGCACCGCAACGTTCTCACCCAGACGACTGGTCTCGCAAGGTCCGGATTGCTAGTGGCGAAAAAAAAGCGGCCCCGCGATGGGACCGAGGGGCTGACAGTCGGAGCGGGTGCTGGCTTCGGATATTTTGCTTTCCCCCGACGGTAATGTCTATCCAGATCCAACCATTATTTGGTGGACCATTCGACTTCGACGCATTGCTAGCGTGATCAGGGCTTCGGGAACACGGAAAATGCCAGAACACGCGGAGAAAGCTTTCAGTCGCAAAGCCTGACGACACGCGCCCTTTGCTTGCTCGTCCCGAGCCGGCATCCCGCTTCTGACGTCCCAACCAAATGTCGGCTTCGCCAAATGTCCTCCGCTTAAGCAAATACGCAGCGCTACGGGTAGTCTCAGTCCCTCAAATCTTGTCCGACATGATCTGTACGAGCTCGCCAAGGCGCGTAAGGATACGGCTGTTACTTCCATCGTCGTTACGGGTCAGGATTTCTAGCAAGAACGAAGACACAGCGCTGAACTCCGATCTTGTCGCAGGCTGGAAGGCGAGAATATCGTTAAAGGCTCTTTCAACTTCACGATCGAGCGCTTTAAAACGGTCATCCTCCCAAAAGTCGGTCTCGTTGGCGAGCTTCAACTGAGCGTTGTGGAAGGCGTTTATGAAATCACCAATCATGGCCACTCCCCCTGACCTAGGAGAAGCGTACACGATTGCGCGATCACCGGGTATTCTCAAATCTAGCAAGACGCCGGCACCACACCTGCCGTGTACGGCAAGCCAACGTCTCCCGGGAGCGGGTGAACTTTATAAATCACGCCTCCGTTTTCACGCGCACCACCGCGAAATAGATCCTAACTTTCCTTTTTTGCAGATCGAGATTGGCCAAGGCCCATTTCCCGGGCCAGCCGCGATCGCGCCACCGCGTAATTGGGTGCGACCATGGGATAGTCGGGCGGAAGGTCCCACTTTTTACGGTATTCATTGGGGGTCATGTTATATTGAGCAGTAAGGTAGCGCTTTAGCGACTTGAACTTTTTCCCGTCCTCTAGGCAGACGATATAGTCGGGCTGAATAGACTTCTTTACCGGGACGGGTGGCTTTGGCACCTCGATAGCGAGACGCTCGTCATCAACTGAAACCGGATGCGTCGTCGATTGTAGCGCAGCGTGCACGTCGGCTATCAACCGAGGTAGCTCGGAAACGGGGACGACATGGTTGCCTACATACGCTGCAATAATGCCAGCGGTAAGTGCAGCCAATTGGTTGCCATAGGGGCCGCCGCCTTTTTGGATCAACAGAGAGTTGCCGCAAGCTAAAGGCAATGCCGTTAAGATCGCGGGCAAATGTGAGATTGGCCGATAGAGGTAGATGCGGAAAAAGGCACCCCTAGCCGTCATCTGATATTGCTCAGGTTAGCCGAACAGCGATCTAGCCTTATCGCCAATTTGGACGCACAGTCGGTTTTTCTCGAAGCTGGCAGCGGCGTTGGACGCATATCGACGGCCAGACGATGGGCCCATCGATCTCTTACACCTAAGCCCGCTCCTTATCGCTCGGGGATATACTCAGCATTATGTGAATGAGGCGCTCGACCTTTTGGTGCATGCGGGACGGATAGAGTACTTCAGAGGCTGCCGCGTTCGTCTTCTCGACTGTCTTTGACAAGGGGCTTTGTGAGCCTGGCCATCACGTGAAGCAGCTCCTTAGATCGCTGAGCGGGAACGTGCGATCCGCGGCAGCGAACGCCGACGTACGTGGAGCTTCCGAAATCGCGTCATAAGAAAGCCTGTCACGGAGCCTGCGCGGCGGACGGCGGGAACTTCCACCTAACAACCACGTTGGGACATTTGAAAAGGGAGCGAGTGAAATGAACCGAATAATTTATATTGTCGGGCTCGTCGTTATCGTCCTTGTCGTGCTGTCCTTCCTCGGTTTCCGGTGACACCATGAGCGATGAACGCGACTTGCGCATCAAGGCACGCGCCTTTGAACTCTGGCAAAAGGAGGGGTCTCGAGATGGGCGCTCTCTGGGCCATTGGCTCCAGGCCGAGAAAGACGTCGAGGAAGCGGAGCGTTCTTTCGACGAGAACAGCCCTTCGACGACGCGCACGCGTCGCGCTCGAAACGGCAAACCTTAGCTGCGACTGTAAGGGCACGACGCCTTGAGCGGGAATTGAAAACGTTCAATGGCTTACCTCTGGCGCAACTTGCAGCTCGACGTTTCGCCCACGATGAAGTCGTTTTGTTCTTCCTTGCCGGCGGAGCCGTAATAACTTTCCCAATTCTCTGGCTCGCAGTCGGACCCTAGCGCAGCGCTCAAGCGGACTGCCCTGGGCATAGAAGCCGTTTGGGAACCTTTAATCCGCTTCACGGTTGAAATGTCATGGAAACTGAGCAAAGAGCCAAAGCCGGCATGAAAGGGCTCGTCGTCACCATCTCAGCGATAGCTGTTCTGGTGGCTGGGATCTATATCGTGTTCTGGACGCCAGGTGAGCCGAACGTTGAGCCGACGCCGAACGCTATTAACCGATCGGAATGAGGTGTTGATATGGAAAGAGGATATCCGCCGTCAGATGTGTATAGCGTTGACGACCTCCCGCCTGATCGAGCGAATGAGGAGCGAGCAAGCAGGCACATCCTGTATGCAATGGTGGGAGCGACAAGCGCCATCGCCGGGCTGTACGCCTTTGGCGTCCTGTGCGGCCTTCTGGCAGGAGCCTCGTAGGTATTTCTATGTCGCTTCAGTCTGGGAAATATGCCCCGTGCGATCCGTGAGGAATGACCTCAAGGACGAGACGCACCGTAAGGAGGGGAACGCGGTGCTCGTCCTGTAGCTCGACCGACAGATTATCAATCGCGCCCTTCGGCAATCCGTCTACAGCCATCTCGGCCAAAAGGAACTTCGCTTCGGCTTGTGCTTCCTCGATGCCTGGGAATTCGAATGCACGATCAGGCTGGAGGACGTCTTCCTGATCTTGGATTTTAAAGAAGAATTTTGCCACCGCTCGCTCCATACGCCATTCGCGCACACCACAACGATGAAAGCGCCACGACGTTCCTCCTCGGCTCTGCATAAAACGCGTGCGGAACATTCCGGCGATAGGTCGGTTTCCGCCTCCCAACCATAAGGAGAACGTCATGGTTACGATGGTAGGCAGCGAGTCGGATTTCCGGTCGCTCATCAAAGACCTTATTCTCTTGGAGCACGATGCCATTGCGGCGTACGACTCCTGCATCGAGCGCCTGGATAATCAGCAGTCGCGCAGCCAGATCGCCGATTTCAAGAACGACCATTTGCAGCACCTTCAGGTCCTCAACCGCATCGCAACCGAGTTGGGAATGGACGCGCCGACAGAAGGCGACATGAAGCAGTATCTGACGACAGGAAAAATCGCGCTCGCCAACATCTTTGGCGACAAGGCAATTCTCCGGGCGATGAAGAGTAATGAGGACGATACAGTCACGGCTTACGACCGCGCTGCGCGTCACGAGTCCGCGCTTCCAGAGTCCAAAGCCTTCTTTTTGGCAGCGTGCGATGACGAGCGACGCCATAGGACGTGGATGGAGACGGCGATCGAGGCTGACAATTAAGCGCGTCGTGGGGCGCCATCATAGCACCACGGCTCTCCTCTTATCACATGTGGAGGATCAGGTGACTGACCTTGGACCCAAAATACCGCCGGAGCGCTCGCCCGATTTGCCGGAGGACACTCCACAGCGGCCACTCCATGAACCCCAACCTGATACCGTGCCAGAAGACATTCCGGAACCCGGGCCTGATATCCCCGACGGGCAGCCCATCCAAGAACCACCCGCGAGATAATCAATTGTGTTGGTGACCCGCCAGCAATAGCCGGCGGGCCGCTGCCTCAATACGCCTGCCTGATCCGGCCCTTACGACCCATAAGCCCCCTTGTTGGGGTGCCGCAGGGCTTCCTTGTGGACGTCGGTCTGACCTTCCCTGACGTCAGGTTTATGAGCGCCTCGGGAGCCCCGTTCACTCCCATCGTTCCGCTTATCTGACCGGGGAGGCTTGCGCTCCTTGGCCTCAGGATGCGTCCCGTCTGAGATGCTGCCAGGGTGCGGGTCTTCGACTACGGGCGTCGCCGTTACAGATTTGTCGTTTTCGGGCTTGGTCATCTTCGCTCTCCTCTTTTGCGGGGAATGCGACTGCATCCTCACCGGTTCCCTCACACCGTAAGGCCAACATGCGCGTGTTTTTCTCAGGGGTGTGCAACGGAGAGTGCTTGGCGGGTTTTTGATTTTTGGAAACCTTTGGTTATGATAAGCGCGCCAGTGGATCGGCATGGCCGATCAACAAGCTTCCACCAACCAACTCATGCCGTCGCGCCTACCGTCTAAATCCTCGCCGCCTCAACCTGCACTGCCACGCAGAACCCCCCCACGACACCTTGCAGAGCAGATGACCGTATCGAGTACGCCGGAGGAAACCGGGTGCGCGTGGATCGCTGAAGCGAAAAGGGGGTCGCGACGAGCGTTAAGCGACCCCGATACGGCCATGGCCGGAGTGCCAGCAAGGCCAATCGGCTGAGGAGCTAGCCTCGCCTGGCCGCATTGCCAAACCGGACTGAGCCTCGCTTGTTCCGCAAAGCCGAAAAAGAAAACCCCGCGGTAAGGCGGGGTTGAAGACAGTCTTGTCTCATATGCACACCGGCATTATGCGCCAAGCGCCGCAAAAGTCAATTCAATGGCTGGTGCCGGACCATGCGCTAGTCGGGTTCTTGGGGTCTATACGCCCGCCTCTTTTGCCGCCGCTGCGAACGCAGCGCGGGCCGCCTCGGGTTTGCTACCGCATCCACCACGGCGCTCCGTAAGCATATGGACAGCATGATCATTCCGAAGCCGTCTATCGTTACCAAAATCCAATAATGCGGTTTGGCTCGGGCCTGAGTTGGTCGCCGAGATTGAATTTAAAGCGTGGACGGCTGACGGGAAGCTCAGACACCCGTCCTGTAAGGGTCGGCCCAAGGCCGCGGACGCCGCCGACGTCTACGAAATCAACAATTAAGCCGATCGCGGAACATCTGTTCCAACTCACGGTTAGATGTTTGCGGCAATGCGTAACCTGCGACGCGCCGTGACGGGGGGCCGCTTTCGTCCATGGAGTGGCCTCTCGCCTACAAATAACTGCTATGATGAAGCTCCTCGAGTGACTGCTGACATCGAGTTCAGCTGGCCCTCGCGACGCTTACGTACAAAGTATCGGTGGGTTCGAACGCTACGAAGCGCATAATAACGTATCGACGGCTCATGTTTTGGGCGCCGTTGCCGCTAGCTAAGGAGCTCCCGCCCCAGACAAAAGGGGGCGGCAATGCAGCCATCCTCAGCAGAACTTCTCAAAGACGACGGCGAATAGGTCGTTATCCTCAACGACGATGGCGTCGAAACTCGCAGGTCGTTCTCCCTTAAAACTACGCGACGAATTGGCTTGACGGCCAGCGTATGCGTTTGGGCTTGTCTGAGCACGGTGTCGTATCACTCCCCTCCGGCCGCAGATTAGAGGGAGAGCAGCGATGCAAGACCGATTGAAGCGCGCTGCCAGCGGATCTTTATGGGGAGACCTCGACCAAAGTGCTCGCATCGCTCGCGATCAAGCTGAAAGCGAGCGGTCCGCGCGGGAAACGAAAAGCCGGAAGCTGAAGGAAAAGCGACTGGCGAGAGAAATGCACGATGCTGGTAAGTCTCCAGACGGCAACACTTGAGGGGAACATGCCAGAAACCTTCATCAACAACGCCTATAGTCCGGAGGAGTTAGACGCCCTGAGAGCGACCTATGATGAAATCACCGCGACCTCGTGGTTTCGTCCAACGCCAGAGGCGAAGAAGGGCTTTGCAAAGTACCTCTTTGCGACCTTCTCGGCGGGTGAGTTCAATCGCGAGAGCCACCAAGCCGCTCTCGAAAAGATGGCGAGGCAGCACTATGGACGTCAGTCACGATAATGAATTTTCGGGAACGCGGGTGACGCGCTCCGGGACCTGGGAATCCCCTATAACATTCGAAACACCCAAGCTCGGCGTCTATCTGACCATTTCCAGCACCGCGGAGGCAGCGCGCGTGCTTTTGGACCACTGGCCGGTTGCCAAGGGAAAAGCCCTGAGGAAGGCCAAGGCCGCCTGCGTTATGGTGCTTGAGGGAGACGGCGAAGCCCGTTCTTACTCCGCCGACAAAGACAAGCCCATCACCCTGTCGAGCTGCCAGCAGCAGCCGGCCGATGCCGTCGTCCATTCGCCGAGCACTCATAGCCGACCATGGCAAGCTCCTCCGAGTGCGACTCACTGGAGTTTCAGCCACTCGCGTTCCATCTTGCGATAGGGCAGCTCGGCCAGTTCACCAGGTCACCGAGACCGGCGCTCAGCCAGAAAGCTCTGCTTTATCCAAGCCCTTGTCCAGCTTCTAGCCGGGCTAGCGCCAAAGCCAAAACGGGGTCAAATCCTCCCGACATTCGGCAGCTAGACGCTCATATTGTAGGTCAGAAAACTATGAGCGGTCTGGTTGCTGATCATCAAATCCAACGTCCCAATCCTTTTGTTTTTTCTGGCCAGGAGGGGTCCGGTTCGCCGTAGCATCCTCCGAACCGGTAACCACAGTCGGCTTTGCACTTGCAACACCGCTGGCCTTGCGATCTCCCCGAGACGGTGCGAACGGACCGGTATCTTTGAGCTTATCGCTCATTCTTTTGCTCCTTTACTTTCAGAGCGTCCGACGGCCGTCTGCGCTCGGGATCCTTGTTCGTTTCACCGACGGCGTCAGGGACGTTGTCGGGATCGTCTTTCGCAGGAAGGTAACCACGGGGCCTGCTTTCCTGTGGACCCTCCCAACGCGGCGACTGATCGGTGGTGCCCGCGGCACCGTCTTTCGGTTTTGTGATACCCATGTTGCTCTCCTCTTGGTTTACCATCTAACCACGCTGTCACGGCAAAGTTCCCGAGGCTGTCTCGTGAGAACGATCGCCAGGCGCTTGCGAGCAAGCTTTCTGTTGAAACCGCCTAAAGCTATGGGAAAACGGCCCGCTAAGAATTTTGATTACCGCTTGCCCATCCAGGATTGTCACGCTGAGCTTCAGCGCAGCGGCGGCCTCTGCTATCGCCGGGGAACGCTCCGTCCAGTCCGTGACTTGCCGCGCTTCAGAAGCGTCACCTTGCCATATCGGAGGTAAACGGCAGGCGATAATTATCCCACTTGATTTCGAACAGCCAGTTCGGCGCCGATGGCGCCTTTGACACCAGCTTCGCCAAGCATGGCTCGATGCGGGCCGGCATCGGATCAAAAGAAAGCTGAGGCTGATCCGGATTGCGGGCCCGGCGCCGCTGACCGCGCAGTGTTGCGTCATCTTCCTAGAGGAACGGGGCGGGGCGCGCTGGTTTCGACGGGCATTTGACCATACGCCCAGTTCCGGAAGCAATTCTTTCGATCAGGTTACGGACCGGAAAGCCGGGCTCTCTTGCGATCAAGCGCAATCTTGATATCGCGGATTTGGTCGGCCGCCTCAAGCAGGAGAGTTTTGAACTCTTCGTTTGAGAGTTGTGAAACCATCGCGGTTGACGTGATAATGTCGATGGCGACATCCGAGTCCGCGGTCGTCTCAACATCGCCAAGTGCCTCACCACCTTCCTGTATCGTGACATACGCATGATTCAGCAGCATCAGCTTCTCGGAGTCGGACAGCCGACCGGCGATGTTCGCGGCATGGATCAATTCTGCGACGACGTCGGAGATTGCCTTCAAGGGGGTTGGCCTACGAGAGAAGAAAATGCCCCGCACAGGGCGGGGCAAGTGCTGAACAGAAAGTGGTTGGCGCGATTGGAACGCGTCACCGAGACAATAGTTCCCTAAAGCGAGTTGACAATCGGCTCTGGGCGTCCTTCGAAGGTCGACTTATTCACCGCGCGGCTTACGCGGTGAAACTGCATGCTGGCGTCCAGATTGCGTCCCAGCAGGAGGCCCTTGAGGTTTTCGACCGGCGTTGCGGGGTTGAGCCAAGCATCGAAGGCGGCCGGATCGAGGATAACCGGCATGCGGTCATGGATCTGGCTCATTGGCGAGACGGCCGGCGCGGTCACAATGGTGCAGCTCGTGACGGCTGGTTCAAGCCTTGTGTTATGCGCCCAAAGCCCGGCGAACGCGAAAGGGCGCTCTCCCGGCATCTGGATAAGCCACGGGTCCTTGCCCCCGTCGTCGGCCTTCGTCCATTCGTAGAAGCCATCCGCGGGAATAAGGCACCGCCGAGCCTTGAAGGCATCGCGAAATCCCGGCGCGGTATCGACGGTTTCGATTCGGGCGTTGAACATCGCCGCCTTCGGAAGTGCCTTCGCCCAGTGCGGCACAAGCCACCAACGACCGTTGTCGACCACCTGTTCACCATCGTCGTCAAGCCGGATAAAGGGAACGGTTTGCGTTGGCGCGATGTTGTACCGGGCCTCGGTGTTTCGGCTTTTGATTCTGTCGGTCAGCCGGTAGAGAGCCACCAGCTCCCGCGAGGACAACATTTGCGTGAAATGGCCGCACATGCTTGCTCACCCTGTCAGCTTTCGCATCATCGCGTCCGCCTTTTCATTGCACCCCAAGGACAGGATGTGATGGTCCGCCAAGGAAGCGATGGCCACGCAAGCCTCGCCCTCATCCCATCCTGCCCTCAACGCCTTCCAGACCAACGCCTGGAATTCGGCCTCTAATTCTTCTTCGCATTGGAGGAAGCGGTCCTCGGGCTGTTCCGTCGGTCGTGGTCCAAGAATTGGCATCCGCGAAGGATAGGGCGGTCGTGTCAGCTCGACAAGCAGACCCTCGTTTCTAGGCCGGCTTGCACCCGCTCGAAAATGATTGGGCGCATGAAAAAATGCATCTTGAACGCCCAAAATCTGAGAATTATTGTTGAAGCCGGAGGCAATTTGAGGAGGTTGAGATGGGCTCCAGCTTTTTCACCAAAGGCACATTCGAGCCTGAGGAACTGGGAGCGCTCAAGTCGCTATTCGACGAA
>NZ_JBXAFY010000020.1:0-83837 GCF_058793575.1 Shinella sp. GW835-FHT14H05 | reverse complement strand
AATGCTTCATTCCGTCCGTCTCCTTGATACGACGGACTCTACCAAAATCTGGAGGAAGTTCAGGGGCTCAGGTCACTGGCTTCGTTATGGAGAGCGAAGCCGCTAGCTTGGCTGCGTGATCAAGCTGGCAACCCTCTGGTGAGCTAATCGGCGGCTCGACACGTCCGGAATGAACTACCGAGCCAGGTTCCCCAGCCAAACTTTTCTCCCGTATATTTTCCCTTTGATTGCCGGAATGCTGTTAGCATTCGCGAGGCTTCGCGCCGAAATTCCGGTTGCAATCGGGGGCCGAGTCACTAGTTGGGTCAGGAAAGAGCGGATCTGCGCCGAGAGTTGTTGTCGATGATGTGCATGCGCCGGTGGTTGGCCGATAGATTTGGCGGGGCTTTTGCTTGAGCGACGTGGGGGCGCCACGGCAGGTTTTTCGCGGCGAAAGCGATGGGCGGCCGGCGGCCTCAAGGGCGTTTTTGCGCCGGCTTCGGCTTTGGACCGGGCTGGTCCTGTTTCTCTATGCGACGATGCATCTTCTGAACCAGGCGTTCGGCATACGCTCCGTCGAGGCCATGGACATGGCGAGCCTGGTGCTTTTCGACCCGTGGCAGAGCGCGCCGGGGCGGGTGCTGCTCTACGGCTCGATGAGCATTCACGCCGCGCTCGGCTTGCGCGCGCTCTATCGGCGGCGGCATCTGCGGCTGCCGCCGGTCGATGCGGTGCAGCTGATCCTCGGCCTTGCCATACCCGCCGTTCTCTTCGCCCATGCCGGCGCGATCGCCTATCTGAAGAGCGTCTATGACGCCCGGGTCGGCTTCGACAAGATCATCTATGCGCTGTGGGTCGCCAACCCGCAGATCGGCCTGCCGCGGCAGTTGCTGCTGATCCTTGCCGTGTGGATTCACGGCTGTCTCGGCGTGCGGGCCTGGCTTCGAACAAAGCAATGGTATGCGCGCCATGTTCCGGTCCTGATGTCGCTCGCGACGCTGGTGCCTGTGCTGGCGATCCTCGGTTTCGTCAATGCCGGGCTCGACATGCGCGAGCTCGCCGCCCTGGGCGTGGACTACCTGTCGCCGGGTGCTTACGACGCCCCGGGTTCGGCCGCTGCCGATGCGACGGCGCAGGCCAATGCGATGGCCGACCGCATTACGCTCGGCTACCTCGCGCTGCTTGGCGGCATCCTCGTGCTGCGTTTGGCGCGCGACTGGCATTCCTCGCGGTTCAGCTCGGTCAAGATCACCTATCCCGGCCCGCGCACCGTTTCCGTCCCGGTCGGCTTCAGCGTGCTGGAGGCGAGCCGCTGGTGCGGAATTCCGCATGCCTCGGTCTGCGGCGGTCGCGGCCGGTGCTCGACCTGTCGCGTCGAGATCGTCGCCGGCGGCGAGGCCTTGCCGGCAGCGGCGGGCGATGAGGAGCGCCTGTTGCGGCGGATCGGGGCGCCGCCATCGATCCGGCTCGCCTGCCAGATCCGGCCCAAACACGACCTCGCCGTCGTGCCGCTGGTGCATTCCGCCACCGCGGCGCAGACGAAAGGCGGCGCGTTCGCGCAGGTTGCCTCGGCCCGCCGGGAAACCGAGGTGGCCGCACTTTTCGTCGATCTGCGCCAGTCCACCCGGCTTGCCGACGACCGCCTGCCCTACGACACCTTTTTCATCGTCGAGCGCTACATCAAGGCGGTCTCCACGGCCGTTCGGGACAGCGGCGGCCATGTCACCAACATTGCCGGCGATGGCGTCATGAGCGTCTTCGGCGCGGACGGCCCGACGCATGACGCGGCGCGCGACGCCTTTCGTGCCGCGCTACGGCTGTGGGAGGGCATCGATGCCTTGAACGACGACCTACAACAGGAGCTGAACGAGCCGTTGCGGGTCGGCATCGGCCTGCATGTCGGGGTCGCGGTCGTCGGCACGGAATGGACGGGCGGGCTGGAGGGCATGCCCTTCCTCGGGGATACCGGCAATGTCGCGGCGCGCCTGGAGGCGCAGACCAAGCGGCTGGAAGCCACGATGGTCGCCTCCCGGGAGGCGATCCTGATGGCGGCCGGCCCGGAGCAGGTTTTCGACTTCGCGCCGGTGCTGCTCGCCGGCAAACAGGAGCCGATCGAGGTCGCGTGTTTTCGGCAAAGCGAGGAGCTTCGCGTGCTCGCCGGTTCTCCTGTGGCCGGCTAACTCTCCACCACAGAAATCTACGGCACTCTTGTCAGCGGTTTGCCCGACTGGCAGGTTGCGCATGTCGATTCACACCTGCACGGAGGGGACAACCCATGGCGCACAAGTTCGAGATCTACAAGGACAAGGCTGGCGAGTTTCGCGTTCGCTTCAAGTACAACAGCGAAGTGATGTTCTCCACGGAAGGCTATTCCAGCAAGGCGAGCGCTCAGAACGCCATCGATTCGATCAAGAAGAACGGCCCCGGCGCGCCCGTCGAAGACACGACGACAGCGCAGGCCTGATCGGGTCTAACCCTGGAAAAGCCCGCCACCGGCGGGCTTTTTGTCGTTCAGAAGGTCGGCGGGGTGCAGGCGCTGATGACCTCGCAGGGAACCGGGCCGACGCAGCGAAAGCGGTGCGGGCGGCGGCTTTCGAAATAATAGGCATCACCCGGGCCGAGGATGCGGCGCTCGTCGTCGACGGTCACCTCCAGCCGGCCGGAGAGCACGATGCCGCCCTCCTCGCCATCATGCACCAGCGGCACCTTTCCGGTGTCGGCACCGGGCTGGTAACACTCCTTCAGGATCTGCAGGCTGCGGCCGAAGAGATTGTCGCCGACCTGGCGGAAGGAGATCGGGCCTTTGCCGATCTCCACAAGCTCGTCCGCCCGGTAGAACGCCTTTTTCGGGCGGTCCGGCTCGAAGGCGAAGAATTCCGCCAGCCCGATGGGGATGCCGTCGAGGATGCGCTTCAGCGCGCCGACGGACGGGTTGGAGGCGTTCGATTCGATCAGCGAGATCGTCGAATTGGTGACGCCGGCGCGTTTGGCGAGCTCGCGCTGCGACAGATTGTGGGCGAGACGCAGATGGCGCAGCCTGCCCCCGATATCGACCGACATGATCTTTCCTGTTCTAGATGTTCGGAATATCGCAATTCTTGACTTCCATATCCTTTCTTTTCAAGAGCTTGACGTCAACCAGAAAAGGACTTGTTCGGCATCGCAAATCATGGCGTCTATCCGCCCAGCCAGAGGAGATCTGCCATGAACGCCCATAACAAGCCCAATGCACCGGTGCTCGACAGCTACTGGATGCCCTTTACCGCCAACCGCCAGTTCAAGGCGGCACCCCGCCTGCTCGCTGCCGCCGAAGGCATGTATTATACCAGCGCCGACGGGCGCCGCGTGCTGGACGGTACGGCCGGGCTCTGGTGCGTGAACGCCGGCCACGGCCGCCGGCAGATTGCCGCCGCCGTCGAGCGCCAGCTCACCCAGATGGATTTTGCACCTTCCTTCCAGATGGGCCATCCGATCGCCTTCGACTTCGCCGAGCGGCTGGCCGAAATCGCGCCCGGCCCGGAAGGCGCCAAGCTCGATCGCATCTTCTACACCGGCTCCGGCTCCGAATCGGTCGACACCGCGCTGAAGATCGCCATCGCCTACCAGCGGGCGATCGGCCAGGGCACGCGCACGCGCCTGATCGGCCGCGAGCGCGGCTATCACGGCGTTGGTTTCGGCGGCATTTCGGTCGGCGGCATCATCAACAACCGCCGCGTCTTCCCGCAGCTTCCCGGCTCCGACCATCTGCGCCACACCCATGACCTTGCCAAGAACGCCTTCGTAAAGGGCCAGCCGGAGCACGGCGCCGAGCTTGCCGACGACCTGGAGCGTCTAGTGGCGCTGCACGGCGCGGAAACCATCGCGGCCTGCATCGTC
Source organism: Shinella sp. GW835-FHT14H05 (assembly GCF_058793575.1). Lineage (NCBI taxonomy): Bacteria > Pseudomonadati > Pseudomonadota > Alphaproteobacteria > Hyphomicrobiales > Rhizobiaceae > Shinella > Shinella sp. GW835-FHT14H05. The sequence continues at coordinate 79,982 of NZ_JBXAFY010000020.1, read as the reverse complement.
GAACCCGTCGCCGGCTCCACCGGCGTGCTGATCCCGCCGAAGGGTTATCTCGAAAGACTGCGTGCGATCTGCGACAAACATGGCATCCTGCTGATCTTCGACGAAGTCATCACCGGCTTCGGCCGTCTCGGCGCATCCTTTGCCACCAACTATTTCGGCGTCACGCCGGATCTGGTGACCACTGCCAAGGGCCTCACCAACGGCGCGATCCCTATGGGTGCCGTCTTCTCCAGCCGCAAGGTGCACGACGCGCTGATGCATGGGCCGGAAAACGCCATCGAGATCTTCCATGGCTATACCTATTCCGGCCATCCGGCGGCCTGCGCCGCGGGCATCGCGACGCTCGACATCTACCGCGACGAGGGCCTGCTCACCCGCGCCGCCGAGCTTGAGGACGACTGGCAGACCGCGATGCATTCGTTGAAGGGCCTGCCGCATGTCATCGACATCCGCACGATCGGCCTGATCGCCGGCATCGAGCTTGCCTCGCGCGACGGGGCACCCGGCACGCGCGCCTATGACGTCTTCGTCGATTGCTTCGAAAAGGGCCTGCTCATCCGCGTGACCGGCGACATCATCGCCTTCTCGCCGCCGCTGATCGCGGAAAAGCAGCACTTCGAGGACATCGTCTCGATCCTCGGCGATGCGTTGAAGCGCGCCGCTTAAATATTTTACGCAATTCCAGGAAACCGCTTCACACTTTTCCTGGAATTGCTTCGACTGCAATTTGCGAAAAACGCTGTTATAGCTGGGCCCGTAGCAGTACGGGCCCACATTCATGTCAGCATCCGCCAAGACCGAGCCGAAAATCATCTTCCGCCTCCAGTTCGAGCCGGAGGGGCGCCTCGGCCGCGGCAAGATCCAGCTTCTCTGCCATATCAAGGATACCGGCTCGATTTCGGCCGGTGGGCGCGCGATGGACATGTCCTATCGCCGGGCCTGGCTGCTCGTCGACGAGATGAACCGGCTGTTTCGCGCGCCGGTGGTGGAATCGCAGCGCGGCGGAAAACAGGGCGGCGGCGCGGTGCTGACGCCCTTCGGCGAGGCGCTGATCGCGCATTACCAGGCGATGGAGGAGAAGGCGCGCGCGGCCCTTGCCGACGATATCGACTGGATCGTCGGGCAGCTCGCCGACTGACGAGAGCGTTTCCGCTTTTCTTCGAATCGCGAAAACACTCTATCTTTTTGTTTTTACGCAATTCCGGACGCAAAACCGCTACGCACTTTTGCTGGAATTGCTCTATTCCAGCGCCACCGTCTTGATGACGGCGTGAACGGGCAGGCCCGGCACGAGGCCCAGGCGCTCGACGGAAAATGCGGTGATGCGGGCGCGAACGGGATCGCCGCCGCAGGCGATGCGCAGGCTCGCCATGCCCTCGCCGTCCGGCTCGATCGCTTCCACGATGCCTTCCAGAATGTTGAGCGCGCTGAGGCCCTCCGGGCGCACGGTCGCGACCATGACGTCGCGGGCGGGGATGCGCAGCCGCACCGTCTCGCCGGGCGAAACGGCGGCACCCGGCACGAGGATGGTCGCGCCGCCATCGAGGCGGATGGTGGCGAGGCCGTGGGCGGCGTCGCGCGCCTCGACGTGGCCGGAGAGCACGCTGCCGGCCTCGCGACGATCGGCAGCAGACGACAGACGCGGGCCGCCGAGCACGTCGGAGGCGGCACCGACCGCCTCGATACGGCCGCCCGCCATCAGCACCACCCGGTCGGCCAAACGCGCGACCTCGGCCACCGAATGGCTGACATAGACGATGGGAATGCCGACCTCGTCGCGCAGGCGCTCCAGATAGGGCAGGATTTCCGCCTTGCGCTCCTCATCGAGGGCGGCGAGAGGCTCGTCCATCAAGAGCAGGCGGGGAGACGCGAGTAACGCGCGACCGATGGCGACGCGCTGCTTTTCCCCGCCGGAAAGGTTGTTCGGCTGACGGTCGAGCAGGTCGGCGATGCCGAGCAGGTCGACGATGCGTTCCGGATTTTCCGCGCGGGCGCCCTTCGGCGAGAACCAGCGGCCGTAATGGAGGTTCTGGCGGACCGTCAGGTGTGGGAAGAGGCGCGCTTCCTGGAAGACATAGCCGAAGCGGCGGCGGTGGGCGGGAACGAAGATGCGCCGCGCGGTATCGACCAGCACCTCGTCGCCGAGCAGCACGCGGCCTTCCGCCGGGCGCGTCAGGCCGGCGATGATGCGGACCAGCGAGGTCTTTCCCGAGCCGGACCGGCCGAACAGCGCGGTGACGCCGCCATCGGCGCTGAAGGCGGCATCCAGCGAAAAATCGCCGAGCCGGTGGCGGGCTTCGACGACGAGGCTCATTCGAGGTTCACCTTGCGGCCGATGCGTTGCGCCAGCACTTCCGAGGCGAGCAGCGCGATCATGGAGATCGCGATCGCAACGAGGGTGAGCCGCATGGCGCCGGCATCGCCGCCGGGCACCTGGGTGAAGGTGTAGATCGCGGCCGACAGGGTCTGCGTTTCGCCGGGAATGTTGGAGACGAAGGTGATCGTCGCGCCGAACTCGCCCATGGCTTTCGCGAAGGCGAGGATCATGCCGGCGATGACGCCGGGCAGGATCAGCGGCAAGGTGACGGTGAGGAAGACCCAGAGAGGGCTCGCGCCCAACGTGCCGGCGGCCTCCTCCAGCTTGCGATCGACGGCCTCGATGGACAGCCGGATCGAGCGCACCATCAACGGAAAGCCCATGACGCCGCAGGCGAGCGCCGCCCCCGTCCAGCGGAAGGACAGCACGATGCCGAACCATTCGGCGAGCACCGAGCCGATGGCGCCGCGCCGGCCGAACAGCACGAGCAGCAGGAAGCCGGTGACGACCGGCGGCAGGATCAGCGGCATGTGCACGATGCCGTTCAGAAGCGACTTGCCCCAGAAGCGGCCGCGCGCCAGCGCCAGCGCGACCAGAATGCCGAGCGGCAGGCTGACGAGGACCGCAACCGCCGAGACCCTGAGGCTCAGCCGGATCGCCGTCCATTCCTCGTCGCTCAAGGCAAGCCAGTCCACGTCGGTTCCTTCGAAATGCCGGAAGCCCCGGAGATTGAACCGGGGCCGGACCGTCGACAAGACCCAAACCTCATGTCCGTCATGGTCGGGCCTAACCCGACCATCCATGCCACGGGTGCCGCGTGGATCCTCGGGTCAAGCCCGAGGATGACGGAGTGTATGGGTTGAGACTTGCCACAAACCAAGCCCCGGGTTTAGCGCCCGGGGCTGTCGCGAGGCTCGTCTTACTTCAGGATCGAGAAACCCTGTTCAGTGAAGAAGGGGGCGGCCTTCTCGGACTTCAGGAAGTCGAGATAGGCGGCCGCTGCGGCGCTCTTCGATTCGTTCAGGATGGCGACCGGGTAGATGATCGGCGGATGGCTGTCTTCCGGGAAGGTGCCGACGACGGCGACGCCCGGATCGGCAGCGGCATCCGTCTGGTAGACGATGCCATAGGGTGCCTCGCCGCGCGAGACAAGGGCGAGTGCTGCGCGGACGCTTTCGGCCCCGGCGACCTTGCCTTCGACCGACGACCAGACGCCGAGCTTTTCGAGCGCCGCCTTGCCGTATTTGCCAGCCGGCACGGTCTCGACCGCGCCCATGGCGAGCTTGCCGTCACCGACGAGGCCGGCGAGGTCGAAGCCTTCCTTGATCTCGACGGTCGATGCCTTGTCCTTCGGTGCGACCAGCACGATGCGGTTGCCGAGCAGGTTGACGCGCGTGTCGTCCTTGATCAGCTTCTTTTCGGCAACGTAATCCATCCAGGCAAGGTCGGCCGAGATGAAGAGATCGGCGGGCGCCGCGGCCTCGATCTGCTTGGCGAGCGCCGAGCTTGCGGCATAGGAGACCGTCGTCTCGTTGCCGGTTTCCTTCGACCAGGCGGCATTGGCCGCATCGAGCGCGTTCTTGAGGCTGGCGGCGGCGAAAACGGTGACCTTTTCCGCGGCGACGGCCGGCAGGGCAAGCGGGAACGCCGCGAAGGCGGCGACGACGAGTTTCAGAAGCAGACGACGGTTCATTCCTGTTCTCCCTTATTCCTGCCTTCGGGCAGCGTGATATCCCCTTGAATATATCGGCGCTTCCGGCTTTGCCAGCGCTATATTTTCAAAAATACAGGGAAACAGACCACCGCCAAACGGCCGTAAAGACCGTCTGGGCAAGCTCTGGGATTCACAGGGAAATTTGACCGCCTAGAACAACGCGTCGTCGAAGAGTTCGTCGTCGGTCTTCGCGGCCGCCGGTGCGGCGGGCGCTTCCAGCGGCGTGCCGAAGATGCGGGCATGCACCTCGCGCTCGGAAACCATGGTGTAGGTGCGGGAAATCCGGCTGCCGAGATCGGCGAGCGCCTCGTCAAGGCCCGACAGGTCGGGAAGCTCGTGGCCGATGAGGTCACCGGCGCGGGCCGAGCAATCGGCGAGCACGTCGCCGAGTTCGGCATTGAAATCGAGGTCGGCGATGGTGCGGCCCGCCTTGGCGGAAACGTCCGCGCCGCAGGCACGCAGCGCCGTCATGTCTTCTTCCATGCGGTCGCCCGCGCGGCGGATATGGTCGAGCGCCTCTTCCAGATTCGCATCGAGCGAGCCGCCGGCGCTGGCGCCCGCCTCGCTCAGCCTGCCGGCATCGTCTTCCAGCGATTGCAGGGCGACGAGGATATGTTCCGCCGTCTCGTCGAGCCGCGTGGAGAAGGTGCGCAGTTCCGCCGTCACGACGTTGATTGCGCGTCCCTCCTCGCCGAGCTTGCTGCAACGCAGGTTGGTGTTAAGCGCCATGTACTGGATGTCGGTGCGCACCAGCTTGATCGTCTCGACGCCCTTCAACAGCTCGCGCACGGTCTCGACCGTGCTGTGGCCGAGCGCATTGGCCTTGTCGGCCGCCTGTTCGATATCGCGCACGACGGCACGCGCCGCGGCAATGTCGGCCTCCAGGATGCGCATGGCGCGGTCAGCCGACTTGCCATCGGCGGCGTCCATGTCGCCGTAGAGCAGCATCAAGCCGTCAATATCGGCACCGAAACTGCGGATCGTGCTGACGACCGTCTTGCACTCGCGGGTGAAATCGCGGGCGATCTCGCCGAGTTGCGCATGGACCAGATGGCGCACGAGCGCGGTCAGGCGGCTGGCCGCCTCAGTATCGAGCGTTCCGGCGGCCAGATAGTCGTCCAGAAAGGTGAAGGCGGATTGGCAATGTTCGATGCGCTGGCGGGTAATGTCGCCGATCTGCATGGCCGAAAGCGTGGTCGCGACCTTGGTCTGCACATGGCGGGCCGAAGCGCCGACCTTGGCGGCGAGTTGGGAAAGGTGGCGGCGCTGGGCCGTGAGGTCGCCGGCATTGCGCGAGAGGTTGCCGGCAATATCCGGCACGCTGCGGCGGAACCGTTCGAGCGCCTCCCCGCCCCCGGTCGAGGCGGAGCCGATCACGCTGCTCAGCGTGCCGATCTTGGTGCCGAGCGCGTCGACCTGCGTTCTGCCGTATTGAATGCGTTCAAGGATTTCTTCCGCAAAGCCGGAAAAGTCCGGAATGGCGGCGCCGGTGATCTTGGCGGTCGTGGCGAAGGTGCGGAGATAGCGCAGCGTCTCCTGCATATCGGCAATATAGGCGCCGAGCGACTTTTCCGTCACCGCGACATTGCCGAGGCGCTGCTGGCGCATCTCCTCGATGCCGGGAAGCGCTGTGAGCTGGTCGACGGTTGCCACGAGCTGGCCGATCGTCGCCTCGGCGGCCTCGTCGCCCAGCGAGCCGGAGAGGTTCTCCAGCGATGCAACCAGACGATTAAGGACATCGAGCACGTTGAGCAGGACGACGCCGCCATCGAGGAACCGCTGCTCGATGCGCGAGCGAGCCCCTTCGAGGCGCGACACGAGTTCCGTCTCAGCCGTTTGTCGCTCCACGCGCTTTGCGCTTGTTATTCCTGACACGCCATACCCCACTCACAAGAACCCGTGAGCGGCACCCTAGGGCGAACAATGTAACGCCCAGTAAATTCGCAATACCTTATCTAATGGAGTCCCGCCGCGGCAGGTCGATTTCGGCGCCACTACCCGAAGATGCAGGCATCCCTAGAATTAGGGATTTATAAATGATATTACTTATATTAAATTTACTAGATTTCTTCATTAAAACAAAGGTTTATTCAATTTTACTCCCCATGCGTGAGGCGGCGTAGATACGTGCCGTTATCTACCAATAGATGAAATTAGCAACCGCGCTTTACCCTTCATTAAGCGTGACTTGGGAATCTGGCGCGGGAAATACTTTGTCCCGGAACGATTATCGAGGCCTCCATGTCATCAACCCTGCCGGGTGACACGTCGTTAACCTTACCACCGACCCTCACCATCAAGAATATAGTGGCAGTTCGAGAGTTGATCTTGGATTGTTTGAATATAAACGCGTCCGCGACCCTGGATATTGATGAGGAAGCGCAGGTCGATCTCAGTTTTGTGCAGCTCATTACGGCGGCCCGCAAACAGGCAGAGATGAAGGCGGGGCGCATTCTACTTGCCCGGCCCGCTGCCGGAGACCTTTACGACGTGCTGAAGCGCGGCGGCTTCCTCGATGACATGACGCCGGACGCCGCGCATTTCTGGTTGCATCAGGAGAAGAATTGATGACCGCGAAGATCTTGACCGTTGACGATTCCGCCAGCATCCGGCTGACGACGCGCGTCACCCTTTCCAATGCCGGCTACACTGTAACCGAGGCGGTCGACGGCGTCGACGGCCTGAACAAGTTGAAGGGTGGCGAATACGACCTCGTCGTTACCGACCTGAACATGCCGAACATGGACGGCCTGACGATGATCCGCGAGCTGCGCAAGCTGCCCGCGCACACCGGCGTTCCGGTCATCTTCCTCACCACCGAATCCGACGGCGAGCTGAAGGCCCAGGCGAAAGCCGCCGGCGCCACCGGCTGGCTCACCAAGCCGTTCGATCCGGAAAGCCTCGTCAAGATCGCCAAGAAGGTGCTGGGCAAATGAGCAACCCGGACCCGATCTCAGTCTTCCGGACAGAAGCCGCCGAACTGCTGGAACAGATCGAGTCCGGCCTTCTGGATCTGACGCGCAGCCTCGACGACCGCGACCAGATCGACGCCGTCTTCCGCGGCCTTCACACGTTGAAGGGTTCCGGCGCGATGTTCGGCTTCGACGCGCTCGCCGCCTTTACCCACCATTGCGAGACCGCCTTCGACCGGGTGCGCAAGGGCGACGTGCCCGCCACGCACGAACTGGTCTCGGCCGTGCTTTCGGCGCAGGACCACATGCGTGCGCTGCTCGAAACGCCAAACGGCGACCATGATGCAATGAGCGCCAGCCTGCTCGACAACCTGCACCGCGCCGTCAATGGCGCAGGCTCCCCTGCCCCGGCAGCGGTTGCCGCCGTAGCTGCCACGCCCGTCAAGGAAGATGCCGGCGGCATGCGTGAATGGCGCATCCGCTTCCGCCTCCCGGCCAATGCCATGGCAAACGGCACCAATCCGCTCGGCCTGCTCGACGAAATGCGCGATCTCGGCGATTGCAAGATCGTCGCCGACATTTCACAGGTGCCGGATCTTGCGACGCTCGAGCCGCGCGACATCCATCTCGGCTGGGACGTGACGCTGAAAACCGAGCGGCCGCGCGCCGACATCGAGGACGTCTTCATCTTCGTGATGGACGACATGGAACTGGAGATCGCGGAGGTCGCTGTCGAAAAACCGGCCGCGGCACCGAAGCCCGCCGAAGTGCCGGCTGCCAAGGCCGTGGTCGTCGCGGAGCGCGAGGCACCCGCGATCCAGGCAGCCAACGATTCCAAGCAGAACAAGTCGGCCGAAAACGTCCGCGTTCCGGCCGAACGGCTCGACGAGATGATGGACCGCGTTGGCGAGCTCGTTATCGCCCAGTCCCGCCTCACCCAGCTTGCCGGCACCGCGGCCGATCTCGGCCTTCGCTCCGTCTCGGAAGAAATCGAGCGGCTTTCCGGCGAGTTGCGCGACACGATGATGGTGCTGCGCATGATGCCGGTCGCGAGCCTCTTCAGCCGCTTCCGCCGCCTCGTGCACGATCTTTCGCGCGAAACCGGCAAGGAAATCGAACTCATCACCGAGGGCGAGACCACCGAGGTCGACAAGACGGTCATCGACCGGCTCGCCGATCCGCTCGTCCACCTCGTGCGCAACTCGATCGACCACGGCCTCGAAAAGCCGGAAGAGCGCATTGCCGCCGGCAAGGAGGCGAAGGGCCAGGTCATCCTTTCCGCACACCAGACGGGCGGTGAGGTCATCATCACCATCAAGGACGACGGCCGCGGCATCAACCGCGAGCGGGTTCGCGCCAAGGCGGAATCCTCCGGCATCATCCAGCCGGGAGCGACCCTCACCGACCAGGACCTGCTCCAGCTGATCTTCCAGCCCGGCTTCTCCACCGCCCAGGCGGTTACCAATCTTTCCGGCCGCGGCGTCGGCATGGACGTGGTCAAGAAGACGGTGGAGGCGCTGCGCGGCACGATCGACATCATCAGCAAGCCGGGCGAAGGCTCGACCGTCTCGCTGCGCATTCCGCTGACGCTCGCCATCATCGAGGGTCTTCTCGTGCGCGTCGGCCAGGGCTGCTACGTCATCCCGCTTTCGGCGGTGGAGGAATGTCTGGAACTGTCGCTCGAAGACGACCTGCGCTCGCGCGGGCGCAGCTTCATCTCGCTGCGCGACAGCCTCGTGCCGTTCCTTCGGCTGCGGGAGCTGTTCAGAACCGGCACCGAGCCCGATCAGCACCAGAAGGTCGTCGTCATCTCGACGGGCTCGGAGCGCGTCGGCCTCGTCGTCGACCAGATCATCGGCGACCACCAGACAGTCATCAAATCCATGTCCAAACTGCACCATGACGTCGTCACCTTCTCGGGCGCGACCATCCTCGGCGACGGCAGCGTCGCCCTGATCCTCGACGTCACGCACCTCATCGCAGTCGGACAACATCAGGAGGCGCAATTGCGGGCGGCAGGATGAGCGAAGCGGCACGAAAACTCGACTACGAGACGATCTGGGGCGGCGAGGAAGAGCTCTCTGTCCTCACCTTCAACCTGAACGGCGAGACCTTTGCCATCGAGGCAATCGTCGTGCAGGAAATCCTCGATCTTTTGCCGGAAACCCATGTTCCCGGCAGCAAATCCTTCGTTTCCAGCGTCATCAACTTCCGCGGCAAGGTCATTCCGCTTGCCGACATCCGCCTTGCCTTCGGCATGGACGCGACGGAAACCACCATCGACAGCCGCATCGTCGTCATCGAGCTCGATCTCGACGACGAGGCGACGCTGATCGGTCTGCGCACCGACAAGGTCAACGAAGTCACGACGCTTCCGAAACTTGCGAGTGAGCCGCCGCCAAGCGTCGGCATGCGCTGGCGCGCCGACTACATTAATTGCCTCGTCAAGCGGGGCGGCGAATTCATTATCGTTCCCAATTTACACGCGATTTTTTCCTCCAAGCGAGATCGCACCGGTGCGGCCCAAGTGCCGAACTAGGACATCAGGAGAGACCCATGCGCTTCACCATTAAACTCAAGTTATTCCTGGCCTTCGGTTTCATCATGGCCATGCTGGCGGGCACCGCCGGCTACGGCATCCTGAGCCTCGGCGGCCTCAATGCGACGCTCGGCGACGTGCTCACCGGCCCGGCGACGCGGCTGCGGCTGGCACAGGAACTCAACGTCCTGCAACTCCAGCAGATCCGCCAGCAGAAGAACATGCTTTCGGCGACCAGCAATGCCGAGACAAACAAGTATATCGACGTCAGCAACAAGGCCCGCGCGGATTTCGACGCGGCCTTCGAGCAGGTTCTCGCCAAGGCAACCGAACAGGGCAAGGTCCTGTGGTCGAAACTCCAGACGCACAGCACCGACTTCCGCCGGGAAGACGACCGCATCCGCAGCATGATGCTCGCCGGCGACAGCGCAGGCGCATTGCGCGTCTCCACCACCGACGCCCGCACCGTGACGAACGAGATCGACGCGCTGCTGGATGAGGTGGTGACGCTCGAACAGACGCGTCTGCAGGAAGCCGACGACAATGCCGAGGCACAATATGCAAGCACGCGCACGATCATGATCGCCGTCGCATCGGCTGCCTTCCTGATCGCCGGCTTCGCCGCCGTCTGGATCGTCTTCTCCATCAACCGCGGCATTTCCCGCGCCGTTGGTGTCGTGCAGAACGTTGCGGATGGTGACCTCACGCGCTTTGCCGAGATTTCCACCAGGGACGAACTCGGCGATCTGCTCGGCCATGTCAACACGATGATCGAGCGCCTGCGCGGCGTCGTCGCCGATGCGCTTTCGGCCTCCGACAACGTCTCGTCGGGCAGCCAGGAACTGTCGGCCAGCTCGGAAGCCCTCTCGCAGGGTGCGACCGAACAGGCATCGTCCGCCGAAGAGGCTTCCGCCTCGATGGAAGAGATGGCCTCCAACATCAAGCAGAACGCCGACAACGCCGCCCAGACGGAAAAGATCGCCCGCCAGTCCTCCAAGGATGCGGAAGCCTCCGGCCAGGCCGTCGGCCGCGCCGTCGGCGCCATGCGCACCATTGCGGAGAAGATTTCCATCGTGCAGGAAATCGCCCGCCAGACCGACCTGCTCGCGCTGAACGCGGCTGTCGAAGCAGCCCGCGCCGGTGAACATGGCAAGGGTTTTGCCGTCGTCGCCTCGGAAGTGCGCAAGCTTGCCGAACGCAGCCAGGCGGCCGCAGCCGAAATCAGCGCGCTCTCGGGTGAGACCGTCTCGGTCGCCACCGAAGCCGGCGAGATGCTGACCCGGCTGGTTCCCGATATCCGCAAGACTGCCGAACTGATTTCCGAAATCTCGGCTGCCTGCCGCGAACAGGATATCGGCGCCTCGCAGATCAACGAAGCGATCCAGCAGCTCGACAAGGTGACCCAGCAAAATGCCGGCGCCTCGGAAGAAATGTCGGCGACCTCGGAAGAACTCGCCGCCCAGGCGGAAGAGCTCCAAGCCTCCATCGCCTTCTTCCGCGTCGACAATGCTTCCCGCAAGGAGCCGAACCATGCCGACAAGCTGCGGGCAACCGCAGCGAAGATGGCAGCGCCCGCCAGGCGCCCGGCCAACACCTCGGCCCACCGCCCGGCACCGGTTGGCACCAAGGGCCGCGGAAACGGCTTTGCCCTCGACATGTCGATGGGCGGCCCGGACGCCGACGACGCGGACTTCCGCGAAAGCGCCTGATCTGGAAATGACGGCGGCTCGCCCGGCGACGGGCGTGCCGCAAATTCGACCCGGCGCGTGTAGGCGACGGCAAAAGGGCCGCTTTCCCGGCCCGCGGAAGGGTGAGTGTATCGGTCTTCTCGCATTAGGGCGTCCGCAATCGCGGCGCCCCTGCCCTGAACATGGCATCTGCGACAAAGGAGACCATTCGAGATGCGTTTTACAATCAAGCTAAAGCTGGCTCTAGCCTTCGGCCTTCTCGTTGTTTTATCAGGCGGCATGTCGGTAATGGCGATAGTCAATCTTTCGTCGCTCAACTCGGCCATCACCGACATAATCCAAGGTCCCGCCGCAAGTCTTCGCGGTTCGGGAGATCTTTCCGACGCTGTTCTGATCGCAATCAGTAATGAAAAGAACGCCATCCTGAACACCAATCCCCAACTCATCGATGATTTCGTGAACGAGGTGAACGCCGAACAGGCGAAGATCGATGGCATCGTCGACACAATCCGCAAAGCCGCAGATGCAGCGACGCTGGCAAAACTCGATGCTTTCGTTGCACTCGTGCCGGCCTGGCGGAAGTGGCAAAACGATGCTGTGAAGCTGGCGGTCGAGAATACCGACGAAAGCAACCGGCGGGCTGCTCAGATCTCGATGACGCAAAGTAGAGATGCGGCTAACGCTCTGCTCGGCTCTCTCGCCGCCCTGAACGATCAGATCATTGCGGACCTGGCTTCGACTGACCAGGAAACCAACGATCAGTATAGTTATTCGCGCAATTTGCTGATGACTTCACTCGGAATCATGCTCGTCTTGTCGATCGGCATCGCAACTTGGATCGCGCTCGGTATCAACAGCGGTCTTAAGAAAATCAAGTCCGTCGCGGAAGCCGTCGCCATCGGCGATCTCAACCAGAATGTCGAGATCAAGACGAATGACGAGATCAAGGACCTGGTCGATACGATCAACGTGATGACCGGCAACCTGCGCAACACCGCGACGATTGCCGACCAGATCGCCAACGGTGATCTCACCGTCACGCCGAAGCCGCTCTCCGACAAGGATACGCTCGGCATCTCGCTGGAAAGCATGGTCGAGCGCCTGCGCGGCGTGGTCTCCGATGCGCTTTCGGCTGCCAACAACGTCTCCTCCGGAAGCCAGGAACTGTCGGCCAGCTCCGAGCAGCTTTCGCAGGGTGCAACTGAACAGGCTTCCTCTGCCGAAGAGGCCTCCGCGTCGATGGAAGAAATGGCCTCGAACATCAAGCAGAACGCCGACAACGCTGCCCAGACGGAAAAGATCGCCCGCCAGTCCGCCAAAGACGCCGAGGCCTCCGGCGAGGCCGTGGGCCGCGCTGTCGGCGCCATGCGCACGATTGCCGAGAAGATCTCGATCGTCCAGGAAATCGCCCGCCAGACCGACCTGCTCGCCCTGAACGCCGCTGTGGAAGCGGCGCGTGCCGGCGAACATGGCAAGGGGTTTGCCGTTGTCGCTTCGGAAGTGCGCAAGCTTGCCGAGCGCAGCCAGGCGGCGGCTTCCGAAATCAGCGCGCTGTCCGGCACGACAGTCTCGGTTGCCACCGAGGCCGGCGAGATGCTGACCCGTCTGGTGCCGGATATCCGCAAGACCGCCGAACTGATTTCCGAAATCTCAGCCGCCTGCCGCGAACAGGATATCGGCGCCTCGCAGATCAATGAAGCGATCCAGCAGCTCGACAAGGTGACCCAGCAGAATGCCGGCGCCTCGGAAGAAATGTCCGGCACCTCGGAAGAGCTTGCCGCCCAGGCCGAGGAACTCCAGACCTCGATCGCCTTCTTCCGCGTCGACCGCGCCTCCAGCGCGCCGTCGGTCGCCCAGCGCCGCCCGGCGCCGGTAACCCGCGCCGCCGCCAAGCCCGTCATGGCGTCGGTTCGCAAGCCCGACAACAGCGTCAACGCCCAGCAGGCTCGCGCCCGCGGCTTTGCCCTCGACATGTCGATGGGCGGCCCGGATGCCGACGACGCAGACTTCAGGGAAAGCGCTTGATCATGGCCGGCACATCCTCCGAATCCCAGTACGTCACCTTCAGTCTCGACAACGAGGTCTTTGCCGTGCCGGTCTCGGTCGTCCGGGAAATCCTCGACCATGAGGATGCCTTCAAGATCCCGCATGGGCCGGAGTACCTGCTTGGGCTCCGCGACGTGCGGGGCCAGGGTGTGCCGGTCATCGATCTTCGTCTCCGCCTCGGCATGACGAAGACCGAGAAGACGCCGCACACGCGGGCACTCGTCCTCGACGTGCCGATGGGGGAGAAGACCCTCACCCTCGGCCTCGTCGCCGACCGGGTCTTCGAGGTCATCCCCTTCCGCAAAGAGGAGATCGAGGGCGCGCCGGACATCGGCGTGCGCTGGTCGTCCGACTACATTGCCGGCGTGGTGCGCCGCAACGGCGCCTTCGTCGTCATCGTGGATCTCGCGCGCCTGTTTTCCGGCGCCGAGGTCGCGATGATGGGCACGGCAAACCGCCTAGCCGCCACGGCATAATTTCAGGAGTACGGGCGTGGGAGCAGCATTGCGGGCGCAAGGGACGGAGGACGGGCTGAGCAGCCGGAACTTCGACGCCCTGTCGCGCTACATCTATGATTATAGCGGCATCAAGATGCCGGTTTCGAAGCTGACGATGCTGGAGGGCCGCCTGCGGCGGCGCCTTCGGGCAACCGGCATTACCAACTTCAACGATTATTGCGACTATCTCTTCAAGCGTGGCGGCATCGAGAAGGAAGCGATCTTCCTGATCGATGCCGTGACGACCAACAAGACGGATTTCTTCCGCGAGCCGAAGCATTTCGAATACATGTCGAGGACCGGCCTGCCGGAAATGGTGGCGGCCGGGCACAAGCGGCTTCGGCTGTGGAGTGCGGCCTGCTCGATCGGCGCCGAGCCCTATACGATGGCGATGGTGCTGCAGGATTTCGCCGATGCGACATCCGGTATCGACTACCGCATCCTCGCCACGGATCTTTCGACGGACGTGCTGCAGGCGGCGCGGCGCGGCGTCTATCCGCGCGACATGATCCAGCCCGTCTCGGCCGAGATGCAGCGGCGCTACGTGATGACATCGCGTGACGCCGCTCGCGGCGAGGTGCGCATCCATCCGCGCCTGCGCTCGACGGTCGGCTTTGCCCGCATGAACCTCATGGACAGCGCCTACAAGGTGGGCGATCCGATGCACATGATCTTCTGCCGCAACGTGCTGATCTATTTCGACAAACCGACGCAGGCGAAGGTGCTGGCACGGCTCTGCGACTGCCTCGTGCCCGGCGGCTACCTCTATGTGGGCCATTCCGAAACGGTCACCGGCATCACCCTGCCGGTGCGCCAGGTCGCCAACACGGTTTTCAAGAAGATCTGATGCCCCTTCCGGTAAAGAAAATCCGCGTTCTCATCATCGACGACTCGGCGAGCGTGCGCCAGGCGCTCACCCATGTGCTGGAGCAGGATCCGGAGATCGAGGTAATGGGGGCGGCCTCCGACCCCTTCATGGCGGCCAAGAAAATCCAGGAGGAAATGCCCGATGTCATTACGCTGGACGTGGAAATGCCGCGCATGGACGGCATCACCTTCCTGCGCAAGCTGATGTCGCAGCGGCCAATCCCGGTCGTCATGTGCTCGTCGCTGACGGAAGAGGGCTCGGAAACCTTGATGCAGGCGCTGGAGGCCGGCGCCGTCGATATCATCCTGAAGCCGAAGATCGGCGCTGCCGACCACCTCGCCGAATCCGGCACGCGCATCCGCGAGGCGGTCAAGGGTGCGGCCGTCGCCCGCATTGGCTCCCACCGCCGCGCGGCCGTGCCGACAGGCCCGACGGCGAAACTCACTGCCGATGCCGTGCTGCCGCCGCCGTCCGGCCGCGCCATGGCGAAGACGACCGAAATGGTCGCCTGCGTCGGCGCGTCCACCGGCGGCACCGAGGCGCTGCGCGTGATGCTCGAACAATTGCCGGCCAATTCCCCCGGCCTCGTCATCGTGCAGCACATGCCGGAAAAATTCACCGCAGCCTTCGCCAAGCGGCTGAACAGTCTCTGCGAAGTCGAGGTCAAGGAGGCCGTGCATGGCGATCCCGTGCTGCGCGGCCATGTGCTGATCGCGCCCGGTGACCGGCACATGATGCTGGAGCGTCAGGGCGCGCGCTATCATGTGGCGGTGCGCGAAGGCCCCCTCGTCTCGCGCCATCGGCCCTCCGTCGACGTGCTGTTCCGCTCTGCCGCGCGTTCGGCCGGCGGCAACGCCATGGGCGTCATCATGACCGGCATGGGCGATGACGGCGCGCGCGGCATGGCCGAGATGCACCAGGCCGGCGCCTATACGGTGGCGCAGGACGAGGCGACGTCCGTGGTCTTCGGCATGCCGAAGGAGGCGATTGCGCATGGCGGCGTCGACCGCATCCTGCCGCTCGACCAAATCGCCCGTGAAATCCTCGCGGCGGACCGCCGCCGGTAAGCGATTTTTACCTGCCGTTAACCATAAATGGTAAGGATGACGAAGCACCATGCAAGGTGTTTCGTCAGGAGCGATGACCGGCTCACGAACCGATCCGGGGACCATTATGCCTGTCATCACCTTCGCCAACACCAAGGGCGGCGCCGGCAAGACCACCGCCGTGCTGCTGCTTGCGACCGAACTCGCCCGCCTCGGCTACCGCGTCTCGGTGCTCGATGCCGATCCGCAGCACTGGATCACCCGCTGGTTCGAAAATTCCGAAGGCGCGCTCGGCAACCGGCTGAACGTCGTGCCCTATGTCACCATGAGCTCGATCGACCGGCAGCTCAGCGACGAGAAGGCGCGCGCCGATTTCGTGCTGATCGACCTGCCGGGCTCGCGCAGCTCGCTGCTCGCCAAGGCCGTCGGTTATTCCGACTACGTGCTGATCCCCGTGCAGGGCTCCGCCATGGACGCGCAGGGCGGCGCCAATGTCATCGAGCTGCTGCAATATCTGGAAGACAAGGCGAATATCCGCATCCGCCATTCCGTCGTGCTCACCCGCGTGAATTCCATGGTGACGACGCGCGCGATGAATGCCGTGAAGGACCTGCTCGCCGCACGCCGCGTGCACCTGCTTGAAACGCCGATCATCGAACGCTCCGCCTTCCGCGACATGTTCGGCTGCGGCGGCACGCTCTATTCGATGGACGCCAAGCGCGTCAGCAATCTCGACAAGGCGCAGGAGAATGCCCGCGCGCTGGCGCTCGAAGTGCTCCAGCAGATCCCGGCTGCGCGCCAGGCCCAAGCGCCGAGCCTGCGCAGCGTCGCCTGACGATTCGCGTTTTCAATCAAACATATGAGGCCGCGGGATTCTGCGGCCTTTTTCATTTCCAGGGAAAAACAGGGTCCAGAATTGGAAAAGCCTGCCGCGGGAGGAGGTGCGGCAGGCTTTCCGATAGAACCGAATGACGACTGGGAGGAGGAGTGTCGCCATTCCCGCAGTCGGCCCTGGGAGGAGGAGTGGGCCTTCTGCAACATCGAAGCTTCGTGGGAGGAGGTACGTTGCTTCGATAAGTATGACTATACGCGATTCTTGCTCAATTGATAGGCATTGTTTTGCAAGGCAGCTATGCGCTATGCGCTTAACGGGTACCTCAACTGGATTGAATTATCCACATGGAGGGCAAGGCCTTCGCAGATGCAAAAACGCCCGCCGGAGGCGAGCGTCTTCGAAATTCTGCTATTTTTCGGCGTGTTATCAGAAGCCGACGGCAGCGCGGGCGACTGCCTTGATTTCCGAACGCTCGATACCGAGATCGCGCAGTTCGCGGGCGGTCATGCGGTCGAGTTCGGTTACGGTCTGACGGTACTTGCGCCAATTGTTGAAGGAACGTGCCATGTTCATGATGATCCCCTTTCGTGAGGCTCTCTGTTCGGCACCGGTCCGTGGCGCCGCGTCTTTCGATGACCCCTTTATAGGCTTATGCTGCACTGCGGAACAGCGCTAAGCTGGCAGGCCACCCATGCAGATCGCGCATGGGTCTGGTAAGCCTCCGTTAACGAAAACGGGCCGCCGAGGGGCTTCAGGCCGCCAAAACGGCCTGTTCCTCCCGCAAAAACGCGGAAATTCGCCCCAAACCTTCGCGCAACACCGTTTCGCCGTTCGTGTAACCGATGCGCAGGTGGCCCTCCATGTCCATGGCGCTGCCGGGTGTCAGCATGACGCCGGTGCGCTCCAGCAGCTTGATGCAGAAGGCCTCGGAGGTGAGCGGCAGGTCGTATTTCAGGAGCGCCGTCGTGCCCGATTTCGGCTTGACCCAGGAGATCAGCGGCTCGCCGTCCACCCATTCCGCGAGGATGGCGAGGTTCGTCCGGGTGATCGCCTGGCTGCGGGCGAGCATCTTGTCGCGGTTCTCAAGGGCGATGGCGGCAAAATGATCGTCCAGCATGCCGACGCTGATCGTGTTGTAGTCGCGGTGGATCGAGACGGCGTGCAGGAGGTCCTTCGGGCCGACGATCCAGCCGAGGCGAAGGCCGGCCAGCGAATAGGTCTTCGACATGCTGCCGGTGCTGATGCCCTTTTCATAAAGGTCGGCGATCGACGCCGTCATGCCGTCGCCCTCTTGGTCCGTGCCGCGATAGACCTCGTCGCAGAGGATCCACGCGCCGCAGGCCCGCGCGATCTCGACAACCTCGATCAGGAAATCCCGGTCCATCAGCGATCCGGTCGGGTTGTTCGGGTTGTTGAGGCAGATGAGCTTGGTGCCCGGCGTCGCGAGGCGGCGCAGTTCTGTAAGGTCCGGCAGGAAGCCGTGCTCGGCGGTGAGCTTCAGGATCTGCACGTCCGCGCCAAAACTTTCCGGGATGGAATAGTGCTGCTGGTAGGTGGGCAGGACCGAGATGACGCGGTCGCCCGGCTCCACCAGCGTCTCATGCACCAGCGCATTGGCGCCGATCGCGCCGTGGGTGACGACGACGTTTTCCATCGCCTGCTTATCGTACATAGCGGCGATGAGGCTACGCAGGCGCTCGCTGCCCTCGATTGCGCCATAGGTGAGCTTCATCGGCAGGAGTTCGGCGAGGATGGTGTCCTTCTTGCCGGCCATGTCGAGCAGTTCTTCCACCGTCAGCGATTCGACGCAGGTCTCCGCGAGGTTCAGTTCGCAGTGGTTCTCGTAGCGGTTCATCCAGATCTCGACGCCGAAATCGCGTATCTTCATGGCGGGGTCCTTTCGGGTTAGAAGGCGGCAGGCGGACAGGCCGCCCTTTTGATGACGGAACGATATGAGCAATATATTGCACAGTCAAGAACGCGGCGACGTGCTCGCCCATGTCTCCGGCAATCTGCGCCGCTTGCGCCAGCAGGCCGGCCTCAGCCAGGCAGCGCTGGCGGAAGCCTCCGGCATCAGCCGGCGCATGATCGTGGCAGTCGAGGGGGGCGATGCGAATATCAGCCTATCGAGCCTCGACAAGCTTGCCGCCGCGATCGGCGTCGGCTTCGTCGATCTCGTGCGCGACCCGGCCCGCGCGCCATCCGCCGAGATCAATGAGGTGACGTGGCGCGGCAAGGATGTTGAGAGCACCGCGGTGCTGCTTGGCTCCGCGCCAGCGACGACGGAGGCGCAGATGTGGCTCTGGTCGCTCGGCCCCGGCGAGCGCTACGATGCCGAGCCGGACCCCGCCGGCTGGCATGAAATGGTTTTCGTCACCGAGGGCACGCTGCGGCTGGAACTGTCCGGCACGGCGAAGGATTTTCCAGCCGGCAGCTTCGCCGTCTACGGCACCGACCAGGCCTATGCCTATGTAAACCCCGGCGAAACGCCGGTGCGTTTCGTGCGCAACGTGGTCAGCTGACAGCCAGCGTCCAGGCCATGCCGGCAAGCGCCGACAGGCCGAGCGTCAGCAGCACGGACGCCTTGAGGCGGAAGAGCGCGAAGGCGGAGGCGGCCGCAAGCAGCGCCGAGGGTAGGATGAGCGTTGCCGGCACCGGCAGTTCGAGCCGCAGCGGCCCGGCGGCAAGAACGGTTACCTCGCGAAACAGCGTGTGCACGGCGAACCACACCGCGAGGTTGAGGATCACGCCGACGACGGCGGCGGTGATTGCCGACATGGCGCCGGAGAGCGCCGCATTGCCGCGCAGCTTTTCGATGAAGGGCGCACCGAGGAAAATCCACAGGAAACAGGGCACGAAGGTGACCCAGGTGGTGAGGATCGCGGCGAGCGTCGCCGCTGTCAGCGGGTTCAGGCTGCCGGGATCGCGCCAGGCGGCGAGGAAGCCGACGAATTGCAGCACCATGATCAGCGGCCCCGGCGTCGTCTCCGCCATGCCGAGGCCGTCGAGCATTTCGCCCGGCTTCAGCCAGCCATAGTGCTGCACGGCCTCCTGCGCGACATAGACGAGCGCTGCATAGGCGCCCCCGAAGGTGACGACCGCCATCTGGCTGAAGAAGATGCCGATCTCGGCAAACACGCTGTTGCCACCGGCGATGAACCAGATCAGCGCCACCGGCCCGAGCCAGAGACAGGTGAGCGCGCCCGAGATTTTCAGCGACCAGCCGAGCGTGGGTTTTGCATGCGCCGGCGTCGCCTCGCCAAGCAGCGAATCGCGATCCTGCAGCACCTTGCCGTTGGCCGAGGCGTGGCCGCTTGATGTGCGGAACAGGCGGGAACCGGATCTGGAACCGGCGTAGCCGACGACGGCGGCCACCAGAATGATCAGCGGGAACGGCACCTTGAAGGCGAAGATGGCGATGAAGGCGGCGGCGGCGATCGTGATCATCGCCGGATTGGTGAGCGCGCGGCTGCCTATGCGGAACACCGCCTGCACGACGACCGCCAGCACCGCTGCCTTCAGGCCGAAGAACAGGCCCTCGACGAGGCTCGCATCGCCGAAGAGCACGTAGATGTAGCTCAGCGCCAGGATCGACAGGAAACCGGGCAGGATGAAGAGCAGGCCGGCGACGAGGCCGCCCAGCGTGCGATGCATCAGCCAGCCGATATAGACGGCGAGCTGCTGGGCCTCCGGGCCGGGCAGCAGCATGCAATAGTTCAGCGCATGCAGGAAACGGCTCTCGCCGATCCAGCGTTTTTCATCGACGACGATGCGGTGCATCAAGGCGATCTGCCCGGCCGGGCCACCGAAACTCAACGCCGCCACCCGCGCCCAGACCTTGAGCGCCTCGCCGAAGGGCACGCCATGGCCGTGCGCCTCGGGTGGATGGCCGGGCTCGGCCGCTCGTTCTGTCATCTGCATGGTTCTCCCCGTTGCCGTCGCGATCGATCGCAGCGGCACCCTGCCCTGTCAAGGCGACGGGGGCTTGACGGACGACGTGGATGGCATTATTAAACCGATAAGTTAATTAACTGAACGGATAAATACGTGAGCGATCCGCTGAGCCTGACCTTCGCCGCCCTTGCGGATCCCACGCGCCGCGCGATCCTCGCCAGGCTTTCCGAAGGCGACGCGACGGTGAACGACATTGCCGCGCCCTTCGAGATGAGCCTGCCGGCCGTCTCCAAGCACCTGAAGGTGCTGGAGGGCGCCGGGCTGATCACCCGCAGCCGCAGCGCCCAATGGCGCCCGTGCCATCTGGAAGCGGCCCCCCTGAAGGATGCCGACGGCTGGATTTCCCGCTACCGCCGCTTCTGGGACGCCAGCTTCGGCCGGCTCGACGACTATCTCCGGGAATTGCAGGCCGGCGACCCGGACAAAAAGAGCTGAGGAGAAAAACCATGCAGCAGACCGCCGAACCCATCGGCCTTTTCATCGAACGGCTGATCGATGCACCCTGCCCGCTCGTCTTCAAGGTCTGGACGACGCCGGAGCACATGGCCCGCTGGCTGGGGCCGAAGGATTTTTCGGCCCATGCGATCCGCCTGGATTTCCGCCCCGGCGGCGCCTGGTCGGCGGTCATCCGCTCGCCCGAGGGCAAGGATTATCCGATGGGCGGCACCTATCGCGAGATTACGGAGAACCGCCGCATCGTCTTCACCTTCCGCTGGACCGGGGAGGACGACCCGGACACGCTGGTGACCGTGACCTTCGAGGACAGGGACGGCAAGACCCGGCTGACCTTCGCCCAGACACCGTTCGACACCGTCGAATCCCGCGACAGCCATGCCGAGGGCTGGGGCGAATGCCTCGACCGGCTGGTCGCCTATATCCTGCAAGCCCGAGGAGAAGGACGATGAAAAAGACCTATCACGGCCGCTGCCATTGCAGCGCCATTCGCTACGAAGCGGTGCTCGATCTCGACGAGGGCCTGCGCCGCTGCAACTGCTCCTTCTGCCGGCGCACGCGCATGCTGAAGACCTTTACCCCGCGCGAGGATTTCAAGCTGCTGTCCGGCGAGGACCACCTCGTCAGCTACCGCGCCGACAAATCCGGCTGGCCGGTGGGCGATGTCGACCACTATTTCTGCAAACGCTGCGGCATCCGCCCCTTCTCGCGCGGTTACCTCAAGGATTTCATGGGGCACTTCTACTGCATCAACGCCGGCACCCTTGAGGACGTCTCCGAGGAGGAGATGAGCGCCGCACCGGTGATCTATGAAAACGGCCTGGCGGACGATTTCTTCAACCCACCGCCCTATACGGCACATCTTTGAGATAGCCGGCCATCGCCTCCAGCATGGCGCGCCAGCCTTCGCAATGGTCGTCGGCCCTGTCGCGACCATCGAAATACAGGCCCTGCTCGACGAGCCGCATGCGCGTGCCGCCGTCCGCCGGCTCGAAGGTTACGACCACCGTGCCGGAAAAGCTGAGTATGCCGGCTTCCCGCAGGGTGCTGGCATAGACGATGCGCCTGTCCGGGGCGATCTCCAGATAGCGGTTTTCGTTGAGATAGGTCGGCCCGTCCTTCGGGCCGAAGCGGCAGAGGTCGCTTTCGCCGACCGTGAAGCGGAAGCGCTCGAAGCATATCTGCCAGTCCGGACCGGGATCGCCCCAGGCCAGTTGCGCCGCCTCTAGCGACCAGGCCGCAAAGACCGCCGCGACGGGTGCGGCGAAGGTCTTGGTGATGTCGACGGTTCCATGTTCGATGCTCATGGCTTTCTCCTGTCCTTGTTGCTGACGATGAAACCATGGTGGGGATTGCCGCCCTTTCGTAGAGACGTTCTCGACAAATTCGGGGCAAATGTGCCAGACTTGCCCCATGCCCTCCCGCCCGAAACCCACAAGCCCGCTGACCATCGCCATTCTTTCGCTGCCGGAAAGCGGCACCATGGCGCCCTATGGGCTGCACGAGGTGCTGGGCGAAGCCGGCCGCGGACCCAATGCGCTGCGCAGCCTGCGCCCGATGCTCATCGCGGCGGAAACCGGCGCCTACGAGACGGGCAGTGGCGTGCGGGTGATGCCACAGCAGGGGCTTGAGGGCGGCACGGCCGATATCGTCGTCGTCTGCGACATACATCTTGAACCCGGCCTGTCGCCGGAGGGGCGCTGGGGCCAGGAAATCGCCTGGGTCCACCGGCATATCGCGGCGGATGCGCTGGTCTGCTCGGCCTGCAGCGGCGCGGTGCTGCTTGCGGAGGCCGGCCTGCTCGATGGCGCGGATGCGGCGTCGCACTGGATCATGGCTGACCTTTTTCGTGATCGTTATCCGAACGTCAAATTCCGGCCGGAACGCATTCTCTGCGACAGCGGGCGTGCCGGGCGGCTGATTACCACGGGCGGCGCGTCGTCCTGGCAGGATCTGGCGCTCTACCTTATCGGCCGGTTCTGCGGGGCGGAGGAAGCCGCCCGCATCGCGAGGCTCTTCCTGCTTGGCGACCGGGGTTACGGCCAGCTTCCCTTCGCCTCCATGACCCGGCCGCGCCAGCACGACAATGCCGCGATCGCCGATGTGCAGACCTGGCTTGCCGACCACTATGCGAGCAGCAATCCGGTAACGGCGATGGTCGCGCGTTCGGGCCTGGCGGAGCGCACCTTCAAGCGGCAGTTCAAGGCGGCGACGGGCTATGCGCCGGTGGATTATGTGCAGGCCATGCGCATCGAAGAGGCCAAGCAGATGCTGGAGACCGAACCCATGGCGATCGAAGAGATTGCGGTCGCCGTCGGCTATGAGGATCCGACCTTCTTTCGCAAACTCTTCCGCCGCCGCGTCGGCGTGACGCCCGCGCAATACCGCCAGCGCAACCGCCTTCGCACCTTGGGAGACTAGTGGCGTATTTGCCCCGAAGGCAGCCTGTTTGCCTCTGACCTCATCGGCCAATCGCCTCCACACTAGGCTCACCGAAAGCGAGGAGACGAGAGATGGACTTTTATTACACGCCCACCGCTTGCAGCCAGGCGGCCCATATCCTGCTGGTCGAAACCGGCCTGCCGTTCCGGCCGCACAAGGTCGATATCTTCCGGCATGTGCTGGAGGATGGCAGCCCCTACGAGGCGGTCAATCCGAACGGCTACGTGCCCGCCCTCGTCTTCGACGACGGCACGCTCCTGACGGAAAACGTCGCGCTTCTCGACTGGATCGCCATGCAGAGTGACGGCCTCATCCCCGACGGTCCGCTCGGCCGCACGCGCCACCTGCAAATGCTCGCCTTCCTCTCCACCGAGGTACAAAAACCCTTTGTGCGGCTGTTCTTCACGGACAATGCCGAGGAGAAGGCATGGCTGGGCGAGACCCTTGCGCGGCGTTTCGACTGGGTCGCCTCCCGCGTCGAAGGCGACTTCCTTTTCGGCCGGCGTTTTTCGGCGGCCGATGCCTTTCTCTATGTCATGCTGCGCTGGGCGGCCATGTGCGGCATCGCCGTGCCGGACACGCTTCGCGCGCTGGGCACTCGCGTGGAGGCGCGGCCCTCAGTTCGAGCGGTACTTTCGCGTGAGGCTGCCGCGCCGCTTGGCGCGGCGGCGTGAACCCCACCGAAAAGCATTGCGCCGGCCCGATGATCGGCTAGGGTCTGCCGGCCGGCGCAGAGCCCTTGCGACACGACCAGTTCCCGCGACTGTCGGAACTGGTCGCTGGCCCGTCGCAGACAGGCTGCACTGGCACCGAACGAGGCCCTAAAATCGGCTTCAATATTTCATCGGGGTCCAGAAAATGGCAGAGTTTCCGCAAAAGGCGAAGGTCGTCATCATCGGTTTGGGTGGCATCGTGGGCGCGTCGATCGCCCATCATCTCATCGAGCGCGGATGGGACGATATCGTGGGCATCGACAAGTCGGGCGTGCCGACCGACATCGGTTCGACGGCGCATGCCTCGGACTTCTGCTACACGACGAGCCATGACTATCTTTCGGTCTGGACCACCCAGTATTCGATCGATTTCTTCGAGAAGATGGGCCACTACGCCCGCATCGGCGGCCTGGAAGTGGCGCGCACCGGCGACGACACCTGGATGGAAGAGATCAAGCGCAAGCTTTCCTCCGCCAAGGCTTTTGGCACGCGCGCGCATTATGTCTCGCCGGCTGAGATCAAAAAAATGTTCCCGCTGATCGAGGAAGATCAGGTGATGGGCGGCATGTTCGATCCCGACGCCGGCCTCGTCGTGCCGCGCTCGCAGACGGTTGCCGGCAAGCTGGTGGATGCGGCGGAAAAATCCGGCAAGCTCCAGGTCTACGGCAACACGCCGGCCCAGTCGCTGATCGTCGAGGGCGGCCGCATCAAGGGCGTCGTCACGCATCGCGGCACCATCATGGCCGACCACGTCATCGTCTGCGCCGGCATCTGGGGCCGTCTCATCGCCGAAATGGTGGGCGAGGACCTGCCGGTCATGCCGGTCGATCATCCGCTGACCTTCTTCGGCCCGTACAACGAATTCGAAAACACCGGCAAGGACATCGGCTTCCCGCTTCTGCGCGACCAGGGCAACTCCGCCTATATGCGCGACACCGGCGACCCGAAGACCACCGAAGGCGGCCAGATCGAGTGGGGCTATTACGAGACCACCAATCCGCGCCTCTGCCACCCGCGCAACATCCTCGAAAAGCATGAGGCACGCCTTT
Organism: Shinella sp. GW835-FHT14H05; assembly: GCF_058793575.1. Lineage (NCBI taxonomy): Bacteria > Pseudomonadati > Pseudomonadota > Alphaproteobacteria > Hyphomicrobiales > Rhizobiaceae > Shinella > Shinella sp. GW835-FHT14H05. The sequence continues at coordinate 54,909 of NZ_JBXAFY010000020.1, read as the reverse complement.
CGCCCTCGCAGCGCGACCTCGAAATGGAACAGATCATCGAGCCGCTGGAACGCGCCATGGAGCTGACGCCGATTCTCGGCGAACTCGGCTACAATGAAAGCCATTCCTTCAACGGCCTGCTCCAGGTTTCGGCCGCCGGCGGCCCATCCTGCGGCGAGAGCCAGAAGGTGCGCGGCCTGTGGTACTGCGTCGCCATCTGGGTGAAGGACGGCCCCGGCTACGGCAAGCTGATCGCCGACTGGATGACGGACGGGCGCACCGAGATCGACCACAACTCGATCGACTATGCCCGCTTCTACCCGCACCAGCTGACGGAAGAGTTCATCGAAGGCCGCTGCTTCGAGGCCGCCCAGAAGATTTACTTCCCGGCCGTGCACACGCGCGAACCCTATGCCTCCGGCCGCGGCGCCAAGCGCTCGCCCTTCCATGAGCGCGAAAAAGAACTCGGCGGCTATTTCATGGAGCTTGGCGGCTGGGAACGTGCGCATGGCTACAAGGCCAACGAGCACCTGCTGGAAAAATACGCCGACAAGGTTCCGGTGCGTGAGAACGAATGGGACAGCCGCCACTTCTGGCGCGTCTCGAATGCCGAGCATCTGGCGATGAGCGAGGATTGCGGCATCGTCAACCTCTCGCATTTCCATATGGTCGATATCGAGGGGCCGGACCATGTCGCGCTGCTGGAATGGCTCTGCGCCGCAAAGATCGGCGGCGACGGCAATATCGGAAAGGGCATCTACACCCACTTCCTCGACGACGAGGGCATGGTGCGCGCCGACTTCACCGTCATCCGCATGGCGGACCGTTGCCGGCTGATCAACGGTGCAGACGCCGGCCCGCGCGACTTCCACTACATGAAGCGCGTTGCGGAAGACCGCGGCCTCGACGTCACCATCACCGATGTGACGGAGAAATTCATCACCATCGGCATCTGGGGACCGAACGCCCGCGATACGCTGAAGAACGCCGTGTCCGACCCGGCCGCCCTCGATCCGGAAAATTTCGCTTTCGCCCAGATCAAGCAGATCGAGATCGGCGGCAAAAACGTCACCGCCTTCCGCATCTCCTATGTCGGCGAGCAGGGCTGGGAACTGCATATGAAATACGAGGATGGCCTGGCCGTCTGGGACGCGCTGCGCGCCACCGGCGTTATGGCCTTCGGCGTCGAGACCTATGCAAATTCGCGCCGCATGGAAAAGAGCCTGCGCCTGCAGAATGCCGACCTGCTCACCCAGTACAACCTCATCGAAGCGGACCTCGCCCGCCCGAAGGTCAAGGAAGCGGATTTCCGCGGCAAGGCGAAGCACCTGGAATACAAGGCGCGCGAGCACCAGCCCGCCATGCTCTGCACGCTCGTCATGACGGAAAATACCGACAAGGCCGGCGTGAAGCGCTACCCGGTCGGCACGCTGCCGGTGATGGACCCGGAGACCGGCGAAGTGCTGGTCGACGAACTCGGCCGCCGCTCCTACACGACCTCCATCGCCTTCGGCCCGACCATCGGCAAGAACATCGCCCTCGCCTACCTGCCCTGGGCCTATTGCCAGGAAGGCCGCAAGCTGAATGTGGAATATTTTGCCGAGACCTATCCGGTCGAGGTGGTCAGCATCGGCTACAAGCCGCTGTACGACCCTGAGAACTTGAAGCCGCGGACGTAAGCGACAGCCGCCCCCTCATCCGCCTGCCGGCACCTTCTCCCCGCTGGGGAGAAGGGAAGAGCACCGGCGTCCCGTTTCCCTTCTCCCCTCGGGGAGAAGGTGGCCCGAAAGGGCCGGATGAGGGGGCGCATTCTTCGCTGCTACCGCACCACCGCCCCATTCTCCGCCACAAGCCGCCCCGCCTTGAACACCCGACGCGGCTTCGGCACCGCCACCACGGCCTCCGGCACATGTTCGGCGGCGAGCGTCACGAAATCGGCCTTGGCGCCGAGCGCGATGCCGTAGCCTTCGAGGCCGAGGGCCTTGGCGCCGGCGGTGGTGACCACGTCGAAGGCGGCGGTGAGTTCGTCGTCGGTGTAGAAGCCGGAGCGGTAGCCGATCATCATGGCGCGGCTCAGCATGTCGCCGTCACCATAGGGCCACCAGGAATCGCGGATATTGTCGCTGCCGCTGAAGATGGTGACGCCTTCCGAACGCAGCAGGGCGACCGGTGGGAAGACGTGGTCGCCGGGGGCGTTGGTCATGATGGAGACGCCGGCCTTGGCGATTTTTGCGCCGATGCGGCGGGCGGAATCGGGGTCGAGATCGCCGAGGCCATAGGCGTGGCTGATCGCCACTTTGCCCTGCATGCCGAGCGCCGTCGTGCGGGCGCAGATTTCTTCCACGGTGAAGGCGCCAAGCGAGCCAAAATCGTGCAGGTGGATATCGACACCGACGCCGTGCTTTTCCGCCACGCCGAAGACGACGTCGAGATGGCCTTGCAGATCGCGATCGAAGCTTGCCGGGTCGAGCCCGCCGACGAGATCGGCACCAAGCGCGATCGCCTCGTCGAGGAGTTCCGACGTGCCGGGGCTTTTCAGGATGCCGTTCTGCGGGAAGGCGACGAGCTGGATGTCGATGATATCGCGGTATTCCTCGCGGATCTTCAGGATCGTTTCCAGCGACTTCAGCCCGACCGAGCCATCCACCATGACGTGGCTGCGCATCTGGAGGGAGCCGTTGGCGACGCAGAGTTCGAGCTGTTTTCGCGCGCGCTCGTCCATCGGTGCGGCCTGCGCCATGTTCTGCGCCTGGAAGGCGACGCGCTCGTGCACGTCAAAGCCACTGGTGCAGGCTTTGTGCGGGATCCACTTGTCGCCGTAGAAGCTGGTATCGAGATGAATATGGCCCTCGACGAAGGCCGGCACCAGCAGGGCACCGGCAATATCGATCGTTCGACCTCCCGCCGCCGCCGTACCGGCCGGCTCGATTGCGACGATGCGGCCGCCGGCAACGCCGATATCCTTCAGCGATCCATCCGCCAGCGTCGCGTTGGTGAAAAGCGTTTCGATCCCGGCCATGATATCGCGTCTCCGTTTGGGCACAACTCGATCCGCCGCCTGAAGGTCGGATCAAGAATTGTGCGCAATAACGCGCGAAAATCGTATGCAGTCAATAGGCGGCGGCGACCGCGGCATTGCCGAGCACGAGGATCGGCGTGCCGTTCTGCACGCGGTTGAAGAGATCGACCACGTCCTGGTTCATCATGCGCACGCAGCCCGACGAGACGGACTTGCCGATCGTCCACCATTCCGGCGAACCGTGGATACGGTAGAGCGTGTCCTCGTCGTTCTGGAAGATGTAGAGCGCGCGGGCGCCGAGCGGGTTCTTGAGGCCCGGCTCCATGCCGCCATTGGCGATGCTGTAGGGCTCCAGCTCCGGCTGGCGGGCGACCATTTCATCCGGCGGGGTCCAGCGCGGCCATTGGCGCTTGTACTGGATGACGCCACGGCCGGCCCATTCGAAGCCTGCGCGGCCGAGGCCGACGCCGTAGCGCATCGCCTGGCCGTTTTCATAGGTGAGATACAGGAAGTGGCTTGCCGTATCGACGACGAGCACGCCGGGGCGCTCGCCGGTCGGGTTCGGCACCATCTGGCGATAGAAGCGCCGGTCGATCTTCTGGTAGGGAATGGCCGGCAGCTCGTACTGGCCATCGAACTGCGCGCCGTACATGCCGGCGTAGATGCTGGTATCGACCGGCTCCGGCTCTATCGCGACCCGTTCGCGCACCGGCGTGGTGCAGCCGGCCAGAACCGTGGTTGCCAATCCAGCGCTGCCGAGCAGGAAGGAACGGCGGCTTACGCTTTCACCCGTCAATGCGTGTCCTCACACTTCAATCGTCATAGGGGTCGGCCAAGGCCGCATCGGGCCGGCTGACCGGATATTTCGTGCGCGAGATCTGGGCCGCCAGGCCCTTCGCGCCCTGCTTCTTCAAAAGCGTGCGGAAGCTCGGATGCATGCCGCCGTCCACATAGGCGAAGCTCGAAACCGGTGTGGCGCCGGCAAAAGCCGCATCCAGCTTCTTTTGTTCCGCGCCGATCTTCGCCATCAGATCATTTTCTCCGACCGCGGCCGGGCATTGCGCCAGCGGATCGCTCGGCTCGCCATCCACGAACTCCCTGTTGAAGACGTAACGGCCGCCGCAGACCGAGACCTTCGGCTGGCTGCGGGTGAAGGCGAAGGCGTCGTAACCTTCCTTCAGCGTGCGCCAGAACGGCATGTTCGGATCGCCCTTGTGCTTGGCCATGTTCTGCGTCGTCATGCGGAAGGGATAGGCCTGCACCTGGAAGCGCTGCTGGCCGCCATCGAGCGCCTTCTGCACGATGGCATAGATTTCGCCCACGCCCTGGTCGGTCATGGCGTAGCAGCCGGAGGACGAGCAGGCGCCGTGCACCATCAGCGCTTCGCCCGTATAGCCTAGAGCGGATTCCAGCCGGTTCGGATAACCGAGGTTGAACGAGACGTAATATTGCGAGTTCGGGTTCAACATGCCTTCCGAGACATGGTAAAATCCTTCCGGCGCCTGGCGGTCGCCGCTCTTCGTCTTCGGCCCCAGCTTTCCGGACCAGCGGCACATCGGATAGGTCTTGAAGAGCGCATATTTGCCGCTCGCATCGACCTTCCAGACTTCGAGCTCGCTTTCCTGCTTGAAGATGCGCACCAGCACGGGGCTTTCCGGCCGCATCTTCTTCTTCGACATTTCAGCCTTCACCTTGTTGGAAAGCTGCGGCGCCTCGGCCAGCGACGCGACATCCATGGCCATGCAGCCGGCGAGCAGGCCGCCGGCGATGGTCGCGGCGGCAAGCCGCGCGAGGAGCGAAAGACGCGAACGGGCGGTTTCAAGAGAAAAGCGATTGCGAAACATGGTGCGTTTTCGGTTGTTAGGGATCCGGGGGCGCCAAACAGGGACGGCGCATCTCGGGCTTAGACTCCAAGCGATTGCTTAGAACTTCGTTAATCTTAAGGCCCCTTTGGCCTCACTCGTGGCTTTGGCGCCCCGAATCCGGGGCAAATCCGATTTTCGCGAGCATAAAACCTCAAGCCGCTGGAGCATCAAGACCCTTATCGCCGCTTTCTTGCGCGAAGCGATCACGAAGGCACACGCGGCGAACAATAATTCGTCAGCAGCTCTATTCGAAGTCACCGATGCCGTGGTGATGCGCGGTGCGCACGCCGCCGGGCGGGTACAGCGTCACCGGCACTGTCAGCACGCTGCCATCGTCGAAGGTGACGGAGATCATGCGCTCGCCTTCCACATCCAGCGTCTCGTCGAGTTCGAGGAACAGCGCGCCCGGCGCCATGAACAGCTCGGCCTGCCGCGGGATGACCAGGAAGGCATCCGCCACGGGGAGGCTTTCATCCTGCCGCTTCACCATCGGCACGCCAAAACCGTCGACGGAGACGTCGAGGATGCGCTTGTCGGCAGTGCCGGCATTGTAGAGTGTCAGATAGGCCCGCGCAGGGGCGCCATATGCACCCGCGACGATATCCGCGTGTTCGATGACGAGACCTGACAGCACCGTCTCATGCGGCACGATCGCGCCTCCAGCGCTCATCGGCGCGGCAATGGCGGCGCTGGCGGTCAACAACGAAAGCAGCGACAGAAGGCACGCTTGATTTGGCACGATTCTCCTCACATTTGTGTGGGATCACTGTAAGGCCATTGCGCGCGGCTTCTCTTCAGGATTTCGTGAAGGTCGAAAATGTCGCGGGTGGCGGATTAGGAGACGAGCATGCTGACGATCGGGGATCTTTCCAAGGCGACGGGCGTCAAGGTTCCGACCATCCGCTACTATGAGCAGATGGGGCTGCTCTCCCATGCCGAACGTTCGGAGGGCAACCAGCGGCGCTATTCGAACGGCGAGCGCGAGCGCCTCGCCTTCATCCGCCATGCGCGCGACCTCGGCCTCACCATCGATGCCATCCGCGCGTTGATCGAGCTCAGCCAGCACCCGGAACGCCCCTGCCAGGATGCCGACCGCATCGCCGCCGAGCAGCTTGCGACCGTGCGGCAGAAGATCGCCCGCCTGCGCAAGCTGGAGGCCGAGCTGGAGCGCATCACCACCCATTGCCATACCAACCAGGTGCGCGACTGCTACGTCATCCGCGCGCTCGCCAACCATGACCTGTGCCACGACGAGCACGATTAGGATTCAGCGAGCAGCCTCAGCTTCTGGAGCTGCGTTTCGCGCGGCTCGTGCATGTCCAGCATGCCCTGGAGCCGGCCATCGGCGCGGATGAGGAACAGGCCGGCGGTGTGGTCCATCGTGTAGCTGTCCGAGGCCGTCGGCACCTTTTGGTAGAAGGCCGAGAAGGCGTCTGCGGCCGCCTTCGTCTCTGCCGCATCGCCGCGCAAAGCGATGATGCGCGGGTCGAAAGAGGTCATATAGAGTTTTAGAAGCTCCGCCGTGTCGCGCTCGGGATCGATCGAGATGAAGAGCGGCGTGATGCGGTCCGCCGCGGGGCCGATGTCCTTCAACAGGCCCGTCAGCTCGAACAGTGCGGTCGGGCAGACATCCGGGCAATGGGTGAAGCCGAAGAAGACGAGATAGGGTTTTCCCGCCAGATCGGCCGAACGGAAGGGTTTTCCGTCGACCATCTGCAAGGTGAAGACCCGCTCTTTCGCCACGCCGCCGACCGGCGCCTTTGCCGCGACCGTCGCTCCGACGATCGCGGCAAGCACGGCAAGGCCCATGACTGCCCTGCGCTTCATTTGATTGGCCGGAGCAGTCGCAGCGCGTTCAGCGTGACGAGCACGGTGGCGCCGGTATCGGCGAGGATTGCCGGCCAGAGGCCGGTGATGCCGACGATGGTCGTCACCAGGAACACGCCCTTGAGGCCGAGCGAAAGCACTATGTTCTGCACGATGTTGCGCATGGTGCGCTTCGACAGGTCCGTCATGAGCGCGACGTCCCCGACGCGGCCGTGCAGGATGGCGGCGTCCGCCGTTTCCAGCGCCACATCGGTGCCGCCGCCCATGGCGATGCCGACATTGGCGGCGGCAAGTGCCGGAGCGTCGTTGATGCCGTCGCCGATCTTGCCGACGACGTAGCCTTCGCGTTGCAACTCGCCGACGATGCGCTGCTTGTCTTCCGGCATCAGCTCGGCGCGCACTTCTATGCCGAGTTCGGCGCCGACGGCCTTTGCCGTGCGGGCATTGTCGCCGGTGAGCATGATGGTCTTGATACCGGCATCCTTCAGCGCCTTGAGGCCTGCCGCGGCGTCCGCGCGGGGCTCGTCGCGCATGGCGATGGCGCCCGCGAGTACGCCGTCGACGACCAGCATGGAGACGGTCTTGCCGTCATCGTTGAGCGTTGCGGTGGCGGCCTTCACCGCGTCGGAAAGCGAAACCCGCTCGGCCGTTGCCTTGGGGGAACCGAGGAAGATTTCTTTGCCCTCGACGGTTGCCGTGACGCCCTTGCCGCCGAGTGCCTTCGAACCGCTCGCCACCGGGGCGGCGATACCATCTTCGGCCGCCTTGCCGAGAATGGCGAGCGCCAGCGGGTGGCTGGAGCCGGCTTCAAGCGATGCGGCGAGGCGCAGAACTTCATCGGCCGGCGTGGCGAAAGCGAGGATGTCGGTGACCTTGGGCTTGCCTTCCGTCAGCGTGCCGGTCTTGTCGAAGGCGATTGCGGTGAGCTTTCCAAGGCCTTCCAGCACCGCGCCGCCCTTCATCAGCAGCCCCCGGCGGGCGCCGGCGGACAGCGAGGCGGCGATGGCGGCCGGCGTCGAGATGACCAGCGCGCAGGGGCAGCCGATCAGCAGCACGGCGAGGCCCTTGTAGACCCATTCGCTCCAGATGCCGCCGAGGAAGAGCGGCGGAATGATCGCGACGAGCGCCGCGACGACGACCACGCCGGGCGTGTAATATTTCGAGAAGCGGTCGATGAAGCGCTCGGTCGGGGCCTTGGATTCCTGGGCTTCCTCGACCAGCTTGACGACGCGGGCGATGGTGTTGTCGGCCGCCGCCGCGGTGACGCGCACGCGCAGCGCCGCATCGCCATTCACCGTGCCGGCGAAGACAGTGTCGCCGACCTCCTTGCGCACCGGCGTGCTTTCGCCGGTGACGGGCGCCTCGTCGATGGCGCTGTCGCCGTCGATGATCGTGCCGTCGGCAGAGATGCGGTCGCCCGGGCGCACGAGGATGACGGCACCGACCGCGAGCGATTCGGCCGGGACTTCGCGGGTCTTGCCGTTCTCTTCAAGCAGCGCCGTCTTCGGCACGAGGGCGGAGAGCGAGCGGATGCTGTCACGCGCCTTGCCGGCGGCGACCCCTTCCAGAAGCTCGCCGACGAGGAAGAGGAAGACCACTGCGGCCGCCTCTTCCGTCGCATTGATGATCACCGCGCCGACGGCGGCGATGGTCATCAGCATCTCGATGGAGAAGGGCGTGCCGGCGAGCGCGGCCATGATGGCGCGGCGCGCGATCGGCACGAGGCCGATGAACATGGCGATGACGAAAGCATAGGTCTCGATGGCCGGGAAGAGATGGCCGATGCCGTAAGCGACGACCAGCGCCGCGCCGGCGAGAATGGTCAGACGGCCCTTCTTGCCCTTCCACCAGGGACCCTCGGTCGGGCCGTGATCGTGGCCGTGCAGGCCCTCGACGGCAGCCGCCTTCGGCTTGTGGTCGTGGCCGGCGTGATCGTGATCGTGGTCATGGTCATGGTCATGGCCGTGCGAATGATCGTGTCCGTGGTCGTGTCCACCGCAGCAGCCGGAGCCGTGCTCGTGTTTCGCCGCCGGCTTTTCCGCGATGGCTGCCGCCGGAGTCACCGCGTAGCCGAGGCCGGTGACCTTGCGGGCGATCGCCTCCAGGTCGCTTGCCGCATCGTGCTGCACGCGCATGGTGCCGGCGGTCACGGAAACGGACACGTCGGAAACGCCCGGCATGCGGCGCACGGCGGTGTCGATCTTGCTGGCGCAGGAGGCGCAATCCATGCCGCCAACCCGGAAACGCGTCTCTTTCACATCGGACATCGTACAATCCTCTTAAGTCTGTCGAGGATGTTCTACGACCTCTAGCGACTAGAGGTGCAAGAGGGAAATTCACAAATTTTCGGACAAAGAGGCGCATTGAAATTGGCCGCGCGCCCATGTTAGAGAGCCGCCACTGAATGCAGGTTTCATCTGCTGGTTGGGGAGGACGCCATGTCTTGCGACGCCCTCTTCCAATCGGGGATGGGCGCTCTCGATGCCCCCCGAACGGAAGAACGCTTTTTGATCGGTGCCTTAGCGGCACAGTCGGGCTTTTGTGCCGTTTTGCCGGCAGGCTCCCTGCGTGCGGCCCACAGCGCAAAAGCGCTGCCGCATCGCCGTGTCCGCACGACGATCCCGTAACCGCCGTTTTCCCCAGTTCCGAATAGCGTGAAGCAGGAGGTTTTCGCCTCCGCTATGCGCGTTTCTGTCGGCATTGCCACCAATCCACCCGCACAAGAGGTCCCGCCATGTCCCTCACCACGCCCTATTACCTGATCGACAAGTCGAAGCTTCTCGCCAACATGGAGAAGGTCGCGCGCCTGCGCGAACTCTCCGGCGCCAAGGCGCTGCTGGCGCTGAAATGTTTCGCCACATGGTCGGTCTTCGATTTCATGCGCGACTATATGGACGGCACGACCTCCTCGTCGCTCAACGAGGTGCGCCTCGGCCACGAGCGCTTCGGCAAGGAAACGCACGCCTATTCGGTCGCTTATGCGGATTACGAGATCGACGAGGTTGTGTCGCACGCCGACAAGATCATCTTCAACTCGATCGGCCAGCTCGACCGTTTCGCCGACAAGGCCGCCGGCATCGTGCGGGGCCTGCGGCTCAATCCCGGTATCTCCTCCTCCAGCTTCGACCTCGCCGACCCCGCCCGCCCCTTCTCGCGGCTCGGCGAATGGGACGTGAAGCAGGTGGAGGCCGTGATGGACCGGATTTCCGGCTTCATGATCCACAACAATTGCGAAAACGGTGATTTCGACCTGTTCGACCGCATGCTCGGCACGATCGAGGAGAAGTTCGCGCCACTTTTGAAGAAGACGGAGTGGGTGAGCCTCGGCGGCGGCATCCATTTTACGGGCGAAAACTATCCGCTGGAAAAATTCGCCGAGCGGCTGAAGCGGTTCTCCGGCGCGTTTGGCGTTCAGGTCTATCTGGAGCCGGGCGAGGCCTCGATCACCAAATCCGCGACGCTGGAAGTGACGGTGCTCGACACGCTGAACAACGGCAAGCACCTCGCCATCGTCGATAGTTCGATCGAGGCGCATATGCTGGACCTGCTGATCTATCGCGAGAGCGCCAAGATTTCCCCCAACACCGGGCCGCACCGCACCATGGTCTGCGGCAAATCCTGCCTCGCCGGCGATATTTTCGGCGAGTTCAATTTCGAGACCGAGCTGAAGGTTGGCGACCGCCTCTCCATCCAGGATGCGGCCGGCTACACCATGGTCAAGAAGAACTGGTTCAACGGCGTGAAAATGCCGGCGATCGCCATCCGCGAACTGGATGGCAGCATCAGAACGGTCCGCGAATTCACCTACGCGGACTACGAAGAAAGCCTCTCCTGAGGCTTCTACCGGGTAGAAGGAGATATCCCCCGACATGAAAAAGAACGTGCTCATCATCGGCGCCGGCGGCGTCGCACAGGTCGTGGCGCACAAATGCGCCCAGAACAACGACGTGCTCGGCGATATCCATATCGCTTCGCGCACCAAGGCGAAGTGCGACAGGATCATCGCGTCGGTCCATGAGAAGAAGGCGATGAAACAGCCGGGCGTGCTGGAAGGCCACGCGCTGGACGCACTCGACATCGAGGCGACCAAGGCGCTCATCCAGTCGACCAAGTCCCAGATCGTCATCAATGTCGGCACCGCCTTCCTCAACATGTCGGTGCTGCGCGCCTGCATGGATACGGGCGTTGCCTATATCGACACCGCGATCCACGAGGAGCCGGGCAAGATCTGCGAGACGCCGCCGTGGTACGGGAACTACGAGTGGAAGCGCGCGGCCGAATGCGCGGAGAAGGGCATCACCGCCATCCTCGGCGCCGGCTTCGATCCGGGTGTGGTCAACGCCTATGCGAAGCTCGCCAAGGACGAATATCTCGACACGGTGACGGACGTCGACATCGTCGACATCAATGCCGGCAGCCATGGCAAATATTTCGCCACGAACTTCGACCCGGAGATCAATTTCCGCGAGTTCACCGGCGTCGTCTATTCCTGGCAGAACGGCCAGTGGCAGACCAACAAGATGTTCGAGATCGGCAAAGATTATGACCTGCCCGTCGTCGGCACGCGCCGCGCCTATCTCTGCGGCCATGACGAGGTGCATTCGCTGGCGAAGAACATGGACGGCGCGAATGTGCGCTTCTGGATGGGTTTTGGCGACCACTACATCAACGTCTTCACCGTGCTGAAGAACCTCGGCCTGCTCTCCGAGCAGCCGGTCAAGACCGCCGAAGGGCTGGAGGTCGTGCCGCTCAAGGTCGTCAAGGCGGTGCTGCCGGACCCGTCGTCGCTTGCACCGAACTATGAAGGCAAGACCTGCATCGGCGATTACGTGAAGGGCCTGAAGGACGGCAAGGAAAAGACCGTCTTCATCTACAATGTGGCCGATCACAAGGAAGCTTACGAAGAGGTCGGTTCGCAGGGCATTTCCTACACCGCCGGCGTGCCGCCGGTCGCCGCCGCGATGCTCGTCGCGACCGGCGAGTGGGATGTGAAGACGATGGCGAATGTCGAGGAGCTGCCGCCGAAGCCGTTCATCAATCTCCTGAACCGCATCGGCCTGCCGACGCGCATCCAGGACGAAGACGGCGACCGCGCCGTCAGCTTCTAAGCCTGACAAAACCGGCCGCGCCTTGCGTGCGGCCGGCCCCTTGGAAGCGACGTCCGCATTCACTACAAGAAGCGACCGCCAACACTTGGGCAGCGGACGATGAATCGGTATCCCATGTTCAGCCCGCAGCTTCTGGTCAGCTTCGTGGCCGTCGCAGAGACCAGCAGCTTTACCCGCGCGGCGGACCGGGTGTCGCTGTCGCAATCGACCGTCAGCCAGCAGGTACGCCGGCTGGAGGAACTGCTCGGCAAGGCGCTGTTCGAGCGCACCTCGCATGAGGTGCGGCTCACCGAAGAGGGCATCAAGCTGCTCGGCTATGCGCGGCGCATCATCGCGCTCAACGAGGAGGCGCATGATGCGCTGACCGGCCCATGGCGCGACGGCGTGCTGCGGCTCGGCATGCCGGAGGATTTCACCGTGCCGACGGTCGACCTGCTGGCGGCCTTCAAGCGGGAACATCCGCATCTCAGGCTCGACGTCACCAGCGGGCTCAGCCCCGACCTGCATCGGGCCTATCTTCAGGAAGAGCTGGACCTGGTGCTTGTCAAGCAGCGCCGCGTGCACCTGCCGCGCGCCGCCCGGCCGGAGCCGCTGCTCTGGCTCGACAGCCAGGAACATCCAGCCATCGAACAATCGCCGGTGCCGCTCGCCGTCTTTCCGGTGAACGGGCTCTACCGCGAAGAACTGTGCCAGACGCTGGACGGGCTCGGCATGCGCTGGCGCGTCAGCTATAGCGGTGCGGGGCTGGCGGCCATTGCCGCGGCCTCTGCGGCAGGGCTCGGCGTCAGCCTGCTGCCGGCAAGCTGCCGCCTGCCCGCGCATCGGGTGCTGGGCGCGGCCGAGCACCTGCCGCCGGTCGACGATTTCGAACTTGCCCTGTTCTACCGCGATACGGCCTCCACGGTGGCGCTGGATCTCGCCGAACGGCTGATCGCCTTTTGCGGTCTCTCGCGCTGAACAGTGGCGAATCGAATAGCCAGCATTGCCAAATGTCGCTGCCATGCGACAGCCCCGTCTCCTAGAATGCGTCATTCCTTCCAAGCTTGACCAGGAGACGATGTTGCAACATGCCATATCGCAGAGCCGCAGGGCCTTTCTGAGCCGCATCGGCCAGTTCACCACCGCCGCCGCAATCGCCGGATTGACCGGCGGCATCAGCCGCGAGGCCGCGGCGCAAACGACCGATTGTGCCCCGGAGAATGCCGTGACCGCCGTGAAAGACAGCCATTACCTGCTCGCCGACGTGCGCCTCGAAGAGGGTTTCGAGCGGGACGACGATGTCGTTGTCGCCACACGCACGGCGCTCCATACGCTGGAGATCAAGGATGGCAAGATCGCCGCGCTGCATGGCGCAGGCGCGACGCTGCCCGCCGGCTTGCCGACCTACCAGGCAAATGGTCAGCTTGCGCTGCCCACCATGCGCGACATGCACATCCACCTCGACAAGACCTTTTACGGCGGCCCCTGGCAGGCACCCCGTCCGCGCCAAGGCAAGACGATCATGGACATGATCGCGCTGGAGGAGAAGCTGCTGCCGCAATTGCTGCCGACCTCCGTCGAGCGCGCCGAGGGGCTGATCGCGCTCCTGCAATCCAAGGGCAGCACGATCGCGCGCAGCCATTGCAACATCGATCCGGTGAGCGGGCTGAAGAGCCTGGAACACCTGAAACGGGCGCTGGAGAAGCACAAGGACGACTTCGTCTGCGAGATCGTCGCCTTCCCGCAGCACGGCCTCTTGCATTCCAAGGTCGACGGGCTGATGCGCGAGGCCATGCAGATGGGCGTCGAATTCGTCGGCGGCCTCGACCCGACCAATGTCGACAGCGCCATGGAAAAATCGCTCGACGCGATGTTCCAGATCGCGCTCGATACGGGCAAGGGCGTGGACATCCACCTGCACGAGACGAGCCCGGCCGGCGTGGCGGCCGTCAACTACATGATCGATACGGTCGAGAAGAACCAGGCGCTCAAGGGCAAGGTGACGATCAGCCATGCCTTCGCTTTGACGACGCTGGCGCCCGAACAGCTGGAAGAGACGGCGGCGCGACTGGCAGCAAACGGCATGACGATCGCCTCCACCGTGCCGATCGGCGGGCTGATGATGCCGCTGCCGCAGCTTTCCAAGGCCGGCGTCTTCGTGATGACCGGCACCGACAGCGTGATCGACCACTGGTCGCCCTTCGGCAGTGGCGACATGCTGGAAAAGGCCTATCTCTACGCCCAGCTCTATCGCGGCTCGGACGAGTTCCACCTGTCCCGCTCGCTCGCCATTTCGACCGGCGGCGTGCTGCCGCTCGACAATGACGGCAACCGCGCCTGGCCGAAGGCCGGCGACGAGGCGGGCTTCACGCTGGCCGCCGCAAGCTGCTCGGCAGAAGCCGTCGCCCGCGTGGCGCCCCGCGGCGCAACGTTCCACAAGGGACGGCTGGTCGCCGGCGGCGTCGGCAGGGCCTCATCATAACAACCGAATGCAAAAGGCCGGCTTGAAGCCGGCCTTTTTGTTATTCAGCGAAGAGTTTCCAGCGCGTCGGCTTGAAGCGGATGATGGTTCCGGTCGCGGCCTGGGCATCGAGGGGAATTTCGATCTCGACATGGTGGGATTCACCCTGCCTGGAAATGTCGAGGTCGGCGATGCGGGTTCCGGCGAGGCGACGGGAGGTGGCGACGCGGCCTTCCAGCGCCGGGGTCGCCGGGTCGGTGACGAGGGTGACGTCCTGCGGGCGGAAGAACAGGGTGCCGCTGCCGCTCTGGATGTCGTTCGCCTTCGGGGCGATGCCGATCGGCTCGTCCTGGAAGCGCACGGCATTGTCCGCGACGGTGACGGGCAGGCTGGCGCTGTCGCCAATGAAGGAGAAGACGAAGGGCGAGTTCGGCCGGTCGTAGACGTCGTCGGACGAGCCGACCTGCTCGATCTGGCCCTGGCTCATCACCACCACGCGGTCGGCGAGTTCAAGCGCTTCTTCCTGGTCGTGCGTGACGAAGACGGTGGTGTGGCCGGTGCGGTCGTGGAATTCGCGCAGCCAGCGGCGCAGTTCCTTGCGCACCTTGGCGTCCAGCGCGCCGAACGGTTCGTCGAGCAGCAGCACCTTCGGCTCGATCGCCATGGCGCGGGCGAGCGCCACGCGCTGGCGCTGGCCGCCGGAGAGCTGGTTGGGATAGCGCTTTTCAAGGCCGGAGAGCTGCACCATGTCGAGAAGATCGCTGACCCGGCGACGGATTTCCGTCTTGGGCGGGCGTTCACCGCGCGGGCGCACGGTCAGGCCGAAGGCGATGTTGTCGGCGACCGTCATGTGGCGGAACAGCGCGTAGTGCTGGAAGACGAAGCCGACATGGCGCTCCTGCACGGTGCGATGCGAGGCGTCCTCGTTGCCGAAGAAGATCTTCCCGAGGGTGGGCTGTTCGAGGCCGGCGATGAGGCGGAGCAGCGTCGTCTTGCCGGAGCCGGAGGGGCCGAGCAGCGCGATCAGTTCGCCGGAACGGATGTCGAGCGAGACATCGTTCAGTGCCGGGTAGCGGTCGAATTCCTTGCGGATGTTGGAAACCCTGACGTCCATGGAGGGCTTTAGCCTTTCAATGCTTGCGGCCGGCAGCGATTTCCGCGCCGTAGTGAAGTTCAAGGACCGTCTTGACGACGAGCGTGACGAGAGCGAGTGCCGCGAGCAGCGACGCCACCGCGAAGGCTGCGACGAAATTATACTCGTTGTAGAGGATCTCGACATGCAGCGGCATGGTGTTGGTAAGACCACGAATATGGCCCGAAACCACCGAGACCGCGCCGAACTCGCCCATGGCGCGCGCATTACAGAGCAGCACGCCGTAGAGCAGGCCCCATTTGATATTGGGCAGCGTCACATACCAGAAGGTCTGCCAGCCCGACGCGCCGAGCGACAGTGCCGCCTCCTCGTCGCCCGTGCCCTGCTCCTGCATCAGCGGGATCAGCTCGCGCGCGACGAAGGGGAAGGTGACGAAGACGGTGGCGAGCACGATGCCGGGCACGGCAAAGAGCACCTCGATGCCATGGCTCTTCAACCACGGCCCGAGCACGCTGCCCGCACCGAACAAGAGCACGTAGACGAGGCCGGAAATGACCGGCGAGACCGAGAACGGCAGGTCGATCAGCGTGGTGAGGAAGGCCTTGCCCTTGAACTCGAACTTGGCGATCGCCCAGGCCGCCGCCACGCCGAAGACGAGGTTGAGCGGCACGGCGATGACGGCGACCAGCAGCGTCAGCCGGATGGCGGCCAGCGTATCCGGATCGTTCATCGAGGCGAAGAATTCGCCCGGCCCCTTGCGGAAGGCCTCGATGAAGACGGCGGCAAGCGGCAGGAGCAGGAAGAGCGCCAGGAACAGGAAGGCGGCGGTCATTAGCGCGTAGCGGGCGAAGGGCGCTTCCGTCGTCGGCGAGCGCAGGCGGCGGGATGAATTAGGCGCCATGACCGTACCTCCTGCGGCTCCAAGCCTGGATGAGGTTGATGACGAGCAGCATGGCGAAGGACATGCTCAGCATGATCGTGGCGATCGCTGTCGCCGCACCATAGTTGAACTCCTCCAGCCGGATGACGATGAGGAGCGGCGCGATCTCGGACACATAGGGAATGTTGCCGGCGATGAAGATGACTGAGCCGTATTCGCCCACGCCGCGAGCGAAGGCCAGCGCGAAGCCCGTCAGGATCGCCGGAGACAGGCCGGGCAGCAGCACGCGATAGACGGTCTGGAAGCGGTTGGCACCCAGCGTTGCGGCCGCCTCCTCCACCTCGCGGTCGATCTCTTCCATGATCGGCTGCACCGTGCGCACCACAAAGGGCAGGCCGATGAAGACGAGCGCGATGACGATGCCCGTCGGGTTGAAGGCCGCCTTGATGCCGAAGACGTTCAGCACCTGGCCGACCCAGCCGTTCGGCGCATAGAGCGCGGCAAGCGCGATGCCCGCCACCGCCGTCGGCAGCGCGAAGGGCAGGTCCACCACCGCGTCAACGATGCGCCGGCCGGGGAATTCGTAGCGCACGATGACCCAGGCGACGATGACGCCGAAGACCACATTGACGAGCGCCGCGATGAAGGCCGTGCCGAAGGACACCTCCAGCGCGTTGATCGTGCGCTCATCGGTGAGGATAGCCAAAAACTCCGCACCGGAAAGCGAGGCGGAGCGCCAGACGAGGCCGGCGAGCGGGATGAGGATGATGAGGGTCAGATAAGCGAGCGAAAAGCCGAGCGTCAGTCCGAAACCCGGAATGACACTCGGCTGTCTCACGCGCCACCGCACCGAAGCAGCAGCAGATGTCGTCAAAGGACTTAGTTCCCCGGCTTGTAGATCTGGTCGAAGACGCCGCCGTCACCGAAATGCTCGGGCTGTGCCTTCACCCAGCCGCCGAAGATCGGATCGTCGATCGTCACCAGCTTAATGTCCGGAAGCTGTTGCAGCAACTCAGGCTTCACCAATTCGCGCTTCGACGGACGGTAGAAGTGTTTCGCCGCAATGTTCTGGCCTTCCTCCGAGTAAAGATATGTGAGGTAGGCTTCGGCCTGCTTGCGCGAGCCCTTGGCATCGACATTGCCGTCAACCACCGCGACCGGCGGCTCTGCGAGGATCGAGATCGGTGGAGCGACGATGTCGAAGGCATCCGCGCCGAACTCGGCACCGGCCAGATAGGCCTCGTTCTCCCAGGCGAGCAGCACGTCGCCGATCTGGCGCTGTGCAAAGGTGGTCAGCGAACCGCGTGCACCCGTGTCGAGAACCGGCGCGCGCTTGAAGAGTTCCGCGATGTAAGCCTTGATCTTGTCCTGGTCGCCGCCGTATTCCTGGTTCGCCCAGGCCCAGGCTGCAAGGTAGTTCCAGCGGGCACCACCCGAGGTCTTCGGGTTCGGGGTGACGATCTGCACGTCGCCCTTCACCAGGTCGCCCCAGTTATGGATGCCCTTCGGATTGCCCTTGCGAACCAGGAAGACGATGGTCGAGGTGTAGGGCGAAGAATTGTTCGGCAGGCGGCCGCGCCAATCCTTGTTGATCTTGCCGGTCTTTTCGGCGATCGCGTTGATGTCGCTTTCGAGCGCCAGCGTCACCACGTCCGCTTCCAGCCCGTCGATCACCGAACGTGCCTGCTTGCCGGAGCCGCCATGCGACTGCTGCACCGTCACGTCTTCGCCGGTCTCAGCCTTCCAATGTTTTGCGAAGGCCTCGTTATATTCCTTGTAGAGTTCGCGCGTCGGGTCATAGGAGACGTTGAGCAGCATCGTCTGTGCAAACGCTCCCGTCCCCCCCCCGAGCACAAGCCCGACACCCACCACGAGAGCCCCAAATCGTTTAGCCAATATCGACATTCTCCAACCTCCTGGATCGTTATCCCTCATAAACCCTAGTGAATTAGTAGAGTTAGTCAACAACGCCCCGGCAACTCGCAAAACGGGTTCCAAACGAGCCGTAAAGGCGCAATGGAAGACCTGCGGAGTCCCGCCGCAGGCGAACGGTTCATCCCACGATGCCGACGACCACGCAAAATGCATCCGCGGAAAACCGCTGTTTTTGCCGCGCCGCCCAAACTTTTTTCGGCAGAGAGGCTTCAGCGGTGCGAGACGCGGGCAAGCCCCTGCGGTGCGATGTCGAGCACGGCCCGGTAGGTCTGCCGCACGGTTTCGGCGAAGGTGAACGGGCCGGGGCGCAGGCTGGAGGCGATGGCGCCGACCACCGACAGCCCGCACAGCGCCTCGCCATGGCTGAGCAGGCGGCCGCAATCATCGACCGTCAGCGTCGCGGCATCGCGGGCGATGAGCCCGGCAAGCGCGCGGGCGGACGGCATCTCGCGGCAATCGATGGTGTTCTCGTCGGCGGATTTGGGATCGCAGGGCGGCACGAAACGGGTGCGGCCGGTCTCGAATTCGGCGCCGAGGCGGCGGTGCACATCACGGGCGATGCGGACGGAAAAATGCCGGTGCAGGCGCAGGAGATGGCGGCGATAGTGGTTGCGCTCGGCCTGGGGCAGGTTGCGCCAGACGACGGACAGGCGGGCGGAGGCTGCATCGACGACGGTCTGCCACTGGCCGCCGTCGCGCGCCTCCGCGGCGCTACACTCGTTGCGGATATAGCGGAAGGCATCCTTCAGCGAGCGGGTGGCCGGCGGTTCGCCGAAGGCCATGCCCTCATACCCGCGGCCATGCGGCTGCGGCAGGCGGCCCGAGGCGGCGGCGACATGGATTTCTCCGGCAAAACCGCGCGCCCGCAGGTCGAGGAGGATGGCGGCAAGGCGCGGGCCATTGCCGACCAGCGTCAGCGGCGACGAGTCTGCCCGCTGCGACAACCGCTCGGCTGCGGCTTCGGCGCCTCGCCAGGAGGCGGCCTCGCGCTCGGCGATGCCGAAACCGGTGGCGACGACGGCATGGTCGAATTCGGCGCTCTCGCCATCGCGGAAGGCGACGCGCAGGCCCGTTCCCGCCACGCCGATATGGCGCACCGCGCCGCGGAAGGTGCGGATGCGCACGTCGCGGCGCAGGCTCAGCGCCTCGCCGAAGCGGGCCATCACATAATCGCGGAAGACGGCGCGCGGCACATGCAGATCCTGCGGCCCGCGCAGCGCGGCAACAGCGCCGCCCGCAAGCAGGCTGCCCTTCAGCCACTCGGCGAAATCATCCGGGCGATCGGGCAGGACGGAGAGGTCGCGGGCCGGCTCCGTGGTCAGCGCCTTGCCCGCAGGGCCATCCCCGAAAGCGCCCGGCGCATCCTCGGCATCGATCAGCCAGGCCTCGAAGGGGCGATGAACCCGCCGCATCAGCGCGATCGTCGTGGCAAGGCCCGACGGCCCGGCACCGATGACCGCAATGCGCATCGCCGGCACGGACGAAGCCCCCTCTTCCCTCACGGCCCTTTCGAAGAACATGCCCTGTCCTTTCCCTCACGGTGAACGAGAAGCCAGACCACCATGATAGCGCGGCTCGATATAATTTTCTACCTTTTTAGTAGAATAATGGAAGCCCGCTTGGTGCCGGGCGAATCCGGCGTGCCGGCGGCGGTTTCCGGGGGTTCATGCAGGAAATCCGCCAGCGTCGTGCCGTCGAGGATTTCACCGGAGGCGGCGGCGACCTTGGCAAAGACCCGGCGCACGGCGCAGAAGCGGTCGTCGCGGCAATCGGCGCAGCGCTGGTCGCCATCATTGGCAAGGCAGGCGAGCGGCACGAACGGGCCTTCCAGGATGCGCAGCACCTCGCCGAAAGCGATATCCTCCGGGCGCCGCAGCAGCCGGTAGCCGCCGTGCTGGCCGCGCCGGCTCACCACGAGGCCGGCATGTTTGAGGTCGAGCAGGATCTGTTCGAGGAATTTTTTGGGGATCGCCTCACGCGCCGCGATCGTGCCGATCTGCACGGTTTCGCCGGGACCGGCCCGGGCGAGCGCCAGGAGCGCGCGCAGGGCATATTTGGATTTCTGTGCGATCATGGCGGGGTGCCACGCGTTGCAGGCGCGGAACCGGCTTGCCATTCCTGGCGCCGGCGCCGCCTGCTCATCCGGCCGCGACCAATGCGCCGATGCGGGTGGCAACCGCGCGGGCCTGGACGCGGATATCGGGAACCGCGGTGATCTCCCAATGGCGGCCGGCGGTGAGCGGCCCGAGCGCGAAGAAACGCGCGTTGCTGGTGTCATCGGCGGCAAGAACGCTGTCCTCGTCGTCGACGGCGATGCCGAGGCCGTGCGGATCGGCCCGCACGAGGCCCTTTTCCGAGAGGCTCTTCAGCAGGGGCGAGGCGCTGACCGTACATCGGTCCAGCCCGGTGCAGTTGACCACCAGGTCGGCCGTCACCGACGCGCCCCCGCGCAGATCGACGGCCAGCCGGCCGTCTTCCCGGCGCAGCGCCTCCAGCCGCCCGCGGTGGATGACGAGCTGGCCGGAGCGGCGAAGGTCGTCGATCTCCTCGGCAACGGCAGGCGCCATGCGGTGGCGATGAACATTCCAGAAGGAGGCGGCATGGCGCAGGAAGCGGCTGCGTTGCGCCTCGCTCAGGGCCTGCCAGAATTCATGCGTCGTGTGGCGCAGGCCATCCATGACGGCCCGCCAGTCCGGCGCGGCGATGGCCTGGGCGCGCAGCGCCGCGAGCATGGCGCTGATTTCGCTTTCGCCCGGGACAAGCACGGTCTCCACCGGATCGGCACGGCGCGCGAGGTGCGCCTGCGGCAGCAGGCCATGCCGCGACACGGCATGCAGGGTGCCGCGAAAACCGCGGCGCTTCAAAAGCAGCAACTGGTCGACCGTGGTGAGGCCGGTGCCGACGAAGAGCACGTCTGCATCCGCCGGCAGGAGCTCCCACCAGGCATCGGCCCAGGGATCGTGCACGACGGACCCGCGCACCGCGGGCGACAGCGCCTCTTCCGGCAAAGGCAGGCGGCGCGTGCCCGCGCCCGTACACAGTGCCGAAGCACGCGCGGAAAGGCGCGTGCCATCCGACAGCGCGAAACACAGCCCGCCATCCTGTTCCGCTTCGGCGCTGAGCGCCTCGGCATCGACGAGGGTGAGGGCTGCGCGATTGCCGGTGCGCTTCAGCGCGGCATCGAGGCAGTCGCGGACATAGTTGCCATAGATCCGGCGCGGCACGAAATCGTCCGCCGACCAGGGATAGCCCTCTTCGGCCAGCCAGGAGAGGAAGTGATTCGGACGGTCGGCGAAGAGGCTCATGCGGCCGGCCGGCACGTTCAGGAGGTGGCACTCGGCCTTGGTGGCGTAAGCGATGCCCCGGCCCTGCGCGGCCGCTTTCCCGACAAGGCTGACCTTTGCGGTCGGCGGCAGCTGGTCGATGAGGTTGAGTGTCAGCGCAACGGCCGAAAGGCCGGAGCCGATGACGGCCACATCCGTTTTGAGCGTCATGCATTCCCTCCTGCGAAGACCGTGGCCGGCAGTCTAATCAGATTTATCCAGTAAATCTATAGACTATTATCGGCCAAAATCTGCAAGGGAAACGATGCAGGCGAGGAGCGGGTTCCGTGAAGTTCCCGCTCCATTCTAGAGCCGCATTATCCGACGCCAAAGCGATGCCGCTTTCGCTGGAAATGCTCTAGCGGCTGCCGACCAGCATGCGGTAACGCAACTGGTCGATGACGACGGCGAGCACGAGCAGGCTGCCGAGCAGCACCATCTGCATGTAGGAGCCGATCTGCATGATGTTCATGCCGTTCTGCACGAGAACGATGAAGAAGGCGCCGAGCACCACGCTTTCGACACGGCCGATGCCGCCGCGCAAGGACACGCCGGCGATGACGCAGGCGGCGATCGATTCGAGCGCGATGGTGCCGCCGAGATTGGTCTCGCCGCTTTCGACGCGCGCCGTCAGCAGGATGCCGGCGAGCGAGGCGAGCAGCGCGCAGACGACATAGGCGATGAACAGCGTGCGGCGGGTATTGATGCCGGACAGATGCGCCGCCTTGATATTGCCTCCGACGGCATAGATCTGCGCGCCGGTGCGGGTGCGGTTCATCAGGATCCACATGGCGGCGATCGCCAGAAGCGCGACGAGCACCGGCACGGGCACGCCAAAAATGCGGCCGAAGCCGAAGAATTCGCCGAACTCATAGGGCAGGCCCGAGACCGGCACGCCGCCGGTGATGAACAGTGCGATGCCGGCACCGACCGACTGCACGCCGAGCGTCATGATGAAGGGCGAGACGCTGAAGCCGGCAATGCCGATGCTGTTGAGCGTGCCGATCAGCAGCGCCGAGCCGAAGCCCGCGGCAAGGCCGAGCGCGATGACGAGCCAGACGGCATCCGGAAACATGCCGGACGCCGCGACCATCGCCGTCGCCGACACCACGGAGGTCAGCGCGATCGCCGTGCCGACGGACAGGTCGAAGCCGCCGGTGATGAGCACCAGCATCTGCCCGAGCGACACGAGGATCAGGTAGACCGACTGGCGCGCAACGTTCGTGAGGTTCTGCACCGACAGGAACTGCGTCGAGGCGAGCGTGAAGATGATGAGGGCGGCGACGAGGAAGAACGGCAGGACGCCGGCGCGCACGAAGACGGTGCGCAGGAAGGCGAGGATCGGCGAGCCGGCCGAAGCCTGTGTCTCCGCCACCGGTTGGGCGCTGGTGTTCATGCGTCTGGCCTTTCATGGGAGAAGAAGGAGGCGAGGATTGTTTCCTCGTTGATGGCGTCGCCCTCAAGCTCCGCCGAAATGCGGCCGGCGGAGAAGACGACAAGGCGGTGGGCAAGGTTCATGGCTTCGGGCAGATCGGAGGAGATGACCACGACGGCCTTGCCGGCCTCCGCCAGTTCCTTGATCAGCCGGTAGAGGGCTGCACGCGTGCCCATGTCGACGCCGACGGTCGGTTCGTCGAAGATGTAGAGGTCGTAGTCGCGGCCGAAACCCTTGCCGAACAGCGCCTTCTGCTGGTTGCCGCCCGACAGTGTCGAGATGGCGCGGCCCATGTAGTTTTCGGGAATATCGACACGCCGGGCGATACCATCGGTGATGGTGCGCAACTTTGCCGGCGAGAGCGCGCCGAGGAAACCGGAGGCTTCATCGCGTTCAAGCGCACCGAGATCGATGTTGCGGCGGGTCGTTGCCGACAGCATCAGCCCTTCGGACTTGCGGTCCGGCGGCAAATAGAAGACGCCGTCGCCGACGAAGCGGCGGGTCGGCGCATGGGTGACGTCCCTGCCCTTCAGCGTCACGGAGCCGGCCTTGATCGGCAGCAGCCCGACGGCGGCCCGCCAGGTGCGCGACTTGCCGCTGCCGACGAGGCCGGCGACGCCGAGCACCTCGCCTGCCCGGACATCGATATCCACGCCGCCGACACCCCAGGCCTTCAGGCCGCGGATCGACAGCAGCACGTCGCCATCCGGCTTACGGGCGATCGTCGGGTAAATCTCGTCGATGGCGCGGCCCGTCATCATCTCGACGAGCGCCTTGGGAGACAGTGCATCGACGCCGACCGTGCCGATCAGCTTGCCGTCGCGCAGCACCGTGATGCGGTCGGCGATCTGGGAGAATTCCTGGATGCGGTGGGAAATATAGACGATGCCGACGCCGCGGGCCTTCGCCTCGCGCACGATGCGAAACAGCGTTTCCGTCTCTCGTTCAGTGAGCGAGGCGGTCGGCTCGTCGAGGATAAGGATGCGCGCCTCGGAATGGATCGCCTTGGCGATTTCCGTCATCTGCTGTTCGGCGCGCGAGAGGCTGACGACGGAGCGGCGCACGTCGATCGGGAAGCCGAGATCGGCGAAGAGCTTTTCGGCACCGCGGCGCATGGCG
The DNA here is from genome assembly GCF_058793575.1 of Shinella sp. GW835-FHT14H05. Taxonomy (NCBI): domain Bacteria; kingdom Pseudomonadati; phylum Pseudomonadota; class Alphaproteobacteria; order Hyphomicrobiales; family Rhizobiaceae; genus Shinella; species Shinella sp. GW835-FHT14H05. Next base: position 30,886 of record NZ_JBXAFY010000020.1, on the reverse strand, counting down.
CCCTTGTCGGTGAAGGGGCCGCGCTTCGGCTCGCTGCCGAGATAGATGTTTTCCGCCACGCTCATGGTCGGCACGAGCGAAAATTCCTGGAAGACGGCAGCGACGCCGTTCTTCTTGGCGTCCCCCACCGAGGCGAAGGAGACCGCATCGCCATTCAGCAACAGCGTGCCTGCCGTCTGCGGATAGACGCCGGACAGGATGGAGATCAGCGTCGACTTGCCGGCACCGTTCTCGCCGAACAGCACATGCACTTCGCCCGGCATCAGCGTGAAGGACACGCCATCCAGCGCCTTCACCCCCGGAAATGACTTGGTAATGCCCGTCATCTCGACGAGCGGCATCGCGGAACCGGTCACCCTCGTCCCCTCTCCTATGGCGACCCCGGCGAATGCCGGGGCCGCATTGGGTTCGCTTAGTTCACGCCGAAGACCGGCTTGAAGCCGTCCGGCGGCAGGATGTTGGTCTGCAGCACGGTCTCGACATTCGACGGATCGACGACGAAGATTTTTGGCCCGACATGCTTGGTGAGTTCCTTGCCTTCCAGCGCGCGCACCGCCTGGTCGATGGCGATACGGCCCTGGATGACCATGGAATCGGCCGGGGCTGCGAGGATGAAGCCGCGCTTGATGCCCTCGTAGACGCCGGGCGTCATGTAGAAGGCGAGAAGCTCGACCTGGCCCTTGAGGCCGCGTTCGCGGATGAGGCCCTGGGCGGCTTCCGCCGTCACCGCCGTGCCGGCGATGTAGCGCACGTCGGGCTCTGCCTGCAGCACGTCCTCGACCAGCTTCAGTTGCGCTTCCTTGCCGGTATCGCCGAACTTCGGATCGAGCACCTGCACGGCGGAGCCGGCAACGGCTTCCATGAAGCCCTTGTTGGCGGCTTCCACCCAGCCCGCACCGGCCGGGCCTGGGAACCAGCCGACCTTGACCGGATCGCTGCCCGCCGGGTGCTTCTTGGCGAGGTAAGCGCCGGTCTCATGGCCCATCGTGTAGAAGGAGACGAGCGACTTGGCCGTGACGTCCGGCGAGGAAATGCCGTTGATGACGTCGATGACCGGGATGCCCTTCTTGGTGACTTCCGAGACGAGATTGTTCAGGCCATCGAACGAGATGGCGCCGATCACCACGGCCTGCGCGCCGCCGGCGACGCAATCCTCGATCTGGCTAATCTGCTTGGCGAGTTCGGTATAGCCGCCGGCATCGACGAGGTTCATCTTGACGCCGAGGTCCTTCGCCTGTTCGGCGACGCCATAATCGACGCCGAGCCAGTAGGCATCCTTCATATGCGGGAAGGAGACGCAGATGTTCCAGGGCTTTTCGGCCTTGGCGAGCGGTTCATACTTCACGTCGACCGGCTTGCCGTCCGCGGCAAACGGCGGCTCGATCGCCTGGGCGTCATAGGGATACCAGGTCTCGGCCACGGCCGCGCCGTTGAGCGCGAAGGCCAGGGCCGTGGTGGCGAGTGCAGTTCTGACGAGCGTGTTCATTCTAGTTCCCTCTCTTGTTTTGATGAATGCGTTTGGTGTCAGTTGAAGGTCGCGCGCAGCCTCTCCAGAAGTGCGGCACGGTCCTTGCGGGCGGCGAGCGCTTCTTCCATCGTCACCTTGACGAAGCGGGTGGGCGTGTGCGGCTGAAGCTGGCCGATCAGGTCCATGTCGGCGGAAATGACCGTGCCGACCATGAAATAGCCGCCGCCGGAGACGGCATCCCGGTGCAGGATGATCGGTTCCGTGCCGCCCGGCACCTGGATCGAGCCGTAGGGGTAGCAGCTATCGACGATGTTCGACGGGTCGGAGCCCGCGCCGAAGGGCTGCTCGCGCTCGACGAAATCGAGCTTGCGGCCGCCCTTGAAGCGATAGCCCATGCGGTCCGCCTCGTTCGCCACCTTCCATTCGTCGGCGAAGAAGTTTTCCTGCGATTCCTCGGTGACGCGGTGCCAGTAGAGGCCCGGCAGCACGCGCAGTTCCGCCGGCATGCCGGGCTTGCGACGCAACTCCTCGGCAACCGTCTTGCCCTCGTTGGCAAGGCTTCCCTTGCCGACCGGCAGTTCGTCACCCGCGGCGAGCGGCCGGCCCTTGAAGCCGCCGAGCGCGCCGATCGGATAGGTCGAGCGGCTGCCGAGCGCTTCCGGCACGTCGATGCCGCCGGAGACGGCGATGCAGATGCGGGCGCCGGATTTCAGGAAGTCGAAAGTCAGCGTCTGGCCGGCCTTGACCTTGAAGGCGGTCCAGCCGGGTTGGGCAACGCCATCGACCTTGGCCGGCATGTCGGCGCCGGTAATGGCGACGAGCGCGTCTTCGGTGAATTCGAGTTTCGGGCCGATGAAGACTGCTTCGAGGCCGGCGGCACCCTCGTCATTGCCGACGAGCAGGTTTGCCGCGCGCATCGCGTAGCGGTCCATCGCGCCGCCGACGGGGATGCCGAGGTGGAAATAGCCGGGGCGCCCGAGATCCTGGACGGTGGTCGCGAGACCGTGGTGGAGAACCTTAATGGCCATAGAGCATGCCCTCCAGCTTGGCGTTTGTGCCGTCGATATCCTTCTGGAATTCCCTCAGATCGAAGCTCACCTCGCGGATCGGGGGAGCGAAGCGGCCCTTGTCGACATCCTCGACCGCCTGGTCATAGGCATCGCGGTCGATCGGCTTGAACTTCACGATGTCGCCGGGGCGGAAGAACACCATAAAATCGCGCAGATAACTGGTCGTCTGGGTCGGGTCGAAGATCGGCATCGGCGTGATGCCGAACATCTGGTAGCCACCGGCACCGCGCACCGAATAGATGCAGCCGAAGCAGCCGCCATGGCCGACCGTCAGTTTTGGCGTGTCCGTGCGCGGGCGCAGGTATTTCGGCACCTGGATCTGCCGCTGGCGCTCGACCATCTGGTACATGAAGGGCAGGCCGGCGACGAAGCCGACCATCGAGACGAACCAAGGCGAACCGGAATGGGCGCCGACGAAATCGTCGACCGAGCCGTAATCGTTGATGCGGGCGGCGTAGTCGAGGTCGGTGCCCGTCGGGTCCTGATGGCGCTCGCGAAAGCGCATCAGTGTTTCGTGCGTCCAGGGATCGTTATAGAAGACGGGGATTTCGACGATGCGGGTCTTCAGAACCGGCTCGGCCTTGGCGGCCGCGCCCTCGATCGACTTCACTTCCTTCAGGATATCGTCGGGATGGATGATATCCGGGTTGAACTTGATCTGGAACGAGGCATTGGCCGGGCAGATCTCCGTGACGCCCTTGATGCCGCTTTCGCGCACGCCCTTCGCCATGGAGAGGCTCTTGAAGAAGGCTTCGAGCGACATGTCTTCGCTGCATTCGACGAAGAGGTGCTCATCGCCCCCGAATGTGTATCTGATGCTCATCAGGCAACCTCCGCAGTCGCGCCGGCTTTCGCGGCGAATTCGGTTTCAAGCCATGTTTCGAGGAAGCGGGTATCGAAGGCGCCGCGCCGGACGCTGTCGTCCTCGGCAAGTGCCAGATGCAGGGGCACCGTCGTCCGGATGCCCTCGATCGTCAGGCCTTCGAGCGCGCCCTTCAGCTTCTTGAGGCAGGCATCACGCGTCTCGGCCCAGACGATCAGCTTGCCGACGAGCGAGTCGTAGAAGGGCGGGATCGTGTAGCCTTCGTAGAGCATCGTATCGAAGCGGATGCCCTCGCCTTCCGGCACGGCGAGCCTGGTGATGGTGCCCGGTGCCGGCAGAAAGCCCTTGGCCGGGTCTTCGGCATTGATGCGGCACTCGATGGCGTGGCCTTCGGCCTGCACATCCTCCTGGCGGATCGACAGCGGCGCACCGCCGGCAATGCGGATCATTTCTTCGACGAGGTCGATGCCGGTGATCATCTCGGTGACCGGATGCTCGACCTGGATGCGGGTGTTGACCTCGATGAAGTAGAACTCGTTCGTCACTTCATCGAAGAGATATTCGACCGTGCCCGCGCCGCGGTAGCCGACCTCGCGGGCAAGCGCCACGGCGCTGTCGCAAAGCCGGGTGCGCACATCGGCGGGCAGCAGGAAGGACGGCGCCTCTTCCCAGACCTTCTGGCGGCGGCGCTGCAGCGAGCATTCGCGCTCGAAACAATGGATGAAGTTCTTTCCGTCGCCGAGGATCTGCACCTCGACATGGCGCGCCTTGGTGATGACCTTCTCCAGATAAAGTCCGCCATCGCCGAACGAAGCCAATGCTTCCGCGGAGGCCTGTGGGAAATGGCGCTCCAGGTCGGCGAGGTCGGCGGCGATGCGGATACCGCGACCGCCGCCGCCTGCCGCCGCCTTGATCATGATCGGGAAACCGGTCTTCGCCGCCACGGCCCGGGCTTCCTCGATCGTTGCAAGGCGTCCAGCACTGCCCGGCACGGTCGGAACACCGGCCTTGGCAGCAACCTCACGCGCGGCGACCTTGTCGCCGAGCAGACGGATCGCGTCACCCTTCGGGCCGATGAAGATCAACCCCGCCGCTTCCACCGCATCGGCGAAATCGGCATTTTCCGACAGGAAGCCGTAACCCGGATGCACGGCATCCACGCCGGCCGCCTTGGCGGCGTTCACCACCGCCTCGATGTTGAGATAGGATTTTTTGGGCGCCGGTGAGCCGATGTCGACGGCCGCATCGGCGAGCTTCACCGCCAGCATGTCGGCATCCGCGGCGCTATGGACCTGCACGGTGCGAATGCCCAGCGCCTTCGCCGCCTTGATGATGCGCACCGCGATCTCGCCGCGGTTGGCAACGAGGAGCGAGCGGATCGTCATGCCTCCACCTCGGCGATGACCTGGCCGGCCATGACCGGCTCTTCATTGTCGACGAGGAAGGTGATGTTCTTGCCGTCGACGCCTGCCGGCACTTCCTGGAACGTCTTCATGACCTCGATGAGCCCGATCGCATCGCCGCTCGCCACGCTGGCGCCATCCGCCTTGAACGGCGGCACATCCGGCGAGGAGGCCCGGTAGAAGGTGCCCGGCAGGGGCGATCTGATCTCGATCTTGCTCATGTCTCTCTCCACTGAAATGTTCAATTTTCTCGCAATTCCGAACGCAAAACCGCTTCACACTTTTGCTGGAATTGCTCTAGTGCCCAGCCACATCGGAGACGGGCGTTATACGAATGCCTTCGGCAACGAGCGCCTCGCGCATCTGGCGCACGATGTCGAGCGCGCCGAGCGTGTCGGAATGGAAGCAGATGGATTCGAAGTCGATGGCGATGTCGTTGCCCTTGACGGTCTTGACCTTGCCTTCCTTGCAGGCGCGCACGACCTTGCGGGCGATGGCCGCGGGGTCCGGCCGGCCGGCATCGCGGGTGAAGACGATGGAGCCGCTGTCGTCATAGTCGCGGTCGGCGTAGAATTCGCGCACGACCGGCTGGCCGACCTCCATTGCCGCGCGCCAGGTGGCCGAGCCCCCCATGCAGAAGATGTAGGCGTTCGGCTCCACGGTGCGCATGTATTGTACGAAGATCTGCGACAGTTCCGGATTGACCGCCAGTTCCATGTAGAGCGCGCCGTGCGGCTTCACATGCTGGAGGCGGGCGCTGTGACGGTGGGCGAATTCCTTGATGGCGCCGACCTGGTAGACCATGTCGTTGACGAGTTCCTTGGCGGTGCCGGCGATCTTGCGGCGGCCAAAACCCTGGAGGTCGTTGTAGCCCGGATGGGCGCCGATGCCGACGCCGTGCTGGGTGGCAAGCCGGACGGTCTGGTCCATCAGGCTCGGATCGCCGGCATGGAAGCCGGCGGCGATATTGGCCGAGCTGATCAGCGGCATGAGGGATGCGTCATCGGTATCCCCGACGCGCCAGCGGCCGAAGGCCTCGCCCATGTCGCAGTTGATGTCGACTACCTCACGCAATGTCTCTTCCCTCACATGCTTTTGTCGGACGAGGGAAACGCTAGGCCATCTATCTTCATTTGAAAAATTCTATTTTTACATATATGAATTCTGAAAATCAGAACATGATGCCCATTTTTATTGCGCTGCAAAAACAAGGTAAAACAGTTGGATAGGTTGGCAATGCCCGCAATGGAGCGGCTTCGTGCCCATTTCGATATCGCCTGTTCTGATTTTTTGATACCGCTTCGCGAGAAACCAGATAGGGGCACACAGCCTTGACGATCAGCCTCAGACAGATCCGCTACTTTGTCGCGACCGCCGAGCTTGGCCAGATCTCGCAGGCCGCCGTCGACCTGTCGATTTCCCAGTCCGCAGTGACCACGGCGATCAAGGAGCTGGAGCGCACCGTCGGCGTCAGCCTGTTCCTGCGCACGCCGCACGGCATGGACCTGACATCCGCCGGCCGGCAGTTCCTGTCGCATGCCTATGAGATCCTGAAGAAGGTCGACGAGGCGATGCATCTCAACGTCGTCAGCAGCGAGATCGAGGGCACGCTGACCGTCGCGGCGACCTATACGGTCATCGGCTATTTCCTGCCCCTGCATATCGAGCGGCTGCGCCGGCTGTTTCCGAAGCTGGAAATCCAGCTTTTCGAGCTCAATCGCGAGTCGATCGAGGAAGGGCTGCTCAGCAACCGCTACGACATGTCGGTGCTGCTCACCTCCAACATCCTCAATCCGGCGCTCATCACGGAAAAGGTGCTGAGCTCGACGCGCCGCCTCTGGCTGCCGGCGCAGCATCCCCTGCTACAGGCCGAGACGGTGGGGCTGCGCGAGATCGCGGAAGAGCCCTATATCATGCTGACGGTGGACGAGGCGGCGCATTCGGCGCTGAAATACTGGAGCGCCACGCCCTACCAGCCGCGCGTCATCCTGCGCACGTCCTCCGTCGAGGCGACGCGATCGCTCGTCGCCAACGGCCAGGGGGTGGCGATCCTCTCGGACATGGTGCACCGGCCCTGGTCGCTGGAGGGCCGGCGCATCGAGACGGTCAATATCAGCGATCCGGTGCCAGCGATGGATGTCGGCCTCGCCTGGCGCCGCAACATGGAACTCTCGCCGCCCATGCTCGCCTTCCGCTCCTATTTCCAGCAGGCCTTCCACCTGCCGGAGCGGTAAAACTTAGCGGCGAAGGCGCGGATAGCTGGAGGAGAAGATCTGCTCGACCGGCGGATGGCCATAGGTGCGCTCGGGATAGCGCGCGACGAGGCCGTCGAACTGGCGTTGCGCCCTCTCCTGCTCCGCCTTGGCGTCGAAGCCGGGGATCTTGCCATCAACCATGACGAAGCGGCCATCGATGATGACATTGGTCACGTCGCGACCGGAGCCCGACATCATCAGCGTCTGGATCGGGTCGATGACGTGGCCGATGCGGTCGTGGCCCATGTCGATGACGATGATATCCGCCTTGGCGCCAGGCTGGAGCCGGCCGAGATCGGGCCGCCGCAGCGCATCCGCGCCGCCCAGCGTGCCGGCGTCGAAATAGTGTTCCGAACGCACGCTGTCGATCGAGCCATCCATGACGCGCGACAGCAGGATGCCGACCTGCATGTTCTGGATAAAGTCGCTCGGCCAGGTATCCGTGCCGAGGCCGATGCGCACACCCATGTCGCGGAATTTCGAAAAACTGTCCATGAAGCCGGCGTGGCGGGCCGAGACGATCGGGCAATGCACCAGCGTCGCGCCGGCATTCTTCAGGATATCGAGGTCGCGGCCCGGGCGATCGACATTGCGCGTGCCGGCGACGAGTTCGCCATGCGGCAGCAGCATCCGCTCGTTCAGCACGCCGAGCGACTCCAGCCATTCCAGCGGCGTCATGCCATAGGCGCTGGTGATGCGGTCGAATTCCAGCTCCGACTGGCAGCAATGCTGGCGGATCGGGATATCGAGGTCGCGGCCGGCATCCGCCGTGCGGCGCAGCAGCTCGGGCGTGCAGGTCTCGATGCGGTCGGGCGCCAGCATGGCGCGCACCAGCGGCGAGGCCTCAGCTTCGATGCGCTCGGCAAAGGCGAGCGAGGCGGCAAAGCTCTGGAAGCCGCGTTCCTCGTCATAGTGGAAGGCGATCTTGCCGTTCTCGTCGACATAGCTGTTGCCGGTGCGATAGGCCGGGCCGAGATAGACGCGCAGGCCGAGGTCGTGCGCCGCATCGGCGGCGGCGGAGAATTCGGCATCCGTCTCGCCCCATTCGCGGTAGAACAGCGAGGCGATCGGCAGCGCGGTGGTGACACCGTTGCGGATGAGCTGGGCGAAGGCGTAGCGCTTCTGGAAGGCCAGTTCTTCCTGCGTGTACATCTCGTAGGCGCGGTCCATGTAGCTCTTCGGCCAGACCCGGCCCTTCTTCCACGAGGGCTGGTTGTCGAAGGCGAGCACGGTCGTGTCGAGATCTGACAGTGCATCGAGATCGATGAAGCCGGGCGAGAGGATGGCATTGCCGTAGTCGATACGCTCTGCGACCTCGCCGGGATAATCGTGCCCGACGAAGACGACCGTATCGCCCTCGAAGACCACGACGCCGTCGTCGAAGATGACGTGGCGGCCGTCCCGGTGGCCGACCACCCAGCGGGCCGTGAGGAGAACCGGACCGTCGATGCGGCCGGATGCGGGAAATGTCGTCATGATGCTCGTTCCATCCTTCTAGCCTTCGGTGCCATTTCCGCTGTCGGGGCACGCATGCAATAGCTTTAATCTATGGGATGCAATTATTGTATGCATATCTTCGCGAAGCAAGCCGCATTTCTTCGAGTGTAAAGAGGTGTCGCCATTGGTGAGAAGGAATATGCGCCGGAGGCTGGTCTTCGGCCCCATACGATCCCGCGCGCGGCGCGCGAACCGGTGGACAGAATCGGCCTTTGTGTGCAATTTGCGCGATATATTTTATGACTATGGAGACTGCCGCATGGCGAAGAAAGTTGACGATCTGGGCCGCGGTCGCTCGCAGGCCGTTCATCGTGCGCTGAAGCGCGCCATCCTCGACCAGGCGCTCTCGCCCGGCTCGAAGCTGCCCGAGGATTCGATCGGCGAACGGCTCGGCGTCAGCCGCACCCTCGTGCGCGAGGCGCTGGTGCGGCTCAGCGAAGAAGGCCTTGTCGACCTGCGCCCCAACAAGGGTGCGACGGTGGCGCGCCCGACGCTGGAAGAGGGCCGCAACCTGTTTTTGACGCGCATGGCGCTGGAGCGCCTCGTCGTCGAGACGCTTGCCGGCAAGCTCACCAAGGAGCAGATCGACATCCTCGCCGCCCATATCGCGGCGGAGGATGCCGAAAAGGAACATGCGACCTCGATCCGGCTCGCCGGCGAGTTCCATACGATGCTGGCGCAGATGACCAACAATGCCAGCCTCATCCGCTATGTGAACGAGCTCGTCGCCCGCAGTTCGCTGATCCTGGCGCTCTACGGCCGGCCGCATTCCTCGGACTGCGCCGTGTCGGAACACCAGGAGCTGCTCGACAGCCTGATCGCCGGCAAGGCCGAGGACGCCTCGAAGCTGATGGCCCATCATCTCGATTCGATCACCACGCGCGCGCTGCTGCCGCGCGAAGACGACCGCAACATCAAGGACGTGCTCACCGCCTATGCGGCGGCGGAAGGCCTCGCCTGACCGGCTCGCCGTTCAGGCGCCGTTCGGCACGCTCAAGCGTTCGGCCGGCGCATCGACGACCATGCGCCGCACCCAGTTGACGAAGTTGCGGATATCGGTCTCGTTGCGGCGGGCGTGCTTGACGTTGAGATAATAGGCGCGGCCCGACGGCATGCGCGCGTCGTTCCAAACCTGGAGCCCGCCCTCGGACACCCGCTGCTCGGCCAGGAAATGCGGCACCAGCGCGATGCCCAGGCCCTGCTCGGCCATTTCCACGGCGAAGAGATAATGGCTCGCACCGAGCACGGCGGCATTGTCCAGCAGGTCCTTGCGGTCGACGAGCTCGAGATAACCCTGCCAATCCGCCATGAAACCGCGCTCCTCCACCTCCGTCGTGATGAGCGCATAACCGCGCTTGCGATCGGGCGGGATTTGCTCGGCCGTGCCCACGGCAACCAGATCCTCGGGCAATAGCTTCACGCTCCAGAAACCGTCCTTGATCGGCGTGGTCGTGAAGAAGATGTCGGCGATCGCGTCGCTGAGATCCGGCTGGTAGGCCTGCAGCTTGATCTGCATGCGACAGTCGGCGGCATGCGCATAGAGTTTCACCCGGGGGATCAGCCAGCCGGAGCCGAAGGACGTGCACACCGCCACGCGAAGCGCCGGCGTCGTCTCGCTGATGCTCTTCTGGATCGAGTGCTCGATCTGGGCGAAGGCAAAGGACAAGGACTTTGCAAGCTTGGTGCCGCGCTCGGTAAAGGACAGGTCGCGGCCGGTTTTCTCGATCAGGTCCTCGCCGATCTGGGTGCGCAGGTAGCGCAACTGATGGCTGATCGCGCTACGGGTAATCGCCAGCTCATCGGCCGCCTTGGCAATGGAACGGTGGCGAAACACACATTCGAACACCTGTAAGGCCCTGATATTGCACTGCATTCTTACATAACCTCATCCCTTGGCGTTCCGGGTCGCGTTGGGCGTGGGAAAGGCGCTTGCCATCTCATGTGAGCCAGCCGGCCACAGCCTTCCCTCTTAAATTGATAAATTAGAATCCCGTTCAAGAGTACCTACGCAAACGCTGAGATAGAGCGCAATCCACCGCACGAGAGCGATGGAACCGTGAATTCTCCTCATCAGGGTGAATAGCTGTCACAAATCAGTCATTTCGCACCCGTGCGTTGTGCAGATTCCGGATAGCCGGGGTCGGATCAGAGCTTTTTTGGGTTCAAAGACCCGGTCGGCATCCGGGGCAGCCAGCAAAATAGGCAGGACGACTCAGAAAAAGCTGTCACGGACGTGACATAAGCTTGGCAACGGGCTCGCCGACGACCGGAAAAGCGAGGCCCGCCGACGCATTTTTCCGCGCTGAAGCAAGGACAGAGAACCCGCGGACGGAATTATGTTTTGCGTATCTTCAGCATTTTTCGTGCCGATGCATACATATAATTACGTTCTGACTCAGAATATGGTCGTTTAGGTTTTTACTTTACAGAATTACTTCCTGATTTATTCGTATAAATTTCCTTGCGAAAACTTCAGATTGCAATAACAGGAAAAAATAACTGCAAATTTCCTTACTAAACAAATACACCTCCAAGGTGCATCGCGAAAGAATACTGCTTTTCCGCTTGAAATCTCGAAAAATTATCGAATTTCTAACCATTCTACACCACATCCTGTACGCGCTCCGACGATGTCGTCGGGCAATTGCACTCATGTGCGGCATGACTTCATGACGGCAGAAATGAGTTCGGCGCGGCGGAAGAGACATGTCCACGTCAGGAAATGTCCATCATGAGAATCAAGACCCAATTCATCATCCTCGCCTCGGCGACGGGCGTCGCCATCGCCGGTCTTGTCGGCAGCCTGTGGGGTTATGACGGAGCGGCGAGCGATGTGACGAGCGCCTACGACCAGAAATACCGCTCCTATCTTCTGGCCGACGGCTTTCGCCAGTCGTCCGACGACCTGACCCGCCTTGTCAGGACCTATGCCGAGACCGCGGACCCGTCCTACAAGGAGCAGTATAACGCCGTCGTCGAGATCCGGAACGGCACGCGCGCGCGGCCGAACGACTACCACCGCATCTACTGGGACTTCGTCGCGGGTGGCGAGGCCAAGCCCCGCCCGGATGGCGCTGCCATTTCCATTCACGACCTGATGAAACAGGCCGGTTTCACCGATGAGGAGTTCGCCCTTCTGGACGAGGCCGGCAAGCGCTCCGACGCGCTGATCAAACTCGAAACCGAAGCGATGAACCTCGTCGAAAATGTCGCGACGCTCGGGCCGGATGCCCAGCGCAAGGCGACGCAGATGTTGAACTCGCCGGATTACCACCGCTTCAAATCCGAGATCATGAAACCGGTCGATGCCTTCTTCGTGAAGCTCGAAGAGCGCACCCAAGCCGCGGTCGACGAGGCGAACGCACGCGCCTCGTTCTACTGGGCCATGACGATTACCGCGATGTCCGCCCTGGCGCTGATGCTTGTCGTCGTCGGCTACGTCACCTTCAAGCGCATCATCGGTGGCATGTACAGGCTTTCCAGCTCGATGGGGCAGGTTGCCGATGGCCAGCTGGAAACGCAGATCGACCTTGCCAAGAACGATGACGAAATCGGCGACATGGGCAAGGCGCTCGAAGTCTTCCGCCAGGGCGCCATTGCCAACCGGCGGCTGGAGCAGGAGGCGGAGGAAGCCCGCAAGCGCGCCGAAGTCGAGCGCATCGCCATGCAGGAAAGAGCCGAGGCCGCCGCCACGGAGCGGCTGCGCATCGCAACCTCCGGCCTCGCGGCCGGCTTGAAACGCCTCGCATCGGGCGACCTCGCCTTCCAGCTCAACGAGGCCTTCGCCCAGGATTTCGAAGCGCTGCGCCAAGACTTCAACCAGTCCGTCGCCCAGCTCAGCACCACGCTGTCGGAAATCTCCGGCTCGATTTCGAACCTCGATACCGGCACCCGCGAAATCGCCGCCGGCACCGACGATCTTTCCAAGCGCACCGAGCAGCAGGCCGCTTCCCTGGAAGAGACCGCTGCCGCCCTCGACGAAATTACCGTCAACGTCGCCAATTCCTCCAAGCGCACCGAGGAGGCGAAGAACGTCGCCGGCCGCGCCAACCATTCGGCGGCCGAATCCGCGCAGGTAGTGTCCCATGCGGAAGAGGCGATGCGCAAGATCGAGGACAGCTCGCAGCAGATCTCCAACATCATCGGCGTCATCGACGAGATCGCCTTCCAGACGAACCTGCTGGCGCTGAACGCCGGCGTGGAAGCGGCCCGTGCGGGAGAGGCCGGCAAGGGCTTTGCCGTCGTGGCGCAGGAGGTGCGCGAGCTCGCCCAGCGGTCCGCCCAGGCCGCCAAGGAGATCAAGGGCCTGATCCACAACTCGTCGGCGGAAGTCGAAAACGGCGTAAAACTGGTGCGCGACGCGGGCTCGGCCCTGAAGACCATCAGCGGCTTCATCGTCGAGATCAATGCGCATATGGAATCGATCGCCACCTCCGCCAAGGAACAGTCGGTTGGGCTTGCCGAGGTCAACACGGCGGTCAACGCGATGGACCAGACGACGCAGCAGAATGCCGCGATGGTCGAACAGTCGAACGCGGCTTCCAATACGCTCGCGAACGAAGCCGTCCGGCTGCGCGAACTGGTCAGCCAATTCAGGCTGGAAGGCGGCGCCCTGCATTCGACCCGCGCGACGCGCGGCAACGAGGCGGCCGTCGCTTCGCCTGCTCGTGCGCTCGGCCGTCGTGTCGCCTCCGCCTTCAGCGGCAATGCCGCGCTCGACACCAAGGCGGACTGGCAGGAGTTCTGAGAAGAAGCGCCCAGGCTGCATGAACAAACCCACCCGCGCACGTCGCGGGTGGGTTTGGTTTTTTAACGATCAGAACCGCGCGTAGCCATCGCAGCCGCGTTCGGCCTGACGGCAGCCCTTCTGGCGGTAGAGCCGGCGGTAGTTGCCCTCTTCGTAGCGGATGCGCTGCTTTCGCTGGTGTTCCCGCAGCGCCGGCGAGACCGAACCGGAATAGCCGTGGCGGATATCCGGGGCGCTTTGCGTGGTGCAGCCGGCAAGGACGAAACCGGCGGCCAGCGCGATCATCAGCAGTTTGGGAATGGCCGGGATAGAATGCATCTCACCTCTCCTTGCCCGCGTGCCACGGTTTTGCCTTCGAATGGCACATTTGCGAACAATTTTCTTTAAAACGCTGTTAACTGCGTACCGTACAGATTGCTATGGGCCGGATGACTCCAGAATGAACGTCGTGCTCAGCGATGGTTCAGGTCACGGCAGTCATATCTTCAGACGAACACCAGGTTCGTTTCGAAATCGAGGAAAACTCATGAAAACCGTTGGTATCGTGCTCGCATCCCTCTTTCTTGCCACGGCCGCCTATGCGGACGACATTTCGCTCGGTACGCCCGGTTACGGCGGCAGCGGCTGCCCGGCCGACAGCGTTTCGGCGACGCTGAGCCCGGATGGCAAGGCGCTCAGCCTGCTGTTCGACGAGTATGTCGTGGAAGCCGGCGGCGAGACGGGCAAGTCCTTCGACCGCAAGACCTGCAATGTCGCGATCCCGGTCCACGTGCCGCAGGGCCGCAGCGTCTCGGTGCTGGCGATCGACTATCGCGGCTTCAACCAGCTGCCGCGCGGCGCCCGCTCGCAGTTCAACGTCGAATATTTCTTCGCCGGCACACGCGGCCCGGCCTTCCGCCAGACGTTCACCGGCCCGAAGGAAAAGGACTACCTGATCTCCAACAAGCTGACGGCGGAATCGCTGATCTGGTCGGCCTGCGGCGAGGACGTCAACCTGCGCACCAATTCCAGCATTCGCGTCAACACGACGCGCGGCCAAGAAGCCATGGCGACCGTCGACACGCAGGACGTCAAGGCGGCGATCATCTATCAGCTGCAATGGCGCACCTGCCGCTAAAGCATTTCCGCTTTTCTCCGAATCACGAAAACGCTTTATCGATTGTTTTCTTACGCAATTCCGGACGCAAAACCGCTTCGCACTTTTGCTGGAATTGCTTCTAATCTTGCATAAAGCCGGGCAACGTTGATCGCTGCCCGGCCGTTTTCAGGGAATCTTTTGCATGCGTCTCCCCCTCCGCCTCGCCCTTCTCGCCGCCGCTTCGGTCCAGCTTCCGGGGCTCGCGCTCGCGGCAAATGGCTGCGCGGATGGCACGTTTTCGTCCACGCAATCGCCGGACGGCAACGCGACGAGCATCCTGTTCGACGATTTTTCCGCCATGGCGGGCGGGGCTTCGGGCGTGCGGCGCGCCACCAGTTCCTGCAAGCTCAGCGTGCCCGTGACACAGAAGGACGGGCACTCGGTCTACAACGTGGATTATCGCGGTTTCGCCTCGACGGAGGACGGCCAGACCGCTTCCCTTCGCACGACGCAGGATGGCAAGCAGATCCTGAAATACGAGATCAAGGGGCCGTTGCAGGACGACGTCGCCATCTCCGACAGGGTGGGCGTTTCGGGGTCCGATACGCTCGACCTCGCCGTGATCCTCGATGCGACGGGGCCGCTCGACGAAAACGGCTTCGAATCGACTCTCTCCATCGACTCGATCGATTTCGCGCGCATCGGCTTCACCACCACGGCCTCGGTCGTCGGCTCCATGAACCAGATTGCGCGCCAGCGCCAATCGATCGCGCTCGACCTGATGGACACCGCGCAGAACCTGCTTGGCCAGACGAGCCGCTTCGATGAGGGAAGCTATCTCGCCGCCTTCGCCAGCTCGGATGCGGCGGCGGGCTTCAACGGGCGCTGGGAGGCCGGCAACGGCGTGAGTGTTCTCGGTGGTGCCGCCATCGTCAACCCGAACCGCACCGAGGACGCGCTCGACACGCTGGCGCTGCTTGCCGGCGCCGTGCGCTACACCACGCCCGCCACCACTTGGCGGGCCTTTGGCGAGGCCGGCGCCTGGGGATCGCCCGATGTTTCGGCCTCGCTGTCGCGCAGTTACGTGAATCTCGATTCGCTGGTCTTCGCCAGCGGCACCGCCTCCGGCTCGCTGTTCAGCGCCTATGGGCGGCTCGGCGTGATCTATGCGCCGGACGACGCCAACGAGATCGCGCTCTCTACCCGCTTCACCCGCTCCTGGCTCGACCTCGACGGCTATGACGAGGACGCCTCCGGCAAGAATCTGTTCGCAGCTCACATCAAGGGCGGCCGCTCGCACTCCGACACCGTGAGCGCCGAACTCGCCTGGAGCCGCAGGCTGGACGACAGGCTCGACTATACCCTGCTTGGCGCGGTCGGCCGCACCTTTGCCGGCAGCAACGGCGTCAAGGCGTCCGTCGACTGGGTCGGCGATGTGAAGGGCAAGGCCGACGACCAGAATTTTGCGACGGTCGGCGGGCGCGTCGGCTGGAAATTCGACCAGCGCTGGCAGCTCGACACCGCGGTTTCCGCCACCTTCCGCGAAAACGACAAGCCGGACTGGAACATCGGCGGGCAGCTGAAGGCGTCGTTCTGACGCCTTCCCATTCGGGCTGTTTTGCGCCCCTTGAAAATATATAGGACTCCTATATATTAACGGCATGGAAACGCCGAAGACCCCCCTTTCGATCGACACCCGCATTCGCGAAGGCCTTTCGCGCGTGGGCATGGTCCTGCGCGTCGACGAGTGGAACCGGGCGAAGGCCACCGGCCTGAACCCGACGCAGCTTTCGATCCTGACACTGCTGGAAGGGCGCGAGAAGGACGGGCTCGGCGTCAAGGAGATCGCCGCCCATCTCGGCGTCTCGCAGCCGACCGCGACGGATTCGATCAATGCGCTGGAGCGCAAGGGTTTTCTCGCAAAGCGGCAGGGCGCGGCCGACAAACGCGCGGTCAGCGTGGTGCTGACGGCCGACGGAGCCTCGGCGCTCAACGCGACCGACACGGGGGAAGGCCTTGCCGCCCAAGCGATCGGCGCCCTCGACGACGGCGAGCAGGAAGACCTGCTCGTCACCCTGATCAAGATGATCCGGCGCCTCCAGGAGGCCGACGCGATCCCCGTGCAGCGCATGTGCGTGACCTGTCGCTACTTCGCGCCCTTCGCCCATGCGGATGCGGCGCGGCCCCACCATTGCAAATTCGTCGACGCAGCCTTCGGCCAGCGGGAACTCCGCATCGATTGCCGCGATCACGTCGAAGCCGATCCCGCCTCCCGGGCTGCCACCTGGGATGCATTTCAAACGGGATAATCCAACCCCCTCCGGGCAACGAAAGGAAAATATGCATGTTCGGCAGATTTTTAACCGGCGCGCTCATCGCCGGAACGGCATCGCTATGGCTGGCGACGGCCTCCGCCCATTCCATCAAGGCGGAGCCTACGGAGGCGGTCCAGGCCTCTTTCGACATCATCGAGACGACGATCGCCACAAAGGGCGACAGCGCGATCTTCACCACCCGCGTGCGCGGCGAGGCGGGCAAGGACAAGCCCGATGCGACGGGCAAGTTTGAAGGCTCCAGCGTCTATGCCTATGTCTGGCCGACGAGCCTCGACAGCGGCGAGATCGGCTTCGACAAGGGCCAGGGCATTGTCGCGCTTGCCGTCACCTTCCATCCAGATTTCGACGATGCGGCGTTTGGCGGCAAGAACCGCCATGTCTGGCATCCGCACTGGGTGGTTCTGGCCGAGGACAAGGCCTGCGACGGCGGCCTCAAGGTCATCGACATTCCGGACGGCGCAAAGCCGAAGGTGCCGGAGACCTGGCCCGGCGTGCCGCTCCTGATCGACAGCCCGGACTATCCGACCAGCTTCAAGGGCGACACGGTCGACGTCGCCATTCCGCTGTCGCTAATCGGCGGCATCACCGGTGCTGCCTACGATGGCGTGACGGCCGGCCTGAAGGTCAACGGCAACCTGCATGCCCCGCTGCTCTGCGTCAGCAACGTCTTCAAGGTGGCGTCCGGCAATCTGAGCCTGCCCGGCAAGGTCGCGCCTGCCGAATGATTTAGAGCGCAGCTCGATCCGATTAAATCAGGTCGGCGCTCTAAATCCTTATTTTTGAAGCATAATCTTATCGATCCTCGTTTCACTCCGGTCGGATTATGCTCTCGCGTCGGTCCGGCGACTGCCATCGCCGGACCGACAATTCTTCCCCTCCAGGCATTGGAAAGAAAGAACATGACAAGGATTACCCGCATCGACCCCCGCCAGCAAGGAGGCGACCATGTCCCAGCCTGATGCCCGGCCTCTTGCCCCGGAACTGGCCGTCAGCGCCTGGTTCAACACGCCCGGCCCGCTGACGTTGCAAGGCCTTCGCGGCCGGCCGGTCTTCCTGCACAGTTTCCAGCTGCTCTGCCCCGGCTGCGTGGCGCAGGCTATTCCGCAGGTGCAGCGCATCGAGCGCGTCTTCGCTCATACCGACCTGCAGGTGATCGGCATCCACATGGTCTTCGAGCATCACGCAGCCATGTCGCCGGTGACGCTGCAGGCGTTCCTGCATGAATACCGGCTGAAATCGCCCGTCGCCGTCGACCTTGCGGAAGAGGGTTCCGACATTCCCGTGACGATGCGGCGCTTCGGGCTGCGCGGCACGCCGTCTTCCGTGCTGATCGGGCGCGATGGCAGCATCCTGCACCAGGTTTTCGGCGTCGAGGACGACATCGCCGTGGGTGCGCGGATCGCCATGGCGCTCGCCGACCCTGTTCCGGTGCGGACCGCGGAGACGGCGGATGCGGATGATGGGTGCGTCGACGGTCGTTGCGCGGCACCGTTGCTCTCATGACGGGCGTTGCCCTGCTCAGCCTTCTCGTCAGCGCAGTGGCACCGCTTGGCGCCCGCGGCGTGCCGAGCGGCATCGCGAAATCCGCGGTGGCGGGGCCGCTTGCTCTCTCGTTGACCGGCTTCCGGGGCGACGAGCAAGGCGATAACATGCGGCATGGCGGGCCGGAAAAGGCCGTGCACCACTATCCCTTCGAGCACTACGCCGCCTGGGCGCGCGATCTCGGCGCGCATCCGCTGCTGGCCTCCCCCGGCGCCTTCGGCGAGAACATTTCGACCGCCGGGCTCACGGAAGACACGGTGGCGATCGGCGATGTCTTTGCGCTTGGCACGGCCGTCGTCGAGGTCAGCCAGGGCCGGCAGCCGTGCTGGAAGCTGAACGAGCGTTTCGGCCGGACCGAGATGGCGCGCATGGTTCAATCCACCGGGCGCACGGGCTGGTATTATCGCGTGCTCCAGCCCGGCACCGTCACGCCCGCGGACCGCCTGACCCTGCTCGACCGCGCGGCACCGGAATGGACGCTCGCCCGCATCTGGCGCGCCTTCTATATCGACACGCTCAACCGCGAAGAACTTGCCGGCATCGCGGCGCTGAAACCGCTTGCCGCCGGCTGGCAGACCCATGCCACCCGGCGGCTGGAAAGCAACCGGGTCGAGGACTGGACAAGGCGGCTCACCGGCTCCACCTAGGTTCTGCGACGCTACCGCCCTTTCGGCAGGATGCGGCGCGGGTTAAGACTGATCTTCACCGCCCTGCCGCCGGGAGACGCTGCATGACCGACGCCCAGCCCATCATTCTCAGCCGTGACGAAGCGGGCGAATTCCTGCTGCCGGCGGAAATGCTGGCCGAGCGTTTCGGCTGGCCGACGCAGACGCTGCGCGACATGATGCGGCGCGGCTTCGTCGCGTCGCGCGTCGAGCGTGGCGAAGGGGAGGATGCGGGCCGCTGGCGGCTGACCGTGCGCTGCGGCAACCGGCGCTGGCAGGCGATCGTCGAGGCGGACGGCACCATCGGCACGCAGCGCATGGAGGTTATTCCCTCCGCGCCGCCGCGCGCCAATCGGTAATATTCAGTCGCCGAGAAGCTGGCGGTCGTCGCCATCGCGGCGGCTTACCAGTTCCTCCTTGATGCTGCGCAGCGTCTTCAGCGCCTTGGCCCTATCGGTATAGGCGACGAGATTGGCCAGCATGTCGATGACCGCCAGATAGGCATAGCGGGTCGAGGTCGGTCGGAAGATGTTCTTGCCCTCCGGCAGGTCGACGGAGATGACCACGTCCGCCGCGGTCGCGACGGGCGAGCCGCTCTGAGTGACGACGATGGTGGGTATGGCGCGTTTGCGCAGCAGGCCAAGGCAGTGCACCAGCGCGGGATCGCGTCCCGTGAAGGACGAGCCGAAGACCACCGTGCCCGGCAGGGCGGCTGCCGAGATCATCGCATTCATATTGTGGTCATTCGAGGCATTGACGCGGCAGCCGAGCCGGAAGAGCCGGTTGTGCAGCTCGTTGACGATCATCGCCGAATTGCCGCTGGCGCCGAAGGCCTGGATGAAATCGGCACCGCGCAGAAGGCGGGCCGCCGTGTCAAGGGCTGCGAAATCGAGCTGGCGGTGCAGCTGGAACAGCGCGTTCTGCGCCTTCGCGATGATGTCCTCGGCCACCTCGTCCGCCGTCTCTGTCGGCACTTCCGGCTTGACGTAGCGCAGGCCGACATAGGTGAGCCGCGCGAGCTGCACCTTGAAATCCGGATAGCCCTTGCAGCCGAGCCGGCGGCAGAAACGGGTGACCGTCGGCGGCGACACGCCGGCGCGCTCGGCAAGCTCGCCGATCGACGAGTTGACGACGAAATCCACATCCTCCAGGGCAAGCTGCGCAAGCTTGCGATCCAGCCCGGAAAGCCGGCCGTCCTCATCCGACAATGCGTGAAAAAGGTCCATCGGCTCTCCGCCCTTGCGCGATGCGTGAAAACGAATTTCTTATACGGCAGTCATAACACAGTGCCGCTTCGCATCAATGGGTTTGGCATGAGGCTTCGCGGGCGGGGCCTTGCTTTTCTCAGGCGAAACGCCGGTATGGCAGACTTTATGGCCATCCCCGCTCGCTCCAGAGGTTGCGGTGTGTCCGATTTTTACAAGCGCAGGAGAAATATTTTTTCATAATTTCACCTCGAACGGCTGCAACGCCGAGGCGACGGCAGACGGCGCTGAAATTCCGACCCTCTTCGCCACCTTGCATTTTCAGGCCATTTTCACCGCTCGCATGCAGCGAAACCAAGGGTTGGCTTCGGAACGACTTGATATTCATAGCGGATTCGAAGTGCTCGCTCTGCGGCTGACCTTCCTGCGAAATTTTGCTGCGTGAAAATTCCTCTCTTTTTCGATCAATAAGAAAACATATTACATGGAGAGTGGTCTAGAGTGCACTCGATCTTGACTTTTCGTGAAATTATCGCACTATCGGGAAAATAAATTACATCGCAGAAGCGGTGAAACAAGCGACGGGAACATTATCGGAAAGCCTCACGGCCGAACATGTCAACGCCCTCACCGGCGGCTGATGGCGGCTGGGCATGTCTACGAGCTTCAACCCATTCGGACGGATCAACATGCGCATCTTCACGGCCTCGCTGGCGACCGAGACCAATACATTCTCCCCCGTTCCGACGGACATGAATGCCTTCAAGGCTGCCTTCTATGCGGGGCCGGGCGAACATCCCGACACGCCGACGCTCTGCTCCTCCGTCGTGCCGATCCTGCGCCGGCGCGGACGCGCCGAAGGGTTTACCGTCATCGAAGGCACTTCCTGCTGGGCGGAGCCGGCGGGCCTCATCCAGCGCAGGACCTACGAGACGCTGCGCGACCAGATTCTTGGCGAATTGCAGGGCGCGCTGCCGGTGGATGCCGTCGTACTCGGCTTGCACGGTGCCATGGTGGCGCAGGGTTATGACGACCCCGAAGGTGACCTGCTGTCCCGGGTCCGCGCCATCGTCGGTCCGGAGGTGCTGGTCGCGGCGGAATTTGATCCGCACAGCCACCTGACGGCGCTGCGCGTCGCCAGTCTCGACCTCATGGCGACCTTCCTCGAATTCCCGCATACGGATTTCGAGGAGCGCGGCGAACATGTCGTCGACCTCGCGCTGCGGACGCTGCGTGGCGAAATCCGGCCGGTCATCTCGACTTTCGACTGCCGCATGATCACCCTCTACCCGACGAGCCGCGAGCCGATGCGCTCCTTCGTCGACCGTCTGAAAGCGACGGAAGGCCGCGACGGTATCCTGTCGATCTCCGTCATCCACGGCTTCATGGCCGGCGACGTGCCGGACATGGGCACCCGCATCCTCGTTGTCACCGATGGCGACAAGGCGAAGGGCGACGCGCTGGCGGAAACGCTCGGCCACGAGCTCTACGCCCTGCGCCGGCAGGCAGCGATGCCGATGCTCGACACCGAGGGCGGGCTCGACCGGGCCTTGGCGGTGCGCGCCGAAAGGCCGGATGTGCCGGTGGTCATCGCCGACGTGTGGGACAATCCGGGCGGCGGGGTGGCGGGGGATGCGACCCATATCCTGCGCCGCATGATCGAGCGCGGTTTCGAGAATGTCGCGGTTGCCACGATCTGGGATCCGATCGCCGTGTCCTTCTGCCATGCGGCGGGCGAAGGGGCGGAGCTTGCCCTGCGCTTCGGCGGCAAATCCGGGCCGGAGGGCGGCGAGCCGCTCGACCTGCGCGTGACGGTGCTGGCGGTGTTCGATGCCGGCTGGCAGAGTTTTCGCAACAGCCGCGTGACGCTTGGCGCGGCCGCCGTGGTGCGCCCACTCGGCACGACCATCGACATTGTGCTCATCACCAGCCGCACCCAGACCTACCAGCCCGACATCTTCGCCAACCAGGGCATCGACTTCACGCGGAAAGCCTTCCTGCTGGTGAAATCGACCAACCATTTCCACGCCGGCTTCCAGCCGGTCTCCTCCGAGATCGTCTATGTCGCCGCGCCGACCTCCTACCCGACGGACCCCGCCACGACCGCCTATCGCAAGGCGAGCCTTACGCTCTGGCCGCGTATCGCCGATCCGCTTGGACTGGAAAGCTGAACCACCTGCCGGACGGGAGCCGGCGTCAACGTTAAAAAAAGAGAGGGTTACACGATGAAAAGTGCATTGGTTCTCATGACATTGGCCGCACTTGCCGGCACCAGCAGCCTGGCGATCGCCCAGACCACCGACGGCGTGCTCACCGTCGCGACCATCGGCGAGCCGCCGACGCTCGACGCCATGCAGACGCCGACCGACATCGTGCTGACCATCGACCAGCACATTTTCGAGACGCTCTATACCTATGACACCGAGTGGCGCTCCGTGCCGCTGCTCGCCGCCGCCATGCCGGAGATTTCCGAGGACGGCCTCACCTATCGCATCCCGCTTCGCGAAGGCATCAAGTTCCATGACGGCAGCGATCTCGATGCCAAGGACGTGACCGCTTCGCTGACGCGCTGGATGGCGGTAAATTCCAAGGGCAAGCAGGTCGCCGAAGTGATCGAGAGCCTTTCGGAGGATGGCGCGAACGCGGTCGTCGTCAAGCTGAAGTCGCGCTACGCGCCGCTGCTCGCCACTTTCTCGCAGGCCTCCATCATCATGCCGTCGGAAAAGATCGCAGACACGCTGACCGACTTCATCGGCACCGGACCCTATGCGCTGAAGGAGCGCAAGCCAGACCAATATACCCAGCTCGTGCGCTTCGACGGCTACAAGTCGCCGGAGGGCGAGCCCAGCAACTATGCGGGAAAACGCGAGGCGATCGCCAAGGAGATCCGCTTCGTGCCGGTGCCGGACGCCAATACCCGCGTCGAGGGGCTGATTTCCGGCCAGTTCGATTTCGCGGACTCGCTGCCGGTGAGCGCCTATGAGCGCGTCGAGGCGAGCGGCAATGCCAAGCCGGTCATCTATGAAAACACCGGCTGGGCCTCGCTCAACATGAACATGAAGGAGGGCCTGCTCACCAAGAAGGCGCTGCGCCAGGCCGTGCAGGCCGCACTCAACCCGAACGACATGATGCTCGCCGCCTTCTCCGACGAGCGCTTCTTCAGCGTCGACGGCTCGATCTTCCCGACGGGTTCGCTATGGCACACGGAATCCGGCGTCGCGCGTTATGGTGAGGGCGATCCGGAGGCGGCCGCGAAGCTGCTCGAAGAGGCCGGCTACGACGGCACGCCGCTGCGCCTGATGACCAGCCGCCAGTACGAATTCCACTACAAGATCGGCGAGGTGGCAAAAGCCTATCTCGAAGCCGCCGGCTTCAAGGTGGACATGCAGGTGGTGGACTGGGCGACGCTGACCACCCGGCGCGCCGACCCGAAGGAATGGGACATCTTCATCACCCATTCCAACTTCCCTGGCGACCCGACCACGATTAACACGATCACCGACAGCTATCCCGGCTGGTACGTCTCGCCGGAGAAAGCCAAGGTCGTCGCGACCTACATGGACGCCGTCTCCGACGCGGACAAGCAGAAGGCCTGGGAGGGAATCCAGGCGGTGATCTACGACGACGCGCCGCTCTTCAAGGCCGGCAATTTCAATGCGGTCACGGGGGTTTCCACCGGGGTTTCCGGCTACACGCCCACCTACTGGCCGCATTTCTGGAACGTAACCCCGAAGAAGTGAGGCGCTAAGCAATGGTTCGGATCGCTCAGGCACTGTTGAAACGGCTGGGAGGCATGGCCATTGTGCTTGCCCTCGTCGTGACGGTGGTTTTCGTCATCGTCCGCGTGACGCCGGGCGATCCGGCCGCCGTGATGCTGGGGTCGGATGCGACCCCGGAGGACATCGCGCAACTGCGCACCAAGATGGGTCTCGATGCGCCGCTGATCGCCCAGTACGGCCAGTTCGTGCTGGGCATCCTCAAGGGCGATCTCGGCCAGTCGATCTTCCTCGACCAGCCGGTGACGACGGCGCTTGCGGCGCGCGCCGAGCCAACCTTCTTCCTCACGCTGTTTTCGATCCTGATTGCGGTGGCGATCGCGCTGCCGGTCGGCATCTTCTCCGCCGTCAGGCGAGGCACGCTGTTCGACCAGGTCGTCGTGACGCTCACCATGGTGGCGGCGAGCGTGCCGAGCTTCTGGCTCGGCCTCATCCTCATCCAGGTTTTTGCCGTCGGCCAGGGCTGGTTTCCGGCCTCCGGTTATGGCGGGCCGGATACGTCCTTCCTTGAGCGGCTGCACCATCTCGTGCTGCCCGCGGTGGCGCTCGGCATCGTCAATTCGGCGCTGATCACCCGCTTCACCCGCGCCGCCATGCTCGACGTGCTCGGCGACGACTATGTGCGCACGGCGCGTGCCAAGGGGGCGAGCGAACGGCGCGTGATCCTCAAACACGCGCTGAAGAACGCCCTGATCCCGGTCATCACCGTCATCGGCCTGTCCATCGCCATGCTGGTGGCGGGCGCGGTGGTGACGGAAACCGTGTTCGGCCTGCCGGGCGTCGGCAATCTCGTGGTCTCGGCCGTGCTGCGGCGCGACTATCCCGTCATCCAGGGTGCGCTGCTGGTCGTCGCGGCGATCTACGTGCTCATCAACTTCATCGTGGACATGCTCTACATCCTCGTCGATCCGCGGGTGCGCCTATGACGACCGCCTCCCTCCCCCTGCCCGTCACCGCCAGCCTGCGCCGGCTGTTCCGCAACCGCGCCATCCTGTTCGGCGCGATCATCCTGGCGATCGTTCTCTCGGCAGCACTTCTGGCGCCCTGGATCGCGCCCTATGCGCCGAACAAGCTGTCGATCGTCAACAAGCTGAAGGCGCCGTCCTTCGCCCATCTCTTCGGCACGGACGAATTCGGCCGCGACATCTTTTCCCGCGCCATCTTTGCCGGCCGCATCTCGCTGCTCGTCAGCCTCGGCGTGGTCTCCATCTCCACCGTGCTCGGCGTGCTTTTGGGGGTGACCGCCGGCTTCTTCCGCAAGCTCGACGCACCGATCTCGCGGCTGCTCGATGCCATGATGTCCTTTCCGGATATCCTGCTCGCTATCGCGCTCGTCGCCGCCCTCGGCCCGTCGCTCACGACCGTCATCCTGGCGCTCGGCATCACCTATGCGCCGCGGCTGGCCCGCATCGTGCGCGGTTCCACGCTGGTGCTGCGCGAACTGCCCTATATCGAGGCCGCCGTCGCCATGGGCCTGCCGACCTGGCAGATCCTGACGCGCCATGTGCTGCTCAACCTCGCCTCGCCCATCCTCGTGCAGGCGACCTTCGTCTTCGCCTCGGCGATGCTGGCGGAAGCGAGCCTCTCCTTCCTCGGCGTCGGCGTTTCCACCGACATGCCGACCTGGGGCACCATGCTCGCCTCCGGCCGCGAATATATGAACAACGCCCCCTGGCTGATGGTGTTTCCGGGGCTGGCCATCGTCTTCTCCGTGCTTGCCCTGCAACTGCTCGGCGACGGGCTGCGGGACCTGGTCGACCCGCGCCTTGCGAAGGAAAGCTGACATGACGAACCCGGTGCTTTCAGTCGAGAACCTGACGACGTCGTTCAAGACCGCGGAGGGATGGCGGGCCGTCATCCGCAACATCAACCTGACGGTCGATGCCGGCGAAACCGTCGCCATCGTCGGCGAATCCGGCTCGGGCAAGAGCGTCACCGCGCTCTCCACCATGCGCCTGCTGCCGCCCGGCCGGGCGCGCTGCGAAGGCCGCATCCTGCTCGAAGGTCGCGATCTTTTGCAGGCGAGCGAGGCGGAGATGCGCGCGGTGCGCGGCGGCGTCATCGGGATGATCTTCCAGGAGCCGATGACCTCGCTCAACCCGGTCTTCACCATCGGCAACCAGATCGCCGAGGCGCTGGTGCTGCACCGCGACCTCTCGTGGAAGGCGGCCGAGGCCGAGGCGCTGCGCCTGATGGAACGCGTGCGCATCCCCGCGGCGAAATCCCGCCTGCACGAATATCCGCACAAATTCTCCGGCGGCATGCGCCAGCGCGTGATGATCGCCATGGCACTCGCCTGCCGGCCAAAACTGCTCATCGCCGACGAGCCGACGACGGCGCTCGACGTGACCGTACAGGCGGAAATCCTCCATCTGCTGCGCGAATTGCAGCGCGAGGAGAACATGGGCGTGCTGTTCATCACCCATGACATGGGCGTGGTGGCCGAAGTGGCCGACCGCACCGTGGTGATGTTCCGCGGCGACATGATCGAGACCGGCGCGACACAGGACATCTTCGCCGCGCCGAAGGCGATCTACACGAAAGCGCTGCTCGCCTCCATTCCGCGCCTCGGCACGATGGGCGATGCGGCGGCGCCGCGCCGCTTTCCGGATGTCGATCCCGCGACGGGTTTCGCGACCGACGGCCGCGTCACGCAACCCGTTTCAGCGGACGCCAAGCCGATCCTGACGGTCGACAAACTCTCCGTGCGCTTCGCCCTGCCGCAGGGACAGATCCACGCCGTCGAGGACGTCTCCTTCGATCTTCGGCCGGGCGAGACGCTGTCGCTCGTCGGCGAATCCGGCTGCGGCAAGTCCACCACCGGCCGGGCGATCATGCGCCTCGTCGATCCGAGCGCCGGCTCCGTCGTCATCGACGGGCAGGACGTGACCAAGGCCGGGTCAGGCGTATTGCGCGCCATGCGCCGCACCTCGCAGATGATCTTCCAGGACCCCTTCGCCTCGCTCAATCCACGCATCACCATCGGCTCGGCCATCGCCGAACCGATGCTGGCGCACGGCCTGCTGGGGCGACGCGAGGCGAAGGAGCGCGTCGCCGAACTGTTGGAACAGGTCGGCCTGTCCGGGACGATGGCGGGGCGGCATCCGCATGAGTTTTCCGGCGGCCAGCGTCAGCGCATATCGATTGCCCGCGCGCTGGCACTCCAGCCGAAATTCATCGTGGCGGACGAGGCGGTCTCGGCACTCGACGTGACCGTGAAGGCGCAGGTGTCCAACCTGCTGCTCGACCTCCAGGAAAAGTACCGCCTCGCCTATCTCTTCATCTCGCATGACATGGCGGTGGTCGAGCGGGTCAGCCACCGCGTCGCGGTGATGTTCCTGGGCGAAATCGTCGAGATCGGCCCGCGCGCCGCGATCTTCGACAATCCGCAGCACGCCTATACGCGCCGCCTCATCGCCGCCGTGCCGATGCCCGACCCCACCCGCCGCGGCCACCAGCCGCCGCCGCTCAACGAGGAGATCAAGAACCCGCTGCGCCCGCACGGCTACGTGCCGCCGAAGCGCGCCTATCGTGAGGTTTCGCCGGGGCATTTCGTGCAGGAAGCGGCCTAGAACAGCCGCATGGCCGCGGTGCCGGCGATGACGAGGGAGACGGCGACCATCAGCGGTTTCGTCGGCAGCCGCTTGACGATGAGGGCACCGAAGGGGGCTGCAAGCACGCCACCGATGATCAGGCCGACCGCCGAGGAAAGCTCCGACCAGCCGAGCGCCAGGATGAAGGTGATGGATATCACCACCGTCACGGCGAACTCGGTAAGGTTGGTCGAGCCGATGACCTTTTTCAGATCATGGCCGCGCCCGAGCAGTGTGCTGGTGACGATCGGCCCCCAGCCCCCGCCGCCCATGGCATCGAGCAGGCCGCCCGCGCCGCCGACATAAGGGATGATCCAGTCGCGCACGTCGCGCGGCCAAGAGGGGCTGAACGCCTTGTAGAGGATGAAGACGCCGACGGCGATGAGATAGACGGAAATGAAGGGTTCGATCGCCTTGGCATCGATGCTGGAGAGCAGATAGGCGCCGATCGCCCCGCCGATCATGCCCGCCGGCGCTAGCCGCGCCACCAGCCGCCAATCGACATTGCGGTGATAGGCATGCGACAGGCCGGACGCCGCGGTGGTGAAACATTCGGTCGCGTGCGTCATGGCGCTGGCGGTTGCCGGCGGCACCCCGACGGCCAGCAGGCTCGTGGTGGTGAGCACGCCGAAGGCGAGACCGAGCGCGCCATCCACGATCTGGGCGAAAAAGCCGATGACGACAAAGAGCAGCAGGTCCGCGGTCAGGTAATCCAGCATCGGCCTCTCCTCGCCTATCACGCGAAACGCTAGACGCCTTTCCGACCGCTTTGGTTCCACTGCGGAACTATTTGCACCATCTGGGATTGTAGGAGGAGAACGCGCACAAGGCAGGTTTCGATATGGACAGCGATCACAACTGGCAGATGCCCGTCGTTCTGGCGAATCCCGAAGCGCAGGCCTTCGTCATCGTGCGAAGCTCCGTCGAGGCGGCGGCCTATCTCCTGCAATTCTGGCCGAAGCAACACGGCATCGCCTTCTACAAGGCGATCCGCCTCTGTGCGGATGCGCTCGACGGCGACGCCGAGGACAACGAGGCACGCGACGCCTTTCTGGAAGCCGCACACGAGGCAAAGATCGCCATCACCCTGCACTGAGACGCGGGGAACGGCATTCGGCAGCAAAAAATCTCAAACAGGACCATGCACGCGCCCATGCACATGTTTCGGCGGCTGGTCGTTTTCGTCGGGATTCGGATCCGGATTTTCATCCGGCAGGCGGTCGGGCTCCGGCTCCTCGATCGGCGGGTTGGGATTGTCGATCGGCGGCAGGTCGGGAATGGGGACCGGACCGGGCGTGGGCTCGTTGGGGATGATGGCCATGATGCCCTCCTGTTCACCCAACCAATCGGTGACAGCGGCAATTGTTCCCCTCGATGCATCTCGCCAAAAGGCGAGACGCCTATGCCCGCTCGGCCGTCGCCTGCCACGCGGCCTGCAACGCCTCGAAAAGCTGGGCATATTGCGAGGCGCTGCGCTCCCAGGAGAAATCGGCTTTCATGGCCTGGCGTTGCAGGCTGCTCCAGGCCTCGCGATCCTCGAATGCCTCGCAGGCCCGGCGCACCGCCTCGCGAAAACTGTGCGGATCGACCGGGTGGAACTGGAAGCCGGTGGCAACCGCCCGCGCCATTGCGGCTTCGTTGGCATCGATGATGGTTTCCGACAGGCCGCCGGTCCGCCCGACAAGCGGGATTGCGCCGTAGCGCATGGCATAAAGCTGGGTCAGTCCGCAGGGTTCGAAGCGCGACGGCTGCATCAGCACGTCGCAGCCCGAAACGATGAGATGCGCCAGCTCCTCGCTATAGCCGATATGGACGCTCACGCGGTCGGGATAGCGCCAGGCGCAATCCCGGAGTGCCGCTTCGATGGCCGCGTCGCCCTGCCCGCAGACGACAAGTTGTCCGCCGTGCTGGACGACTTCCTCGGCGACCTCGGCAAACATATCCGCCCCCTTCTGCCAGGTCAGCCGCGTCAGCGCCGCAAAGAGCGGCCCATTTGCATCCGGCAGGCCGAAATGCCGGAGCACGGCCGCGCGGTTCTCCTGCCGGCGCGCCAGCGATCGCACGTCGTAGGGCCTGGGGATGAGAGGATCGGTCGCCGGATTCCAGATATCGGCGTCGATGCCGTTGACGATGCCGTAAAGGGCTGCGCGCCGCGTCTGCAACACGCCGTCGAGCCCCATGCCGAGCTCCGTCGAGAGGACTTCGCGCGCATAGGTGGGGCTGACCGTCGTCACGATATCCGAACAGACGAGGCCGCCCTTCAGGTAGCCGATACCGCCGTAATATTCGAGGCAATCCATGCCGAGGGCTGCGTCCGGCAACTCCAGGCGGGGCGCGATATCGATGGAAAACTGCCCCTGGAAGGCGAGATTGTGAACCGTGCAGACCACGGGAAGCGAACTCTGGAACCGATACCGCAGATAGACCGGCACGAGCGATGTCTGCCAGTCATGCACATGGACGATATCGGCGCGGCCCACCGGCAGGTGCCCGAGCGCGATGCGCGCACCGGCAAGCGACAAGGCGGCGAAACGCAACCAGTTGTCCGGATGGTCGTAACCGGCGCCATCGAGATAGGGTCCACCGGTGCGCTGGTAGAGTTCGGGGATCTCCAAGACCAGGAGGTCGAGCCTCTCCGTGGTCGCGCGGGAAACGACGGCCCGGTACCCGAGCAGGCCCTCAAGGCACCCGATTTCAACCCGCTCCGGCAGGCGGTCCAGCACCTGCGGATAACCCGGAACCAGGGTCAGGACGTTAATACCCAGCGGGCGCAGGGCCTTCGGAAGGGCGCCCGCCACGTCTGCCAATCCCCCGGTCTTGATGAGAGGAAAAGCCTCCGAAACAATCGACAGAACGTTCATGGCCTGTCAGATACCACTCCGCTGAAGGGATCGAAAGCCCCCGCCGGGCGGCGAGAGGCGAAGCGACGGCATAGCGAAACGGTCAAGCGGATGCGCGAAACGTCTCCGCCGGCTGCAGCTTGCGCTTCGAATGTGCCAGGAGCGCCACGCGCTGGAGCGGAAGCGGCTTTACGGGAGCCACGATCTTCACGGTCTTTACAGGCATTCTCGACCGGACACGCTCGGTTGCCATTTCCCAATGCCGCGCTTCCTGCCCATGCGGCCGCCCTTCCGATTGCCAGATAAGATAGGCCTCGGTGCGAACCAGATCATCAAAATCAGCCATCTGAATGTCCCTTTCTGAAAAAGACTGCCCATCGCGCCACCACCCGTTTTCTGTCAAAGGACGGCCAAAAAGGCCCCTTTCGGGTTTGATGCGCGCAACTCTGACAGCCGTATTTTGAAACCGGATGACGGGCTGTTTGTTCCCAAGAAAATAGACGTTTTGACGCTGACCTGAGACCCATCGTCCCTCCAATTTTCAGGAGAGTCTTGGGTTTTCAATCTGACCTTATGCGGCCTGTTTTT
>NZ_JBXAFY010000019.1:0-98027 GCF_058793575.1 Shinella sp. GW835-FHT14H05 | reverse complement strand
TCCCAGACGTCATTCAGACCCGGGGAGTGTGACATTCCAACTTTGCAGAAACAGGACATTCTAACTTTGCGGCTACATATAACATATTGCATAAGTTCTATTATGGAACCGCGGCTTATATCGCTCGCGAAACAATGACAGCATTTTCAGCGTGCTGCAGGCCTCATAGTAGTCGGAGCAACTCACAACGCCGTCAGGTGTAGGCCGGTGCACATTCTCGACAACCCGCTGCGACAATCTGGTCATCGAACCCCGTTGTAATTTCTTCATTATATATTATATTATATTGTATAATGTATCGAAACATGGAGTCAGGCATGTCTGCCATCAAGATTTCTGAGAAGCTATCGGTCTCGCCGCAGCCGAGCGTCGACGTCATTCGGTCCCTGCGCAGCTTGGGGTTCACGACGCTGATCAACAACCGACCGGACGCCGAAGACGCTCTCCAGCCGGGAACGGACGCCGAAAAACAGGCGGGCGAGCATTGCGGCCTGTCCTACTCTTTCGTTCCTGTCACGCTCGGCACGATCACCGAAGCGGACGTGCGGTCGTTCCAGAAGGCGCTCGACGACTCCGGCGGACCGGTTTTCGCACACTGCAAGTCCGGCACGAGATCTCTCAGCCTGTACCTGATCGGGGAGGTCCTCGACGGCCGGATGGCTGCTGAGGACGTCGTCGAATTCGGACGAGCCAACGGCTTCGACACTAGTGCAGCTGCGGCATGGCTCGAGCAGAACGCAACGCGTCGCCCGAAGGTGATGGGCTTCTTCGACAGGCGCACCTGGAGCGTCCAGTATGTTGTGTCCGATCCAGCGACGGGCAAGTGCGCCATCATCGATCCAGTGCTCGATTTCGACGAGAAGGCCGGAGCCACTGGCACCATAAACGCCGACGCGATCCTCGACTATGTCCGGGAGAATGGCCTGACGGTGGAGTGGATCCTCGATACCCACCCACATGCCGACCATTTCTCCGCGGCCCAGTATTTGAAGGAGAAGACCGGTGGCAGAACCGCGATCGGCGAACGCGTTGTCGATGTTCAGAAGCTCTGGAAGGAGATCTACAACTGGCCTGAGCTAGCGATCGACGGCTCGCAATGGGACCGGCTTTTCGCACATGGTGAGACGTTCAAGGTCGGCTCCATCGACACCAAGGTGATGTTCTCGCCAGGGCATACACTTGCCTCGATCACCTATGTGGTCGGCGACGCGGCCTTCGTTCATGACACGCTGTTTATGCCCGACAGCGGCACGGCGCGCGCCGACTTCCCCGGCGGTGATGTCCGCATCCTATGGAAGTCGATTCAGGATATCCTCGCTCTCCCGGACGAGACACGCATCTTCACCGGACACGACTACCAGCCGGACGGCCGTGCTCCGCGCTGGGAAAGCACCGTGGCCGAGCAGAAGAAATTCAACGAGCATCTTGCTGGCGTGACAGAAGAACAGTTCGTGACGCTCCGGACGAAGCGTGACAAGACGCTGCCCATGCCGAAGCTCATCCTGCATGCCCTGCAGGTGAACATCCGCGGTGGGCGACTGCCGGAGCCGGAAGCGAACGGCAAGCGCTACCTGAAGTTTCCGCTCGACGCATTGCAGGGAGCCGCATGGGAATGAGCACCGACTCAGAGAAAATGATGAAGGCGCGGCTCTCTCCCGCCGAGATGGCGGGCCGAGCCGGAGCCGTCGCCGATCTTCTGAAGACGTTGTCCCACCAGGCGCGTCTGATGATCGTATGCACGCTGGTCGAGGGCGAGTTCTCGGTCGGCGAACTCGAGGAAAAGCTTGACGTCCATCAGCCGCATCTTTCGCAGCATCTGACCGTGCTGCGGAGCTCTGGCATCGTCGAAACCCGGCGGGAGGGAAAGCAGATCTTCTACCGCCTGACCGAGGAGAAAGCCGCACAGCTGGTCTCCGCCCTCTATGACATCTTCTGCGTAAAGGAAGAGACATGAGCATCTATTTCCAGTCGCTGAGCGGCGGCATGTTGATCGGCGCCTCCGCGGTCATGCTCCTGCTCTTGAACGGCCGGATTGCCGGCATCAGCGGCATTGTCGGGCGTCTGGCTCAAGGCGTCGGCCTGACCACCAATCTTGCGTTCGTTCTTGGCCTCCTGCTCGGGCCGCTCGTCTACCTGCTGGTCATTGGTGGCTGGCCGACTGTTGAGATCATCACAGCCTGGCCGCTGATCATCGTGGCCGGACTGCTGGTCGGCTTCGGCTCGCGGATGGGATCCGGCTGCACCAGCGGACACGGCGTGCTCGGGCTTGCCCGCCTGTCGCCGCGATCGATGGTGGCCGTTGCCACATTCCTGTCCGCGGGCGTGGTCGCGGTCGCCATTCTACGAGGTTTCGGACTATGAACAGGACCATCTATCAGTTCGGCGCCGCCCTCTTATCCGGCATCGTCTTCGGCTTCGGCCTGTCGCTTTCGGGCATGCTCAATCCGGTTCGCGTCCGAGGCTTCCTTGACGTCTTCGGCAACTGGGATCCAAGTCTTGCCTTCGTCCTCGGCGGCGCCGTCGCTGTCGCCTTCATCGGCGTTCAGGTGATGAAGAAGATGCGCCATCCCACCTTCGACGACAGTTTCCATGTGCCCACGACCCGGAAGATCGACGCGCCGCTGCTCATCGGATCGGCCTTGTTCGGAATTGGCTGGGGGATCGGCGGCTTCTGTCCCGGCCCTGCAGTCGCCTCCCTATCGGTTGGCATCCCACAAACGGTGTTGTTCGTCGCCGCCATGTTAATCGGTATGGCAGTCTACGACAGAGCGTGGAGCAGAAGAACATGATTGGTTCCGTTCTAGCGGCTGTCGGCTCCGGCGGGATCGTCGGCTTCATGCTCGGCCTTCTCGGCGGCGGCGGCTCGATCCTGGCGACCCCGCTCCTCCTCTACGTCGTCGGAGTCGCGCAGCCTCATGTCGCGATTGGAACCGGTGCGCTTGCAGTTTCGGTCAACGCTTTCGCGAACTTTACGAGCCACGCAATCAAGGGACACGTCTGGTGGCGGTGCGCCGCGGTGTTTGCAGCGCTCGGCGTCCTCGGCGCGCTAGCAGGCTCCAGCCTCGGAAAGGCGATGGACGGAGACCGACTGATTCTCCTGTTCGGCATTCTGATGGTCGTCGTCGGCGCCCTGATGCTTAAGCCCAGGAAGCCGCCGTCGGTCGAAAGCCGGCCGATCGACCTTAAGATGTGCTTTGTCACAGCAGCCGTGGCGCTGGCCGCCGGAGCGGCGTCAGGCTTCTTCGGGATCGGCGGGGGGTTCCTGATTGTGCCAGGTCTGATGCTGGCAACCGGCATGCCGATGATCAATGCGATCGGCACGTCGCTTCTGTCCGTCGGCGCCTTCGGACTGGCGACCGCGCTGAACTATGCGGCATCCGGGCTGGTGGACTGGTGGCTTGCAACGGAGTTCATCGGTGGAGGCATCGCAGGCGGCATCCTCGGAATGAGGCTGGCAACTCGACTGAGTGGCTACAAGAACACACTCAACCGTCTGTTCGCGGCGCTCATCTTCGTCGTCGCTGGCTACATCTTCTACCGAAGCTGGGGGCCGACGATGGCTTGATCACAATGTCCGCCACGGTGCCTCTGTGCGTGGCGTTCCACTCACGACGCCGGGAATAATGGGCGCTACAGACAAGGTGCTACCTTGGGTCCAACGCTCCGACATACGCAGGTTGCAGCGTTCAGACGCTATGCCTTTCTGCTTATGCCAACTGTCCGTTCAAATTGGGGGGCGACACGAGAGCCTTTCGGGGCTAATTCACAATTGGCGCGATTATTGGCGCTCTTGGAGGACTCATCGGGCTCGGCGGCGCGGAGTTCCGCCTCCCAATCCTGATCGGGCTCTTCAACTTTGCAGCGCTTGAGGCTGTCATCCTCAACAAAGCGATGAGCCTCGTGGTCGTTGCGACCGCGCTTCCTTTTCGGGCAGGAACCGTTCCGTTCAGCGCCGTCGCCGACAATTGGCCGATCGTCCTCAATCTTCTCGCCGGAAGCCTGATCGGCGCCTGGTTCGGCGCAGGCTGGGCGACAAAGCTGCGGTCGGAGACGCTCTACAAGGTTATCGCCATCATGCTCGTGGCAATCGCGATCGTCCTGGTGTTCGGGCACGACGCGACAGCCGGCCAACCGATGTTGACCGGCGTCAGCCAGCTCATCGCGGGTGTTTTCGCCGGCTTCATCATAGGCATCGTCGCATCACTGCTGGGAGTAGCGGGCGGCGAACTACTGATCCCGACACTGGTTCTCCTCTTTGGAGCGGACATCAAGCTCGGTGGCAGCCTTTCGCTTGCCATAAGCCTGCCAACCATGCTGGTCGGGTTCACTCGCTATAGCCGTGATCGGAGCTTCTCTGTTATCAGCCGCAACAAGGCCTTTCTCTTGATCATGGCTGCCGGTTCGATTGTCGGCACCTTTGTCGGCGGCTTGCTTCTCGGGATCGTTCCGAACGCGGTACTGCTGCCAGCCCTAGCGATCATCTTGCTGATCTCCGCAGTGAAGGTGTGGCGGCATTAGTGGCTCGCGGGCGCCAAAATTGCGATGGTTTGCTATCGAGGCCCGCCGCGCTGAGGTAGAATTGAAGGCTTCGCAAGGCGGACCTCGCCAAAAACGCCGCGGGAAAAACAAAGGGGGTCCGCATAACTGAGTTCACCGAACCGGCCGAGAAAGGCAAAAAAAACGCAAGGATTAGTGGCTATTTCGCAAGATCGCGGAGCTGATCTTTGCTATTGTCGGCATCTGGCGGGCCACCGATTAGGTCGGTGAGGCCTTCACCATGCCGCCCGGCCCCGATATCGCTCCCTACCACGATCGGCAAATCGTGATCCTTGAGCGAAACACCTGGGCGGACTGGCTCGACCCTTCCGTCTCCGCAAAATCGCTGATCAGGCCGCTTCCGCCCGTGCCCTGTCCGTGCAGCACGTCGGCTGATGTGCCTGTCCTTCCCGCTTAGCCATGCCTATCCCGCCCGCGAGGTCCGCGTCGAAGACACCGAGCCGCCGGACATATTCGTGGTGGAGCTTCGCGGCGGTATCGAAATGATAGGCGAGAGGTAATCAGATGGAACGCTCGCGGCGACCCGCATGATCCGCCGGGCGCACCTTCCAGTAATGCCGAAGGGCGCTCGACCCATTCGGAGAGCGCCCTTCCGAACCGTATGGTTGCGAACGCGCGACGGCTACCGTCGCCGCGATAAATGAGGAAAGACTTCCGGCAAATCAAATCCTTCCAGATTACAAATCGCCTGCAGCGGCGCATCGAGGCAAGCATCGCAGATGCCGCACCCGTCGTCGTCCATTGCCCGATCAGCGTTTCCGCAGCAGATACAGGCCACAGCCGGTCGGGTTGCCTTGGCGCACCGCCGCGGCAACATAATTTCAGCCGCGTCGGAAATGAGAGTTTCGATAGGGATGGTCTTCATCGCGGGTGTCTCCAACGATCTCTAGCAAGAGATAGGAGCGCCCAAAATCTTTGCAATGGCCCGTTAAAACGTGTCCGTCTTCACCGGGGCGTCGGGGAAATTGCTGGACCCGCTCACGGTGCAATCGTCGCCCGGCTGGAACTTCTGCGGCCGTTCCTGCCCCCGATCCTCTCGGCGAACGTGGAGCGCATGCTCGCAATCCGAGGTAAGGCCTCCGGAGGCGGAACGGGGCGGCTGACCCGGCCCTTTGGCAGGCCCTACGCGATACTTGACCAGGATCAATATCTACCGCGCTATCGGCGCTATGCTTCCGACCGCTTACCTGGACCGGAAGGAATCTACGCGTGGTTTATCGATCCATTCTCGTCAATCTCGATATCGACCGGCCGTTCGAGCCGATAACGGAGGCCGCCATCGATTTGGCATCCCGCTCGGGCGCGCGGCTCGTCGGGCTTTGCGCCGCCGAAACGCTCGCAGAGCGCATGGAGGAGGCCCGCGCCGCGTTCCTCCATCTGGCGGCAAACAGGATCGAGGCGGAATGGCGCGGCGAAACAATGGCGCCGACCGAGGCGGTCGTGGCCGCCGCCCGTATCGCCGATCTCGTATTGATGGCGGCCGAAGAGCGCGCGGACCCGGCGGCCATCGTCCTGCGCGCCGGCCGGCCGCTGCTGGTGGTCGGGAGGGACCGGGACGCGATTGCGACAAGAAAGATCGTCATCGGCTGGAAGGACACCCGTGAGGCCCGCCGCGCGATTGCCGATGCACTTCCCCTGCTATCGGTCGCCTATGACGTCGCCGTCGTTTCCGTTTCCCCGGAGCCCGCACCGGCCGAGAGGCAGAGCCTCGCCGATATCGTTTCCTATCTCGCCCGGCACAATGTAAAAGCCAGGCCGCAGATGATCAAAAGCGCCGACGAAACGATCGGCTTTCTGCAATTCGTCGACGAAAGCGACGCCGATATCGTCGTCACCGGCGCCTATGGTCACAGCCGCCTGCGGGAATGGGTGTTCGGCGGAATCACGGGTCTGCTTCTCGAAGAGAACACGCGCACCCGCTTCCTGTCCTGTTGATCCGCAGAACGCGGCCGGCGCCTATACCGGCGTGTCGGCCGGCGACGTGGCCGCAACCGGTGGCGACGTCGCCAACCCGTCCTCCAGCGCACGGACGGATGCGGCCCTGTCCACTGGCCGCCGGATCGGATCCGACAACAGCCGCAAGCCGTTGAGGACCACGAGCACGGTCCCGCCTTCATGTCCGACCACCGCCAGCGGCAGCGGCAGATCGAAGAACAACCCGCCCGTTACCAGCACCAGCATGGCGCCGATCGCGACGACGAGGTTCTGCCGGATGATCGCGGCGGTCCGTCGTGCCAGACGCTGCGCATCGGCCAGCTTCTTCATGTCTTCCGACAATAGGGCGACATCGGCGGCCTGAAGGGCGACATCCGAGCCGGCCGCGCCCATGGCGATGCCGACATCGGCGCGGGCAAGAGCGGCCGCGTCATTGACGCCGTCGCCGACGAAGGCCACCGTGCCGCCGCTCGCCAGGTCCCCCACATGGCGCACCTTGTCTTGCGGCAGCATTTCGGCGTGGATCTCGTCGGGAGCAAGGCCGAGCTGCCCGCCAATCCGCAGGGCCACCGGCCGGCGGTCTCCGGTCATCATGACGATGCGGCGCACGCCGCCGGCCCGCAGCGCGGCGAGCGCCGGGGCCGAGCTCGCCCTCGCCTCGTCCGCCACTCCGACGGCGCCGAGGACAGCCGGTCCTCGTCCCAGATAGACGACGGTCTCGGCGCTGTCGGTCAGTTCCCGAAGCCGGGCGTGATCAACCGACGCCCCCATGTCCCGAACGAGATGAAGATTGCCGGCCCAGAGGACACCAAGCGCATCCGACCCGACGATCCCTGCGCTTGGGCGCGCGCTGACATCCACGACATGCGCCGGCGCGATGCCACGTGCAGCCGCCTCCCGGCGGATGGCCGCCGCGACATGATGCTCGGAATGGGCTTCGAGCCCGGCGAGCAACGACAGGAAGCCGCATTCGTCCGCGTCCAGCGCGACGATCCGCGTCACGGCCGCCCGGCCGTTGGTGAGGGTGCCGGTCTTGTCGAAGGCGAAGATATTGACGGCGGCCAGCGTTTCGAGCGCGCCGCCGCCCTTGAACAGAACGCCGCCGCGCGCGGCCGCCGAAAGCGCCGACAGGATCGCCGCCGGTACCGATATGACAATCGCGCAGGGGCTGGCGGCGACCAGCAGCGTCGCGGCCCGATAAAGCGCCTGCTCCCAATCGCGCCCGACCCCATAGAAAACGGCGAAGGCGAGAGCGGCGCCGAGGAGAACCGCGACGGTATAACGCTGTCCGAACCAGGCGCTGAAACGCTCGGAGGGGGCCTTGGCCTCCTGGGCCTCCGTGACCAGCCGGATCATGCGGGCGATCGTGCTATCGCCGATCGTTCTTGCGACCTCCACCTCCAGAATGCCGTCCAGATTGACGGTGGCCTCGAACACCTGCTGGCCCGGCTCCTTGGAAACGGGCATGGATTCGCCGGTGATATTGGCCTCGTCGATGCCACCACGTCCCAGCAGGATGACGCCATCGGCCGGCACGCGGGCGCCGGGCCGCAGGATCACGACATCCCCGACGGCAAGCTCCGCTGCGGGAACCTCCAGCACCGAGCCATCGGCCTGCCTGCGGAACGCCGTTTCGGGACGAAGCGCCATTAGCGCCTCGACGGCGCGGCGCGCGCGGCCGAGCGCCTGATGCTCGAGCGTTGTCGACACGCTGAACAGCGTCAGTAGCACCGCACCTTCGAACGGCGCTCCGACGACGGCCGCGGCAACCGCGGCAACCACCATCAGGAGGTCGATATCGAGGACATGCTGCCGCCACAGGGCCAGAAGCGCGCTCCCCGTCGCCGGCAGTCCGCCGGCGAGATAGACGAGCGCCAGCCCCGGCCAGCGCAGGACGGCAAGCCCCTCGGCCGGCGGCCAGGTTCCAGCCGTGGCGAGGACCATGCCCAGCACCGTCAGCAGCGACATCACCGTGGGCGTATCGAACGACAGGCGTTTCATGATCAGACCGCCCGGCCGACAAGCGCGCCGATGGCTGCGGTCGACGCCATGGCGACCGCGCCCCAGAAGACGACCCGGACGGTCGGCTTCCAGATGCCAGCACCACCGGCACGCGCGCCGATCGCGCCGAGGACGGCAAGCCCGATGAGACAGGCAACGGACACAGCCCAGACGACCGTTCCCGACGGCGCCAGCAGGGCGACCGCCAGCGGCAGGGCCGCGCCCGTCGCGAAGGTCACCGCCGATGTCAGCGCCGCCTGGACAGGCCGCGCCATTACTTGGCTCGACAGGCCGAGTTCGTCCCGTGCATGGGCTTCGAAGGCGTCCTTCACCATCATTTGTTCGGCAACCTGGCGGGCAAGATCCGGTGAGACGCCACGCTGCTCGTAGATCGCGGTAAGCTCGGCCAGCTCCGCCTCCGGCTGGGTGGCCAGCTCGTGGCGCTCGCGCGCCATGTCGGCCTGTTCCGTATCGGCTTGCGAGCTGACGGAGACATATTCCCCCGCCGCCATCGACATCGCGCCGGCCACCAAACCGGCGACACCGGCGACGAGGATTTCCTGCGATGCCGCGGTCGCCGCCGCGACACCGACGATGAGGCTCGACGTCGAGATCAGCCCGTCATTGGCGCCCAGCACCGCCGCGCGGAGCCAGCCGATACGTTCGATGAGGTGGCTTTCCTTGTGAACGGCGCGCATAACATCTCCGATTTCAGCAGATCTACTGTGGTTGCATTATGACGTCAGGCATGTATTTAGAATAATTCTAAATACATGCCATATAGACAGCCGCACATCAACCTTCGCGGCGCTTCCTTCCCGTCACCATGGCGCGCACGAGGTTTTCCCGGTGCTCGACGCTGGCGAAGACGACGCCGGCGATGTGCAGGGCAATCAGCCCGATGGTCGAATAGACCAGGAGCTTATGCGTATCCTCCACGCAGCCGACACCCCAATAGGCATCCGTGGTCATCATGTAGCCGGTGGTCACGATACCGGACACCGCAACGAGCAGCAGGACGACCATCGCGCCCCCCGCCGGATTGTGGCCGAGATACCGCTTGGCGCGGAAGGCGAGGCTGTCACGGAGGAACGCTAGGATCGTCGGAGGAGAATAGAGGAAGTTGGCGAAGCGGGCGTGATGCGGCCCGAGCAGCCCCCAGACCAGGCGCAGGGCGATCAGCCCTGCGATGGCATAGCCGGAGAGGATATGAGCCTTCTTCCATTCGTCGCCGGTAACGAAGGAAAAAACGAAGAGGCAGACAAGCGACCAGTGAAAGATCCGCACGAGCGGGTCCCACACCTTGACGCTTTCCCCCGCCCCGCTGGTTCGGGAGAGTGGCGCCATCATTCCGCTCCTTCCGAGCCGACCGGTTCACCGGTCTGCGGATTGAAGATCGTCTCGACCTTGGCGCCCTTGGCATCGATCGCATAGACCTCGTAGCAGCCGTTCTCGACCTTTATCCGCCGGACGTCGAGGCCCGGATTCGTCTTGACATCGAAAACATATCCGATATTCTGGATATATGGATAATATCACAGCAATCGCAGCGCTCGGCGCCTTGGCACAGACCACGCGACTGGAGACCTTCCGGCTTCTGGTGCGGCACGAACCCGATGGCATCCCGGCCGGCGAACTCGCCCGCCTTATCGATGTACCGCAAAACACCATGTCGGCGCATCTCGCAACGCTTTCGCGGGCAGGCTTGGTGACGAGCGAGCGGCAGAGCAGATCGATCATCTACCGGGCCGACCTCAATGGCTTGCGCGAGCTGACGCTGTTCCTCCTCAAAGACTGCTGCGGCGGATCGACGGAGCTTTGCGCTCCGCTCATCGCCGAGTTGACGCCGTGCTGCGCCCCGGAGGCGAAGGTGTTATGAGCGCGATCAGGTTGGAGCAGATTGAGGGCAACGACGCTGGCCTCAAGGCAGCCTTGACGGAAGCGCATCTGCCCACCGACGACATCGAGGATCATGGTCGCACCTTCTTCAGGGCGCAGTCATCGGACGGCAGGGCTGTCGGTTTCATCGGTGTTGAGCGCTGCGGCGACGATTTTCTCCTCCGTTCGGTCGTCGTGCTTCCCGATCATCGGGGGCAAGGACTGGGAAGCGTTTTGGTCGAGCGGGCGGTGGCGGGTCTCGATCAGGCCGGCGACGTCTTCCTTGCCACGACGAGTGCAGCGCCGTTCTTCACGCGCATCGGATTTTCTGAATTCCAGCGGGACAGCGTTCCCGCAGCCGTGCTGGCGACCCGTCAGCTTTCCTCCATCTGCCCATCGTCGGCGACCATCATGAGGCTCACCCGGCCGCCGGCCTAACCACGGACCACGACCATGACCGACAAGACCTACAACGTGCTGTTCCTCTGCACGGGCAATTCCGCTCGTTCTATTCTCGCCGAATCCATTCTCAACAAGGAGGGCGGCGGACGATTCAAAGCCTTCTCCGCCGGCAGCCAGCCGAAGGGCGAAGTCAATCCGCATGCCCTGAAGGAGCTGGAAGCGCTGGGCTATCCATCGACGGGCTTCTCGTCGAAGAGCTGGGATGTGTTCGCGGAGCCCGGCGCGCCGCAGATGGATTTCATCTTCACCGTCTGCGACAGCGCCGCCGGCGAAGCCTGCCCGGTCTGGATCGGCCATCCGATGACCGCCCATTGGGGTGTCGAAGACCCCGCCGCCGTCGCTGGCTCGGACATCGAGATCCAGCGCGCCTTCGCTCAGGCCGCGCGTTTCCTCAAGAACCGGATCGCGGCGTTCGTCAGCCTGCCGCTGGCATCCTTCGATCACATGGCGCTTGAGACCAAGCTTCGCCAGATCGGTGCGATGGAAGGTTCGACGTCGCCGCAAGGAAAGTCCGCCTGATGTCCACGTTCGAGCGTTATCTGACCATCTGGGTGTTCCTGTGCATCATCGCCGGTGTCGCCCTCGGCCATCTCATGCCCGGTCTCTTTCAGATCATCGGCGCGGCCGAGGTCGCCAAGGTGAACATTCCCGTCGCGATCCTGATCTGGCTGATGATCATTCCGATGCTGCTTAAGATCGATTTCCGGTCTCTGGCGCAGGTCGGCACCTACTGGCGCGGTATCGGCGTGACCTTGTTCATCAACTGGGCCGTCAAGCCGTTCTCCATGGCCGTCCTCGGTTGGCTGTTCATCGGTTGGCTGTTCCGCCCATACCTGCCTGCCGACCAGATCGACTCCTATATCGCCGGACTGATCATTCTCGCCGCGGCTCCCTGCACCGCTATGGTGTTCGTCTGGAGCAACCTGACGCGCGGGGAGCCATTGTTCACGCTGTCTCAGGTCGCGTTGAACGATGCCATCATGGTCGTCGCATTTGCTCCGATCGTTGGCTTGCTGCTCGGCCTCTCCGCGATCACCGTGCCTTGGGATACGCTCGTTCTTTCCGTCGCCCTCTATATCGTCGTGCCCGTCATTATCGCGCAGGTCATCCGCCGCCGCCTCACGGTTGGCGGTAAGGCCCGGGCACTGGATGGCGTGCTGGCAAGGTTGCAGCCGATCTCACTGGTGGCGCTACTTGCGACGCTGGTTCTGCTCTTCGCCTTTCAGGGTGAACAGATCATCGCCCAGCCAGCCGTCATCGGCTTGCTCGCCGTGCCGATCCTGATCCAAGTCTATCTGAACTCCGGGCTGGCTTATCTACTCAACCGGATGACCGGTGAGCGGCATTGCATTGCCGGCCCGTCAGCCCTGATCGGCGCCAGCAATTTCTTCGAGCTTGCAGTTGCCGCAGCCATCAGCCTGTTCGGCTTCCAGTCCGGCGCAGCACTCGCCACCGTCGTTGGCGTTCTCATCGAGGTTCCGGTCATGCTCTCGGTCGTGTGGATCGTGAACCGCTCGAAAGATTGGTACGAGGCCGCCCCCGCTGTTTCCAGAACCACCGCCACCGAAAGGCACTGACCATGGACGCGACCATCTATCACAACCCCGCCTGCGGGACGTCCCGCAACACGCTGGCGCTGATCCGCGCTGCCGGGATCAAACCTGTTGTCATCGAGTATTTGCAGCACCCGCCGACGCGCGAGCAGCTTGCGACGATGATCGCGGACGCTGGCTTGAACGTTCGGGAAGCCATTCGCGAGAAAGGCACGCCTTATGCCGAACTCGGTCTGGACAACCCAGACCTGACTGACGAGCAGTTGCTCGACGCGATGATCGCAACGCCGATCCTGATCAATCGCCCCTTCGTCGTGACACCGCTCGGCACCCGGCTCGCCCGTCCGTCCGAGGCGGTGCTCGACATCCTGCCCGACACCTTCAGGGGACCGTTCTTCAAGGAGGACGGTGAACAGATCCTCGACCAGGAAGGAAAGCGCATTGCCTGACACTTTCCCAGCACTGCAGGGCGATCACCTATATTCGACAGATCTCGATGCCCTGCGTCCGGCGTTCTCAACGCATAAGCCGCGCATCCTGATCCTCTACGGCTCGCTGCGTGAGGTGTCGTATAGCCGCCTGCTCGCATTCGAGGTCCGCCGGCTGCTCGAACGCCTTGGATGCGAGGTTCGTATCTTTGACCCGAAGGGCCTGCCGCTCCCTGACGAAGCGCCGGCGAGCCATCCGAAGGTGCAAGAATTGCGCGATCTTTCGCAATGGTCGGAAGGGCAGGTCTGGGTGAGCCCGGAACGCCACGGCGCGATGACCGGGATAATGAAGTCCCAGATCGACTGGATTCCGCTCTCGGTCGGATCGGTCCGGCCGACGCAGGGCAAAACGCTTGCCGTTATGGAGGTGTCGGGCGGTAGCCAGTCCTTCAATGCAGTGAACCAGATGCGCATTCTCGGCCGCTGGATGCGGATGATCACCATCCCCAACCAGTCCTCCGTCGCCAAGGCCTATCAGGAATTCGACGCCGACGGCCGGATGAAGCCCTCGTCCTATTACGACCGGGTCGTGGACGTCTGCGAAGAACTGGTGAAGTTCACCATTCTCACGCGCGATGCTTCGGCCTATCTCACCGACCGCTACAGCGAGCGCAAGGAACAGGCGGCCGAGCTTGAGAAGCGGGTATCGCTGCGGTCAATTTGACGGGCTTGGCGAGGTGACGAGGCTCCGCTTCGTCGCCATCGCTACCGCGACAAACGCCGCAATACCGATCGAGCCAAGCGCGGCGC
This sequence comes from Shinella sp. GW835-FHT14H05, assembly GCF_058793575.1. Lineage (NCBI taxonomy): Bacteria > Pseudomonadati > Pseudomonadota > Alphaproteobacteria > Hyphomicrobiales > Rhizobiaceae > Shinella > Shinella sp. GW835-FHT14H05. The sequence goes on along the minus strand of NZ_JBXAFY010000019.1, from coordinate 84,403 downwards.
TCAGGACGAGCGATGCGCCTATGCCGAACTGCTCCATCGTCGCCGCGAAGGCAAACGGCGCTGCTGCGCCGGCAGCCAGCCGCGAGGCGGCCATCTTGCCGGTGAGCGCACCATAGCCATCCGAGCCGAACAGGTAGAGCGGTAAGCTTCCCTGCGCGATGCTGTTGATGCCCGATCCGAGGCCGAGGCAGATCGAGAAGGCGACCGCGCCGGGGAGCCAGTTGCCGGACAGCGCCAGAATAACGACGCTCAGCACCATGAAGACTGCGGAGAGAACCGCGAGGCCCGGCGGCGCGAGGCGCGTTCCAAAGATCATGTTGATCAGGCGGCTAAGAACCTGCGCCGGACCGAACAGGGAGCCGATGCCGACGGCGGCACTTCCGAAGCCAAGCGACCCGAGCATCGGCACCATATGCGCCAGCATCGCGCCAAGGGTGAAGCTCAGCAGCGCGAATGCAGCCGACACGACGACCACCGTACCGCGCCGACGCTCGCGCGGAACAGCTCCGACGACAGGCTCGCGCATAGGTCTTTGCCCGCCGGCTGCCGCTACCTTTCCCTTCCGCATGATCCAGACATGGAACGGCATACAGACAGCAAGATTGAGCACGGCATAGACGAGGTAGATTTCCCGCCACGAGAGATAGCCGAGCAGCGCCGTGGCAATCGGCCAGAAGATCGTCGAGGCAAATCCCGCGATCAGGGTGAGATAAGTGATGCTGCGTGACGCTGACCGGGGATCGGCCTCGACCAGTGCCGCGAAAGCGGCTTGGTACTGGACCATGCCGGACGATATCTCCAACAGGACGATGGCCAGCGCGAAGACTGCCACCGATGGCGACCAGGCGCACAAGATCAAGGTCAGTGCGGACAATGCCGAGCCGATCGCCATGACCGTCGCGGCGCCGATGCGATCCATCTGCCGGCCGATATAGGGCGCTGACAGGCCGCCAACGAACAGCGAGGTCGAGAAGACCGCAAAAACCTGCGCGACGGTGATGCCGAGATCCGCGGCCATGCCAGGCGCCAGGATGCTGAAGCTGTAGTAGAGGGTGCCGTAGCCGATGATCTGGGTCAGGCCGAGTGCGGCAACAATGCCGACAGGTACCTTCCGATCACGCAATGACGTCGCCCTCGCTCCGGGCAACATCCGTCTTGCAGCAGCCATCGGATCGCTCGACACCCTCTCGGACCATCGGATGGCCAGCGCAGCAGTCCTCCATCAGGAATTTTACGAGATCGGCCAGCGCATCGTAGCTGGCGCTATAGACGATCGAGCGAGATTCTCGCCGCTGCGCGATAAGGCCCGATCGCTCCAGCTCTTTCAGATGGAACGACACATTTGAGGGCGAGACGCCCATGCGCTCGGCGATCAGCCCGGCGGCCAACCCATCCGGTCCGGCGACGACCAGCGTGCGGACGATGGCGAGGCGGGTTTCCTGCGACAGGGCCGCGAATGATGTGAGGGCTTGACACTCATTCATATTTCAATAATCCTTGAATCATTGAACAATAGGAGTATCGCACATGAATGCGATCGACAAGGCTGTTTCGTCCGATATCACGCTTGGCCAGCTTCTTGACGGCCTTGCGGCTGCGCCCGAGGCGTCGCTGGTGTTTCTCTACGATGGTCAGCCGGTGAAGGCAGGCTATCATGTCACCGAGGTCAAGGCGGGTGCATTCTCGGCGCTCGACTGCGGTGCCAATCCGGAAGCCTGGTCGGAGATGTTCGTCCAGCTCTGGGATATCTACGAGGACGGCAGGAGCCACATGCCTGCAGGAAAGTTCTCCGCGATCATCCGCAAGGTTTCTGATCACGTTCGGCTCGATCCGGCGGCCAAGCTCACCTTTGAGGTCAGCGATGGGAAGCGGCCGATGGCGCTCTATTGCGCATCGTCGCCGCGCTTGGCAGACGGCAGGTTAGAGGTGGCGCTGGCGGCGCGGCCGTCGAGCTGCAAGCCGCGCGACCGATGGCTGGCGGAGCAGGCGACCGCAACGAACTCTTGCTGCGCGCCGGCAACGGGCGGCTCAAAGTGCTGCGCCTGACGGTCGCGCCTTCTAGGATCGCAGAAAGTCGCGGATGCCGAGACCAGCCTTGGCGTCTCTTTCGTAGCGACACACCACATGCATATGGGCATGGAAGATGTGCTGGCCGCCGGTGGCTCCGACATTCCATCCGATCGTAAAGCCGACGGGCTGGAACTGATCAAGCCGGCGTTTCGCCTCAACGAGCACTACACCGAGGACCATTCTTCCCAGCTGAACTCGAATGGAGTCTCGACATGACGGAACGGAATGATCATCGCGGACGGCTTCGGCAAGGTGGGCTTCAGCATCATGTATTGCGAGCGGTGCTCCACTTCCACTAGCCGGAAGTTCGATGACCAGAGGTTCCGTGAAACCAGCGCAATGCTATTCCAAAGCCCTCACTCCCCTATCAAGGCATGTATCCCCGCGCCAGTAAGGCACATTTGCACGCGCTCCCCATCGATGATGAACCGCGCCTCGCAGCGAGAATGAAATAATTTCAATCGTGGGGATCAGATTTCTGAGGGGGGTGCCGACGCAATCGACAGCAATTCCGTCGTCCGATTTTCTCCGTGGCGAAAACCCTGCATGCTCCTTCAGCCATCGAAGCCAACGACCACAGACGATCCTGATCGTGTTGGGGCGGCTCCAAAATCCGTTGATCCGGTTCTCGGACACGCTGATCAGCCCCATTCGCAAGGCATCCCGAATGGCATACCGCGCCGTCGTGCATCCGACGCCGGCACGCGCGGCGATCTCAGGGAGAGACATATTCGATTTTCCACGGTCCATCACCGCTCGGGCAATGACCGAAAGCACGGCAAGCTTGCTGATTGTCAACCTTCCGGCGATGCAAGTCGGGATGATGCAGTTTTTGGCGAGCGAGCGGCGGCGCACCCAGGATGCAGCTCGCCTGTCTGCGGGAATTGACGGGCGTCGGTGGACCGGCTTGGTTGTCGTCGGCCTGATATGACCAATCGGATGGCCCTGAAGCCAAGGTCGCGCGCGGATCGCCTGCCGCTGATGCTCGATGACCGGGGCAAGATATGCCATCTCGCGGTCGTCTACGAGGCCCTCCCCATTCAGTATCCAGGCGGATTTCGCGCAGTCGTCAATCTGCTGGAGGGTGCGCGCGGCGAGTAGGCGCGACAATAGGTTCGGCCCGTAGGCCGCTGGTGATGCAACAAGCATATTCTCTCCTCGTTATGGTCAGCGGAGAGAAATCCAGGGCGCAGGACGCACGTATTCGTGGCAAGAATTAACTTGCACCGGCCTCATCAATGTGCGAAAAAATCAGTGGCTATAAGACTTTTGCGCACATTTCCGTGTGTCACTGAACCCGTCTCTCCGAGGCGGGTTTTATTTTGTCTACGGCATGAAACCTCCCTGGCTCATTCGCCCACAAGGCGAGTCACCAAGTTAATTATAATTTACTCCACGAACAAACATAATCAGCGGTCGCCGCGAAAACGCCGCTTTTCACTCGTGGAAAGGTTGAGCGAGACATTCGGCCGGCGGAATCACTCTCGTCCGTTCCGACATCGCCTTGCCGGACTTCGCACTGGCAAGCGCGCACGCAGGCAAAGCAAACCCCGCACCTCAACGACGCGAAACCGTTGCGTCGGTGACCGGAAAGGATGACCGCAAATGGCCAGTGAAAGTGCTGCAGAGCTTGTGCAATTCCTCGCAGACGAACTAAGGCGCCGCGACACCAAACCTCATGAATTTGCCGAACTGACCGGCATTGCTGAAGAGCGATTGGAGCTTCTGCAGGAAGGCGCATGGCAGCTCATGACCCTGCGGGAAGTCGCCATGATTACGGAATGCCTTTACATCGATCTTTCGGAGGTCTGGTCATTGCTGGCCCAGAAGCAGGGAGACGGGATGAACGAAGCGCCCCGCCCATAGGCCGGCGCGGCTGTCTTTGGCGTCTTTCTCCGCGATCGCGTAGGATGCCGATACCGGAGCGCCCGAAGGGAACACGGCCGCAAATGCCCCACCCGACGATATGAGCGCCGTTCCGACATCGACCGTCATCCCATCGATCTCGGCTGCGCAGACGACGAACGTGGCGCCATCCTTGGCGTTGCCGACAGGCTGACAACCGATCGAACCCGTCGAGAACAGGGCCGCTATCGATGCAATCGAACGCATCCCGCAGTCGACCTCGTCACCGTCAGGGGAACGAAAAGTCGTGCCGCGCAGACATGCCTGAACGCCGAAAACCCTGTATTTTCGGCCTTCGTAAGCCCAGGTATCGCCAGTCTCAAAGCTTACGTCAGACGGAAATGAAATGGCCTTGTCCTGCGCAACGGCTGTGGACGCGACCAACATGGCGATGACCATCGAAAATTCAATCCGCATTCTGGAACCCCATCGATCGTGAGAGAGATTGCGACGCTTCGAGGTCAGGCCGACGGCTGCGCCCGTCCTGTGTTCGTCCGATGGACGCCAGTCCGAGAAACACCATGCTGTCATCGTCATTGACCGTCTTGAAGGGCTCCCCTTCGCCACCAACGAGAACGAAGCATGACGCCGGGGTCGTCTCGTTTTCAGCCGGGGTCAGCACCAGGGTCTTGCAGAGAATGACCTTGGCACGCCTGTTATAGACCGTCTCGGCGTAGTCGCGCGCCGCGTCGGTGCAACGCCATGTCTGCACGCGATTATAAACGACGTTTTCGGTTGGGCAGGCGGTCAGCCCACGCAAACTGATCCTTTGCCCCGCTATGCTTCGCTCGACCGGGCCGTCGATCTCGACACTCCCATTCAGCTTCTCGATCGACCTCGCCACCAGGTTTCCATCGGCGTCGAAACGCTCCAGCACGAATGCCTTCGTCCCCTGCTCCACAAATTGGCGGAGGTATTCCGGAGGCGGTTCCCCGTAGGGATTTTCGCCCTGCGCCATGGTGACTGTGGCGGCGTCTCCCGTGAGGGATATGAGGGCGAATCCGATTACTTTGAGTTGTTGTCGCATAGCAGCCATGCCATTTCCGAATTGACAGAGGAATCCCATACGAATTAACTATAGTTTACTATTCGATGCGACAACCCGGATAAACGAATTGAAAACCACCCTGATTTTTCTCCTCCTCTCGACGTCGGCTACGACCGCGCAAGCGTGCGGTTCTGTCGATAGCGACCGGGTGCTGGAACTGGTGCGGACCATCGCCACAGAGGAAGAACTGGACCCCGACCTGGCGCTCGCGGTGGTTGATGTCGAGAGTTCCGGCGGCAGGCACCAGGTCTCAGACGCCGGCGCCGTCGGTATCATGCAGCTGATGCCCGAGACCGCCTCCGACTATGGCGTCACCGACCGCTGCGATCCGGAATCGAACATTCGCGCCGGCGTCCGCTACCTCAAGAAGCTCTATGGCGAGTTCGACGATCCCCTGCTGATGTTGGCCGCCTACAATGCCGGTCCGGAGCGCGTCTACCAGAAGGGCGGCATCCCCGAGTTCAACGAGACAGCCCAGTACATCGTCAAGGTGATGAACCGCTGGACGCTGAACGCCAAGGCATCGGCGGCCGAGGAAAAGCGCCGCGGGAACCGCGACGCCCGCAAGGAGACGGTCGCGCTCGCACCCTCCCCCTGGCGCGACCAACACGTCTGGACGGCCGATTAGCGCCGGTCCCCCTCAACTTCATCCTCCCAAGATCAGAAGGACATCCGCATGACAATTTCAACGATGACGCCGCGCCTGCGCGGCAAGACTTTCCTGTCGCTGGCGGTCCTTGCGACTTCCCTCGCGCTGATTCCGGAACTGGCCTATGCGCAGTCGGCCGCGCCGGTCGAAGGCATCCTCGAATGGTTCACTGGCGTGCTACAGGGCAGCGTCGCCCGGTCACTCGCGATCATCGCCGTTTGCTTCCTCGGCTTCCTGTTCCTGACCGGGCGCATGGCTTGGCAGGGCGCCATCTCCATCGTCATCGGTATTGCGATCATCTTCGGCGCCGCCGAACTGGTCGACGCCATGAAGGCGGCCGGGGGTGTCTGACATGCGTGACGACGTTCCCGATGTCGAGCCGCTCATCCAGCCGCTGACCAAGCCGCCGATGTATTTCGGGGTCGATATCATCGTGTTCGTGGTGAACGGCATTTTCGGGATCGTCGTCTTCATCGCCTCGTCGAATTTCCTGGCGCCGCTGATCGTCCTGCCCGTCCATTTCATCGCGCTGTACCTTTGCCAGCGGGACATCCACATCGTCCGCGTGGTCCAGGTGTTCCTGTCGATGCGGCGGGCGATCCGCAACAGGCGCTTCTGGAAAGCGGGGAGCTACGCCCAATGAACATCGTCAATCATGATCTCAAGTTCGGCCGCGAACGTGCCCGCGATCTCGGGATCGGCACGCACGTCCCCTATCTCCGCCATGTCGACGAGGAGACGATCGTCACCAAGTCCGGCCTCCTGCTACAGGTCATCCGGCTCTCCGGCCTGCCCTACCAAACCATGGACCAGGCGGAGATCAACGCCCGCCTCGCCAACCGCAACATGACGGTGCGCTCGCTCGGATCGTCACGCTTCGCACTCTATGCCACCATCATCCGCCGGCAGATCAAGCCGACAATCGACGGCGAGTTCGACAATCCCTTCGCCGACGAGCTGAACGCCCGTTACATGGATGGGCTGCAGCATCGGACGATGTTCATCAACGAGCTGTATCTGACCGTGATCCGCCGGCCGATGACCGGGCGCGCCGGCAAGGTCGACCGCATGTTCGATGTCTTCCGCATGGCCGACAACGAGGTCGAAGCCAGCGGCGAGGCGCTGCGCGACCTGAAGGACATGGTTTCGGGCATCGTCGGCGATTTCCGCTCCTACCGCCCGGAAATCCTCACCTGCGCCAGCCGCGATGGCGGCCTCTATTCCGAACCGGCCGAGTTCTTCGCCAAGATCCTCGCCGCCGGCGACGAGCGGACGATGCCCCTGCCCCGCATGTCCCTCGCCGACTACGTCGGGACCGGTCGGATCATGTTCGGTCGCAAGGCCACGGAAATCTGGTCGGCGGACGGCGCGACCTCAAAGGTCGCCGCCATGGTGTCGATCAAGGAATACCCGCCGATGACGACGCCCGGCCAGCTCGACGGGCTGTTGCGCCTGCCCTACGAGTTCATCGTCACCCATTCATTCGCCCCGGAGGACCGGACGACGGTCACGGAAGCGATCGCCACCATCAGCCGGCAGATTTCCAATTCCGACGACGGCGGCACGGCCGTCGAGGACGATATTGAGACAGCGCGGGACCGGCTGGCCTCGGGTGAGGTCGTGTTCGGAAAACACCACATGACGGTGGCTGTGCTTGAGCGCGATCTGTCGCGGCTGAACCGCGCCGTTGCCGACGTCACCGCCGAACTGGCGCGCATGGGCGTCGTCGCCGTGCGCGAAGATCTCAATCAGGAAGCGGCATGGTGGGCGCAGCTGCCGACCAACTTTTCCTATATCGCCCGGCAAGGGCTCATCTCGTCGGTCAACTTCGCCGGCCTATTCTCCGCGCATAATTTTCCGTCCGGGCAGACGCACAAGGTCCATTGGGGCCTGCCGATCGCGCTTCTGGAGACCACCAGCCAGACGGCCTATTTCTTCAATTTCCATGAGGCTGATGTCGGCAACTTCACCGTCATCGGCCCGACCGGCTCGGGTAAGACGGTTGCGCTGTCCTTCCTGCTGGCCCAGGGCATGCGCGTCGAGCCGCGGCCGCGCTGCGTCTTCATCGACAAGGATCGCGGCGGCGAGATCTTCGTGCGCGCCATGGGCGGGCGCTACGAGCAGCTATCACCGGGCGAGCCGACCGGCTTCGCGCCGTTGCAGCTCAAAGACACGCCTGCCAACCGCAGCTTCGGCAAGACGCTGGTCTCCTATCTCGTCACGCCGTCGGACCGGGTCCTTAATGCCGAGGAGATGGCAGTCATCTCGGATGCGGTCGACAGCATCTACACCGATTTCGAACGGCCACAGCGGCGTCTCGACATGCTGGCGGAAGTCCTGCGCGGCCGCATGCGTTCCGGCATTGGCGATCTCGCCGACCGGCTGAAGGAATGGACCACAGGCGACAAAGGCTGGCTGTTCAACAACCCGACCGACAAGCTGGATTTCGCCGGTTCGGTGATCGGCTTCGACATGACGGAGATCCTCGCCGACAAGCGCACGCGCTCGGCGGCACTGCTTTATATGTTCCATCGTATCCAGGACATCCTCGACGGCCGTCCCTCGATGATCTTCCTCGACGAAGGCTGGCGCCTGCTCGATGACGACGTTTTTTCCGGCTTCATCAAGGACTGGCTCAAGACCATCCGAAAAATGAACGGCATCGTCGGTTTCGGCACACAGTCGGCGGCCGACGTGGTGCGCTCCGACCTGAGCAACACGATCATCGAACAGACGATGACCAATATCTTCTTCCCGAATGCATCCGCCGACGAGGAGAGCTACCGCAAAGCGTTCGGCCTGTCCGAAAAGGAATTCCGCTTCGTGAAGCAAGCGGACAAGACGAGCCGCACCTTCCTCATCAAGCACGCCCAGGACTCGGTGATCGCACGGCTCGATCTGTCGGCGATGCCCGACGTCGTGAAGGTCTTGTCCGGGCGGCCGGAGACGGTGCGCGAGTGCCAGACGCTGCGCGAGACATATGGCGAAGAGCCGGCCGCCTGGCTCCCGCATTTTTGTGGCTGGACGATCCCGGAGGCGACTGATGCGTAAGGCGATTATTCTTCTCGTGTCCGCGACAATGGCCGGGGCGCCGGCACCTTCGGCCTGGGCCGACATTCCGGTCATCGACGATGACGTGAAGGAGAAGCGTGCGGAGGACGAGGCCCACTCCAAACAGGACACCGAAACGCAGACCGACCAGCTCGAAGAACAGTCGGTCACGAACTGCAATATCTCCCAGAAGGAGAAGAACCGCCGTCTCTATCGCTCACCGGCGCAGGCGGTGAAAGAAGACGCGAAGAACGTCGAGCTGATCAAGCATTATGCGGAGAAGTACGATGTGCCGGTCGGCCTCGCCCTGTCTGTGGCGCATGCGGAATCGGGCATCTCGACCTGCTCCGGCTCGCCGACCGGCGTGAAGGGCGTGATGCAGCTGACCAAGCGGACCGGCAAGGGCATGGGCTTCGACCGCGACATCAACGAGGAGAATATCGAAGGCGGCGTCAAATATCTCGGAATGGGCGTCAACAAGTGCGGCAGCACCGATTATGCCTGCCTTGCCTCCTGGTACAACGGCTCGACCGCCGCCGAGCAAAAGAACTGGGCCGGCAAGGTCGGGCGGAACCATACCTGGTTCAACGCCTATGCCGGCGGCTCCAACATCGAGGACATCTCCTCGCCTTCCTATAAATCCTATGTCGATTACGGCTCCGGTGCGACCCGCAGCTCGAACAGTGCTGCGGCCGGCGCTGTCGACCGTGCCGTTTCGGGGATCGACGCGAGCACGGCGCGCGTCCAGGAGGCGGGCCGCCGCATCAATTCTTTGTGGGCTTCGGTCGGCGCGTCGGAGATTTATCAGGATGCCTGGGACGACAACACGCAGGCTCGGGCCGTCAATGCCGAGCTTCTGAACAATCTGATCACCGCCCGCAACCTCTTCAACGAGCTGCTGCAGGCGCGCATGCAGATGAACCTGTCGAAAACGTCCGAGACGGCCAAGACCCTCAAATCCGACAGCAAGGTCAATCCCTACAGCTGCGACCCGGTCATCCTCGAAGAGATGAAGGTGCCGCGCGAGGACTGGCCGCGTTGCGCCGTGGTCGCGGCCGCCGACGCCGATACCGAAATTCTCTCGTCCGGCGGTACGGACCGCTCGATCGGCAACAATCTTCTATCCATCCAGAACGCCGCCAACGCGGCCGATTAAGGGGATTCCCATGAACAAGCTGCTTATCGTCTCCGCTGCGATTGCCATCTCGACGCCGGCGCTCGCCGACATTCCGGTGATCGACAACACCAATCTCGCGATCGCCAAGAAGAATGCTGAGAACACCGGCGAGATCATGAAGACCAACACCAACATCCTGGAAAAGACGAAGGAGATCCTCGGCGCGCTCTCCGGCAGCCGTGACGGCTCGATGGGCATTTCCTCGACCGGCCTCGGCGGCAATATGTCCGTCTCGGCCGCACCGTCCTTTTCCTCGATCATGAACGGCGGCACGCTGTCCTTCGGCGGCCTCGGCTCCGATGCCCAGAATATCGCTGCGACGCTGATCAACGGGCTGCAGCTGGTGAAGCAGGTCAAGGCGATCGTCGAGGGCGAGGATGCCGGGGCGATGAACAACGCCTTTTCCGGCGCCGTCAATACGGTGGCGCTGCTCTCGGCGCTGACGCAGCAGGCAACCAAGGGCGTGTCGCAGCGTGAGCAATCGCTTCAGTCGGCCACCGGCCAGATCGGCTCGGCCGAGGACGTCAAAGGTTCGGTCGACGCCAACACCCGCATGCAGCTGGAGACGGCGCGCACCATCAACGAACTGATCGGCGTCTCCAACGGCGCGGTCTCGGCGCTGAACACCGAGATGCAGATGCGGCTGACCCAGCAGTCGGAGACTGCCAAGATGCTGCAATACAAAGATGTCAACCCGTTCAAGTGAGGCCGTATGAGATTGCCCGTTGCCATCATGCTCTCCGGTCTGGCGGTGCTCGCCGGTTGCCAGACCAAGGGTGAGAAGAAAGCCCCCTGCCCGCCGATCTCGGGATATGTCGAGGCCGACGACCTGTGCGGTCCGGCCATGCCGGTCAATGACGTCTTCGCGCCCGTCCTGAAGGAATAGGCGGATGGCGGCGACCACGATCATTTCGGACATCTTTGCCAAGCTCGACGCCATCGGTGAGACGTTCATCAAGAACGCCTATGACGGTCTCGCGCTACAGGTGAACGTCCTGTTCGGGTCGATGCTCACCCTCTATGTCCTCTGGTGGGGTTACATGATCCTCGCCGGTCGCGACGGCTTCTCCGTGCCGGAAGCGGCCTGGCGGCTCGGCCGCGCCTTCTTCATCTATTATATGGCGACGAACTGGGGGGCATTTTCCGCCACGCTTTACAAGCTCGTCCAAGAGGTGCCAAACCTCATCTCCGACACGATCATCGAGTCGATCGCTGGTTCCGGTGGTGCGCTCGATGGCGGGACGGGCGACACAACGGGCGTCGTGAAGATCCTCGATGCCGTCTTCGAGACCGCAGGCAAGATTTATGAGCAGGTGGCGACCGGCACCTTCGAATATGTCGGCGCTCTCATCGGTGCGATCGTCTTTGTCGTCGCGATGATCTTCATCGCCGTCGCGGCGGCCGCGATTCTCGCCGCCAAGCTGATGCTGTTCATCACCCTGGCACTGGCGCCGGTGTTCATCATCCTGGCGCTCTACCGCTGGACCTTCCGCTTTACCGACGGCTGGCTCTTGTTGATGGTCAACCTGATGGTGACGCAGACCTTGATGATGGCGTTCCTCGCCTTCCTCTACCAACTCATCGAACTGGCGATCAACACGGCCAACAATACCGCTACGGAAAGCAAGCTCTCCTATGTCGCTCCGTTCGTGATCGTCTGCCTGCTCGGGATCGTCGTTTTTCGCTTCATCCCCTCCTTCGCCGCATCCATCGTTGGAGGCAGTGTTTTGGGGCAAGGCGATTCCGCCTTTATCGGCGGCCGGCGTTCGGTCGCCTATGCTGAACGCCAGGTCAGCGGACGCGCTCGGCTCCTGCGTGCCGGCCTTGGTCGTCGCCGCACATCGACGGATGTTCAGGCAGCTCGAGCCCGCGCAATCCAGCGAGAAACCGAAAAGAATGGGCAACTTTAGGGTAGTCTCTTATGCGCATTCTTGGTAACTATAATTTATCCGAAGGAGAATAGCCGTGGATCACCCTTGGCAAGATGACCGTCGGCGCTTCGCCGCCATGGACGCGCAAAACCGTCTCAACGAAGAGATGGCAGACAACGATCGCGCCGAGGCCAAGAAGGGCGGAGGTCTCGGCGTCCTGCTTTTCATCGGCGCCGTCATCTTCTTCAAACCGTTCGCCGAATATTGCATCGACCTCTACAACACGCTGGCCGGATATGCACAAAGCGTCGGCAGCATGTTCGGATTCTGAGCGGGAAACTTCTCCATGAAGAAAATCGCCTCGACCATGACTGCGGTCGGCCTGCTGCTCCCCGGAACGGCATGGTCCCAATCGCCAAGCTCGATCCTGCCTGTGCTGACCGGCGCATATGCACCGGTCGAAGGTGGCTGCGAAGCCGCGGCCGCCGCGTTTATCTATATCGAGGACAAGGGGATTGGCGCCAACAAGACCGCCGGGAAGGTTCTATCCGTCAAAAACGAGGGCAATTCCTATGTTCTCGATGTCCTATGGGTCGAGGCTGGCTCTGATGAATCAGACGGTGACCCCGACACGGTCCGCATCGAGGTGAAGGATGATCGCTCTTTCTACTTCTCCAATACGGCGTCGAAGAAAACGCTGATGAAGTGGTGCAGCTAGCTCTTCGGACGACTGCGCCACGGAGCTGAACGCGCTCCAGTAATCCAGGCAAACCAGCCCTCACCTCAGCACCGATTTGGCCGGTAGAGGTGATCGCTCGGCCTGACGAATAAACTATATTTAATTCCGTCGTCTTGGCGGTTTATCGGAAGCCCAAATGAGCAACGCAGATCCAACCGAACACACACCTCAAACTCCGCCGATCGACCTGACCGCCTACTGGAAAGCCGGCGCCTCTTGGGAGGCGGAGCTTTATCGCAAGGAGCGCCGCTCACGGAAAATTGCCTGGACGGTTGCGACAGTCGCCGGCATCTCCACGATGCTCAGCCTCTCGGCCCTCAACCTTCTCGTTCCTCTGAAGCAATTCGAGGCCGTGGTGGTGATCGCCGACAAGACCACCGGCTTCGTCGAGGTCGCCCGGTCCCTGAACGAGAGCAAGCTTTCCGAAAACGACGCGATCAAGACGGCGAACATCGTGCGCTACATCCGCGCGCGCGAGACCTACGATCCTCGGGCACTGAAGGACAATTACGATCTCGCCCAACTCTATTCGACGGGTCAGGCCTCGGCGGACTTGCGACACGAGTTCGAGCCGTCGAACCCGCAGTCGAAGGACAAGGTGCTCGGCCGCGACACGCGCATCGCTGTCACCATCAAGTCGGTCTCGTTCCTCAACGCCTCCACGGCGACCGTGCGCTTTTCGACGGAGACGCGGCGCGACAACACCCTTCGCCGCGAGCACTGGGTCTCGGTGGTCCGCTTCCGCTATACGACGGCGCCGCTGAAGAACGAATATCGCTTCGACAATCCTCTCGGCTTTCAGGTCGTCGAATACAGGCGCGACCAGGAATCGCTGCCCGAAGTCCTGCCGGCGGACAAGGCGGCACGCTGATGCGGAAATCCTTCCTTGCTCTCGCAACGCTCGCGCTGCTCGTCACAGCGATCACATCCACGGCGGCCGATCCTCGCATCCGCTACATCACCTTCAACAATAATTCCGTCGTGACCGTGCCGGCGGGGCTTGGCGTCTCGACGATGATCCAGCTCGGCAGCTCCGAGGTGATCGAGACGATCTCGGCCGGCGACACGGCCAGCTGGTCGATCGTCCCCAAGAAGGGCTCCGGCATCCTGTTCGTGAAGCCGTTGCGCGAGAATGCCGAAACGAACGTCAACATCGTCACCAACCAGCGCGTTTATGCCTTGCTGCTGAAAGGCTCGGCGGCGGCCGACCTGCGCGCGGCATTCCAGGTGCGGTTCAAATATCCGGACGAGGACGTCAACGCGCGGCTGCTGGCCGCCGCACAGGAAAGCGCCAAGGATCCGCTGCTCAAGGATCTCGATCCAGGCCGTCTGAACTACGACTATGTGTTCAAGGGCGATACCAGCCTGAAGCCGCGTGTCGCTTTCGACGACGGCACGCATATGTATCTGGAATTCCCCGACGAAATCCCCGCCATTTTCGTCGTCGAGGGCAAGCGTCAGGAATCGCTCGTCAACCTGCGCACCCAGGGCAAGTACGTGGTGGTCGACAAGATCGCGGCGCAGTTCACGCTGCGCGCCGGCGACAAGTGGCTGTGCCTCTATAATCGGCAGGCCAATCGCCAATCCTTCGATCTCATCGAAGACGCCTACGGGCCGAAGCGCCTCGGCAGCAAAGAGGAGCGCCAGCGATGAGCAAGATCGATTTCGACCACCTCGACGGGCAAAGCAGCGTGGCGAGCGACCGCAACGGTCGCTTGGGCAAGCTCGCCCTCCCTCTCCTGCTTGTCGTCGGCGCCGGCATCCTCGCCTATGTTAACTGGCCGACCGGCCCGCAGACCTCCAATCTGACTGAGGGCACCGGCGAGACCTTCGAGACGTCGAACTCCAGCATCCGCGATTTCCCCGACGAGCCGGTGAAACAGGCGGCCGATCCGAACCTGGTGCAGATTCCGGTCGAAGAGAAGAAGCCGGTGGACTCCGCTACTGTCGACGTCACCGTCAATCAGGGTGACGATCTCGAAAAGTTGCACCAGATCGAAGAGGCGCGTCGTCGCGCCGAGGAGGAGCGGCTTCGGGCGGAAGAAGCGCGCCGGCGTGCCGAAGAGGATGCGAGGCTTGCCGCGCTGGAGGCCAAACGCCTGGAAGATGAAGAGAAGGCGCGCTGGGAACGGCTGCGCTCTGAACAGATCATCGTCGACGGTTCCGGCCGCGAAAGCCTGTCGGCCGGAGACCAGTCGGTGACGATCGCCGATGAGGGTCAGCTTGTCGCGGTTCCCGGCGCGGAGAGCGACGCCAACAAGGCGTTCCTCGCGCAGTCGGAAAAGCAGACCGCCGGCATCGTCAAGGCAACACGCTTCGACCGGACCGACGCGCTCGTCGCACAGGGCACGATGATTCGAGGGTTCCTGGAGACAGCGATCAACACGGACCTGCCGGGCATGGTGCGCGCCGTCGTGCGCGAGGATGTTCGGTCGCTCGACGGCGCTCGCGTCCTCATACCGAAAGGTTCCCGGCTGATCGGGGAATACAAGTCCGGCCTGGCGCGCGGCCAGAAGCGCATCTTCGTCGTCTGGTCCCGCGTCATTCGCTCCGATGGCCTTTCCGTCGAGATCGCGTCGCCCGGCGCCGACCGTCTCGGCCGCGCCGGGCTGACCGGCGAGATCGACACGCATTTCTGGGAGCGCTTCGGTTCCGCGATCATGCTGTCGGTCATCGGCGGCGCGGCGGAATATGTCTCGGCGCTCGGCGACACGGCGACGGAAAGCGCCCGTTCGATCTCGACGGTCGATCCGATCACCGGTGCGGTCACGACGATCACGACCGAGCCCAGCCGCACAGCCGCCGAGGCACGCTCGATCGCCGCGGAGAAGTCATCGGCGGTCCTTCAGGACATCGCCAATGAGGCGTTCAAGGAAAGCTCGAAGATCCCGCCGACGATCTATGTCGCCCAAGGCGAGTCGATCGTCGTCTATTTGCGCCGCGATCTCGACTTCTCCGTCTTCTACTCCGATCCGATCCGGCAGGAGATGATGCGGCTGAAGCGCGGCGGGCAAATCCGCCGCAACGTCGATCCGACGCCCTATTATCCGGTGGCCCCGGTTTACAAATGAAGCAGTTTCCGTTTCTCGACAAGGCGCTGGAGCGGCTGAAGCCTTTTCTCTCGGACGAGCACGTCTCGGAAATCTCGGTCAACCGGCCGGGCGAGCTGTTCGTTGAACGTCTCGGCGTCGGCGGCATGGAGCGTGTCGTCGATGCGCAGTTCTCTGCCGAATGGATAAGGACGCTCAGCGAGCGCGTCGCCGGCTCCACCAACCAGGTCGTCAACGACGAGCATCCCATCCTGTCGGCGTCGCTCCCGACCGGGGAGCGCTTCCAATGCGTCCTGCCGCCCGCTGCACCCGATGGTGGCGCCATCTCGATCCGCAAGCAGGTGATCCACGACATTGGCCTGGACGTCTATAAAGACCGCGGTGCGTTCGAGGACACCAAGGTCGGACGCCAGCTCACGCTTTCGCCGGCCGAGGAAGAGCTTGCCGCGATGATGCAGGGCGATGTCGACGCGATGCTGTTTCTTCGGACGGCCGTGCGATCGCGGGTTTCGATCGCCGTCTCCGGCGGCACGTCGACCGGCAAGACCACCTTCCTCAATGCACTCCTGAAGGAAGTGCCGGACGAGGAACGCATCGTCACCATCGAGGACACCCGCGAGCTAAAGCCGATCACGCCGAATACGGTCACGCTGTTGGCCTCCAAGGGCGACCAGGGGCGTGCCAAGGTGACGCCGCAAGAATTGCTCGAAGCCTCGCTGCGCATGCGGCCGGATCGGTTGATGCTGGGTGAGCTGCGCGGCGCCGAAGCGTTTTCCTTCCTGCAGGCGATCAATACCGGCCACCCCGGCTCGTTGACGACGGTCCACGCCAACTCGGCGCGTTCGGCCTATGACCGTCTGGCGCTGATGGTGATGCAGAGCGGCGTTGTGCTCGAAAAGCAGGAGATCATCGACTACCTGAAGGAGGTCATTCCCGTAGTCGTCCAGCTGACGCGCCTTCCGGACGGCCGACGCGTCGTTTCGGAAATCGTCTTCACCAAGGGCGACACGCTATGAATCCGGCGATCCTGCTGTTCGGGTTGGTCATCGCTGGGGCTGCGGCCGCATTCGTCGCGTCCCTCGCCTATGCCGGTCTCTATTATGCCTTCGACAATTCAACCTGGATGTTGCGGGCCCTGCAGGACGATATGCTGGCGTCCTACAAGGCAGCACGCCTCGATCTCGCCGCCGGCGACTGGCATCGGCCGGCGATAGCGGCCGCGGCTGGTCTGCTTGCTGGCGGCGCCATGCTTGTCGCCGCCATGACGGGCAAGAAGAAGTCGACCGACGCCCGGTTTCTTAGCCCGCTGGAGGCGCGCGCCCTGGGCCTAACGCGCACCGGTGGCGTGTTCGTCGGCCGGATCGGCGGGAGCCTGATCAAGGTTCCGGGCGGCTTCACGCAGCGCGGCTCCGGTCGGCGGCGGTTCCTGAAGCCGATGCTGTTCGGCGGCAAGAAGCTCTGGATCGACGGCGATGACGTGGGCGGTTTCGTCATCGGCCCGCCCCGGTCGGGCAAAGGCGCCTCGCTTATCGTGCCGAATTGCCTGCTTTGGCCGGACAGCATCGTCGTGCTCGACATGCGCGGCGAGACCTATGAGGCTACGGCCGGTTTTCGCTCAAAATTCTCGCGCGTGCTGCGGTTCTCGCCGGCCGACGAAAACGGCGACACCGAATGCTAT
Source organism: Shinella sp. GW835-FHT14H05 (assembly GCF_058793575.1). NCBI lineage: Bacteria > Pseudomonadati > Pseudomonadota > Alphaproteobacteria > Hyphomicrobiales > Rhizobiaceae > Shinella > Shinella sp. GW835-FHT14H05. Next base: position 67,165 of record NZ_JBXAFY010000019.1, on the reverse strand, counting down.
AATCCGCTCGACTTCGTCGCCATCGATCCCGACCAGCGCGATATCGATATCAATTCGATTGCCACCGCGATGCTGCCGACGCCGAAGGGCGATGCCTACTGGATCTCCGACGCCCGCGCCCTATTCGCCGGCGTCACCTCCTGGGTCTTGGAAAACCCGGATATTCTCGACAAGGACAAGAACCTCGGAACGGTTCTCAATGTCGTCGAGGGCGGCGATCAGCCGCTTCGCGAATGGCTCGAGGAGGTTGCCAATCCCGATCTTCGCGCGGCCTGGATCAGCCCCTTCACCTATACCACCCTCGCCCGCTTCGCCGTCATGGCCGGCAAGCAGTTCGACGGTGTCTATGGTTCGCTCGCCGCAGCGGTGCGACCGTTCAAGAACAATCGAATCCTGCGCGCGACGGCGCGATCGACATTCGACATCCGGGCCATGCGCCGCGAGAACATGAGCCTCTATCTTGATTTCCGTATCCAGCAGATCGCCTCAATCGGCCCGATCTTCAATGTGCTGATGGTCCAGTTCATGGACTACATGTCGCGCAACATGATGAAGCGCGGCGAGCGCCGCGTGCTGGTCCTGCTCGACGAGTTCCAGAATCTGGGAAAGCTGGAAAACGCATTGACCGTCGCGACGGTCCTTGGCGGCTATGGCATACCTTGCTGGTTCTTCGTGCAGTCGCTGCGCTCGATCGACAACGTCTATACCCGCGAAGGCCGGCAGACGCTGGTGAATTCCGCCCGCGCTCAGATCTTCCTCGGCGCGCAAGACCCGGAGGATCAGCGCTATGTGTCCCAGCTTCTCGGCGAGCGGAAGGAAGTTACGGTCGATAAGGCCGTTTCGACCGGCGTGACTCTGTTCGATCGCAAGGGTGCCACGATGTCCCACAAGACTGCGATGCGGCCCCTGATGCGCCCCGATGAATTGGGTTCGATGAACGAGACACGATGCATCATCAAGCTCCGAAATCAGCAGCCGATATTGGGCGTACGGAATTTCTATTATGCTGATAAGGAGCTTACGAAGCGCGCATGGCTGCAGATGCGAGCGCCATCAAAGGAAACGTCGGTTGAAGGCGTTGGCAATTTCGAGTTCGAAGTACCAGAGGCTGGGCCGTCTCCTGTCAGCGCTTCGCAGATCATATCGATACCCGGAGCAAAATTTGCTGCGAATAGCTCGGCGGTTCTCAGGAAGCCGCCGAGTCAATTGCAACCCGAGCAATTTCATGAACTGCCCGAGGGTGCCAATGAGACCCCGCGCCCCGGCCAGAACAGCGACCCGTCCTGCACAAGTCCAGCTCCGGACTTTAAATCGGCGTTGGACGCAAGCGCTCTACGAAAGGCCGGGGCAGACCAATCTATCGAGAAGATCTTGACCATATTCAAAAGCTCTCCCGCGAAGAAGCGGGCGGCGAAAAAGGTCCGGAAAGAGGTCACGCTCGCGCTTGCCGATGAATGATTTCGGCTTCACGCGGATTTGCTGAAACTGCTTCTGGTTGCTATCCCGGGTTAGCGAATATAGCTGCCGCCATTGACATCGAGGGTGGCACCGTTGAGCGACTCCTGAGAGTGACGCAACAAAAACGCGACAAGTTCAGCTATTTCGGATGCTTCGGCCATATCCCCTATTGGAATGTCCCCTACAGCTTCTCCCTTGTCATGGGCGGCGATGTATTTCTCTGCCATCTCCGTTCGGACGAGGCCAGGTGCGATAGACACCGCTATCACCCCCTCACGAGCGAAGCTTGAGGCGATGGATTTGGTGAGATTGATGAGCGCGGCCTTGGTCGCGCCATGAGGCAGTATGTCGGCGGCGGAGCCACGCTGACCGGCTTGGCCTGCCATGTTAATGATGCGCCCACCACCCTCGGTTCGAAAATGCCTGATCGCCTCCCTACAGAGATCGGCCGCAGCAAAGAGATTGAGTTGAAACTCCATTTGCCATGCGGCCTTCCAGGCCGCGGCTGAATTCTCTATCGGAATTTCGGTACGGATACCCGCATTGTTAATGACACCGTGAATACGTCCCGCGAAAGCAACCGCTTTCCGCCACAATGTGCATGGCCCCTCCGAAGTCGAAAGATCGGCTTGCACCATCAAGCCGTCGCCACCAATACGGGCCAATAGTGTCTCCGCCGCATCCTCGTCCTGGCAATAGTGGATGATTGGCCGCGCACCCTCCGAGGCGAGGCGCTCCACGATTGCCGCCCCTATGCCGCCCGACGCGCCGGTGACCAGGACTGTCTGACCACGCAAAGGCTTGCCCATATTTCGTTCCATAATAATGACACCTTCTCGAATTTCCACACACGCGTTGGACCACGAGAAAACACAATCGGCTGCCAAGTACCGCGGCGCGCCGCATGATCGGTTGAGGGGGGTTCATCGAAACAAATGACCGTCGACCGAAAACAGCCTGCGTAATCGTGGGATCTGTTGCGGGGGGAACAGGCCTCTATTTGGGAACGAAGGCACGACAAGATACGAAATCTAGCGAAACGAAACGAAACGCGAGCCACTAAGTCTTTGTTGAACAACGGAAAGTTTTTTCTCCCTCCGCCGAAGGACGGGAGTGATTTCAAAGAACTATTCAAACGAACGGCCGCGGCCGGAGCGGGACGGCCGCTTGGCAGCGATGGATTTCCAGCAGGACCATGGACGCCGGAGCTACTTGCAGAGGCGATTTCACAGATTGATGCCAACCGGATTGGGATCGACCTGCGCACGGTGCAACTTTGGTTTCAAGAGAACGACAAGGGAATCAGCACCGCCAACATTCGTTGGCTGGCAAGGATTTTTGGGTGCGATGATCCGGTCGCAACCAGCGAATGGCAGATGGAGTTGAGTGAGGCCCAATCTCGATTAACGGCCAAGAGGCGAGACGGGAGGAAAGCCGGAAGCAGCGTTGCACCGGAAGCCCCAGATATAGCACAAAATGCGACCGCCCCTGATGAGACGATGCCCTCGGTAGGGTTGGCAGGGGATGCGGACGCCAAGACGCCAGTTCGGCGTTTGGGTTTGGCGATGAGATCAGAGGCGCTTTTTAGCTCCGGCTCTCCCTTGAATTTGCCAGCGGCGGTGTTTGCGGGCGCCACCGCTCTTGGGTTTTTGTCCTATGTTACGGGGGTTCACAGCGCGAGTTACGACCGAATGGACGGGGTCGTTAAGCAGGTCGGGTTTCTCTGGGCGCCAAATTGGACATTCGTCTTCATGGTGTTCCTGCCACTATTCTTCGTGTTCGTGATAGAGCTTCTGGCCTTCTGGAAATTCGAGGGGCGTCTGAAGCTTGTCGCGCAGGCCGACGGGACGGACTCCCACGATGCTTGGGCGCGCAACGTAGAAAGCTCTTCCTCTACCTATTGGGCGGTTTTTCTGGTTTGCTTTGTATTCGCTGGGATTGTTCAGTGGATCGAAGTGTGTTTGATCCCGCTAATGAAAGGCGGCGGCGAATATGCCATGGACTGGGGAAAATTAGCGATCGTGCGCCCTGATGTCATATCAGTGCCGGAGGCGATGCTATTCACAGGGATTGCATATTTGTACATGGCGATCTCTTTCTATATTTTCTTTGCAGGCCTCATTTTGCTTTACACGATCGCTTATGATTTTTGCAAAATCAGAAAGAAACTGGAAACGCGACCTGAGGTGGATTGCCGATCCCAGCTCAACGAAGTCGGACTGACCCTGATCCGGGGAATTTTCAGGTGTACTGTTTTGGGGATTTTGGTCGCCATATGCATGAAGGGCCAAAGCTCGTACCTGACGTCGGCCGGCGAGAATATTGCGGCTTGGTTGATCAGAGATATGTCAGCGGCTATTTTTGGGCTCGACAATCTGAGCGGCACGATCGGCTATAGAATGCCGACGCACTACAGCAGCCTTCTTGTCGTTATTTCCACCTGCATCGTTTTTTTGTTTGGCGCCATCGGTTTGGGTATCGGAAACCGGTTTCGTGTACCTTTGTGGAAGATGTCGACGGTCGTAGCGTTGCTCGTTGCAGGCTACTTGTTGATCGGTGCTTTTTCTGGTTTTTCGATCCTTTTGGGCCTTGGAGTGCTTCTTGCGCTTTACGGCCTGTTTGATCCGGCGTTCGGCCGTTGGCGGGCGAGTGAAGTAGGGACCAATCTGAATGTTTCATAATTGGCTTGATCGTTGGGATGAGCGGCGGGCAAAGCGCGGTGAGGAAGGCAAGAAAGCAACGGTTTTCGCGCTCGACGCGGAACGGGCCTTTTCAGGCGCTGCGAAGATCGGGAGTATCGAGGAGTTTTGTCTTCTCGCCGACCAAGCCGTGGCTGATCAGACTTTCTTCGATGAGCCGACTAGGAGCGATCAAGGTTTTAAACGGCGAGATGGATGGCTCAAGTTTCCATCGGACACCCTGACCGACATCGACGAGAATAATGTCGTTTGGGCGAGGATCACCGAGAGTGGATCGCTCGACCGAGCGATGGTGGTTTTTCACCATTGGAATGCAAGTGCGCGGAATAATCAGCTTGCTAGGTTCTTTTCCAAGGGAGGCATAACGGTTGTGGAAATTGCTATGCCGTATCACCTCGAGCGCAGCCGTCCGGGGTCCACGCACGCCGACTACATGCTTAGCGCGAATCTCGGTCGAACGATCCAATCGATAAGGCAGGGGGTATGGGATGGGCGCAAACTCATTCGTTGGTTAAAGAGTGAAGGCTACAGAGAGATTTCTGTTCTCGGTATGAGCCTGGGCTCCTGGGTCGCAGGCCTCATCGCGGCGCACGACGCGACCGTTTCTAAGGCCTCGCTGTTTCTGGCGGCAGGAAGCCTCGCGGATATGGTTTGGACCGGCCGTGCCACGCGATCAATTCGAGAGAGCCTTGAACCGGATATTGAGCTTACTGATCTCAGGAGAGCCTGGGCGCAACTTAACATCGAGAATTACGCGGATCGTTTGGCACGACCGGATCTCATTCTTCACGTTGTGCTGGCGAAGAGAGATAAAGTGGTGTTGCCAGAGCTGTCGGAGAGGTTAATACAGAGGCTGACCTGCGCAGGCGCTAGACCAAGTATTTTGCAATTGAACTGTGGTCACTATTCACTCGCTATGCCGCCTTACATTCTGTCGGCGGGTTTGAGCTTGAAGCGGTTTCTGTCATTTTGATAGCCCTCGGTAAGCTATTGCCCCCGCTCCACCGGCGTACCTATGGTTCCTTTTGGCTTGACGGGGTTGGGATGTCCAAGAAATGGAGGGTCCAAAATAGGGGCGCCGCCCTTGACCTTCCAACACTAGGAATCGGTACGGTGCGCTCCATGTCATGATTCTCACGGACATGGAGTGCACTGTGTTTATTCAGCCCATCGACTACCTGCTTTTCATCTGGTTCGTCCTTTCAGGCTTGAGCACGGCATATGTTGCCTGGGATCAATTCAGGAACAATCCAGAACCGGCCGTGATGAAGTGGGGCTTCATCCTCGTCACGCTCTACCTCGGTCCAGTTGGACTGCTCCTTTACGTTCTGGCTGACAAAGAGCCTGCGCCCGGAACCCATGAAGAGTTCATCAAGCCACTGTGGAAGCAGGGCATCGGGTCCACCATTCACTGCGTAGCAGGCGATGCCACCGGCATCATAATTGCCGCCGCGATCACGGCGGTACTCGGCCTCCCAATGTGGATCGACATCATCATCGAGTACATCGCGGGCTTCACCCTAGGCCTCTTCGTATTCCAAGCGCTCTTCATGAAAAACATGATGGGCGGCAGCTACTGGCAGAACGTCAAAAATTCCTTCGTGCCCGAGTTCATCAGCATGAATGCTATGATGGCGGGAATGGCTCCGGTCATGGCAATCCTCATGATGGGACGCGACATGAGGGCGATGTGGCCGGGTGAAATGTTGTTCTGGGGCGTCATGGCACTGGGTATTGGCGTGGGTTTTGCCGTTGCATATCCCTTTAATGTCTGGCTTGTCGCGAAGGGCCTCAAGCACGGGCTCATGACCGAGCGCCCGCATGATGCACACCAGCGGCATGCATCCCATGCGCAGTATGGGCGACAGACGGGTTGCCATGAGCAGCACAAGGGCCATCAGCAACATGAACCTGGTGGCGCGCAGCCAAACAGAGCTTTCGCCCCTACCCGCATCCAGATCGGAGCAATGGCTGGGTTCACCTCGATCATGCTGATTGCTGGCTTCGCCTACCCCTTTATGAAGGTGAACATGCACCTGAGCGCCCATGATGTGGGCGGTGCGATAATGGCTCCCGGGATGATCATGACCTTCGATACACCTGGCGACGCGATGCGTGACATGGCGGCGATTGACCCTCGGCTCGTGGACTTCAACGCTCCCGCCACCGCAAGTGGCGGTCAGGTACTTCAACCGCGAATGGAGGGCGATGTGAAGGTCTTCGACCTGACGGCGTCCGTGATCAGTTGGTCGATCTTGCCAGGGGAAACCGTCGAAGCCTACGCGTACAACAATCAGGTGCCCGGTCCCACTTTACGGATTGTCGAAGGCGACAAAGTCAGGATTAACGTCACTAATCGCCTGCCGGAGAGCACGACCGTCCACTGGCATGGTCTGATCCTGCCAAATGAAATGGATGGACCGGCTCATATCACCCAGGAGCCGATACAGCCCGGACAGACCTTCACATACGAGTACACGGTTGAGCAGGCCGGCACCTATTTCTACCACACCCATGACCATGTGGATCGGCAGCAGTCGCTTGGCTTGTACGGCGCGCTGATTATCGATCCGAAGGACCCGGCGGAGGCTATTCCCGCCGACCTCGAATACACGATGCAATTACAGGAATGGGTAAAGAGGGAATGGTTAACTTATCCTGCGATGCCCATGGAAGGGGCGCTTCCCAATTTCTTTACGATTAACGGCAAATCGTTCCCCGCCACCGACACGATTAAGATGAAGGTCGGCCAGAAATTGAAGGTTCGCTTCGTTGGCTCGCATACGACCGCCATTCACCCAATGCATATTCACGGAGGCCCGTTTGAGATTGCCGCAGTTGATGGTGAGACGCTTCAGCCGAGCGCTCGATATCTAGCCGACACGGTAAATGTCGCTCCAGGCCAACGATATGATGTGCTTTGGACAGCGCAACGCCCGGGTAAGTGGCTGGTTCATTGCCATATCTCCCATCACACCACCAACAACAACGTCGAGATTGATGGGGGTGGCGGGCTCATGCTCGTGATAGATGTTGAATCGGTTTGAATTTCAGGCAGACGGGCACCGAACGCACCTGGATCGTTCATAAACCTCCGATAGCCTCCGCGCCGATAATCAGCTTCATGCCTGAAGCCATCAGTATGGCCGCGAGTAGGTAACGCGTCATGCCATCAGACATGAATTTTAGACCGACCGTAGTCCCAATGGCCGCTCCGGCAAGCGCGGCGACTGCGAAAAAAAAGGCATTCGCTCCGAGCACTTGTCCGGTCGACAGTGCGCCTGCCAGACCAGAAGCCGAGTTGATCAGAATAAATGGTAGAGACAAGATCGCGGCTTTCCTGGGCGTGCACCATCCCAACGTGATGAGAAGAGGTACGAGGAATACACCACCCCCAATCCCTGAGACCCCCGATAGAATGCCCGTCACCGCACCCACTCCGATAGTTGCCCATTGGGATCGATGCCGCTGTTCGTCCCTGGTCTCGACGCGTTGGCGGATCATGAGAACTGCCGCCACAACAAGAAGCAAGCCCGTAATCATTGAATAGGCCTCCTGCCCAAACGCGATCAGTCCACCGATGAACGAGAACACAACGGAAGAAACCGCGAGATTGGCCAGAAAGCGCCAGTCGATTAGATCGTGCCGATTCAGTCGCCAGGTGGCGTATCCTGCCGCGACAATATTTAGAAAGAGCGCTGTCGGCCGCATTTCCAGAGAAGGAAATGCGGCCAGTCCCATGACCGCCAGGAACGCAGTTCCACCGGCCTGACCGGCTGCCGAGTAAATGACGGAGACGACACCGATTGCGATTGCGACGATAACGGTGTTGTCCATGCCCAGTCCCCACAAAAAGCTATGCCGGAAGTACCGTGGGCCGAGCGCCCACGGCAAGGGACGAGCATCTTTTGGAGACCATGAACGAGGTCAAACTTTCTTCGGCCGAACGCTCATGTAGACAGCGGTTTCTCCACTCCGGCTCACGCTCAAAACGTCGTAGGAGGCAACTGAGGGATCATCACCCATCCCAAGGGAGCCGAGCGGCATAGCTGGAACTGCAATGCCAAGGATGTCGGGAACCTCGTTCCGCAGCCTTTTAACGGCATCGAGGGGTACATGTCCTTCGATAAAATACGGCCCGAGGACAGCTGTGTGGCAACCCTCTGCAGTCTGGGGTACGCGGTACTTCCTTTTAATCGAGTCGAGATCATCAACCTCACGCAGATCGACTTGGAAACCGGCATTGCCCATCGCGGTCGCCCAGGCACCACAGCAGCCACAGCTCGGGTCCTTGTATACCGTCATTCGTGTTTGTGACGCCCCTACTGGGCGAGCGCTGGCAACGACTACAGATGCCATTGCCGTGCAGACGAATTGTCTCCTGTTCATGTGAGAACTCCTTCGGCTAGATTTTGATTGGATTGTTCGATTTGCTCGACGGGCGAGGCAGGCAGTTGCCATCCCTTCACGAGCGCATAGACGGCAGGAATGACCACCAGCGTCAGGATGGTCGACGACACCATCCCGCCGATCATCGGAACGGCGATGCGTTGCATGATTTCTGAGCCAGCCCCGGTGCTCCAAAGGATCGGGATCAGACCAGCCATGATGGCGACGACGGTCATCATCTTGGGTCGCACTCGCTCAACCGCACCGACCATGATGGCGTCCCGCAAATCCGCTTTGGTCAAGGCACGCCGCTGCACCTGACAGGCCTCCTGTTTCTCACGAAGAGCATGGTCGAGGTAGATCAGCATGATCACCCCGGTTTCTGCAGCAACGCCAGCCAGAGCGATGAACCCAACGGCGACCGCAACGGAAGCATTGAAGCCGAGCCACCACATCAGCCAGATACCCCCGACGAGCGCGAACGGTAGCGAGAGCATGACAATCAGCGTTTCGGTCAGCGCTCTGAAGTTGAGGTAGAGAAGAAGGAAAATTAGAGCGAGCGTGAGCGGAACGACGATGGAAAGCCTATCCTTTGCCCGTTCAAGATATTCGAACTGGCCGCTCCAGGCGACGGAATAACCGGGTGGCATCTCGACGCTTTTTTCCACCGCCTCTCGTGCCTCTTGCACGTAGCCGCCAAGGTCCCGCCCGGCGATGTCGACAAATACGTAAACGGCGAGCTGACCGTTCTCCGTCCTGATGCTTGTTGCCCCACGGCTCAGACGCACCTCTGCGACCTGCCCAAGAGGGACTGACCCACCAGTGGGGACATCGACCTGAACATCGCGCGCGATTGCTTGAGGATCGCTCCTGAACGCCCGTGGATAGCGGACGGCCACACCATATCGCTCGCGCCCCTCGACCGTGGATGTCACGACCTCGGCCCCAAGGGCAATGCCGATGACCTCCTGAACGTCGCCCACGGTCAACCCGTATCTTCCGAGGGCTATGCGATCCGGAATGATGTCGAGGTAGTATCCCCCGATTACACGTTCCGCATATGCGCTCGATGTTCCGGGAACTGCCTTCAGGACGGTCTCAATGTCGCGCGCGATACGCTCCATTTCCTTGAGATCGGTTCCGAACACTTTCACCCCGACAGGCGTGCGTATGCCCGTCGAGAGCATGTCGATACGCGCCCGGATCGGCATGGTCCAGGCATTGGAGACGCCGGGGAACTGGAGCGCCGCGTCCATCTCCTGCTTAAGGCTGTCTATAGTCACACCAGGCCGCCACCCCGATTTCGGCTTGAGCGCAATGATCGTCTCGAACATTTCGGTCGGGGCCGGATCGGTCGCGGTCAGTGCCCGCCCCGCCTTTCCGAACACGGTTTCCACTTCTGGAAAGGACTTGATGATCCTGTCCTGGGTCTGCATCAGTTCAGCTGCCTTGGTGACGGACAGACCGGGCAGTGTCGTCGGCATGTACATCAGCGTGCCCTCGTTCAGGCTCGGCATGAACTCGGTTCCGATTTGGCGCGCAGGCCAGATCGTGACTGCCAATGCGACGACGGCCAACAGAATGGTGACCACCTTGGCCCTCAATACTCCCGTGATGATCGGGCGATAGACCCAGATCAGGCACCGGTTTAGCGGATTTCGGTGTTCGGAAACAATCTTTCCTCGGACGAAAACAACCATCAGGGCCGGAACGAGCGTGACCGACAGCAGCGCTGCGGCTGCCATAGCGAAGGTCTTCGTGAACGCCAAGGGACCGAAGAGGCGGCCCTCCTGGGATTCCAGGGTGAAGATCGGCAGGAAGGATACCGTGATGATGAGGAGGCTGAAGAATAGAGCCGGACCGACTTCGCTCGCCGCCGCGATCAGGACCTCAGTCCTCTTCCTGTCAGGCGGTGCACGTTCAAGATGCTTGTGCGCGTTTTCGATCATGACGATGGCGGCATCGATCATGGCACCGATGGCAATCGCGATACCGCCCAGGCTCATGATGTTTGCGCCAATGCCCAACGCCCGCATGGCGACAAAGGCCATGAGAATCCCGACCGGCAGCATGATGATCGCGACCAATGCACTTCGCACGTGGAGCAGGAAGGCAATCGTCACCAGCGCGACCACTATCGATTCCTCGATCAACGTAACTTTCAACGTCTCGATGGCGGCTTCAATCAGTTGCGACCGGTCATAAACGGGCACGATGTCAGTGCCTTCCGGCAGACTCTTCTTGATGTCGGCGAGGTTCTCCTTAACGCCCTCGATCACAGACAACGCATTCGAACCGAAGCGCTGAAGAACGATACCGCTTGCAACTTCGCCCTCCCCGTTCAGCTCCGCAATGCCACGCCGCTCGTCCGGAACAATTTCAACGCGAGCAACGTCCCTTAGACGAAGTGGCGCACCCATCTCAGTCGCCAGAACGATGTTCTCGATGTCAGAGCCGCCCTGCAGGTAGCCTTTTCCTCGCACCATAAACTCGAATTCGGACAGTTCGACCGTCCGGCCACCCACATCGCGATTACTGGCGCGAATAGCGTCGGTCACCTGCTTGAGCGTAATTCCTTGCGCCCGAAGACGAATTGGATCAATGACGACCGAATACTGCTTCACGAAGCCACCGACACTGGCCACCTCGGAAACGCCATCGGCTTTGGCCAACCCGAACTTGACCACCCAGTCCTGCAGGGAGCGAAGCTCGGCGAGCGACAGCTCCTTGGCAATTAACGCATACTGATAAACCCAGCCCACACCGGTCGCGTCGGGACCAAGGCTCGGCGCGACGTTGCCAGGAAGACGGCTGGCGGCAGCGTTCAGGTATTCCAGGACTCGGCTGCGCGCCCAATAAGGATCGGTGCCATCCTCGAAAATGACGTAGACAAACGAAACGCCAAAGAAGGAGAAGCCTCTCACGACCTTGGAGCGCGGTACGGTCAACATCGACGTCGTCAGCGGATAGGTGACCTGATCTTCGACGACCTGTGGCGCTTGCCCCGGGTAATCGGTGTAGACGATGACCTGAACATCCGACAGATCGGGTATCGCGTCCAGGGGAAGTGTCCTGAGGGAGTAGACGCCTGCCGCAACAGCGAGACCCGCACCAACGAAAATCAGCACGAGATTGCGAGCGGACCAGGCGATCAGGTTTGCGATCATGGCTTGCCTTCCGTGGCTGCGAGAGAGTTGAGAGCCGACGTCAGGTTACTTTCGGCGTCCAAAAGGAAATTTGCTGCCGTGACGACACGGTCTCCGACGTCAACCCCTTCCGTAATTTCGACGGTATCATTCCCGCGCGCACCGATTTTCACGTCGCGCGTTTCGAACCGTCCCTCCCCTTTATCTACGAACACCAACCGGCGACTTCCGGTATCAACGACCGCAGATCCTGGGATCGCGACGACCGGTGCATCTGCACCGGTTTCCACCTCTACCTCGGCAAACATGTTTGCCAGTAGCGTGCCCTGAGGGTTCGCAATCTCTATCCGAACTTTTGCTGTTCTGGTCCGTGTTTGCAGGTCCGGGTAGACAAGAGCGACTGTGCTTTGGACGACCTTGCCCGCGAAGTTCGGGAATCTGACCGAAACGGGTTGACCGACCTTGATGGTAGCAAGGTCAGACTCCGGCACATCGGCAATAACCCAGACCACCGAGTTGTCGACGATCCGGAATAGAGCATCACCAGCTTCGGCCATCATGCCTGGGAGCGCTGGTCGTTCGAGAATGACGCCATCGGTAGGGGCGTAATACTCTAAGGAGCGAGGCACGACGCCTTCCTTGGCGATAATGTCGATGGTTCTGTCCTGAAGCCCCAGGTTGCGAAGCTGTTGCCTCACCCCATCGATGCCCTTACCTCCGATACCTGCTCGGACGGATGCCGCATACTCCGCAGCTGCCCGGGCGATATCGCCGGAGTAGAACGAGAAGAGGTGGTCAGCGGCCTTTATCCGGTCACCGGTTGTGACGTTCGCAACGTTGTCTATGAATGCATCTGTCCGCATTGAGACGAACTGGACGCGTCGCTCATCGAACTGCACTGTGCCCGGAACCCTCACGCGACGCGAGATTTTCTGCCGTTCGACCGTGGCTGTTCTGACGCCGGTTTTCTGCAGCTTGCCCAGAGGCACTCGTAGCTCGCCATCTTTAAGCTGCTCGCCCTCGTAGACCGGAAGGTAATCCATCCCCATGGAGTCCTTCTTTGGAACCGGCGATGTGTCAGCGAGGCCCATGGGATTGCGGTAGTATAGGACCTTGCGCTCGGTCGCCTCTATCGCATTTTCATTTTCCTGTTGGACCGCGTCGAAGCTGACGTCCTCGCTTTGACGCACCTCAAGAAATGACCGGCCGTCTGGTGTTTGCCTCGGAACGGCGGAATATTCCGGCAGCCCATCTGGATGCCGGAAATAGATCACTTTGCCCGTTGCCTGTTTTCTTGCAGGCGGAGACCCTACGCTTGACGAAACAAAACGTTCGACGTGCTCTCGACCGATGCCGTTGATGCCAGCCGCATAGGTCCCTGCCCCGACGGCGATCAACACGGCCGAAGCGAGAAGAATCCTGCCGACTCTCATGGCTTTGCCTGCAGAACCAGCTCGCCTTGGACCGTCTCTGATTCACCTTGGACCTTTAGGGCCAGTTTAAATCGCCATCCTCCTTCCATGGAGAGGTTGGCCTTGAAGCGATAGACGCCAGCTTCTTCGGAGGGAAGCGGGTCCAATGTCGTGGTCATGGCCTCCATCCCCTCAGGGGCCATGTCAAGGCGGGTGGCGAAGATTACGGCATCTGACACGGGTTTGCCGGACCGTTTATCTTTGATGAGAACGGTGACCACCGCCTCAGGACCCTGGGCCACTGACGTCTCAGCCAGATGGAACTCATAGTTCGCCGAGCCAGCCGAGACGGTGTAAGGAAGAAGCGGCACGAAAAGAACAGCTGTCAGCAGCCGCATAGTTTGTGGGATGTTTTTCATTGATATCTCACCGGAGGACGCAGCAAGCGTCGCTCATGCGTTCACATTCAGGCAGATCGCAACCTGCTCATACGGAAGCCTGTGAGATTACGCCCTTGGCGGGCGAGTGGGTGGTTCAGCGAAGGTTGATAGGAGGTCGTTATCGCTGGGGAGCGAGAACGTCAGGTTCCGCATGGTGACGAGAACCTTCCAGTCGGCATTGGAGCCGAAATTCACGACGAGACTGGTCGAGCATATCAAAGCCAGCGGGCATGGTTTGCCGCAATCGAACTTCTTGATCGGTTGCTCGTCTGGGCAGCACGGCATATCCGCGTCGCCATCCATCTCCATCTGCGCGCCAGCATCGGGATTCATCGCGGCCATCGCCATGCCGATAGTGGCCGGGGCGAACAGCAACCCCAGTACAGCAAACAGCAAAAGGACGCGCCGGAGCGCCGCGATGACAACCATATGCCGACTCTGTCACAGGGAACGTTCGCTGTGAAGTAGGCTATTACACGAACAGGCGCGACGGACTAACGCGGAAATTTTCCAGCCCCCCTTGACCTTCCCATTGTTGGAAGCCCCACATTCGGTCAGTCAAAGCAATTGGAGACCTCCCATGATTAAGTTCGATGTTCCCGATATGACGTGCGGCCACTGTGTGGGCTCAGTCGACAAGGCGATAAAGGCAGTCGATCCCGACGCCATCGCCAAAATCGATCTTGGCACCAGGACAGTGACGATAGAAACCAGTGTTGCGACGGAGGTGATCAGCGCATCGATCACTGACGCGGGTTACACGCCGTCACTCTCGAAGTGATCGATTGGACGAGCTGCGCCAACCCCGCAGCTCGTCTTCATTCTGGCGCGAGGGCGTTGCCACGACCGGCGGTAAGAAAAAATTTCGGCAAGGTGGCCAGTTGATTCCGCCCCATCGTCCGCGTCCAAAACGCCGGGCCCGGCCGAACATTGTCCGCAAGGCAAATCGGTGTCTGGCGGTGCTAGGATTCATCGCAGCGTGTATGATCGCTACGTTGGTCGGTATGCATGCACTCGCTACTTTGTAATTGCTGCCTCGGTGCTCCTTTACAGTAGCCCTGATTTACAAGCTGAGTTCTGCTCTGGTGGTCAGATGCTCGGTAAAGCAGACCGGCGAGTAGTTTCAGCCCTTCAATCCGCTCTCAATTTCTGCGCCGATAGGCACAAAAAGCCACATATGTCGCCTCGCTAAAATTTAATGAAAAATTTAGCTTAATACTGTGGAAAAATTACCGCTCCTTCCGATAGGGAAAATACAAGCTAAGGTTTCGCTACACACCCATGAAGGCGCTGTCTTGCCGTGCAGCGTTGAGGATGAACACGATGACCTCTGCTTCAGGAGCGGACTCCGCTCAATCCATTCCTACGCAATTCTCTCCGGGCGATACGATAGTGGGCATGCGCTCACGAGCAATCGGGCCGGACCTCCTGCGGGCGGCCGCAATACTTCTCGTAATGCTGGTGCACCTTCCTGTGGAGGCGACACCGTCGGTTCTCCTTGGTGTCCGAACCTATGGGTGGTTGGGTGTTGACGTCTTCTTCGTGTTGAGCGGATTCCTGATAGGAAGCCAGCTGTTCAAGGAGATATCGCGAACGGGCCGTTTGGACATCAAGTCGTTTTACATTCGTCGCGCATTCCGCATCTTCCCAGCTTTCTTTACTGTCCTGGGCCTATACGCACTTTTTCCCCCTCTGCGCGACGCCCCGACAATGCAACCGCTTTGGAGCTTCGCCACATTCATGGTGAACTTCAACTTTGATCCACGTATCGGGAGAGCCTTTTCCCAGGCATGGTCGCTTTGTGTGGAGGAGCATTTCTATCTCATTCTGCCGATCCTTGTTCTGTTGTTGTATCGTCGGATCAACACAAAACGCGCCTTGGTGGTTGCGGCCGCAGCGATTTTCGCAAGCATGATACTCCGGTACACACTTTGGGAAACACAGGTCGCTGTGCTCGTGGAAACCGGAAACTTCAGAGATGCTTTCTCTGTCTATCTAAGAGATGTGTATTATCCCACATATACACGTCTTGATGGCCTTCTGTTCGGCGTTACCCTTGCCGGTCTTCGACACTTTTATCCCGATGCCTACCGGCGCTACGCGCCACCGAAGGTGGCATTGCCTTTAGGCGTCGCTTTTGTCGCGATTGCCTTGATCCTGTTCTCACTACGCGGCCCTCTCGAAGGCGCGAACCTGTTCCTCGTATTCCAAGCGCAGCTGGGTGCAGTCGTCGGATTTCCGCTTGTCTCCCTGGGCATCGCCCTCATTCTAGGCGCTATGCTCGATCTGGACCACGTCATAACGAGATGGCCAGTTCCAGGCGCGGCTTCCATAGCAACGTTAGCGTACAGCCTCTATCTCTCGCACAAGTCAGTTTACCACGTAGACCGCCTCCTTTTTGGAGAGGAGAACCTGCAAGGAAGTTTGGGCTTCCTCATCTATCTTGCGACGAGCTTCGCTGTCGCAGCAGCGCTTTGGTATTGTGTGGAGAGAACGTTCCTTCTCATCCGGGATCGCGTCATGCGACCGGGCTCTACGGACAGGAGCCAACTTTCGAAGCCGCAGTTATCTTAACGGCACTGCGAGTGCCATCCCTCTCGTCAGCACGAAACCAACCTCGAGCTAGTGACGGAACGTTCAGTTCACCACGAGACGCCTAGTCGAGCCGACAAATGATCGCCGGACATTGCGAGAACAGTATGTCGATCACGTCCAAGGAAGTTGGTTGATCCAGAACCGGTCCAAACGGGTCGGGAGCGGCCCCATTTTCCCAAGGGACCGATTTCCCCAAAGAAACGCTTGACCTTACCATCTTTGGAAGCCTTACCTATCTATGCAGTTAGGAAAAGGATTCCTTCGATGACTGCGATTTCTAAGATCACCCCAGCCTCTCCGCTACCCATCGCCACCGATTTTGGCATCGAGGGAATGACATGCGCATCCTGCGTTCTGCGCGTTGAAAAGGCTATTGCTGCAGTGCCGGGCGTCGCATCGGCGAACGTGAACCTGGCCACGGAACGAGCGACGGTCCAGTTTACGGGCGCAGCAGACACCCAAGCGGTCGTATCAGCGATTGAACGGGCTGGTTATGAGCCCAAACTTGTCGTCCAGGAATTCGGTGTCGAAGGAATGACGTGCGCGTCCTGCGTGGCGCGCGTGGAGAGGGCCTTGAAAGCCGTACCCGGCGTAGTCGATGCCACCGTCAACCTGGCTACCGAGAGGGCGACTGTTCGCGCAGCAGGTGCTGCCGACATGGTCGCCTTGGAGGCTGCGGTTCAGAAGGCTGGGTATGAAATCCGCCGCTTGCATCAAGTTGCGGTTACCGACGACGCTGAAGATCGTCGTGGCGAAGAAATCAAAAAGCTGAAATCGCTTCTCATCTTCTCAGTGGCCCTGACCCTCCCATTGTTTCTGCTGGAGATGGGGTCCCACTTCATTCCCGGCGTTCACGAGTTGATCATGAACACCATTGGCATGCAGAACAATCTGTATCTGCAGTTTGCCTTGGCGAGTTTCGTGCTGTTTGGACCCGGACTGCGGTTTTTCCAAAAGGGCGTGCCGAACCTAATCCGTTGGACCCCGGACATGAACTCGCTGGTCGTTCTGGGGACAGCAGCGGCATGGCTCTACTCCGTTGTGGCCACCTTCTCTCCCAATCTGCTGCCAGCGGGTACGGCCAATGTCTATTACGAAGCTGCGGCGGTCATCGTTACCCTGATCCTGCTGGGTCGATTCCTGGAGGCCCGCGCCAAAGGTCAAACCAGCCAGGCAATTAAACGGTTGATCGGGCTGCAGGCAAAAACAGCCTTCGTTTCGCGTGACGGCGAATTCGTGGAGACCGAGATCACTGATGTTGTCGTCGGTGACGTCATCCGCATCCGGCCTGGTGAGAAAGTGCCCGTCGATGGTGTTGTCGTCGATGGGAGTTCCTATGTCGACGAGTCCATGATCACAGGCGAACCTGTACCGGTCGAGAAGACCACCGAAACTGGGGTGGTCGGAGGGACCATCAACAAGGCCGGCTCCTTCACTTTTAAAGCGACCAAGGTCGGCGGGGACACCCTTCTGGCGCAGATCATCAAAATGGTTGAAGCGGCACAAGGATCGAAGCTTCCGATTCAAGCTCTGGTCGACAAAGTGACCGGATGGTTCGTCCCCGCCGTCATTCTGGCGGCAGTTCTCACCTTTGCGGCATGGTATGTGCTCGGCCCCTCGCCTGCGTTGAGCTTTGCATTGGTGAACGCCGTCGCCGTGCTGATCATCGCCTGCCCGTGTGCCATGGGCCTCGCGACACCGACATCGATCATGGTCGGCACTGGGCGCGCTGCCGAGCTTGGAATTCTGTTCAGGAAGGGCGAAGCGCTTCAGAGCCTTCGTGAAGCCGATGTCGTCGCGCTCGATAAAACTGGTACGCTGACGAAGGGGCGACCGGAATTGACGGATCTGATCGTTCAAGATGGGTTCACCCGGCAGGAGGTTCTTGGGCTCATCGCCAGTCTCGAAGCCCTGTCTGAGCATCCGATTGCGGAAGCGATTGTGTCCGCGGCAAAGGAAGAAGGTATCGGCTCACAAACCGTATCTGCGTTCCAGGCTACCCCTGGGTTCGGAATTGAAGGCACGGTGAATGATCGCAAGGTCCTTGTTGGCGCGGATCGTGCTTTGCGGAAGGCGGGTGTCGATCTATCAGGCGTGAGCGACAAGGCTGCTACTTTGGGCGATGAAGGGAAATCTCCCCTGTACGCCGCCATCGACGGCAAGTTGGCTGCGGTCATTGCGGTGTCCGATCCCATCAAGGACACAACACCGGCTGCTATCAAGGCGCTGCATGCCTTGGGCTTGCAGGTCGCTATGATAACCGGCGACAACAAGCGCACCGCCAACGTCATCGCTCGCCAACTCGGCATCGACGAGGTGGTCGCCGAGGTCCTGCCCGAAGGAAAGGTAGATGCGGTCAAGCGCTTGCGCACCGGGAACCGCAAGATTGCCTTTATCGGCGACGGCATCAACGATGCTCCTGCTCTTACGGAGGCGGATGTTGGCCTGGCGGTCGGCACTGGCACCGACATCGCAATCGAGAGTGCGGACGTGGTGCTGATGTCTGGCGATCTGAACGGCGTGCCGAAAGCTATCGCTCTCAGCAAGGCAACGATCCGGAACATCAAGCAGAACCTGTTCTGGGCTTTCGCCTATAACGTCAGCTTGATCCCTGTCGCTGCGGGAGTGCTGTACCCGGTCAACGGCACGCTGATGTCGCCGATTTTCGCGGCTGCCGCTATGGCGATGTCCAGCGTCTTTGTCGTCGGCAACGCGCTGCGCCTTCGCTCGGTTAATCCGTAATTATAGGCTGTCCTATGGGCAGCCCTACTCAATAGGGAGACAAGAAATGAACATCGGAGAAGCGTCCAAGGCGAGCGGCGTCTCGTCCAAAATGATCCGCTACTACGAACAGATCAAACTCATCGCGCCTGCCCACCGCACGGAATCGAGCTATCGAACCTACAGCGAGAACGACATCCACACACTGAAGTTCATCCGCAGGTCCCGGGACCTGGGGTTCTCAGTTGAGCAGATGAAGACCCTCCTCACCCTCTGGCGCGATAAATCCCGCAGTAGCGCGGATGTCAAAGCCATCGCGCTTGAACATGTTGCCGAGCTTGAGAGGAAGGCTGCGGCTATCCAGGCGATGTCCAGAACACTCAAGCACCTGGCGCACAATTGCCATGGTGACGAGCGGCCCGACTGTCCGATCATCGACGAAATCGCCAAAGCCCCCGACAACGATCTTCCAGGAATCGACGCCAAGTTCGGTGTTCACGCGATTTGACGACCGGCATCCGAATGAAGGTTGTCGGCTCCTCAAAGGAGTCGCGCTACTTCGCGCGGAATTTCGAGTGGCACGACGTGCAGGTCTGCAACATCATATGGAATGCATGCTCCGCCGACATCGCGGATGCATCGATCTTTTTCCGGGAACCTAGAATGCCACCTTCCATAAGCTCCCCCTCGTTCATCCGCATATCGTCCGTCATGGCATTCGGGTGTTCGTCAGCAGCCTTGGCCAATACCTCTGCATAGGCCTTGAGATCGGCAGCCAGTTTTTCAAATCGATCATAATCGGTCGTAAGTGCCTCGGTTACTTTCGACCCTTCTGCGGCTCCGATCACGCCGAAATGATCGGTCAATCGCTGACCCGCCCGCTCGCTAACCGTGCTCGCCGCTTCTCCGAAGGTAGCCGACGAATACGTATCGGGTGCCTTGAACATCGCGGCAATGGTTTTCGCCGCCACCGCAATTTCCTTCATGTCCCGCTGGCGATTGACGACAACGCTGCCCACGTTGGCCGCGGCTTCAGCAAGCGTGACGCAGAGCACAAGCACAGCGACAGTCCCCAGACATCGCGACATGTGGCTCACTTTCGGGATGTGTTTTGCCATTTAAGCCTCTGCGCCAACGCTCAGGTATGTCGTGGATTGAATAAACCGGTGCGATAGCGGTTGCCATTCCGTTGAAAAAACGCTGGACTTGCTACCTCATCATCGCTGGGGAAACCTTGTCCAAGAGTTCACGTCCATTGCTAGCTGGCAGAGGCTTATGACCGAACTGCGTCATAGATGCAGGATCGCCCCAATTATAACCGAACAGTGGTAAATCACCTCGGAGTGCCCTGCGGCCAGACGGGGATGAAAGCGCAATATTCAAAAAACCTCTTGACCTTCCCACTGTTGGAAGGCGCAGGATGACCGTACGAGCGGCTGTGTTGACAGAGATCAATGTCAGCAGGGCTTGAACGAGTAACGTTCAATGTGGGCGAAGGCGAGTTGAGCAATGAGCTGGTGTGACAAGAGATCGGGCTTCTGGAGGGTTGTGGTAGCGCTAATCGCCGCCGCAATCTTCTCAAGCGCGCCTGTTTCGCACGCCGTCGCCCACACATGTTATAGCGCACAAAGTTCAGCCGTCGTGCATGAGCAGGATCACCACCGTGCGGCGAAGTCAAATGATGCGCTCAATGACAAGACTTGCTGCAGCTCCCCTTGCCCGGTCTGCCTTACGACGATTGCCGATTCAATCCCAGAGATAAGAGCGCCGTTTTCCGCTCGCCCACAAATACATTGGCTGGTGCGCCTTTCAGGGCATGTCCCCTCACCTGGGTTTGAACCCCCTCGATCTGTTGCCTGACGACCTCGTGCCCACGCGCGGCACAATCATCAACAACATGGTCGGCATGCCGACCGAGATCGAGAGAGACACCATGCATCGTCGACATTTTTTGAAAACGCTGGCCATCGGCGCAGCGGCAATTTCTCCACTGGGTGCCGCCGTCGCCCGAGCCAGCGCACCCGTGACCGACTTGATTATCGGAAAACGTGTGCTTGAAGTGAACGGTAAGCCTGCATCCGTGTTCGGGCTCACGAACCGCAACGGCGGAGCAGGACTCGTCCTGGACGCGGAAACACAGTTCAATGTCCGCCTCCTCAATGAAACAGCAGAGGAAACCTTGATCCACTGGCATGGGCTAACGCCTCCATGGAGTATGGATGGAGTTCCTGACAATCCTGCGGCGCTTTTGAACGCGAAAGAAACCAGACTGTACGATTTCCCCGTTGGCAACGGCGGCACCCACTGGATGCATGCCCACACCCTTCAGGAACAGAGCCTTTTGGCGGCACCTTTGATTGTACGTACCGCCGGAGATCGGGCAACTGACGAACAGGAAGTGGTGGTCCTCCTCCATGATTTTTCGTTCAGATCGCCCGAAGAGTTGCTGGCGGGCCTCCAGTCTGAAGGGTCTGCGCAGGGGATGTTGATGGACCATGGCGACATGTCGACCATCCTGACGAACAAGCATGCCGGTCACCAGATGCCGATGGATGGTGATGCAGCCACGGCGATGCCGACGATGGACATGCAGACCATGGACCTCAACGACATCGAATACGACGCCTATCTCGCCAACGACCGGACCCTTGATGATCCCGAGGTTGTTCAGGTGGAGAAGGGTGGCCGAGTCCGATTGCGCATCATCAATGGTGCCACAGCGACGGCCTTCACCATCGACACAGGCTCCGTCGACGGTGAGCTGATTGCAGTCGACGGAATAGATATCGTCCCAATCGTCGGACGTCGCTTCCCTGTTTCCATGGGCCAGCGCGTCGATATCAGAGTGAAACTGCCCGCCGGACCGGGCACTTTTCCCATTTTGGCCCTGCGCGAAGGAGCCAAGGAACGAACAGGCATCGTCCTTGCCACCGCCGACGCCCAAGTGGACAAAATCGATGCCCTGGGCACGGAAAAGGGTCCCGTCCTCGACCTCGCACTGGAGCAGCAGTTCCTGAGCCTGACGCCGCTGGCGGTCCGTCCTCCTGATCGTCAATACACTTTGATGCTCACTGGCGACATGGCGAAGTACACTTGGCGTATCGGAGAGACGGAGCCGCTGAGTGTCGCCAAGGGGCAGCGAGTACAGATATCGATGCACAACATGTCGATGATGGCTCACCCTATGCACCTGCATGGTCACCATTTCCAGGTCGTCGAGATCAACGGAAAGAAACTGACAGGCGCGGTGCGCGACACTGTGGTCCTTCCGCCCATGACCCAGGTTACCATCGCCTTCGATGCGATAAACCAGGGTCGCTGGCCGCTGCATTGCCACCACCTCTACCATATGGCGACGGGTATGATGTCGTTCATCACCTATGACGGCGCAATTTAACGGGAGGCTGACATGACGAGCGAACATCGTGGGCATGCCCACCATCGACACGAACATGGCCATGATCACTCATCGAACGTGGTTCCACTAAAGACTGCAACGTCCGTCGATGAAGTCGAGGGTGTCGTTTACACCTGCCCGATGCATCCCCAAGTTCGTCAGCCAGGGCCGGGAAACTGCCCAATCTGCGGCATGGCTCTGGAACCGGAAACACCGGAGGTCGCGACGGGCCCAAGCCCCGAACTGGCCGACATGACCCGCAGATTCTGGATCGGTTTAATCCTGTCTGTGCCGGTGCTTGTTTTGGAAATGGGCGGGCACCTGACGAACCTGCACATGGTGCTCGGGCCACAGACCTCGAACTGGGTCCAGCTGGTTTTGGCGACACCGGTGGTTCTTTGGGCCGGCTGGCCATTCTTTGAACGAGGCTGGCAGTCCATCATCACCCGCCACCTGAACATGTTTACGCTCATTGCGATGGGCACCGGCGTCGCCTGGATTTACAGCGTGGTCGCGACGATCATGCCGGGTATCTTCCCGGAAACATTTCGTTCCAGCGAGGGTGCAGTCGCCGTTTATTTCGAGGCGGCGGCGGTGATCACGGTTCTCGTGTTGCTTGGCCAGGTACTGGAGCTTCGGGCGCGGGAACAGACCGGGGGGGCTATACGTGCGCTTCTCGATCTGGCTCCAAAGACCGCAAGGCGCGTCAACGACGACGGTAGCGACGAGGATATTGGCCTCGACGCTGTATCGGTCGGAGACCGCCTGCGTGTTCGGCCGGGTGAAAAGATCCCGGTCGATGGTGCCCTGCTGGAAGGTCGCAGCTCCATCGACGAATCCATGATAACCGGCGAATCGATGCCGGTTACAAAGGAAGTTGGTTCAAAGCTGATCGGAGGCACGATGAACCAGACCGGTGGCTTCATCATGGAAGCCGGTAAGGTCGGCAAGGACACCATGCTTGCCCAGATCGTGAAAATGGTTGCAGAGGCTCAGCGTTCTCGGGCTCCTATCCAGCGTCTGGCAGACGAAGTTTCCGGGTGGTTCGTGCCGGTAGTCATCGCCGTGGCGATCATCTCCTTCTTTGTTTGGTTCTTTATTGGCCCTGAGCCGCGCTTCGCCCATGGGCTTGTTGCAGCTGTCGCAGTTTTGATTATCGCCTGCCCGTGCGCGCTCGGCCTCGCTACACCCATGTCGATTATGGTCGGCGTTGGCCGAGGTGCTGGGCTTGGTGTCCTCATCAAGAACGCGGAGGCACTTGAGCGGTTCGAAAAGGTCAATACGCTCGTAGTCGATAAAACCGGAACCCTAACCGAGGGTCGGCCAAAATTAACCGCTATCGTTCCGCGTGACGGTGTCTCCGAAACTGACCTGCTCCAGACGGCAGCGACGCTTGAAAGGTCGAGCGAACACCCGCTCGCCCTTGCTATTGTCAACGCGGCGACAGAACGCGGAATCGCCGTTGGGGATGCTCAGGACTTTGACAGCCCGGTGGGCAAGGGCGTGACGGGGGTCGTCAATGGCAAAAAGCTAATCCTCGGCAGCCACCGGATCATGGAAGAAAACAGTATCGACGTATCCTCGGTCACAGTTCACGCCGAAGAACTGCGAAACGAGGGCGCAACGGTCATCTTCATGGCTGCCGATGGGCATGTCGAGGGATTGTTTGCTATCGCCGACCCCGTGAAGGCGACAACCCCGGAAGCCGTCAAGGACCTTGTCGCGGAAGGGGTCAGGGTGGTGATGCTAACTGGCGACAACAAGACGACGGCGCTTGCGGTGGCACGTCGTCTGGGGATTTCGGAAGTAGAGGCAGAGGTGCTTCCCGAAGACAAAAGCAAGATTGTTTCCAGACTGAGAAGCGAGGGCAAAATCGTTGCCATGGCGGGCGACGGTGTCAACGATGCTCCTGCCCTGGCAGCTGCCGACGTTGGCATCGCCATGGGTACCGGTACCGACGTTGCTATCGAAAGTGCTGGTGTCACCCTGCTGAAAGGCGACCTACAGGGAATTGTACGTGCCCGTCAGCTCAGCCGAGCAACGATGGCAAATATTCGCCAAAACCTGTTCTTCGCCTTTATCTACAACGCGGCGGGTGTGCCAGTGGCAGCCGGTATTCTATACCCGTCTTTCGGGCTGCTCTTGTCTCCGATCATCGCAGCGGCAGCCATGGCGCTGTCGTCGGTGAGCGTAATTGGCAACTCGCTCAGGCTTAGAAGCGCGGCCCTATGATAGCCTAGACGTGAGTTCTGTAGCGGTACACAGGGAAGCTCAGATTTCTGCGAGCCTACCATGGACCCCAACGCACCGTAGTGAGTACCCGCAGCCAAGAGGAAATCACAATTCGTGCCAACCTCTACATGCTCACGAACGTCGTCATCGTTGCGCGCTGCACGTAAATGAAGTGGTGGGGCCGAAGAGGAGGGGGAGGGGCCCCAGAGGGGGGGTGGCGGGGCCCACGTCAGGTCACGCGGCCATCTGTTCACAGCTTTCCGCACATCTGCGGCATGCGTCGACGCAGCCCTGCATATCGCCGACCCGTTCGCAATCATCGGCACACTGGCGGCAAATCTCGGCGCATTCTCGGCAAATGTGCTTATGGTGCCCGCTACCGATGAGCATGAATTGAGCCGACGTCCGGCAAATCTCGGCGCAGGCCATCATCAGCTTGAAATGCGCAGGCTCAGTATGCTTGCCGCCCACTTCCAAACAGTGCCCCATCGCCATAGATAGACACTCGCTGTAACAGGCCAAGCAGCTTTCGATGCAGGCTTTCATCTCGGAGGATTGATGATGCATCACTTGACCTCCTTCTCGACCCAGGACGTCAGCTCTTCGACCTCCTTCGTTTGATCGTCGATGATTTTCTGAGCTGCCGCTTTGGCCTCAGCGTTATCGCCGTGTTTCAGTTCGACCTCAGCCATGCTGATTGCACCCATATGGTGCGCAATCATTCCGCACACGAACGAGACGTCAGGGTCTTTTTTCATCATTCCCTGCATCATGTTCATGTTCATCATCTTCATGCCGTCCATCGAGTCTTTCTGGTAGTCAGTCATTTCGGGCATGGACATTTCGTGGCCTTGCATCGTGGTGTCACCGGGTTTGGCCATGTCGGACTTACATTTCTCCGGATACGCCATCTGTGCTGCGGCCGGGAACGAGCCGACTACGGTGGCCAGTAGGATTGCGGCGACGGATGATTTCAGAAGGATTTTCATTTTGAACTCCTGTTTGTGAGAGGAAAACACGTCACAGCGACAGGGTTCGAGGGGGCGGGTCGATGGATTTGTCGAGCACGAGGGCGACATCTGTCTGAAGCCGCATTTCTGGGAGATATCGGATCGCAAGCGGTGCCCCAGGTGTCGAAACGTCCTGGATGACCGGGCAGCAATGAAGGTTGGTGCAGCAAGTGCCCGTGGGCAGCATCTCCCGGTGGGAATCGCTTGTGCTAACCTCAACCTCGCGACACCCCATTTGGTGTACCCCAGCGGGTGTAGCGGCCATGACGTGGAGCACCATCAGCAAAACACTGATCGCGCGCAGAACTTCCCGAAGTTGGGTTCGCACCTGCATTCAAAGCTCCCAAAACTCAAATGCAAACCCTGGTAGAGCTTAAAGGTTCCCGTTCTCCGCCTCTCGAAACTTTGTGACGACCTGGAGACCGGGCTCGTTATCCAGCAGTTCCGTATTTGCGCCGTGCAACTCGGCGATTGCCTTGACCAGGCTGAGACCCAATCCAGACCCGGTTGTCGTTCTGCTCTTTTCGAGGCGATAAAATCGGTCGAAAACGCGTTTCCGTTCTTCACGAGGAATCCCAGAGCCGTTATCTGAAACGCCCAAACTGATGGTGCGATGGCCACGCGAGAGTTCTAAAGCGATTTTCGACCCGTCTGGCGTATGCCTCATTGAGTTCGTCAGAAGGTTGGCCAACAACTGCCGGATGAGATCGGGATCACCATTTATAAGGCAAGCTCCACTTCCGATACTCAGGGACAGCTCGTATCCACCCTCGACAGCGATAGCCTCGTAGATTTCGTAAAGGTCAGTGACCAAGGGCTTCAGATCGAACACGGTGAAGTTTTCTGTTCGGATGCGCGCCTCGATCTGCGCGATCCGCAGGAGGGCGTCGAACGTGTCGGCAATGGATTTAAGTTCGACCAAGGCGGCTTCGATCCCGCCTCTCATATCCCCGACCCCATCGGATTCCATGGCATCCTCAAGGACAAGGAAGGTCCGCCCAATCGGTGTCTTCAGATCGTGAGCGACGTCCGTGGTTACCTGTTTCAGGGTAGAAACGCTCAATTCCAGCCGCGCCAACGCGACATTGACCTCAGACGAAAGGACGTCGATTTCATCCATCCGAGATGAAACTGGAAGCCGTTTGGAAAGCTCGCCATGTCCAATTTCGTGCGCGGTGCGGGAGAGAACGAAGATGCGCTTACGAGTGCGATAGGCCAGGATCGCCGCTCCAGTCATACCGACGGCAAGGATGATCGCGGTCGCCCACCCGAAACTTATCAAAACTATCCGGGCCAGTTCGTCGGTGTCGCGGTAGCTGATACCAACGGTCAGATCGTTTTCACCCAATGGGCCTCGGAACAACTTGTAGTGCGACGCGCTTGCGTGTTGGTCCTCCGGCCGGAGCAGCG
This sequence comes from Shinella sp. GW835-FHT14H05, assembly GCF_058793575.1. NCBI lineage: Bacteria > Pseudomonadati > Pseudomonadota > Alphaproteobacteria > Hyphomicrobiales > Rhizobiaceae > Shinella > Shinella sp. GW835-FHT14H05. The sequence continues at coordinate 40,256 of NZ_JBXAFY010000019.1, read as the reverse complement.
AGAACCCTGCTGGCACATCTGCCAGCTCCGCGTTACCGGCGACCAGTTCGCCAGCGGGGCCTCGCAGTGTGTACATCGTCTCCTGGCCCCTGATGGCAGGGCCATGGCTCTCGATCATCCGAACTGCGCCGACGAGACCGCGCCCCTCGTAAGCTGAGGTAATTTCCCGATATCGTTCCATGACGTTGGCATTCAACCTGTCATCGAGGAATCGAATCACCATCTGGTAGGCCGCGATATTGGCTACGAGGTAGGCAATCACAAAAAGTGCAATATAGATAATTGCGAGCCGGACAGCCGTGCTCTTGAATACGCTACCCGCGAGCATGCAAGGTATAACCGGTGTTCTTGACGGTGTGCAAAAGTGGATTCTCGAATGGTTTGTCAATCTTCGCCCTCAGGCGGCTGATGTGGGTTTCCACAACGGAACTTTGCGGGTCGAAATTGAAGTTCCATATCTTTTCGAGGAACATCGTTTTTGTAAGGACCCTCCCCTCATTCCGCATCAACAATTCCAGTAGCGAGAACTCGCGCGGTAGGAGTTCGATGCGCTGCCCCGCGCGACAGGTGGTTCTGGTGACCAGGTCCATCTCCAAGTCGCCTACCCGCAACTTTGTCCTTTCTATTGCGATTGGGGGGCGTCGAACGAGGGCACCAATCCGAGCAGTTAGTTCTGAAAACGCAAAAGGCTTCACCAGATAATCATCACCGCCTGCTTCTAGACCCTCGACCCTATCGTCCACACCGCTAATCGCCGTGAGAAACAACACCGGCGTTCGTACCGACGCTGCTCGTAAGCCTTTGACGAGATTCAGGCCATCCAGACCAGGGATCATTCGATCTACAACGAGAACATCGTACCCTGGGTCCAAGCCCGCCGCGAGCGCGTCACGGCCATCCCGGAGCCAGTCTACTGCGTGCCCTGCAGTGCTCAAACCCTTTTGAATGTAGGTTCCTGTGATGTGATCATCTTCGATTATAAGTATTTTCATGCGGCAAAGAATTCTTCTTGAGTTTTGGCCCTGTAGTGAAACCGGTAGCTCACTTCAACGCTCTGAGATTTGGGCATTCTTGCGGCAGATGCTGTGATCCCAGGTTTACAAATTTGTATAGTGCGGGACAGGTGGGCGAAAAACGAGCGATCTAAATTCCAGATGCTGCACGTAGCAGTCTTAAACGAGGAATAGATCATGATGAAACGAATCGCCGTCACCGCTGTCGCCTTGCTGTCCGTCACCTCCGGTGCCTTCGCCAACACCATTCTCAGCGAAACCGCTTCGCCCATCGCGAAGATTACGCAGGGACACGGCAATCCGGGTGATGCAGCATCGTCCGTGTCCGACCCCGATGTCAGCTTTCGCGTTCTGGACAACGGCAGGGTCGAACGTACCAACAGCCGGTACGGCTCAGTATCGATCATCGATCCGCAGGCAGACTACCTGAAAAAACAGCGCAGCAACTGACGGCACTGCCAGCACACGCTCGTCGGCTCACGAGCTGCCGAGCGTGCTTCCCTATTTTAGCGCGTGGTGGATATGCCACACAAACGTCGCGAATCCATGATTGAGAGAAGCGTCGATTGACAATGTTCAAGGGTCTAGCGATTTACTTAAGTATGAGCGGAATTTTTCGATTCGCATCTGCAGCGGTAGCGCTGGCCTTTCGACTGGTGATCCTCGTGTCACTGGCTGGATATAGCTTGTCTACGGTCAACGCTGCAATGCATCCGGAAGTGCCGGTCGAAGCGCCCCAGGTCGAGGCGGACCATTTAATGTCCCATGGCAGCGATCACGCTGCCATGGCCGACGTTGATCACCATGGCGATCAACACGACCATGCCGACTCCAAAAGCTCGAAGAAAAGCTGCTGTCAGGACTATTGTGGCGTCGCGGCCATTGACTGCGGCAGCACGACGCTAGCCCATCCGCGTCTCGAACCGGTCCACGGCTTTATCGATGACACGCGCTATGTTGGCTTGGCACCACGTCTGCATCTGCCTCCTAATATCTGAGAAATAGCGGCCCTTTGAGGGTGTTGCTGTGTCTTGCGCGATTACGCGCTCTGACGCGCCTGTCATCTATTTTCTCGGATTTTCACCATGAACCGTTTGTTACTGGTGGCTGCTCTTCCGTTCGTTGTGAGCGGATGCGCATCCACGCTGCCCGAAGTCGTTGCCTCGTCTAATCATCCCGACACGGTAGTCGATGTTGCCCCCATCGCCTACCAGAACGCCGTGGGTGCTTATTCCCACCGCATGCCGGTCGATCCCAAGCCGTGGCGTGGTCTCAACGATGCTCAAGCACCCGGCGGAGGTGCATGATGGGATCGCTGAAGATCAAACTGATCTCGACCCTGGTGCTTCCGATTTTCGCAACGGGTTGCGTCAGCACGGGGTACTCAGCAAAAGATGCGGGTTTCGCCAACGCCTCTGCGAGGGGTTCCGAGGCGACCGGTAAGCAGACTGTCTGGGTGCAGAACCGCCAACAAGCTGAGCAGACACGCGAACGCGTAAAGGCGCTGATGGCCAAAAAGACCATAGACGTCGAGACCGCCGTACAGGTCGCACTTTTGAACAACAAGGGCTTGCAGGCATCTTACGCCGATCTCGGCGACAGTGCGGCTGACGCTTGGCAGACACAACTGTCTGTCCTCCCGTCGTTCTCGGTGGGACTTTCCGGTATCGGCACCCCTGGTCTCGAAGCGTACCGGGTATTGGAAGGTGCCATTGCCGCAAACATTCTTGCTTTGGTCACCTATGATAAGAACATCAAACTGGCGGAGACCCGGTTCCGGCAGGCACAGTTGAACGCAGCATTGGAAACCATCTCGCTGGCTTCAGAAACCCGCCGCGCATGGATCAATGCAGTAGCTGCATGGGAGAATGTTGCTTATCTCAACCAGGCCAAGGTTGCCGCCGACGCCGCCTCTGAGTTGGCGAAGAAGATAGGCGAAGCCGGATCGATGGCGAAGGCCGATCAGGCGCGTGAGCACGTTTTCTATGCCGAGCTGACGGGCGAAACTGCGAAGGCGCGTCTGGAAGCGAAACTCGCCAAGGAAGAATTGATCCGGCTGATGGGGCTGTCGGGTTCGGACATCAACTTCCAGATTCCGAACCGCCTGCCTTCGCTGCCGAAGGGCTTGATCAAGCGGGACGACATCGAAGCCGAAGCGATCCACAAACGTATGGACCTGCAGGTCGCACGCCTGGAGCTTGATGCGACTGCCCAGTCCTACAAGCTGGAGGATGTCACCCGGTTTGTCACCGACATCGAGCTGGTCGGCACACTGGAGCAGGAACGAGAGCGTGAGGATGGGAAAACCCATCGCAGCATCTCGAAGACCGCGTCATTGGAGTTCACGATACCGATCTTCGATTCCGGTCAGGCCCGTATGCGGAAAGGCGAACTCGCCTATATGCGAGCGGCCAATCAGCTTGCGGAAAAAGCGGTTAACGTTCGCTCCGAGGCTCGGTCCGCTTACGTGGCATACCGGTCGAACTATGACATCGCCCGTCACTACCGAAACAGTGTTCTGCCGCTTCGTAGTGCAATCGAGGAACAGTCCCTCCTTACCTACAACGGCATGATCACCAGCACGTTCGAACTGATCGCGGACACCCGCGAAAAGATCGACTCCACCATCCTTGCCGTCAACGCCAAGCGCGACTTCTGGCTCGCGGAAGCGAACCTTGCACCCGTCATCTATGGCGGCAGCACTGGTTCCGCATCGGCGGAGACCGAAGTCGCGTCGGCTGAGGAAGCCGAAAGCGGCGGGCACTGAGAAAGGAAACGAAGATGTTCAATAGAAGACAGTTTCTTGGAGCCGGTGCTGCTAGCGCGGCAATCGTCTCATCCACTGCCTGGGGACAGACCTCAAACATGGGGCTTCCAGAAGCAGCCGTGATGGACTCCGCCACCACGCAGACGCCTGTGCGCCCGACGACAGGTCCGGACTACACCCCCGTCGTAACGCTGAACGGCTGGACATTGCCCTACCGCATGAACAATGGCGTCAAAGAGTTCCACCTTGTCGCGGAGCCTGTCGAGCGCGAGATGGCGGAAGGCATGACAGCCTATCTCTGGGGGTACAACGGCCAGTCCCCGGGACCGACAATTGAGGCGGTCGAGGGGGACCGTGTTCGCATTTTTGTGACCAACAAGCTGCCGGAGCACACAACCATCCACTGGCACGGGATGATCCTCCCGTCAGGCATGGACGGTGTCGGTGGTCTGTCACAGCCCCACATCCCCGTCGGCAAGACGTTCGTCTACGAGTTCGATCTCGTGAAGTCCGGCACCTTCATGTACCACCCGCACTCGGACGAAATGGTCCAGATGGCGATGGGCATGATGGGGTTCTTTGTTATTCACCCAAAGGACCCGAAGTTCATGCCCGTCGACCGGGACTTCGTATTTCTGCTCAGTGGCTACGACATCGATCCCGGGACTTACGTCCCGCGTGTCATGGAAATGACGGACTTCAACCTGTGGACCTGGAATAGCCGTGTCTTCCCTGGCATCGATCCGTTGGTCGTCTCCAAGGACGATAGGGTGCGTGTGCGCGTCGGCAACCTGACGATGACCAACCACCCGATCCACATGCACGGATATGATTTCGAGGTGACGTGCACCGACGGTGGATGGGTTCGGCCGGAGGCGCGGTGGCCGGAAGTCAGCATCGACATCCCGGTCGGTGCGATGCGGGCGTACGAGTTTGATGCCAAGTATGTCGGCGACTGGGCAATCCATTGCCATAAGTCGCACCACACCATGAATGCGATGGGACACGAAATCCCGACGTTCATCGGTGTCGACAAGAAGGAGGTTGCGAAGAAGATCAGGCAATTCCGTCCCGAGTACATGCCCATGGGAACCGCCGGTATGGCGGATATGGGCGAAATGTCGATGGAGATACCGGAAAACACCGTTCCCATGATGACTGGATGGGGTCCCCACGGCCCTATCGAAATGGGGGGCATGTTCTCCGTGGTGAAGGTCCGCGAGGGCATCTCAGCGGGCGATTATAGCGACCCGGGCTGGTATGAAAACCCACCCGGTACGCAGGCTTGGGAATGGACGGGAGCGCTTCCGGACATTCCTAAGGCCAAGGATGCAAAGACAAAGCTCACTCCGAAGCACTCGGATCACGGCTGATTAAATACTCTCAACCAAAGGACAGAGTTATGAAAACTGTACTCATTGGCCTCCTGCTGGCCACTCTCGCGACGCCGGTCCTTGCCTCGGGCTCCCATGAAGGTGGCCACGGAGAAATGACTGTCGGGGAACCTGGCGACAAGTCCAAGGCAACGCAGACAGTCCGCGTCACCATGAAGGAGACGGACGACGGCAAGATGATTTTCACCCCGAACAACTTCAAGGTTCGCAAGGGCCAGACCATCGTGTTTGCGATCAAGAACGCCGGTGAACTCGATCACGAGTTCGTTCTGGACCAGGAAGACAAGGTCATGGAGCACAAGGCCGTCATGGAAAAGTTCCCGGAGATGGAACATGACGACCCGAATGCGATCCGCCTCGCCCCGGGCAAGACCGGGGAGATCGTCTGGAAGTTCACCAATGATGGCGTCTTCAAGGTCGCTTGCCTCGTGCCCGGCCATTACGATGCGGGCATGCACGGCGACGTCACGGTCGCCAAGAAGTAATCAGAAAGGAAGCTGATATGAAAACCATCGCGAAGATTACCCTCGCCGCCGCAATCGCGCTCGCCTCCACCGCTGGCGCATTCGCCCAAGAGTTTACGAACGGTACAGTGAAGAAGGTGGACGAGAAGGCCAAGAAGGTCACGCTCATTCACGAGGAACTGAAAAGCCTCGAAATGCCCGCTATGACCATGGTTTTCCAAGTCGCCGACGAAGCATTTCTGGAAAAGCTCAAGGTCGGCGCCAAGGTCCAGTTCGTTGCCGAGCGGGTCAATGGCAAGCTGACCGTCACCCAGGTTAAGTAAGGCTGCGAAGCCGCGCCTCGCACGAGGCGCGGCTGTTCGCTCAGAGGAAAAATACTTCTTTTCGACTCCCGTGCTGCCGCTTTGAACTCTACTATGAGACAGGCTGGAAGCAGAGGGTCTTCCAGAGGTCTCCTTTCCAGTCGTCCGCCACAGCAGGCGTCCCCAGCTTGTAGAGAATGCTCCCCACCTTGACAGCTCTCGGCGCCGTGCACCGCACCCGAACCAGATGGTGCCCATCGTCGGCAAAGATCGTCTGGCCATCAGGGTCATGCTCGGTCAGCTCCACCTCGACGTCGTAATCAAACTGCAAGTCGGCGGACGCTTCGGACATGAGAATGGCCAAGCTGATAATCCTGTTGTCCGGGAACTCGGCAACATGAAAAGGCTGTCGCTCTTGAGCTTCGCTCGCGGTTCCAAGCGTCGCCAGAGTGATCGCTGTCAGTATCGCGCCGAGCTGTCTCATGAGACACTCCAATGGGATTGGATCCCCTGCTTTATAGCACGAACGGTACTGCGCTAACAGTGACTCGACTGCAGATGTGACACAAGGAAATGGACAGAGGGGTCTGATCGGGGATGCCTATCGCAATCCTTCCGGGCCAAATACACCTGCGCACCGTCGGCTTGGTCGACAGCCGCGGTCATATGTACTGCCATTGCTGCATCTGTAATGGAAGCTTGCGAGAAAATCGCACCGCTGACGGAGAAGATCCACTCGATCGCCGCCGGTATCGAGATGATGCGCCGCTTCATGGATATCCCAGGGATCGGAATTCAGTCCCAAGGTAAGATTGGGGTCAGAACAAGAGCTGCTCGAAATCGTACGCTAAGCTTGAACGGAGCGGGAACGCTTGATTGACCGCATTTCAAAAAGGGCATCTATGACCGGACATTCTGGAACCTGATCGCCGGTGCATTGCGCCGCCATATTCGACATGGCCCGCTCCAGACGCCGCAGATCGGCGATTTTCTGACGGATATCTTTCAAATGTTCGATGGTGAGCGCATGGACCTCCCGGCAGGTGTAGGTATGCCCATCGACCAGGCGAAGCAGGCCGCGCAGCTCGTCCAGGCTGAAGCCGAGTTCACGGCCGCGCCGCACGAAATGCAGCCGCCTTGCGTGTTCAGTTGTGTAGATACGATAACCCGCTGCGCTGCGGGCGGGCTTCGGCATGACGCCGATTTTCTCGTAATAGCGGATCGTCTCTATGTTGACGCCGCTGCGCTCGGACAGCACGCCGATCGAAAATTCATCATTCTGTGTCATCACATAGCTCGCACAAATCCGTGAAAATTTCTCGCTTGACCCTGTAGTCGCTACAGGCACTAGGGTCACGATAGATCAATTGCGGGAGCATGTGAACGATGATGCAGGATGAAACACGGACGCTGGCAAATACAGTCACAGAGCCAGCCGAAAAGGGTTTTGATCGGGCAGCATTGCTGTCGGTCGGCGGCATCGTTGCGGCACTGGGCGCAGCAACCTGTTGCGTGCTGCCCTTTGCCTTGTTCTTCGCTGGCATCAGCGGCGCGTGGATCGGCAATTTGACCGCGTTCGAACCCTACCAGCCTGTGTTTATCACGATCGCGCTCGCCTGCCTCGGCTACGGTTTCTATCTCGTCTATCGCAGGCCGAAGGCGGCTGAATGCGCCAAGGGTTCCTACTGCGCGCGTCCATCATCCCATCGGAACGCCAAGATCGGCCTTTGGGTCGCAACTGTCTTGATCATTATCGCCGTGGGCTTTCCCTACGCCGCCCGCCTTGTCCTCGATGCTTAATCCCAAGGAGAATCTCATGAAAATCCTGCCCCTCATTGCCCTTACTGCGTCCCTGCTGACGGGTGGTCACGCTTTTGCCGCCGAGCAGACCGTAACCTTGAATGTTGCCAATGCCACCTGCGAACTCTGCGGCCCGATTGTGAAGCGGGCGCTCAGCAACGTTCCAGGCGTGCTCGATGTTGATGTATCGGAGGCGACCGGCGCGGCGATCGCGAAGGTGCGCTTTGACGACAGCCAGACGAATGTCGCCGCGCTGATCACCGCAACCACCAATGCTGGCTATCCGTCCGGCGTTTCGCAGTAAGGAGGTTCAGCATGACAGATGGAAAGTTCATCGGCCTTGGCGAAGTCGGGTTTCTCGCCGTCATCTGTTGCGCCGCGCCATTTCTTTTGGTCGCCGCTGGCTCTTTTGGCTTTTCCGCATGGTTCGCAGCGGCCGGCTATGTGCTGATCCCGATCGCTCTCGCCGCGATTGGGGCGTCCGCACTTTATCTTTACCGGCGTCGGCGTTCCGCCTCATCAGCGGATGCCAATTGCTGCTCGATGAATAACAAGACAACAAAGGTGAATTGAATGTGTGAAGCTTGCGACGTTCCAACTTCCAACAAAGGCAACGGCCGTTATGATCTTGTGGTCGTCGGAGCTGGCTCGGCCGGTTTCTCCGCCGCGATCACGGCCGCCGAACTAGGCGCCCAAGTGGCTCTTGTCGGGCATGGCACGATCGGCGGTACATGCGTCAACATCGGCTGCGTGCCCTCGAAAGCCCTGATCCGGGCCACGGAGGCTGTACGTCACGCCAACGATGCGGCTGCCCGGTTTGATGGGATCGAAAGCGGCGCACGCGTGGTTGATTGGACCGCTCAGATCGCCCAGAAAGACGCTTTGGTTGCCGGTCTGCGACAGGCGAAATACGCTGATCTGCTGCCGGAGTACAACAATGTGGTCTACCACGAAGGTCCGGCCCGCCTCGTTGACGGCGGTGTCCAGGTCGCGGGCCAGCACATCGGCTCCGAGCGAATTATCATCACCACCGGTGCGCGTCCGGCGTTGCCGGGGATTCCGGGGATCGCTGACGTATCGCCGCTCGACAGCACGACAGCGCTCGCCCTGACCGAGCTGCCACGCTCGATGATAGTGCTTGGCGGCGGCTACATCGGCGTGGAGCTTGCCCAGACTTTCGCACGGGCCGGTGTCGAAGTGACACTCGTGTTCCGCAGCCGGCTTCTGCCGGAGGCTGAACCCGAAATCGGCGCTGCGCTTGCCACCTATCTGGCCGATGAGGGGATTAAAATCGTCAGCGGCATTACCTACGAGTCCGCCCGCAAGACCGATGATGGTGGTGTTGCCCTCGCCATCGCGCGGGACGGACGTCCGGAAATCTTGACTGCCGAGCGGATTCTTGTGGCGACGGGACGCCGCTCGAACACTGAAGCCCTTGGGCTTGCTGAAACCGGTATAGACCTGACACCGGCCGGGGCCATCATCGTTGATGATCGCATGCGCACCTCGAAGGCGGGCGTCTATGCCGCCGGCGATGTAACCGGAAAAGATCAGTTCGTCTACATGGCCGCCTATGGCGCAAAGCTCGCCGCCAAGAACGCATTGAACGGCAACAGCCTGAGTTACGACAACACCGCAATGCCCGCCGTGGTCTTTACCGATCCGCAGGTGGCGAGCGTCGGCATGACCGAAGCGCAGGCGCGGGCTGCCGGACATTCGGTTCGCACCTCCGTCCTTTCCCTCGACAATGTGCCGCGGGCGCTGGCGGCGCGCGACACGCGCGGCCTGATCAAGCTGGTCGCCGACGGGTCAACCCGGAAACTCCTTGGCGCTCACATCCTTGCACCAGAGGGTGCTGACAGCATTCAGACGGCAGCCTTGGCCATCCGCTGCGGCCTGACGATCGATGATCTCTCGGAGACGATCTTTCCATATCTGACGACTGTCGAAGGTTTGAAGCTTGCGGCTCAGACCTTCGACAGGGATGTGAAAAAACTGTCCTGCTGCGCGGGGTGAGGCGAAAGGGAAACGGGTGCCTACTCAAGTCACGGCTTAAACGGAGCGGTCGCCCTCGATCCTGACACGCATGATGGTCTGGCGGCTGGTGTCAAATTTTCTGGCGAGTGCGGAAACGCTCATCCCGCCCGCCAAATCCGAGAGAACATCCAATTTCTGCTTCTCATTGAGCCGAGCGGGACGGCCGAGGGTCTTGCCTTCCGACTTGGCTCGTTTGAGGCCCGACTGCGTGCGTTCGATCAGCAGATCACGCTCGAACTGAGCGACGGCATTGATGACGCTCATCGTCATCTTCCCGGCGGAACTCGCCAGATCGACGCCGCCGAGGGCCAGACAATGGACCCGCACGCCCAGCTCCTCCAGTTTCCTGACCGTCGTACTGACATCGATCGCATCTCGGCCGAGCCGATCGAGCTTGGTGACGATGAGCACGTCCCCGGCTTCGAGTTTATCCATCAGTCGCGAGAAACCCCGGCGCTGCGCAATGGCGACGCTGCCCGAGATGGTCTCGGTGACTATACGGCGTGGCTCGACGTGGAAGCCGGCCGCTTCGATTTCCTGAATCTGGTTTTCGGTGGTCTGTCCGGTCGTGGAGACACGGACATAGGCAAAGGTGCGTGGCATAAGGTTCAATTTCGTCCGAATAGGTTGTCCGAAAGGTGATGCCTGTCCACAAATAAGTCAAGATAATTTGTGGACAGGGTGATTTAGGCCTGTACGCAAACGACCGTTTCCGGACATGCCCGGAACCATCGACGCAAGTTTGTATGGAGTAAAAAATGGCGCGGCGGAAGTTTCTCAAAATTCAGGATCAACAGGAGCTGTTCGGCGTACCGACCGATGAGGATAGTCTGATCCGTCACTACACTCTATCTCCATCGGACCGGCTGGAGATCGAAGTCCGCAGGCGAAAACATAACCAGCTCGGCTTTGCTGTCCAGCTTTGCATGATGCGGCATCCGGGCCGGGCTCTCATGGTGCACGAAATTCCGCCGAGGGCGATGCTCAATTATATAGCCGAACAATTGGATGCTGATCCGGAGAGTTTCCGTTCCTATGCCAGGCGGGAGGAAACTCGCCGCGAGCATATCGCGCATTTGCTTTCCTATTTTGGAAAACGAACAGCAACAGCACAGGACCGGCGCGCCGCCTTACTATCCGCCGTCGAAACGGCGACCGCAACGGACACCCATGTTCGAACGGGCGATTCACCGCAAAACATTCCGGCCATGCTCGCCGGCACGCTCGCGGACGCCACCAATCTTGGCCCGAAACGTATGGCCGGAGCCTCCAAGGGGATCAGCGCCCATCAGATCGGATGGATGCGCATGTTCCATGCCCGCACGGAAACCTATCGCGCAGCGCAGGCATGTGTGACCGACGCCCATGCGCGTCATCCCCACGCCCAGCTCTGGGGAACAGGGACGACCGCATCATCTGATGGTCAGTTCTTCCGGGCCAGTGATCGTGCCGCCAAACGCGGTGATATCAACCTGCATTATGGCAGCGAGCCAGGCTCGAAATTTTACAGCCACCTTTCCGATCAGTACGGCTATTTCAGCATTCTGCCGATCAGCCCGACCGAGAGCGAGGCAGCCTATGTTCTCGACGGCCTGTTCGACCACGACACCATCCTGGAGATCGAGGAGCACTTTACCGATACCGGAGGTGCGAGCGATCATGTATTTGCCCTCTTCACTCTGATCGGAAAGCGTTTTGCGCCTCGGCTGCGCAATCTCAAGGACCGGAAGTTCCATACTTTCGAAAAGGCCGACTCATATCCAGCACTGGCCAACCATATCGGCGCGCCGATCAATACCGCCCTCATTCTGGAACACTGGGATGACCTTCTCCATCTGGCGGCATCAATCACGACACGCTCTGTTGCGCCCTCAATGATCCTCAAAAAGCTGGCGGCATCCTCGAAACCGAGCCAGTTGGCGAAAGCCCTGCGTGAGCTCGGGCGCATCGAGCGATCCCTGTTTATGATCGAATGGTATTCCAACCCGGCACTTCGCCGGCGATGTCAAGCCGGTCTTAACAAAGGAGAATCCGCCCACAAGCTCAAGCGGGCCGTTTTCTTCCATGAGCGCGGCGAAATCCGCGACCGATCGTTCGAAAGTCAGGCATTCCGTGCCTCGGGCCTCAACCTTGTCGTCAGCGCCATCGTCCACTGGAATACCGTTTATCTCAGCCGTGCCGTAGCCCATCTGCGTCAAAGTGGTCGAACTATCCCCGACATATTGCTCAAGCATGTCTCGCCACTCAGCTGGGAGCACATAAATCTCACCGGCATCTATTCCTGGGACACCGAGCAGCAGATGCCCGAAGGCTTCAGGCCATTGCGACTTCCTGGAAGAATCCTCCGCGCTGCATGACGTTCCCGCTCCGTTCGGTCTTAGCGTACGATTTCGAGCAGCTCTTGTTCTGACCCCAGATTCTGAAGATGGTTCCCCCGATACCCGCCAAGCGATATGGCTGGATCTCAGCAAGAGGAAAACTGACAGCGGGTTGTGCTGCGCCGACGGAGAGTAAACGCCATGGATGAGACCACCGAGACGATGACGATCTCCAACCGGAGCGATTTCGCTCTTTGGGCCATCGAGCGGGCGAAAGCGATTGTCGCCGAGGAAGGCGGCAACCTTGCGATCGCCACCCGAGACCAGGGCGACGATGAGGTTGCCGTCTCTGCCAATGCGCTTGGCCAGGCCATCGTCAACGCCCTCTTGGAAGTCTTCGACGGCTTGATGGAGGAATAGGGAAGCGCACCTACCGTTCGGCCCCGTCGCGGTCGTTGCCGCGCTGGCGTTCCTGTTCCGCCTGCCGAAGGATCTGCTGACGCTGCTCGTCCTGGGCAGCCCTCGACGCGCCAGCCTGTTCTCGCGCCGCGCGGGAAGCGCGACCCGCGGCAATGGCCTGCTGCTGGGCCGCGATTGCGGGATCGACCGTTGCCGGCGCTGGCCGATCCTGAGTGCGCGCCTCGTCGACGCGCGCCGGCGGCGGCGTGCCCCCTGCCCCCGCTGTGTCGTTGACCGAGCGCATCTGCTGCATCTGGATGTCACGACGCTGCTCTTCGAACAGCGCGGAGATTTCCTTGCGCATCTCCTCGACGGCCTGTCGCTCAGCGCTGCTATCGACCATCGTCTCCAGGCGGTCCATGGATTTGTTCGCCCGTGAGACGCGCTCGTCGAACTGTTCCAACGATAGGGGCATGGCCTTTTCCTTCTGTTGTTGAATGGTTGCGATCAGGGTCTTGAATTCCGCCAAAGGCTCGTCCGGCGGCGCAGCGGACTGCCCCGCCAAGGCATCGAATTTCTTCTGCAGCCAAGGAGACGGCGCACCATGCTTGACGGAGCCGGCCGCCTCGACGATGACGGCGGCGCGCAATCCATGCGCCAGCAACCGCGCCTGGAAATCTCGGGCAACGGACCGCATCTCGGAACCGGGGCCAAACTCGTCGTTCTGCTTGGCTAGCTCGCGCTCGATCTTGCTGACGCTCGCGGTCGTGGGCGCCAGAACCCGGACGGACTTCCCCTCGGCGGAAATCAACTTGGCCTCGACGCCGACGGCCCCCTCGATAATGACAGCTACCGTCTCGCGTTCCATGGTCTGTTCGACGTCCAACCGGAGCAGGACGAAGCCGCTGGCCCGAGCAGCATGCGGTGCTTGAGCGGTTACCGCAGCTACGAACCGGTCGGCCGCCGCAATCACGGAAGGTTCCGCGCCGGCCCGCTTCAGGGCGCTCGCGGTCGCCTGCCATTTCGGGGCGAGCGCCAGGTTTCCATTGGAGAGAGACGCGCGATCGACGACGCCGGCACGCTTGCGCTCGACGCGATTGGTGACAGCCGGCGTCTTGAGATAGCGAGGATCTTGTCTGCCCCGTTCATATGCGCCGGCCTGCGCTTGGCTATAGGGCCGCGTGGCCGCCACATCCGCACGCCGGGTGGCGACCATAGCGATGCCCTGCTCCCGCGCCTTCGTCGCAAACCGCTCGCGCCATTCGTACAGCTCGGGCTTGGTCAGCCGCAGCGCCTTGCCGACATCGTCGCGCGCCGAGATCATCACATGGACGTGGACGTGACCGGTATCGGGATGATGGGCGGTGATCCAACGATGGCCGGCGACCTGCTCGCTAAGAAAATCCCGAACAGCGCGGGTCATCGCCTCCGGATCGGTCCCGGCCCGTGCCGAGAAGATGACATGGAACGCGTTGCGCGGCTCAACGGTGCGAATGTGCGAGGACCAGGCGCGCCAGATGCCATCCGCCTTTTCCTTGACGCTGGAACCACGCTTGACCGGATCGCCTTCGCTGGTGGTGATGGACTTCTCGGTGCGCAGGAACTTTTCGAGGAAGTAGCGGCCGGATTTCTCCGAAACGGCTGCACCGAGAATGCGGACCTCGGCCGACACGCCGGCGTCGGCCAGCCGGCGCGCGAAATCGGACTCTGTATTTTCCAAGGCGCGCGCCGGCCATTCGCCTTTCTCGCGTGCCTTTAACGCGCCGGCGATTTTCTTCGCCGGCAGATTGGTCACCGCATAGATCGAGACCCTGCCGTCCGGATGTCGCGAATAGAGGAAGGGCTTCGACCCGAAGGCGGCGTTCAGGGCATCGTGGAGCGTGTCGTCGTCGACTTCATCGGAAAGGGTGATGGAAAAGGTCGCGAGCGCGTTGACCGCATAGGCGTCGCGAAAATCCGCGCCCCACTCCGCGAGCGCGGCGGCGCGCTCTTCGCGGCTGGTGATGGCAAGGCCATCCTGATCGTAAACCGGGATATCCACCTTGCCCTTCTCGCCGTTTTCGTTCTCGACTTCCCGTGTGCCGAGATAGTTCATCAGGCCAGCAGCCGACGCCCGGCTCGATACGGTCGACGTCACCTTGATCACCACCGGCTGCGCACCGGCGGCGATCGCCGCGCGGCTTGCCGTCTCCGCTTTGGACCTGTCCTTCGCTGCGCCCCGCGCGCTCAGAGGACGGGCGACACTGGGCGCGGCTGCAAAGGACGCCCCGCCCCCTCCCCCGCCGGCCGACTTCTTCAGCTCGTCATCATCCCCCCTCTGGTCGCCGACACCCAAAGCTCCGACCAGCGCAATGACACCCTTTTGCGATGACAGCGGCGCTTGCAGGATCGACGCGATTGTCGGCTCACTTCTCGACACGGCGCCAGGGTGCGCCTTGCTCGCGATGCCCTTGGCTACAAATCGGCGCGGCGGCTCCCCGCCCGACAGAGCGACCCCGATCACGCGCCGGCGACGCAGCTCCTCTTCCTCGTCGATCAACGAGGTGGCGCGGCGGGCGGAAAAAGCCTCGATCTCACCAAGCAGTCCGGACCAGTCATGCGCCACGGCCAGCTCCCCTCCGCTCCTTGCGGCTGATCCGCAGCATCAGATCGACGTCGGCGCGCAGCCGGAACACGCCATCGAGGAGGGTGCGCAGGGCCGCGTCGAGATGCGGTTCGTAACCGACGCGACCCTCGTTCATCGCCCGGACCGCTTGGTTGAGGTTGATGCCGATGCGCCGCAGTTCCTCGTTCGTCCCGCGCAGGGCGTCGGCCTCGGCTGGCCCGACCGGGAGCGGAAGGCCCGCCTGTTCGCGAAACAGCAGCCGGATGACGTCGCTGGCGGTGCGCCCTTCCTCGCACAGCGCGGCGAGCGCATCGCGCTCCTCTGGCTGCAGTCGGACCCTCAACACCTCGCTCCGCATCTTTTCCTTCCCGCTTGCCAGGTTGCCGGAGGCGACCCGGAGCGCCAGAGGCGCGAACCACTGCCCTGCCGGAGGCGGGGCGACGTCGAGTTTGTACCACAAACTTGACTATCCTGCCACATAAAACTAAACTATATTTTATCCACCAAAACAGCTTCAAACGGACAAGCGCTCTCGATCCCCTGCCTGGACGAAGCTTCCCCGCCAATACGCTTCATATCAACAATTGCCCGTTGTTCGTGCTCTGGTTAACAGCGGCATCGCGGTTAATTGGCAATTACCCATTAACAACGGTTAGTTACAAAAGGGAAATTGCTCATAATCAACGGGCAATTGATGATTGCCCGTTCACCGTTGCCCGTTGTCAGCGGGCAGTCATCAATCGTCAATCGTCAATGGGCAATGAACAACGGGCAACGATTTCGTTGCGGAGAGAGGACGAAGGAATTAAATATAGTTTACCACTATAAGGAGCCACAATGATCGTCACCATCGCCAACCCGAAAGGCGGAACCGGGAAAACCACGCTTGTCCGGGCGTTGTCAGGAACGGCCGCCCATGCTGGCAACGACGTGTTTCTGATCGACGCAGACAGCCGCGCCAACACCATGCGCTGGGTCACGATGTCGAAACAGATGAACGTCTGGCCGGACCGGCTGGAGGCGGTAAGCTGCCTCGACCCGAACCGGATCTACAAGATGGCGCTGGAGCGCCAATTCGAAGGAAAGATCGTCTTCATCGATATCGAGGGAACCACGAACGAAAACCTGTTCGCCGGTCTCTATTGTGCCGACATCGTTCTGATCCCGCTACAAACCACCCAGGATGATGTGGTCGCCGGAATGCAGCTTGCACTGAACCATATTCCGGTGGTCGAGGAAGACCAGAAACGCAAGCTGCCGGCGATGATCGTCATCAACCAGCATGACCTTGTCACCGGCCGGGCCAAGGCCCACGAGCCGCTGCGCGAAATCCTGCGGGAGAGCGGTGTCGCCCTTGCGTCGCAGACGATCGCCCGGCGCGCCTCCTATCAGTCGATCGGCGCCGCCGGCACGCTCCAGACCGCCGCGAAATCCGACCCGAAGGCAATCGCCGAGATGGAAACGCTACTCGGCGAGCTGCTCACCCTCTACAGGTCGACGGCGAAGGAGGCTCTGCTATGAGCGAAGGATCGGACAGCAAGAATCTCGTCCTCGGGCTGATCTCGACCGGCCGCGACCGGCCATCCGTCCGCGAAAAGCCCATGGCCTCTCCTCCGCCGGCGAAAACCGACGATGATGGTGGCGCATCGCCAATAGCGGCGGCCGGCCGGACCCAGTTCCGCGACCTGGTCGCTAAGGGCGAAAGCCGCGATCCCATCGCCGGTAAGCGTTTCCGGGACACCGAGAAGGTCACGACCGGTATCCATATCCGCGTCGAGGTCCACAAGAAGCTGAAGATCCTCGCCGCTATCGAGCGGCGCAAGTTTAACAGCTACATCGAGGAAGCCATCGATGACTATCTGCTGAAGATTGCCGATCGGATCCCCGACATTTCTTGATGCGGGCAGGAGGCGGGCGATCATGCGCTTCGCTTCTCGCCTTCGCCATTCGCCCTGAGCGCGGCCATCAGCATCGGCCCAAGGCCGAATTCACCGCGCGCCGACTTGCGGGTGAGATCGCGCAGGTAGCCGCCGGGGGAAGTGATGTGCTCGGCACGCTCCAGGATGCAGGCGACGGCAACCGCAGCATTTTCAGGCCCCATCACCTCGCACGCCTCCTGATAGGCCGACGGGCTGACGCCCAGCATCGACCGGACCAAGACCGCGGCCGACATTAGGTCGCGCCAGGTTTCAACCCGCCCGCCCGCCGCGTAATCGGCAATCTGCGGGCACGCTCTCAGCACCAGCGATAACGGGAATGCCTTCAGCGGCTCGGCGATCTGTTTCGGTTTCTTGCTCGGCTTCTCGCCCTGCTCTTTTTCTGAGCGAGGTTCAAGTTCATGGAAGGATTCGGGTTTTGAATTCTGTATGTGACGACCGTTATGGTGGTCATAGACGTCCATTTTTTCTGCTTTTACCTGAATTTCCAAGCGGTTGATGATTTCCTCGCGCAAAAACTCCATTTCTTCGAGCACCGCATCGACGTCTTCGCGGTGAGGCGAGCGCGGGAGACGCGCCAGGAGGCCGATGAACATAGCTTCGATCGTCGCCCAATCACCATCAGCGCCCTCTTCCATGGCCGCGGAGATGAGCTTGCGGACATCGCGCCGGCAAAGCGACAACGCTTCTTTGGCGCGCTTGAACTGAAGGCGCTCTGCGGCGACCTGCTGCGCAAGGCTGGCCAACTCGCTCGCACGGGCAAGCAGGGGCGCCAGGCTGAAGCCGAATGCGGCCTCGATCTCCCCTCCCCTGCCCCGATGCGCATAGCGCTTGCCGTTCGGGCTATCGCGACGTTCGATCAAACCGGCGTCTACCAGCGCCGCGAGGTGTCGGCGCAAGGTCGTGCCGGCAATGCCGTGGGCGCGCATGGACAACTGGCTGTTTGATGGGAACACGACAAGGCCGCCGCTTTCATCGCAAAGCTCGTCGCTTGGATAGAAGCTCAGCAGCGCCTGCAGAACAGTGATTGAACGATCCTGAAGGCCGAAAACGTCCTTCGTCTCGCCGATGTCGTTGAAGACCTTCCATTTGTTGACCGCCTCGCTCGGGCGGCGATCAGCCGTTTCGAGCTGACCTCTCACCAAGGCAAGCGTCATCGGCCGCCCGTGGGGCGTTGCTACACGTCCTATCTGCATTTTCCTTCACCTCTCAAAAGGCAAAAGAAATCCACTCACCAAAACGGCGCCAAAGACTCTTGACTGTGATTCGTGGAAATGCGATTCTCTGGGTGCTTAGATCAGAGGAAGACTTCCACGGCGGTAACGCTTTGGGGGTCTTTTTCTTTTGCGGCGGTCTCTCCTTCCGACCAATTGATTTTCTCAGCCGAAACCCCGCTTACTGCGAGGGATCGGCCGCGTTGAACTCACGCATCAGCTCCGGCATTCGTTCTGCCAGCCACCGCGCAAAGACCTGCTCCTTTTTCGGGATCGTCACGATCGTTCCCGACAAGGTAGATTTCATGCGGCCGAAAACACGGCCGCCAATGACGAAATCAAGGATTTCTTCCTGTACGTGTTCTTCCGCCTGAGACACCGGCGAGGTGGTCGCCCGCATTGCCAGGGAAATACGCCCAGCACCGTCTGCCTGTTGAAACTCGGCCGTGGGGACAATTTTTCGGACGGCGTCAATCTTGCTCGCGTCCTTCAGCAGTTCTGCAAACGCGGTCCATTTCGGGCGGCCCGCTGCCTGAGCGCGGCCTATTGCAAAGATGATGTCTTCCGGAATGGCGGACGTTACGCGGAACATTTGTGAGACCGCGACTTCGGATAGCCCCATGATCGAAGCGATTTCACGCTGAGAAATACCGCTGCCTTTCAGCTGCACGGCCCACATAGCTTTCTCGATCCAGCTGAGATCCTCTCGTGGACCATTTTCGAGCGTTTGCTCCTCGATCAACTGGCGATCGGTCAGGTCACGCACATAGGCCTTGATCTTGATGGTTTCAGGACGATCAGCCTCCGCCATGATCGCCAAAATGGCATCGCGCCTACGGCGCCCATAAGCAAGCTGATAGTGATCGCTCTTGGTTGGATGAGGCCGGACAAGGACCGGGATTCTCTGGCCTTCCGTGGCTATTGAGAACTTCAAGGCACCGAATTTTTCATCGGCTTCTGCATCGTACTCAAACCTGTCCTTGAAGGGTGAAGCATCTACTTTCGAGGGATCGAGAGAGACAATGACGTCTTCGCTGAGGTGGGAAAGCGCCCTTCCTACGTTGGAAATGACGGGCGACGAGTGGCGACGAGTAAGGCCAATCCTGTCCGTCCCATCACTGGCAGGAGCTGCATCACCGCGATTCTCGGCATCCGCCGCCATCCGTTGGAGTATGCTCTTCTTCATGCGCTACGCCCCCAAACCTTGTGAACGAGTTCAAGAATTTCGAAATTAACGCGGTCGGCGCTCTCGATAGCCCGCTTGAGCGCTTCTCGGCCGACCTCGCCTGCTTCAAGCTCGTAGAGGGTCTTCTTGGCGACTGCCGCACCGGCGATGGCGGTCGATTCCAAGGCATCGGCAACCAGAACGTCGCCTCCAAAGAGACGGCGCATAACTCCCGACATATATTTCTGCGGCCCATCGTTCGGGTTTACGCGGGTCAATAGGAAACGGAAGAAGTCGTGCTCGAAACGGGCACCGAACTGCGCCAAGGTTTCACTGAGATCGGAGATCATGATGAGAAACTGATTGCACGACGCAACATCCAGCATGGCGGGATGGACCGTGA
Source organism: Shinella sp. GW835-FHT14H05 (assembly GCF_058793575.1). Classification (NCBI taxonomy): domain Bacteria; kingdom Pseudomonadati; phylum Pseudomonadota; class Alphaproteobacteria; order Hyphomicrobiales; family Rhizobiaceae; genus Shinella; species Shinella sp. GW835-FHT14H05. The sequence goes on along the minus strand of NZ_JBXAFY010000019.1, from coordinate 20,438 downwards.
TGATCAGGGACGTAGCTGCATAAAGTGCTGCAAGCGTGGAGTAGCCGAGCGACGGGGGCGTATCGAGAATCACGATGTCGTATCGATCCTCTACGCCAGCGATCGCATTGTTGAGCCGTTCAAAGAACAGTCCGAGATCATCACGATTTTTCTGCGAGAGGTAGGAAGGGGTGTCGAACTCAAAGTCCATGAGTTCCAGATTTCCAGGGACGAGATCGACCCCAGGGAAATACGTGGTCCGGATAACCTCTGTCAGCGGCCGTCGGTCGTTATCATACCGGATCGCAGCATAGGCCGTTTCATTCTCCCCGAGATCGAATTCCGGCTGGAGCCCGAACAATGCCGTCATTGACGCTTGGGGGTCCAGGTCAATGCAAAGAACGCGATAGCCTTGGAGGCCAAGAAAATGGGCAAGGTGGATGGAAGTCGTCGTCTTGGAACTGCCGCCCTTGAAATTCGCTGTCGCGATTATTTGCAGTTTCTCCCCCGCACGCCGATGGGGCAGCAGAGTTTGGGCATCGTCCGGACGAAGCTCCGCGAGAAATGCGCGCAACTCTCTCACCTGTTCAACGGTATAGGTGCGTCGATTGTTGTCGGCCCGCTCAGGTACTGGCCCCTTCCCCTCGATGGTGAGCTGCCGCAACGTGCTTTCAGGTACTTTGAGCAGTCGCACGAGGTCGGTCGTCGAGAAGGTGCGCGCAAACGTCTTCTTCGCGGTCGGCGGATAGAAACCTTCGCGCATCTCATGCAGTTCCGCGGAAAGCTTCGACGTGTAATTGCCGATCTTCGATGCCGTATCGGTGACGCTTCGAGAAGCCGGTTGAAGCATTTCTTCCTCTTGACGGTTTTGGACGCGATACGCGATCATTTCCGTCATGGATGCCAGACAGAATCCGATTCTTCAAGGCGTTTTTCGTTAACGAAAGGTTAACGCAGGCGGCGTGCGGAACCACACATATCACTGATATGGAATTCAAGTGATCAGAAATTAGCGACTTAACAGCTGTTAAGTTCGCCTGAGATGGCACAGTTCTCGGCGATATGACTGGCCGCATCGGTCGCTACTTAACAGCTGTTAAGCTGCGAAACCTCGTGCTGATCCACGAAGCTAACCCGCCCGATATACCACAGATGCCAGGTCTCTCGCCCCAGGGAGAGGGATAGGGGCTTGGGGAAAGGGAGGAGGGAACCGTCCCCTTTCCCCAGGGGTGGGTTCAAGGGAGGGGCCGGCCCTTCCCTTGGGGAGGCGGTTTGGAGGAGGGGGCTTGCCCCTTCCTCCATTGGGGTGAGTGTTGAGAGGGGGGCTTGCCCCTCTTTCATCAGCTTGGTCGGCCGGTCGAACCGGCTGACCGGGCTCACTCGTCGAGGTAAAGGCGAAAGGCGGCCGTAGCCGCTTTTCGCCTGCATCTCAGTCGGTGCCCGGTCCCCAGAGCGCATTGCGTTCCGGATCCTCGATGCCTTTATAGTCGGGCGCCATCGCCTTGATCACCGCCCTGATCTCGCAGCCTCCTATCCTTGTGCGTCCCTGCGCTACGAGGATACTCACGGCCGTCTCGTTCGCCTCGATCGCCCGGATCGCATCCTCCATATCGTCATGAGAGCGGAGATTTTCGATCGCGATCACGTCGCCATCCTCGTCGTAGCCGCCGTGAAGATACATCGGTGCATCGGCCAGCCGCTCCGCAGCGCGCTCCGCCTCGTGGATAAGCCGGAAGCCTTCTTTCCGCTGCCTCCAGTATTGCGCGCTACCGCCGTCGATAACGGTGATTTTCCGGTCTGTCATATAAGCCTCCTTTTCGCTCTGACGAAAAGGAGCCCGCATTGGCGACCCAAGCAGTCAAGGAACGCGAAGCGACCGCCGAAGGCGGTGGATGGGGGAGCCGAAATGCGTCAGCATTTTGGGGGAACCGCCCGTCCTTTACGGCGCAGGGGCGAATGCGACACTAGGAAATCAGAGAGAGAGAGAGATAAGCCCACGGCCGCGGTCAGGGGCCGTGTCCGTATGGGCCGGGGAGGTTTGGAGGGGGTGGTCCACCCCCTCCATGGGTAGGGGGTTTGAAGGGGGCGGGGCTCTGCCCTGCCCCCTCATGGGGGAGAGATTGAGAGGGGCCGGCCAGCCCCCCTCTCAAAGAAGTTCCGGCCGGTCAATCCGGTCGGGGCTTCTAGCCTGTACCCTGCAATTCACAACAGACGCAGTTGCCCATTCCTCTCAATAACCGGCGCGGATGTCGCTTGCTTCGGCGCGGCGGGGCCACCGGCGACCACCGCAGCCCGGTGCGGTACGGCAACAGAAGGAGCCGCCTCCGGTTGCCCCCCGGCGTTTTCTCTTGCGTGCCGAAGCTTGGCCGACCATCCGCCCATGACATGGGCCATCGTGTGCCATTCCTCCCGAAACCGCATTGCCAGGCTGTCGCCCACGATGACGGTCGCCGGAATGTGCAGGAGCGAGAATTGGATATAGGCCATGTGGACGGCGCGCGGGTCGATGTCCACGGCGGTCACATGAAGAAGCTGCTGGTAATTGAAGCCCGCTTCAAGGATGGCTTCGGCCAGAGCGACGATCATTGCGCCGCTCCCTACGGCGGGTTCCTGCGCAAGCATGAAGCCGCGCTTGGCAATCGCCTGCTGCATGTCCTCGGCGCTCCCGGCGATGATGCGGGCCATCAATTGGCAGATGGGATACGGCGTGAAGAATTGCCCCCTCGCCTTGTTGTGCAATTCGAGCGCATGGAACGTCATGCCCAGGATGTCCTGCGGCTTTTCCTCCAGCGCCATGACCACTTCACCGAATATTTTCGAGAATATCGCCATGGTTTCGCTCCCGTATTTTCGAGCGATTTCGACATAGCGAGCCTCGCGCTTCTCGAAGTTTGCCTGATCAACGGCATTGCTCATGGATATGGCGGAGCATTCGCACCAGTCGCCAAAGACGGTGTAGAGGTCATGCTTGTAGCGGCAGGTTTCAAACAGCTTGACGATGGAATTGAGACGGGGGGAGGTCATGGGATCACCTATCCGGGCCGCAGGGCGCACGTCGCCAATCGCCGGGGCGATGCCCGGCGTCTCATCGCGGCTGGTTTTGGGAAATTCAGCGAGGGGAGCAGGCCGCGCCGGAGACTGGCGCGACCTGCCGCAACCGATTACTCGGCTGCTTCGGGGAACTGCTGGTGTTCGGCGTTCGGCTTGTCCTCGATGTCGAACGGGCAAACGCCGTCATCTTCGCCATCGGCCTCCGCCATCCGCTCGCGCTCCTGCTCGGCGGAGAGAGCAATCCGCATCGGCGCGGGCAGCCATCCGGTTCCGGTGATCTTCCGTTCGGCATATTCCACGGCTTTCGCCTTCTCCATGCCGGGAACGCCGAGCGCGAAATCCTCGCCAGCGGCTTCGGTGACCGCCTGCTTGATCCCCGCCTTGCTGATCCGGCCGAAGTAGTTTTGGCCGGTCGGTTCGTACCACTGCGTCATGTCGATCTTGAGGGCCTGTGCCAGCCGTTCGGCATGGGCGCGCTGCGACTTCCGCTCATAGTGCGGGTGTTGCACGGCATTGACGGACTTTGCCGCCGCATAGGCCAGGAGGTCGAGAAGCGTTGACGTCGGCTGCTCAAGGCACCATTCCAGAAGATCGCTCGGCTTGCCCGGAATGGTATGCCCGTAGTTTTCCTTGAGTTCGTCCAGCGCCACGATGCCCTTGCACTCCGCTGGATTGGCAATGCTGTTTTCCAGCCTTTCGCTTTTCACCGTTACCTCAAGGGACGTGTACTCATTGCCGCCGTAGTTGCCGAAGAGGTTCACCAGCATGGCATGCACCACGACGGCGAGGGCGACGTCCGGATTATGCGCAAGCTCGGCCCGGATGGCGGCTGTCTTCTGCGCCGTAAGCTCCTGCACAAGCAGGGCAGGAATTTTGAACGTCGGTTCGGGGCGCTGTTCGGGCTGCTGCGCAACCGTCATCTCACCTGCTTCCGTCTCCTCGTTATCGCCTTCGGCGCTTTCGTCGCCGTCTCCCCCCACGTCTCCGGCCTCGACTTCATCATCGGGCCGGACAAGACCGCGCTCGATTTCGACGTTGCCGTAATAGTCCATCGTGACATAGCAACCGGCCTTGGCGATGTCCTCCGAGGTGTAGGCTTCCTGCGCCGTCGATAGAACCGCCAGCCTCGCCCGAATGGCTTCGATGCGCGGCTCGGCCTCGCCGTTGGCCACCTCTTCCTCGATCTGCTCCGCCAGCTCGTCATGTTCGTGTTCCAGCCGTTCCTCCTCGGCCTGTTCCTCGTCTGTCAACGGAACGCCGGTGGGATAAACCCGGTGCATGCGATGGGCTTCGTCCGGGATGATCGGCACGACCTCCACCCATTTCCAGCCTTCCCGGCGAACGGTTTCGGCCTCGACTTCAAGCCGGTCGCCGACAAGCTTTTCGACAAGAGCGACGTCGAGCGCATAGCCGCCGTTCTGCTCATCGAAGAGATCGCGCTTGACGGCTCCACCAGCGGCTTCATAGGCGTCGAGCCCGCCGATGAATTTCACGCGCTTGTCGGTGGCCTTTACGGCTTCGCCTTGCAGGGCAGTACGAATGGCGCGGTGATCGCAATTCCACGATGGCAAACTATTCCAGACTTCCACCTGCCTTTCGTGATCGTCGGACACGGTGAAGGCCGAAAGCTGCTGGAAGCTGATATTCTGGTTGCGGTAAAGATCGAGCAGGGCAGGGGCGACACGGCCCAGGGCGAGGCGCTTGCGCACCATGACCTCGGTGGTGCCGAAACGGGCGGCGATATCCTCGACGGACTTTCCGGCGTCGGCCATGACGCGGAACGCCTCGTATTCATCGACCGGGTGCATGGCTTCCCGCTGCGTGTTTTCGATGAGGCTGATTTCGGTCGCCTCGGCGGCGCTGCGCTCCTTGCATTCGACCGCGAAATCCTTCGCAATCTCGCCCAACTCCGCCAGAAGGTCGAGCGCGGCATGGCGCCGACCGCCAGCTGTCACAAAGAAGCGACCCCGTTTGTCACCTTTGCGGACGACGAGGTTCTGCAGAATGCGGTAGCCGTCACCGCGAATGGTCGCGGCCAGTTCCTCGATGCCTTCCTTGCTATAGGTCTTGCGCACGTTCAGGGGGTCGCGGTCGAGCTTGTTCAGCGCCACCATGATGGTTTCGGTTGCTGCACTGGTGTCGGTCATTGTCGGTCTCCTTGGTTTCCCGTTTCCCGCAGGGGAAGCTCCCTTGGGCGAAGCCTCCCCGGTCTGTCCGGGGGAATGGCCTCTGACATTCCCCCGGACAGAGGGGGGAGGGCGCAGCCCGCCCCACGGCGGCGGTCGTTCGGGTCAAGGGGTCGTGGCGGGGAAAAAACGGAAGGTTCGGCGCGCAGCGGTGAAAGCCGTTTTTTTGCCGGCGCGACAAGCGGCTGTGCCGCGCCTGCCCCTTGATCCGAACGGCCGGCGCTGTCATGGGGCGGAAACAGGAACGCGGCCCGGAACGGGCCTCCCCTTCGGGCGCGTAGCGCCCGTTGGACAAGCGATCGTTACCGGGATCGGCGGAGACGGCCGCAAGCCGGCTTCGTGCTTCGCATAGAGCGCGGCCGACCGGAACGGGCGTTGGCCCCTCCCATCCACAATGCTCGATACGAGACGGATTGACTCCAAATGGGAACAAGAACAAATAGGGAACATATGCTCATTCCGAGCAATTATTCCTATGCACGTCACTGTGCGTGGGTAGACTCTGCTCGCCCATTCCAGCGGAGCCGACCCTGCGAAAACTTGACGATATCGAGCGGCTCATCTTGATTTCGTTGGGCTTTCGCCTCGATGGAGCAACAGGCGGGAGCGCGGTCGCCCGGTCGGTGTTATGCCGTTTGCGAGAACCGGCCGCATAGCCGTCATGGTCTGTCCGAGGGACGCAAAAGCCGCCGGCGTCAAGAACGTAGTGTCGATCCAGGAGGTCAAGCAGATTTGTCCCGACCGAAGCGTCGTGCCGCAAAAGCTGGACCTGTCGCAACTGTATCACGACGAGATCGCGGCAAAGGCAAGCTACAAGAACGCGGCTGCTACGGCCAGACGCTTTCCATGGCGCAAATCGAGAGGCTTTGTGGGCGGGCGGGCGTAGCGCAGCGACGCCGCGCCGGGGGAGGGGGCGCGTAGCGCGCGGGACGCGCCGCCGCGATGTGAAACGAGCAGGCGCTGTCCTCTAACGATGAAGAGCATCGGAGAAATCAGCATCGCGCCGCCCGTGGGCGGGATTTCGGGAATTCTCGTCGCGCGAGAGCGGACGGAGCGCAGCCGCAGGAGGCTCAGCATAGCGGCCCGCAGGGCGAGCCGGGACCGACTGCGCCCGCTCGCAGCGCTCCGCTTTTTCTTCGGCGGGCAGGGGTGTTCGAGGGGTGGGGCTTCGGGGCACCCCTCGCCCTGCTCCGCGCCGCTCGATGCGGCAAGGGACAGGCAAACGGCGGAGACGGCCGAAGTCTGGCTCTATGCTTCGCATAGAGCGCACCCAACCGGAACGGGCAGTGCCCCACCAGGATACCGAAGAAAATCACCATCATGGAAAACCGCCCGTTTCCCACGAGGCTCCGGAAAACCCTACAGCGCTGTTGGGGAGCGCGGGTTTCCTCCGCCTGCTCCGCTCGCCTGCGGCTCGCTGCGGCCGCGGCCGCGCCGTCCCACGGCGCTGCGGCTGGAAAACGGGCATCATCACCGGGACACAGGCAGAAAGAAAAGCGCGCGGACAAGCTGCCCTTTGCTTTGCGGCAATGGCAAACCGTCACCACCAGCCAAGCTTACGACCCGCCAAAAAGCCCGCCGCTGCCACAAGAAAGGTCAAGAGAACGGCGGAGATGGCGAAGTAGCCCTCAACACCAACGCTGATGCCGACGACTTCGAGATTGAGCTTGTTGAGGGGCTGCATCGTGTTGGTCCTTTCACCAAAAGAAAACGTGAAAGAACCGGGCTGCTTGCTGCGGAAAATATCACACCACAGAGGCTCGCCAAGGGGGTGTGCGCGCTCGGCGCCGCAAATCGGTCTAGACCGGATAGTGTAAGTCTTTGAATCAAAACGAATCTATTTTTAAGATTCCGCCCTTCCGCTTAAACCTATGAACCTGCGAGGTCCGCTGAAAGGCACAATCGACGCTAGCTACCTCTGTACCAGGATCCGGAAACGCCCGCATCTAGCCAGGCATGGCCGATTTGCGAGGCTTGGGCGGGAAGGGGAGAGCGAGGGGAGGGGAGAGGGCTCCCCTCGAACCGATGCGCGCCCGCTCGATGCGGACGCCATCGGTCAAAAGCGGTCCTGCCCCTCCGAGATGAGGGCGGGGCAGGGGGGAAACTACAGGATGAAACCAAGCTTCTCGGCGATGGAAGGCTCGTAGCGATGGCCCGCCTCCGCCAGAAGCGTAATCATGGCGGCGCGCTCAAGGCCGCGAATCTCATAGCCGCGACTGCGCGCCGCCTCGATGATCCCTTCGAAGGTCGGAAATTCCTCCAGGAGCGTGCCGAGCCAGATTTCCGGCGAGCCGAAATCGTCGTCCGTGTCGAAGCCCTGAAGGAAGAAGGTGCGCAACGGCGGGTCGAATCCGATGACAGCCTCGTCGTCCGTTCTCTCGCCTTTCAGGAGGGTGATCGTATAGCGGCTCATTCGTAGTCCTCGCTTTGCAAATTCCACTCCGTCTTCCACCTCGGATCGTCAAAGGCAGGAACCTCGGCGCTGCCACTCTCGAATTCCTCGATGGCGCTTTCGTGATCGGCCGCATCGACCTCCACGGTGATCCGGCGCTCGGTGCGGAATGTCTGGATAATGGTAACGGCCTGCTTACCCATGGGGGTTTTCCTTCCTCGCTTGGACCAGTGCCTAGAAGGCGAAGGCGGCTTGACCGCTTGCCTGCACATATGAGGCGCTATCGCCCGCCGCATAACGCTCGCGCCCCAGCTCGGACCATTGGAGGAAACCGGCGCGGTCATGGCGAAACCAGCCATCCTCGATACCGAAAATCATTCCCCATGCCACGGCCTCGGCCGACAGGCGGCCGGTATTGATCGGCCAATGCTCCGCGCCCTTTTCCTGACGGCAAAGGCTCGGGGCCGAGAAGGTGCGGATCGTCGCGCTATGTTCGCCGGGTTCTTTCGAACCGACTGCGTCCATGACCTTTCGGGCGTCTGGGATGGAGAGATAGCCGGATGCCTTCTTGTCCTCGTGATGGGAGTAGCGGCACCCGAAGGCGACGGCCTGCATGATGCAATCCCGCTCGGTGAATTCTCGCGTTTCCAGCAATTCGCGCCATTTCCCCGCCATGACCAGATCGACGGCATGCCACCAGCGGGCGGTCGGCCCGGTGGAATAGCCGTGACGGTTCGGCGCGCCGCTGCGCGCGATCTCGAAACCCAGCCGGGTCTCAACATGCCGAACGTAGGGATGATCGGCCAAGAGGGGATGGCGAAGGCCGAGGGTGCGCGGCTGATCGTCATCGGGGCGGCAAACCTCGATTGGAAAGCGGAACATGCGCGACGGCAGGCTCCACGGCGCTGGCATGTCGAAACTTTGCGGGACCGACAGGGAATTGTTGATGTCGAGAAGGGCGAGGTTGGGCGCGAAGCCCTTCTCCACCAGCGCAACGCCGAGCGTGTCGATGTTGGGGGCATCCATGATGACATCCTTGAAATCGTCGTCGAAGGTTTCCCGGTGCGCCGAAGGGGAACGATCCCCCTCGGTCATCAGGTGTTTCGGTGGTGCCATCAGTCCCACGGGATGACCGCCATCAGGTCTTCGTCGTCCTGACCGGGGAAGCGGCCGAGATTGGCATTGAGCCTGCCGTGCCCCGTGCTGACGGAGAGGCTGAGATAGTCGCCGCCGGTCTGGTTCTTTTTCTTCCAGATGCCGCCGACTTCGATGCGCCGACCACGCGGGGACTTGGCAAAAAGGCGGTAGACCGGCGCTTTTGCGTTGGTGCTGGTGAAGGCCTCGCCGGTGATATCGAGGTCGTAAGAGATCGAGGCAATGTTGCCGCTGATCGTGTTGTCTTCGCTGATGCGGATGAAGTTTGCGAGTTCGGTCATGGTCTGTCTCCTGAGTTTACGTTTCCCGAAGGGGAAGCCCCTTTCGGGCGAAGCCTCCCCGGTCTTTCCGGGGGAATGGCCTCTGACATTCCCCCGGACGGAGCGGGGAGGGCGAAAGCCCGCCCTGCGGCGACGGCCGGTCGGGTCAAGGGGTCGTGACGGGGAAAAAACGGAAGGTTCGGCCGCAGGCGGAAAGCCGTTTTTTTGCCGGCGCGACAAGCGGCTGTGCCGCGCCTGCCCCTTGATCCGAACAGCCGGCGCTGTCATGGGGCGGAAACAGAGATGCGGCCCGGCGACGGGCCTCAGTGCCGGGGGCATAGCCACCGACTGGACAAGCGATCATCACCGGGATCGGCGGAGACGGCCGAAGGCTGTCTCCGTGCTCGCATAGAGCGCGGCCGACCGGAACGGGCGGTGGCCCAACTCGCATTTCTGCGAGTTGCCTGCGTCAAACCTGCAGCTACGCTCCGTTCCGACAGGGATTTATCGCTGAAGGAGAAATGCAATGGAGACGGCGCCAACCCTCATCCTCTATACCGTGGCCGCCAAATCGCGCCCTGGCGAACATTGCTGGGACGACCCTTCCGTGCCGCCCTATTTCTACGAGGACAGGGACATGGCGAAGCAGGCCTTGCTGGACTTGCGTGCTCATCTGCAGGCTGGTCGCGATCCCAACGATAGCCCGCTTTGCCTGGAAAGGATCGAAACCGTCCCGATGACGGCCGCGGCGGTCATGGCTTCGCTGAACGATGGTTTTGCCGCCATCGTCAAGGACCGCGCGGTCATCGAGACGATCGGTGAGGGCTAGTTTCACCCTACACAACGCCTCCGACGCCGTCCGAAGTAGCGATCAGTTGAACAGCGTCGGTCTCGGCAGCACCCGTTCGGTCAATGGGCAACCCATCCTGAAGCATGGTCCAGGACGAAAGGTTCAGCTTCATCTCGCAGCGCGAGATAGGAGCCGCCGTCGACAAGAAGGCAGGATGTCTCGCCGCGTTTGAACAAGACGCCGCGATTTCGGCATTTGCAGTTGTGGGCGATCAAGGCCATGATCAGGCCGGCTACGAGCACTTCAAGACGCATGGTCGAGGCTCCAAAAGATAGAGCGTAAGATTACGCCCGCTCAACGGCATCCGGACGGACCGCAACCGCCGCTGACCTATTCTCCGGCTCTCGACCGTGACCAGGGCAGTTGGTGACTGCTTGCAGATTGATTGTAGAATGTCTATTTTACGAGAAATTACGGCGAAATCGCTGGTTCAAACGCATAGGCGACGGTCAAAACCGGTTGACGAGCGAGGCCCATGACACTATGTTGAGAGCTAACAACTAACCCAGCATCCTGAGAGACATGGGCTCCGGGCGGTTGGGGGAAAAAGCCGGCGCAAGCCGGTTTTTTTATGTCTTGGGGGCAAGGAGTGCCGGCGTTAAGAACACGCGTCTATATCGACGGCTACAATCTTTATTACGGCTGCCTGCGCAAGACGGCGTTCAAATGGCTTGACGTCCTGGGCCTGTTCGAGACGCAAATTCTGCCGACAATCCTCTATCGCGCGGCGCCGGAAGCCGATCCGGCAACGATGGCCCTGCATCCGGACTGCGCGATCAAGTATTTCACCGCCAAGATCATCGAGAGTGCTTCCAAGGGCGAGGATTCGGTCTCGTCGCAGGCCCACTATCACAATGCGCTGACGTCGCATTGCGGCGGCCGGCTTTCTTTCGTGATGGGTCACTATTCCCTCTACAAGGCCAACCAGCATATTGTTCCAGCCGACGACCCGAAACGGTGGCCGCGCGATTGCGACAAGATCCAGGTCTGGAAGCTGGAGGAGAAGCAGTCGGATGTGAATCTGGCGCTCCAGCTTTATGATGACGCCCTCAGCGGAGAGATCGACCAGGTGGTGCTCGTCACCAACGATACGGACCTTGCGCCGGCCCTGGAAATGCTGGAGGCGCGTTGCCCGCATATTGTCCGTGGCCTGGTTATACCGACTCGCAAGGTTGGCGCTGGTGGCGACCTCGAGCGGGAAGCCAACGTCTCGCTGGCAAAGCTGGCCCATTGGGTCCGGCGGCATATCACGGAGGACGAACTGCGCGCGTCGCAACTGCCGGATGTCGTCCCTGGCCGACGCCGTGCGAGCATAAAGCCGCATTCATGGTATGCGAAGCCGCACCATCTCGCGACAATGCTGGATATGGCACGCCCGGTGCTGCGCACCGATGGCGAAATCCTGAAATGGGCGCGCCAAGCAAACGCCCATCTCGGCGGTCGGCGGCCGATCGACCTGATTGAGACGGATGCTGGCGCGGTGGAAGTCTTCGACTACATCGACGCCTATATTCGCGGCCAGCTCGACAAGGTGGGCGATCGGGACGGTTTGTCCTCGAAATCCTAATAGCTATGGGCGGGAAGGGAGTTCGAGGGGCGGGGCTTTGGGGCGCCCTTCGTCCTGGACCGCGCCGCTCGATGCGGCGAGGGGCAGGCACACGGCTACAGGAGCTGACCGAACTCGCGGTTTCGCAAATGCAAAGGGACGCCCGACCTTACGGCCAGGCGTCCCTTTAGCAACAATAGATGCGATGCTTACGCCTTCAGCGCGGCCATCCTTTCTCCGAGCAGCCACAGGGCCTTGTTGAGCTTGATATCCTGATCGATGCCGTTGACGGCACGGGAGGTTGCACGGCGCGGCCTGCCGAGATCGTCGCGGCCGACGCCGCGCAAACCACCCTTGATCGCGTTTTCTTGCACCACGTTCCACGTCGTCCACAGATCGTTGGCGCGGTCGTCGTGACGGCGCGGGACAAGCAACTGCTCCGGCTTGATCGGCGTGGTCGTCTCGCCTTCATTGTCTCCGAAGCGGAGAACATGGGCGGCATCTGCCAGAATTCTCGCCTCCTCGGGGTTCATGCGCATGGTCGACCAATCCTGCGGAGCGGCAAGGGTGCGTTCGGCCTCGCCGAGAACGCGATAGGTTCCCTCGATGACCTTGTGCTGCACGTCCCCGGAATGGCGGACCTTGATGGCGTCTATGGTGCCGGTCTGCGTCACGAGGGAATTGAGGCACCGCACCCGGAAAAGCCCGGCCATCAGTTCGTAGGCGCTGGTTCCGTCATTGGCGTTTTTCAGGAGGATTTCGCAAACGGTATCCCCGACATTGTAGACCTTGCCGTCATCGACGCGGCGCATGCGAATAAGGTGCTTGGTGAAATCGGCCTTGCCTTCGGTGCGGCTGCGCGACTGCTTGGCACCGACCGGCATGAAACCTTCGTTCATGAGGCCGCGCAGCACCTCGATGGTCGGGATGGGTTTGAAACGCTCGGACCGGCTCTCATGGGCGGTCACGGCAAAGATCGACGGCGCGATGCGGCGCATTTCGGTTTCGGTCAGGGCGCGGCCGGTGTCGAAACGGGCGGTCTCGGTGTAGATGCTCATTTTCTGTCTCCTGTTTTTCCCGTTTCCCGAGGGGGAAGCCCCCTTGGGCGAAGCCTCCCCGGTCTTTCCGGGGGAATGGCCTCTGACATTCCCCCGGACGGAGCGGGGAGGGCGCAGCCCGCCCTGCGGCGACGGTCGGTCGGGTCAAGGGGTCGTGACGGGGAAAAAACGGAAGGTTCGGCCGCAGGCGGAAAGCCGTTTTTTTGCCGGCGCGACAAGCGGCTGTGCCGCGCCTGCCCCTTGATCCGAACGGCCGGCGCTGTCATGGGGCGGAAACAGAGATATGGCCCGGTCGGGCCTCAGTGCCGGGGGCATAGCCACCGAGTGGACAAGCGATCGTCACCGGGATCGGCGGAGACGGCCGCAGGCCGGCTTCGTGCTTCGCATAGAGCGCGGCCGACCGGAACGGGCGGTGGCCGACAAATTGTGGTCAGGATGGTTTCTTCGAGAGGAGATTAAAGAGCTGCGCGATGACGTCGGTGGTGTAAACCTGTTCCCCGTCCCGCTCGTAGCTGGAATTCGAGATCCGGGACTCGACATAGACGAGATCGCCCGGCCCGACATTTTCTTCGATCCACTCGGCCTGCTTCCTGTCGAGGATCGTCACCTGTGCCCAGTCGGTGGCGGTTTTTCGATCGCCGTCGGCCTGCCATTCGCGATTGGTGGCGATGTTCACCTTTAGCACATTCTTGAGCTTTATGATGTTGCCGACGTGGCCGAGCAGGGTGTGACGGTTGACAGTCCGCATGGATTTAAACCTTCCTTAACCGCTGAAATCCGGTTATTTGTGCAACTCGAACCAATGCCGCTCGGTTTGGCCAAGGGTGTCATTCTTGATGTCGAAGAAGTAAGGCTCTGACCTGAGCGGTCGAGACATGGAGACCGTTTGTATGCAGCTCCGCTGCCGATCAGAGTTATAAAGACCGTGCGTATTGCCCTGGCAAACGTTGACTGTCTTGACGCACAGATCGCCTTCCCTGGCGAAGCCGTTGCGGTCCCTGCTGCTCCCGACCTGATAGCCCTCCGGGCACTCCGCATATCTCTGATAGCCCGGCTCTCCCGTTCCGCCTTCCGGGCAGGTCGGCCAGTCGAAGCCCGGTTTCTTCATCGCGGAGATCAGCCGGTTCATCGGCGGATGGCAAGCCGGTACACCCCTCCAGGACGGGTTGGAAGACGAAGCACACAACAGAACCTCGCAGCCCCATTCGCTCACTGTAGCGGGCGTGGGCAGCATGACGACCGCCAGGAGGATCCCGGCGATGACGTTGGCAGGCGAGGCTTTGGCTGACATCGGCAACTCTCTCATCAAAAACACGAACGAGTAAATTATAGTTTATTCTATGGCACCGAGCAAACGCAAGAAGGCCGATACAGACCTTGGGACGATGATCCTGCGAAACATGGCGATCGTCATGGAGCGTGAGCGGGAGAAGCGCGGCCTGACAAAGAAGGAGCTGGTGAAGCTTTGTGAGATCACAACGCCCTATTATTTCCAGATTCTCGATGCGACGGCGAATCCATCCCTTCAGGTCATCACGCGGATAAGCACCAATCTGAAGGTGCCTCTGCAAGACCTGATGCTTGGTATGAAATCGGACGACAGTTGAGTCTTGTGGATACGTCCAATTCGGACGTCGCGACGATTTCGTTGCGCATAACGTAAATTATATTTTATCGTCATCCCTGCATGTTCACGGCCGAACCTGACGTTCGAGCCAACTGAAGGATGGCGAATCTTGAAGTATCGACTGATCTCGGTGCTGGTGGTGATGGCACCTACCGCATGGGCTGCGGACAATCCGATGTGGCGTAGCGGCTTCACCTGGTCCTGCACTTATTCCTCGGTCATCCGATGCGAACGGGCAACCGATTGCGAGTCGAGCGGGGGGGGCGGCAAGATCGAAATGGCATATCGCGAGAATCTACTGATTGACGCCGAGGGAAAGCCCCATCCGATCAAGCGCCACTACGTCCAGACTGTCGCCGGCAGTCCGATCGGCAGTGAGGTGAAAATCGAACTCGATACAAACGAGGTCATCTGGCTGTCACCGGCCGATGCGGCGGGGACATTTTCCGACAACTGGATCGGCGCGATGCTTTCGCCGAAGGCTGGTGTCATCGTGCAGGAGCTTCGACCACTGATTTGCAAGCCCGCGAAATAGAGTGCGATCTGGTAGGGCCTGTTGACTTCTTCCGGTAGTCGCAATCCGCAATTGGGCCAGCCAACGCCGGCCGCGAGCTTTATTCTTTCGAAACAACCCAATTGTAGACACATAATTTTATGTGCTACACTCATTAAATCATGGGTGATCGGCGCTGTGACATACGACGACTTCATCACGGAGCTGAATAAGGCAGGACTGACCGTCCGGCGCTTTGCGGAACTTATGGGCATGCAGCCGAACTCGGTATCGAACAACAAGAGAAGTGGTGAGATACCCGTGCATCTTGCCGTAATTGCCAGTCTTCTCGCCGAACTGTCGAGCCGGAATATCGATTACGGTCCAATTTTCGAGCGTCTCGAACCCGCCAGGAAGAAGCCGCGCGGTGCAGCAAAGTCCGGCAAGTTCGCCGGCGACCCGCAAGGGGTACTGGAGTTGGACAAGTGAGCGGCTGTGCAGTCCACAAGGTCGTATCGTTCTTGATTTGTTCTAATTTGTACGATAGGAATGCCCACCGCATGAGCCTAGAGGAGGTGAAGCATGGCTGACGGCTTCGCCTCGCATTGGAGAGAGGCGCTCGCTCTTCAGCGCCGGGTAGCTCCCGAATTTTACACCGCCGCCGCGGAAGTCGAGCCAGGCCCGCATAGGGACGCGATCTGCTTCGCTTTGACCGATCTCGGTCTCGCCGGCGTCTTCTGCATCGAGGGCGTGCCGACTGTCGGATTTCTGAACGAGCCCGACGTACCGCTTGCGCGGATCGACGAACTGCACCGGATACTCTGGAACCAGGGCCTGATGAGCCTGCTGCTCGTCCTCAAGGAGGACGAACTTGTCGCCTATTCCCTTGTTCAGAGGCCGTTCGAACGCCAGGAGGGTCAGCGATCCGATCCCCGCGTAATCACGACGCTATCGCTTCTCTCGGACGCGCTGAAGCTCCGTGAACTCATCGATGCCACGGAATCCGGCCGCTTCTGGTTCGAGAACGACACGTTTTTTGACCCGGACGATCGCGTTGATAGCGTATTGCTGTCGAACCTGCTGGAGGCATTTCGCGATATGCGCGAAGACCTCGGCGGCGAAGCCGCCCAAGCGCTGCTGATGCAGACGATGTTCATTGCGTATCTGGAAGATCGCAAGATCATCAAGGAGAATGTGTTCCGGGAGTCATCCAACAAGATGTGCTCCAGCCTCGCAGAGATGCTGGAGGCGGATACACCCGCCTATTTTGAATCGCTGTTCACCTGGCTGAAGGGGGCGTTCAACGGTAACCTCTTCAACGCCCCCTGCGCATTCGAGACAGGCGATGCGCCACCGCCGAAACTAGCGGTGCGGCACTTGCGAACGCTGGCCAGCTTCCGGCATGGACGCGAAGAAATGGCGTCCGGTCAGCTTCGCCTGTGGGGTTATGATTTCCGGTATATGTCGATCGGGCTCATCAGCGCGGTCTATGACCGCTTCCTGAAGGAAGAGGCCGAGAAGAAGAGCGCTGACGGTGCATTTTATACCCCGATGTTTCTGGCCGACGTCGTCGTCAACCAGCTCTGGGACGAGCTGTCTGATGACCAACGGGCGAAAGGCATCTTCTGCGATCCGGCATGCGGGTCGGGAATATTTCTTGTGCGACTGTTCCAGCGCCTGGTCGCATACCATTGCCGGGTGAACAACAAGCGTCATGCGGCATGGGGCGATCTAAAGTCCATCGCGCGACGCCTCCATGGCGGCGACATCAACGCCTCCGCCGTGCGGGTGGCAGCATTCTCCCTCTACATAGCGCTGCTTGAACAATCCAACCCGCCCGACCTTCCCGCTCTCCTGAAGGCTGGAAAGCTGCTGCCATCGCTCTATGGCGATACTCTGCTCCCGGCGTCCGACTTCTTTGCGGCTGCGGATGTGCCGAAGTTCGATGCCATCATCGGGAATCCGCCCTGGAAGGGGCGGAGCGGTCAGGTCACGACCGCCCAGACATGGGCAAAAGGCAATGGCTACCCTGATCCTGCCAAGGATATCGCCTGGGGCTTCGTCTGGAAGGCCTTGAAAGTCGTCAAGTCCGACGGGCTGGTCGCGCTTCTGTTGCCGGCGATGGGTGTTTTGCACAACACCTCGAAAGAGGCTCAGGACGCGCGGCGGCGACTTCTTCGCGATACCCGCGTGCGGCGGATCTTGAACCTGTCAGACCTCTGCTTTCAGTTGTTCGATGGAGCGCAGCGCCCTACCGCGTTCGTTCTCTATGCACCCTCGACGGGAGACCAGCCTCCCTATCGCTTCGAATATTGGGTGCCAAAAGCCGATCTCAATCTACGCCTCAAGCGCGTAATGACTTTGTCGCGCGCGGACCGTCTGCGCTTTCGGTCGGATCTGGTCGGTGCTGATCCGACGCTATTCAAGCGCCGGCTATGGACCCGTGGGCCGGATGAAACACTGCTTCAGTATTTGAAGACGATCCCAGCCCTGAGCAAACTCATCAAGGAATACAAAGACGTCCGAAAGGCCCACGGCACCGTCGATCGGGCCACGGACTGGGTTATCGGGCAAGGGTTCAAGCCCGCTCAGGAAGACCGGCTGAACGATCCTACCTACGACACGATAACGGCGGAGATCGTCACCCGTTTCCCGTATCTGAACGCCCGCGCATTTCGACCAATCGCCCTTGCGAAGGTCGAAACAGATTCATGGGCAACATCACTTGTCCATCGTGCAGGATTCACGGAAGGATTCGCAGGCCCGCATATCCTCATCCCGCAAGGCGTTGAGCGTTCCGTCGGCCGCGTCCGCGCGTCCTATTGTGAGCAAAGCTTAGTATTCCAGCATTCCATTCAGGCCATCGCTTTTCCCGATGCTGAAAAGCGCTCGGCGAAGGTGCTCACCGCTGTCCTGAATAGCAGCCTAGCGGCCTGGGTGTATTTCCACGATACCGCCAATCTCGGCGCGGATCGCGCCAAGGTTCATCAAAGTGAGCTGTTGAAGCTGCCATTCGATGTGCCGGCGAATATGCCCGATCCGGCAAGGGCTACGGTCGCGGAGGAGAAGATCGTCCAACTGATCGATCGGGAGGTCGAGAAGACAAACGCATTGCTTTCTGTGCAATCCGATCCTCTCGATGACATCGATCGACTGATCTACGACTATTACGGCCTAGACGCGCACGACGTCGCGCTGATCGAGGACACGTTCAAGTACATCATCCCGGCCATGCAACCCCGCCGTAGCGCCGGTCTGCAGAAGATCTGGGCCAACAGCGGGTATGAGCATCGCGCGGAATATGCCGCCACGCTTCGCGCTGCCCTTGCGCCCTGCTTCCGGCAACCGATCCACGCTTCGCTCGCAGCTAGGTCTGGCGATGTCGCCGTCCTGAAACTGACGCTTTCGTCCACAGACGATGAATACAGGGAAGACCTGTCTCCCGAGGTCGGGCCGTTTCTTCAATCGATCCAGGCCAGCTTGCCTGTTCGCCTGCCAGGAAATGTGCAGGTCGTGCCAGACCTTCGCTTCGTGATCGGCAGCGAGATGTATCTCGTCAAGCCGATGCAACTTCGGCATTGGCTAAGATCGACGGCCTTGTCGGACGCGGAGCAGATCGCGGCCGAGTTCAATGCTGTCGTTGCGCGCCACAGCCAAACCGGTGGTCAACATGCTGGCCGGTGATCTGAACGCTTGGCTCCCCCAGTTCCGCGGACATGAAGAGCGCGTCGCCGAGGCAGTCGAGGCCGCATGGCCCATTTGCATCGCGCCGCTTCAGTCCAAAAAGAATACGCTGACGCACGAGGATCACATCACTGAGCACCTCGTTTACGCGTTGATCCGAACGAAGCTGGTGCCGGGGCGTATTATTTATCAGTATCCTCTGCTTGCGGCGGATTCAGATGGCAACGTATCGGCACCAAGCAATATCGACTTCGTTCTGACGATCGGCGACGATGAGGACGTCTATCTGGCTTGCGAATGCAAACGGCTCAACGTTCCGTACCATACAGGGGTGCGTGCCTTGGTCGGCGAATATGTCGATCAAGGGCTGATGCGGTTCGTGACCGGCCAGTATTCCCGTGGGCTGCCATTGGCGATGATGCTTGGCTACGTGATGAACGCGAAATCGGATCGGGCAAGGCGTGGTGTCAGGAGAATTATGGCACTTCGCTCGACCACCATCGGGCTCCAGTCCGAACGGGATGCTCCGAATGCAGACGGCCGGCCCGTTCGTTTTCATACGACGCACGCTTGTGCGCCAGGGCATGTCATCGAAGTGGCTCACACTCTCTTAGCTTGGCCCTAACGAAAACAAGGAACGCCAGATCGGTTACAGCGACATTGGCAACGCGCACAGCAATCGACTGGCTGCATTTGTTTATTCCACGTACATCGCATTACCGAATATTTGAATGAAATCTTTCGCCCACAATATTGGCCATCGAGGGGATGGGAACCATGGCAATCGATAGACTGGACAAAATACCACTACTTTATCACTTTACAGACCGGAGGAACCTCCCAGTAATCAAAGAAATGGGAGGGCTTTACCCGCTATCGCAACTTAACCAAAAGAACGTCAAGGTGCCCGCTCCCGGCGGCAATGAGTGGAGCAGAGATGCAGACGCCTTGAAAGGAATGGGGAATTACGTTCACCTCTGCTTTCGCAACACCCATCCCATGGAGTTCGTTGCACGTCAGGAGGCGAGAATTACGGATACCATCTTCCTCCAAATTCACCCCTCAGTTATCCAATTGGAAGGTGTTCGATTTACCAACGATGTAGCCAACAAGGCAGGCGTCGAATCTGTCGCAATCACAGATGCAGAAGCGCTCATTGACTTCGAAATCCTGTATACTCGAACAGATTGGAAAGACCCAGAGATCCGAGCGCGCCTCTCACAAGCGGAAAAGTATGAGGTGTTAGTCCCGCATGTCATTCCACTCGCTTATATAAGGAATATCTAAGCATGGCAGAGCGACCTATCTTCATTCCCACGACCGAGGAAGATGGCTACGTCAGGCGGATTGATTTTGAAATCCAATGGGCGGGAGGGTTCGCAGAGGTCCAAAAGAAGAAGAACATCCGTTCGTTGCACGCAGCCGCAAGGAAGTGTGGATATGAGCCACTATTAGAGGTCTCGAGTAAATCGGACGAGGTGGCCGGTCGGCATCTCAGCGCCTTTCATCTTCGCGTCATGACCACTGTGGGGGATATGCCGTTGGAGAACGCCTTTCAGGGAAGCAAGATATTTGAGCACGGCGGTCCGTTTACGGATCTCTATGGTTTCGAGCCAAGGGAGGCAAAACGCGATCCACGCCTTCGCGGTTCCGGTGCGCTTATAGGTTTTAGATTCGACGGTTTTGACTTTCCATTGAAACCAACGACGGTGTTCTATGATTGGCTCTACCTTAATGCGATTTTTCCGCACCGAGTTTGGCTGAAAAACCGAGTGGACGGTGAAAAGCAGTACGCGGGCTTCACCGATATCGAATTCAATCCAGGGAAATCGGTGAACTGTCAGGCGAAATCGTGCGCCTTGTTTGTATCCTTAATGCGTGAGGGCAAGCTGGAGCAATACTTGGATACGCCCACAGCTTTCATTGCTGCAATGTCTGCGCATTCCTCGCGCTCCATGGATGATCAATCTAACGTCAGGCAATCCCGTTTTCACGTCGGGTAGGCGATCTTACAGATCGATGCCGGTAGAGAGCGCGAGTTCGATGCGGAACATTAACTCTTTGTACGTTACGTTATAACTGTGGCGGATGAGTTGGAATGTCCGACGGTTTGCAAAGTAGAAATGTCCGACTGGTCACCACACGGCACACCGACCA
>NZ_JBXAFY010000018.1:0-98384 GCF_058793575.1 Shinella sp. GW835-FHT14H05 | reverse complement strand
TGAATGCTTCATTCCGTCCGTCTCCTTGATACGACGGACTCTACCAAAATCTGGAGGAAGTTCAGGGGCTCAGGTCATTGAGCATGACACTCTTTCGACGGGCTCGCAGCCGACCATGGCAACTGTGAACGCGTTAGCGACACAAAACTCACAGAGCGTACCCCAATAGCGGCTTGCGCACAGTATTTTGCGGCTATCGCTATCAAAGCTCGGTAGGTTAACGGAACTATCTGCCTCACCTCCCATTGTTGGTGCTCCAGTCTCAGCCAGAAGGAAGTCCCAACATGAAAACGCTCGCCGATATATTCGAACACACACTCCAAGACATCTATTACGCCGAGAACGCTATGACGAAGGCTTTGCCCAAGGTAGCGAAGGCTGCAAAAAGCGCCGAACTTAAGAAGGCGGCAGAGGACCATCTTTCGGAAACGAAGGATCAGATCAAGAAGCTTGAGCAGGTCTTCAAGTCGATCGGCAAGAAGGCATCTGGAGAGAAGTGCGATGCGATCGAGGGCCTTATCAAGGAAGCAGACGGACTGATGGAAGAGGCGGAAGGAACGGCGCTCGATGCCGGCTTGCTCGCCGCCTGCCAGGCCGTGGAACACTACGAAATCGCCCGTTACGGGTCGCTTCGCGAATGGGCGAAGGATCTCGGCCACGACGAGGCGCACAAGCTCCTGAGTGAAATCCTCGACCAGGAAAAGGCGACCAACAACAAGCTGACGAACCTCGCAGTGACGGCGATCAACAAGACCACGGCGGCTAAAAAGGCCGCTTAGCCTCCACTTCCGCAAAGGCCTGTACTGCTCCAAATCCGCTCGCCTCTTCCGGGGTGGGCGGGTTTTTGTGAGCTCGACATATCGTCGGTCTGTGTAAGCAAGCCGGCCGCCATTTCTCCTCCATGAAGCCAGCCAGAACGAGCGTCGGTCCGACACGGTGTAGATCGACGGGACTGTTTGCCGCGATGCAAGCAGCCACAAGCTCGTTGCGGGGCACTTGTCATACTCGCAAAGGGCCATAGTTACGCCCTTACAGCGCAATTCAGCGCTGGCTTAAGGAGTTGGGGCTTTGGCTACATCGGTTCTCGTCAGCATTTTGATTACCTTCCTCGTAATCGTGCTGGTCCTCTATCTCATCGGACGATTGCCGCTCGATGGACGTGCAAAACAGATCGCGCAAATTGTCGTCATCATTATCGGCATCATTGCTTTGCTGAAGTACATCGCAGTCTTCTAGCCAGTGCGATGGGGCGGCGTAAGCAGGGTGCTGTCCCTACGCCGCCCATTTGTCTCGATGAACGCTGCTCTTGATCCGTGCATGAAATTACCTTGCCTCGGCTGTTACGGGGGAAGCGAACGTATATATTGCCATCAGCACAATGGCTTTCAGTTGCATGCTCAATAAGGGCTTCGATGAAAAAAGCGCGAGACCTATGATTGTCGGCTGAATCGACTTGTCGTGCCAGAAATTAAAGTTGCATAAAGCGGGACGACATTTGCGGCGCCTAGTCGCTCGGACGGGATCTAAAATGGCCGGATCAGATTGCGAAGCGCCTCGGCGTCCCTAACACCCGCGCTATACGCAAGTAAGAGCTTTTTCGCCCTGTCCTGTGCAAGCTTACCCGTGATGTTACAACCATACTCGTGACACCACTCGTCTATAATAGCTCGTAGCCCCGCCACTTCTTCTGGCTGCAAAGGCGGAATGGATAAACTGTGCCCTGTATACATGTGCACCTCGTGATCCAAACTAACCATTGGTTAATCCGCGATTGCACCAGACTACCCCAAAAGCTTTGAGTTTGCACATTCTTAGCGTGTGATTCCGTCTTGGAGTCAACGAAAGATTAGCAATGCCTGTTCGTTCCTAGGTTGCTGCCTTGACGGAACAAAACTTGGTTCATCCTGCAACGTTAGCGATAGTCGATTAATCCTTCAATTACCAGAGCATTACAATCTACCCGCCTTGATTGAACTTTTATCATCCGCGTCCGTATTTGTAGCACGAGCCAATACCGGCCCGTTCAACTCAAGGTTCGCAGGAGTGGACAAATGGCAAAGACCTATTTTCTCACCGCCGACAGCGACACATTTGTTTTTGGCGATCGGCAGGGAAGCGTATTCGCCCAGGGTGGTAACGATACGGTTGTCGGCAACGACGGCGACAACACGATCGGCCTCGGTATTGGCGATGATAATGCCCAGGGCGGCGGCGGCGCCGATTTGATCTGGGGCAATGCCGGCAACGATGAGATCGATGGCGGCGCGGGCAACGACACGCTCTTTCACGGCGCCGGCGACGATATTGTCCGCGGCGGCGCTGGCAACGATATCGTCTACGGCGGCCCGAAGATTTCCCCGAACTCTGGCTCCGACGACATCGACGGTGGGGCGGGTAACGACACGGTCTATGCCGGCGACAGAAACGACACTGTGCGTGGCGGCGAAGGTGACGACATCATCGGCGGCGGCGCGGGCGACGACATTCTTTATGCCGACGGCAACGACACCGTTTACGGCGGCGATGGAACCGACACCGCGTACATCCAAGGCGATGCCCAGGACGTTCTGATTTCCCTCAATATCGACGGAGGATTCAATCTCCTCGGTGGGGGTGAAACGCAGAACTTCTACAGCGTCGAAAAAATCGTCACCGGTGACAATGCCGTTCTCGATCTGGGTGTCGGCCTGTCCGGTCTGACCGGGGCTGTTGATGACCTGCTGGACGGCCTTGGTGTGGGCGATCTGCTTGATGAACTCGGGCTTGGCGGCGTGCTTGGCGGCCTCGGGGTCGATGAGTTCTCGCTGGAAAGCCTGGTCGATGGGCTAGGTGTCGATGATCTGCTGTCGTCTCTTGGCGGCCAGGGTGGCATGGAAGACGGCTTGACCAACCTCCTGAATAACAACGGTCTCGGCAACCTCGTCGATGACGTTCTGGATGATCTCGGAGATGTGCTGGGTGGCCTGCTCGGCGGGTTCGGTCTCGGAGCGGAAGCGGATTACTTGCTCTAGATTTCGCAGCCGGCCTGACCAGTTGCTCCAAGCGTTCCAACCCACAAGTAAATATGCGGGCGCCCTTCCCCCAGGGCGCTCGCTTTCGTCGATTGCCGCTCCTAATGTCCACTCTTTCCGAGGCCAAGGGGGCCGTCTAGTCGGCCTGCCGTCGCGGCAAGAGCACGGATCGCGTCCATTGCCGTTGCCAGGCCATGCATTATCAGAGCGGTATCTGGCTCTTCGCTTGACTTGTCGATTTCCAGTGCTCGCCGCCGCAAATCGGCGCCCGTTGCGTTGAGCTGGGCAATAAGGTTCTCTTCCATCGTGCTCTCCTTAAGTTCGATACACACTTTGAGAACGTGGAGGACAGGTTAGCGTTCCATATGGCGCCGATCTACGCGGTACGCGCGCATGTTCCAGCGCGATCGCGCTTCTACCGCTTATGCTAAAAGATTTTTTCGGACTCTGTTTTAGGACAGGGCCAAATAAATCCGACTTTCCCGCTAAACGGCGTCAATGCCCGTAAACGCCGCGATCCAGGTCAAGGCCTTCCGGCGGCGCCATTTCCGCGTCCCGTTTTGCCCATCTCCGCCCCGTTTGGCGCCGCCTTCTTGCGCGTATGACCGGGTGGTTCACCGACGACGCGTTTGAAGGCGCGGGCGAAGGCGGCCTGGGAGCCGAAGCCGAGGCGGCGGGCGGCGGTGTCGATGGAGAGCTTGTCGCGGCGGAACCATTGTTCGGCAAGCCGCATGCGCAGCGCCAGCACATAGCGCTGCGGGGTCATGCCGGTGACATCGACGAAGCGCTTGGCGAAGACCGAGCGGGAACTGCCCATCTCGTGCGCCATTTCGGCGAGCGTCCAGTTGCGGCCGGGCTCGCGGTGCAGCGCTGCGATGACGCGGCCGAGGCGCGGGTCGCGCAGCGCCTCGATCCAGCCTGTCGCATCGCCGCAGCCGCATTCCACCCAGCCGCGTACGATGGAGGCGGCGATGACGTCGGCAAGGCGGGCGAGGATGCCGGCCGCGCCGACGCGCTCCTCCGACATTTCCCGCTCCATGGCGTCGAGCAGCGGCATCAGCTCCGGCTGGCGGCCGATCAGCGCACCGACGGACATAACCTGCGGCATCAGGCCGACGAGCGGATGCAGCGTGTCGAGCTCGAATTCCATGCGGCCGGTGAAGATCAGCGTGTCGTTTTCCCGGCTCGTCTCCTTGACGCAGGCCTCCACCGCCGCCACGTCGGGGCAGAGCGGTGTCATCTTGTAGCTGTCATAGTCGCGTATCTGGACGTTCGGGCCGGTGACGATCTCGTGCGGTCCGCCGCTCGGCAGCAGCACGGCGTCGCCGCAGGCGAGCTCGCGGCCCGCCTCGCCATGCGTCCGCAAAAAGACCTTGCCGCGGGCGACGAAGTGGAAACGGGCTTCCGGACCCGCCGGAAAGCGGATACCGAAGGGCGGCGTCAGCTGGAGCCTGCCATAGCTCGCACCGCGCAGGCGCATGCCCATCAGAAGTTCGCTGACGGGATCATGCGCATTTTTGGCTGGGTCGGACGATCGATCAAACATTGCGGATAAAATGGCATTG
Source organism: Shinella sp. GW835-FHT14H05 (assembly GCF_058793575.1). Lineage (NCBI taxonomy): Bacteria > Pseudomonadati > Pseudomonadota > Alphaproteobacteria > Hyphomicrobiales > Rhizobiaceae > Shinella > Shinella sp. GW835-FHT14H05. The sequence continues at coordinate 93,808 of NZ_JBXAFY010000018.1, read as the reverse complement.
CGCGTCTGGCATTTCAACCCACCTGTTGGAGCACGCATTGCAACAGGAAAGGGACTGCACATGACGGATGCAACGATAGCCGCGCCGGAGAGCGAGGCGGATGTCCGGCCGGCTTGGGGGGCCGTGATCGCGATGACGCTCGGCGTGTTCGGGCTGGTAGGCGCGGAATTTCTGCCCGCAAGCCTGCTGACGCCGATGGCGGCGGATTTGAGGATTTCGGAGGGCATGGCCGGACAGGCCGTAACGGCGACGGCCGCGGTGGCGCTGGTGACCAGCCTCTTGATCACGGTGGTGACGCGCAAGCTCGACCGCCGGCTTGTGCTGATCGGCCTTTCGGTCCTGCTGATCTTTTCCAACCTGCTCGTGGCGATGTCGTCGAACCTCGCCATGCTGCTCGTCGGCCGCGTGCTGCTCGGCATGGCGCTCGGCGGGTTCTGGACGCTTTCGGCCGCGACCATGATGCGGCTGGTGCCGGAGGCCGTGGTGCCGAAGGCGCTGTCGGTGATGTTCCTCGGCGTTTCGGCGGCGACGGTGTTCGCCGCGCCGGTCGGAAGTTATGTCGGCGATATCGTCGGTTGGCGGAATGTCTTCCTCGGGGCTGCCGTGCTCGGCGCGCTGGCACTCGTCGTGCAGCTTGCGACCTTGCCGTCGCTGCCGCCGCGCGGGCATTCGCGCTTTGGAACGCTGATCGAGGTTCTGGCGCGACCGGGCGTGGGCTTCGCGATGTTCGCGATCCTGCTCGTCTTCACCGGCCACTTCGCCTTCTTCACCTATATCAGGCCGTTCCTTGAGAATGTAACGGGTGTCGGCGTGGAAGGTGTTTCGGCCGTGCTGCTCGGCTTCGGCATCGCCACCTTCTTCGGCAATTACCTGGGTGCCGTGCTGCTGGAGCGCTCCATGCGCCTGACGCTGACGATCATGCCGGTCGTGATGGGCGCGCTGGCGCTGTCGCTCTCGATGTTCGGCGGCGATCTCGTGGCTGATGCCGCCATGGTGGCGCTCTGGGGCCTCGCCTTTGGTGCGGTGCCGGTCGCCTGGTCGACCTGGATCACCCGCGCCGTGCCGGATGAAGCCGAAAGTGCGGGCGGCCTCTTCGTCGCCGCGATCAATTTCGCGATCGCGACCGGTGCCGCTGCCGGTGGTGCGCTGTTCGATGCCAACGGTGTTTCGAGCGTCTTCGTCGCAAGCGGCGTGGTGCTGTTCCTGGCCGCGATCACCATCGTCTCGGCCGTGCACACCCGCCCGGCATGACATGGCTGGCGGCTCCGCCGGGGCCGCCAATCCCAAGGCTTCTCGCTGGCGTGAAAACCCGGTATGCCGGAACGACCGCGCCACGGGGATGCCAAAAATGGATTTTATGCGTCTCTTGCAGTCGCTGGAAGAACTGCTCTACGAGCTCGTCTCCTAGCTCGTGTTCTATCCGGTCACGCTCTGGCGCACGCTGCGCCGGCCGCAGCAGATGATGCGTTATGCCGATGTCGAACTCGGCGATACGCAGGAGGAGCGCTACAAGGATACGCTGAGCCCGCCGCTCTTCCTGTTGCTCACGCTGCTCTTCGCCCACGGGCTCGAACTGGCGCTGATCGCCCACCGGGACGATGCCATGCTGCCGGAGATGCTGCGCAACGACACCAATCTCCTGATTTTTCGCGCCTTTCTCTTCAGCATTTTTCCGCTGCTCATGGCCGTGCGGCTTTTGGGGCGCACGGGCGCGGCGCTCGACCGAGAGACGCTGAAGCCGCCTTTCTACAGCCAATGCTACGTTGCGGCTCCCTTTGCCTTCGGGCTCAGCGCCGGCATGAACATCGCCCGCACCGGCCACCAGGAGATGGTGGCCCTAGGCACAGCGATCTCGTTGCTGTCCCTGCTCTGGTACATCATCGTGGAAGTCCGCTGGTTCGAGCATGACCTGCATGTGGGTCGCCTCGCGGCCGCCTGGCTCGTCCTGCGGACGGTCGCGGAAGCGACGGTGCTGCTGCTGGCTGCGACGATGATCGTCGCCCATGCGCTCGGTGTGCATGGCTGAGCGGAAAATCGGCCAGCGGCCGTCTTCGCCCTGTTCGCCGCCGCCTCTTTCGGTCTAGAACTCGGGGCGAGGATTCTGGGAGGAACGCGCGTGGCGGTGACGGCAGGAGATTTTTCGCGGGGAACCTTTGTCGGGCGCGTCTGGCGTCCGGATGTGCAGGGACCGGCCATCGTGCTCGTGCGCGACGGTGCGTTGTTCGACATCACGTCGGCCGATCTGCCGACGATGCGCGATCTCCTGGAGAAGGACGATCCGGCCGCTGTCGCCCACGCTGCGCCGGGCGAAGCTCTCGGCGCCGTTGACGCCGTACTCGACGCCTCGGTCGAAGGGGCGGGCGATTTCTCCCGCCTTCACCTCCTCGCCCCCTGCGATCTCCAGGCCGTCAAGGCCTGCGGCGTCACCTTCGCCCGCTCGATGATCGAACGCGTCATCGAGGAAAAGGCGGCGGGCAATCCGGCCATGGCGGAAAAGGTGCGCGGCCGCGTCACCGCCATTATCGGCGACAGCCTGCGTGACCTGAAGGCGGGCTCGGACGCCGCCGCCAAGGTCAAGGCGGCGCTGATCGAGGAGGGCGTCTGGTCGCAATATCTCGAAGTCGGCATCGGGCCGGATGCGGAGGTCTTCACCAAGGCACCGGTCCTCGCCTCCGTCGGCTGGGGTGCTTCGGTCGGCCTGCATCCGATTTCGAAGTGGAACAATCCGGAGCCGGAAATCGTGCTCGCCGTCGACAGCCAGGGCCGCGTCAAAGGGGCGACGCTCGGCAACGACGTGAACCTGCGCGACGTGGAAGGCCGTTCCGCGCTCTTGCTCGGCAAGGCGAAGGACAACAATGCCTCCTCCGCCATCGGCCCCTTCATCCGCCTGTTCGACGAGACCTATGCGATCGACGACGTGCGCAAGGCCGATCTCGACCTCCTGATCGAAGGCGAGGACGGTTTCGTGCTGAAGGGCCGCAGCACGATGCGCGAGATCAGCCGTGATCCGCTCGACCTCGTGTCCCAGACCATCGGCAGGCACCATCAATATCCCGATGGCTTCATGCTGTTCATGGGCACGCTGTTTGCACCGGTCGAGGACCGCGATGCGCCGGGCCAGGGCTTTACCCACAAGGCCGGCGACCGCGTGACGATCTCCAATGCCGAACTGGGCGCCCTTACCAACACCGTGCGTCTCTCCACCGAATGCCCGCCCTGGACCTTCGGCATCACCGCGCTGATGCGCAACCTTTCCTCTCGCGGGCTTCTCTAGTCGATGGCCGAGGGCGGCATGGACGAGACGAGCCGCAAGATCCTGCGGCTGCTCCAGAGCGAACCGGACCTGACGGTCGCCGAGATCGGCGAGCGCGTGGGCCTCAGCCACACGCCGTGCTGGCGGCGCATCAAGGAGATGGAGCGCCTCGGCATCATCCGCGGCCGCATCGTCGCGATCGACCCGAAACTCGTCGGCTTCGAGGTTTCCGTCTTCTGTTTCGTGCGGCTGAAGCAGCATGACGAGGAGACGCTGCTGGAGTTCGAGAAGGCGGTTAAGAACATGCCCGAGGTCGTGCAATGTTATTCGATGACCGGCGAGCACGACTATGTTCTGCGCGTGCTGACAAGCAATGTGCGCCAGTACGAGGAGATTCTGAAGAAGGCTCTTTTGAAGCTTCCCGGCGTCGGGTTCGTCAATTCCAGCTTCGCCCTCGACGAGCTGAAGAACACCCACCGCGTACCGATCTGACGCGCCACTAGGATGGCTTTGCGTTGAGAGGCCCGCTTTGCGGATGCCATCCCTAAATCGTGATGCTGCAAGGGGAAAATAAGGACCCGCTCCTCCCAATCCAGGCGTAGGCTCCTACATATGGAGGATGGCTTTCACGGAGGAGGGCCATCGAGGAGGAAGTCATGCTGAAGCAGAGCTTTTCTCTCGAGGACAAGTATACGGCGGAAAGTGGGAGGATCTTCCTTTCCGGCATCCAGGCACTCGTGCGCCTGCCGATCGTTCAGATGCGGCGCGACCGTGCCGCGGGGCTGAACACCGCCGCATTCATCTCGGGTTATCGCGGATCACCACTCGGAAGTTACGACCAGCAGCTTGCCAAAGCCGGCAAGCACCTGGCCGCGCACGACATCGTGTTCCGGCCGGGCGTCAACGAGGATCTGGCGGCCGCCGCCGTCTGGGGCACCCAGCAGCTCCATCTTTCGCCGGGCGCGCTGAAGGATGGCGTCGCCGGTTACTGGTACGGCAAGGGGCCGGGCGTCGATCGCTGCGGCGACGTGTTCAAACACGCCAATGCCGCCGGCACCTCGAAACATGGCGGCGTGCTCTGTTTTGCCGGCGACGACCATTCGGCAAAGTCGTCCTCCATCCCGCACCAGTCCGACCACGCCTTCATGTCGGCCCTCATGCCGGTGCTCTATCCCTCGTCGATCCACGAATTCGTCGAATACGGCCTGCTCGGCACCGCCATGTCGCGCTATTCCGGCTGCTGGGTCGGTATGAAGTTCATCTCCGACACGGTCGAGACGACGGCCTCCGTCGATCTCGCCGGCGAGCGCCGCCAGTTCGTCCTGCCGGAGAATTTCGAGCTTCCGCCGGGTGGCCTCAGCCTGCGCTGGCCCGATCCGCCGCTGCCGCAGGACGAGCGGCTGCAGACCTACAAGGGTTACGCGGCCATCGCCTTCGCCCGCGCCAACCGGGTGGACGAGGTGACGCATGACGTGCCGAAGGCGCGCTTCGGCATCATCGCCTCGGGCAAGGCCTATGAGGACGTGCTCCAGGCGCTGAAGGAACTCTCGCTTGGCCCTGCAGAGATGGCCGAGATCGGCATGCGCATCTACAAGGTCCGCATGCCCTGGCCGCTGGAGCCGGAGGGCGTGCGCGAGTTCTCGCAAGGGCTCGAAGAGGTGCTCGTGGTGGAAGAGCGCCGCGAGATCATCGAAAACCAGATCAAGCAGCAGCTCTTCAACTGGCATCACGGTGAACGCCCGCGCATCATCGGCAAGTTCGACCATGAGGACCATGCGTTCCTGCCGCTGTCGCAGGCGCTGACCGTCGGCATGGTGGCCCGGGCGATTGCCGCGCGCCTCCTGCATTTCGAGTTCGACGCCGGCCTCAAGAAGGTCATCGCCGACGAGCTCGCCTACCTGCTGGAGCGCGAAAAGATCCGCAAGGCGCACGCGGCACCCATCGAGCGCGTGCCCTATTTCTGCTCCGGCTGTCCGCACAACACGTCCACGAAGGTGCCGGAAGGAAGCCGCGCCACGGCCGGCATCGGCTGTCATTACATGGTCCAGTGGATGGACCGCGACACCACCACCTTCACCCATATGGGCGCCGAGGGCGTGCCGTGGTCGGGCATCGCGCCCTTCACCGATGAAAAGCACATCTTCGTCAATCTCGGCGACGGCACCTATTACCATTCCGGCATCCTGGCGATCCGCCAGTCGGTCGCCGCCCGCGTCAACATCACCTACAAGCTGCTCTATAACGATGCTGTGGCGATGACCGGCGGGCAGGCCGTGGACGGGCCGATCAGCCCCGAGGCGGTGACGCGCCAGATCCATGACGAAGGCGTTGCGCCGATCTATCTCGTCTCCGACCATCCCGAGGCCTATTCGCCGTCCATGCTCGCACCCGGCGTCATCATCCGCCATCGCGACGAGATGGACCGGGTGATGCGCGATATCCGCGAGGCGCCCGGCTGTTCCGCCATCGTCTACGTGCAGACCTGTGCGGCCGAAAAGCGCCGCCGCCGTTCGCGCGGCCTGATGGAGGACCCGCCGGTCCGCCTGATGATCAACCCCGCCGTCTGCGAAGGCTGCGGCGACTGTTCCACCCAGTCGAACTGCGTCTCCGTCGAGCCGCTCGACACGGAACTCGGCCGCAAGCGCAAGATCAACCAGTCGACCTGCAACAAGGATTATTCCTGCCTCAAGGGCTTTTGCCCCTCCTTCGTGACGGTCGAGGGCGGACGCCTGCGCAAGACCGCGCGCTCGAACCCGGATCTTACGGGCATCCCCGAACCGGAGATCGTCAAGATCGGCGACCGCTCCTACAATGTCGCCATCGCCGGCATCGGCGGCACGGGCATCCTCACCATCAGCGCTATCCTCGGCATGGCCGCCCATCTCGACGGCAAGTCGCCGATGATCCTCGACATGGCCGGCCTTGCGCAAAAGGGCGGCGCCGTGATGAGCCATCTGCGCATCGGCCTCCACGATCAGGACGTCTCCTCGCCGCGCATCATCACCGGCGGCGCGGACCTGCTCATTGCTGCCGACGATGTCGTGGCCTCCTCCAAGGATGCCGTGACGCTCTGCGACCACCACCGCACCATGGGCGTCGTCAACACCAAGCTGACGCCGGTCGCCGATTTCGTGCGCAAGCGCGACTTCGACTTCCGCCGCGGCGATGTCGAGAGCACGGTGCGTGCTGCCCTTCGCGAGCCCTCGCATCTTCTCGATTTCACGACGATCGCCGAAAGGGTCGCCGGCAATGCCATGGCGACGAACATCCTGATGACGGGCTTTGCCTGGCAGAAGGGCCTGATCCCGCTGACGCGTCAGTCGATCGAACAGGCGATCGCGCTGAACGGCGTCGCGGTCGATGCCACGCTCTCCGCCTTCGGCTGGGGCCGCCTGATCGCCGCCGATCCGGCCCGCGCCGAGCGCCTGCTGGAGCCCGGAAAGCGCACCGCAACGCTTGAAACCATGGCGACGCCGGACCTGATCGCCCACCGCGTCAAGCACCTGACGGCCTACCAGAACGCGGCGCTCGCGGGCCGTTACACCGCGCTCGTCGACAAGGTCCGCCAGGCGGAAAAGGCGCTCGGGCCGGACGACCGGCTGACCCGCGCCGTCGCCCATGTCTACGCCCAGCTCCTCGCCTACAAGGACGAATACGAGGTGGCGCGGCTCTTCACTGATCCGGCCTTCAAGGCGGGGCTGACGGAGCAGTTCGAGGGCAATTACCGCATCGCTTTCAACCTCGCGCCACCCTTCCTGAAGGGCGAGGACGCCAACGGCCGGCCGAAGAAGCGCCGCTTCGGCCGCTGGATGCTGCCGGCCTTCGGCCTGCTGGCAAAGCTCAAGGGCCTGCGCGGCACTGCTTTCGACCCGTTCGGCCGCACGGAAGAACGCCGCATGGAACGTCAGCTCATCGCCGACTACGAGGCGCTCGTGGCACATGTGCTGTCAAATCTTCGCCGCGAGACCCTCGACGCCGCCGTTGCGCTTCTCACGCTTTACGGCGAGATTCGGGGCTACGGACCGGTGAAGGAGGAGGCGGCAAAGCGTGTGAGGGCGCGGGAGCCGCAGATGCGCGCGGCCTTCGACACGGCAGGACAGCAGAAGACGGCCGCCTGAGGTCGCGAAATTGGGGAGGACGAACATGTATGAAGCCGGAATGAGCTTCGGGCTTGGCGAAGATATCGAGGCGCTGCGCGAAAGCGTACGGCGTTTCGCGACGGACCGCATCGCCCCGCAGGCTGCCGAAATCGACCGCAGCAACACCTTCCCCATGCCGCTCTGGCGCGAGATGGGCGATCTCGGCCTGCTCGGCATCACCGCGCCGGAGAGCTATGGCGGCTCCGGCATGGGTTATGTCGCCCACTGTGTGGCGATGGAGGAGATCAGCCGCGCCTCCGCCTCGGTGGGCCTCAGCTACGGCGCCCATTCTAACCTCTGCGTCAACCAGCTCGTGCGCAACGCGACGCCGGAGCAGCGCCAGAAGTACCTGCCGAAGCTGATTTCCGGCGAACATGTCGGCGCGCTCGCCATGTCCGAGCCGGGTGCAGGCTCCGACGTTGTCTCCATGAAGCTCAAGGCCGAAAAGCGCGGCGACCGCTACGTGCTGAACGGCAATAAGATGTGGATCACCAACGGTCCGGATGCCGATGTGCTGGTGGTCTACGCCAAGACCGACCCGGAAGCGGGTTCCCGCGGCATCACCGCCTTCCTGATCGAGAAAGGCTTTGCCGGTTTCTCGACCGCGCAAAAACTCGACAAGCTCGGCATGCGCGGCTCCAACACCTGCGAATTGGTCTTTACCGATTGCGAGGTGCCGGAGGAGAACGTGATGGGCACGGTGGGCCGCGGCGTCAACGTGCTGATGTCCGGCCTGGATTACGAGCGCGTCGTGCTCTCCGGCGGCCCGCTCGGCATCATGGCCGCCTGCCTCGACGTGGTCGTGCCCTACCTGCACGAGCGAAAGCAGTTTGGCCAGTCGATCGGCGAATTCCAGCTGATGCAGGGCAAGGTCGCCGACATGTATGTCGCCTTCAACGCCGCGCGCGCCTATGTCTATGCCGTCGCGAGCGCCTGCGACCGCGGCGAGACGACGCGCAAGGACGCCGCCGGCTGCATCCTCTTCTCCGCCGAAATGGCGACGAAGCTTGCACTCGAAGCCATCCAGGCGCTCGGCGGCAACGGCTATATCAACGACTACCCGACGGGCCGGCTGCTGCGCGACGCGAAACTCTACGAGATCGGCGCCGGCACCTCGGAAATCCGCCGCATGCTGATCGGCCGCGAAATCTTCCAGGAGACGCTGTGATGCCGGTCATCCCCTCGTCCGTGAACACTCGCAGCGAGACCTTTGCGGCAAACCGCAAGGCGATGCTCGGCGCGCTGGCGCTGGTGGAGGAGGCGACCAGCCTCGCCATGGATGGCGGCGGCGCAAAGGCGCGCGATCGCCACGTTTCCCGCGGCAAACTGCTGCCGCGCGACCGCATCGCGCAATTGCTCGATCCGGGTTCCCCCTTCCTCGAAATCGGCCTCACCGCCGGCCACGGCCTCTATGACGGCGCCTCGCCCTCCGGCGGCATGATCGCCGGCATCGGCCGCGTCTCCGGCCGCGAATGCGTGATCGTCTGCAACGACGCCACGGTGAAGGGCGGCACCTACTACCCGATCACCGTCAAGAAGCACCTTCGCGCGCAGGAGATCGCCGCGGATAACCGTCTGCCCTGCATCTACCTCGTCGATTCCGGTGGCGCCAACCTGCCGAACCAGGACGAGGTGTTCCCCGACCGCGATCATTTCGGCCGCATCTTCTACAACCAGGCGCAGATGTCTGCCGCCGGCATCCCGCAGGTCGCCGTCGTCATGGGCAGCTGCACCGCCGGCGGCGCCTACGTGCCCGCGATGAGCGACGAGACGGTGATCGTCGAAAACCAGGGCACGATCTTCCTCGCCGGCCCGCCACTGGTGAAAGCCGCAACAGGAGAGATCGTGACGGCTGAAGACCTCGGCGGCGGCGACGTGCACACCCGCCTCTCCGGCGTCGCCGATCACCTCGCCCGCGACGACCGGCACGCACTCGCCATCGCCCGTCAGATCGCCGCCAATCTCAACACGCGCAAGCGGGACGTTACCAAATCCGGTAACGGCGACGCCCCGCTCTACGACCCGGAAGAGCTGCTCGGCATCGTGCCAGCCGACACCCGCACGCCCTATGACGTCCGCGAAGTGATCGCCCGGGTGGTCGACGGCTCCCGTTTTGACGAGTTCAAGGCCCGCTTCGGCACGACGCTCGTCTGCGGTTTCGCCGCCCTGCATGGCCTGTCCGTCGGCATCATCGCCAACAACGGCGTGCTCTTCTCCGAAGCGGCGCTAAAGGGCGCGCATTTCATCGAACTCTGCGCCCAGCGCGGCATTCCGCTCGTCTTCCTGCAAAACATCACCGGCTTCATGGTCGGCCGCAAATACGAGGCGGAGGGCATTGCCAAGAACGGCGCCAAGCTCGTCATGGCGGTCGCCACCGCGAATGTGCCGAAACTCACCGTGCTGATCGGCGGCTCCTATGGCGCCGGGAACTACGGCATGTGCGGCCGGGCCTATTCGCCGCGTTTCCTCTGGACCTGGCCGAACAGCCGCATCTCCGTCATGGGCGGCGAGCAGGCGGCCGGCGTGCTGGCGACCGTCAAGCGCGAGGGCATCGAGCGCACGGGCGGCAGCTGGAGTGCCGAGGAGGAGGCCGCTTTCAAGCAGCCGACCATCGACATGTTCGCCCGCCAGAGCCACCCGCTCTACGCTTCGGCGCGGCTCTGGGACGACGGCATCGTCGATCCGCGCAAGACGCGCGACGTGCTGGCGCTCTCGCTCTCGGCGACGCTCAATGCGCCGATCGAGCCCACCCGTTTCGGCATTTTCCGGATGTAGAGGAGGGAAGTCCATGAACCGCGAATCGATCAATGCCAAGAACGCGCCCGACCCGCGCGGCGGCTACTCGCAGGCCGTGAAGATCGAGGATTTCAAGAGGCTGGTGTTCATCAGCGGCCAGATCCCCGTCTCGGACGACGACAAGGTGCCGGAGGGTTTCGAGGCGCAGGCCCGGCTCGTCTGGCGCAATATCGACGCCCAGCTGAAGGCCGCCGGCATGGCGAAGTCCGACCTCGTCAAGGTCACGACCTACCTTTCCGACCGCCACCACGCCACCGCCAATCGCGAAATCCGCAGCGACTATCTCGGCGCCAACGCGCCGGCGATGAGCGTCGTCATCTGCTCGATCTTCGACGAGAAGTGGCTGCTGGAAGTCGAAGCCATAGCAGCGCAATAGAAAGCCGGATCTGGGATGTTCAGAAAAATCCTCATCGCCAACCGCGGCGAAATCGCCTGCCGCGTCATCCGCACCGCCCGGCAGGTGGGCGTTTCGACGGTCGCCGTCTTTTCCGATGCCGACCGCGATGCGCTGCATGTCGCGATGGCCGACGAGGCGATCCGCATCGGCCCGGCGGAGGCGGCAAAAAGCTACCTGAACATTCCGGCGATCATCGAGGCGGCCAAGGCGAGCGGCGCCGAAGCCGTGCATCCCGGCTACGGGTTCCTGTCGGAAAACCCGGATTTCGTCGAGGCGGTGGAGGCGGCCGGCCTCGTCTTCATCGGTCCTTCGGCGAGCGCCATCCGCGCCATGGGCCTCAAGGATGCGGCCAAGGCGCTGATGGAAAAGGCGGGCGTGCCCGTCGTGCCCGGCTACCATGGCGAGCGGCAGGACGCCGCCTTCCTTGCCGGCGAGGCCGAGGCCATGGGCTATCCGGTGCTCATCAAGGCGCGCGCCGGCGGCGGCGGCAAGGGCATGCGGCGTGTCGAGCGCCCCGCCGATTTTGCCGCCGCGCTGGAAAGCGCCCGGCGCGAGGGCGAAAGCGCCTTCGGCGACGGCCGCGTGCTCGTCGAAAAATACATGACGAAACCCCGCCACATCGAGGTGCAGGTTTTCGGCGATAAACACGGCAATGTCGTGCACCTTTTCGAGCGCGACTGCTCCCTCCAGCGCCGGCACCAGAAGGTGATCGAGGAGGCCCCGGCCCCCGGCATGACGGCGGAAATGCGCGCGGCGATGGGGCAGGCTGCGGTGCGAGCAGCCGCAGCGATCGGCTATAGCGGCGCCGGCACCGTCGAGTTCATCGCCGACGTCTCCGAGGGGCTCCGGCAGGACCGCTTCTACTTCATGGAAATGAACACGCGCCTCCAGGTCGAGCATCCCGTGACGGAGGCGATCACCGGCCTCGACCTCGTCGAATGGCAGCTCCACGTCGCCGCTGGCGGACCGTTGGCGAAACGGCAGGAGGAGCTTTCGATTAACGGCTGGGCCTTCGAGGCGCGGCTCTACGCGGAAAACCCGGCGCGCGATTTCCTGCCCGCGACCGGCCGCCTCTCCGTCTTTGACCTGCCGCAGGACGCCCGCACCGATTCCGGCGTGCGTGCCGGCGACCTGATCACGCCCTATTACGACCCGATGATCGCCAAGGTGATCGTGCACGGCCGCACCCGCGCGGAGGCGTTGGCAAAGCTGGAAACGGCGCTCGAAACCTGCCGCGTCGGCGGGGTCACGACCAATGCCGGTTTCCTCGCCCGCCTCTGCCGCCTGCCGGCCTTTGCGGCGGGCGACGTCGATACGGGCCTGATCGGACGCGCGGGCGAAAGCCTGCTCAACGAACCCGACGCCTCCGAGGAGGCTTTTGCGCTGGCCGCCCTATCGGCGCTCGGCTTCCTCGAAGCCCCGGCCGATCCCGATCCATGGGCACATCTGCGCAGTTTCCGGCTGTGGGGCGAGGCGGCGCAGACAGTTTTCCTCGATCACGGCGATGCGGAACATGGGCTGCGCGTGACAGCGCGCGAAACGAACCGCTTCCATATCGAACACAACGGCATCACCACCGATATCGCCGTGCAGTCGACCGATGAACGTTTCGTCCGCGCAGCGTTCGACGACCGCGTTCTGTCTGCAACGGTGTATCGCGAGGGAGCCAATATCCTCGTCTTCTTCGCCGGCCACGCCCACACCTTCGCAATCGCCGAAGAGGCCGGCCATCATGGCGAGGCGGCCGCCGGCGGGGATCGGCTCTCGGCGCCCATGCCGGGCCTGGTGCGCATCGTCTCGGCGGAGCCGGGTGCGCGCGTCGCCAAGGGTGATGCGCTCGTCACCATGGAGGCGATGAAGATGGAGCTGGTGCTGGCAGCACCCCGCGATGGCGTGGTGGCGACGGTGCCGGTCGCGGTCGGCGATCAGGTGGCGGAAGGCGCGCTTCTCATCTCGCTGGAGCCCGAGGAGGCCGCATGAGCCGGCGCATCGAAATCGTCGAGATGGCGGCCCGCGACGGGTTGCAGAACGAGAAGGCGATCATCCCGTCTACGGACAAGATCGCGCTGATCGACCTCCTGTCGGATTGCGGTTTCCGGCGCATCGAGGCGACGAGTTTCGTGAGCCCCAAATGGGTGCCGCAGCTTGCCGATGGCGCCAAGGTGATGGCGGGCATCGCGCGTCGGCCCGGCCTTTCCTATGCGGCGCTGGTGCCCAACATGAAGGGCTACGAGGCGGCGAAGGCCGCCGGCGTCGATGAAGTCGCCGTCTTCCTCTCGGCCTCCGAAGGCTTTTCCCGCGCCAATCTCAACTGCTCGATTGCCGAAAGCATCGAGCGCGCCCGGCCGGTCGCCGAAGCAGCAAAGGCGGACGGCTTTCCGCTGCGCGGCTATGTGAGCTGCGTCGTGCAATGCCCCTATGATGGTCCGGTCGAGCCTTGCGCGGTGGCGCGGGTGACAGGGCAACTCCTGCGCCTCGGCTGCCATGAGGTGAGCCTTGGCGATACGATCGGCCGCGCCAAGCCGGCGGAGGTCGCGGCCATGCTGGATGTCGTGCTCGCCGTCGCCTTCCCGGAAAATCTCGCCGGCCATTTCCACGATACGAACGGGCTGGCGCTCGACAATATCCGCGTGGCGCTCGATCATGGGCTCACCGTCTTCGATGCCTCGGTCGGCGGGCTCGGCGGCTGCCCCTATGCGCCGGGTGCGCGCGGCAATGTGGACACGCTCGCCGTTGCCGACATGCTAGCGGCCGAGGGATACGAGACGGGGCTCGACCGGGAGAAATTGGCGGTGGCCGCGGCCTTTGCCCGGCAGATCACCGGCAAGACCGATGCCAGGAAAAGTGCCTAGCGATTTGCGCGCTGCGCAGAGGAGGTGTGGTCATGCATTTCGAAACGATTTCCGTATCTGTCGATCGGCGCGGCGTGGCATCGCTAACGCTTCGCCGCCACGCGCAGCACAATGCGCTCTCCGGCCTGATGATCCGCGAACTGACCGCTGTCGCGAGCCTGCTCGGCGAGGACAAGGCGGTGCGCGTCGTCGTGCTGACGGGCGAGGGCGAGAGTTTTTGCGCGGGCGGCGATCTCAACTGGATGAAGGAGCAGATGGCCGCCACCCGCGAGGCGCGCATCGCCGAAGCGCGCCGGCTCGCCTTGATGCTGAAGGCGCTGCGCGACCTGCCGAAACCCTTGATCGCCCGCGTCAACGGCCAGGCCTATGGCGGCGGCGTCGGCCTGATCAGCGTCTGCGACGCCGCGATCGCCGTGGAAGGCGCCCGCTTCGGCCTGACGGAAACCCGCCTCGGCCTCATCCCCGCAACGATCAGCCCCTATGTTGCCGCCCGCATCGGCCCCGCGGCGCTTCTGCGCTTTGCCACCTCCGCCCGCCTGTTCGACGCGCCGACCGCACGGGGCATCGGCCTCGTCAGCGGCGTCGTAGCGGAGACTGAGTTGGACGGGGCGATCGAGGCGGAGATCACGCCCTATTTCGCGGCGTCCCCCGAGGCGGTTGCGGCCACCAAGGCGCTGGCGCATGCGCTGGCTCCGCCGATCGACGAGAAGGTCATCGAGATGACGCTGACGCGGCTTGCCGATACCTGGGAAACGCCGGAAGCGGCGGAGGGGATCGCGGCGTTTCTGGAGAAGCGCAAGCCGGGTTGGGTGCCGATGGATTCTGTCAAATAATTCGGGCCGAACGGACGTCATCGACCCCGTTTCCTCGAAGGCGGGTCAGTCGCCTATGGAATGAAACCATTGCAATTGATCCCCTTCTCCCCCGCGGGGAGAAGGTCGCGGCAGCGGGATGAGGGGGATGCCGCAGGCACAAAGCTACGGGCACCGTCGCGCCACCCCCTCATCCGACCCTTCGGGCCACCTTCTCCCCGCGGGGGAGAAGGGGAGCGCGGCAATGTCGTCATCCTGTCCCAGGAGTTTGCGGGCAGGCTTTGCTACTCGATAAACACCCGCACGCTCGCCGCACGCCCGACGGCATCGATCACCGTCAGCGTCGAAAATCCGGCACCTTCCGGCATCCACTGCGTCGTGCGTCGGCGGGAGGCATCCGGCAATACCTTGCCGTTGGCGAGCCAGCGGAAGGGTGCGCGGCCGCCTTGCAGCTTCAGCACGAGTGGTGAGATATCCGAGCTCGTGGTGGCGCCGAGTTCCACATGGGCGCCTTCCGGCGGGTAGATGATTTCCGGCGCCGGCTCGCGCGCCACGGTCGCGACGAGGCCGCCCGTGGTGGTAGAGAAGCGGCGCAGGCTGGCGGGCAGTTCGGCCTGCGCGATGCGCACGGCGCCGGACGGCGCGCGCGGCAGCGCGGTGATGGTGACGCCGGAGCGCGAAAAGGCCTCGAAGAGGATGGGGGCGGCGGCGCCATAGCCGGTCAGGCCGGGCACGGCGCCGTTATCGGCACGGCCGACCCAGACGCCGAGCACATGGCGGCCGTCGTAGCCGACGGACCAGGCGTCGCGGTAGCCGTAGCTCGTGCCGGTCTTGTAGGCGATGCCGAGGCGGCGGCTGCCGGTCGGCGGGGTGACGCCGGACAGCACGTCGGAGACCTGCCAGGCGGCGACGGGGTCGAGCAGCGGTTCGCCCTCGATCTGCGACGCATTGCGCGAAATGCCGTCGCCGAGCCGCACCGGCATGCCGCGATTGGCGAGCGCCGCATAGAGCTGGGTGAGTTCGCGCAGCGTGACGCCGACGCCGCCAAGGCCGATCGCGAGCCCCGGCGTTTCGCCCGGCGGCAGTTCCGCATGCACCTCGGCACGGCGGAAGCGCACCATCAGCCGCGTCGGGCCGACGGCTTCCAAGAGGCGCACGGCAGGGACGTTCAGCGACAGTTGCAGCGCCTTGCGCACGCTGACATCGCCTTGATAGGTCATGTCGAAATTGCGCGGACGGTAGCCGGAAAAGTCGGACGGTCGATCTTCGACGATCGTCTCCTGCGCCACCAGGCCTTCCTCGAAGGCAAGTCCATAGATGAAGGGTTTCAGCGCGGAACCGGGCGAGCGGCGGATGCGCGTCATGTCGATCCAGCCGGCGCGGCTGCCGTCGAAATAATCCGCCGAGCCGACCTCGCCGAGAATCTCGCCGGTACGGGCGTCCGCCATCACCATGGCGATCGAGATTTTCGCGCCGAGCCGTTCGGCGGCCTCGCGGGCTACTGTTTCAAGCCCGTCCTGCACGGTGCGGTCGAGCGTCGTCCTGTGTTCGGTCGCCTTCGGGTCTTTGCGTAGCGCCATTTCCGAAAGATGGGCGGCATAGGAGGGGAGCTGGCGGCGGCGATCCGGCACGGCCTCGGCGGAAGCGCGTTCGGCCTCGCCTTCGCCGACGATCTCGGAGACCGCCATGCGGTTCAGCACGCGTTCGCGGGCCTTTTCCGCCACCGCCCGGTGCCGGTCCGGCCGGCGTTTTTCCGGAAGCTGCGGTAGGGCGACGAGGAGGGCGGCCTCGGCCACCGAAAGCCGCTTCGGCTCCTTGCCGAACCAGGCGAGGCTGGCCGCGCGAATCCCTTCCAGGTTGCCGCCGTAGGGGGCGAGGGTCAGGTAGAGATCGAGGATTTCCGCCTTGGTGAGCCGCCGTTCGAGCTGGATGGCGCGGGCCATCTGGCGCAGTTTCGCCAGCATCGAGCGGTTTTCGCGCGGCTCGATCAGGCGGGCGACCTGCATGGAGAGCGTCGAGGCGCCCGAGACGATGCGGCCATTGGTGACGAATTGCCCGGCGGCGCGCAGCAGCGCCAGCGGGTCGATGCCGGCGTGCTCGTGGAAGCGCCGGTCCTCATAGGCGACGAGCATGCGCAGGAATTGCGGATCAACATCGGCCGCCGTGGTTTTCAGCCGCCAGAGCCCGTCCGGCGTGGCGAAGGCGCGCAGCAGCCGGCCGTCGCGGTCGAGCACTTCCTTGGACACGGTGCCGGCGACCGAGATCGGCGGCGGATAGGCCTTGTCCGCATAGTCGAGGCCGAAGGCGAGGGCGGCGATGGACGCCGCCCCGCCAAGGGAGCCGATAACGAGCTTGCGCCAGAGCGCCATGGACCGGTCCTCTTACTCGGCCTTGACGACCTGCATGCGGCCGGTCGCCGTGCGGGCGGAGTATTGCGGACGGTACATGTCCTCCACCTGCGCGGCCGGATGGTCGTAGGTACCGGGGGTGACGGCGCGCACGACATAGGCAAGCGTCACCTCGCGGGTATCGCCCCCGCTGCGGTTGAAGGCAGCCACGAAGCGGTCGTAGCGGAACTCGGTATGCGCCGGCTCCACTTCGCCGACCCAGTCGAAATTCGCCAGTTTCGCGCTGTCGACGAGGCTCGGATTGTCGATCTCGAAGCCGGCGGGCAGTAGGTCCGTGATGATGATGCGCGACGGCCAGTCGTTGCTCTCCGTCACCTTCAGCACCACGACGTAGCGTTCGTTCTGCGTCGCTTCTGTGACGTTCGCCTCCTCGCCGTCGAGCGTGTAGTAGGTGCGCTCGATGGCGAAACCGTCGCCGCCGGCCGGCAGCGGATCGACCGGGGCCGCGACGGTGGTGAGCACGGCCGAGACCGGCTCGCCGGTGCGGTTGGCGACCGTCAGCGGGTTTTCAAGCAGGGCCTTGCCGGTCATCTGCGCGGCATAGCCGCCATCGCGGGCAACGCCGTTGATCTCAAGCTTCAGGTCCTTGTCGGCGTCCTTCACGGAGCGGGCGGCAAGCAGCATCCAGGTCTGTTCCTGCGTGCTGGTCCAGCGCTTTTCTTCCCATTGCTTGGCGACGATCTTCGTGAGCTGCGGAATGATATCCGGCACCGGCCGGGCTTCGGCGGCGAGCGCCAGGACGGCGGCCCCGTCACGCAGCGACGAACCGTAGTCGTTGCGCGAGAGGCTGGCGTTCAGGATGCTGTCGCGCGAGAGGCCGAGCGCATTCGAGAAGATCGTCATCGAGCGCTGGGCATCGCCATAGAGGCCGAGAGCCGCGGCGAGATGCGCGCGCGACAGCGGCGAGGAGAACTCCGAGAGCTTCGTGTCGGCATAGTAGCGCAGGTCGCTGATCGCGGCCTTGCGGTTGCGGGCAAGCACGTAGAGCGCATAGGCGATCTCGTTGCCCTGGTTGGTGACATTCACGTCGTAGGAGATGGCGTTCTGCAGGTTGGAAAGCGCCTGCAGCATGGCCTGCTCCGGCACGTCGAACTTCTGTTCGCGCGCGCGGGTCAGGAAGTCGGTGACGAAGGAGTCGAGCCAGAGATCCCCATAACCCGGACCCCAGAGGCCGAAGCTGCCCGACGAGGATTGATAGGCGAGCACGCGGTAGATGGCGTCCTGCACGCGCTTCTGCGTCTCCGTGTCCTCCGGCAGGCCGGATTGCTTGGAGAGTTCGCTGAGATAGAGCAGCGGCAGCGCCCGGCTCGTCGTCTGCTCGGCGCAGCCATAGGGGTAGCGGTCGAGCGCCATCAGCAGCGCCGGGATGTCGAAGGCGGCTGCGCGCGAGACGCTGAGGCTGACGGACGCGCCGGCAAGCTGGCTGTCGGCCAGCAGCTGGTCGTCGATCGTCAGGCTGCCATTCGCGGCGATCTCGATCGGCCGGCGCGTGGTGATCGGCATGGCGGCCGGGCGCACCGGAATGTTGAGCGCCTGTTCGAGCGACATGCCCGCACCGTTCGAGAGTTTTACGGTGACGACGCCATCGCCGACCTCGCCGCCGATCAGCGGCAGGGTGAGCGCGGACTTTGCGCCGGGTTCGAGCCGCAGCGTCTGGCCGGTGCCGGTCTGCTCGACCATCACCGACGCATTGTGCGTGATCTCGACCGTGTAGTCGCCGGCAGGCGCATCCGTGTTGGCGATGTCGAGCCTCAGGTCTGCGCGGTCCCCGGGGGAGAGGAACTTCGGCAGGCTGGCGGTCACGACGACCGGGTCGCGGATGATGACATCCTTCGTGGCGCTGCCGACACCGGTCTTCGTCCAAGCGACGGCCATGAGGCGGGCTGTGCCGTTGAACTGCGGAATGTCGAAGCTGACCTTGGCCTTGCCTTCCGCATCGAGCTTCACGGGACCGGAGAAGAAGGCGACGAGCTTTTCGGTCGGCGGGTTGCCCTGGAGGGCGCCTTCGCCGCCGTCGCCGCCGGTGCGAAGCCGCCCGGTAGCACCGAGCGAGCCGTCGATCAGGCGGCCGTAGAGGTCGCGGATTTCCATGCCAAGGCGGCGCTGGCCGAAGTACCAGCCGGCCGGATCGGGCGCTTCATAGCGGGTGAGGTTGAGGATGCCGACGTCGACGGCGGCAACCGTGACATAGGCGTCCTCGTTGGCGCCGGCACCGGCGACCTGGAGCGAGATGTCGAGCGCCTGGCGCGGCAGCGTCTTTTCCGGCACGTCGAGTGCGACGTTAAGCTTGCGCTCGGCGGGGTCGACCTTCAGCCAGGTGATGCCGATCGCGCGCATCGGCATGCGGCTTTCACGGTCCGCACCGGGACGGAACAGCGTCGCGGTGACGTAGGAGCCGGGACCCCATTCCTTGGTGATCGGGATGTTCACCTCGCCGCCCTCGGCGCCGATCGCGGCAGTCTGGGTGGCGATCAGGCTTTCGGCGCCGATGGTGATGAGAACCTGGCCGGCATGGCGTGGCGAGATCTTCAGCTTCGCCGTGTCGCCGACCGCATAGTTTTCCTTGTCGAGCGAGATTTCCAGTGCGTCCGGCGTTTCCGTCGAGGTGGCGGCGACGTACCAGCCGGCATCGAACTCGATGCTGGTGGCCGGGCCGTCCGGCTCGGCGCTTTCCACTTCCAGGCGGTAGCGGCCCCAGGTGACGGGAACCGAGATCTGGCCGCCATCCGCCGTGGCATCGACAGTGCCGTTGGCCAGCTGCTTGGTCGAAAGCACCGGCTCATACCGCCACGAGCTGCCGTCGCGATACCATTGGTAGTTCCGCTCGACGGCGAGAAGCTTCCAAGGCATGCCCTGCATCGCCTGCTTGGCACCATCGGCACCAACAGCGATGACGTTGAAATTCGCGACGCTGTTTTCCGTAAGCTCGTCCTTGAACTCAGGCTTGACGCCGATCATCGGGCCGGTCGCCTTGACCGGCAGGGTGAGCGAACGCTCGACGGCGCGCCCGCCGGCTTCCGTCATGCGCAGCGTCACGAGCGCTTCGAGGCGTTGCGTCGTCGCGGGTAGGTCGGTGACATTGACGTCGAAGGTCGCCTTGCCGTCGTCGTCGAGCACGTCGAGGCCTTCCAGCGCCGTGCTGCTGGCCTCGATCGCCTCTTCATCCGCCAGACCAAAGACATAATCGGGATAAGCGGTGTCCGCGCGCGTCGGCTTCAGCGTGACATCGCCCTCGATCTCAAGGCCCGCACCGGGCGCGCCGTAGAGATAGCGGCCTTCCACGGATACCTGCGCCGGAACGCCGGTCTCGATGGCCTTGGCCTCGCTCGTCATGTCGAATTCGATGCGATCCGGCACGAAATCGTCGACGAGGAACTGCTTTTCGCCGATCGCCGTGCCCTTGGGATCGGTATAGACCTGCATGGTCCAGGTGCCGCGCATGCTGTTTGCCTGCAACGGCAGGTCCACGGCATGGCCGCCGAGGGCGGCGCCATCGCTGACGATGCGGCGGTCTTCCACGCCGTCCGGCCGGTTGAAGACGAAGGTGAGCGGCAGTTTTTCGACGGCATTCGCCTCGATGTCGCGGGCAAGGGCCGTCGCATGCACCGTCTCGCCGGCGCGGTAGATGCCGCGTTCGGTCCAGGCGAGCACGTCGATGGCGCCCGGCGCCGGGCGGCCGGTGACGCCGCGGTCGGAGAGGTCGAAGCCGGCGCGCGTCATGTCGAGGAAGACGAAGTCGGAATCGCCCTTTTTCGCGAGGATCACGGCGGGCGTCATGGCGGCGGTGCCGCGCATCAGGCCGGCGGTGAAGGTCGCGCGGCCGTCGGCATCGGTCGTCGCGGTGCCGAGCACCTCGTTGTTCTTGGCGATCAGCTGGAGTTCGACGCCGTCGATCGGCGCTGCGCTGTCGAGCGAGCGGGCGAAGACGTTGAGGCCGTCCGTGCCGGCATAGGTGGTGAGGCCGACGTCGGAGACGACGAACCACTGGGTGGCCTTCGCTTCCCATTCGTTGGTGCGGCCGTTCGAGGCGGCGGCGGTCAGCACGTAGACGCCGGGCTTGCGCTCCGGCAGCGCCTCGTCGACCGGGAAGCTGGTCACGACGTCCTTGTTAAGCTCCGGCGAGATGTCGATCTTGCCCTGCCAGACGAGCTGGCCGCTCTGGCTTTCGATGCGCTCGGCCGAATAGCCGTCGAGCTGCGTCAGGAACTGGCTGTCAGCGAGCAGCGAGGCGATGGCGCGGTCGCCGACGCGGTAGAGCTTCAGGTCGGCGCTGTCCGTGTTGACCGAGACGATCGGGATGCCCCGGCGCGCGCTGCCCGGCAGCACGAAGCTGTCGCCGGTGAAGCGCACCATGGCGGTGCGGTCCTGCACGTAGATGTCGAGATCGACCATGGATGCCAGCGGCTCGTCGACGGCCGACGGAAGGCCGGGGCGGAAGGCGATCTTGTAGCGCTGGCCATGGGTCAGGCCCTCGACGCAGATCTGCCGATCCTTGGCTTCCACGGCCTTGGGTGCGGCGCCATCCAGCGTGACGAAGGAGGCGTAGTCGGCACCCGACTTGACGAGCGGCTCGGAGAACTCGACGCAGGCGCGCGGCGTCGCGCTATCCGAATCGATCGTGTGGTTGACGATGCGGAAACCCTGGCGGGCGCGAAGCCCCAGATAGGCCGAGCGCACCGCGACGTCGTCCTTCAGGTCCAGGCTCGCCTTGTAGGCGTTGATGCCGGCGCGGTAGTTGCTCGACTTGTCGAGCGTGTCGGCAAGCACGGCGAGCGCCCTGGCGCGGGTCTCTGTCGTGCGCGAGAGCTCATAGGCGTTGATGGCGGCGAGCGCGCCCTGGCTTGCGAGATAGCTGTTGTTGAAGGCGCGCGCCATCGACTCGGCCGTCTCCATCCAGAGATAGTAGTCGTCCGGCGCGAGCGAGAGGGCACCCCTGAAAGCGGTCAGCGCATAGTCGAACCGGCCGGATGCCGTCTCGATGCGGCCGAGCGAGGCGAGGCTTTCGGCACCCTGGCCCTGCTGGTCGGCGGCAAGCGACAGGCCGTTGCGGAAGGAGCGGGCGTCGCTCATCATATATTCGGTAATGAACGGCAGGGCGGCCGGCGCGCCGATGTCTGCAGCCGTGTCGGCCTTGACGATCTTGCCGGCAATCGCGCCCTGGAAGGGGTTGAGCTGGTTGAAGTCGCTCTTCAGGAAGCACCATTTCACCTTGGGATTGTAGGTGAAGGCGCGGCAGGAGAGGTCGTCGACGCAGTCTGCCTTGCACTGGTCCAGCGTCACATCCTGCACAGTGCGCAGATCAAAGCCGAAATAATCGCGGTTTTCCGTCGTCACGACGGTGCGCGTCTCCTGGGCGCTGGCGGGAAGGGGAGGGGAGGCCACGGCCATAAGAAGAAGTGCCGAGAAACCGAAGAATGCGCGCATAGACATCAAGTCCTCCTCAAGCAATTCCAGCAAAGGTGCAAAACGCGGTTTTGCGTCCGGAATTGCGTAAAAACCAAGCGTTAGGGCGTTTCTCGCGATTCGAAGAAAAGCGGAAATGCTCTAACGCTGCCCGTCTCGTTGCCGCCGCCACTGTCCAGACCCGGGATCGGCTTGTCAATCGAAAGACAGGGGCGCGTCGGGAAGGCCGGAAGGGGGTGGCGCATGGAACCAGGGGGAAGACGTTTCAGCTCCGCCGTTCAATCGCCGGAAATGCGAAAATTTTGCCCTTCGGCGCGTTAACCTTTTGTTAACCATATGCGCGCAGACTTGTTTTCATCGACGGGCATTCCTCTGTCATACCGCTGTAATAGCGGCTCGGTAGAACCTCGTCAGACACGAAAGTCGTGTTTCGCACAGCAGTGACCACGGATGTACTGGCACCGCGCGAAGCACTTCCCCGGCCAGGTCGGGATGAGGAAGCGGGGGGATAACCCTCGCTTTTTTCATTTCCGGCGCGCCCTCGCGCCGGCTTCGTGCTGGACCCTCCCTGACGTTTGGCCTACCCATGACGCCTTGAGAGCATTTCCACTTTTCTCCGAAACGCGAAAATGCTCTATCTTGTTGTTTTTACGCAATTCCGGACGCAAAATCGCTACGCAGTTTTGCTGGAATTGCTCCAAGGCGGCTGTCCGTCGTCTCTCATTCCCTGTTTTCCGGACGGTTTCATGTCGGACGTCGCCCTCAATGTCCTGCCCATCTTCGCGCTGATCCTGATCGGCTGGGTGCTCGTGCGCACTCGCTATCTGCGGGAGGAGCTGGGCGAAGGGCTCGGCGAATTCGTCTTCCGCGTGGCGGTTCCGGTGCTGCTGTTTCGCACCATCGCCGAGGCGGATTTTGCCGGCGAATCGCCGCTGCGCATCTGGCTCGCCTATTTCGCCAGCGTCGCCGTCACCTGGACGATCGCCCATCTGGTGGCGACGCTTGGCTTCAAGCGCGACCGGCGGATTGGCGTGCTCGCCGGCGTCTCCTCCGCCTTCGCCAATACGGTCTTCATCGGCCTGCCGCTCGTCTCGCGCATCGTGGGTGAGGACGGGCTGGTGGCGATCTCCGTGCTGCTCTCCGTGCACCTGCCGGTCATGATGATCGCCGGCACCGTGCTGATGGAGCGTGCGGAGCGCAAGAGCGGCACGCGTGAGCCGCAGCGTTTCGGCGCCCTGCTGCTCGGCATCGGCAAGAGCCTGGTGCGCAATCCGCTGGTCATCGGACTTGCAGCCGGCGCGCTGTTCCATGTGGGCGGCGTGCCGCTTGCCGGGCCAATCAAGGTGGTGGTCGACCAACTGGCGGCGACGGCGGCACCCGCGGCCCTCGTCTCGATCGGCATGGCGCTCAACAAGTACAAGGTCGGCGGCAATGCCGGCATCGCGCTGGCCATGACCAGCCTCAAACTTATTCTTCTGCCGGGCTGCGTCTATGTCGCCTGCCGGCTGCTCGGCCTCAGCCCGGAATGGACGGCCGCCATGGTGCTGACCTCCTCGGTGCCGACCGGCGTCAATGCCTGGCTGCTCGCCAACCATTTCGGCGTCGGCCACGCGCTCGCCTCCTCGACGATCACCATGACGACGGCGCTCGGCGTCTTCACCGTCTCCTTCTGGGCCTGGCTGCTCACCTGAAGGCAACAAAAAACCCGGCGCGAAGGCCGGGTTTTGTCGTCTCGGATGCGGGCCGCTTTTATTGAGCCGGCTTTTCCGTGGTGCCTTCGGTGGTCGTGCCTTCGGCCGGTGCCGTCCCTTCGGTCGTCGTCGTGGTGGCCGCGCCGCCATCCGCCGGGGCTGCGCCCTCGGTGGTCGTCGCCGCGCCATCGGCGGGAGCGGCACCTTCGGTTGTGGTCGCACCCTCGGTCGTTGCGGCAGCGCCTTCGTTCGACGCGGTCGGCAGGGCGGCCGGGCTGTCGGAAAGTGTACGCAGGTAGGCGATCAGGTTGGCGCGCTCATCGTTCTTCTTGAGACCGGCAAAGCCCATGGCGGTGCCCGGAACGTGCTTCTTCGGTGCTTCGAGGAAGAAGTTCAGGTGGTCGTAGTCCCACACGACCTTGTGGCCTTCGGAGAAGGTCGTCATGCCGGCGGAATAGCTGAAGCCTTCATGCGAGGCGATCGGGCGGTTCACGATGTCCCAGAGACCGGGTCCGACCTTGTTCGGTCCGCCCTTCTCTGGGGTGTGACAGCTCGCACATTTCTTGAAGACGGTTTCGCCGGCGCCGGCATCGGCGGTGGCGAGCAGGGTCGCGATCGGAACAGCTGCGGGGGCGTCGCCGCCCGCTTCCTCGCCGCCGGTCTCCTCGGCCACGATGGCAAAACCTTCCTTCTCGGGGTGCGCCGAGTGGAAAATGCCTTCAGAAGCGATCGACACGGACATCAGTACGAAGACGGTGCCCAATAGGGCACCCACGCCCATGTTCACATAAGAGTTCATCCAAACGCTCCCCTAGGAACCAGCGGACATGCGCCGGCCAGTCTTGAAATCGCGCGGAACCTATGTCTTTTGCTGCTTCGTTGCAACAGTGATTGTAGCCCCCGCACTGAGACGTTTTGACACTTTTCCCGGGGGTTTTGAAGGGCCTGAGATGAAACCCGCCA
The DNA here is from genome assembly GCF_058793575.1 of Shinella sp. GW835-FHT14H05. Classification (NCBI taxonomy): domain Bacteria; kingdom Pseudomonadati; phylum Pseudomonadota; class Alphaproteobacteria; order Hyphomicrobiales; family Rhizobiaceae; genus Shinella; species Shinella sp. GW835-FHT14H05. Next base: position 69,094 of record NZ_JBXAFY010000018.1, on the reverse strand, counting down.
ATTTTGACACGACCCTCGTCCTCATTCCGGCGCGCATGGCCTCGACGCGGCTTCCGGGCAAGCCGCTGGCCGATATTGCCGGCCTGCCGATGATCGTCCAGGTGGCCCGCCGTGCCGCCGCGGCCGATGTCGGTCGTGTCGTCGTGGCCGTCGATCATACGGACATTTTTGACGCTGTCGTGGCAGCGGGCTTCGAGGCGGTGATGACCCGGGTCGATCACCAGTCCGGCTCCGACCGCATCTACGAGGCGCTGACCAAGAGCGACCCGGAGGGCCGTGCCGAATTCATCATCAACGTGCAGGGCGATCTGCCGACGATCGACCCGGAAACGATCCGCGCCGCCCTCCGCCCGCTGGAAAACGCCTCGACCGACATCGCCACGCTGACGACCGAGATTAGCGACGAGGAAGAGAAGACCAATCCGAACGTCGTGAAGATCGTCGGCTCGCCGCTCAGCGACAGCCGCCTGCGCGCCCTCTATTTCACGCGCGCGACCGCGCCGCATGGCAAGGGGCCGCTCTACCACCATATCGGCCTCTATGCGTACCGCCGCAAGGCGCTGGAAGCCTTCGTCGCGCTGAAACCCTCGACGCTTGAAAAGCGCGAATCGCTGGAGCAGCTTCGGGCGCTCGAAGCCGGCATGCGCATCGATGCCGAGATCGTCGACACCGTGCCGCTTGGCGTCGATACCCCGGCCGACCTCGAAAAAGCCCGCGCCATCCTCGCGGCCAACCCAGTCTGAGGCGAACCGTCATGATCATGAAGACCAACAAGATCGCCTTCCAGGGCGAGTTCGGCGCCAATTCGGACATGGCGAGCCGCGACATGTTCCCCAACATGGAGCCGCTGCCCTGCCAGACCTTCGAGGATGCTTTTCTCGCCGTGGAGAACGGCGATGCCGATCTCGGCATGATCCCGATCGAGAACACGATCGCCGGCCGTGTTGCCGATATCCACCATCTCCTGCCGGAATCGCGCCTGCACATCGTCGGCGAATATTTCATGCCGATCCGCTTCCAGCTCATGGTGCTGCCGGGTGTGACGAAGGACGAGATCCGCACGGTGCACAGCCATATCCATGCGCTGGGCCAGTGCCGCAAGATCGTTCGCCTCAACGGCTGGAAACCGGTGATCGCCGGTGACACGGCGGGTGCTGCCAAGCTGGTGGCGGAAACCGGCGACCGCTCCATGGCGGCCCTTGCCCCGCGCCTTGCCGCCGATCTCTACGGCCTGTCGATCCTTCAGGAAAACGTCGAGGACACCGAAAGCAACATGACGCGTTTCGTCGTGCTGTCGCGCGATGAGAAGAAGGCGGAGCAGAGCGGCGACGACATCGTCGTCACCACCTTCGTCTTCAATGTGCGCAACATCCCGGCCGCCCTCTACAAGGCGCTCGGCGGCTTCGCCACCAACGGCATCAACATGACGAAGCTCGAAAGCTACCAGATTGGCGGCAAGTTCATCGCCACGCAGTTCTATGCCGATATCGAAGGCCATCCGGACGAGCCGCATGTCCGCCAGGCGCTGGAAGAACTGCGCTTCTTTTCCGAAAAGGTCCGCATCCTCGGCACCTACCGGGCGCATCCCATGCGGAGTGCTTTCTAACCTTTCCAGTCCAGCCAGTCGCGCATCAGCCGGTGCGCGATGGCCCCCTTCGGCGGCGGGGTGGTGGAGCCGGGGGCGACGCCCGAGGAGGCGCTGCGCTCGATCATCGCCGCCGTCTCCTCGCGGGTGAACCAGCGGCAGTCTTCCAGTTCCTTGTCGTCGCGGTGGATCTCGAAGGAGATCGCCTCGCCGTAGCAGCCGATCATCAGGGAATGCGGCATCGGCCAGGGCTGCGAGGCGTGGTAGCGCACGCGGCCGACCTTGATGCCGGATTCCTCGAAGGTCTCGCGGCGCACCGTGTGCTCGATCGTCTCGCCGGGTTCAAGGAAACCGGCCAGGCACGAATACATGCCTTCCGGAAAGTGCGGCGAGCGGCCGAGGAGACACAGGTCGCGTTCGATATCGATGACCAGCATGATCGCGACCGGGTCGGTGCGCGGGAAGATCGTGTGGCTGCACGCCTCGCAGACCCGGCGATAGCCGCCGATCTCCGAGCGCGTCGGCGAGCCGCACTTGCCGCAGAAGCGGTTATTGCCGTTCCAGGTCATCAGGCTGGAGGCCTGCGCGAACTGGCCGAGCAGGTCGTCGTCGAGCATCTGCTGGCGATAGAGCGTGCGCCCGTCCGTGGCCTTCAGCGGCTCCTGCAAGGTATCCGGATCGGCCCTGACGGGGATCGCCAGCCGCGGCTCGCCGTTCTTCAGGTAGCCGAGAAGGATGGATTCCTCCGGGATCGGGTCGAGTTCGGCAAGCTCGTAGGGCGCAAACAGCGGGTCGATGATCTTCTCGTCATGCTTGACGACGAGCTTGCCGCCGGCCAGCGCAAAGGCATGCACGGTCGCGGCCTTGAAGGCCTGCTCCAGGCAATCCGGCGCGCGGTGCTCCGACTGGCGGTCGAGGCTGTTTTCCGCAAAGGCGACCATGGTGCTCGGTTCGGGATGCGGGCGGTAGAGATCGAAAAGCGATGGCTTCATGGCGAGAGCGCGTCCAGGATCTTGGCTGCAAAGGCCTTGGTGTCGTCGGCCGAGCGGGGTTCGGCGGCGCCGTAGCCCCAGACGGGGCCGGGCCAGTTCGGGTCACCTTCGCTGCGCGCGATGACATGGACGTGAAGCTGGCGCACGATATTGCCGAGTGCGCCGGTATTGATCTTCGTCGCCCCCGTCGCGGCCTTCAGCGCTTCGGCGACCAGCGTCGTCTCGAAGGCGAGCATGGTCTGGTCGAGCGGCGTCAGGTCGAAAATCTCGCTGACATCCGGGCGCTGCGGCACCAGCACCAGCCAGGGCCAGCGGCCATCCTTCATCAGGCGCAGTTCGCACAGGCCGATCTTCGTCAGGAGATCGCTGTCGCGCGCCAGCCGTTCATCGGGTCGAAATTCGCTCACGGGGGCCTCCGGCATGCTTGTTATGAGCAACTCCAGCAAAAGGGCGCTGCGGTTTTGCGTCCGGAATTGCGATCATGGAAGAGAGTCATGCCATGGCATCGAAATTCCCCCAATAGTTTTTTGTCGCTCGCGCTTGCATTCGGTTGGAATATTGCCGATATGGGGGACGGGAGGTTGGTGGTGGACGAGCCACTCGCCAACCGGGTCAGGTCCGGAAGGAAGCAGCCCCAACGAGCCCGGCACGGGTCATCGTGCCAGCCTCCCACCTTACCGTCCTGCTTCTGGCCGTCCTGTCGGGACAGACATTTGAATAACGGCAGGGTCGATGAGCGACGACATCAAAAATCCGTCCAGCGAAAAGCCCGCCGCCTACCGGGTACTCGCGCGAAAATACCGCCCCAAGGATTTCTCCGACCTGATGGTCGGCCAAGAACCGATGGTCCGCACGCTGACCAATGCGTTCGAGACCGGGCGCATCGCGCAGGCCTATATGCTGACGGGCGTTCGCGGCGTCGGCAAGACGACGACCGCCCGCATCCTCGCCCGCGCGCTGAATTACAAGACCCCCGAGATCGACCGCCCGACGATCGACCTTCGTGTGCCCGGCGAACATTGCCAGGCCATCATGGAAGGCCGCCATGTCGACGTGATCGAGATGGACGCCGCCTCCCATACCGGCATCGATGACATCCGCGAGATCATCGAGCAGGTGCGCTACCGCCCGGTTTCGGCGCGTTATAAAGTCTACATCATCGACGAAGTGCACATGCTCTCCACGCAGGCCTTCAACGGCCTGTTGAAGACGCTCGAGGAGCCGCCGGAGCACGTCAAGTTCATCTTTGCGACGACGGAGATCCGCAAGGTGCCGATCACGGTGCTGTCGCGCTGCCAGCGCTTCGACCTGCGCCGCATCGATGCCTCCGATCTCGTCGGCCTCTTCACCACCATTCTCGGCAAGGAAGGCGTCGAGGCCGAGGCCGATGCGCTCGCCATGATCGCGCGTGCCGCCGAAGGCTCCGCCCGCGACGGCCTGTCGCTGCTCGACCAAGCGATCGCGCATGGCGGCGGGCGTGTGGAGGTGGATGCCGTGCGCTCCATGCTCGGCCTTGCCGACCGCGCCCGCATCGTCGATCTCTTCGAGCATATCGTGAAGGGCGACGCGGCTTCGGCCCTTGCCGAGTTCGCCGCGCAATACGAGGCCGGCGCCAGCCCGCCCGTCGTGCTGACGGACCTTGCCGATTTCACCCATCTCGTCACCCGCATGAAATATGTGCCCGACGCTACCGGCGACCAGTCGCTGAGCGAGATCGAGCGCGTGCGCGGCGTCGAATTCGCCAATTCCATCGCGGTCACCGCGCTGTCGCGCATGTGGCAGATGCTGCTGAAGGGCATTCCGGAAACGGAATCCTCCAGCCGCCCGGCCGGTGCCGCCGAAATGGTCATCATCCGCTTGGCGCATGCCGCAAACCTGCCCTCGCCGGAAGACGCCGCCCGCCGCCTCGCCGAGTTTTCCGGCAGCGATGGCGCCCGCGCGCCGCAATCCGCCGGTTATAGCGGCAACGGTGGCCAGCCGACGTCGCAGGCCGCCGCCGTTTCGGCCATGTCACGGCAGCCGGACGCCCCGGCCCAGCGCGCCCAGTCGGGCGGCGCGACCGTGACCATGCTACGCCCCGTGCCGCAGGCCGATCCCGCGCCCGAACCGGTCGGCCGCATCGAGCCCGTGCCGGCCGAGCAGCCGGCGGCGGTGCCGCTGGTGCCGGTCAAGTCGCTCTCGGACGTCGCCGATCTCTGCACCAAGAACCGCGACATCCGGCTGCGCGCGCTTGTGCGCGCCTTCGTGCGTCCGGTCAGCGTGGAGGCCGGACGGCTGGAAATCAGTCTTGCCAATGATGCGCCGAAATCGCTCGTGCCCGACCTCCAGAACCGCTTGCAGGAATGGACCGGCGCGCGCTGGATGGTGATTCTGTCGCGCGAGGCCGGCGGCCCGACCCTGTCGGAAGCCGAATCCCAGGCGCAGGAGGCGCGCGTCGCCGATGCGCGCCAGGACCCGGACGTGGCGGCGATCCTGCAGCGCTTTCCGGGCGCCAAGATCACCGACGTGCGCATCAAGGTGCAGGAAACGGAAGACGAGCCGGAGACCACCGAGGTCGCGGCCGTCGCGGAATCCGCCGAGGGCGACATCCTGCCCGGCGACGATATCGAAACCTGACAGTCAATAAAAAGAGGAGAGACCGATGCGCGACATCATGGGCATGATGGGCAAGGTCAAGGAAATGCAGGCCAAGATGGAGAAGATGCAGGAGGAGATCGCGGCGCTCGAAGTCGCCGGCACCTCCGGCGGCGGCCTCGTCTCGGTCACGCTCGACGGCAAGGGCAACCTCAAGGGCCTGAAGGTCGATCCGTCGCTGTTCAAGGAAGACGACGTCGAGATCCTCGAAGACCTGATCGTCGCCGCCCACAAGGACGCCAAGGACAAGGCCGAGGCGCTGACCGCCGAAAAGACCAAGGCGCTGACCGCCGGCCTGCCGATCCCGCCCGGCTTCAAACTGCCGTTCTGATTCTATAAGGTCGGGTTTTTCGAGGAGGATTTCGATGAGCCTGATGACTCTGCTTGTCTTTGCCGGCGCGCTGATGATGGCGGCGGGCTCGCCCGGTCCGAGCATCGCGGCGCTGGTCGCCCGTGTTCTGTCGCGCGGCGCCAGGGACGTGCTGCCCTTCCTCGCCGCCATGTGGGTCGGCGAGGGCATCTGGCTCACCTGCGCCGTGCTCGGTCTTGCCGCGATTGCCGAAACCTTCCACGCCGCCTTCGTCGCCATCAAATGGTTTGGCGTCGCCTACCTGCTCTACCTCGCCTGGAAGATGTGGTTCGCCCCGACCGATGCGGACGAAGCGGCACTTCCCGAAGCGCGTTCCGGCCTGAAACTGTTCTTCGCCGGGCTGACGGTGACGCTCGGCAATCCCAAGATCATGATGTTCTACGTGGCCCTCCTGCCGGCGATCATCGATCTCGGCGCCGTCACGCTGGTCGGCTGGGTGGAACTGGTCGTGACGATGTTCGTCGTGCTGGTGGCGATCGACCTTGCCTGGGTCTTCCTCGCTTCCCGTGCGCGCCTGTTCCTGAAAAGCCCGCGCGCCGTGCGCATCGCCAACCGTGTCAGCGCCGGCACCATGGCGGGGGCGGCGGCGGCGATTGCCGCGCGTTGATCAGCCGGTCAGCGCGGCCCGCAGCTTGTCGTTGATGGGGGCCGCGAGATAGCGCAGCCGGTCATTCTCCGGCAGGTTCCTGCCATAGGTGCGCAACAGTTCCGGCATCGAGACCGGCTCGCCGTCAAATGGCGTATAGGTCACCGCGTCGCCCGCCTGGACCACCCCGTCGCGCAGCACGCGGCAATAAAAACCCGGCCGGCCGGCCTGCATGAAGCGCTTGGCAAAACCCGGATCGCCCATGCGCGCGGTCAGCGTGTTGCAGGGAATGCGCGTGGAGGTCACCTCCATCAGCACGCTCTCCGTCTCGAACCGGTCGCCGACGGAGACCGCACGGCTATCGACGCCCTCGATGACGAGGTTTTCGCCGAAGGTTCCGGGCTCGATCGTCCGGCCGAGTTCCTTCGACCACCAGTCGAGGTCGATCGAGCCGAGGCCGTAGACCGCCTGTTCCGGCCCGCCATGGTGCTTTTTGTTGCAGATCGCATCGCCGAGCAGGCCTTCACGGTCCACCATGATAGCCGCATCGGTGGGCGTCTTGAAAATGCCGGTCTTGTAGCTTTTGCCAGGGACCGGGCGGGCGACGCCCGTGCACACGGCGAGGATTTTGATCACGCGTCGAACTCCCGAGATTCCGTTTCCCCTGGATATGGGCTAGATACCGGCAATGGCAAAACGAGTCACCGGCCCCGAAATCGAAAAACTGATCCAGCTCCTGGCGAAAGTGCCGGGCCTCGGGCCGCGTTCGGCGCGCCGCGCGGCGCTGCATCTCGTCAAGAAGAAGGACCAGCTCTTGGGGCCGCTCGCCGACGCAATGGGCGAGGCGCATCGCAAGGTGCGTATCTGCTCGTGCTGCGGCAATGTCGATACCAGCGATCCCTGCACCGTCTGCACGGACGTGCGCCGCGACCACACGGTCATCATTGTCGTCGAAGACGTCTCCGACCTCTGGGCGTTGGAGCGCGCCGCGGCGATGAACGCCGCCTACCATGTGCTCGGCGGCACGCTCTCGCCGCTCGACGGCATCGGCCCCGACGACCTCAACATCCGCGGCCTCGTCGACCGGGTGGCAAAGGGCGGCGTGCGCGAACTCATCATCGCTGTCAACGCGACCGTCGAGGGCCAGACGACGGCCCATTATATCACCGACCAGCTCTCCGGCCTCGACGTGAAGATCACGCGGCTCGCACACGGCGTGCCGGTCGGCGGCGAGCTCGACTATCTCGACGAAGGAACATTGACGGCCGCTTTGCGCGCCCGCACGGCGATCTGAGGGAAGGGTTTCGATTATGATAGGTTGGCTCCTTCGGCTCACCCCCCTCTGCCCTGCCGGGCATCTCCCCCTCAAGGGGGGAGATCGGCTGGGGGCAAGGCGGTGCCACGATTCGATCTCCCCCCTTGAGGGGGAGATGCCCGGCAGGGCAGAGGGGGGTATTCGCGCCCGCTTCGCACCCATACTTGCACTGGCGCTCTTCGCCGCTGCCCTTCCCGCCCACGCCGCCTCCAAGGGCGAAGTCGAAAAGATGTTCCGGGCCTGGATCGACAAGGACCTCTGGCCGGCCGCGCAAAAAACCGGCGTCAGCGAGAAGACCTTTCGCGCGGCGATGGAGGGCGTGACGCTCAATTGGGACCTGCCCGATCTCGTGCCGCCCGGCTCGAAGCCCAAGAAGGAACAGTCGCAGAGCCAGGCGGAATTTTCCTCGCCCGGCGCCTATTTCTCCGAGAAGCGCTTGCAGGGACTGGCGGGGCGGGGAAGCAGCCTCGCGAAAACCCATGCCGCGACGCTGCGCAAGGTCGAGCAGCGCTTTGGCGTGCCGGGCGAGATCGTCGTCGCGATCTGGGGCCGCGAATCCGGCTTCGGCAGCGCGAAAATCCCCTATTCGGCAGTCGAGGTGCTCGCGACGAAGGCCTTCATGTCGACGCGCAAGGACATGTTCCGCAAGGAGCTGATTGCAGCGCTGCATATCGTCGATGGCGGCGATCGGACGGTGGCGCAGCTGAAGGGCTCCTGGGCCGGCGCGCTCGGCCAGCCGCAGTTCATGCCGACGAGCTTCCTGCAATATGCCGTCGATTTCGATGGCGATGGCGTGCGCGACATCTGGGGCTCGGTGCCGGACAGCCTGGCGTCGATCGCCAATTATTTGGCCAAGAAGGGCTGGCAGGCCGGCCGTGGCTGGGGCTACGAGGTCACGATTCCGGCCGGCGTTTCCTGCGCGCAGGAGGGGCCGGACCTTGAAAAGCCGATCTCGGCCTGGGCATCGACCGGCATCACGCGCGTTTCCGGCAAGGGCTTTTCCTCCGGCGAGGCGAAGGCCTCCGGCATGATGCTGGTTCCGGCCGGCACGCATGGGCCGGAATTCATCGTCACGCCGAATTTCTATGTGCTGAAGGAATACAACAACTCCGACCTCTACGCCCTCTTCATCGGCAATCTCGCCGATCGCATCGCCTATGGCAGCGGCCCGTTCCGCGGCGAATGGGGCGATGTCGGCAAGATGCTGCGCTCGGATGTGCTCGCCATGCAGAAGGCGCTGGTCGCCAAGGGCTATGACGTCGGCAAGGTCGATGGGCTGCCGGGCTACAAGACGCGCCGCTCGCTCGGCGACTGGCAGGCAAAGGCCGGCCTTACGCCGACCTGTTATCCGGATGCCTCGCTGAAGACGAAACTTCGCTGATTAGTGGATCTCCACCTGCTGCTTGAACCGCTCGTATTCGTGCGGGATGATCGTCTGTCGCTCGATCATGCGGTGGACGCGGGGCGGCTCGGCGCCGCTGTGCAGCTGGTTCAGCTTCTCGCCATTGGCGGCATCCGCATGGGTGCGGCGCTGGTTGTGGCGCACATATTCCACCCAGGTCGGTACGTGGTAGGTCTCGGTCCAGACGGTCGGGTTTTCGAGGTCGCGCATCAGCGCCCATTGTCCGGCGCCGTCGCGAATGCGGATGCGCCGCCGCTCCGTCATCGCCTCCAGGAAGTCCGGAATGTCGCCCTCGGCGATCTCGTAGTCGATCAGGATGACGATCGGGCCGCTTCTCGGCTTCAGGTCCAACGGCAGGTCCGGCTCGCTGAAGCGGTTGAGCGGATCGACATTGAGGCTCTGCAATTCCGGCAGCGCGAAACGAAGGCCGAGCGCCGCACCGGCGATCATCACCACGGCGGAGGCGAGAAGCGCTGTCTGCGCCCCGTGCGTATCCGCCGTCGTGCCCCAGATCCAGCTTCCCGCCGCAATGCCGCCGAAGGTTGTCGTCTGGTAGAGCGAAAGCGCGCGCGCCACCACCCAGCGCGGCGTCGAGAGCTGCACGGTCGTGTTGAACAGCGAGAGAGCCATGACCCAGGAGCCCCCGGCAATCAGCAGCACGGCCCCGGTCAAAAACGCCGAAGTGCTGATGGCGGAAACGCTCGCGCTGACGGCAAAGCCGGTGAAGGCGAGGCGGGCGATGGTCTCGCTGGTGAAGCGCTCGCGCAGCCGCGCATTCATCAAGGCGCCGCCGATGGCACCGAGCCCGAAACAGCCGAGCAGCACGCCGTAGGTCAGCGGCCCGCCGGAGACGAGGTCGCGCGCGATCAGCGGCAGCAGCGAGAGGATGGAGCTGGTCGCGAGGCCGAAGGCGAAGCCGCGCAGGAGCACCTTGCCGATGTTCGGCGACATCGAGACATAGCGCAGGCCGGCCGAGATGGCGCGGATGAAATCCTCGCGCGGCAGCGTGCGCGGCGGAATGGCCGGTTTCCAGCGAAAGAGTACGAAGAGGAGGGCGAAGTAACTCAGCACATTCGCCGCAAAGGCGGCTGCCGCGCCCGCCGCCGCGACGATCGCGCCGCCGATGGCGGGGCCGACGCTGCGAGTGAGGTTGAAACCCATGCTGTTGAGGGAGACTGCGGCGGGCAGGTCCTCGCGCGGAACCATGTCGCCGACGGAGGCCTGCCAGGCCGGGTTGTTCAGCGCCGTGCCGCAGCCGAGCAGGAAGGTGAAGGTGAGGAGCAGCCAGGGCGTGATGACGCCGTACCAGGTACAGAGCGTCAGCGCGATCGCCACCGTCAGCATAAAACACTGGGCGGTCAGCATCAGCTTGCGCCGGTCGAAATTGTCGGCGAGCGCGCCGGCGGCGACGGAAAACAGCATGATCGGCAGCGAGGTCGAGGCCTGCACCAGCGCCACCATGTTGGCGGAAGACGAGATCGAGGCCATCATCCACGCGGCGCCGACGGCCTGGATGAGCCCGCCGAAGTTGGAGACCAGGCTTGCCGCCCAGATCAGCCGAAAGGTTTCGTTCCGGAAGGGGGCAAGGGGGGATGTCCGGTCTGGCACGGGCAGGCACTCATTCTCGACGCAGCGTTACGAGCAATCTAGCCCATCAGGGGAATGCGGCAAGTCGAAGCCGAGCGAAAAACGGGCCTGGGAAGCCGAACTTGCAATTGCGGGCGAGAGCGTCTATATCACCCTCAAATTCTTGATCGTCAGATGAAGAGTGGGCCCGCGAGGACCCGCTCTTTTTTATTGCCCCGATCGAGCGCATGATAACGACTATCCCGGGAGGGCATGTCATGAACGACACGACCCAGACAGAAAATGCGGCCGTCGAGCCGCGCCTGATCGTCGAGACCGGTCTCGACCGGCGCGTTGCTGAGATCATCGAGCCGAGCATCGAGCAGATCGGCTACCGGCTGGTGCGCGTTCGCCTTTCGGCACAGAACGGCGCGACCCTGCAGATCATGGCCGAGCGGCCGGACGGCACGATGACCGTCGAGGATTGCGAGAAGGTCTCGATGGCCGTCTCGCCGGTGCTCGACGTTGAGGATCCGATCGACAAGGCGTATCATCTCGAAGTGTCGTCGCCCGGCATCGACCGGCCGATGGTCCGCAAGTCGGATTTCACGCGCTGGCTCGGCCACCTGGTGAAGTGCGAGACGTCGATCCTCGTCGACAGCCGCAAGCGCTTCCGCGGCAAGATCGTCGCCGCCGACGAAAACGGTTTTACGCTGGAGCGGGACCAGCCCGCCTATGGCGAGGAGCCCTCGGTCGTCATCCCGTTCACGGCGCTTGCCGAGGGTAAGCTGATCCTGACCGACGACCTGATCCGCGACGCGCTGACCGCCGACAAGAAGGCGAAGGCTGCGCAGGCCGCGAACCAGAACGACGAAGTCGAAGACGACGAATGACTATGTGAGTGCGTTTTGCCCCCGATGCGGGCGAAACGGAGAGGACGGAACCGGAGGCTTCGCCCCGGCTTGATCATGGAGACCTGAGACAATGGCAGTCAGTGCGAACCGGCTTGAGCTTCTGCAGATCGCGGATGCCGTGGCCCGTGAAAAGGTCATCGACCGCGAGATCGTGCTTGCCGCGATGGCCGACGCCATCCAGAAGGCGGCCCGCTCGCGTTACGGCACGGAATCGAACATCCGCGCCGACATCAATTCCAAGACCGGCGAAATCCGCCTCCAGCGCCTGCTGGAAGTCGTCGAGAAGGCCGAGGATTATTCGACGCAGATCCCGCTGGAGCTTGCCCGCGACCGCAACCCGGACGCCAAGCTCGGCGACTTCATCGCCGATCCGCTGCCGCCGATGGATTTCGGCCGCATCGCCGCCCAGTCGGCCAAGCAGGTCATCGTGCAGAAGGTGCGCGAAGCCGAGCGTGACCGCCAGTTCGACGAATACAAGGATCGCATCGGCGAGATCGTCAACGGCACGGTCAAGCGCGTCGAATACGGCAACGTCATCGTCGACCTCGGCCGTGGCGAAGGCATCATCCGCCGCGACGAGATGATCCCGCGCGAAAACATGCGCTACGGCGACCGCGTTCGCGCCTTCGTCTACGACGTGCGCCGCGAGCAGCGCGGTCCGCAGATCTTCCTGTCGCGTACCCATCCGCAGTTCATGGTGAAGCTCTTCACCATGGAAGTGCCGGAAATCTACGACGGCATCATCCAGATCAAGTCCGTTGCCCGCGATCCGGGTTCGCGTGCCAAGATCGCCGTCATCTCGAACGATAGTTCGATCGATCCGGTCGGCGCCTGTGTCGGTATGCGCGGTTCGCGCGTTCAGGCCGTCGTCGGCGAGCTTCAGGGCGAGAAGATCGACATCATTCCGTGGAGCCAGGACCCGGCCTCCTTCATCGTCAACGCCCTTCAGCCGGCGGAAGTCGCCAAGGTCGTTCTGGATGAGGATGCGGAACGCATCGAAGTGGTCGTTCCGGACGAGCAGCTTTCGCTCGCCATCGGCCGCCGTGGCCAGAACGTGCGCCTCGCCTCGCAGCTCACCGGCTGGGATATCGACATCCTGACGGAAGCCGAAGAGTCCGAGCGCCGCCAGAAGGAATTCAACGAGCGCACCAACCTGTTCATGGATTCGCTCGACGTCGACGAGATGGTCGGCCAGGTTCTGGCGTCGGAAGGCTTTGCCGCCGTCGAGGAACTGGCCTATGTCGATCTCGACGAAATCGCCTCGATCGACGGTTTCGACGAAGACACGGCCCAGGAAATCCAGACGCGTGCCCGCGAATATCTCGACCGCATCGAGGCCGAGATGGACGCCAAGCGCAAGGAACTCGGCGTTGCCGACGAGCTGCGCCAGATCGACGGCATGACGGGCCAGATGCTCGTCGCGCTCGGCGAGGACGGCATCAAGACCATGGAAGACTTTGCGGGCTGCGCGGCTGACGATCTCGTCGGCTGGTCGGAACGCAAGGACGGCGAGACGAAGAAGTTCGAGGGCCTGTTCTCGAAGCTCGAAGTTTCGCGCGCCGAAGCCGAAGCCATGGTCGTTCAGGCCCGCCTTGCGGTTGGCTGGATCACGGAAGAGGACCTTGCTACCGAAGAAGAACCGGTCGTCGAAGGCGGCGAGCAGGACGCCTGATCGGCGTCCCGCGCGCTGGAGACGCCGTTGGCCGAGCATTCCAGCAAAAGTGTATGAACGGTTTTGCGAACGGAATTGCGAGGACCTATATGGGTAAGAAGGACGACGACGGCGTGAACGACCGCATGTGCATCGTGACGCGCGAAAAGGGTGAGGCGGATGATCTGATCCGCTTCGTCGCCGGCCCGGACGGGAATGTCGTGCCGGACCTGAAGCGTCAGCTCCCCGGACGTGGATGCTGGGTGAAGGCCGAACGGGCGATCGTCGACAAGGCGGTCGCCAAGAAGCTTTTCTCGCGGGCGCTGAAGGCGGAAGCCAGGGCGGATGCGGAACTCGGCGCCGAAGTGGACCGGCTTCTGGCGGGCCAGCTCGGCGGCATGATGAACATGGCGCGCAAGGCGGCCCAGTTCATCACGGGTTCCTCGAAGGTCGACCAGGCGGTGCGTGCGTTGGCGGCACTAGCGGTCTTCCACGCGACGGATGCCGCCGCCGATGGCGTGCGTAAAATTGACCAGGCGCGCAAGGCGGCAAGCTTCCTGCGCGATGACGAGACGGAAATACCGTCCTTCAAGCTCTTCTCGGAGAGTGAATTGGAGGGCCTTTTGGGCCAGAATGCTTTTATCCACGCCGCAGCGCTTGCAGGGCAGGCGGGTGAGGGTGTAGTGAAGCGCGCAATCATGCTCGAAAAGTACCGGGGCGACAGCCAAATGATGGCAAAAGGTGGCGCTGGCCATACCAACCGATGACGCGGTTACCGGCATTCGGCCGGCCGAAATCGCATTGGACGAACACAATTGAACGACGGAGTCTGGTGATACGCATCCGGCTCTGATCTTAGGAACGGAACGGAATGACCGACAACGAAGACGACAAGACGATCAGTGTGGCTGGCAAGAAGACCCTGAGCCTGAAGCCCTCGGGGGTTCAGCAGGGAACCGTTCGCCAGGACATGGGTCGTGGCCGGACGAAGGCCGTCGTGGTCGAGACCCGCACGAAGCGCCACTTCAGCCGCCCGGGAGACGAACGCACTGTAGCAGCACCTGTTGCACCGGTGCAGCAGCGCCAGCCCACGCCGCAGCCGCAGCAGCCGCGCCCGGTGCAGCGCCAGACTCCCCAGGTGGAACATAGCCGTCCGCGCGGCGGCGTCGTGCTGAACCAGCTTTCCCCCGATGAAGTCGAGGCCCGTCGCCGCGCGCTTGCAGAAGCGCAGATCCGCGACGCCGCCGAAGCGCGCCAGCGCGCCGAGGACGAGGCCCGCCGCAAGGTGGAAGAGGAAGCGCGCCAGAAGGCCGCCGAAGAAGAACGTCTGCGCCTGGAGAAGGAAGAGGCCGAGCGCCGCGCCATCGAGGCCGCTTCGCCCGCCCCGGCCGTGGCCGAGGTTGCCGCCGAGCCGGTCGTGGTCGCAAAGCCCGCCGTTACGGCGCCTGCAGGTGCCGACAGCCGCCCGCAGCCGACCCGCACCACTCCGGCCGTCACGCCTGCAGCCGTTCCCGGCCGTGGCCGTCGCGAGACGGAAGAGGAAGAAGCAGCACGCCCGCGCGGCGGTGCCCCGGTCAACCGTGGCAAGGTCACGCGTCCGGAACCTGCCAAGGTCCCGGCCCGTCCGAAGGCCGACGACGGCCGTCGTCAGGGCAAGCTGACGCTGACGACCGCTTCGACCGACGAGGACGCCACGCAGCGTGGCCGTTCGCTTTCGGCCATGCGCCGCCGCCAGGAGAAGTTCAAGCGCAGCCAGATGCAGGAGACCCGCGAAAAGGTCATGCGCGAAGTCATCCTGCCGGAAACCATCACCATCCAGGAACTGTCGCAGCGCATGTCCGAACGCGCCGTCGACGTCATCAAGTACCTGATGAAGGAAGGGCAGATGATGAAGCCCGGCGATCTGATCGACGCCGACCTGGCTGAAATCATTGCCGGCGAATTCGGCCACACCGTCAAGCGCGTTTCGGAATCCGACGTCGAAGAGGGCATCTTCAACGTGTCGGACGACGACGGCGACCTGGAAGCCCGTCCGCCGATCGTGACCATCATGGGTCACGTCGACCACGGCAAGACCTCGCTGCTCGACGCCATCCGCAAGACGAGCGTTGTTTCCGGCGAAGCCGGCGGTATCACGCAGCATATCGGCGCCTACCAGGTCGAGCACAACGGCCACAAGATCACCTTCATCGACACCCCCGGCCACGCCGCGTTCACCGCGATGCGTGCCCGTGGCGCGCAGGCGACGGACATCGCGATCCTCGTGGTCGCGGCCGACGACAGCGTGATGCCGCAGACGATCGAGTCCATCAACCACGCCAAGGCGGCCGGTGTTCCGATCATCGTGGCGATCAACAAGATCGACAAGCACGAAGCCGATCCGCAGAAGGTGCGCAACCAGCTCCTTCAGCACGAGGTCTTCGTCGAATCGATGGGCGGTGAAACGCTCGACGTCGAAGTCTCGGCCAAGAACGGCCTGAACCTCGACAAGCTGCTTGAAGCCGTGCTGCTGCAGGCCGAAATCCTCGACCTCAAGGCGAACGTCAACCGCACCGCCGAGGGCGTCGTCGTCGAAGCCGAACTCGACCGCGGCCGCGGTGCGGTCGCGACGGTTCTCGTGCAGAAGGGCACGCTGACGCCCGGCCAGATCATCGTGGCCGGCGACCAGTGGGGCCGTGTGCGCGCGCTCGTCAACGACAAGGGTGAACACGTCAAGTCGGCAGGGCCTTCCATGCCCGTCGAAGTGCTGGGTCTGTCCGGCACCCCGGCTGCCGGCGATCGCTTCGCCGTCGTCGAAAACGAAAGCCGCGCCCGCGAAATCTCGGAATACCGTCTGCGTCTCGCCCGCGAGAAGCAGGTTGCCCGCCAGGCTGGTTCGCGCGGCTCGCTCGAGCAGATGATGAGCCAGCTCCAGTCCACGGGTCTCAAGGAGTTCCCGCTGGTCATCAAGGGCGACGTGCAGGGCTCGATCGAAGCCATTGCCGGTGCTCTCGACAAGCTCGGCACCGACGAGGTCCGTGCGCGCATCGTGCATTCGGGCGCCGGCGGCATCACCGAATCCGACATCTCGCTCGCCGAGGCGTCGAATGCCGCCATCATCGGCTTCAACGTCCGTGCCAACGCACAGGCCCGCACCGCGGCCGAGCGTGCCGGTCTCGAAATCCGCTACTACAACATCATCTACGATCTGGTGGATGACGTGAAGGCGGCCATGTCGGGCCTGCTCTCGCCGGAACGGCGCGAAACCTTCCTCGGCAATGCCGAGATCCTCGAGGTGTTCAACATCACGAAGGTCGGCAAGGTCGCGGGTTGCCGCGTCATCGAAGGCAAGGTCGAGCGTGGTGCCGGCGTGCGTCTCGTACGCGACAACGTCGTCATCCACGAAGGCAAGCTCAAGACGCTCAAGCGCTTCAAGGACGAAGTCGCCGAAGTGCCGATGGGCCAGGAATGCGGCATGGCCTTCGAGAACTACGAAGACATCCGCGCCGGCGACACGATCGAGTGCTTCCGCGTGGAGCACATCACGCGCACGCTCTAAGCGTCCGGCGATCCAAACATCATGCGAGCGCCGGATCGTTTCGGCGCTCGCATTTTTTTAAAGGTGACGACCATGGTAAGAGCAACATCCTCAGCGCCTTCGCAACGCATGCTGCGCGTGGGCGAGCAGGTGCGCGCGGCGATCACCCAGGTGCTTCAGCGCGGCGAAGTGCGCGATCCGCTGATCGAGACGACGGTGATCTCCATCTCGGAGGTGCGCATGTCGCCCGACCTCAAGCATGCCACGGCCTTCGTGACGCCGCTCGGGGTGAAGGACCATGACACGGTGATCGAGGCGCTCAACCGGAACGCAAAGTTCATCCGCGGCCGTATGGGCTCCCAGCTGCGCCAGATGAAGTACATGCCCGACGTGCGCTTCCGCGACGATACGAGCTTCGACAATTACAAGAAGATCGACGAAATCCTGCGTTCGCCGGAAGTCGCTCGCGATCTTGCCGCCGACGACGACGGCGACAAATAACCTAGGAATAAGATGTCCAAGCCCCGCAAGCCCAAGGGCCGGCCGATTTCCGGCTGGCTTATCCTCGACAAGCCGTTCGATTTCGGCTCGACCGAAGCCGTCGCCAAGATCAAGTGGCTGTTCAAGGCGCAGAAGGCCGGCCATGCCGGCACGCTCGATCCGCTCGCCTCCGGCATGCTGCCGATCGCGCTGGGCGACGCGACCAAGACCGTGCCCTATGTCATGGACGGCCGCAAGATTTACGAATTCACCGTCACCTGGGGCGAGGAGCGCAGCACGGACGACCTCGAAGGTACGGTGACGCAGAGCGCCGACAAGCGCCCGACCGCCGATGAGATCAAGGCGATCCTCGGCGAATATACCGGCACCATCCAGCAGATCCCGCCGCAGTTTTCCGCAATCAAGATCGACGGCGAGCGCGCCTACGATCTCGCCCGCGAAGGCGAAGTCGTCGAGATTCCGTCGCGCGAGGTGGAAATCCATCGACTGACGCTGATCGGCTGCCCGGACGAGAACACGGCGGAATTCGAGGTCGAATGCGGCAAGGGCACCTATGTGCGCGCGCTCGCCCGCGATTTCGGCCGCCAGCTCGGCTGTTACGGCCATATTTCCGGGCTGCGCCGCAGCTTCGTCGCGCCCTTCGGCGAGGACGACATGGTGCCGCTCGCCGACCTCACGGCGCTGGAGAAGATCGAGGACGAGGCCGAGCGCCTTGCGGCACTCGACGCTTTCCTGATTGACACCGGCGAGGCGCTGTCCAGCCTGCCGCAGATCGTGATCAACGACGACCAGGCGCATCGGCTGCGCATGGGCAATCCGATCATCCTGCGCGGCCGCGATGCGCCGGTTTCGGCGGACGAGGCCTATGCCACGGCGCGCGGAAAACTGGTGGCGATCGGCGAGATCGGCGGCGGCGAATTCCGGCCCAAGCGGGTCTTTGCCGGCTAACAAAGGGTCGGCGGAACCAATCGCTGCCGACTTGATTTCACCACAAGCTACAGGCTTTATGGCCGGCGAGGTTCGCTCACAAGCGGGCAGGGCGGCGCATTGCCGTCTCGCCCGGTCGCGGGCGAAGGGTGAAAGGGCTGGCCGTTGACGATTGCGCCGACTGACAGAACGGTGTCCGATGAGGACGCGGGTGAGGGCGCAGGCCCTGTTCAGAGCCGCCGGCGCATGCACCACCCGGTCGTCTTCTACCTCGTCTGCCTCATCCTCGTCATCGTCATTCCGTCCTTCCTCTTCTCGATCGTCGTGCTGAAGCGCACCAACGAGGCGCAGGAACGCATCTTCGAATCGCTGTTGCGCACCTCGACGGGCGCCGTGAACCGAGCGGTCGAGCGCGAGATTTCCGGCATGTTCTCGACGCTGAATTTCCTGTCGACGTCGGACAGCCTGGAGAAGGGCGATTACGCGTCCCTGCATGGGCAGGCGACCAAGGCGCTCGAAGGCACGGACGTCTACTTCCTCGTCATCGACCAGACGATGCGGCAGTTGCTCAACACGCGCGTACCCTATGGCACAGCGCTGAACACGACCTCGGAGCCGGTCTCCGCCGGCCTGGCGCTGGCGCGCGGCGAGCGCATCGTCTCGGACCTGTTCTTCGGCAGGACCGCGCAGCAATGGGTGTTCAACGTCTACCAGCCGATGCGCCTTGCCAATGGCCAGCATGTGCTGCTGACGCTGACGAAGAATGCCGAGTCGCTCCGGCGCGCGGTCAATCCGGATATTCTCTCGCCCGGCTGGAATGCCGCGGTGCTCGATTCTGAGGGCACGGTCATCGTCTCGACGGATGACAAGCAGAAGACGGGAACGCCCTTCTTCCTGCGCGTCGTGCCGTCGCTGCGCCTCGGTGTCAGCACCATGCGGCAGGGCGGCACAGAATATCAGGTCGTCACGGAATTCTCCTCGCTTGCCGGCTGGCGCATGATCGCCTGGGCAAAGTCGTCGGATGTGCAGGGGCCGGCCGTCTCCTCCTTCCTCTGGCTGACGATCGGCGGCGCGGTCTTTGCGGCCCTTGCCGCCGCCAGCGCCGTTGGCATCGCGCGCGTGCTGTCGCGCGACGTGCGGCTGCTGGCGCATGATGCGCGCCGGCTCGGCCACGGCGAACGGGTCGCGCCGCGCCCCTATGCCATTTCCGAGCTGGAGACTGTGTCGCGCGCGCTCGCCGAGGCGGCCGATGCCCGCGTCAAATCGGAAAACGAGGTACGCTTCCTGATGCGCGAGGTGGCGCACCGCTCGAAGAACCAGCTGACCGTCATCCAGGCTATGCTGAACCAGTCGGCGGCGGGTGCGGACAATGCGGCCGACTTTGCGGATACTTTCCGCAAGCGCGTCGCCGGTCTCGCCCGTTCGACGGACCTGATGATCGCCAATGCCACCCAGGGCGTAAACCTCGCCGAACTCGCCAAGAACCAGCTAAAACCCTTCACGCCGGACGACACGACGCGCGTACGCATTGCCGGCCCCGCCGTGCTGCTCGACCCGCAGGCCTCCCAGACGCTCGGCATGGCGCTGCACGAGCTTTCCACCAATGCCACGAAATACGGCGCGCTCGCCAACGAGACGGGCGTGGTCTCGCTGAGCTGGGTGACATCGGGCGACGACCTCAATCTCGTCTGGCGCGAAAGCCGGGCAACGATCGACAAGGACGCCATCGCCGCAAGCCGCAAGGGGTTCGGCAGCGTGGTGCTGGAGCGCATGCTCGGCATGGCGCTCGATGCCAAGCTCGACTTCATCGTGCATGACGACGGCATCGAATGGCGGGTGACGATCCCCCTGGCGCGACTGCGCGATGAGGACGTCCACCAGCAGGGCACCGCGCCATGAGTAAGCCGACTTTCTTCCGACATATCCATTGCAGGTCTATTTCATGACGTCCTTCTTGCGTGTGTTCGCCGTCCTGGCATGCCTTGTCGCCTCCATCCCTTCCGCCTTCGCCGCCTATGGCGAATGTTACGTCGACGACCCGACGGGCACGCCGCTCAACGTGCGCACGGCGCCCAACGGCACGATCCTGACGACGCTTGCGAACGGCTCGATCGTCGAGGTGGTCGACGAGATGAAGGTCGGCCAGAAACACTGGCTCTTCGTGGCGCGGCAGGGTGAACGGCTCGGCTGGATCTTCGGCGCCTATGTCGTGTGCAAGCAGCCGGGTGAAACGCGCGAGGCGGGACCGAGCCAGCCGGCCGAGCAGCGCTAGGCGTCCCGAACGACGGCTCTTCCCTTTCATAAGGGAATGGTTTATAGGCACCGCCAGCAATGCGGGCCTAGGCTCCGCTTGCATTCACGGCCATTGCTGGACGACATCCCGGCTTTTGGCGTCCTAAGTTCTCCATTCATGAAAGGACATACGATGTCGATTACTGCTGAGCGCAAGGCTGCGCTGATCAAGGAATATGCAACTGTCGAAGGCGACACCGGTTCCCCGGAAGTCCAGGTTGCTATCCTGACCGAGCGGATCAACAACCTGACCGGCCATTTCAAGGACCACAAGAAGGACAACCACTCCCGTCGTGGCCTTCTGACCATGGTTTCCAGCCGTCGCTCGCTTCTTGATTACCTCAAGAAGAAGGACGAAGCCCGTTACAGCAAGCTGATTGCTGCCCTGGGCATTCGCCGCTAAGCCTTTTCGGCGGGCGTTCTCACGAGCGCCCGCCGCTTTCTTTCGCGGAAGAGAATTCCGCTAAAGCAATTCCAGCAGGAGCGCGGACCGCGGTTTTGCGTTTGGGATTGCGAAACAAGGACACACCGTTTTGCCTGTGCCGGTTGCGACCGCCTCGTGAAACGGAATTCTCCAGCAGGCCGGATGGGCCGGTCCTGCGGAACCAACCGATGACCTGTCATGGGGCAGGATTGCTGGATGCTTCAGGCGCGCGCCTGTCGTCGGCCGGGCTCACAGAGCCTTCGCCCGCAGAGTTCGCGAGCCACCACCCGGAAGCCTCCCGTTGTCTTGCCCATGATGCGTCATGAAAGCGGATAGACCACCTGCGCCTTTTCGGGCGGCGGTGCGCGTATCTGCCAAGAAGGACAAGACATGTTCGATACCCATACGGTTGAAATCGAATGGGCGGGCCGTCCGCTCAAGCTGGAAACCGGCAAGATCGCCCGTCAGGCTGATGGCGCGGTTCTCGCGACCTACGGCGAAACCGTCGTTCTCGCCACCGTCGTTTCCGCCAAGGCGCCGAAGCCGGGCCAGGATTTCTTCCCGCTGACCGTCAACTACCAGGAAAAGACCTACGCCGCCGGCAAGATCCCGGGTGGCTACTTCAAGCGCGAAGGCCGCCCGTCGGAAAAGGAAACGCTGGTTTCCCGCCTGATCGACCGTCCGATCCGTCCGCTCTTCCCGGAAGGCTACAAGAACGACACGCAGGTCGTCGTCACGGTCGTCCAGCATGACCTCGAAAACGATCCCGACGTTCTGTCGATGGTTGCCGCTTCCGCAGCGCTCACGATCTCCGGCGTTCCCTTCATGGGCCCGGTCGGCGGTGCGCGCGTCGGCTACATCAACGGCGAATACGTCCTCAACCCGCATCTCGACGAGATGGACGAGTCCGTTCTCGACCTCGTCGTCGCCGGCACGCAGGACGCCGTCCTGATGGTCGAATCCGAAGCCAAGGAACTGAACGAAGACGTCATGCTCGGCGCCGTCATGTTCGGCCACAAGGGCTTCCAGCCGGTCATCGACGCGATCATCAAGCTCGCTGAAGTGGCTGCCAAGGAACCCCGCGACTTCAACCCGGAAGACCATTCCGCGCTCGAAGCCGAAATGCTGGGCCTCGCCGAAACCGAACTGCGCGCCGCCTACAAGATCACCCAGAAGGCCGACCGCTACGCCGCCGTCGACGCCGTCAAGGCGAAGGTTAAGGCCCACTTCTTCCCGGAAGGCGTCGAGCCGAAGTACACGGCCGAAGTCATCGGCGCCGTCTTCAAGCACCTCCAGGCCAAGATCGTTCGCTGGAACATCCTCGACACCAAGAGCCGCATCGACGGCCGCGATCTCGACACCGTTCGCGCCATCGTCTCGGAAGTCGGCATCCTGCCGCGCACGCACGGTTCGGCGCTCTTCACCCGCGGTGAAACCCAGGCCGTCGTCGTTGCGACGCTGGGTACCGGTGAAGACGAGCAGTATGTCGACAGCCTGACCGGCATGTACAAGGAACGCTTCCTGCTGCACTACAACTTCCCGCCCTACTCGGTCGGTGAGACGGGCCGCATGGGCTCCCCGGGCCGCCGCGAAATCGGCCACGGCAAGCTTGCCTGGCGCGCCATCCGCCCGATGCTGCCGACGGCGGAACAGTTCCCCTACACGCTGCGCGTCGTCTCCGAGATCACCGAGTCGAACGGCTCGTCCTCGATGGCGACGGTCTGCGGCACCTCGCTCGCACTGATGGACGCCGGCGTTCCGCTGGCAAAGCCGGTTGCCGGCATCGCCATGGGCCTGATCCTCGAAGGCGACCGTTTCGCCGTTCTCTCCGACATCCTCGGTGACGAAGACCACCTCGGCGACATGGACTTCAAGGTCGCCGGCACCGCCGACGGCATCACCTCGCTGCAGATGGACATCAAGATCGCCGGTATCACCGAAGAGATCATGAAGGTCGCGCTCAGCCAGGCGCAGGGCGGCCGCAAGCACATCCTCGGCGAAATGGCCAATGCCATCTCCGAAGGCCGCAGCCAGCTAGGCGAATTCGCACCGCGCATCGAAGTCATGAACATCCCGGTCGACAAGATCCGTGAAGTCATCGGCACGGGCGGCAAGGTCATCCGCGAAATCGTCGAGAAGACCGGCGCCAAGATCAACATCGAAGACGACGGCACGATCAAGATCGCATCGTCCTCCGGCAAGGAGATCGAAGCGGCCCGCAAGTGGATCCACTCGATCGTCGCGGAACCGGAAGTCGGCCAGATCTACGAAGGCACGGTCGTCAAGACCGCTGACTTCGGCGCCTTCGTCAACTTCTTCGGCCCGCGTGACGGCCTCGTGCACATCTCGCAGCTCGCCCAGGAGCGCGTTGCCAAGACCTCCGACGTCGTCAAGGAAGGCGACAAGGTCTGGGTCAAGCTGATGGGCTTCGACGAGCGCGGCAAGGTTCGCCTCTCCATGAAGGTTGTCGACCAGGCGACCGGCAAGGAAGTCGCTGCCGAGAAGAAGGGCGACGGCGAAGCCGCCGAGTAAGCCTACTCTCTACCTTTGAAAGGGGCGCGGAGCGGCACGTTCCGCGCCCCTTTTACTTATGCTCAATCTGTTCTCCCGCCCGTCCGAAAGCCCACCCATATGACCCGCGAAGCCCTGAAAACCCTGTTCCATCCTTTCGCCTCCGGCACGCTCGCCATGCCCGGCGAGGACGAGCGCTATCTGTTCCTCGGCGCAGAGGCCGGCCAGCGGCCGCCGGAAGGCTTTAGGGCGGTGCTCGACGCGGTCCAGCCGCTTCGCCCGCTCTATCGCGGCCTGGAGGCGGTGCGCGTGCCCGTCAAGCCGCTGGTCGAGGGCGAGGACTATGACGGCGCGCTCATCCTGATCAACAAGCACAAGGGCGAGAACGAGAACCGCATCGCGGAAGCGCTGCGCCGCGTGCGCACCGGCGGCATCATCATCGTTGCCGGCGGCAAGGAAGACGGCATCCAGTCCATGCGCAAGCGCCTGGACCAGCTTGGCCTCACCGGCGACTACATGCCGAAATACCACGGCCTCGCCATCTGGTTCGCCCGCCCGGAAGATCCGGCGGACGCGATCGCCAAGATCGCGGCCAAGCCGGTGCGCATCGTCGGCCGCTTTACCGCAGCGCCGGGCATGTTCTCGCATGACCGGATCGATGACGGCTCGGAACTGCTCGCCACCCGCATTCCGGAAGATTTTCACGGCCATGCCGCCGATTTCGGCGCGGGCTGGGGTTATCTCTCCGTCATGCTCGGCGGCCGCGCGCCGCAGGTGAAGGGCATCGACCTGTTCGAGGCGCATTACGAAGCGCTCGAAGCCGCCAAGGAGAACATGGCGGAGAACTGCCCGAACATCCCGACTCGCTACTACTGGTTCGACCTGACGGCCGAGATACCGCGCGACCACTACGACCTCATCGTCATGAACCCGCCCTTCCATGAAGGCCATGCGGCCGACCACGCGCTTGGCGCGGGCATGATCCAGGCAGCGGCGAAGGCGCTCAAGGTCGGCGGTCGCCTGCTGATGGTCGCCAACCGCGGCCTGCCTTACGAGCCGGTGCTGAAGGAGGCCTTCAAGGAAAGCGGCGAGGTCTGCCGCAACGCCCGCTTCAAGGTCCTCTGGGGCAAGCGCTAGTCTAAATGCTCACAGCGGCAGCGCGAAGGTCTGCTTGATCGTCTCGCTCGGCACGTCCGTCTTGACGTTCTGGATGCCGTTCTTGCGGGTGAGGTTCGCCGCCTGGAAGCGGCGGTAGTCCGCGAGGTCCGACACGACGACGCGCAACAGCGCGTCGCTCTCGCCGAGCATGATGTAACACTCCACCACCTCCGGCAGCCGCTTCATCGCGGCGATGAAATGGTCGATCGTCTCGGCATCCTGTGCCGTGAGCCAGACGCGGGCGAACATGGAAAGCTGCAGGCCGACCTTCGCCTGGTCGACGACCGCCACGTAGCGGCTGATCACGCCCGCCTCTTCCAGCAGCTTGACCCGGCGCAGGCAGGGCGAGGGCGACAGGCCGACGCGCCGTGCCAACTCGATATTCTGCATCCGGCCGTCCTGCTGCAACTCGCGCAGGATGCGGCGGTCTATGTCGTCGAGCTGCATTGGAATCCTCACAAACGTTCAAGCCAACTATCGGCAGTGGATGCCAAACTTTTCCCCAGCTTTGGCATCTTGGCAACCCCGTTGCGCACGGGGTCGGCTAGGCTTGCCCGGTTTGACGAGGAGAGCGATATGGACTGGACTTGGGTTCTGACGGCATCGGGCTTTGCATTCGCCATGGCGGGCACACCGGGGCCGAACAACACGATGGTGACGGCCTCCGGGGCGAATTACGGCTTCCGCCGCACGCTTCCGGTGGCGATCGGCATGGGCATCGGTGTCGCCGTCATCATCTTCGTCGTTGCGGCGGCGGGCGGGTCGATCGTCTCGGAGCCGCGCGTGCACCTGGTGCTGAAATGGGTGGGCGTTGCCTATCTGCTCTGGCTCGCCTGGCGCATTGCCAACGCCGCGCCCGCGGGCTTTGCCGCGGAGAGCGGCAGGCAGCGGCCGTTCACGGTCGTCGAGGGTGCGCTGCTGCAACTCGTCAATCCAAAGCTCTGGGTGATGGTGGCGGGCGCCGTCGTCACCTATGGCAGCGGCAGCGCCGGAGACCTGACGGTTCCGGCCGCCTTCGCCGTCATCTTCGGCGGTGCGACACTTGTCAGCACCGTGGCCTGGACCGTTGTCGGCGTGGGCGCTGCTCGCTTCATCACCCGCGAGCGCAGCCTCCGGCTGTTCAACCGCGCGATGGCGTTGCTGCTCGTCCTCTCGCTTGTGCCTGTCGTGCTGGAATAGCGACCGATTGCCATTTCAATGAAAGAGGTCCACCATCACGGAACCGTTCCGTTCAGGAGATCCGTAATGGCTTTTGGACCTGCAAGACCGCCGATCACGGAAGATGTGGCGGAAGTCATCGTCAAGGATGTGAAGGAGGCGGAAGGGCACACGCCGACCTCCGAAGTGCCGCTCGCCTTCCTGAAGCGCGCTGCGGAGGGAAAAGTGCCGGAAATGAACAGCCGCGTGCGCGTGCTGTTCCTCGGCGTACTCGCCGTGGTCATCCTGCTCGTCGTCGTGCTGATGGCGCTTTGAGCGCAGGGGAAGACGGCGCGAAGTTTTCGCTTCGCGCCGCAAATCCTATTCGCTGTCGGCCTTCGCCAGACGCTCGAGCGTCGGCATGGAGGTGATGTTGTAGCCGGCGTCCACGTAGTGGATTTCGCCGGTGACGCCGCTCGACAGGTCCGAAAGCAGGTAGAGCGCCGAATTGCCGACATCCTCGATGGTGACGGTGCGGCGCAGCGGCGCGTTCTTCTGCTGCCAGGAGAGCATGGCGCGCGCATCCGAAATGCCGGCACCGGCCAGCGTGCGGATCGGGCCTGCCGAGATCGCGTTGACGCGGATGCCGCGCGGGCCGTAGTCGCCGGCAAGGTAGCGCACCGAGGCTTCCAGCGCGGCCTTGGCGACACCCATGACGTTGTAGTTCGGCATGATACGCACCGAGCCGCCATAGGTCAGCGTCAGCAGCGAACCGCCTTCCGTCATCAGCTCTGCCGCCCGCTTGGCGATCTCCGTAAACGAGAAGCAGGAGATGACCATGGTGCGCGAAAAATTGTCGCGCGAGGTGTCGGCGTAGAGGCCCTTCAGTTCGTTCTTGTCGGAAAAGCCGATGGCGTGCACGACGAAGTCGAGCTTGCCCCACTTTTCCTTGATCGCCTCGATCGTCGAATCCACCGACGCGATGTCCTCGACGTCGCAGGGGATGACGAAGTCCGAGCCGAGCTCGGCGGCAAGCGGCTTCACGCGCTTGCCGAGCGCTTCGCCCTGGTAGGTGAAGGCGAGTTCCGCGCCCTGGCCCGCGAGCTTCTGGGCGATGCCCCAGGCGATGGAGTGGTTGTTCGCGACCCCCATGATGAGGCCGCGCTTGCCGTTCATGATCCCCGTCATGCTGGTCATCCGTTGTGGCGCTGGAAGACCAGCGTGGCGTTCGTGCCGCCGAAGCCGAAGGAATTGGAAAGAACGGTGTCGATCTTGGCATTGTCGATGCGCTTGCGCACGATCGGCACGCCGTCGAATTCCGGGTCGAGTTCGGTGATATGCGCGCTCTCGCCGATGAAGCCGGCCTGCATCATCAGGAGGCCGTAGATCGATTCCTGCACGCCGGCAGCCCCCAGCGAATGGCCGGTCAGCGACTTGGTCGACTGGATGTGCGGGATCTTGTCGCCGAAGACTTCGCGGATCGCGCCGATCTCCTTCGAATCGCCGACGGGCGTCGAGGTGCCGTGCGTGTTGATGTAGTCGACGTCGCCCTTCACGGTGGCAAGCGCCTGGCGCATGCAGCGGATCGCGCCTTCGCCCGACGGAGCGACCATGTCGTAACCATCCGAGGTCGCGCCGTAGCCGACGATTTCCGCATAGATCTTGGCGCCGCGGGCCTTGGCACGCTCGTATTCTTCCAGCACCAGCACGCCGGCGCCGCCGGCAATCACGAAGCCGTCGCGGCTCACGTCATAGGCGCGCGATGCGGTGGCGGGCGTGTCGTTGTACTTGGAGGACATGGCGCCCATGGCGTCGAAGAGGTTCGACATGGTCCAGTCGAGGTCCTCGTGGCCGCCGGCGAACATGATGTCCTGCTTGCCCCACTGGATCATTTCGGCGGCATTGCCGATGCAGTGCGCCGAGGTGGAGCAGGCCGAGGAGATCGAATAGTTGACGCCGTGGATCTTGAACCAGGTGGCAAGCGTCGCGGATGCCGTGGACGACATCGCCTTCGGCACGGCGAACGGGCCGATGCGCTTGGGCGAATTGTTCTTCAGCGTGATCTCGGCGGCCTCGATCAGCGTGCGGGTGGAGGGGCCGCCCGAACCCATGATGATGCCGGCGCGCTCGTTGGCGGCATAATCGGCCTCTTCCAGGCCGGAATCGGCGATCGCCTGCTTCATGGCGACGTGGTTCCAGGAGCCGCCCTGCGACAGGAAGCGGGCCGCGCGGCGATCCACGAGGTCGGCCGTGTCGATGTTCGGCGCACCCCAGACCTGGCACTTGAAGCCGTGGTCGGCGAAATCCTGGGAAAAGCTGATGCCGGAGCGCGCATCGCGCAGCGACGCCGTCACTTCGTCAGCATTGTTCCCGATGGAGGATACGATCCCCAGACCCGTGACAACAACCCGTCTCATGTTTCTGACCTTTATCTAGAACGTCTCGTGGTGAAGGCGGCGTAGGCCGCCGCCTCAGGCTTCCTTGTCCTTGGACAGGCCGACGCGCAGGTCGGATGCCTGATAGATAGTCTCGCCGTCGGCCTTCAACCAGCCGTCGGCCGTGCCGAGCACGAGGCGGCCGCGCATGACGCGCTTGAAATCGATGCCGTATTCCAGGAGCTTCGTGGTCGGGCGGATCATGCCCTTGAACTTCACTTCGCCGGTGGAGAGCGCCATGCCGCGGCCGGGCTCGCCGAGCCAGCCGAGGAAGAAGCCGGTGAGCTGCCACATGCCGTCGAGGCCGAGGCAGCCCGGCATGATCGGGTTGCCCTGGAAGTGGCAGGGGAAATACCAGTCGTCGGGGCGCACGTCGTATTCGGCGCGGATATAGCCCTTGTCGAAGGCACCGCCCGTTTCGGAAATATCGGTAATGCGATGGACCATCAGCATGGGAGGCAGAGGAAGCTGGGCATTGCCGGGGCCGAAAAGCTCGCCGCGGCCGCAGCTCAGAATTTCCTCATAGTTGTAGCTGGATTGCCTGGTCGTCATCGAATGTCTCATCCCCGGTCGCGTAGACGCTTATTGCGTTTAGATTTAGAGCAGCTAAGGCGCGAATTGAAGCACCCCGAACCACCCCTTTTTATCGTCGCGCCCTGGCCGGGCGATACGTTAATTCAGCAGTCCGCATACATGATGCTTGCGGTGACAGCCAGCCTAAATTCGGGCAGGGCAAGCAAAGGCCCCGGTTTTTCCGCCTGTTGCGCGCCTTTCAAGCGCCGTAATCCTATTGAATCCCGGCGGCGCTAAAGTTATATCGAAATATCAAGATTGTTGTTCAAGGCCAGACAAGCGGATCCGTCGCCCATGACGCATGCACACGAGTTGCCCATCGAAGAGCGCCTGCGCCATTCCGGCCTGCGCCCGACGCGCCAGCGCGTGGCTCTCGCCGACCTGCTGTTCGCCAAGGGCGACCGCCACCTGACAGTGGAAGAACTGCACGAAGAAGCGGTTACTGCGGGCGTTCCGGTGTCTCTCGCAACCGTCTACAACACGCTGCACCAGTTCACCGAGGCGGGCCTTATCCGCGTTCTCGCGGTCGAAAGCTCGAAGACCTACTTCGACACCAACGTCTCGGACCACCACCATTTCTTCGTCGAGGGCGAGAACCACGTTCTCGACATTCCGGTTAGCAATATCGCGATCGGCAACCTGCCGGAGCCGCCGGAAGGCATGGAGATCGCTCACGTTGATGTGATCATCCGCCTGCGCCCGCGCAAGCCCTGAGAGCACTCTAAGCCCTCACATCACGTCATCCGGATGCCGTCCCGGCCGCGGCCTGTAGACCGGAAACCGCCAGCCGAACCGCAACGCTCCGCCGCGCACGATGAAGGCCGCGCCGATTCCGATCGCCGAGGCGAGCCAGAGCGGGGCGCCGGCAACGCTTGCCGCCGTGAAGGCCGCGGAGCCGATGAGTGCCGCCGTGACATAGACTTCCGGCCGCAGCAGCACGGAAGGCTCGCCCGCCAGCAGGTCGCGCAGGATGCCGCCGAAACTTGCGGTCAGCACGCCGGTGGTGATCGCGACCGTCGGCGATCCGGTGGCGGCAAGGCCCTTCGCCGCCCCCATCACGCAATAGGCCGAGACCCCCATCGCATCGAGCCAGAGCAGAAGCCGGTAGCGCGACTCGATGCGGTGCGCGAGCACGAAGACGACAAGCGCCACCACCACGCAGACGATGAGATAGGTCGGGTTGACCACCCAGAAGACGGGCGTTGCGCCGAGGATGACGTCACGGAACGTGCCGCCGCCGATGCCGGTCGCCGCCGCAAGGAAGAGAAAGCCGATAATGTCGAGCTGCTTGCGCGAGGCCGAAAGCGCGCCGGTGGCGGCGAAGACCGCCACGCCGGTATAATCGAGCAGTTCCAGGATCGGCACGCTTATTGTTCCCTTCCATCACAGGCCCGTTCTCGGGCCAAGCCTCGCGACAGCTTTGCCGCGCTAGAGTGCGCGCCCGTGTACCGGGGCAGAATCAGGCAGCGCGCCGGCCCGTTCGCATAATGACCGAATCGCCTGCCATGGAAAGGTTTGAGAGATGGCCATCCGCATCAGAATCCTGGCGCTTGTCTGCGCAGCGCTCGTTTCGACCGTCCTGCCGGTCCGCGCGGCGGAAATCGTGCCGGATGCCATCGCCACGGCGCAGGCCGAGGTCGCCAAGCGCTGCAAGACGCCGATCTACGGCGAGGACTTTTCCGAGGCGATCGATTTCAACAATGACAGCCTTCTCGACGCCATCGTCAATCTCGGCGCGGTCAATTGCGATGGCACGCCGGGCGGCCTGTGCGGCAATGTCGGCTGCCCCTACGAATTCTACATCCAGGTCGCCGAGGGCGGCTATTTCCTCGCCGCCAATGCCGATCTCTATGGTTACGAGCTGAAGAAGCGCTACGGCAACATGGTGCTGGAACTGAAGGCCAATGCGGCAAGCTGCGGTCGCGACGATTCCGAATATTGCATCATGACAATCCGCGTGCGCGGCGCCCAGTTCGACACGATCTCGAAAAAATAGCTTCTATTGCGGGAACAGCGCGTGCGTGCGGCCGGCGAGATAGTAGGCGAGCAGGCCCGTCCATTCGCGCAATGCCGTCGTCATCAGCTGACTGTTCGTCGAGGGCTGGCTGAAATCGAAGGCGAGGCCGGCCTGGCCCGTCGTGCGGAAATCCGTCGGCCAGGGGAGCACGTCGATGTCGAGCTTACGGAACAGGCCCACCGAGCGCGGCATGTGGAAGGCAGAGGTCACCAGCAGGCAGCGGTCAAGGCCGTTTGCCGCCAATAGCGCCTTGGTGTTCTCGACATTCTCGAAGGTGGTGCGCGATTCCGTCTCGCGGATCAGCCGGTCGGCAGGAACCCCGAGAGCCTCGAAGAAGCGCGTCGCCACCGCGGCATCGCCCTCATAGTTGCCGCTGAACGAGCCGTCGCCGCCGGAAATCAGGATGCGCGCCGCGGGAAACTCCCGCGCCAGCCGCAGCGTCTCGATGAAGCGGTCGCCGGCCTGGTTCATCTCGAAGCCGTCGCGCGCCGCGATCACCTCCGCCTCCACGCCACCGCCGAGCATGATGACGCAACCGGGGCCGCCCGCCGGCAATTCGGCCCGCGGGATGCGGTCTTCCAGAACCTGCAGCAGCACCGCGCCGGTCGAGGTGAACAGCGTGACGAAGAGCAGGAGGGCAGCAAAAATGTTTGCCGCCGTCCGCAGCCGCTTCCAGCGCAGTAGCCCGGCCAGCAGGCCGAACACGACCAGCAGAAGGGCAAGCGACAAGGGCTGGGCCGCGAGCCAGAAGATCTTCGAGGCATAGTAGGTCAAGCGTCACCCGCCCTGTTGTTGTCGTGCGGGCGCGGTCACGCTCTCCCGAGAGCCGGTGTTGTCGCCGCCGCCTTGCCGCGCCGCAGATAGAGGATGCCGGCCGCGATCGCAATGCCGGCGGCGAGAACCGCAATGGCAACGAACGGCCGATAGGCGATCCAGGCAATGGCGATGACGGCCGGGCCGATCAGCAGGGTGAAGATGAGGGCGATCGCCGTCGTGCCGAAGCGCACGATGGAGCCGATGAAGGGCACCACGTCGGCGATCACGCCGAGGATCGACAGGATGAAGGCGAAGCCGACAAAGATGCCGACGAGGCCGCCGACCCGCACCAGCCAGGTGATGATCGTGTTCTCGCTCTGCGCCGCGTCGAACATGGCTGGCGCATCAAGAAGGCCGGCGTCGCTCAGGAAGAGGTCGCGCCCGTTCGTCGTCTTGTAGGGTGTCAGCCCGCTGCCGCGCTGCGCACCAACGAAGCTCGCCTCGGAAATGTCCGAGCGCTCGAAGCGGATACGGATATCGCCGACCTGCGGGTCCTCCGGGTTGAAGGAGAAGACGGCCTGGCCGGCAATCGTTGAAACGGGCTTTCCGAGCGTCACGGCCTCGCTCATCCGGTTCGCCTCAATGGCGGTGAGCGGCACGGGGCGCTCGTCGCCAAGGCGGGCGACCGCGCGGCCATCCACGCTGAAGGCGCCGATCGTGGCGGATTTCACCGGGAAGCTCGCATCGTCGATGGGTTTTTGCGGATTGTCATGGCCCGACTGGCGGAAGTTGTTGGAGTTGACTTCGTTGCTCTTCCATTCCTTGTGGTAGGAATAGGTGGTGACCGTCTCCTCGCTGCCGCCGAGCTGCTTGCGCGTCTCCGACTTCGAGGTCTCGATCCACTGGTACATCTCGACGATGCGATTGACGCCGACCGCGCCATCCGCCGAAATGCCGAGCACGTCGTCCTCCGGCACGCCGACCGGCTTCACCGGCCCGGAAATATGCACGAGCTTTCCGTCGTTTGCCGGATCGACGCTGCCATTGTCGACCGACACGACCAGCCCTGCGCCCTCGACGAGCGCCCTATAGGTCTTCACCGACCGGCCCTCGTTCCAGAACAGCAGCCAGATGCAGGCGATGAGAAGGATGAAGCCGACCACGATCTTGATCAGCGCGCCCTTCAACCTGGAGAACCAGGAGGTGGTCGTCGTTTCCGTAAAGCTCATGTTTGTCCCCCGACAAGGCGTGCGTCCAATCCCTGAGACGCCCGAAAGCCCATGCTTATTCGCGCTTCCTTACCTGCGCAAGCGGGGGCATAATCCAGCGGAGGCGAAGGGCAGGGCGCGGAACATCCCGCCACGCCCTTCGTTCATTGCTGAAATGCGAAGGGAGCAACTCCATGACCGACGACCGCGAAGAAAAAATCCGCAAACGCGCCCACGAACTCTGGCAGCAGGAAGGCCAGCCTGACGGCAAGCCCGACGATCACTGGTTTCAGGCCGCCCGCGAAATTGACCAGGGTGACGGCGAAATCGAGGGCGACGACGTCCCCAACCTCGCCGCCGTACGCGAAGCCGCCCGCCAGCACACGGACGCCTTCGTCGTGAAGACTGACCTCGAAGATGCCGACCAGCGCGAAGTGCCAGGCACGCGCGAACAGCCGTAGGGTGCTGGCGGTTTCAGTCTTTTATGGATCAGGGGAAGTTTGGTGGAGCTAAGCGGGAAGTCGATTTAGCTCGTTAGCCATTTGAAAACAACACGTTACGGGTGACGTTCTACAAATCGTGTACCGGTTGATGTCCCAGTTTTGTACCAGTTCCTGGCAGATATCAACCCTAGTTTTCGATGCAATTTGCGCGCCCACTACTATGGTTAAAGCTACAGGCGACGTTCCATGTCAAAAATTCTGACATTCTGCGCTGTGAGGATAGAAAATTTTCCATTAAGCCATTGAAATGTCAGAAATAATATCCTGGTGGATAGTGACTTAACACGCATATGTTCGACCCGTTCCAACAAACGGAGTTACGCCATGCAACAAGCTCTATCCATCGATACTCATGCCCGCCTGATGATCCATGCCGAACGGCTTGCAGAAGCCGTAGAGCGCGAGCCGACCCCGACCAACATTCGGAAATGGCGGCAGAAGGCGAAGATGATCTTGCGATTGCTGTCAGGCGATTGACCGCTCGCGGACCTAGGCGAGTCGGTTGCCTTGGCAGCTTCAAAAGCGAGAACGCCTTCAGTTCTATCGCCACAGCTGCTCTGCCCCTGCGTCGCAGTTTGTAGGCGGGCTTAGGGATCATGCTTAGCCTGAAAAGTCGGAAAGTCATCATGTGAAAGAAGAAAGTTCGCCATAAGCGAACTTTCTTCTTGACCTTTGAGTGAAAGCTCCCTATCTCTCAATGCAGATCACGAGCGGAAGAAGTCGTCATTTTCAGGCCATTCTCAGAAATGGGAGTGCCGTGGAGGGCCTTCGTGTCCTCTGATCTTACCCGGACGCCCGAGGACCCGAGAGGGGACGGCGGCGGCGGGCGAAGCAGAAGCAGCCCCGACGAGCGGGCTGCTTCTAGGTAGAAGGTGCGTGCTGCTGGTTCCGACACTGTTTGGCGACGACCCTTAGGGATGGTCCCGAGGGCAAACAGAAGGAACTCTATATGTCTATAGAAGAAAGTGATCGCCAGCAGCAGCGGCTAAAGAGTGGAACGAAGACGCGCTGGAAACGGATCGTCTCTTGGTGCTGGAAACAGCTGAAAAATCCGCGAATGTTGAAGTCGGCTTTCCGGCTGGCTTTGACCATATACCGCCTCGTGCGGTTATGCCTCGATATCTTCGGATCGTCGTGATAGGCCGTTAACCCAATATCTACAAGGAAAGGAATTGTAATATGTTGTCCGAAGCCTTGAGATTAATTCGAGTGTTCCACGACCTGAAGCAGGTCGAAGCCGCTGAGAAACTAGGTATATCAAAATCTCATCTTTCAGAAATCGAGGGTGGAACCAAGACTCCTTCACTGGATTTAATTGACAGATATTCTAAGACATTTGGGATACCTATGTCTTCAATTATGTTTTTTTCTGAAAATATTGAAAAGGCTGGCAAGGGAGAAAAAGCTAAATCTTTCATTGCCTCTAAGGTGATCAATTTTTTGCAATTGATCGAGCAGAAGTCTTCGTCAGATGCCGCCTAAGACAATCCAATTTCACGCGCTGGAAGCCAGCGCATTGTTCAATATACGCACGCGAAAGAAGCTTGCAGACGTCCTGCTATGTTCGCCTGCACACTTGAAGTCGGTGGGGGCGATTGAGGTTCGCTATAAGAAGCGATGGAAGCCAAAGGACAGCGACACGGCTCCGTGGTTGAAGGAGCCGCCACCAGCCGAGCAAGCAGCGAGCTACCGCCCTATAGATATTCCGGTTGACCCGCTAAAAAAGCTGCAAACGCGGGTCGCAAATCTCCTCGCTCGGATAGAGCCTCCCGGATTTCTGTGTAGCCCGGTAAAGGGGGTGTCTTATGTCGACAACGCCAAAAGGCACGTGAACAACAGCGCTTTCTGGTTGCTCGACATTGCAGATTACTTCCCCAGCTGCAGCGCGGATCGGGTTGCTTGGTTCTTCTCCAACGTCATGAAGTGCGCGCCCGATGTTACAGCAGTCCTAGTGTCTCTCGTAACCGAAAATGGAAGGTTGCCTCAGGGGGCGCCATGCAGCCCCATTCTCGCGTACTTTTCGAACAGGAGAATGTGGGCGGAGGTTGCCGAGGCCGTCGCAGGTGCTGGCTGCACTCTAAGCGTATATGCCGACGACATCACGTTGTCCGGGTCGACAGTTCCAGGCGCGCTGGTGTGGCAGGTGAAGCAGATCATCGTCAAAAATGGTTTCAAGCTGAAACGGGAAAAAGAAGTCAGTCTTGTAGGGTCGCCAGCAGACATCACGGGAGTGATAATTCGAAATGGCACCCTGAAGCTACCAAATCGACAGCATAAGAAGCTTGCCGAGATCAAAAAGCTCCAAAAGCTTACTACTGACAAGGTGGTGCTGGCTAAGCTTGAAAATCAGATCAAAGGCCGCTTGGCGCAACGTCGTCAGATTGAAGGAGCGCTTTAGCGGCACTCGTCGTGGGAGCGTCCGCATCTTTGACGGCGCGGGAGACAGGGCGGTAACGTGGCAAAGCCGCCGAAAGGTTTTAGGAGTTGCCGGACGGAGCAAGCCTTTCGGCAAGCGGGGTCTCCGTCCGGTATCGTCGGCAGGCTCATTCCTGCTTCAGATACTTATTGAGTCGGATTAGCCGCCAGCCATTCCGGTGTCGGCATCTCGCTCCAGCCTAGGTGCTGGCAGTGGTCGCGGGCGTTCAGCGAGCTGACCACGATTGACTCCGTTCCCCGGTAGATGCGGACACCTTCCAGGTCGCGGATACGTGCGCGGCGCTGGGCGGCGCCTGCGGGAACATCGGTCATCGGCATCCCCTTCTTCGCGTCGTTCAGGAGATCGCGGTGTTTCAGAACTGTGAGGCCGGTATGGATGTCATGTTTCTCGGTCGTCATCTCAGTAACTCCAATGGTCGTGCTCGGCGGCTTCGGCCGCCTGGAAGGCGTGTTGTCTGTAGGAATCGATGCGGGCCTGTACGGCGTCGCGCTCTTCCTGGCTCGGCTCGTGAGGTACAACCTTGCCGTGGTAATAGGGGTGAGGTTGGTTGATGCGAGCCGATGCCGCCGAATGCTCGGCAGCAAGGTCGGCGGTCGACCGGCTATCGCGTACGACGGTGGCATTCATAGCAATGTGTGGGCTGGTCATGACGCCACCTTGAAATCGGTGTCGCGGCCTGGACGTTCTGCGGGTCCGACAAATCGAATGACGTTGGCCTTCAGGCGCTCAATGTCAGCCTGCTCCTGGACCGAAAGGCTGGCAGGGTTTTTGACGATCAGCTTTGCGAGCGCAGCGGATTGACGATGCAGGGTTAGGCGCTGGGCGCCCGACATAGCGGCAGCTTCGACCTTGATCTGGTTCAGGATCAAGCCCCGGTTCAGGTCGGCAACCTCTGCGGCTTTCTGCTCGCGGCGATCCGGCGCGTTGTTCAAGACGGGCGCTGCGTCGGAATCGAACGGCCCAAGTGTTTTGCGGTGGCGTTCCAGTTCCAGAATTTCCGCAGCAGTCTTTACCGGCTTGGCATTCAATACGTTGAAGCGCTCGAATGCGCGACCGATATGCATCTGCGTTGTCGTGGAATAGCTCTTCAGCTTCTCAAGGTTCAAGTTCACGGAAATTTCCTTCCTAGATTAAGCGGCGACTTGATCGCTCTTGGTGTTGTTGAATGATCGTTCGTTGATGATGCGGACCTGTCCACGGAGTGCGTCGACCTCCGCCAGGCTGGCGCGCAACGCACGCCCTTCTTGGAGTGTCAGGCGTCGCAGCTCCGCCAAGTCAGTAAGATCGCGGACGATCCGCACGTTGCGAAAATAGGCATGGATCGTTCGCGCCTCGTCAGGGGTCACAAGGCAGGTCATGCGGCCTCCTGCAGTCCGCCGACTTGGCGATTCTGGAAGGCGATGTAGTCGCCGACAACTCGGACGATGAAGACTGAGCGTGGCAGGCCAGCGGCCCTAGCCGCATTGTCAATGCTTGTCCGCTCAATAGCTGAAGCAGTCACGGAGAAAGGAGTTTTACGCTCCTCTGCTGTCTTACGTTTTCTCATATTCATAACCTCAATAACGTTGATTGAGAGCATTGTAACAGTATTACATAACGAGTCAAAATTTTTCTTAAGTGGCTCACTTTGCGGAATTTAATAGGTCTATATAGCTCTATTACGAATATGATTCCCAAATTATAACGATCCGCAGAACATTTTTCTTTTCAGAACCCGAAAGATGTTGTATGTTACGGAAACTGAAACCGAGGGAGAAACGCAACGAAAGCAACAGAAGTGAGTATGCTGAATGACCGTGAATTCCGTCGATGCCCTGGAAAAATTGGGGCTGGTCCGCGATGCCCTCGCACCCGCCGTACAAGCAGGCATTGAACTAAAAGCAACCACCGGGGAACCGGTGACATTCCAGAGCCTCCCGCACCTTTTGGCATCGGAGGCAGCAATCAATCTTATCGATGATCAAGGACGCTTCGCAGCGGTAACGTTCGAGGGGGACGACGTGTGCGCCTATTCCGCCACCCCGTCGTTCTGCCAGATCGCGCCAGACGGTTCGAAGACGCGGTTCTACCTCTGGGATAAACGTCTTCTTGCAACGGCGATTGGAGACTACCGCCCTGGGCTTCTTCGCTTGGGCGACCCGCTATTTGCTGTTCAGCGGGACCGAGCTGACAGCCTTATCCGACTTCCTGCACCACGGGCGCAACATGTGTTCCGTGATCGCATGATGCCCGTGGACTGATGTCGCCACGACGAAAAAAGCGAGCGCTGGATTGCTCCGGCGCTCGCCAAGTATGCCCAATCTCAAACACCGAATGAGACTCGATGTTTCGATAGGTTAAACATATGATTTAATTGTCGATTTGTCAAGTTTCCTTCTGCTATTCGAAGGACTAAAAGTGACCAATTCTCCAAAATACGATCCATCTCACGATGGCTACGCGAAGATGTTTTCCATCTTTGCTGAACAATGCCCAGACCACACCGACAGCGAAAACCTCGAATACTACGAAGCCCTATCGCCGCACGAGTTCCATGACGCTGAGGAGCTTCATGCCATGCGTTCGCGACGTAGTGACAGCACCCACGCGAACGGCGAACTCACGCCAGCCTGGATGATCGTGGACGATGTCCGACAGAGCATCCGAACTGCGCGGGTGGGTTTCAGTCAGGCGCCGCCTTCCTGGACGTTGAGTGTCGCAAATGACGTTGGCGCCACCCAGATCGGGAGGGCTGCATGATGTCGATTCATCAAACTGAAGACCTAATCGCAGTCGAAAGCTTCGAGACCTTTCCGGGTAATCCCGACTGCCGCATTTATGGCGGCACATATGCCCAGGTCGAGGAATTGTTCGACTTCGGTATCACGCTTTCCGAACCGAAAAACGCTAAAGACTCGGCAGATGTCGGGAAACGGACCTATAATGGATCGACCTTCCTCACAAAGATCACGACCCATGACAAGCGCTCCCAGAAGGATGGCCCTGCCTATCTGCAAGGCGAGCTAACTACCGGCGCCATCTCACGCGGAAAAACGAGCATGCTGAAATCTAGCATCATGGTGCTAGACTCTGACACTGGCGAGGATGAAACGTATCTACGAAAGTGCCTACAAGATGCCGGTCTGTGCGGAATCATTGCGTCCACTCATTCCCACATGAAGACGGAGACGTTCGTAAAGCTCAAGGACTTCGGCAAATACTTGGGCATTGCGGTCGAGGATTTTGGTGACGAGATCACCAACGATCAGGCGCGGGACTACATCATCAAATCCGGCAATTTGCTTCCAAAATTTGCTGATGACGTGAGGGGCGGCCCCATCGTTCACGAAGGCTCGGAGGTAGGGTGCGCGCTAACCCATGCCCCCGTGAAGAAATTCCGCATCGTGATGCCATTGGCGTGGGACTTCGAGTTCATGAAAGAAGGCAAGAACGATCTGGATCGGGCTGCCGCTATCTGGGCCGCTAAAATTGAAGCGGTTTCCCTGAAGTTGCGCATTAAGTTTGACGAGGCCTGCACCGATCCGAACCGCCTTTTCTATTGGTCTTCGCATAAGCGAGGCTCACAGAAACATGTCGAAATCGTCGTCGGAAAAAGCTTGGATTTAGACGACTACCCCATCGACCTAGCAACGGTCCCCAGCAAGGCCAAGGGAAGCAAGGTAAAGACTGCCGACAAGGTACCGCACTGGATCACGTTGTTCGACCGCGATTTCAGCGCGGCTTTTCAAGTCGCCGATTTCATGGCCGAGCACTATCCGAACAAGCGCACCAATGAGGGTGACGTCAAGGTGACGACGGAATGCCCGTTCGATCATGAGCATTCGCCACACGAGAGCGGCGACAATGCAAATGATGCCGGTTTCATCTGCATCAATGCCGTGATTTCCGACGTCGGACACTACGTCATGCATTGCCAACATGGGCATTGCAAAGGTCGTCGCAATCGTCTGAATTTCCTGGCACAAGCGGTAGAAACCATGCAGGACGATGGCCGCTTCAACGGCATCGAAACCTTGCTGGAATTCGTTGACGACGATGCGGGCGTCGTCGGCGACGACGGTCAGGCGATTGACATCAGCCCCTTAGTCGAGAAATGGCGAGCGAAGGGGATCGAAGGCATTTCGCTCAACTGGACTGAAGCCGAAAAACCGTCATTCGATCAAGAGGTCTTTGACTTGGCGCTATCGTCCTTCAAGTCAAACCGCGACATTGCCAGTGATGACTGCGCTAAAGTCTTTGCGGAGATGGCGAAGGCGGACAACAAGGCGCTAGAGCTGAAAACCCAAGATGACTTGAAGCGCAACATCCCGTTGAGTGTCGCGCAATTCAATCAACTCCTAAAGGACGCGAGGTCGAGAGCAAGGCTAGATCATGCCAAGGCCTCACGCGCCGCGACTATCAAGGGCAATCCAAAGCCGACCATTTTCACCAGTGACGGGTTCGAACGTCAGGGCGAGGAAACAAGACGCGGGCTGGCTCTACGCAACACCCCCGAATACATGTTTGACTACAATGGCGGTCGCTACCGCACGGTTGCGGCTGCTGACGGCGGCATGACCCTGGAGGAGTTGACGCCCGACCGGATGGCATATGAATGCAATCGCGCTGTCATCGTCCTGAGCGAGACGAGCGACGGGAAGAAGCGGGATGTCTCACTTCCTCTAGACGTGCTTCGTGACATCATGGGGCAGGGCAAGGGACTTTTCCCGGAACTTCTGAGGTTCACCCGCATTCCGCTTCACGCTCGCGATGGCACCCTTCATCGCGGCGGTGGGTATGCTCAGAATCTGAAATACTATTTCGACCTTCGAGGTTTGGAGGTCGACCCGATCCAGGATAAGCCGTCTGACGATGACGTTGCAGAGGCGTTGGAATTGCTCATGGTCGACGTCCTGGGCGGTTTTCCGTTTACGGATGACTTCGACGGCTCAAATGCCACCGATGACACCGGACGGGGTTCGAAGGCAAACGCCTTGGCGTTCCTTCTCCATCAGTTCGTCCGTGATCTGTTCGACGGTGCTGCCCCCGCCTATCTTGTCGACAAGCCTTCCCCAGGCACAGGCGCATCGTTGCTGACTGATGCCGCAAGCATCATCGCGAACGGCGCTCGCGCTGCCATGCAGCCCTACACGTCGAATGACGAGGAGATGCGCAAGGTCATCACGTCAAAGCTCATGGCAGGCGTTTCCCTCCTGGTATTCGACAACATCAAAGGCAAGCTGAGAGGCGGCGCTTTGGCGTCGTTGATCACGGCAGACGTTTGGTCCGACCGCATCCTGGGCGGAAACCAGAACTTTGAAGCCAGAGTCCGGTCTCAGATCGTGTTCACTTCCAACAACATCGAAATGGAAGATGAACAGGTTCGCCGCATCGTCCCTATCCGCCTCGATGCCAAGTCGGTCGACCCGACGACCGGTAGGAGCTTTCGGCACAATCCTCTTCAAACCTGGATGGCAGACAACCGTGGCAAACTGGTCTGGGCGTGCCTCGTGATCGTCCAAAACTGGTTCGCCAAGGGATGCCACCTCGCAGACCTTCAATTCGCATCGTTCGAGCATTACGCCCGCGTGATGGGCGGTATCCTGGAGGCCGCAGGGGTCGACGGGTTCCTTTCGAACCTAGGCGCATTCCGTGGTGCAAAGAAGCAGGATACCGACGCCGAGACCGGATTCATGCAGGCGCTGCTTGCGATGCTGGAAGACAAGCAGGCGAGTGCTCGCGCCAGCAACAGATTGGTCGAGAAGACGCAGCACGGGAAGAAGCAGGCGGTCCCCCAGGGGTTTACTGCTGCCGACGTCCTCAAGGCGGCGAAGGCTGACTTCGGCGATGACGAGGATGATGAAGGGTTCAAGGTCGACCTTGGTGCCTTGGGCCTTCGTGATCCGAACATTGTTCAGTCGAAGCAGCTTAGCGAAAGGCTAGGACGCCTCCAGGCGAGAACTTTTGAATTATCCCATCGCTCTTGGGTCGACCGCAATGGTGCATCGGGCTGGGAAAAGACGAAAAACGGTGACGTTCTGCGTACAATGCAGGCTGTGCGTTTCGGTATCGACGGCACCACGGACGGCAGCAAGCGATTTACATTCGTGCCAGTTTGACTGGGTGGAGTGTTGAGTGTGATCGAGCGCCCGCTTTCGAGCGGGCGTTTCTCATTTGCGGTCTGCCCCTTTGGAAAGGGGAGAAGGGGTAGTCTGCCCTGTGAAATTGCTGTGTAAAATCAGATTGTTAGGGTGTCGACGGGGGAGAAGGGGCAGAAAACTCAACCCGTTCGATGCATAGGGCAGAAGAAAAATAAAACAGAATCTACGGCCATATATAAAGGTTGAGAGATCTGCCCCTTCTGCCCCGTTTACACACTATCACCATGAATTCGTTGCGTAATTCGAAGGGGCAGCTGCCCCTCTGGAAAGGGGCAGAAGGGGCAGGCAATGCATATTTCGCGCTCATTGGCGCCCTGAGTGTCAGGTAAGCCGAAACGACCTGCCAATCGAATGAAGATGGTCGATGATCTCGAAATGCAGGTGGTCCCGGTCGCCATAGCGGCGGTCTATTTCGCTGAGTGTCGGCTGAAGGGCTAGCGCCGTTTCTGGCGGTAAGTCCGCATCGCCATACAGCCAGCAATTGTCACCCACGGCAACAGGATCGCATCCGGCGTCGACCACGTCGTGGATGAAGTCGGCAATCTGGTCTTTGGTCATTCATCGCTCCTTGGTTGTCCGAAAACCATAGGCGCCGCTCATGCTCGCTCAACTCGCAAATTTGTTAGTGCCAAAGTCGCTATGAAATCTCTTCATCAATCGTCAGAGCAGGATAATTGATCAGGCGCGTGACCTTCTTTATTGTCTCGCGGCGGTAGCGATCTTTGTCTACACTATGATGAAATCGGCGGTGGCACGTCGGGCAAATCCCCACTGCGTTGTCGGCGCTATCTGGCCCGCCCTCGCCAAGCGGGCGGACATGGTGAACCTCCAGGTACGGTTCCCCATCATCACGTAAGAATGGTGCGGGGTCGCCGCAGGCTTCACACTTGCCAGCTGCCATGACAAGCACCCAGGCGATCACGTTAGGATCGCGAACGAACCTCGTCGTGGTCGACTCGACCTTGCTACCGCTTACCGGATTGATCGGCGGGGGCATTGCCGCGTTTGCTTTGACTTTCGATCGCGCCGACTTCACGCGGGTCTGGAGCGCTTCGGGGTCGGCTGTCGGAGCTTCAGAAGACTGCTGGCGTTGCCATACGGAATTAATCATTGGCAACAGTTTGGCCGTAACCTTAGCGCCCACATTACGGCGCGGTTGGTAGCCGATCAGGATCGGAAGGCCTAGCTCATCCACCACCGCACTGATGTTCGACATCCGAAACTCGTATGACCCTGCCGATCTCGACGTCAGCGTGGTAGCCAGAACCTGGTTACGTTTTGCCGTCTTGTTCACTGGTTGCCCGGCGACTTGTTCAACTTGCATTTCGCGATAGGCGACGACGCAAGCCATCAGTTCGGCATCTGTCCATTCCCTTGCCGTTTCTTCACCAGGCACAGTCGACTCCCCTCGATTTTCATCTCGGAAGTTGTAGGGTGAGTTCCTTGGTGGGAACAAGAGGTTGCCATGGTCAGCGGATGGGATAAGTCACCAGGACCGGGCAACGACTACACCCCCAGTCCCATGTCTCGGTGGGCGTGGATCGCCTTTGCCGCTATCATCGTCGCTGTTGTCGTGATTGCTCTCTATCTTCGCTAGACACCCTCAATCCGACCACGGAACGCGGATTTTTCGCAGCAAAAACCTATGCTGAAAATTTGAGACGGCTCGCGCTCGATTTCAAATTACCGGAAACCGATTTTGATTTACCGCGTGGCGGATTTTAGTTTTTCCGAAATAAAATCATTTATTTCCAGCGCGAACATCAGAAATTTTATAATGGAATAGGCGACGTTGCGGCCAGTATTATAATTTAATATGTAAAATAATTATGTAAATATAGATTTATATTCAGATATTATCGAATAAGTGGTTCTTTATGGGTATACATCAGCCGAACTATATTTTGATTGGTTCGCTATATTGCGATTGACTACTTATGCAGAACCATTAAGATCGAACCATGTAAAACGAACCGTATGGAGTTTTCATGTTCGTTCGAGCCTACCTGAGAGCGTCCACCAGAGACCAGGATGCCAACCGCGCCAGCACCGACCTACAGAGGTTCGCTGATGAGCGCGGCCTGACAATCGCCGCCTCGTACGTAGAGAATGAATCCGGCGCCTCCCTGAAGCGCCCAGAGCTTTTTCGGCTTTTGAAGGATTGCAGACCTGGGGACATTCTTTTGGTCGAGCAGGTCGACCGGCTGTCCCGCCTGAATACTGTCGACTGGGAAGCCCTCAAGGCGGAGATCAAGGCAAAGCATGTAAAGGTGGTCGCGCTCGACCTGCCGACGTCCTGGATGCTCGCCACCGCCGATAAAGACGACATCCATAGCCGTATGCTGGACGCCATCAACGGAATGATGCTTGACATGCTCGCAGCGATTGCCCGCAAGGATTATGAAGATCGTCGTCGTCGCCAGTCTCAGGGCATCGCCAAAGCGAAGTCGGAAGGCGCTTACAAGGGGCGCCGTGAAGATGCTGACCGCAATGCTGCTATCGTCAAGATGCTCGCCAGCGGGCAGTCCTGGAACAGCATCGTGCAGGCAACAGGCTGCTCCAGGTCGACACTCTCCCGCCTTGCCAAGCGAGTCGAGAAGAAGGAGGTCGTAGCATGAGCGGCTTCATCATCAAGCTGGCTGAAACCGTTATGTTTCTGTTTTTCGGTTACCTGCTCTTGCGGGTCGGCCTGGGCATCTGACCCCACCCCCTTAGAAATCTTTCGGCGCCGGGGACCCAAAC
This sequence comes from Shinella sp. GW835-FHT14H05, assembly GCF_058793575.1. Taxonomy (NCBI): domain Bacteria; kingdom Pseudomonadati; phylum Pseudomonadota; class Alphaproteobacteria; order Hyphomicrobiales; family Rhizobiaceae; genus Shinella; species Shinella sp. GW835-FHT14H05. Next base: position 24,801 of record NZ_JBXAFY010000018.1, on the reverse strand, counting down.
CCTCGTACCCCCTGGGGGTCGCGCCTGCACCCAGTAGCTGTCACGGGCTTCAACTAGCGTGACCCTATTGAGCCATCAATCAATTTTATTGATGATTTACCCGCTTTGATGTAGAATGGCTAATAGATGATAGTCAGGCAATCGGCCTGTCGATCCATACAAAAACACGACCAATAAGGATCGCCAAATGACCTCTCGCGGACTTCTGACCCGCCAACTTGCCTTCGCGAAACACCGCGCCCAGGGCCTATCTGTCGAAAAGGCGTACAAGGCCGCTGGATATGCTGGCGCTACAGTAAACGGCTATCGGCTCGAAAACCGTCCAGACGTTGCCGCTGCCATCGACACCTTCAAATCACAGCGCGAAAACCTTCTGTCGCTGCACGAGGGTAACTCGGTGCGGGCGGAAGACCTCGCGGACCTGGGTTTCGCACGGAACTATCTGATCGACAGCCTCCTGACCGCCCTTGCCCAGGCAAAAGCCGCTGCCGATGCGAAGACAGCTGTCACCGTCGTTTCCAAGCTGGTCGACCTGCTATCCATCACTTTCAGCCCCGGCGACCTTGCGGAGAATGATCAGTCGACCGCCGCCCTGTTGGCTCAACTGGGGGCATTGAAATGACAATCGACTTGGAAACGGAACTCCAAGAGCAGCATACCGTCGCCCGCAACGCATATCTGCGCTTCACGACCGCTGGGGAAATCCTCCGGCGCCGTGGTCTGCCGCCGACAGTTATCCAGACGGCAGAGGCTGCCAACAGGGAGGCATTTGGTGTCCTGACCGTGTCCCTGGCTAGAATCCATGAAATCTACGGCATCTTGCGCCCGGTGGCGCACAAAGAATCTGAATGGCAGCGGGCGCCGCGCTATAGCAGCGATGTGAGGCGGGGAACACTATAGGCGGCGGATGAGATTCTTGATCCAACACATACTGAACTCAATCGCCCACTCGGTCTGCGGGCGACTTAAAGAAGGCATTTCAGCGCTCCCAGCCCCGTGCCCGAACGGGTTGCGAACGTGTGTAAAGAAATCCTTGATTGAGGCGCTTTCCCAGGGTGCTATAAACGCATTGGTCTTCGAGCCGAGATTTTCGATATAGTTATGGGCACCCTTCTCTTTCCCATGGGTCCATCCCTTGGCGTCGGAGATGATCTTGATAGTGCTTTCAAGTGCTCGCGCCGCATAGAAGGCGGGGTCTCGCCCATCGCTGTCACGAAGGTCAAGCGCCTCTTTCATGTCGATATCGACGTTCTGCCATTGCGGGTCTGCCAGGAGAGACCAAAAAGGGGTTTCAACTTCTGTCTGCACGAGATCGTCAGTCACTATCTGAATGAAGCCATTATGGTAGTTCAGCGGATATCTGGCTTGGCGGAAGCGAGTGTTTAACTCTTCGACGGCGCTATAAAATGTCTTCGTTCGCATAGTACGCCGAGCACGGACGCTGTCTTCCGGGTTCCCCGGCAGTCTCAGTCCAGGGCTGGTCAACGAGGCAAATAGCTTTTCGCCATCTGATATCTCGCTCGCATTCATTGCCGCGATATCGGTTTCTTTGGCGCGGAAGCCAAGTTCGATAAGGCTCAATCGCTCCTTCATGAAGGTGTCAGGCGAACCGGCAGGCGCCTGGGTCAGCCACCTTTCGCAGACTGCGAGCAGGGTATTTTTAAACGTCTGAATTCGCCCATTTGAGGTATATGATGACCAGTGCTCGGAAAGCTGCTTAACACCAAGTTCGCGCGATAGGCTGCTTTCAAGCGTCGTCCAGAAATTGACGGATGTTGGGTTCTCCTTGCCGTCCATGTAATATGGCGAAAGGTCCTCTGCCAGGATGCGAAACGATTGGACAAGCAAGCGGCTGTCCCGCTCATCGAACGCCTCACGAAGCTGACGTTCCTCGTATCGGCGAGCAAAAATATCGACAAGCATCTGTGTAATTAATCCATTTAGCGAATTTTATTCTATGTGACGGCACTATAATCCGTACCGATCGCAAACAGTATTTATCATTCCGGAATATTCGGACTTTGTATCCTTCAGTTTTTGTATTGAAATCAGCATCAAATCTTTCATCACTCCATCCACTTTATGATAGCGCGCTACTAGATTGTTCAGATTATCGATTGCCTCGATTTTTCTCTTGATGAGTTCCATTCGACTGTTGTCATGCAGTTCAAGTGTTCTGACCGATATCTCGGCAGCTTCATCCCCTGGGTGCCACCCGACGACAGGCCCAAGGTGCATTATGCGTCCCTCTACATCACCTTCGTAAGGGTCAAGGAAAGGCTTGTCGACGTCGAAGTATGCCAGTTTCCTTCGGTTGCATTCTGTGCATGCGATCGTGAGATTTTCCCAAAGAAAGTGTTTCTCAACATCAACGCTTGAGGGCGTCTTGTGTTCGACGTCCCCTGGAGTATTGTGCCCTATCTTGCTTTCGCAATAAATGCATTTACTTCCAGTTTCCTCAACGAGAGTTGATTTAATATCAGCATGACGATATCTATATTTTTTTGTTTTGTTCGATTTGTCTGCTTTATACTGATTTGTCCAGTCGACCCAGTTGTTCTCCAGGATACCTGGGATAGGTAGTTTTGCTATGTTACGCATTCGGCGACTTGTTCCCATACTCAGCAATTGCATTTGCAATTCCGAGCCGCTCCAGCTGCGCCATTATTGCTTTTGCTTTCTCTTCCGGGGGGAGGTCAGCCGTCTGCTCGATTACGCTGCTTACGGCGTCCTCCACCCACACCGGAAGGTTCGAGCCGACATCCAATATTTCGCGAAGCACCTCGTTAGGGGTACCTGATACATCCATTAAATCCAGGAGCACCGATTCCACCCTAGACCGCTCATTTCGCACCAGGGCGTAAATGTTCGCATCTGGAAAACTTGATACGACGAACGGACTATGGGTGGAGATTATGAACTTGGCACTGGGAAACGCCTTCGCTAGGTTCGGCAATAAGGTCCTCTGCATGCTTGGATGCAGATGATTTTCAGGCTCATCTATAGTTACAACGAATTCCGTTTGATCCTGGGCAAACATATGTATCTGCCACGCAATGCTGAATATCGCATTCACGCCGCCGGACATTGCATCAAGCGTAAAGTCACCTGAGTCGGTTACCAGGACAACTTCAGGCATTCTGATCTCTATCCGCTTGAACCCAATCGATTTTGGTAGAACATTTCGCAAGACTTCCTGAAATTGCTGATAGTGATGCATGATTTTCAGGTTGGGTGTTACCGACGAATTCCCTTCACCGAAAACAGCGAAAGAAATCAGGGACTGCTTTTGGATTTTTCCAGGATTTTCGGCTCTCTGCCCCCCATAAAATTGTATCAATAGCTGCTGATACTGCTGGTACTCTTGGGTAGCGGTTCTTGGGTCCGTTGGTATGTTTGGAACGCTGGTGTAAGACGCCACGGGGCGATGAGACGGAATGTGTAAGCCGAGGACAGTCTGCATTCCATTGTACTGCATGTCATATTGTGCAGCGACCAGGCTGTTGATCGTCAGGTGGCAATAACTGCCGTCAGCGTATCCAATTTTTCCAATCTCAACCTGGGGATTGGAATTCTCGTCGATATCGGAATCTTCTTCTTTCGAACGATACAGGTCAGACCATATGCGTCTGGTTGTGCGCTTGCTGGACAGAGGCGTGGAGATAAAATTCAAGCTCCAGCCGAAGTGCCGGTTGAGCAGATTCAACAATGTTGTTTTGCCACACCCGTTTTGGCCGGTTAATACGGTGATCTGCTTTGACAGGTCGAGTTGAACGGAATCAAACTGCCGCCACCCATCAATACTCAACGATGTAAATTCGGTCATGGCGTTTACCCTTTGAGGTAGGATTTATTCCATCATTTCCGCGCCAAATAAAACGAAATGTACGCTAGGAGTTCGTAATCCTGGAAAACTTAAGATGAGTTAAGTCTAATCCAGGATAGCTCACCTTTTCCATCTCGGCAGCGAGCGTCTTCAAATAGAAGCCATCGCCATAGCGGGCTGACATGCCTTCCTGCTCATGGCCCATGAGGGATTTTGACATCTCTTCTGGCACACCTGAGTTGCGGCAGGCGTCTTTGAATGTGTGGCGGAAACTGTGGAACACGTCGCCCTCGGCTTCAATGCCAGTCTGGTCGAGCCAGTAGCCAAATTGTTTTGACATCTTGTTGGAGAGCATGTCGTCCGATTCATTCACCAGCTCCTGGAAGAGCCGCACATGGCGTGCCTTTCGTCTAGCGTTTACGAAGTGGAGGAAGCCGAATTCGATCAGTTTCGGGTGAAGCGGGATTTCTCGCTTGCTGCTGTCCGTCTTCAGGCGTTTGGGGTGATCTGAAACGCCGACCGTCTCGCATAGATCGAGGTAATGGATGCCGTTCTTCTCTTTGACGTCAGCAGTGTGAAGCTGGACGATTTCACCCAGCCGCGCCCCTGTGAACAAGCCCAGGAGAGGCACCCAGAACCGTCCATGATCGCGAAGGACGATGTCACCGGCTGTGTGAAGACGGCTTTCGCTTTTGCACCCCTTGTAGAGCGGCGCGTGGAATATGGTCTTCAACTGCGTCACGTCGAAGGCGTTGCGCTGACTTCGAGCGCTGACGGTGATGCGGTCTGTCATCTTGTCGAGTGGGTTCCGATGGCATTCGTCATAGTGACCCATTGCCCAGGTGAAGAACGACGATACCTTTCTCAGGATGCCATTCACGGTCGCCGTCGACATCAAATCCTTGTGCTTCATTGCGGCAGCTTTTTCGGCGACCTTTTGAAGCGGCAGGTTCGCGAACGGACCTTTCTTATGGAAGTTCGATGGGAGACGGAGCAGAAGCTCTTTGAACGCGCGACCATGGCCCTTGTTGTAGGCATTAATCGGTCTATCCCCGGCGACATCGATAAAATGTCGCATCGCGACTTGGTGAGCCTTCCGAGTCGTGTCCGTCCAGCTCTTAGTACGCTCCTTCTCCTCATACCAACTGATCACTGCGTCAGACAGCAGAGGAACGCCGCCTGGAGCAACGGTCGTCATTGGCGCAGGGAGCGGCGTGGGTGTGGTTGATGCGGTGGGCAAGGGTAGAGCGTCGGTTTGCGGCTTAACGCCTTCCTTGGCCAATTCTTCCAGCGTATCGCGCTTGGTCAGCAAAAGGGCATGAGCTGCAAGGATGTCCCCACCCGCCAGCGATAGCATGCTGTTGACGTCGCCACGCATTATCGCCTGGTTCACGGCGATCAGGGCGAGCTTGTTCCGGTATCGGATGCAATACGATAGCAGGCCCTCCCAGTCGAGCGAACTCAGGGACGCTTTCTTATCTGGAAGAGCGCCCATGATGCTGTTGCGGGTGAATGTGCTGGTGACTTCGGTCGGCGGGAATGCGATCAGCTCACCTCGCCAGAATCCCTCCAAATCCTTTTCCGCTGCCGCAAACAACTCTGCACGGTTCCGTAGGTCTTGCAGCAGGATCGATCGGCGCAGCTCATCAGGTGTAATTGTCTCAGGTTCGATGCGGATTTCATCGACAGTCGCCACGGCAAGCTTCGACCTGGCGGCGCGTATCTTCTCATCGAAGATCACCGACTCGATTCGAAACTGCTCCATTGCCTGGGTGCGGTCGCCGGATCGGAGAGACTTTTTATATTCCTTGCGAGGCTTGCGGTCGTCGCCTGGGTCTCGGTCATCAAAATAGGGCCGAAGCTCTTCGGGAATGATCTTCCGTATCTGCCAGACAGAGCCGCGCAGCACGAAACCGTCGTCTAGTTTTGCCATCTCGTTCATGCTCCCAAGATGTAGCACGAGATGTACCAGTCGCGTTAACGCAAAGCCTTGGGAACCAAGGTCTTTTTAGTTTTCAATGGCTTGGTAAAAATTTGGTGGAGCTAAGCGGGATCGAACCGCTGACCTCTTGCATGCCATGCAAGCGCTCTCCCAGCTGAGCTATAGCCCCATAACGGGTCCGGCATGGCCGGTTTTCCGGGAACCGAAGCGGTGTGTCCGTTCGGTGTGCGGCTTATTACTTCCGGTGATCGGAGATGGCAAGCCGAAAAATGAGATCCGGCCGGTTTTTTTGAAACCGGCCGGAAAATCAAAAGCTTAAACTTCGTCTTCGTCGCCGGTGACGCCGATCAGGCCGGTCATGTCGTCATCGTCGTCTTCTTCCTGCTCCAGGAAGGTATCGTCCTCGTCGCCATCGATTTCGACGTCGTCGTCGCCCAGATCCGGGATGTCGTCGCCGGCCGCTGCTTCGTCATCGGCATCCTCGAGCGAGACGAGTTCGACTTCGGTGTTCTCCGTATCGACTTCGTTGACGTCCTCTTCTTCAGCCTTTTCGAGGACGGCGACAGCCGCCGTTTCCTCGAAATAGGACAGTGGGTAGGACTTGCCCGTGTAGGGGGAGACGATCGGATCGCGGTTCAGGTCGTAGAACTTCCTGCCCGTTTCCGGATCGATGCGTTTGGTTCCGAGTTCCGCTTTTGCCACAGTCGAAGCCTTCTCTGTGCCGTATGTTTCCGGCGGGGCCGGGTTGCCGGCGCGTTGAACGGTAGAATGATTAGCCGGTCCCCATAGTCGTCTTGGGCAATCCTGTCAAAGCCAAACTTCGGGAGGAAACGGCCGCCGATCCCGGACGAATGTTTTCCGGCGGGATGATGACGCTTTAAATCGTTTGTGATAGCAAGCCCGCGTTCTCCCCGGGCGATCCTCTCCGGGGAGCGGTGGATGTATATAAGGAAGACGCCCATGTCGCACGGCGCAAGCAGCCGGCCCGCAACCGCCCGCAAATCCTCAGGCCTTTCCGGGACCGTCCGCATCCCCGGCGACAAGTCGATTTCCCACCGCTCCTTCATGTTCGGCGGCCTTGCCAGCGGCGAGACGCGCATCACCGGCCTGCTCGAAGGCGAGGACGTCATCAACACCGGCAAGGCCATGCAGGCCATGGGCGCCAAGATCCGCAAGGATGGCGACACGTGGATCATCAACGGCCTCGGCAATGGCGCGCTGCTGGCGCCTGAAGCGCCGCTCGATTTCGGCAATGCCGGCACCGGCTGCCGCCTGACCATGGGCCTCGTTGGCGTCTACGATTTCTCGTCCACCTTCATCGGCGATGCCTCGCTCACCAAGCGCCCGATGGGCCGCGTGCTCAATCCGCTGCGCGAAATGGGTGTGCAGGTGACGTCTGTCGACGGCGACCGCCTGCCCGTGACGCTGCATGGCCCGAAGACCCCGACGCCGATCACCTACCGCGTGCCGATGGCCTCCGCCCAGGTGAAGTCCGCCGTGCTGCTCGCCGGCCTCAACACGCCCGGCATCACGACGGTCATCGAACCGATCATGACGCGCGACCACACCGAAAAGATGCTGCAGGGTTTCGGCGCCAACCTCTCCGTCGAGACGGATGCGGACGGCGTGCGCACGATCCGGCTTGAAGGTCGCGGCAAGCTCACCGGCCAGGTCATCGACGTGCCGGGTGATCCGTCCTCTACAGCTTTTCCGCTGGTGGCGGCGCTCCTCGTGCCGGGCTCGGACATCACGATCCTCAACGTGCTGATGAACCCGACCCGTACCGGCCTGATCCTCACCTTGCAGGAAATGGGCGCCAATATTGAAGTGTTGAATGCGCGCCTTGCCGGCGGCGAAGACGTGGCGGACCTGCGCGTGCGCTCCTCCGAGCTCAAGGGCGTGACAGTGCCGGAAGACCGCGCGCCGTCGATGATCGACGAATATCCGGTGCTCGCCGTCGCCGCTGCCTTTGCCGAGGGCACGACCGTGATGAACGGCCTCGAAGAACTGCGCGTCAAGGAAAGCGACCGGCTTTCGGCCGTCGCGATCGGCCTCAAGCTTAACGGCGTGGATTGCGACGAGGGCGAATCCTCGCTCGTCGTGCGCGGTCGCCCGGATGGCAAGGGTCTCGGCAATGCCGCGGGTGCGGCCGTCGCCACCCATCTCGACCACCGCATCGCCATGAGCTTCCTCGTCATGGGCCTCGTTTCGGAACATCCCGTGACCGTGGACGACGCCACGATGATCGCCACGAGCTTCCCGGAGTTCATGGATCTGATGGCGGGGCTTGGGGCGAAGATCGAGGTGAACGATTGACGCTCGCGCATGGCGATGCCGGCTCATGAATTTACGCCATGCGTCTTGCCTCTTGGCATCGCCCCTCGTCTTCCGCTAACACCCTTCATGAAAAACATGTGACACATGGGTGTTCTATGAAAACGATTGCCATCGATGGTCCCGCCGCTGCCGGCAAGGGTACGCTGTCGCGCCGCATTGCGGAGGACTATGGCTTTCATCATCTCGATACGGGCCTGACCTACCGCGCGACGGCGAAGGCGCTGATCGATCGCGGGCTGCCGCTCGACGACGAGGCGGTGGCCGCCGGTGTGGCGCGCAATCTCGATCTCGGCGGGCTCGATCGCACGGTGCTGTCCGCCCATGACATCGGTGAGGCGGCGTCGAAAATCGCCGTGATGCCCTCGGTACGCCGGGCGCTGGTCGAGGCGCAGCGCGGTTTTGCGGCGCGCGAGCCCGGCACGGTGCTCGACGGTCGCGATATCGGCACGGTGGTGTGCCCCGATGCGGCGGTGAAACTCTATGTCACGGCCTCGCCGGAAGTGCGCGCGACGCGCCGGCTGGACGAGATCGTGGCGGGCGGCGGGGTGGCCGATTTCGAGACGATCCTCGACGATATCCGCCGCCGCGACGAGCGCGACATGGGCCGTGCCGACAGCCCGCTTCGCCCCGCCGACGATGCGCACTTGCTTGATACCTCGGAAATGAGTATAGAGGCGGCGTTTTCGGCGGCTAAATCGATCATCGACGCCGCTCTGAAGCACTAGAACGAAGCCTGTCCCCGCGCCGGATTTGCTGCCTCACGAGGCAGCGGACAAAGCTCCGTTTATCATCAACGCTAACCCCCGGCGCCCGTGCCCGAGTGGCACACCAGGAGTTTTCATGTCTCAAGCAAACCCCACGCGCGAAGATTTCGCAGCCCTTCTGCAGGAATCCTTTGCGTCTAACGACCTGGCCGAAGGCTATGTCGCCAAGGGCATCGTTACGGCCATCGAGAAGGACGTCGCCATCGTCGACGTCGGCCTCAAGGTCGAAGGTCGCGTACCGCTGAAGGAATTCGGTGCCAAGTCCAAGGACGGCACGCTGAAGGTCGGCGACGAAGTCGAAGTCTATGTCGAGCGCATCGAAAACGCGCTGGGCGAAGCTGTTCTTTCGCGCGAAAAGGCTCGCCGCGAAGAGAGCTGGGCCAAGCTCGAAGTCAAGTTCGAAGCCGGCGAGCGCGTCGAAGGCGTCATCTTCAACCAGGTCAAGGGTGGCTTCACCGTCGATCTCGACGGCGCCGTTGCCTTCCTGCCGCGTTCGCAGGTCGACATCCGTCCGATCCGCGACGTCACGCCGCTCATGCACAATCCGCAGCCCTTCGAAATCCTCAAGATGGACAAGCGTCGCGGCAACATCGTCGTTTCGCGCCGCACGGTTCTCGAAGAATCGCGCGCCGAGCAGCGTTCTGAGATCGTTCAGAACCTCGAAGAAGGCCAGGTTGTTGACGGCGTCGTCAAGAACATCACCGATTACGGTGCGTTCGTTGACCTCGGCGGCATCGACGGCCTGCTGCACGTCACCGACATGGCCTGGCGCCGCGTCAACCATCCGTCGGAAATCCTGTCCATCGGCCAGCAGGTCAAGGTTCAGATCATCCGCATCAACCAGGAAACCCACCGCATCTCGCTCGGCATGAAGCAGCTCGAGTCGGATCCGTGGGATGGCATCGGCACCAAGTACCCGACCGGCAAGAAGATTTCCGGTACGGTTACGAACATCACCGACTACGGTGCGTTCGTCGAGCTGGAGCCGGGCATCGAAGGCCTGATCCACATCTCCGAAATGTCCTGGACCAAGAAGAACGTTCACCCCGGCAAGATCCTGTCCACTAGCCAGGAAGTCGACGTGGTCGTTCTCGAAGTCGACCCGACGAAGCGCCGCATCTCGCTCGGTCTCAAGCAGACCCTCGAGAACCCGTGGCAGGCCTTCGCGCACAGCCACCCGGCTGGCACGGAAGTCGAAGGCGAAGTCAAGAACAAGACCGAATTCGGCCTGTTCATCGGCCTCGACGGCGACGTGGACGGCATGGTGCACCTCTCCGACCTCGACTGGAACCGTCCGGGCGAGCAGGTCATCGAGGAGTTCAACAAGGGCGACGTCGTCAAGGCTGTCGTTCTGGATGTGGACGTCGACAAGGAGCGCATCTCGCTCGGCATCAAGCAGCTCGGCAAGGACTCGGTCGGCGACGCCGCTGCGTCTGGCGACCTGCGCAAGAACGCCGTCGTTTCGGCTGAAGTCATCGCGATCAACGATGGCGGCATCGAAGTGCGTCTCGTCAACCACGAAGACCTCACCTCGTTCATCCGCCGCAACGATCTGTCGCGTGACCGTGACGAACAGCGTCCGGAGCGTTTCTCGGTCGGCCAGACCGTCGACGCCCGCGTGCTGAACTTCTCGAAGAAGGATCGCAAGATCCAGCTTTCGATCAAGGCGCTCGAAATCGCCGAAGAGAAGGAAGCCGTCGCACAGTTCGGTTCGTCGGACTCTGGCGCGTCGCTCGGCGACATCCTCGGCGCGGCTCTGAAGAACCGCAACAACGCCGAGTAAGCCTTGCTTGCTTGAAAAATAAGAAGCCCGCGGAGAGCGATCTCCGCGGGCTTTTTCGTTCAGGTCCAGTAGTCGCCGAGTTTTTGGTAGAAGACGAGGCCCGGCTCGATGACGCCGACCATCTCCGCCGTCTTCTCGCGCCGGCGCACCATGTCGGTGGTTTCCGGGGTGACCTCTTCCGGTTCGTCGCCCGAGGCATCGGGGTCGGCATCCTCGCCGTCCCCTTCGCCTTCACCCCCCGCCTGCTCTTCGTCCTTCTCCGTGTCGCGGGTTTCGAACCATTCAAGGTCCTCTTCCGCCGGCAGGTAGGGCACGAAGGCAAGCGGCACGCCCTCGCGCGGCAAGACCGTCGCTGCAAGCAGCCTCTCGGGTGTCGTGTCGGCTGCGACGGCGGCCCGGACGGTTTCCCGGGCCTGCGGCAGCGGCAGGGCGTCGTCCAGCTCGGCCGTCTGGCGCGGCAGGACAGGGGTCGATTGTGCGGTCTCGGCGCGCACCTTGCCGCCATCGGCGACCGTTTCGGCCTGCACTGCCTGTTCTGCAACCTGTTCCGGCAGTTCGGTGCGGAGGGGATTGAGGCTATGCTCCGCTGGCGGATCGATGGGCTGTTCCAGCAGTGCTTGCAGGAATTTTGCCTCTTCCGGCGAGAGGTTTTCGATGAGATGGGCGACGGCCTGCATCACGAGTGCCTGCGGCAGGTCGCGCGCCACGGCCTGCAGCACGCTACGGGCGAGCGCCTGGCCGGCCGCATTGGCGGTCTGCGCCTTGGCGGGTATCTCGTCCCGCTTCACGGCCGGGGCCGCTTTCTGCGTTTCTTCCGTATCGACGTTGTCGCGCGTCACGGCCTCGGTTGCTTCCACCGGCGGCCGGTCGGCGACCTTGGCGATGGGAGCCGGCACGGGCAGTTCCGTCCGCACCGTGGTATTCGCTTGAACCGGCAGGCGGTTCGAGCCGGCGAGGGCGGCGGGGCGGGCCAGCTCCGTCTCCACTGCGCGCGCCGTGCTCACGGTCCGCGGCTTGCTGCCGCTGTCGAGATCGAAGATGCGCTTCAGCACGGTCTGGAGGGCGCGGGCATCGCCGGCGATCTGCGTCGCCTGCGCGGTCTGCTGCGGGCCATGGCGGCCGACGGCGGCGAGCTGCTGGGCGGTGAGGCCGAGCGGCTTCTGCTGGCGTTCCGCGCCGGCGGTGGGAAGATCGTCGGCATCGAGGCTTGCCGTCAGCAGGATGGCGAGCTTTTGCGCTTCCGGTCCGTTCGGGTTGCGCACCACCTCGACGAGGCTGCGCGTCGGCATGGCGGAGAGCACGGTGCCGATCAGCTTTTCCACGGCGGGGCGAAGTTCCGGTGGCAGCTTGGCGAGGATGTCGGCAAGCTTGCGTCCGCCTTCGCCCTCCCGGCCGGGCAGGGTCTTCAGCGCGGCAAGCAGCGTCTCGAGCAGGTCGCGGCTCGGGCTCGGCTCGCTCGTGCGCGGCATGTGCTTGAGCATGGTCTCGATGAGGCGCAGCAGCACCTCGGCGCGGAGATTGGCGAGGGCGGCGGCGGAAAGCTGCGGCTTGACGGCGGCCTCGACGGGGGTGCCGGCCTGAAGGGCGAGGGAGGGCTGTAGTGCCCCGGTCGTAGGTGCCACTCGTGGCAGCATGCCCGCCTCCTGTCCTTCCCGGCCGATGCTATCCGCATCGCAAAGCCTGCCAATGTTCCATCGTTCGTCGGATGGCGCATCATGCGCGACGCTGCGAGGTGATGATCTTCGGCCCGGACGAACCGGGCATTTCTGCGGAGGCGACGGGTAACCCGGCGAAGCACTGAACCGCTGCAACTGTGCCGGACGGGTGAGCCCGATGTTCCGAACAACTTCCTATCCATTAGAATTGGCATTTTATGGTTAACGAATTGCTAACGCGTGCAGAAACGCTTCGCGCATGCAGCATTGTTCATCCCGAATTGTCGCGCGAAACGGGCCTTGCCCCTTATGCTCAGCTCGCGTAAATCTTCTCGGCACTGTTGGCCGCCGGTGTTTTGCGGGCCGCGGATGCGGCGGAGACCCCCTCGATGAACCTCACCAATCCCATCCTCAACACCGACAGCTACAAGTTCAGCCACTACCTGCAATATCCGCCGGAAACGCGCGCGATTTCCTCCTATGTCGAGGCACGCGGCCATTCCGAGCAGCCGGAAGTGCTGTTCTTCGGCCTCCAGATGTTCCTCAAGGACTATCTGTCGAAGCCGGTCACGCGCGGGGATATCGAGGAGGCCGAAGGCATCGTGACGGCGCACGGCCTGCCATTCAACCGCGAGGGCTGGGCGCATATCGTCAACAAGCACGGCGGTTTCCTGCCGCTCCTGATCGAGGCGCTGCCGGAGGGAACCATGGTGCGCCGCGGCGTTCCGGTCGTGCAGGTGGTGAACACCGATCCTGCCTGCTACTGGCTGACCTCCTATATCGAGACCTCGCTTCTGCGCGCCATCTGGTATCCGAGCACGGTCGCCTCCAATTCGCGCAAGGTGAAGCAGATCATCCAGCCGATCCTGGAAAAGACCTGCGACGACCCGGCCGCCGTCCTCCCCTTCCGCCTGCATGATTTTGGCGCACGCGGCACGACGAGCTTCGAGCAGGCGGGCATCGGCGGTGCGGCGCATCTCGTCAACTTCATGGGCACGGATACGGTCAGCGCCGTGCTCTTCGCCCGCCGCTACTACGGCGCCGACATGGCCGGCTTCTCGATCCCGGCCTCCGAACACTCGACCATGACCTCCTGGGGCCAGGAACACGAGGCGGAAGCCTATGGCAACATGATCGACAAGTTCGGGGCGAAGGGCCTCTATGCCGTCGTCTCCGACAGCTACGACATCAACAATGCCGTCGCGGAAATCTGGGGCAAGCAGTTGAAGGAGCGGGTGCAGACGGCGGGTGGCACGCTGGTCGTGCGGCCCGACAGCGGCGATCCGGTGGAGACACCGGTGCAGGTCGTGCGCCAGCTCGCCTATGCCTTCGGCACGCACCTGAATGCCAAGGGCTACAAGGTGCTCGACGACAGCGTGCGCGTCATCCAGGGCGACGGCATTTCACCCGCCGATATCGGCCTGATCCTTGGCCGGCTGGAGGCCTTCGGCTTCTCCGCGGAAAACATCGCCTTCGGCATGGGCGCGGGGCTGTTGCAGAAGGTCAACCGCGACACCTATTCCTTCGCCATGAAGGCCAATGCCCGGCAGGATACGGCCGGCGCCTGGCACGACGTCTACAAGCGCCCGGCGACGATGAACCTGAAAGCCTCGAAGGCCGGTCGGCAGGCGGTGGTTACGGGCGTCGGCGGCTTGGAAGCCGCGCGCATCGACCAGCTGGTCGGCCGCGAAAACCTGCTCCAGCCGGTCTGGCGTGACGGCAAGCTTTTGCGCGGCTGGACCTTCGACGAGGTACGCGCCCGCGCCGCCTGATCCCCTTGCAGACGGGCGTCCGCCGCTCCATCTTGGCTTCGATGACTGGAGACGAGAGATGACGGTACGCCCGCCGCAGGCGCTCGCCCCCTCCTTCACCAAGGACACGGGGCTGAACATCCTGGAATACGAGCTGATGTCGGAACGGGCGGATGCGCTCGGCCGGCACGGGCTGAAGGTCGAGAAGGCACTGGCGCTGCTCGCCGAGCGCCTCGCCGCCGGCTGCACCGAGCTGGAACGCGAGGACCTCCTGAACGACGCGGCAGACAAAGTCTGGGCCTTCTTCATCCAGCGGGAAATGTGCGGCCTGCGCAGCCAGAAGGATGCGGTCCGCCGCTATGCCATTCCGCCGGAAGTCATCGCCCGGCTCGGAATCGTGCGGCGCAAGCCCTGATCGTCAGGCCACGAGCTGGCGGGTGATGAGGTCGTAGATGCCGTTGTCGTCGACGCGCAGCGTGAAGATTTCCTTCTTCGCCTCTTCCCGTTCCTCCTGCTCGCGCACGCTGGCGGCATCGAGATCACGAACGGTTTCCGCCGTGATGTCCTTGACGTCGGTCGCGGCCTTGTCGGATTTCGCCGGCGTCTTCTCGGCAAGTGCCGTCGCCGCGGCACCGGCTGCGAGCAACTGGATCGTGTCGACTGCGGCTTTTGCCGGGTCGTCCGCTGCCTTGCCGTCCGTCTTGCCCTTCGTCGCATCCTCATGGGCGCGGCCGACGGCGTCCTGCAGCTTCTGGACGTCTTCGAGCTTCTCGCCGGCTTCCAGCGAGCGGATCGTTTCCTCGCGCTCGGCGCGGGTCTCGGCATCCTCGACGCGGGTCGGGTCGCGCTTCGTGCGGTCGAGCTTGAGTTCCTCGATGGTCTTCGGGTCGGCCGTGTCTTCCAGACGGGCGAGCACCTTGCGCATCTCGGGCGTCAGCGCCTTTTCGTCGCGCGCCTTCTCGGCAAGCGCTTCCTTCACGCGCTCCGCTTCCGCGCCATAGGGGCTGCGGATCGCCGCGACGAGATCCGTCGCCTTGAGGCCGAGGTCGGAAAGGCCGGATTTGCTTTCCAGCGTCGCCACGTCCGTCGGCAATTCGCCGCGCAGGCGCGTCAGCATGTTGGAAAGGCGTTTTTCGAAATCGGCGTCCGCTTCCTCCTCGCCCTGCTCCACGCCGGAGGCGAAGGCGAGGCGGGCGACAAGGTTGGCGGTCTGGTCGTCCGAGGGGCCGGCCATCGCCTGCTTGACGGCGGTCAGCGTCGTGCCGAGCCCGCCGAGCGTGCTGCCCTTCGCCGGCAGCGCGATGCCGTCGACGAGCGTCAGCATGTCGGAAAGGCGCTGCGCGAAGGCGCGGGACGTTTCGCCCTCCTGCTGCGTCACGCCGAGCGCGTCGCTGAAGCGGGAGATCAGCTTGGCGAGCGTATCCTCGCCGCGGCCGTTGCTGCCGAAGAAATGTTCGTTGATGCGGGCATTCGCCTGCCGCGCGGTGTCATCCGAACGCAGGGCCGCCGGCTGCAGGACGTCATCGGTCTTGCGTCCGCTGGTCTTTTCCGCTTCCTCGCGGCGCCGATCCTCGATCGTCTCGACGATCGACTGCATCGCCGAGACGGCGGCGGTGGACTGCGCGCTTTGCAGGGGTGTCAACATGGCAACCTCCAGTCTTGCCGGAGGATAGTCCGCAGGCGATTAACCGAACGTTAAGCCTGTGCCCGTCGGATTTCGGGGGTATCCGGCGGCTGCGGCCGGCAGACGACCGTCACCAGCACGAAGCTGACATAGAGCAGCAGATACCACGAGCCGAGCTTGGTGAAGGGCACCATGTGCCAGGTCTTCTGCCCCGGATAGAGCCAGACACCCGTTGCCGTGCCGATGTTTTCGGCGATCCAGAGAAATATGCTGGTGAAGAAAGCCGCAAGCACGAGCGGCATCCATCGCGGTTTCTGCTCGACCGTATAGTAGATGCGCACCCGCCAGAACAGCAGCACCGTCGCCGCAAAGAGCACCATGCGGATGTCGATGAAAAAATGGTGCATGTAGAAATTGACGTAGATGGCAATCGCCAGGAGCGCCGTCGCCCAGAAAGGCGGAAAGTGGGTGAAGCGCATGTCGAAGATGCGGATGGCGCGCGCCATGTAGCTGCCGACCGAGGCGTACATGAAGCCGGAAAACAGCGGCACGCCGCCGATGCGGATGAGCGCCTCCTCGGGATAGACCCACGAGCCCATATGGACCTTGAAGATCTCCATCGCCGTGCCGACGAGGTGATAGATCAGGATGACCTTCGCCTCCTCGAAGCTCTCCATTTTCAGCTTGAGGAAGGTGACCTGGATGGCGAGCGCCATCACGAACAGCGCGTCGTAGCGATGGATCGGCCAGTCCGGCTGCCAGACGAGTTTCGTCAGGATGATCAGCCCGAGCATCAGCCCGCCGAACAGGCAGGCCCAGGCCTGCTTCAGCCCGAACAGCACGAATTCTGCAAGGCCCGACGGCAACGCCGCCAGCCGGCCGCGGATAGCGCGGCGCAGCGGCTCCAGCGTCGGCCCGGTCTGGTGCTGCTCCTGCACGAAAAGGCTCAGCTATGCGCGAAAATGTCGGTCTCTTCCCAGCCGATGAGGTCGAGCTTGGCGCGGGTCGGCAGGAAGGCGAAACAGGCTTCCGCATGGGCCAGCCGGCCGTCGCGCACGAGGCGCGCATTCAGCTTGTCGCGCAGCGCATGCAGGTGCAGCACGTCGGAGGCGGCATATTCGAGCTGCGCGGGCGACAGCGTTTCGGCCGCCCAGTCGGAGGACTGCTGGTGCTTGGAAATGTCGACCTCGAGCATTTCCTTGAGATTGTCCTTCAGGCCATGCCGGTCGGTATAGGTGCGCGTCAGCCGCGAGGCGATCTTGGTGCAGAACACCGGCGTGGTGGTGACACCGAAGGTGTGGAACAGCACGGCGATATCGAAGCGGCCGTAGTGGAAAATCTTCTGGCGGGCCGGGTCTTCCAGCATGGCCGTCAGGTTCGGCGCCTCCTTCTGGCCGGCGGCGATGCGGATGACATCCGCCGTGCCGTCGCCCGGCGAAAGCTGCACCACGCAGAGCCGGTCGCGCCGCGGGATGAGGCCGAGCGTCTCGGTGTCGATGGCGATGGCGCCGGTATAGCGGGCCGCATCCGCCGCGGAAATGTCGCCTTCGTGATAGCGGATTGCACTTACCATGAAAAACCCCATCTAAGCTGCACGATTATCGTGAGGCCTATAGCGCATGTTTCCGGCTCGCGGTACTTCTTTGTGGAAGACGAAGGACCGGCCGCCGGCCGGAAGAGACGATGAAGATACGATTGGCCCTTGTCGCCCTGACCCTCCTGTTTGCCCCGGCCGCCGCGCAGGCGCAGGTTTTTCATGACCTGCCCGGTGTCGTGACGACGCAGGAGCATGAAGCCGAGGAGCGGGTGGACTGCACGCCGCGCTACATTCCGCCGCCGGAAAACAGCACGCAGCAGCATTGGGGCCGCACGGTCTATGACTGCACGCGCAGCGGCGTGACCACGACGGGCAGCGGCATGCCGCTGTCGCGCGAGCGCAACCTGCGCGGCCTCGACTGGTAACATTCCCCCATCCATTCTCCGGAGCAGCCATGACCGATGCCCCCCTGCCGCTGGTGATCAGCGCGCCCGAGCCGCGCTCGCTGGACTTGATCTTCACGCGGGAGGCCGAGGCCGAACTGCGCAGGACCTACCACATCGTCGAGGCCGATCCGGAAAACATCGGCGGGCTTTCCGACGATGTGCTCGGCGAGGCGCGCTACATCCTCGGCCAGCCACCGCTCTCCGCCGAGACGCTGGCGCGCATGCCGAAACTGCGCGCCATTCTCAATGTCGAGAGCAATCTCCTCAACAACATGCCCTACGAAATCCTGTTTTCGCGCGGCATCCACGTCGTGACGACGGGACAGGTCTTTGCCGAGCCGGTCGCGGAACTCGGCCTTGCCATGGCCTTGAACCTTGCGCGCGGGGTGATCGATGCGGACGTCGCCTTCCGCGAGGGCAAAGAGCTCTGGGGCGGCGAGGGCAACCAGTCCGCCCGCCTCCTTTCCGGCTCCGAAATCGGCATCGTCGGCTTCGGCGATCTCGGCCGGGCGCTGAACCGCGTGCTTTCCGGCTTCCGCGCGAAAATCCGCGTCTTCGACCCCTGGCTGCCGCCATCGATGCTGCGCGAAGCGGGCGTCGAGCCGGCGTCGCTTTCCGAAGTGCTGGCGATGAGCGATTTCGTCTTCGTCGTCGCCTCGGTGACGAGCGAGAACAAGGGGTTCCTCGGGGCCGAGGCCTTCGCCTCGATGCGCAAGGGCGCGGGTTTCATCCTGCTCAGCCGCGCCGACGTGGTCGATTTCCCGGCGCTGATGGCGGCCGTCGCATCCGGCCATATCGTTGCGGCAAGCGATGTCTATCCGGAGGAACCACTGCCGCTCGATCATCCTGTGCGAACGCTTGCCGGTTTCGTGCGCTCGGCGCACCGCGCCGGCGCGCTCGACAGCGCCTTCAAGAAGATGGGCGACATGGTGCTGGAGGATATGGCGCTGATGGATCGCGGCCTGCCGCCGATGCGCTGCAAGCGCGCCGAGCGCGAGACGGTATCGCGCATGCGCTCCAAGCCGGTAAGCGTCAACTGAAACGAAAAGGCCGTGGTGGTTTCCCGCCACGGCCTTTTGGATTCTTGCGCCTTGGTCAGGCGCGCTTGAGAACCTTGATGAGCACGAGCAGGATCACCGCGCCGATCGTGGCGTTGATGATCGCGGCGAGGATACCGCCGCCGATGGAGAAGCCGAGCCGGGGAAACAGGAAACCGGCGATGAAGGCGCCGACGATGCCGACGACGATATTGCCGATGAGGCCATAGCCGAAGCCCGAGACGATCAGGCCCGCAAGCCAGCCCGCAATGGCGCCGATGAGGAGAAAAATAAGAATGCTTTCAATGCCCATGGAATGCTCCCTTTGACAGCATCATTCTGTCACTGCCCAATCTGGCAGCCGTTTTCCGGAAAGCAAGGGGCTTTGAAAACTTCTCTTCAGCCGCTCAGACGATGCCGCCGCCCCCACTCGCCACCGCCGGCCGCTCGCCGGTGACCTTCGCCCGGTAACCCGCCGCCCGGTAGGTCGCGACCGGATCGATCGCGCCGCCGGACTCCAGCCGCGCCATGGCCAGGATCGGCTCGACATCGGTGCGAAAGCCGGCCTTCAGCGTCTCGGAGGCCATCAGCGCGTCATTGCCGTCCTGATAGCCGAGGAGCGCCGCGCGATCGACGATCAGCCCCTGCGCATAGGCACGGCAGACTTCCATGGCGCTGCGCATCAGGCTTTCGATCGGGTCCGTCACGTTGTGGCTCTGGTCGAGCATATGCGCCGGCGCAAAGCCCTCGGCCTTTCGAACCTCCGCATCGACCAGCTCATTGAAGACGAGGAAGAGCCGGTAGGGATCGATCGAGCCGGTATCGAGATCGTCGTCGCCATATTTCGAATCGTTGAAATGGAAGCCGCCGAGTTTCTTGAACTGGATGAGCCGGGCGACGATCATCTCGATATTGACGTTCGGCGCATGGTGGCCGAGATCGACGAGGCAATAGGCCTTGGGGCCGAGTTCCTGGGCGATCAGGTAGTTGCTGCCCCAGTCCTGCACCACCGTCGAATAGAAGGCCGGCTCGTACATCTTGTGCTCGGTAAAGAGCCGCCAATCCTCCGGCAGCTCCTTGTAGATGGCCTTCATCGCATCGAGATAGCGCTCGAAGCTTTTCGTGAAATTCGCCTGCCCCGGAAAGTTCGTGCCGTCACCGATCCACACCGTCAGCGCCTTCGAGCCGAGTGCATTGCCGATGGCGATGCATTCCAGATTGTGCTCGACGGCCTGCTGGCGCGTCGCGGCATTGGCGTGGGAGAGCGAACCGAACTTGTAGGAATGCTCCTGCTGCGGCGCATCGGAAAAGGTGTTGGAGTTCATCGCGTCGAAGCCGAGGCCGAGCGCATTGCCCCGTTCCTTCAATTCCTTGAGGTCCGTCACCTTGTCCCACGGAATGTGTAGGGAGACCGTGGGCGTCGCGCGGGTCAGTTCCTGGATGACCGCGCAATCCTCCAGCTTGTCGAAGATGTTGCGCGGCTCGCCCTCGCCGGGAAAACGCGCAAAACGCGTGCCACCGGTGCCGACGCCCCAGGAGGGAACCGCGACCGCATAGGCCGCGACCTTGCGCTTCAGCGCATCGATATCGACGCCGCGACGGGTTAGCTGCGCGCCGAGATGCTGATAGTCGCTCTTTAGATCGGCAAGACGCCTGTCGTTCTCGCGCGAAACCACGTCCTGGGAAATCATCGTCATCGGTCGATCTCCTCAGCGCGTGAAGGACTGGGCATTGCCCGCGTCGACATTGACGATATTGCCGGTCGATTTCGCCGACATGTCGGAGGCGAGGAAATAGATCGCCTCGGCGATATCCTCCGGATAGACCGACATTTTCAGCATGGAGCGCTCGCGATAATGCGCCTCCAGGTCATCCGTCTTGTAGGTCGCCGCGCGCTGTTCCTTCCACTCCCCGGTCCAGATTTTCGAGCCGCGCAGCACGGCGTCCGGGTTCACCACGTTGACGCGGATCTGCTCGGAGGCACCTTCCAGCGCGAGGCAACGGGCAAG
Organism: Shinella sp. GW835-FHT14H05; assembly: GCF_058793575.1. Lineage (NCBI taxonomy): Bacteria > Pseudomonadati > Pseudomonadota > Alphaproteobacteria > Hyphomicrobiales > Rhizobiaceae > Shinella > Shinella sp. GW835-FHT14H05. The sequence continues at coordinate 4,090 of NZ_JBXAFY010000018.1, read as the reverse complement.
ATGGATTTCGGCGGCCTTCGCCGTGCAATAGGCCGAGGCGCCGGGGGAGGCGGCAAGGCCGTTCTTGGAGGCGACGAAGACCACGTTGCCGCCCGCCTTCTGCCGGCGGAAGATGCGGAAGGCTTCGCGCGAAACGAGGAAATAACCGGTGGCGAGAATGCTGATATTCTTGTTCCACAGCTCCAGCGTCGTCTCCTCGATGACGGCGGAGGAGGCGAGGCCGGCATTGGAGACGAGAATGTCGAGGCCGCCGAACTCGACCAGCGTATCGGCAAAGCTCTTCGCCACGAGCGCCTCGTCGGTGACGTTCATGGCCACTGAGCGAACGACATCCTTGCCGTAGCGGCCGGCAAGCTCGTTTTGCGCGGCGGCAAGCGCCGTCTCGTCGATATCGGCCAGCACCACGCAGGCGCCCTCCGCCATCAGCCGGTTGGCGGTCGCCTTGCCGATGCCGCCGGCCCCGCCGGTGACGAGCGCGATGCGGCCAGCGAGGCTCTTCGGCTTCGGCATGCGCTGGAGTTTTGCCTCTTCCAGCAGCCAATATTCGATGTCGAACGCTTCCTGCTCCGGCAGGCCGACATAGTCCGACACACCAGAGGCGCCGCGCATGACATTGATGGCATTGACATAGAATTCGCCGGAAATCCGCGCCGTCGCCTTGTCCTTGGCAAAGGTGATCATGCCAACACCCGGCACCAGATAGACCACCGCATTCGGATCGCGTATGGCCGGGCTGTTGTCCCGCTTGCAGCGCTCGTAATAGGCGGCGTAATCGGCACGGTAGGCGGCGACGGCATCGGCGAGGCCGGCGAGCGTCTTGTCGATATCCGGATTGGCCGGATCGAAATCCACCACCAGCGGCCGGATTTTCGTGCGCAGGAAATGGTCGGGGCAGCTCGTACCGAGAGCCGCAAGTGGCGCAAGATTCTTGGATGTCACGAAGTCCAGCACGGCCTCGCCATCGTCGAAATGGCCGACCTTCTTCTCGTCCTCGCTGATCATGCCGCGGATGATCGGCATCAGCTTTTCTGCAACCGCGCGGCGCTCGGCAGCGGCCAGCACCGGCTTCACCGCACCACCGAAGGCCGGCGCCGTGTTGTTTTCTTCGAACCAGCCGATCGCCTTGTTGATGATCTCGATGGTGACCTCGTAGCATTCCTTGGCCGTATCGCCCCAGGTGAAGAGCCCATGGCTTTCCAGCACGAGGCCGCGCGCCGTCGGGTTTTCCAGGCAGAACTTTTCGAGCCATAGGCCCAGTTCAAAGCCTGGCCGCTTCCAGGGAAGCCAGCCGATATCGTCGCCGAAAATCTGCTGCGTCAGCTCGCGGCTGTTCTTTGCGGCGGCAATCGCGATGATCGCGTCCGGATGCATGTGATCGACATGCTTCTTCGGCACATAGGCATGCAGCGGTGTGTCGATCGAGGCGGCGCGCGGGTTGAGGTTGAAGGTGCAGTGGGGGAGGTAACCCACCATCTCATCCTCATGCTCCAGGCCGCGATAGAGCCCCTTCAGCGCAGTCAGCTTGTCCATGTAAAGCGTGGCAAAGCCGTCCATCTTGATCGTGCCGACATCGCCGCCCGAGCCCTTGACCCAGAGAACCTCCACCTCGCCCGCGCCGAGCGGATCCTTCTCGATGACCTTTGCCGAGGTGTTGCCGCCGCCGTAATTGGTAATGCGCTTGTCGGAGCCGAGCAGGTTGGAGCGATAAAGCAGCCGCTCGGGCTCGCTCATCGTCGACGCCTTTGCGTCATCCCACAGGGTTGCAAGGCGTGCGCCCTGGTTCTTCTCCAGCATCGGCATTTCCTCCCGGTGTTTCGTATGCGCAAGGCTATCGCCGCGCTTGAAGGCATGCTTTCAAATCTCACGGAAACTTCGCGGATGTCAATCATAAACGATCAAAAACAGTCATATTGCGCTGCACAATGAAAAAATATGATTGATCGTGATTGACATTGCGCATTCCTGATGGAAGCATTGCCAGCACTGGAGGAACCATGCACGAGAAGGAAAGACATCGGATCATTCTGTCCGCCGTTCAGGAAAAGCCGGTCGTCACCGTGCCCGAACTGGTGGACCTGACCGACAGTTCCGAAGCGACGATCCGCCGCGATATCGCAGCCCTGCACGTGCAGAAGAAGCTGCGCCGGGTGCGCGGCGGCGCCGAGGCGCTGCATCCGCCGCAATTCGTCGGCCTCGCCGGCCGGCCCTTCACGGTGAACGAGACGCTGAACACCCGCCAGAAGCAGGCGATCGCCAAGGAGGCGGTCGGGCTCTGCGAGGACGGCGACCCGATCATCATCAACGGCGGCACGACGACGTTCCAGATGGTGCACTTTTTGACCAACCGCCGCATGCAGGTCTTCACCAACTCGTTCAACATCGCCGAACACCTGCTGAAGCACTCGAAGAACACGATCATGCTCTCCGGCGGCACCATCTACCGCGAGCAGAACATCGTGCTCAGCCCCTTCGACAATGACGTGACGCGCAATTTCTATGCGCGCCGCATGTTCATGGGGGCGCAGGGCCTCGGGCCGCTCGGCCTGATGGAGGCCGATCCGCTGCTCATCCAGGCGGAACAGAAGCTCATCGACCAGGCCGACGAACTCATCGTTCTGGTCGATTCCACCAAGTTCAAGAAGCGCTCCAGCCTCATTCTCTGCGGGCTGAAGCGCATCGCAACCGTCATCACGGATTCGGGCATCGAGGACAGGGATGCCGCGATGCTGGAGGAGGCCGGCGTCAACCTGATCGTCGCAAACGTTCAGACCGACGCCAAAACGCAGAATGCACCGTCGTCGGCATGACGCCGGCGGGTTGATTTTCACTGGGAGGAAACAGTCGTGAAAATTCTGAAGACATTGCTTGTGACCGCGGCCGTCTCGGTCGCGATGATGGCCACCGCGCAGGCGGAAACCAAGAAGATCGCCCTCGTCGTCAAGGCGCTCGGCATCGGCTTCTTCGAGGCCGCCAACAAGGGCGCGCAGGAAGCCGCCAAGGAACTCGGCGACGTCGAGGTCATCTATACCGGCCCGACGACGACGACCGCCGAAGGCCAGATCGAGGTGATCAACTCGCTGATCGCCCAGAAGGTCGATGCTATTGCCGTTTCGGCGAACGACACCAATGCGCTCGTACCGGCCCTCAAGAAGGCCATGGACCGCGGCATCAAGGTCATCTCTTGGGATTCGGGCGTCGCACCCGAAGGTCGCTCGATGCACCTGAACCCGTCGTCGAACCCGCTGATCGGCAACATGATCATCAAGCTCGCCGCCGATAACCTGCCGGAGGGCGGTGACGTCGCGGTGCTGTCGGCAACCGCCACCTCGACAAACCAGAACGTCTGGATCGAGGAAATGACCAAGGTGCTGCCCAACTACAAGGGCATCAACGTGGTCGCCACCGTCTATGGCGATGACCTTGCCGACAAGTCGTATCGCGAGACGCAGGGCTTGATTCAGTCGCATCCGAACCTGAAGGCGATCATCGCGCCGACCTCCGTCGGCATCGTCGCCGCCGCCCAGGCCGTCACCGACGCCGGCAAGATCGGCCAGATCAACGTCACGGGCCTCGGACTTCCCTCCGAAATGGCCGGCCATGTGAAGTCGGGCGCCTCCAAGTCCTTCGCGATCTGGAACCCGATCGACCTCGGTTATTCCGCCACCATGATCGCCTATGACCTGATCGGCGGCGCGGAAGCCAAGCCCGGCGCGGAACTGAAAATGGGCCGCATGGGCACCGTCAAGCTCGACGACAAGAACGAAGGCGCCATGGCCGATCCGTTCATCTACGATGCCAAGAACGTCGAAGAGTTCGCCAAGATCTTCTGATCTGGCGTAACCCCCCTCTGCCCTGCCGGGCATCTCCCCCTCAAGGGGGGAGATCGGATGGGGCATCGCCTCGCCCATCTCCGACGCTGCTGATGGAGCAGGGTTCTTGCCTCTTGTCGATCTCCCCCCTTGAGGGGGGAGTGTTTACACGGAACGCTTTTGAGATTCTGCTATGGGGGTGATTTTGCGTGGAGGCAGGTGATGGATTGCCCGGGCTGTGGTGGTGTCGATCTGATCAAGCGCGGCAGCAAGGCCGGCCA
>NZ_JBXAFY010000017.1:0-107452 GCF_058793575.1 Shinella sp. GW835-FHT14H05 | reverse complement strand
GACCTCGATGGATCTGGTGTGACCGAAGGACGCCTTCGTCTCGATCGCCTTGACCGCAACGGCCGCTCACAACTTTCTTCCCCTGCGAACAGGTTCGCATTCCTCGCGCGACCAAGAAAGCCGCTCCCGGCCGTCCTCCACTGACGGTTCCGGCCGCCAGGCGGTGCGGTGTCGATCGCCCCCGGTCTTAACACCGTCATCGAGGCCGCGATCGGCGCGGCCCGAACAACCGGAAAGGAACGCGACCATGGCAGTCATCGGCGAATTCACCACCAACGGCAACAACTCGATCGTCGGCACGGTGCGCACGCTCACCGTCAGCATGAAGGCCCGCCTGAACCCGATCGAGCGCGTCTCACGCGACGCCCCGGACTTCCGCATCACCGCCGGCAACGGCGTCGAGGTCGGCGCCGGCTGGAAGGCGGTCTCCAACGACGGCGAGGAATACATCTCGGTCAAGCTGGACGATCCAAGCTTCAATGCCCCGATCACCGCAGCCCTTTGGCCGGGCGAGAAGGACGGCGAATACGCCCTCATCTGGAACCGCCCCAAGCGCGAGGCCTGAGACCGCAACCCAAGGAGCCTCGTCGGACAAGGCGGGGCTCTTCTTCCTGTGCCGCATGGCGAAACCGGCCGCGGGCATCGAGCCCGCCTCCGGCTTTCCTGGTCTCGCACAGGGCTGGATATGGAGGCCCTTTTCGCCTATATGGATATTATGGATATTCTGGACAGAGGCCGCTATGAAATCATTCACCACCGCTGATCTCAACAAGCATGTCGGCGACGTGACCACCGCGGCACGGCGCGAGCCGGTGTTTATCACCCATCATAAGAAGCCGAAGTTCGTTCTCATGGCGATCGAGGATTATGATCGCCTGCGCGGCGAACAGGATCAACGTCGTGCCTTCTCGCTCGACACGATGCCCGGCGATATCGAGGACGGGCTGCTGGCACTTGCCGACTCCATCGAAAACGATGGCGCCAACGATGATTGATCCCGAAACCGGCCTCGTCATTTCCTATCATTATCTCTGGACACATCAACATGACCGCGGCGAGGAGAGCGGGCGAAAGGCGCGGCCCGCCTGCGTCGTTGTTCCCGTCACATCCGATGGCAAAAGCGTCGTCATCTTCCCTTTGACGACGAAGGAGCCGGGACCGGACCGGCTGGCAATCAAGGTACCCGATACCGAGCGCAAGCGTCTGACGCTGAGGGGGCGTGGCCCAACCTGGCTCATTCTCGATGACGCCAATGCGGACGTGCTTCCGGGGTCCTTTCACGTCGAACCTGTCAGCTACGACCCGCTGACGATCAGCTATGGCAAGTTCAGCAAACCGTTCATGGACCTGGTCATCAAGACGGTTGCCAACGCAATCCGTGCCAGGAAGATCCAGATCGCGAAACGCAAGCGCTGAAGTCGGCCGTTCTGAACGAACCTTTTCAGTACCAGGCCAAGCCGGGACTGACCTTGCGGATCGGCGAATAACGCGTCGACCATGCGCCGTTTTCGATCCTGGTGCAACGATGATGCGACCGAGGACGTCGGCGATGGCATCGAGGGCGGAAGCGGGCCTGCAGCGCTGACGAGGGCATGATCATAGGCACGAATGTTGCGCAGCCTGATGGCGGATGATCGTCAATCCGGTTGCCGCGCATCGCGTTCCATCCACCCCGAGCCGGCCACACCGACGCGGACCTCGATGGATCTGGTGTGACCGAAGGACGCCTTCGTCTCGATCGCCTTGACCGCAACGGCCGCTCACAACTTTCTTCCCCTGCGAACAGGTTCGCATTCCTCGCGCGACCAAGAAAGCCGCTCCCGGCCGTCCTCCACTGACGGTTCCGGCCGCCAGGCGGTGCGGTGTCGATCGCCCCCGGTCTTAACACCGTCATCGAGGCCGCGATCGGCGCGGCCCGAACAACCGGAAAGGAACGCGACCATGGCAGTCATCGGCGAATTCACCACCAACGGCAACAACTCGATCGTCGGCACGGTGCGCACGCTCACCGTCAGCATGAAGGCCCGCCTGAACCCGATCGAGCGCGTCTCGCGCGACGCCCCGGACTTCCGCATCACCGCCGGCAACGGCGTCGAGGTCGGCGCCGGCTGGAAGGCGGTCTCCAACGACGGCGAGGAATATCTCTCTGTCAAGCTGGACGATCCGAGCTTCAATGCCCCGATCACCGCAGCCCTTTGGCCGGGCGAGACGGACGGCGAATACGCCCTCATCTGGAACCGCCCCAAGCGCGAGGCCTGAGACCCAATCCCGAGGAGCTCCGCCAGACATGGCGGGGCTCTTTTCCTTGTGCCGCATGGCGAAGCCGGCCGCGGGCATCGAGCCCGCCTCCGGCTTTTTAGGTGCCATACGGGGAGGAGAAGTCTGCTCAGAATGACCAATCGTGCCGGAGAGCCGGGAAAGCGTCGAAGCACGAGCGGTACCCCCAAAATGCTGGCGCATTTCGGCTCCCCCACTCGCCGGCTCCGCCGGTCGCCTCTGGCGATGCTTGACCCTGTCCCGTCTCCCCGACCGCGGACGCCGTCTTTCACGAAACGTCAAGGAGACGAACGATGACGATGGAACTCGAAATGCAACGCGAAGAGCTTAAAGCCGAACTCAGGAACGCCTGCGACGCGAACGAACGCCGCCAGATTGTGGCGGAGCTGGAAATCGTGTTGGCCGAGCTTGCGGTCATCGAGGCCGAACAGGACGGCCGCTTGGGCACGGAGCCTCCCTTCTGAGGAGGCTTCCTTCATGCTGCCGGAAACGGCAGCGAATTCGCCTCAGCCGTTCAGCGCGTCCTTGACCGCCTTGCCCGGCGCAAACGTCAGCTTCTTCGACGCGGCAATCTTGATCGTGGCGCCTGTTGCCGGGTTGCGGCCTTCGCGCTCCGGCGTTGCCTTGAGTTTGAACTTTCCGAACGAAGGTATGGACGTCTCCGAGCCTACCAATGCCGCATCGGTGATCTGCTTGAACACGCTTTCGACGATCGCCTTGGCCTGCGCCTTGGTCAGGTTCTGCTCGGATGCGATCTTGTCGGCGATTTCGTTGGTGGTCGTCATGATTGGATGGTTCCCTCGTTCTGGTTTATCCATCCGGTATGACGAAGAAGATGGTCCGAGGATAGGGGTGAAGCTCGAGGCGCTGCCGCAAACGCCTCAAAAACCACAGGAAACATCGGGTTACCGGGTATGACACCCTCAATCGGCGAGAGCGACGTCGCGATAGCCGCGCTTTCTTTTCGTCCGCTCGAGGCGTGAGAACGCTTGGTCGGCGTCCTTCTGGCTGTCGAATGTCTCCATCATCATCTGGCCGTTCGCTCCGATCCGGCCCCAGTTCCTGATGACCGAGGCGCCGCCAAAGAGCGTCGGCTGGATCGAGAGCGCATAGAAGCGGCGCATGTTTTGTGTTGCGTCGATACGATGAAGATGAACCGGGTTTGTAGCCTTTTTCTCCATGGCCGGATTGTCGCTTCCCGACAAAGCGGCGTCCAACAACTTATATGAATCGCTCAGGGCTCATCGATTCATCTTCCTGATGTGTTTTCCGTGGCCTTCGGCTCGACAAAACTTTAAGTCGCGCGGCAGATATTTTCGGGAGAAGATCGTGGAAGAGACTGTACAAATCGGCAGCCGCGGCGACTTCGGCCTCTGGGCGATTGAAGTTGCCAAGCAGATCGTCGGCGAACAAGGCTTTGAGCTCGCCAGGGCAGCGCGTGACGGTACAGAGGACGATGTACGGGCGGCTGGCAATGCACTGGGGCAGGCGATCACCAATGCGCTTCTCGAAGTCTTTGACGGGCTCCTCGAAGACGCGCCTGCCGACGCGTCCTGAAGCTGCGGCATTACTGCTTGTCTCTGCTGTCGCGGAAGAACCGACTCGGATTGACGCAGGCCTTCATCTCCTCGCGCCTGAACCAGATGGCGCGGCCGCACTTAAGCGGCGGATTGCCCGATGTGAAGACGATCTGCTCGTCGGCGCGCATACGCAGGACCTCGTGCGGCAGGATCAACGGCCGTCGGCTCAACTGCTTCGAGCGCGACCGCGACGACCCCTTCATGCCGGACGAACGATTGGTCTGGTCGACCTCGACGGTGGTGTCGCCGCAGCGCTTAGAGATGTAGTCGGCGGTCTCGGGATCATTGATCGCCGAAAACGAAATCCAGCTGGCGCTTTCGAACCATTTCGAGGTTGCGTCGCGGCCGCCATAGGCCTCGCGCATCTGGCCGATCGACTGGAAAATCATCGTCAGCGTGATGCCGTATTTGCGGCCGGCGTCGCGGGCGGTTTCGAGGATGCGCAGGTAGCCGAGACGCGCCACCTCGTCGAGCAGGAAGAGCGTTCTTCCTTTCACGTTTCCATTGCGATTGTAGATGGCGTTGAGCAGCGCGCCGATGACGACGCGGGCAAGTCCCGGATGGGCTTCGAGCACCTTGAGATCAAGCGCGATGAAGATGTCGGTTTCGCCGTCGGCGAGATCGTCGGTCGAGAAACTGTCGCCCGACACCAGCCCGGCATAGCTCGGATAGGAGAGCCAATGGGTTTCCTTGACCGCATTGGCATAGACCCCGGAAAATGTCTCCGGCGTCATGTTAACGAAGACGGAGACGTTCTCCTTCACGAAGTCGGATTGCGACTGTTCGTAGATGCGCGTCAGGCGCTCGCGCAGTTTCGGTTCCGGCTCGGAGAGATTGGCGCGCACGCGCCTCAGCGTCTGGTCCTTGTCGTCGGTATGGCCGGACAGGCAGACGTCGGCGATCAGCGCCGTCAGGAGCTGCATGGCTGAGGCCCGAAAGAAGTCGTCGCGGGCAGACGCGGTGCGCGCATTGTCGGTCATGATCCAGGTGGCGACGGCGACGATATCCTCTTCCCTCGTGTTGCCGTGGCGGCCGATCCAGTCCATCGCGTTGAAGCCGGCGCCGGACGCGGAGGGATCGAGAACGATCACCTTTCGGCCGGCCTTGCGCCGGTGCTCGGCGACCATCGGCGCGACCTCGCTTGAGGGATCGAGCACAACGAGCCCGCTGCCCCATTTGAGCGCGGTCGGGATCGTCACCGATGTCGTCTTGAAGCCGCCGGAGCCGGCAAAGACGATGCCGTGCGAGGAACCGAAGGAGCCGTCGAAGCAGAGAAGCGGCGCCTTTCCGCCGGTCCCCCAGCCTTGCGGTTCGTCGGCGCGAAACGGCATGGCGGCGACGCTGTCCCGGTCGACGCGGTAGCGCTCGCCGATGACGATGCCGCCGGCGTCGGGGAAAAGCTTTGCCGCTTCCGGCAACCTCATCCAGTCGGCCTCGCCGTGTACGGCGCGTTTGCCGACGATGCGGCGTGGCCCTGCGTGAGCAAAGGCGGCATTGCCTCTGATTGCCACACGCAGGGCGAAGATGCCTGTGAAGAGTGCGGCTGCCGTCCCCAGCATCGTCGCCGGATCGGCGTAGGCGAGAACCGATTGTCCGGCGGGCACACTGCCCGCGATGCCCGCAAGCCGGATCGTCTCACGGATGACGGCGACGGCGATCACCGCGCCGTTGCCGGCGAACACGCTGAAGCCCGCCGCCTTGATGTTGACCGATCCGTTCGCGGCGAAGAGAGCGATGACGCCGATCGCGGCCGCCGCGACATAGGGCAGCGCAATCCCGCTGCGTCCAAGCATCAGCCTTGCCTGAGTGTTGGTTCCGAGGCCCGCAAGCTTGTGCTCCATGCCCGACGTTGCGACCATCGCGGCGAGCATGATTGTTGCGGGCAGGGCCAGCAGCAAAAATCTATTCGCCGTCATGACCGAAGGCCTCCGCGCCGATGGCAGTCAGGCGCGATCGCTCTGCCTCATCGCCCCTGATCCGGCGCCCGGCGTCGATCAGCAGGCCGAGCAGCAGCGCGCGTTTCTCAAAGCGCAGCCCCGCCTTGACGATCAGCCCGCCAAGCTCGATTTTTTCGCGCGTGTCCTTTTTCCGCGCATCTGATTTCATTGCCTTCGCCATCCGCTCAAGCCTCGCCAGACCCGCCCGCAGCCGCGCCAGACGCGAACGTCGCGGGCGAGCCGTGATCCGGCTTGTCGCCACCGCCATGTCTCTTCCCGCTCGCATCGCCCTTGCCTCCGCGAAAGCGTTTCGCGATCTCCTCGAAGGCGGCCTGCAATGCGGTTTCCTCGATCTCGATATCGCCGAGACCGGCCTTCAGCGCGACCCTGCCGATCCGCTCGGCCTCGCGCGTCTCGGCGGCTCTCAGCTGGTCCTGCAATCTCGCGATTTCTTCCCTGATCTTCGATGACGGCTTCTTCATTCCGGTGGCATCTCCTGATGGTTGCGGTGTTGCTTCAGCGACGCCCACTCTCTCCCGAATGCGCACTTGAGGAAATGTGCAGATCTGCACATCGGCAAAGCCGATCCTTTGGAGCATGATCCCGGCCGTTCCGAAGGAGCGGCATCCAAGGGGGCGCAATTATACGTCGCTAACGCGACGTCCTTGCTTACCGGCCCTGGCGGGGCCGCCGCGGCTGCCGCTCCGGACGAACGTGGTTCAAAACCGGAGTTTCTCGCGCCGTGGCCATCGCCCATTTCTCAGCCAGCATCGTCAGCCGTGGCTCCGGCCGCAGCGTCGTGCTGTCGGCGGCCTACCGGCATTGCGCCAAAATGGACTATGAGCGCGAAGCCCGAACCATCGATTACACGAGGAAGCAAGGGCTGGTGCATGAGGCGTTCGTGCTTCCGGCCGATGCCCCGCAATGGGCGAGGGCGCTGATCGCCGACCGCTCGGTTGCCGGCGCGTCGGAAGCCTTCTGGAACAGGGTCGAGGCTTTCGAGAAACGCTCCGACGCGCAACTGGCCCGTGACCTGACGATCGCATTGCCGCTGGAGCTCTCGGCCGAACAGAACGTCGCGCTGGTGAGGGATTTCGTAGAGAAGCACGTGCTGGCGAAAGGCATGGTCGCCGACTGGGTCTATCACGACAATCCGGGAAATCCGCATATTCACCTGATGACGACCTTGAGGCCGCTGACAGAGGACGGCTTCGGGGCGAAGAAGGTCGCAGTCATCGGCGACGACGGCCAGCCGGTCCGCACCAAATCCGGAAAGATCCTCTATGAGCTCTGGGCGGGTTCATTGGGCGATTTCAACGTCCTGCGCGACGGATGGTTCGAGCGGCTCAACCATCATCTGGCGCTCGGCGGCATTGAACTCCGCGTCGATGGCCGCTCCTACGAGAAGCAGGGGATCGATCTCGAACCGACCATCCATATCGGGGTCGGCGCCAAGGCGATCGAGCGCAAGGCCGAGAGCCAGGGTGTTCGGCCGGAGTTGGAACGGATCGAACTCAACGAGCAGCGCCGCGCGGAAAACACCCGCCGTATCCTTCGCAACCCCGCCATCGTGCTCGACCTGATCACGCGTGAAAAGAGCGTCTTCAACGAACGCGATATCGCCAAAGTGCTTCATCGCTATGTCGACGATCCCGCGCTCTTCCGGCAGCTGATGGCGCGCATCATCCAGGATCCCATGGTGCTGCGTTTGCAGCGCGACACGGTCGAACTTGGCACGGGGGCCAGGGTGCCGGCGCGCTACACGACGCGGGCGATGATCAAGCTGGAAGTGACGATGGCGCGCCAGGCGATCTGGCTGTCGGACAAGGAGACGCATGCCGTTTCATCAACAGTGCTCGATGCGGCGTTCCGGCGGCATGAGCGGCTCTCGGAAGAACAGAAATCGGCGATCGAGCGCATCGCCGGTCATGCCCGGATCGCTGCGGTCGTCGGCCGCGCGGGTGCGGGCAAGACGACGATGATGAAGGCGGCGCGCGAAGCTTGGGAACTTGCCGGATACCGCGTCGTCGGCGGCGCGCTCGCCGGCAAGGCAGCCGAAGGTCTGGAAAAGGAAGCGGGCATTCAAAGCCGCACGCTCGCCTCCTGGCAACTGCGCTGGAAACAGCAACGCGATACGCTCGACGCGAAGACCGTCTTCGTCATGGACGAGGCCGGCATGGTGGCGTCGAAACAGATGGCGGGCTTCATCGATGCGGTGGTCAGGGCAGGGGCCAAGATCGTTCTGGTCGGCGATCCCGAACAGCTCCAGCCGATCGAGGCGGGGGCGGCCTTCCGCGCCATTGTCGACCGCATCGGTTATGCCGAACTCGAGACGATCTATCGCCAGCGCGAGGATTGGATGCGGGCCGCCTCGCTGGATCTCGCCCGTGGCAATGTCGACAAAGCGCTCGACGTCTATCAGGGCCAGGGCAGGGTGCTCGGATCTCCCCTGAAGGCGGAAGCCGTCGAACATCTGATCGCCGACTGGAACCGGGACTACGATCCGAAACAGTCGATGCTGATGCTCGCGCATTTGCGCCGCGACGTGCGTCTGTTGAACGACATGGCGCGGGCGAAACTGGTCGAGCGCGGCATCCTCGGCGAGGGCCACGCGTTCAAGACCGCCGATGGAACACGCCGCTTCGATGCCGGCGACCAGATCGTTTTCCTGAAGAACGAGGGATCGCTCGGCGTGAAGAACGGCATGATCGCTCATGTCGTCGAGGCGAGCCCAAATCGCATCGTCGCCCTCGTCGGAGAAGGCGAAGGCCGCCGGCAGGTGACGGTCGAACAGCGCTTCTACAACAATCTCGATCACGGCTATGCGACGACGATCCACAAGTCCCAGGGCGCCACCGTCGACAAGGTCAAGGTGCTCGCGTCGCTCTCGCTCGATCGGCATCTGACCTATGTGGCGATGACCCGCCACCGTGAGGACCTGCAGCTCTATTACGGGCGCCGTTCCTTCGTCTTCAACGGTGGCCTCACGAAGGTCTTGTCGCGGAAAAACGCCAAGGAGACGACGCTCGATTACGAGCGCGGGCAACTCTACCGCGAGGCGCTTCGCTTTGCCGACATGCGCGGCCTGAAGATCGTCGAGGTGGCGCGCACGCTTGCGCGTGACCGGCTCGACTGGACGCTGCGGCAGGCGACGAAACTGGCCGATCTCGGGGCGCGCCTTGCCGCCTTCGCCGAGCGGCTCGGCCTTCGCCAATCACCGACTACCCAACAGAGGCAGGAGGAAAAGCCCATGGTCGCCGGCATCACCCGGTTCGAGAATTCCGTTGCCGACAGGGTCGGCGAGAGGATCGACGCCGATCCGGCCCTGAAGAGGCAATGGGACGAGGTCTCCGCCCGCTTCCGTTATGTTTTCGCCCATCCCGGGACAGCCTTCCGGGCGATGAACTTCGATGCGGTTCTGGCCGACAGAGAAAGCGCCAGGCAGATCCTGCAGAAGCTTGAGGCCGCGCCGGAGTCGATCGGACCGCTCAGGGGCAAGACCGGCATTCTCACCGGCAAGGCGGAGCGTGAAGCGCGCCGTATCGCCGAACTCAATGTGCCGGCGCTGAAACGCGATCTCGAACGGTATCTCAGCATGTGCGAGAGCGCGCAGCAGCGGCTTCGCCTGGACGAGCAGGCGCTGAGACAGCGCGTGTCGATCGACATCCCGGCGCTGTCGCCGGCGGCGCGCGTGGTGCTCGATCGGGTGCGCGATGCGATCGACCGCAACGATCTGCCGGCGGCGCTTGGGTTTGCATTGAGCAACCGCGAGACCAAGCTCGAGATCGACGGGTTCAACAAAGCCGTCACCGAACGTTTCGGCGAACGAACGCTCTTGACCAACAGCGCTCGCGAACCATCGGGAAAACTCTTCGACAAACTCTCCGAAGGCATGCGGCCCGAGGAGAAGGAACGGTTGAAGGAAGCCTGGCCGGTCATGCGCACGGCCCAGCAACTCGCCGCCCATGAACGCACCGTCCAGTCGCTCAGACAGGCGGAGGACCTGCGCCTCACCCAGCGCCAGACGCCGGTCCTGAAACAATGAGACGGTTCGGTCCGATCCTGTTTGTCGGTGCGTCCATCATGGTTGGAGCCGGCATGGTCACGGGCGCCATGGTCGGCGGTTATCGCATCAACCTGACACCGAGCGAGCCGCTCGGGCTCTGGCGCATCGAGGCGCTGCGACGTCCGGTCAGGACCGGCGATCTCGTGTTCGTCTGCCCGCCGGGAAACGCAACCTTCGCCGAAGCGCGACGGCGCGGTTATCTCCGGCGCGGGCTTTGCGCCGGCGATTTCGCGCCGCTGATCAAGACGGTCGCCGCCCTTACCGGTCAGCGCGTCGAGATCACCGATCACGTCATCATCGATGGGCGCCCGGTCGAAGCCTCGTCCGTCCGGGAGAGTGACGGCGAGGGCAGGCTGCTCATACCCGATCCCGGCGGCGTGGTGCCACCTGGATACCTGTTTCTCCACTCATCCTTTGCGAGATCCTATGACTCCCGATATTTTGGTCCGGTTCCGGCAAGCGGCCTTCTCGGTCTGGCGCGGCCCGTTCTTACCTTCGATCCCTGATCGTCCCGGTGACCGTCCATGGGATCGCTGGCGATCCGCTGTGCTCGTCGTCGCGTCCGTCGCCTGCGGCGCAATTGGCTGGAGCGGCCATGTCCTCCTCCTACCGGTCGCCATACTGTTTCCGGCGCTCTGGGCGATGGCGCCCTCGCGTGCGACCGCGGCGCTCGTCGCGACGGGCTATTTCCTTGCCGCTTCGCGCGGCCTGCCGCAGGGCGTCGCCAATTTCTATGCCGCCGATCTCTCGCCCGGCCTGCTGCTCTGGCTCATCGCTTCGGCCTCCTTCGTTGTCGTGCACACGGTGTTGTGGACGAAACCACGGGATGAAGCTGCTTCCGGGAGACAAGCGGCGGATGCGGCAAGGGCGGCGCGCTATCTTCTGGCCCTGGCGCTGATGGGGCTGCCGCCCTTCGGCATCACCGGCTGGGCACATCCGTTGACGGCGGCCGGCGTGCTCTTTCCCGCATGGGGCTGGTGGGGGCTTGCCGCGACCGTCGCCGGTCTCGCAATGATGACATCGCGAGGCCGGCTCGCCGCAGCACTGGTGCTGGGAGGCTTCTGGGCCTGGTCCGCCGCAACCTGGACAGCGCCGAGACTACCGGAAGGCTGGCGAGGCGTCGACCTCGAACTGGGCGAAACTCTGGGGCGCGACACGTCATTTGCGCGCCACCGAGTCCTGATTACCACAGTTCTCCGCAACGCTCACCGCGACGACCGCGTCATCGTCCTTCCCGAAAGCGCCTTTGGCTTCTGGACGCCGACCGTCGAGCGTCTGTGGCGCGAGGCTTTGCGCGGTCACGATATCACGGTCATTGCCGGCGCCGCCGTCATCGAGCACCAGGGCTACGACAATGTCATAGTCGCCGTCTCCGCCGACGGGGCGGGGGTCCTCTATCGCGAGCGCATGCCGGTCCCAGGATCCATGTGGCAGCCATGGCGGGAATGGACGGGGCAGGGTGGCGGCGTCCGCGCCCATGTCTTCGGCAATCCGGTGGTCGAGATCGGGGACGAGCGGATCGCGCCGCTGATCTGCTATGAGCAGCTCCTCCTCTGGCCGGTGTTGCAATCCATACTGCACGCCCCCGCGGTCATTGTCGCCACCGGCAATGGCTGGTGGACCAAGGGCACGTCGATCGTCTCGATCCAGAAAGCGAGCGTAATCGCATGGGGCAAACTCTTCGACATTCCCGTCGTCATGGCATTCAACACATAAAGGAGAAACCGGATGGTCGATGTCGCCCTCATCCAGCAATGCGCCGATCCTGGTCTGAAGCCCGCGATCATTGAGCAGTTCATCGCGCGGGCGGGATCGAAAGACCCGCTTGCCGTCACCGTGCGCTCCGGCAACCGCGTCGTACTCGTTCCGAAACCGGCAACAGCGGACGAGGCGATGGACCTGATCCGCAAGCATATCGGCCGCAATGCCACCCGCGTTGGTATCACCCAATATCCGGCCGGGCTCGGCATCCTCGAGGCGGGCCAGCTGAAACCGGACCTGGTCGATGCTTGCGCGAACATCCGCATGGGAACGGCGCTCTTCGCGAGAGTCTATCGCATCGTCCTCGAGTGGTACGGCAACCCGACCGGAGAAGACGGTGCGCGCCAAGTGTTCGAAGATGCGATCATCGCCTGGCAGACGGGGTATTTCGAGGGGGAGGCGGTGTTTCGGACGCCGGACCCGGGCGAAGAAAAGCACGCGGAGCCGGAGCCAGCCGAAAGCGACGAGGTCGGTGTGCAGACCGGCGATCGTCGGGAGGAGGACAATGCCGTACTTCCTGCCGATGCAGTCTCTTCCGATCCGAACAAGGCGGGGATCCGGATCGATCTTTCGGGCATCGGCGCAAAGCGGTGAGGTCATGCATGTGGAGATCTGCAGCGGGATTCTGCGGCTGTTGCACTAGCGGGAACGGCTTCGGCCTTCTATAAGGGCGGACAGGGCAGTACGCGCTGCCCCGGGGTGTGGAAACCTCTATCTGGCGGTTGGTGTCGGCCGTTGCGACACCAGAATCCTCTGGCCTTCGGCCGGTGGGCCTGCGACGTATGTCCAGGTGCTCCGGTACTAAAGGTCGCAGGACTGTCCAGGTACAGTTTCCAACCCCCGGCTCGGGATCAGAAGATTAACGTTTGCGGGGGCGCACCGCGGACAAGCCAGAGAGTGGGATTGGGATGGGAACGGACGCTTTAACGCTTGACGAGAAACTCGAAATTCGTGCCATCTTCGGGCTGACGCAGGGCCTTTCCAAGGCCGACGTGGAGAGCCTC
Organism: Shinella sp. GW835-FHT14H05; assembly: GCF_058793575.1. NCBI lineage: Bacteria > Pseudomonadati > Pseudomonadota > Alphaproteobacteria > Hyphomicrobiales > Rhizobiaceae > Shinella > Shinella sp. GW835-FHT14H05. The sequence goes on along the minus strand of NZ_JBXAFY010000017.1, from coordinate 94,827 downwards.
GCGGTTGATGCCATCCGAACCCACCGCGTTCTGGTCGATGGAGCCGACAAGCTCTTCCAGGACCTGCCCGAGGACTATAAGTTGGGGAAGGAGTCCGGCGGCCCCCAACACCTGACCTACATCAAGGCCTGCATGGAGATGCACGCGCAGATGTATACAGTGAACACGCTGATCACCGTGCTTGGCTATATACCGAAAGTCATGGTCAACTGATCGTCAGATCAGTTTCCTGCGGATCGCAAGCGACGACATATGTGTGTTCGAGTGGATGTCGAAGGGTTTGCGTGCCTCTTGAAGCTTGACCCGGACAGTGTTGTATTTGACGCCCTCGATCGTCGCGATCTCTCCCATCGACTTTCCAACCGCAAACCAGCTCAGGTATGTGGCGGCCTTCGGATCGAGCGAAAGACCGTCGTCGACGGTCGGCGTGGGATCTGTAAAAACGATGCGGGCATGCAGTTGCCCTACCGCAGCAGCAGCTTCGATCGGGTCCAGTTCACGTGTCAGATTGATCGCGGGTTTGTCTGAGGCGAGCGTAAACATCGCTACCGTATTCTGTGCCGCCTTGATCGGGATAGTAATGCCGGAGCGGATCCCAAATTCCGCGGCGTCCGAATAAAAGGATTGCTCCGCCTTCGAAAGCCTGTGCCTTTCCTGTTCGCCGCTCCAGGCAAACGCGCCCTTCAGCATTTTGGCGCGGCGGATGACAGGATCGACGGCAGCATGATTCTTCTGGAAATAGGTGCTTTGCCATCCGCCGTTGTAGTTGGAGATGACCATCGTAAATCCGGTGCGGATATAGACGTAGGCATAGGCCGCATAGCCGGCATCCTCGGTGATATTCGCGAGGCCCGTCTTGAGGCCATCCTCGTTGCCCGGAAGTGCCGCGAGATCGGTTATTTTTTCCAGCAAATGTTGCATTCGGAATTCCTTGCGATCGTCAGATGGAACAGATCAAATGATTCCTCTACAATTGCTCTGACAGATTTGCATTCCAACCACGATGCAATTGCGATTATCTGCCTGGGCCCAAATTCCTCTCCGGCAATAAAGTCGGGGTGAGGCGACATCGCCTCACCCCACTAAACCGCGAGCTGATTGTGAAGTCAGTTCGGACTACGTCCATCAGCGACATACATTTCATCGACGAAGGCATCCATCATTTCTTCGTCGTGAAGCTGTCCAATCATGTCGTACCGACTACGGTCGCTGTTGCGAAGCCACAAGGCATAACCAAACCCTGCTAACGCAATGATCGCGACATAGAGAGGAATCAGTTTGACCACCATGATCTCACTTCCAGCAAGGAAAGTGATGTTTTCGAGCAGAAGCCAGACAACAACCGCTTGAGCAATCGCGCCCAATATCGGGGCGAGGATCGTCTTCCACCAATCGAGAGGGCCGGACCTTCCAATACGATTAAAGTAGCCAATAACAGCCAAAGACACGATGAACTGAACGACGATTACGGCCAACGTGCAGAAGATCGGAAGCCAAGTGCCGAGATGGAGAAGCGGATCGGCTCCGGCGAGCGCAAACAAGGCAACCGTCACGATTGCAATAGTCGCCTGGACGGCGGCTGCGATGTAGGGAGACTTCTGCTCAGAATGCGTAGATCCGAGGCTTTTCGGAAGAATGCCATCTCTGCCGAGGGAGAAGAGGTATCGCGTTGCGTTGTTATGAAATGCAAACGAGCAGGCAAAGAAGCTTGTGATCACCAAGAAGTCCATGATGACACGAACCGTATGTATCGTATGGATATCGGCCAGCTCGAAATAGTACTGGTCAATCAGTGTCCCGGCTTTCCCGGGGGCCTCGGCGCCGAAACCAACAATTCCGGCGTAGGCCGCAAACGTGTAGAACAACCCAAGTGTCAAAACCGCGATATACGTGGCTCGGGGAACCGCGCGCTTTGGATCCATTGTCTCTTCGCCGTAGATCGCTGTCGTTTCAAAGCCAATCCACGACCAAAAAGCTAAGAAGAAGCCAATTCCTACAGCCGGAGCGGTGCTCCACTGCGACAGGCTGAAAGCCTCGGGCATTTGGCCAGACGCACCACCTGAACCAACGGTAGCCAGACAAACGATGAGAATTACGAGCACTTCAACCGCAAGGAGAAAGCTAAGAATACTTGCGCCATACGTAATGCGATAGAACGAAATCATGAACATCAACGCCAGCGAAGCGATGCTACACCAATACCACGCAATATCCAGTCCAAAGTAAGCACTTAAAAGTTTTGTGGTATAGAACCCGAAGCCGCCTGCGATTGCAGGTGAGATCATGCTGTAGGCCGCCATGACGGTGAAGCCAACGGCCAAGCCGACCGGACGACCAAGTCCCTGTGTAGCGAAGGTGTAGAAGGCTCCTGCCGAAGTTATTCTTTTCGCCATTTGGGCGAAGCCAACTGTAAAGATCAGAAGGATAAACGTCGTGGCTGCATAGGTAAGGGCAACTGACATCCCCGCCCCTCCAGCAAGGGAGATTGGAATGTAGGCGGAGACCACAACCAATGGAGCAGCCGCTGCTGTCACCATAAAGACGATGTGAAAGAATGATATCGAGCTACGAAGTAGGCTATTCGAAGCCGACTGCGGATTTCCGGCATGTGAAGCCATTTTAATTCCCCCAGTTTGAGTTCCGACGATAGGGTGTTTTTGTTATCCCTATATGTTTCGTATTTGGAAACATGTTGCGTGTCAAGAATTCGATTGCCCACAACGACATGCAAGAATCTGCCGATAGGCCGTTATCAGGCGTAAAAGGCTCCAAAAGACTTTTTGTCACTTGGCTGAAACCCACCTCATGATCCGCAAAAAAGGAATTAGCTCCGGCGCTTAGAGTCTGACTCGAAAAGGTTTCAACAATATCCGTACCTTGCCAAGCGCCGTGTCAGGACCCGAATGTGGGCGATAGTGATCCAGGCCTCAGCTGATGCGATGGACTTTGACCAATCCTTCGCCAGTCGTCGGCGTCTGCCCAGCCATGCGAAGGTGCGCTCCACGACTCAGCGACGCGGCAGAACCTTAAAGCCTTTGGCCTCGTCCGTCCGCTTGACGATCTGGAGGGTGAACGCAGCGATCTCTTGCAGTGCGCCCTTCAGCTTCGGTCCCGCATAACCCCCCCCATCGGCGAAGATATGTCTCAGCCACGGCCAGCGCCTATGAGACGGTCACCTAGTCCAATTTCAACTCTATTTTTTGATTCAAAGAGTGGTGAGCAGTGACGTTGTGGTTCTTGACAGGATACATGTGTCGTAATAGGAAACACTAAAACGGAATTAGACACGGGGCGCCATTTTGATGACAAATGACAACCAATATGACTTGGCAATTATCGGTGCCGGCCCAGCTGGTCTTTTCGCCGCCTATTATGCTGGGTTTCGCGGCCTGAAAACCGTGATGTTTGATGGTTTGCCGCAAGTCGGCGGGCAGATTTCGACGATGTATCCGGAGAAGAAGATCCACGATGTTGCCGGGTTTGCCAGCATTCGAGGTGCTGACTTCGTGAAGAACCTCTTCGAGCAATCGAGACGGCAGGAGTATGAGCTCCGTCTTTCCGAGACTATCACAAACCTAGAGTCAATGGATGACGGCTCGTATGAGCTTCGATCCGACAAGGGGTCGGTATTCAGCGCGAAGGCCGTGATAATCGCCGCCGGGCTGGGAAAGTGCCAACCTCGTTCTCTTCCGATCCTCGAGGAAGTTTTCTCCCCGAACATTATCCACTTTGTACCTGATCTTGCGGTGCTCGAAGGACACAACGTTGTGGTCGCCGGTGGCGGCGATAGTGCGGTCGACTGGGCGCTTGCTGCTCTCCCTCGAGCAAAGTCTGTCACGGTCGTCCATCGCCGCAATCGCTTTCGGGCGCACGAAGCTAGTGTCAAGGAAATGTACGACAGCGGCATCCGGATCGTCGCGCCAGGTGAAGTCGTCGCATATCGGTCCGAGGCGGGCCAGGAGTTTCTCACGATTGATGCGGCGGGAAAGTCAGAAGAACTGCAATTCGGCAAGTTTGTAGTTGCCCTCGGCTTTCAGTCCGATCTTGGCCCAATGAGCAATTGGGGCCTCAACGTCGATGGTTATCGCATACCGGTGCAGCCGGACATGCAAACTTGCCTGCCCCGTGTTTTCGCCATCGGTGATGTTAGTGAATATCCGGGGAAGGTGCGGCTCATGGCGGTCGGCTTTGGCGAAGCGTCCATCGCAGTGAACCATGCGGCTGCAGCAATAAACCCGGGCACGTCTGTGTTGCCCGGTCATAGCACCAACGAAGGATGAGCGATGCCATACGTCATCAACGACAATTGCATAGGCAGCAAAGACCAGGCCTGCGTCGATGTCTGCCCGGTCGACTGTATCTATGAGGCCGAAGGGCGACTTTGGATACAGCCTGACGAATGCACAACTTGCGGCGCATGCGAGTCCGTCTGTCCCGTCGAGGCGATTTATTACGCTGATGATGACAGCGACAGCCAGGATCTGAGGGAAGCGAGGGAATTCTTCGCTGCGGTTCTCCCTGGTCGCGACACGCCTGTCGGGAGCCCAAGAGGCGCTGCAAAATTAGGAATGATCCGTAGCGATCATCCACGAGTCTTGGAGGTGTTGGCAGGAGCAAAATAAAAAATACAGGGTTTAAGCTTTCCAATCCAAGCACACTGGGAGAAGATGAAATGGCGAATGATAAAGATGCGGAAATCGCAGATGCAAAAGCATTTGTGGAAGCGAACAACGTGGACACTCTCCGCGTTGGAGCAGTGGATATTGATGGCGTATGGCGCGGTAAACAGTTCGGCACTGAATATTTTCTGAATGCCGTCGCGAAAAACGGCACCAACATTGCAAACGTCCTGTTCGGTTGGGACGTCGCCGACGAAGTTGTGGAAGGTCTAGCTTACACCAATTGGGATACCGGTTATCCGGACATCAAACTTGTTCCCGACCTGCCTACGATGAAGCTCATTCCGTGGGAGGCGCGCACGGCTGCAGTATTCTGTGATATGCGGTCGATCGATGGTGATCCCCTGAATCTATCGCCGCGCGACATTCTCCGCAGTGCCGTGGACAAAGCCAATGGAATGGGGTTTGTGCCCAAGGCAGCCTATGAATTCGAGTTCTATCTTTTCAATGGCACCATTGCCGAACTCGCCGAAAATCAGTGGCGCGATCTGAAGCCTTTGCGCAAGAGCGGCTACTGTTACAGCATGCTTCATCACGCCGGCTCGGAAGACATTCTCGGCCAAATTCGCAATCAATTGCGTTCTGCTGGCATTGAAGTCGAGGCAACCATCAGCGAACACGGCCCGGGCCAACATGAAATTAATCTGAAGTATTCGGACGCTATTTCGGCCGCCGACAATGCGATTTTCGCAAAGTATGCCATCAAGGACATTGCTTCGAAGAACGGTTGCACCGCCACCTTTATGGCCAAGCCCAACGCGGTTTGGGCCGGCTCTTCCGGCCACATGCACATGAGCCTATCGGCCTTTGATGGAAAGCCTGCTTTTGCCAATAGCAACGATCCGAAGATGCTGTCGGAAATCGGAATGTCGTTCCTCGCCGGCATGAAAGAACTCTCCCGCGAGATGTCGGCGATTTATTTGCCGAACGTGAACTCCTACAAGCGGACCAACGGAGGATCATGGGCAGCAGCTAATTCTTCTTGGGGTGTCGACAATCGTACGACTTCGTTCAGGGCGATTCCTTCTTCGGGTCCGGCGGCGCGCGTCGAAAATCGCATTCCCGGTGCCGACACCAATCCGTACCTCGTCATTGCGACGAGTCTTCTCTCTGGTCTTTACGGCATCGAGAATGGCTTGAAAGCTGGTGAACCCTTCAAGGGGAACGCCTACCAGGCAACCGCCGCGCAAGCGCGACCACTCGCCGGCTCTCTTGAAGAAGCAATGGGCCTGTTCCAGCAGAGCAAGGTCGTTAGAGAGTTGTTTTCTGAGGATTTTGTCAATCACTACGTGCAAATGAAGAAATGGGAACTCCGTCGGACTAACACCCACATCACCGATTGGGAGTTGGGCCGCTATCTCGATATCATCTGACAGAGTAGCCGAAACGGCCCCGCCTTTGCGGGGCTGCCAAGCGCAAGGAAGGAGAAGAAAACTATGAGTAATGTAAGCGACGTGGCTAAAGCCTTCGACTATCATGGCGAAGCTCTCGACAACATTTTCGATACCTACGCCGAACTTCGTTCGAAGTGCCCTGTTGGTCGGAGTGAGCAACATGGCGGTTTCTGGTTCGTAACCAAGAGTGACGACATTTTTGCGGCCGAACAGGACCCTTCAACGTTCTCGGTTGGGCCGAGCATGATGTATCCGCCGGTTTCCGAGGTGCCGCTGCCGCCTATCGATATCGATCCGCCCGAGCATACCGCCTACCGCAAGATCCTGCTCCCGCTCTTCACGCCGCAGGAACTCAAGAAGCTCGAGGAACCAATTCGCAGGACAGCACAAAACCAGGCCCAGGAGTTCCTTAAGATGGGATCTGGAGCCGACGCCTCCTACGGATACGCTCGCCCCGTCCCGATGATCATCTTCGGCCGCCTTGCAGGCTATCCAGAGTCGGATTGGCCGAAATTCGACCAGTGGATCGATGACATCTTCTATGAGCGCATTCACAATGCGCCGAAGGCGGAAGCCGCGCAGCAGGCCGTCTATGACTACTTCGCGAATTTGTTGGACAACTGGAAAGACGACCCATCCTCGGCGACTCTCATCGATTACCTTTGCCGGGCCAAGATCGACGGCCGTCCGTTGAGCCGCGACGAACTGCTCCGCTATTGCTATCTCCTGTTCCTTGCAGGGCTCGATACGACGGCATGGGCCATTCGCTCGGGGCTGTGGTTCCTTGCCAACAACCCCGACGCGCAGAAGAAACTTCGCGATGATCCGAGTTTGATCCCACTTGCCTGTGAAGAGTTTCTGCGCTGCCTTTCGCCGGTGCAGGGCATGGCTCGCACATGCCTAAAGGACACTGTGATTCGCGGCCAGGAGATCAAGAAGGGCGAACGCGTCGTTCTTGTCTTCGGGGCAGGAAATCGGGACGAAGAAGTCTTCCCGAATCCCGACAAGATCGATATCGAGCGGCAGGAGAACCGCCATCTCGGCTTCGGCGGCGGCATTCATCGCTGCTTGGGCTCCAACCTGGGGCGTCGCGAGCTCGTTGTCGGAATCGAGGAATTCCTGAAGGCCGTACCCGAGTTCCGAGCTGCCGATCCTTCTCAGAAATGGCACGGCGTCGGCCCGCTCAATCTCACGTTCTAGGAAGGGATACCGAGATGAAAGTATCTATCAACGAAGGTCGTTGTCAGGGACATGCCCGGTGCATCTATTTTGCACCGGAGGTCTTCGAAATCGACGACGAGGGCTATGCCAAAATCAAGCCAGGCTTTGAAACCGTTCCTCCGGAGTTGGAGGACAAGGTTCGTAAGGCCTGTGCGAACTGTCCGGAACTCTCGATCATCGTGACCGAGTAACCGAGCGGGCTGGGACGTATGACGATGAAGCGAATTTTGATCGCGGACGGAAACATTCCAGCCGACCGCGCCGTTTTCACAAGATTCAACGGATGCGCCCCAAGTGGGATGTTCGATCAGCTGCTTCGCACGGGCTGGTCGAACATCGAAACAGAAATCTTGTATCCGACTGATGCAGATGCTGCTGCTTCTCTCCCGCTTGAGGCGTATGACGGCATTCTTATTACCGGCTCCAACTCAAATATCTACAAGCGGGAGCCCGGAACATTGCGGCAGATTGAATTCGCTCGCGAAGCGTTCAGATCAGGGACGCCAATGTTCGGAGTATGTTGGGGTCTTCAGTTGGCGACGGTCGCGTTGGGCGGTGACGTTGAGCCGAGTCGCAGTGAAAACTGTCGATGTGAAGCTCCTTTTGGAGAAGCAATCACGTTGGTCCAGGATGACACTGGTTGCATTCATCCGATGCATAAAGATCGTGCTAAAGTCTTTGATGCATTTGCATTTCATTCTGATCAAGTTTCGCGGCTGCCGCCAAACAGCACCATAACTGCGAGCAATAGAAATTTCATACAAGCCGCTGAGATACGTTCAGAGAAATCCGTTTTCTGGGGGGTCCAATACCATCCTGAGCTCAGCGGCGCTGGAATGGCTGGCTTTCTACGAGGATCGATCAACGAGCTTTATCAAGCGGGTCGGTACCATTCACTGGAAGAAATCGAGGCTGCGGCGGCCGCGATGGAAAGTTTTGCGCATGCTGTACCGATCGCTGAGGCCCATAGCCGTCATTTTGAGAAAATCGATCCAGCTCGCTTTGAATTCAGGCCACTTGAACTTATCAACTGGGTTGAAAAGCTCGTCATAGGGGCCGACAACGACCGGTGAGTGCAAAGGGCCGATGGCGCGCGTGATTTGGAGGATCAGTCAAAAATTTCGTGTACTTCTGCGGGCCATGATCTCTTGTCGCGATGGTTAGGTTGTTCTCCGCGGTGGGACGTTGCCAATACGGAACTGGGACAGTTAGGCAGTAGCTCATCCAGCTTCCGCAGACGGAAATAGAACGATAGGGATGATCTTGTGCGCTTGCCCAACGTTGCCATTGTTGCTGTTGACGGCTTCGGTCCCTATCAGATGGCCGTTCCGCTGGTAGTTTTTGGCAATTTTCTGCCTGGAGTCGAGCTCTTTAACCTAAAGATATGCGCTGGTGAGGTAGGTCCTCTGCGTTCCGGGCTCGGCTTGCAGATCGAAACAAGTGACGGTTTGGCTGAAATTGCGCATGCGGATATCGTGATAGTTCCATTCTGGCGGGACCCCGCAGAAAGGCCACAACAAGCACTCCTAGACGCGGTTGGCCAAGCGCATGCGCGAGGGGCATGGATAATCGGCCTTTGTCTCGGCGCTTACATTCCCGCCTATGCTGGATTGTTGGACGGTAGTAGGGCTTCCACTCACTGGGAAGTCGAGCAAGATTTCTTATCGCGCTTCCCAAAGGCTGTTTTGGATCGAAACGCCCTCTTTGTAGATGACAATGGCATAATCACTTCTGCAGGGACGGGTGCTGGAATGGATTGCTGCCTCTACGTTGTCCGCAAACTCTACGGCTCCACCATTGCAAACAGTGTTGCGAGAAGATTGGTCTTGCCGCCGCAAAGGGAAGGCACGCAGGTGCAACTGATAGAGAGGCCGGTTCCACCCGCTACGAAGGATGCGAGGATTTACCGCCTTCTCGATGAAGTGAGGATGAATTTACGCCGGGAGTACAGTATTGATGAACTCGCCAAGCGTACGTCGATGAGCAGGCGCAGTTTTACGCGTAACTTTTTTCGTGTCACGGGCATGTCCTTCGGCACTTGGTTGCGAGCAGAACGGATCAAGATTGGCAGGGAAATACTTGAAACGACCGATCACAACATAGATCGAGTGGCGGAAATCGCAGGATTTGGATCTACAGCCCTGTTTCGTCAGTATTTCAAGTCTGTTTTCGGATGTCCTCCAACAAAAATCCGTAGAAGAAACTCAGAAGCACCAAATGTGAGCGAGCTAGCCTCGTTGCAATGAGAGGCTTTCTCGGTCGGTTGTAGAAGTAGGGCGGCTGTTCGCTCTCTGTCCATCCCGGCGTGTGCACCCATTGGCGTCGCTGCCCCGCCGCCGCTTGATCCCCGTGAACACAAGGTACGTGGTGCGGCTGCCATCTGGCCCTAGAACGACGACAATTGGCCTGTCGCAAGCTTTTTCCTCGGCCCCGCAGGCATAACATGTGGTGGCGCTCCAGACGGACCAACCCAATCGGAGCTACACGCAAAGGGGAACAAAAATGCGAATTCGCCAGATAAGAAATGCTACGGTCTCGCTTGAGTTTGGCGGTATCAGATTCCTAATCGACCCTTGGCTCGCTGAAAAGGACGCTTATCCCGGCTTTGCCGGAACAGCCAATGATCATCTTCGAAATCCGACTGCTGCACTTGTTGTGCCGATGTCTGAGATCGTCGATGTGGATGCCGTCATCCTGACGCATGCGCATCCGGATCACTGGGATCATGCGGCGGCCGAAGCGATCCGCCCGGACATTCCGTTCTTCACGCAACATTTTGGCGACAAGGCGCTGGTGAGTGACGCCCGCTCTATCGTCTTGGACAATGGTCTGCATGTCAGACAGGTGGACGGCAAGACTTTCACTGATGTCCGCGTTCTCACAGGCAACCCTGAATTCATGGGCGTGAAGCTTAAGAAGGTTCCCGGCCAACACGGCTCGGACGTTGCGATCCAGAACGCTTATGATCTCTTGCAGGAAGTTTGCGGGCTGGTCATCAGTCATCCCGATGAGAAGACTCTCTACCTTGCCGGTGACACTATTTGGAACGAATATGTCGAGGCGAATATTGCCGAATACAGGCCCGACGTGATCATCGTCAATGCCGGCGACGCGCAGATTCCGGGGCTCGGTCACATCATCATGAACTGCGATGACGTTGCCCGTGTCTGCGAGGCGGCGCCCAACGCGACCATCATTGCCAGCCATATGGACGCGGTCAATCACGGGATGACATCGCGCTCCCAACTTCGCGACTACCTCCAGAAAGCCGGGCTGTCACATCGTGTTCTCGTACCTGAGGACGGCGAGAGCCTGACCGTCTGATCAGGCTAAATTGCAAAAGAGGAGAAAGTCATGTCACTTGATGAAAACAAGAAGCTGGTCCAGCAATTCTACGATGCGATCAACCGCGAAAAATTCGAAGAGCTTGATGCTCTTTGCCACAAGGACTTCGTCTTCTACAGTCAGGTCGATACACCGAAGCCTGGCGTGGCCGGCTTCGTTAATTCCGAGAAATCGGCATTCGATGCCTTCAAGTCGTTCCGCTTTCCGCTGGAACTCATGGTCGCCGAAGGCGACAGGGTTGCCGCCTACCTGATCTTCGAAGCCAAGGACCAGACTTTGCCGACAATGGGCGCTGAACCCCATGGCAAGAGCTGCAGGATCTCCGTGTTCTGCCTGCTAACCATCAAAGAAGGAAAGATCTTCGAAAAGCGCGCTCATTTCGATGTAGCCGATATTCGTAGGCAGCTTGCTGCTTGAACCTGCTGGAGCATTCCGAGTATGGAATGCTCCTTCCTCGTCAATCTTTGTGGATGAAAAGGTTGTATCCCTTCGGCGAAGCTTGCAATTACCCACATCTGAGTGTCGCTTGCCGATAATTGATCGGAATGCCGGCCGGCTTCACGTCGGAATCCGCATCGAGATTGAGTCAGACCCCAATTTTGACCCCCCACCTGTTTTGTCTGACCATCCGTCTTTTGCTGGCGGATGGGGGGGAGTTACGATAGCAACGCCATCCGGGCCAAGGCGGCCGAACGAGGGGCTTGGGCCAACATCCCGCCGAAAGCCAACCGCAAGGGAAGCGTCTCATTCTCAGACTGGGTCTACAGGCAACGCAATCTCGTGGAACGGTTCTTCAACAGGATCAAACACTTCCGAGGCATCGCCACCCGTCACGACAAAAACCAACACTCAATCCCATCGAGATGGCGTTTTCCAAGCTCAAGACACTCCTGCGAAAACAGAAGGCAAGAACCTATAATGACCTCTGGAAAGCCGTCGGAAAAGTCTGCGATCTCTTCACACAAGAGGAATGCTGGAACTATTTCAAACACGTAGGATGCGCTGCAGGGTAAGGGCCCGACGCTCTAATTATATGAATCAACTCGGTAACATGATCCGGCGACGTCTCCGGATGAATTCCGTGGCCAAGGTTGAAGATGAAGGGCCCATTTCCCAGTCCTTCGAGCAGATGTTGCGCGGCATCCCTAAGCGCGGAACCGCCTACCAAAAGGCGCAGGGGGTCTAAATTGCCCTGAACAGGGCCTTGCTTCTGCAACTCAGCGATGAAGGATAGCGGCTGGGTCCAATCTACCCCGAGACAATCCGCACCAGTGCGATCCCGGACATCTCGAAGCTTCACGCCTGCACCTCTTATGAACACTATGATCCTCGCTTGTGGCCTTTGTGACTTCACCAAGTAAATCATCCGTGCGATCGGCGCGATGGAAAACTGATCGAAATCCTCTTCACCGAGAACATCGGCCCACGATTCAAAAATCTGCAGTACGTCGGCACCTGCGTCAAACTGCCGAATCAGATAATCGGCAGAGACATCCGCGAGCAGGGACAAAAGCCGATTGAACGACTTGCGGTGTGCGTGCGCAAACTTTCGCGCGGGCAAATGATCGGCAGTCCCCTGACCCGCCACCATGTAAGTTGCGACGGTCCAAGGTGCACCACAGAAGCCAATCAAAGTCTTATCGTCGCCAAGATCTCTTCGGGCTAACCGGATTGCCTCGAATACTGGCATCAAGTGTTCGCTTATGCCTCCCACATTAAGCGCGGCTATCCGATCGCAATCGACAGGTGTCAGTGTGGGTCCACGGCTCTCAGAAAATTTCACCCCGCAACCCAAAGAGTCAGGAATCACTAGAATGTCCGAGAACAAGATTGCAGCATCGAGATTATATCTGCGCACAGGCTGAAGCGTGACCTCAGCAGCCAGTCTGGGCGTATAACAGAGGTCAAGAAATGACCCCACTGAGGCTCGTATTTCCCGATATTCAGGAAGATGCCGGCCTGCTTGGCGCATAAGCCACACAGGAGGCGGCCATTTCCGATTACCGTCGACAACACTTAAGACTTTCTTTTCCGAATCCATTTCCGGGTACTTCCTGATAAGCGAACGCTATGCCACGCGAGCGCGACCACGGTACGCCTGAGCAAGCCTGAACTTTGCGATGAGTTCGGAGAGTGCGTCTGCGCGCTCCCGAAGACCAAAGGCAGCAGCTGAAGTCTGCTCCACCATCGCCGCATTCTGCTGCGTAAAATGATCGATCTGAAGCACCGCGGAATTGACTTCGCTCAGGCCGTTTGATTGCTCGCGTCCGGACGTGACAATTTCGTTGATCAGCTGGTTGATCGCAGTAACTTCTGCAACGATCTGGCTGAGCACCTCGCTGGTGCTGTTCATCAATTGAACTCCATGGTCAACACGAGTAGAGCTCACATTGATGAGAGCTCGGATTTCTTTGGCGGCAGACGCGGAACGCTGTGCCAAGGCGCGCACTTCCGACGCAACCACAGCGAAACCCTTTCCGGCATCTCCCGCCCGGGCAGCCTCGACACCTGCGTTCAATGCCAGCAGATTCGTTTGAAACGCAATTTCATCAATGACGGTGACGATTTGGGTGATCTGCTGTGAGCTTTGAGCGATGTCGTCAATCGCACTCTCGGCTTGCTGCACGATACTCTCGGAGCGTTCGGCGTCCGCGTTCGCCTGAGCAGCGACATCCTTGACCTTCAGCGCGTTGTCCAGCGAGCGCCGGGCTCCCGCAGTTATGGCGTCCAGCGCGGCGGAAGCTTCTTTCAACGACGCCGCCTCGCTTTCCGTCCTTCGCGCCAGATCTTGCACAGCAGCAGCGATATCATCGGTTCCCGACAGAATATCATTCGATGTCGCGCTGATATGCGTCATGGCTTGCAGCAGGGTTGCCACCGCCGCGTTGAAGTCACGTTTCGCATCCTCGGTCTTGGTAGGAACGTCATCAGCAATCTGGTAGGCTAGGTTCCTCTCTGCCAATTCCTTCAATGCAGTGCGGAGTATTTGCATCGAGATGCGATCATTCTCTGTATCCTCAGCACGTTTCTGATCAAACACGGCTCGCTCCGCATCAGCTTGCTGCACAAGCTCGGCAAAGAAATGGTACATTGCGACCGAGACATCCACGAACACTGATCGCATAAGGCTGTGAATGAATTCGTTTCGTTTCGCTCGGGGCTTCCAGCGACATTCATCCACCAGCGCTATCATCAACTCGGCCGCGTATGTGGAGTAGGTTGGCGACAGAAATTGCGGATAGTCGATTTCACGGGCGACAGCCGAGGCTATCTCGGCCTGGGCCTGGAAATACTCCGGCGAAAAAGTGCCGGAGACTATGTTCCTGAAGACGAGTTGTTCCTTTCTGAGCACCTCGTCGTCGAGACCTTGAAAATTCGGCATGGTAACAGCGTATGTGGCCGTCAACACGTCTCTGAGGCGCGGCTCAAGCAGTGAAAGAACGATAGTCCCGGTTTTTTGCTGTTCCGCGGTCCATGGTGTGATCTGATCCTCGATCTTTTTCAACGTCTGCCCCCCGGTCAAACACCGCTCAAACTGCGGCCACTTTTGTCGTGGAAAAATAATCTCTATGCCTTCTTAATATAACGTGTATCAAATTTAGAAACGTTTCGCACCATACGAAACATGGCGCATAACCAAAAATCTTACAGACGACCTGGTGACGCATGCAGGCTGGCAAATGCCGAGCACTCAGCCCGAACGGAAGTCGATTGCGAAGGCCAATTTCTGCTGCCGATTGCAGCCGGGGAAGGTAAGCGCGACATCCCCTCCCCGCTGCCGTGAGAACAGCAAACTTCACCAAACGGTCGTTCCACTCGGCTGCTAGCCCCGAGCTTCCGACACGCGCTTTTGCTCGCCATCCAGCACCTTCTCCATCTCGATCAGAGCTTTCTCGAGCCGAACGAGAATTTCCTTCACTTCGTCCGCCGCGATCGTCAAAGGCGGAGTAAGGAGGATAGAGTTATTGAGAGGTGCCACGCCGGCCGGATAGACGATGAGGCCCAATGTGCGGCATAACTCCGTGAACCTCGCGGATACCATAAAATCCGTGCTCGGAGGCTCGAGAGTGTCGCGATCCAGTACGAACTCGAAACCCCACAGAAGGCCCCGTCCTCTGACATCGATCATATGCCTGAATCTCTGCGACAAAGTTCGAAGGCCTGCGCTGAGTTCGTCCCCCCTTTGTCGAACATTGTCGAGAACGTCATTCGATTGCATGTAGTCGAGAACCGCAAGGCAGGTCGCCGCGCTCAAAGGGTTTCCGGAGAAGGTGTGCCCAAAAGGTGCATGACCGCTCCCCTGGCGAATGGATTCCACGAGCCCCTCCCTCATCAGCACGGCGGCCATCGGAGTGTAGCCAGCGCTCAATCCCTTGCCGACGAGGAGTATGTCGGGAACCACGTCGAGCCATTGAGATGCGAACCAGTCTCCCGTCCGTCCCATCCCGGAGATCACTTCATCGAGAATGAGGAGAACATCGTACTTGTCGCAGATTTCGCGGACACGCCTGAAATAGCCCTCTGGTGGCATAAGAGCACCGCCAGCAGCCCCCACGATCGGCTCTGCTATGACGGCCGCGACAGTGTCAGGATCAGCCTCCAAAATGGCGTTTTCCCAGGCATCGGCGCATTGGCGATGATATTGCTCGATGCTAAGTCCCTTCGGCCGGCGCAATGTGTAAACTGGCGGCACAACTGGGAAGGGATGAAGGAGAGGTCCGTAATCCTTTCGGCGAACATCATGGCCGGACATCGACAAGGCCCCCATCGTCATACCGTGATAGCTGCGCTGGCGGCCGAGAATCTTGGTTTTCGAAGGCCTCCCCCGCTCCTTCCATATATGCAGTGCGACACGTATGGCATGCTCCGACGACTCCGATCCACTGTTGAGGAAGAATGCATAGTTCAGGTCTCCCGGTGCAAGCTCGGTGAGGCGCGTGGCAAGCTCCTCAGCGGGCAAGCTGGTAAACTGTGTGCGGTAGGTGAACGCGACCTTTCGGAGCTGGGCGTCGATAGCGGATGCGATTTCCGGAACGCCATGCCCTATGTTGGCTGTCATTGCACCGGATGCGGCATCCAGATAGCTGCGTCCTTCGGTGTCGAACAGCCAGACACCCTTCCCGTGGTCCACGACAGGATATACAGCACCAAGGCTCTGCTTTATCAACGCCGACATCAAGTTTCTCCTCATCCATTTTACGCGCCCGACCCGGCCAGAGCCGTCGAGATTGTTCCTTGAGCGAGATCGGCCTGCTCACCGATCGCGATCCAATTGCATAGCCACTCATATCCTTCGTGAGATCGAGGCGAGGCGCCCGTTGCCGAGGTAAGTGGATGATTCCCGACCAGCGTGGCGCTAGAACCTGTCGATGATCACCGCGCCAACGTCCTGGGAGCTATCGAGGCGCGGAAGAGCATTCGCAGCCTCTTCCAGGCTGATCGTTCGACCGATCAGTTTGTCCGGGTGCAGCTTGCCGGTCGTGATCATTGCCAGCATGTCGGCGTACCTGAACGGCTGCAGACCGTAGCTACCAATGATCTCAAGCTCACGCAAAACCACACGTCCCATTGGGATTGGAGGTAGCGCCTGATCACCTGCAAGCAGCCCTATCTGAACGTGCTTGCCGCGCTTGGTCAGGCATGCGATCGAGTTTCGGCAGGTCGTCATGCTTCCGAGCGCATCAACCGAGACATTCGCACCGCCTCCCGTCACATCTACAATTGCGCCGGGAACGTCAGGGGTTGTCCGGCCATTTATGACGACTTCCGCTCCGAGTGCGGTGGCAAGCTGCAGCTTTTCATCGGTGATATCGACTGCGATGACACGGGCGCCAAGGGCGTTTGCAATCATGATCGCCGAAAGGCCGACTCCACCACATCCGTGAATGGCGACCCACTGCCCGGGCGCCACGCGAGCCTGATGGGCAATCGCCCGAAAAGCCGTCGCAAAGCGGCAGCCGAGACCCGCCGCAGTCGCAAAGTCGATCGATTCCGGCAAAGCAACCAGATTGGCGTCAGCGTGATCGATGGCAACACATTCAGCAAACGAACCCCAATGCCTGAAGCCTGGCTGGAATTGATCGTCACAGAGTTGATGATTGCCCGAGGAGCATTGCGCGCAGGTGCCGCAGACTCCCATGAACGGCATCGTGACGCGATCCCCCGCCTTCCAATTCCGCACCCCTCGCCCGACTTCCCTGATCACGCCTGCGAATTCGTGGCCCGGCACGTGTGGCAGGTTGATATCGTCGTCATGTCCAACCCACCCATGCCAATCGCTCCGACACAGGCCAGTCGCCTTGACATCGATGACAACGCCCAGCTCGGCTGGGATAGGATCCGGAACCGTTTTGACAACGATTTCACCTTTGAACTTCTCATATACCGCAGCACGCATCTCTCACTCCCAGCAGTTCCAACTCAGGTTCATTCATCGCACCAGCCCGCTTTCCGAACGGCTGCGGTCCGCAACAAGTATGGCGCCTCACCGACGCTATGTTTTGGTCGCCACCATTACGAGCCATTTGAGCTTCCGTAACACGGCGTTTCTTATAAGGAAACATGTGTTACAAACAATCACATGACGAAATCAACGAGATGGGGGCCCTAGACACTAGCTTTCGAAGCAAAGGTTCGGCCTAACGCCGATAAGCGGAAAGGTTGGCGACCACGACCGGTTGGCCACTCCTCCACAGTTCCAGGCGCAAGGAATACGGCTCGTATCCGCTACACTCCTGGCGCGTGGTGTGTCTCTGGTTGTTTCAGGTGGCGCGGAGAGCTTATCTATCAAAAAAAGCACACAAAATTGCGAGAGCTTAGCGAGTTGTTGCGCGACTGTTTCCAATGATGTAAACATGTTTCGGAGGAAGCAAAAGGATAACGCCATCAGCAACACGGAGGCCGCAAAACAAAATCGGCTCCGAGAGATGTTGAAAGGATATCGAGGAAACGGAGGACGAGTGCTTTGGGATGGGGCTCTTGTCCAGAACCCGCAAGGATTACAATGACTCTCCTTCAATCGAGAAACAGATCGCTGTCTTCAGCCCAATCCGCACCTGGCTTGGCAAAACTTGCACCGCCTCCGGTTCCCGCAGGTACCGCGCAGTCGAAAATCGTGGCGACTTGGGGAGGCGACAAAATGAATGTCGAGAACGCCATCAGAACTCAGCGTAGCCAAAAGGGCATAAGTCTGAGGACGCTGGCCAATCATTTGGGAATCTCAGCGTCACAACTCTCAAAAATTGAGACTGGGAAATCCAAGCTTTCGGTCGATCTGGCGCTAAAAATCGCCGAGTTGCTTGAGGTTCCGGCTGCGAACTTCCTGTCGAGAGGCCGACCCGTAGCAAGCGGGCGGCGGACGATCACCCGCGGCACGGCAAGTGAGGGCCAGACGACTCCTGGAATGCGTTTCACTCCGCTTTGCTCCGAATTCAAGGACCACAACAGTCTCTATTGGGTTGTGACGCTGTCCGCAACCAGCCTGGAGGAGAATGGAGGCTGGAGGCAACATCCGGGGCAGGAGTTCTTCTATGTGCTCTCCGGCCAGGCACAACTTTTGAGCCAGATTTATGAGCCTGCGACGCTTGATGCAGGGGACAGTATATTGTTCGACTCGGATCAGCCGCACGCCTATCTGGCCATTGGCGGACCTGCCAACGTCCTCATGATAAACAGCCTTCCCTGAGATTCTTGTCAGCACAGACGCTGTTCGCCGTGACGATCGCCAAAACATGAAGCCCGGTCGGGGCCGGCCTTCGCTGGCCCCGATCGGTAAAGTTCGGATGCATGCGTCACCGACCGAGGGATGTTGCGGCTTTTTCAATCCCGACGGCAATCACTTCCGCCATTTCCGAGACGGCGGATGAGTCATGGATCAGATCGTTTCGGACCTCGATGTAGGCGTTCGGAACGGCGATTGACAGACCATGCCGATCCAATGTGAACCAGTCGCTATCGGCAAAACTGTAGGGTTGGTTTTCCTCTACCGTAAACCGACGCTGAACGTCCATCGCCTGAATCAGAGGCAATGCAAGGCGGCTGTCACACTTCCACATGACACCGATTTGACATGATCTGTAGACCGCCTCCCACACCGGCGAGAAGGAATGGATAGAGACGATCAATTTGCCGATGGGCCGTTCGCCTTCCAATAGATCTTCCAGGACACGCTCGACCGGAGATCTTGCGATCCTCT
Source organism: Shinella sp. GW835-FHT14H05 (assembly GCF_058793575.1). Classification (NCBI taxonomy): domain Bacteria; kingdom Pseudomonadati; phylum Pseudomonadota; class Alphaproteobacteria; order Hyphomicrobiales; family Rhizobiaceae; genus Shinella; species Shinella sp. GW835-FHT14H05. Next base: position 75,994 of record NZ_JBXAFY010000017.1, on the reverse strand, counting down.
CCCGCCGGCACCTTTCCTCATCCGAAATATGCACGTTAGCCGGCACCGGAATGCCCCCCATATCGGGGCGAATGCAGCTAGGATCAGTGGCCTTGCGATTGTAATCGAGAAACAGCCTCGAATAGTTGGCAAGTACCGCTGTGGCTCCGAGGCGGTCCGCTACGGCGACCGTTAACTCCCTTGAGCCGATATCATGTGCGTAGTGAGTCTCGAAAAAGGCATCGTGCAAACCGAGGCCCCTCCAAGCAGCCGGGACTTGACTGCCCCCATGTTCACATAGCACCACGATGTCCGGGCGCCTCGCACCTTCAAGTACCGAAACCGCATCACTTGCGTAGGATGCGATCTCGGCTTCGCTCAACGTGACGGGCTGGCTCATTGCGGATTCCGGATATGAAACGACTTAACGTCCGTAACGCCGTAAAGACCTTCCTTGCCGTTTCCGCGGCCGAGTCCGGACATCTTCTGTCCACCCCACGGAAGATAGAGGTCAGCATGATCGCAACGATTGACGAAGACCGTACCGGCGTCCAGTTGATCCACAATCTGGAGGCCGGCATCGACGTCACGGGTCCACACGCTGGCCGTGAGCCCATATTGGTTGTCGTTCATCAGACGCACGGCTTCGTCATCGCTCTTTACGGTCTGCACGCAGGCAACGGGGCCGAAAGTCTCCTCCTGCATCACTGTCATCGTCCCGTCGACGTCGGTTAGAAGCGTCGGGGCAATGTAGCAATAAGCGTCTTTGACACCTGAGAGATTGAGTGGTTCCTCGGAATAGGCGGTTGCTCCCTTCATCACCGCGTCGGAAATTTGGCTGCGGATCAGTTCCGCTGCCGACTTCTTCACGACTGGCCCGACGGTTGCGTTGGGGTCGAGCGGGTTGCCAACCTTGTACTTCTTCATTTCCTGCTTGAAGCGAGCGAGGAACTGGTCGCGGATCGCCTCGTGAACATAGATGCGCTCGACGGAGCAACAGGACTGACCGGCATTTGAGAAGCAACCATCCGCGATATCCGTGACCGCCTGTTCGATATCCGCGTCGGCGCGCACATATGCTGGGTCTTTTCCGCCGAGCTCCAGATGGACGTGGGTGAGTGTCCCTGCGGCCGAGCGGTGGATGGAAAGTCCACCTGCGACAGAGCCGATGAAGTTGACCCCCTTCATCCTGCCGGAGCGGATGATGCGATCGACCTGATCATGGCTCAGTTCCAGAACCTGAAACACACCTTCAGGTCCGCCGATTGTCTCATAGGCTTCCCGGATGATCCGACCGACGTCGACGGTCTGCGCCGCATGCTTCAGGATTACGGGATTACCGCCGAGAAGAGGGGTCACGATCAGCCACGGAAGCAGTCCCACAGGATAATTCCACGGCGCGATGGAAAGATGGACACCCTGGGGACTGCGGCGCGTGAACCGTTTGATCGAGGCATCGGAAGGATAAGGGTCGTCGCCGATCGCGTTGAGCGCCTCGATCTGGGTCACAGTGACGGCCTTGAAGCGCTGGGTTTCGTCGGCTTGCGCCACCGGACGGCCAATCGACAAGGTCAACGCGCGAGAAAGCTCATCCTTCCGACGGATGAGTTCATCGGCGAGAGCGATGACCAGCCTAGCACGCTCGTCCTTGGAGGAATTCCGCCAAGTTTCAAATGCCGACTCCGCTTTTGCAAGCGCCGTGTCAACGGCCAAGTCGCTGGCGGTGTCGACTGAAAGAATCTTCGATCCATCAATCGGGGAAACAACCTCGATGGGCATTGTGCTCTCTCCTATCACAAATGTGTTGATATGGTCAGTTATGTTTCGTATAAAGCAACACGTTTCCAACAGCAACACGATTCTGCAACGAAATTGTTGTTTCGCAACGGGGCTCTTGGTGGCGACTTCTCAAACGCGAAAAAGAGGGAGTTTACATGATCAAGTTTGATTTCAGCGGCCGCGTCGCCATCGTGACCGGCGCTGGCGGGGGGATGGGGCTGTCGCTCGCCGAGGGGCTGCTTGCGGCCGGTGCGTCGGTCCTGGCGATCGACGTCAAGGAACAGCCGGAAGCACTCAAAGATGGCGCCAAATGCGTCTACGCCAAAGGCGATCTAACCGACGCAAAGTTCGTCAATGATGCCGTCGATGCGGCATACAAGAAGTTTGGCCGCATCGACTATCTCGCCAACATCGCCGGCGTGCTCTGGTTTGGCAAGGACGTCTCCCTTCTCAATATAGACCTCGATATCTGGGACAAGGTGATGGATATCAACCTGAAGTCCATGGTGCATACCATCAAGGCCGCTGTGCCCTACATGCGAAAGTCGGGCGGTGGCTCCATGGTCCACTTTGCAACGGTGCAGTGCCTCCGTGGCGATACTGCGCCGCAAGATGCCTACGTGGCATCGAAAGCTGGTGTCGTCGCGATCTCCAATTCCATCGCGATGCAGCTCTCCGCTGAGGGCATTCGATCCAATGTCATTCATCCGGGAATCACACACACGCCGATGCAGGCTCGCTGGGATTCCCCTGAGAAGCTGAAGAACGCATCCGACTATGTGCCGATGAAGAAGGTCGGCCAGCCGGAGGACATGGCCAACGCGGCGATGTTCCTGCTTTCCGACGCTGCCGGATATATCACCGGCACCAGCCTCATCGTCGATGGCGGCCTCATGCTCAAGTACTGAGCATGATCTGTGGTCCGAGGCGACCCGATTTGGTCGCCTCGGCGGTCGAATGTCGTTTTTAGCGTGGGCGATTGCCGACGGCCTACAAGAGGGAAATGCTTCCATGGATCAAAAAAGTGCATCTGCAGGCGCCGAAATCTGGCGTTCTCGCGCAGCGGACTTGAAGATAGAAGGTCGTGCGCTCATCGATGGCGAGATGACCAGAGCGACGGACGGAGCCAGTTTCGATTGTCTTTCTCCGATTGACGGGCGGTTGCTTGCCCAAGTTTCATCGGGTGGCGCTGCTGATATTGACCGGGCCGTCCGGGCTGCACGCGCGGCCTTCGAGGATCGCCGGTGGGCGGGGCAAGCGCCGGCTGCGCGCAAGCGTATCCTCCAGCGTTTTGCCGCGCTGCTGCGGGAAAACCTCGAGGAGCTTGCCCTTCTTGAATCACTCGACATGGGCAAGCCGATCTCAGCGGCTCTATCTGTCGACGTAAACGCGACGGCCCGTTGCTACGATTGGTATGCAGAGGCAATCGACAAGGTTTACGATCAGATCGCTCCCACCGCGGATCAGGATCTCGCCCTCATTACCCGCGAACCACTCGGTGTTGTCGGCGCAATCGTTCCATGGAATTTCCCGATGCTGACCGCCGCGTGGAAGACCGCGCCGGCGCTGGCCACCGGCAATTCGGTCGTCCTGAAGCCGGCGGAACAGTCGCCATTGACGGCAATCCGAATGGGGCAGATCGCACTGGAAGCAGGCATTCCGCCTGGGGTATTCAACGTGGTGCCCGGATTCGGGCATACAGCGGGTAAAGCTCTCGCCAGCCACATGGACGTCGACGGTATTTTCTTCACGGGTTCGACCTCGACCGGCCGGCTGCTCATGGAATATGCTGGCAAGTCCAACCTGAAGAAGGTTGGTCTGGAACTTGGCGGGAAAAGCCCGAACATCATCCTGTCGTCCTATGCAGATATCGAGAAGGCGGCCATCACAGCGGCTGAAAGCATGTTCGCCAATCAGGGTGAAGTCTGCATCGCTCCTTCGCGACTGATTGTGGAGCGACCGATTCACGACAAGGTCGTGGAGATAATCGCCGAGTTTGCAAAGAACAGGCAACCGTCTGACCCGCTCGATCCAGCAACGAATATGGGCGCGCTGGTGGATCTGCGCCACGCAGATCGCGTCATGAGCTACATCGAAACCGCGAAGGCCGAGGGGGCCAGAGTGGCTGCTGGCGGAACCCGCGCCCTGGTGGAGAGCGGCGGGGCATATGTAGCTCCTACGATCTTCGACAATGTCACAAACAACATGAAGGTCGCTCGGGAAGAGATATTCGGTCCGGTTCTCTCGGTCATCCCTGTCGATAGCGCCGACGAGGCCGTAGCGGTCGCGAACGACAGCCCTTACGGGCTTGCCGCCGCTGTCTGGACGGATCGCCTCTCAGACGCTCACAAGGTCGCCAGGGCGCTTCGAAGCGGGATCGTCTATGTCAACTGCTACGACGCTTGCGACATGACGACACCGTTCGGTGGATACAAGCAGTCCGGCAACGGCCGGGACAAGTCGCTGCATGCCCTCGACGAGTACACCGAGTTGAAGACGACCTGGGTGAGGCTCTGACCTGTGAATGCCCTTAACCCCATGTCGGACCAATGACGATGAGAATACTTATTGCAGAAGGAAACGTGCATGCCTCCAGACAGAGATCCAGGGAGATCGGAGGCTCTACACCCGGCGAAGGCTATGGAGATGTCATCACGGCGCTTTGTCCGTCGATTGAGATCGACATCTACAATCTGCCGGATGCCGGCGAGAAACCGCCGAAACCGATCGATGTATATGATGGCATCGTGTTAACCGGTTCGTCGCTGACGATCTATGAGGATCGTCCGGAGGTCCGCCGCCAGATAGAGTTTGCGCAAGAGGTGTTCGCATGTGGCGTCCCCTTCTTCGGATCATGCTGGGGACTTCAGGTTGCGACTGTTGCCGCTGGCGGTGAGGTTCTTCGAAATCAGCGTGGCCGGGAGGTGGGCTTCGCCAGAGCTATTCGCCTGACCTCCGAGGGGATTAGCCATCCGCTGCACGATGGAAGACCCGTCACCTTCGATGCGCCGGCAGTGCATGCGGATCATGTGACGCGCCCGGCCGATGGCACTATCGTTACGGCGTCAAATAGCGTCAGTGATGTTCAGGCGGCTGAGATATCCTACAAGAACGGCACTTTCTGGGGAGTGCAATACCACCCTGAATTTTCGCTGAAGGATATCGCAGACGTTCTCGTCCGATACGCTCCGGTGATCGTTGATGAGGAAAAGTTCTTCGAGGATCCGCAGCAACTCGCCGCCTATGCAGGCAACTTGCGACTGCTTCATGACGATCGGGAACGGCGTTCGATTTCTTGGCAATACGCAATCGGCAAGGACCTGCTTGATGACCGCGTGCGGTTAACGGAGATCGCCAACTGGTTAAGGGTCAAAGTTGGGGCCGCCGTTCATTAAGTCAATCGCACACTCTCGGTTTCGAACATAGGCTACTACGCGGTGTTACGATGCGAGATGTCCACGAGTACACACAAGTTCTGTCACGGAAGAATCTGATGAACAATAACTTCTTGCAGGCGGTGATGTGCCGCGCGGCACCAACTTTCCTGTTTCTCAACGGATTAAGTTCCCCGCCCCCTGGGCCAACTTGCCTGTCGTCTGAACGGCGACAGGCGCTTTCTTCCGCGGGCAGTCGCAGACCGGTGGGATGCGGGCGCATTTTTGCCCGCTGGCTACGAAGCTTTGCGACGTAGGCTAGATAATAGCTGAGAATGCCAGTGGCAACCGCTGTAAGTCCCTACGGTCTCCGAGACCACATGTTCATCAAGTCATTGAGGAGTCCGACTTGCCCATATCCAAGATCCTAGTCGCCAATCGATCCGAAATTGCCATTCGCGTGTTCCGCGCGGCCAATGAACTTGGCTTGAAGACGGTTGCGATATGGGCGGAGGAGGACAAACTGTCCCTCCATCGATTCAAGGCAGACGAGAGTTATCAGGTTGGACGTGGCCCTCACCTGGCCCGTGAACTCGGACCGATCGAAAGCTACCTGTCGATCGATGAGGTGATCCGTGTGGCCAAGCTTTCGGGCGCGGACGCCATTCATCCGGGCTATGGCCTCCTTTCCGAAAGTCCCGAGTTTGTCGATGCCTGCAACGATGCAGGCATTACTTTTATCGGACCGCGCGGGGAGACCATGCGGCAGCTCGGAAACAAGGTGGCGGCGCGCAATCTTGCGATCTCTGTCGGCGTCCCTGTGGTTCCGGCGACCGATCCGCTGCCCGATGATATGGCGGAAGTCGCCCGCATGGCCGAGGAGATCGGCTATCCGGTGATGCTCAAGGCATCCTGGGGCGGTGGCGGCCGAGGCATGCGTGCGATCCGTGACCCGAAGGACCTGGCTCGCGAAGTCACCGAGGCGAAGCGCGAAGCGATGGCAGCGTTCGGCAAGGACGAAGTCTATCTTGAAAAGCTGGTCGAGAAGGCCCGTCACGTCGAGAGCCAGATTCTCGGCGACATGCACGGCAACGTGGTCCATCTGTTCGAGCGCGACTGCTCAATCCAGCGCCGCAACCAGAAGGTCGTCGAACGCGCTCCCGCTCCCTATCTTAGCGAGGCACAGCGGCAGGAGCTTGCCTCCTACTCGCTGAAGATCGCCCAGGCCACGAACTATGTGGGCGCCGGCACCGTCGAATACCTGATGGATGCCGACAGCGGTAAGTTCTACTTCATCGAGGTCAACCCGCGCATCCAGGTCGAGCACACGGTCACCGAAGTCGTGACCGGCATCGACATCGTCAAGGCGCAGATCCACATCCTCGACGGACACGCGATCGGAACGGCGGAATCCGGCGTTCCGGCCCAGTCGGACATCCGGCTGAACGGCCATGCGCTGCAGTGCCGCATCACCACCGAGGACCCCGAGCACAACTTCATCCCGGACTACGGCCGCATCACCGCCTATCGTGGTGCGACAGGCTTCGGCATCCGCCTCGACGGCGGCACGGCCTATTCGGGCGCAGTCATCACCCGTTACTACGATCCGCTGCTCGAAAAGGTCACGGCCTGGGCGCCGACGCCGCAGGAGGCGATCCAGCGCATGGACCGTGCGCTGCGCGAATTCCGTATCCGCGGCGTGGCGACCAACCTCACCTTCCTCGAGGCGATCATCGGTCACGCGAAATTCCGCGACAACAGCTACACCACCCGGTTCATCGACTCGACGCCTGAGCTTTTCGCCCAGGTGAAGCGCCAGGACCGTGCAACGAAGCTCCTGACCTATCTTGCCGACGTGACCGTCAACGGGCATCCGGAAGCCAAGGGTCGCCCGCGTCCGCCCGAGGACGCGGCCGAGCCCGTCGTACCCTACATCGACGCGCCGATCCCGGACGGTACCAAGCAGCTGCTCGACACGCTCGGCCCGGTCAAATTCGCCGAATGGATGCGCAATGAGACCCGCGTGCTCGTTACCGACACGACGATGCGCGATGGCCATCAGTCGCTGCTGGCGACCCGCATGCGCACCTATGACATCGCGCGTGCCGCAGGTGCCTACGCGCGGGCCCTGCCGAACCTCCTTTCGCTCGAATGCTGGGGCGGTGCGACCTTCGACGTATCCATGCGCTTCCTGACGGAGGACCCGTGGGAGCGTCTCGCGCTCGTGCGCGAGGGTGCGCCGAACCTGCTGCTGCAAATGCTGCTGCGCGGGGCGAACGGCGTCGGTTACAAGAACTATTCCGACAACGTCGTGAAGTATTTCGTGCGCCAGGCCGCAGCCGGCGGCATCGATCTTTTCCGCGTGTTCGACTGCCTGAACTGGGTCGAGAACATGCGCGTCTCGATGGATGCCGTGGCGGAGGAGAACAAGCTCTGCGAGGCAGCCATCTGCTATACGGGTGACATCCTCAATTCCGCCCGGCCGAAATACGATCTCAAGTACTACACCGCGCTGGCGGCCGAACTGGAAAAGGCCGGTGCGCATATCATCGCGGTCAAGGACATGGCCGGCCTCCTGAAGCCCGCTGCGGCGCGGATCCTGTTCAAGGCGCTCCGCGAAGCGACCAGCCTGCCGATCCATTTCCACACGCACGACACCTCGGGCATTTCGGCCGCGACTGTTCTTGCCGCCGTCGAGGCGGGCGTCGATGCGGTCGATGCGGCGATGGACAGCCTGTCGGGCAATACCTCGCAGCCGTGTCTTGGCTCGATCGTCGAGGCGCTGCGCGGTTCGGAACGCGATCCGGGTCTCGACCCCTACTGGATCCGTCGCCTGTCGTTCTACTGGGAGGCCGTGCGCAACCAGTATGCCGCCTTCGAAAGTGACCTCAAGGGGCCGGCTTCCGAAGTCTACCTGCACGAAATGCCGGGCGGCCAGTTCACCAATCTCAAGGAGCAGGCCCGTTCGCTCGGCCTCGAGACCCGCTGGCACGAAGTGGCCCAGGCCTATGCCGATGCGAACCAGATGTTCGGCGACATCGTCAAGGTGACACCGTCCTCCAAGGTGGTCGGCGACATGGCGCTGATGATGGTCAGCCAGGATCTCACGGTTGAAGACGTCGTCGATCCGGCGAAGGACGTGTCCTTCCCGGAGTCAGTCGTCTCTATGCTGCGCGGCGATCTCGGCCAGCCGCCGATCGGATGGCCGGAGGGTCTGCAGAAGAAGGCGTTGAAGGGCGAACAGCCCTACACCGTGCGTCCGGGCTCGCTGCTCGAAGACACCGACCTCGAAGCCGAGCGCAAGGCGATCGAGGAGAAGCTCGACCGCAAGATCAGCGACATCGAGCTCGCTTCCTTCCTGATGTATCCGAAGGTCTTCACCGACTATGCGCTGGCCGCCGACACCTACGGTCCGGTCTCCGTGCTGCCGACGCCCTACTACTTCTACGGTCTGCCGGCCGGCGAGGAACTGTTCGTCGATCTCGAAAAGGGCAAGACGCTTGTCGTCGTCAACCAGGCCATGGGTGCCACCGACGACAAGGGCATGGTGACGGTGTTCTTCGAACTCAACGGCCAGCCGCGCCGCATCAAGGTCCCGGATCGCGCCCATGGTGCGGCCGGCAGCGCGGCACGCCGCAAGGCCGATCCGGCGAATGCCGGTCATGTCGGCGCGCCGATGCCGGGCGTCATCTCGACCGTGGCCGTGGCTGCGGGCCAGTCGGTCAAGGCCGGTGACGTGCTGCTGTCGATCGAGGCGATGAAGATGGAGACGGCGCTGCACGCCGACCGCGACGGTACGATCTCGGAAGTGCTGGTCAAGGCCGGCGACCAGATCGACGCGAAGGACCTGCTTGTTTCTTGGAGTTGAGGCGATCGGAGACAGACGGCATACCCGTGCTTCTGCGACTCGTATCCCTTCAGCGCGGAATCACGCTCTACGGTGCGGCTATCCAAGACGTGTTTCCTCCAGACATTGTCGCGGTTCCGATCTCCGATCCTCACGCGAGTTTTGAGATCAGCGTTGCGTGGGACGCTCGCCGCCATGTACCGATGATTAGGCAGTTCGTGAGCGCTGTAGTCGAATTCTGCTCAAATGGCGGACGCCGTACTCCAACTGATACGTCGGGCAGATAGACCGGGTTGTGACCAGCTCTGTCAGCGAGCTCTGACATCACGCATTTTCTGCTTGTCATAGTCAGCAGCATCCAATGGTGACCTGCCCGCACTACGCTTTTGTCGTGCCAAAGGAGGCCCTTCGAGAAGTTGCCTGGGCGGGTCTCCAGAATTCAACGTCGGTTTCGATCTTGGTTTGCCAATACATTGCGGATTGAGAAACTGGAATGAATCCGCTGGACGCCGGGCAACTTCGATAGGATTTCTTTATGAATGCCTTCAAACTCGCCCGCATTCGCGACGTCCACCCGAAGAAAGTAGTCCGAGCCGCCAGTCATCAAATAACATTCGCGGACCTCTGGGTGCTTTCGGACGGCAGCTTCGAAGCGATCCAAATAGTCTTCGGTCTGCTTTTCTAGAGTGATGTTGATGATGACGGCGATTGTAGCCTCTGCGTTCGACGCATCGACTAGTGTCGTGTAGCCGCGGATGATCCCGGCATGTTCCAAGTTTTTTATTCGTCTCAAGCACGCGGAGGGGGAAAGCCCCACTTCGGCAGCGAGATCGACATTGCTCATGCGAGCGTTCAGTCGAAGGAACCGCAAAATGTTTCGGTCGATCGCGTCGATTGAGGACATTGCAGAATATTCCAAAAACTCGCTGATAATTGCGGAGTATGGACAAATAGGCAATAATAAACTGCACAGTGGCAGGAAATTTGTCAATCGTTTCAATAGACTTCTGGAAACGAGGGCAAGGCATGAACAGTGTGATTCCGCACTTCTGCATTCGCGAGATGACGAGTGCAGTTGGAGCATCCGGCTATCTTACCATCGATCTCGGCGGCCTCCGCCGTAACTACGAGAAGCTTTCCGCCTCGGTTTCCCCGGCGAAGGCGGCCGCAGTGATCAAGGCCGACGCCTACGGACTAGGCGCCACGAAAGTCGCAGCCACGCTTTTTGCCGCCGGCTGCCGGCATTTCTTCGTCGCTCACTTCTGCGAGGCGACCGAGATCAAGCCACACCTTTCCGAGGAAGCCCGCATCTTTGTCCTCAACGGTCTTCAGCCGGGCAACGAACCACCAGCTGCGGAGGCCGGCATCATTCCGGTGCTGAACTCGATGGAACAGCTGCACCGATGGACCGCGACCGCACGCGCGCTCAGTCATCGTCTGCCCGCCGTACTGCAATTCGACACCGGCATGTCGCGGCTGGGCTTTCCGCCGGAAGAACGCGCCCTTCTGGCCGAAGAACTGCGTAACAATCAGGACATCGAAATCCTGTTTATCATGAGCCATCTGGCCTCGGCCGACGACGCAGATAGCCAGCAGAACGGCGACCAGCTCTCGGAAATGCGCCAGATCGCTGAAGAGTTTCCTGCATTCAGCGTCTGCTTTGCCAATTCAGGCGGTGTCTTCCTCGGCAGCGAATATCACGGCACGCTCGTTCGCCCTGGTATCGTCCTTTATGGCGGCGCGCCGAACAACGGCGGAACCAATTCGATGGAACCAGTTGTCCGCCTCGACGTGGCGGTGATCCAGACCCGGACCGTTCCCGCCGAGGCTCGGGTCGGCTATGGCGCAACACATGTTACCAAGACCGAGGCACGGCTTGCGACGCTTGCTGCCGGCTATGCCGACGGGCTGCCGCGCAGCCTCAGCGATCGCGGCGCCGTCTACTACAATGGCGTGCGCCTGCCGATCGTCGGCCGCGTATCGATGGACAGCATAACGATCGATATTTCCGCCCTGCCCGCCGGCACGCTTTCACTGGGCAGCCTGGTCGAAGTCATCGGCCCGAGCCAGACGCTGGAGATGCTGGCGGCAGACGCCGGAACGATCTCCTACGAAATGCTGACCAGTCTCGGCCATCGCTACCGTCGCCAATACCGCTAACAATTCTCTTCCGTCATTGAGGCATTCATGAAAGTCATCGTACTTGGCGCCGGCGTAGTCGGCGTGACGTCCGCCTATCAGCTCGCGAAGGCCGGACATGAGGTCATCGTCGTTGACCGCCAGCTCGGCCCGGCACTCGAAACAAGCTTCGCCAATGCCGGCGAAGTATCGTTCGGCTATTGCTCCCCCTGGGCCGCACCCGGTATTCCGCTGAAAGCCATGAAGTGGCTGTTCATGGAACACGCGCCGCTGATCCTGCGTCCGAAACTCGACATGGCCATGCTGTCGTGGATGTTCAAGATGCTGGCGAACTGCACCACGGAGCGCTACGCGATCAACAAGAGCCGCATGCTCCGCCTCGCCGACTACAGCCGGACGGCTCTTGCCGCCGTGCGCGAGGAAACGGGCCTTGCCTATGACGAGCGCATGCAGGGAACGCTGCAGCTTTTCCGCACGCAGGACCAGCTCGACGCTTCCGCCAAGGACGTGAAGGCGCTTGCCGCAGACGGCATCCCATATGAAGTTCTGGATCCGGATGGCTGCATTCGGGTTGAACCGGCTCTCCGGCACGTCCGCGAAAAGATCGTCGGGGGTCTGCTGACGCCAAAGGACGAAACAGGAGACTGCTTCAAGTTCACCAATGCGCTGGCCGAAAAGGCCGCGGCACTTGGCGTCTGGTTCCGGTATGGCACCACCGTCAAGGGCTTCGACATCGAAAGCGGCCGCGTACGTGGCATCGTGACGGACGGAGCGCCGGTGCACGGCGATGCCGTGGTCGTGGCGCTCGGGAGCTATTCGCCGTTGCTGCTCAAGCAGGTCGGCATCAAGCTACCGGTCTATCCGGTCAAGGGTTACTCCCTGACGATCCCGATCACGGATGCCACCCGCGCACCGGAATCGACCGTCATGGACGAAACCTATAAGATCGCCATCACCCGCCTCGGCGACCGCATCCGCGTCGGCGGTATGGCCGAAATCTCAGGCTATACCAACGACCTCGGTGCTACCCGCCGCCGCACGCTCGAGCATTCCGTAACCGATCTCTTCCCCGGTGGGGACGTGTCCCAGGCGCTCTTCTGGTCCGGTCTTCGTCCAATGACGCCGGATGGCACACCCGTTATCGGTCCGACAAAAGTCCAGGGACTGTTCCTCAACACTGGCCACGGCACGCTCGGCTGGACGATGAGCTGCGGCTCCGCCCGCGTCATCAGCGATCTGGTCAGCGGCCGCAAGGCTGAAATCGATGCAACCGACCTCGCGATCAGCCGCTACGCCTGATTCATCGTCATTCAAACCTTACAAACGCAGGAGACGCAAATGCTGACTGAAATCTCTACAACTGATGCTCCCGGTGCCGTTGGCCCATTCTCGCAGGCAATCAGGGTTGGAAATCTCCTGTTTGTCTCGGGTCAGCTTCCAATCGATCCTTCGACCGGTGAATTCAAATCCGATGACCCAGTTGTTCAGGCAGAGCAGTGCCTTCGCAATATCGAAGCGATTGCAAAGGCCGCCGGAACGGATCTGGCAGCGACAGTAAAGACGACAGTTCTCCTTACCGACATAGGACAATTCGCAGACGTGAATCGTGTCTATTCCACCTTCTTCAGGAAGCCGTATCCCGCTAGAGCATGCTATGAAGTCGCAGCCCTGCCGAAGGGTGCTAAGGTTGAGATCGAAGCAGTCCTTGCTCTGCCGTAAGGCACTAGCCAAGATTTGCCAAATCACGATCGGCAACGTTCCAATTCACGCTTGTGTCACCTGTATAATAAGTTGACGCAAGCGATGCGCAATCCGGTTTGAAGCTTCCCCTGTATCTGTCCTGCGTCGCGTGCCTTCTGGCCTGCCAGACTTTCACTGTTCCATCGGAATAGTACGACCGGGATTCATGATTCCGTTGGGATCGATCAGTTCTCGAATGGACTGCATCAGTTTGATTTCGGATCCGTTTCGGCTGTACCGGAGCCACGGCAGCTTGTCGGACCCGATCCCATGTTCTGCAGAAACCGAGCCCCCCAGCTCTCGAACGGCTCCATAGACGGCAATCTCGATCTCTTGATCGAGGTCAGATTCAGCGCTGCTCACGGACAAGTGCAGTTTCCATCTCCCAAATGACCGAACCACAAGGTTTCGCGCTTTGGCCCGAGTACGCTGCTGATCGTTCTCAGCAACGTCTCCGTCTCGCTCACGCCAATGCTGATATCGAAACCGTGAAGTGTTGGAAAGTAACGGAAGAGTTCCGTATTGGCCTCGCGCAGAGCCCAGAAGTCGTTCGCTTGAGATTCGGATTGGGCGACCACCCTATCAAGAATCACTCCTCGCTCTGCCATTGCCTTCAGACCGGCAAGAAGTGCGTTGGACAGCGCAGTCCCCTCCCATCCGCGGGTTTTACCAGAAGGACGAGTTGGTCGTTGACCGGGATCTTTTGCAAGGGATCAAGACCTGTCACTTGCTTAGCGAATCTCCAATAGTCTGGCCACATCCCCTCGATAGCGGCGAGACCTTTCTTGCGCTCCAAAGATCGGAACACTTGGCGCGCAGCAGCAACATCTTGAACCAACAGCAAGGCGACAGCTCTTGCCGGTTCCAATTCGACCAGGCGGAGAACCGCTCGGGTAATGATGCCGAGCATCGAGCGCTTCTACAATCCGAAGCGACGCCATTCGACACTGGGCTATCTCAGCCCGATGGAATTTGAAAACAAGGTCGGATTAGCTTAACTCGGTGTCCGAAAACCCGGCAGTAGGCCAAAACGCCGATGCCGAGGGCCGACGTTTACGACCAGCCTCTCTTGCTTGCTTGATCCATTTCCTCAAAAGGTTGGCATTGATACCGTGGTCCAGTGCAATCCGCGAAACCGACGCAGCCGGCTCGAGGCTCGCCGCAACAAGGCGTGCCTCCGACGCTGCGTCATGCCGCTGTCCGCCGTTTCGCAAAATCCGCCGGATAACCAGCCGACCTTCATCACTCTCAATCACTTGGTGTCCATCTCCGTTAGGTGGACACTTCATGCAGCACGGCACTCAAGGACAAAAGGTGCACGGAAATTCGCGCTTATGATCAATTCCTGTATGAGCTAGGAAACACCATGTCCTGATCGACCACGACGTTGAACTTGTATCCGGGCCGGATCTCCAGCGTGGGCTGAACATTGAGGTTCCGGCTGATCGTCTGCTCGGCGACGCGCCCGAAGCTTTCCGCAAAATTCCGCCTTGCGGCATCCGAGGCCGTCTCTTGTGTCGCCAGGGTCGAGCTTTCAGGCATCGAGGCATCGATGCCTGTCCCGATCAGCGCGATTAGCACCGCCGAACCGAAAGTTCGGAAGTAATGGTTGTTCACCTTGTCATGGAAGCCGCCATATCCCTCGGCATCCGTGCCGGCCATGCCGCCGATTTGCAGTGTTGAGCCGTTCGGGAAGATCAGGTCAGTCCAGACAACCAGAACGCGGCTTTGCCCGAACGAAACCTTGCTGTCATATCGGCCGAACAGTTTGGCGCCTTGCGGGATCAGCAGCCGGTGGCCGGTGGCGCTGTCATAGACGTTCTGGCTGACCTGCGCCGTGATGCGGCCCGGAAGGTCCGAATTGACGCCCGTGATCAGCGTCGCCGGGATCACCGAACCGCGCTTCAGCTCAAAGAGCGATTGTTGCGGCACGACGCGATTGGGCAGATAGCCGAGCTCCTTGAGATCGCTGTTGAAGAAATCCTCTTTCGAGCGTTGGCCATTCTGATCGGCGTCCTGGCCGGTCAGGCCGTTCTGGAGTGCTGTGGCATAAAGGTCGGGCAAGGCGGCGCTGGTGTTCGACGCCACTGTGCTCTTGTCGGCCGATGCCTGATCGCTTGATTTCGCATTCGTCTGCAGCTTGCCGCGGTCGATCGCGATCGGGGCGTCATAGGCGGCATCGCTCGCCTGCAGCCGTGCCATACGCTGCCGTTGTCGCTCGCGTAGATATTGCTCCTGTTGCTCACGCTGCAGACGCGCCCGCCAGACCGCCTGCGGTTCGAGTTCCTGCGTCTTTGGTGTCTCTTCCTTGCTCGCCGGTTGCGCCACAAAGGGATTGGCGGATTTGTCATCGCTTTTCTCGACCGGCGTCGGCTGGAACGTCATCTGCTGTTCGGGATCGCCAATGATGCCGTCTGTGACACCGCGCTTTATCTGATCGGCGAAGGTCGAGGCGGGCGTTCCGCTGCTGGTCTCCAGGCCCGCATCCTTGTTGAAGAACAGTCCGCGCGTGGAAAGCCCGTAGAAGATGATGCCGAGGAAGGCGGTCACCAGCACGATCACGATGACGATCGGCAGACGATTGATCCGGCGCATGCCCGTTTGCGCCTGCTCGTTGGCGGCGGCGCCAAGTTTGAGGGACTGTACCATGGTATCCTCCCCTCAACCGCGTTTCA
The DNA here is from genome assembly GCF_058793575.1 of Shinella sp. GW835-FHT14H05. Taxonomy (NCBI): domain Bacteria; kingdom Pseudomonadati; phylum Pseudomonadota; class Alphaproteobacteria; order Hyphomicrobiales; family Rhizobiaceae; genus Shinella; species Shinella sp. GW835-FHT14H05. Next base: position 60,461 of record NZ_JBXAFY010000017.1, on the reverse strand, counting down.
GGAGCGAAAGCGCGCTTGCCGGCGCAGCACCGTTGGCCGTTATCGCATAGGCGCGTCCGAGTTCGACCGTATCGGTCGAGAGCCGGGCGAGCACCTGTCCCTCGAAGGGCACGACCACATAGGCGAGCGGAATGACGTTTGTGCCTTGATCCGTCTTCTGGTCGGTGACGACGGCATAGCCCCAGCCTTTCAGCGCCGCTTCCAGCGCCTGTCCGAAGGGCGAGCCATCGGGTTTCAGTACAATCGTCGCCTTGCCCGGTCCGATCTGTTCGGCGAGCTGGCTCACCATGTCGCCGGCGATCGCACTTGCCGCCGGACCGGAGATGTACGGCCGCGCGTCGCTCTCCAAAAGCCCGCCGACCCCCGACGACTGGCATCCGGAAAGGAGGAGGACGAGGGTGCAAGCCGAGGCTAAGCTGCGGAGGAGGCGGGGAAGGAGGATGCGCATCACCGCCCTCCTCGTCTGATCGTGACCTTCTGCTGTCTCCAGCCGACACCCGAGACGAGCACAGCGCGGTCGACATTGTAGTCGACGATCATCATGTCGTTCTTCATCCGGTAATTGACGATCCGGTTCTGCCCACCGGAAACGACGAACAGAACCGGCGCATCCTCGCCAGAGATCCTGCGCGGAAACTGGATGTAGGTCTTCTCGCCGTCGCTATAGACGCGCGTCGGCCGCCAGCCGGCGCTGCCCGAGACGGAATAGGCAAAACTCAGCCGCTCCGGGGGGATGCCGGCGCCAGGAATGGTGCTCGCCTCCAGTCTCGCATTGATGTCTGCGAGTTTGGCCGACACGTCCTCGGGATATTCGAAGCCTACGCGTGCCATATATTGGGTCGGATGGGATTTGAGCTGGATATGGTAGGTGCGCCGAGAGGTCGTCACCACCATGGAGGTGACAAGGCCTGGCTCTGACGGCTTGACGATCAGATGGATCGCCTGGCCGCCGGCAGCCCCCGATGTCGCAGGTTCGACCTTCCAGCGCACCGTGTCGCCGACGAGCACGTCTCGCACTACCTCTCCCGGCTGCAGCTCGATATCGCAGACCTGCAAGGGTGAGCAGACGACCGAGGGCTGGACCTCGCCATAGAGAAAGACGACCTTGCCGTCATCGCCCCTCGTCACCAGGCCGCGGTGTCCCCGCCACTTGCCGGAAATGTCGATCCCCTTCGCTTCGTTGGCGGAGACGTCAGCGGCAAGCGCAACCGGGGATATGGCGGCGGCGAGGATCAGGCCGCTTGCCAGCGCAAGCATCGGTCCGGCGCGGCGGATGGTCGTTGTCATATTCATGTGGGCCGGCCTTTCAAAGCTGTGCTGTCCAGTCGAAGTCGCGGAGATAGAGACCGATCGGGTTGAGACGAATGACCGCCTCGTCCTGGGGCGGGGTGAGCGTCACCGTGGCGATGCCGCGAAAGCGGCGCTGGGCTGTTTCCTTGCCCTTGCGGTCGCGTTCGAACTCGGTCCAGTCGATCTGATAGGACTGGTTCGAGAGCGCCACCACATTGTTGACCTCGATGGCGACCGTTGCGCTCTTCGCCTTTTCGAAGGGCGAGTTCGATCGGAACCAGGCATTGATCTTCTCGGTCGCCGGATCGGAGGTTCGAAGCAGCGCATAGGTCCGGTCGATATAGCGCTTCTGGACGACGGCGTCGGGGGTCACGGACCGGAAGTTCGACGCGAAGCCGGCCAGGGTGGCGCGTACCACGCGCGGGTCGGCATACTCGATCTGTTGCGGCAAACCGGCGGTGACCGCCGAGCCGAGCTTGTCGACCTCGACGATATAGGGGACGAGCTTGACCTCGGTGCTCTGATAAAGCGCATAGGAAAAGCCGATCACTGCCATGACCATGCCGGTGATGCCGACGATGCGCCATGAAGACGCCGCCTTCACATAGGAGCCGTAGCGCTCGTTCCATTCGTTGCGGGCGGCAAGATAGGGGTTATCGGGCGGAATGCGGTGAGACATGCGGGCGTCGGCTTTCGATCAGGTGTTTTCATGGAGGGGCGGCGGCGATGTCACCGGCTTGCCGGGTTTCTTCGCATTATCGAGCTTGGCGTTGGCAAGACCGAGCAATGAGCCGGCGTAAGCGCCGGGTGACGCGATCGTCTTTTCCTTCGCCGCCGATCCGACGGCGCCAGCTGCCCCGCCGAGACCGGCTTCCATTCCCTTCAGCGCCGCACCCGCAAGCGAGGCTCCACCGGCCCTTGCCGCACCCGCTGCCTGGTAACCCCGGTTTGCGGCGCCGACGGTGAGGAAGGCAGCACCCGCGGCAAACGAGGCCGCCTGCCCGCCGTGGCGGATCGCCTCCATGCCGCCGGAGACCGACGCGCCCTGTACCACGCCCTGGATGATCGGCGGCACGTACATGGCGATGACGAACACCACCACGGAAATCCCGGCGATCGCGAGCGTCGTGATGAACTGGTCGGAGGTCGCGGTCGGGGCTTCGGCCAGGCCCAGCAGGATGTCGGAACCGATCTTGGCGATCATCACCAGCGCCATCAGCTTCATGCCGACGCTGAAAGCATAGACGAGATAGCGGATCGCGAAATCCTTCGTGTATGAGGAACCGCCAAGCCCGAGCATGATCATGCCGGCAAGCAGGCCGATATACATCTCCACCATGACGGCGACGAAGATCGCGGCAACCAGCGAGAAGGAGACGACCACCACGATCATGGCGAAGACGGCGGCGATCGCCAGCGCATTGTCCTCGAAGACACCGAACTTCGCCTGCTCCGACATTTTCGAGGCGACGCGAATGCCAGCGTCGAAGATATTGGCAGGTGAGGCCGACCCGCCGCCGGCGCCGATCTGGTAGAGGCTGTCGACGATCGCCCTGCCGAGTGCCGGACCCTGATCGAGAACGAAGGCGAAAAGCCCGATGAAGAGGATGCGGCGGACGAGTTCCGCGAACCAGGCGTCGAGCGAGGCGGCATTGATGGCAAGCCAGACAGCGGCAATCCCGACCTCGATGCCGGCGAGAATCCAGAACAGCGATCTCGCCGCGTTCATGATGGTCGTTTCCCACCCCTTGGCCGCCGCGGAAACCTGGTTCTCAAGGGTGGTGAGGACCGCACCCTGCTGCGCAAGGGCCGGCGCGCTCGCCAGCAGCACAAGGCCGATGGCGACGAAGACGAGTTCGAGTTTGCGGCAGGGGCGGACGATCACCATCGGGGTTTCATTTCCTGTCCGCCGCGCACGTCGCGCTTCGGGTCGCCGCTGAAGAATTTTTCCCGATATTGTCGCCGCTCGGCGTCGGAGACGGGATGCGTGGCCGATGCGCTGGCGCCGGCACCGACGCCAGAGTGGGCGACGGCCTGAGGCTGGATCAGTATCCAGCTCAATCCGGCGCCAAGCACAATGGCCGCGAAGGCAAGGGCGATGATCAGACGCGGGCTCACCAGCGCGGCTCCATCGTCTGGCCGCCGCGCATGTCGGTCTCGGGCGCGTTGAAGAACTGTTCGCGCCGCGCCTGGGCCAAGTCCTTTTGCGCCTGTTCCGACTGATACCAGGTCCCCATCATGGTCATCTGTTGCGAGACGAGGCCGCGCAGCTTCTGCATCTGCGCCACCTGTTGAGTGGCGATCTCGTGGCCCACCTGGAGCGCCTTCATCTGGCCGTCGGCGCTTTCGGACATCGTGCGCAGCGACGACATCGTGCTCTCTTCGCTGGAAAATTGCTCGGCCGTGAGATTGGCGGCCTTCAGCGTGCCGGCGATCGTGTCCCGGTTGGTGTCGGACCAGGACTGATAGGTCGTCGAAAAATTCGCCTGGTCGGGCAGGCTGCTCTTCATCTCGGCATAGCTCTGGAACCGCTGCTTGAGCGTATCGTCGATATTGCCCATCGAGAACGCGATGCCCTGCCCCTGCCCGACGATGCTCTGAAGCCGGTTGAGATCGCTTTCGACCTGACCCCAGACATGGGCCGGCAGCTGCGCCGTGTTCTGCAGCATGTTCTCGTAGATCCTCAACTGGTTCTGGATCTGCTCGGCCAGCTGATTGATCTGGGTGATCTGGTTGTTCACCTGCTCGGCCGATTTGCCGACCAGCGAGATCAGCTCGGCATTGTTGGCGAGCTGGGTGAACTCCGTCGCCTCGCCGGTGACGCCACCCGCCCGGACTGGGACGGGGATCGAAACTGACGCGACCGCCGCAATGGCCAAAGCGGCAACGGCGGTGCGCCGATCAGGCGCTGTGAAGATATGTTTGCGCATGGGCAATCCCCCTTTGCTGCAGCCAGTGAAGAGGCCAGTCGGCCCCGTGTTCGAGGCGAAGCGCACGGATGCGCTTCAAATCTTCCTTGCCGGAAGCGCCAACGAAGGAGAGTGCGATGGGCCCAAGCGCCATGTCGAAGAGCCGGCGTCCGTCTGGTGACGAGACGTAATATTCGCGCTTCGGAAGCGCGGTTGCGACGATCTCGATCTGCCGTTCATTGAAGCCGATCCGCTCGTAGAATTCCCGCGTGCCGGGTTCACGCGCCGCCCCGTTCGGCAGGCAGATCTTGGTTGGGCAGCTTTCCTTCAGGACATCGATGATGCCGGAGCGTTCCGCATCCGAGATCGATTGGGTGGCTAGCACCACCGCGCAATTAGCCTTGCGCAACACCTTCAGCCATTCGCGGATCTTGTCGCGGAAGAGTGGATGGCCGAGCATCAGCCAGGCCTCGTCGAGGATGATGAGGCTTGGGGCGCCCGTCAGCCGCTTCTCGACCCGGCGGAACAGATAGGTGAGCACCGGCACCAGGTTGCGCTCGCCCATGTTCATGAGCTCTTCCACCTCGAAGCACTGGAAGGCGCCGAGCGTCAGGCCGTCTTCTTCCGCGTCGAGCAGTTGGCCCATCGGCCCGTCAACGGTGTAATGATGCAGCGCGTCCTTGATCTCGCGCATCTGTACGCCGCTCACGAAATCCGACAGCGACCGGCCGCGCGAACTCGCCATCAATCCGATCTGTCGCGAAATGGCGTTGCGGTGGTCGGGCGTCACCGTGACCCCCTGAAGAGCCACCAACGTCTCCAGCCATTCGGCCGCCCAGGCGCGATCGCCATCGGTTGCGAGCCCGGCGAGCGGGCAAAAGGCGAGGCTCGCGGAAGCCCCCTCCCCTTCTCCGCTTGTATCGCCGCCGATCTCATAATGATTGCCGCCGACCGACTCGGTGAGCGGCAACATCGAGCGACCCTTGTCGAAGGCGAAGACCTGCGCGCCGGCATAGCGGCGGAACTGTGCGGCGATCAGCGAGAGCAGCGTTGATTTGCCCGAGCCGGTCGGACCGAACACCAGCGTATGGCCGACATCGTCGACATGCAGGTTCAACCGGAACGGGGTCGAGCCGGATGCCACCTGCATCAGCGGCGGTGCTCCCGGCGGATAGAAGGGGCAAGGGGCAACCGGGCTTCCCGACCAGACCGAGTTCAGCGGAACGAGATCGGCGAGATTGCGGGTGTTGATCAGCGGCTCGCGGATATTGGCATAGGACACACCGGGAAGACTGCCGAGAAAGGCGTCGGTCGCATTGAGCGTCTCGATCCGGGCGCCGAACCCTTCCGCCTGGATCAGGCGGCGGACGGCCTCGCACTTTTCCTGCAGACGCGTCTGTTCGTCGTCGAAGAGGACGATGACGGGCGTGTAGTAGCCATAGGCGGTGAGTTGAGAGGCCGCTTCCGCGATCGCGTCCTCCGTTTCGGCCACCATCAGCATGGCGTCCTGGTCGAGCGAGCGGCTTTGCGTCTGAAAGAGCTGATCGAAGAAGGGCCGAACCTTCTGCTGCCACTTCTGGCGGGTGCGCTCCAGCCGGGCGCGCGCTTCTTGTTCGTCCAGGAAGACGAAGCGGGACGACCAGCGATAGGTGAGAGGCATTAGATCGAGGGCGTTGAGGATCCCCGGCCAGCTTTCCGCCGGCAGGCCGTCGATCGCCACGACGCCGAGAAACCGGTTCTCGACGGTCGGCGTCAGCCCGTGCTGCAACTCGGCCGTCACCAGCCAGTCGAGATACATCGGAATGTCGGGCAGGCGGACGGGATGGTTTTCGCCGGTTACACAGAAACGGATGAACTGGAAGAGGTCGTCGTAACGCGCGGTCCGCAAACCGCCGCGCTCCTCGACCTCCTGCGTGAGCATGCGGCGGATGGAAATGACATTGGCGAGATACTGTTCGACCTCGCGGATCGAGCTCGAAAACGCGTCGAGCGCTCCGTCAGCATAGGTGGTGGAGCGGCTGGCGGCATCCGAATAGACGTAGCGGGTCAGTCCGGAGCGTCGCGGTTCGGGTGGCCGCCAGGTCAGGATCAGCGCATGCCGGCTTTCGAAATGCCCCTTCTCTCGTTCGAAATGCGCCCGCCGCTCCGCGTCGATCGCGCGCGTCACCGCATCGGGGAAATGGCAATCCTCCTCGGCCGGATAATCGGTCGTCGGCACGCGCACCGCCTCCACCTGGATCATCCAGCCGGAGCCGAGACGGGCAAGGATCGCGTTGATCTGGCGGCTGACCTCGTTTCGCTCGGCCTCCGTCGAGCTTTCGCTGTCCGGTCCCGCGAAATACCAGCCCGCCATTAGGCTGCCGTCCTTCAAGAGCATGACGCCATTGTCGACGAGCCCGGCATAGGGAACGAGGTCGGAAAACGAGGGTCCGGACGGACGGAAAGGCTTCAAAGCTACCATGGTCGCGGCCTCAATAGCGCCGCCACGGCGTCGACGTGGCGCGGTAGCAGGACCTGTAGGATATGTGCTGGAGATAGACCCGGCGCATCAGCGGATCGGCTTTCGCCATGATGCGAAGTCCGCCGATCGCCACGAGCCACAGCGCCATCCCGAAGATCGCCGCATACCAGGTGAGCACGACGAAGATCAGGATCACGGCCGCAAGACCCGAGAGCAGCACGAGTTCACGATCGGCGCCCATCAGGAGATTGGGGCGCGACAGGGCGCGGTGGATGCGCGAGCGGACGAGGTTGGAGCCGGTCTCAGCCATGAGCCCCCTCCCCTTCCCGGCCGAGGACGGCGGTCTGCGTGGTTGGGGTTTCCGACGTCACCGGCTCGAGGCTTCCGATCGAAGCGCCGGTCGCTCCGAATAGGGCGACGATCTGGGTGGCCCCAAGCAGCACGCCGCCGACGAGCGCGATGTAGCAAAGGCGCCGCGCAAAATCGTTGAGTTCGCCGCCGAAGATCAGCATGCCGCCGGCGATCGCGACGGCGGCCAGCGCAATGAAGCCCGCGACCGGGCCGGTGATCGATTGCTGGATCTGCTGGAGCGGACCTTCCCAAGGCAGTCCGCCGCCGCCCGATGAGGCAAGCGCGGGCGAAACCAGCATCAGCGACAACAGGAAAACGGTAAAGCATGTGGTCAATGCATGATGACGCTTAGGCGGCATGGATATCCTCATCGATCTGGGCGTAATGTTCAGTCTGATAGGTCGTGCCCCGGAACCCCTCAACATGGATGACGTCGCGGACGCGTCGGCTTCGTCCGCTCCGCTCGATCGAGACAACGACATCGACCGCCTCGCCGATCACCTCGCGCATCGGCTGCTGGCTCACCTCGGCCGTGAGCTGCTCCAGACGCCGCAGAGCTGACATCGCCGTATTGGAGTGAACGGTGGTGACGCCGCCGGGATGGCCGGTGTTCCAGGCCTTGAGCAACGTCAGCGCCGCCCCGTCGCGCACTTCGCCGACGATGATCCGGTCGGGTCTGAGCCGCATCGTGCTTTTGAGGAGCCGCGCCATATCGACACTGTCGCTGGTGTGCAGCAGGACCGCATTCTCGGCTTTGCATTGGATTTCGGCGGTGTCCTCGAGAATCACCATGCGATCGTCAGGCGCGGTTTTGACGATCTCAGCGATGACGGCGTTGGCAAGCGTCGTCTTGCCGGAGCCTGTTCCGCCGGAGATCACGATGTTCAAGCGCGATGCGATTGCGTTTCTGAGCACCGAGGCCTGCGCCTCGGTCATGATCTCGCTCTTCACATAGTCGTCGAGCGGGATCAGCCGTGACGCGCGGCGGCGGATCGTGAACATTGGTGCGGAAACCACAGGCGGCAACAGGCCTTCGAAACGATGGCCGCCGATCGGCAACTCGCCGGAGATGATCGGCTGCTCGTGATCGGCCTCCGACTGCAGCGCATGCGCCACGCTGCCGATGACCACCTCGGCGGCCGCGGGCGTCATCTCGCCGGCCGGCGCGACACCGTGGCCGAGCCGTTCGATGAACAGGCGCCCATCCGGGTTCAGCATGATCTCGACGACGGTCGCGTCGTCGAGGGCCACGCAAAGCTGGTCGCCAAGCGCGTCCTGGAGTTTGCGGACAAGCCGGGAATGAGAACGAAGCTGGGTCATGCCGCGCTCCTGGCCGAGGCGGCACCGATTCCGGAGAAGGAGGATCGGTAACCGGCCGGTCGGACGCGCTCGAAGCTTGCGTAGTCGGCCCGCAGGCTGCCTGCGACCGCCATCGTGTTGCCGATCGCCACAGGTTTGCCCAGTCGCGTCATCGGCCAGCCGGCGCGTTTCAGGATGCGCTCGAAGCGAAGGTCGGTCGCGGTGACGATCTCGCTGTAGCCGTTTACCATCGACCACTCGATGATGCCGGCAAACATGGTTAGCGTCGCAAGGTGAAGGTGCCCTTCCCTCCCCGCCTCAAGCGAGGTGTCGACGCAAAAGCGCGAGCTTTCGATCATCCCGGCACGGGCCTTCAAATCTCCCTCCTCCAGCAACTGGGGAAACGTGTCCTGCAGCATGGTGGGGCCGGTTGCGGGAAGGAGACGTGCCGAGCCGCAGACCGTGCCGGATTTGGTGGCGAGGATATAGGTGGGCCTAAGATCGTCGTACTCGTCCCGTTCACCGTGGCCGGTGGTCGTCACCTCCCAGCCGAGGCGCGATCCGAAGACATTTGCCCGAAGGCAATGCATCTCTTTGAGCAGGCCGGAATACTGCCCGTGGAGGTCCGGCGTAACGGCAATCAAGCGCATGATCCCCTCCGTGAGAATCGATTTGCGCCGATAGAAATCACCACGGTTCGGCTGTGGCTATGTGCAGATCTGCATATCGGTGATTCTGCCGAATCGCGGTTTAGTGACGCTGATGAGGCCCTCGCACATGTGGATGAGACATGCAGATCTGCAGATCGAGAAAATTGGTGCTAACCCCTGTGGTTTAGCTAACCTACGGGAATCGTTACGTGAATCGCTGTTTCAAACGGGTAAGAGCCAAATGTGTTAAGGTTTCGTTAACCTTAAACTGCTGGACGCGCGGCTGGAATCATGCGCTATCTTTGACGGCAAAAGGGCATTAGATCGGCCTTTGCCCGTCAGAAAGGTCCAGTAGCAACAATGTCGAACTTAGCGAGAGCACAAATCGGCGAGGATCCCGCCGACAAAATCATTCGTCACGCGAGAACTCTCTCGTCCGAGTTGCAGGCCCGGCGCGAACAAATGTATCCGCCAAACGCCCAGAAGCAGCTCCGCTACTTCCTGACAAATGAAGTTTCCAAGCTCACGAACATCCCGGAATCGACTCTGAGAACGATGTCAATCGAGGGCAAGGGTCCAGTCCCGGCGCGGCTTGAAAACAATCACCGAGCATACACCTTGGAGCAGATCAACGAGTTGCGCGAGATATTCGCGCATTCTCGTCCGTCCGACGCCCGCCGCTTCTTGCCCCGCAGGCGCACTGGTGAACATTTGCAGGTGCTGGCGGTTGCAAACTTCAAAGGCGGTAGCGCGAAGACGACAACCAGCGCCCACTTGGCGCACTATCTCGCGCTACACGGGTTCAGGGTCCTCGCCATCGACCTGGATCCTCAAGCATCACTGTCCGCGATGTTTGGGGCCCAGCCGGAGATGGACGTCGATGACAATGAGACGATCTATGGAGCGCTGCGCTACGACGAGCATCGGCGCGCAATGCGTGACATCATTCGGCCGACATATTTTGCGGGAATTGATCTGATTCCGGGCAACATCGAGGTGATGGAGTATGAGCATGAGACCCCTCGGGCTCTCGCTGACCGTCGTATCGGCACTGGTGAAATCTTCTTTGAACGGCTCCGGCTTGCCATCGAGGAAGTGGAGAGCGACTACGACGTAGTGGTACTGGATACCCCCCCTTCCCTCGGGTTCCTCACCCTCGGCGCCATTTATGCCGCGACAGGGCTCATCGTGACCGTCCACCCCGCCATGCTCGACGTCATGTCGATGAGCCAGTTCCTGTTGATGATGGGTGACCTGATTGGCGTCATTCGCGACGCCGGTGCGAAAATGCAGCAGGACTTCCTTCGCTATCTCATCACTCGTCATGATCCTAACGACCAGTCACAGGTGCATGTCGTCGGTATGATGCGCAGCTTGTTTGGAGACGATGTTTTGACACCAACCGCTGTGGAGAGCAGTGCTGTCGAGACCGCGGGATTGGCCAAACGGACACTCTATGAACTGGAGCCAGGGAACATTGGCGCGAACACGGTCAAGCGCGCAAGAGAATCGATCGACTCCGTCAATCAGCGAATTGTCGATTTGATTGAACGAAGCTGGGGCAGGCCATGAGCAAGCAACCCGGACGGAAATCAATTCTCGCAAACTTCGCCTCCTACACTCCACAGCAGAGGGAGTTAGAGCAAGAAAATGCTCCGAGTGAGCCGACAACGTCGAGTTCGCGTGTTGCTGGGGTGATAGGTGCGACACAGCGCACGCTCGCAGAATTGCGGGAGGAGAGGGAAGAGTTGAAGGCCCAGCTCGAGGCGAGCGGCGAGCTGGAACTCGATCCGGAATTGGTCGACCCTTCCCCATTCCCTGACCGGCTGATTGACGACGATGAAGAGGCGTTCGAAGCCTTCAAGTTGCTTATCGCTTCAGAGGGACAAATGATGCCTATTTTGGTGCGGCGGCATCCTGCGGACCCGGCTCGATATCAGGTGAGTTATGGACACCGACGACTGCGCGCCGCACGCGAGCTTGGATTGAAGGTCAAGGCCAAGGTTGGAAGTCTTGATGATCGGCAGCTTGTCATCGCGCAAGGCATGGAGAATTCGGCGCGCCAGGATCTCACCTGGGCAGAGAAAGCATTGTTCGCGGCTGGGATGGAAACGGCAGGCGTCAAAGCTCGCGATATCCGTGCGGCTTTGGCCGTTGATGACCCTGAACTGGCAAGGTTCAGAACGGTTTGCCGGATAGTACCGGAAGATGTGATGAGAGCGATCGGCCGGGCGCCGAAGGCGGGACGGACACGATGGACTGCATTGGCAAAGGCCTGCTCTGACGACGACGCTGTCGACCGAGTGCGCAAAACCTTGGCAGATGCCAAGGGTTCTAAATCCGATGACCGATTTGTGCTGGCATTAAACGCAGCTGCCGCGAAAACGCGGAAAAAGTTGGAAACTGTGAACGTTGTGGATGCGAGCGGCAGTAAACTCGGGACCGCGAATTTCACGTCATCCGAAGTGCGGATAACGGTGGATCCCACTCATGCGCCGGGATTCGCTGAGTTTGTTCGGAGTGAATTACCCGCTCTTGTAGAGCGCTACAAAGCGAGTCGAGATTCATAAAATCTTGGCAGCTGCCAAGGTTCGTGCATGCGTGCCGATCCGCTCGATCGGGATAAAAGAGGAAAGGAAGCGAAGAACGACAAAAGCGAAAGGCCCCCGAGCGGCAAACCAACTCGAGAGCCCTTGTTCCTTGTAGCGAAGAAACAATAGCCCTCTCTGATTCGGCTGTCAAATCCGAACATCGTAGCTCGCGGTCCAAACCGACTTTGTCCGTCGCTTAAAGGCGAAGGCATGAGAGAGACTGTTGTAACGACGCCTTTTGGGCGGCGGCCGATGACGCTTGGCCAAATTTCAAGGCAAATCGCAGTAAGAGCGGTCAAGCCGGAAGCAGCTGTCCAAAAGTGGCAAGTGTTCCAAAGCATCCGAGAGGCCAAGGAGCCTCTCGGGGCGACTGACCGATCGCTCACGATCCTCAACGCCCTGCTGTCATTCCATCCGGAAACCACACTCGCCGTTGACGCAGAACTTGTCGTCTGGCCGTCGAATGAGCAACTAGCTGCCCGGGCGAATGGCATGCCCCCAACGACGCTTCGCAGGCACATCGCCGTCCTAGTAGATTGCGGTCTGATCATTCGTCGCGACAGCCCCAACGGCAAGCGCTTCGCCCGCAAGGGCAGGGGGGGAGAAATCGAGCAGGCTTTTGGTTTCGATCTTTCGCCGATCGTCGCCCGTGCGCAAGAATTTCGCGAAATTGCTGACGCCGTCCTTGCTGAGAAGAAGGCTTTCCGGGTTGCCAAGGAGCAGCTAACACTGCTTCGCCGGGACATCGTAAAGCTCATCGAAGTTGGCGTCGAGGAGCGAGTTCCAGGTAATTGGAGTAGGATACAGCTAGCCTACCAGGCGATTGTCAGCCGACTGCCGCGGTCAGCGCCCAGACAGGTCGTCGAGGATATTTGCGTTGAACTTCACGCCCTATGCTCAGAAATTCGTGACGTGTTGGAATCTTTCGCAAAAGTTCAGAATGCGGACGCCAATGAGTCCCATTGCGGTCGCCACATACAGAATTCAAAACCAGACTCTACTTTTGAATCTGAATACTGCTTTGGAGAAAGAGCAGAAGCGGGCGGCACCGTTGCAGAAATCGACAATGTGCGGAGCCTGCCGAAACGGGAGTTGCCATTAGGGATCGTGCTGGACGCCTGCCCGGAAATTAGGGAGCTGGCACAAGGAGGGGCAATCCGGCACTGGCGCGACCTGCTGGCGGCGGCGGATATCGCACGGCCGATGCTGGGGATCAGCCCGAGCGCTTGGCGGGAAGCCCGCGAAGCCATGGGCGAGCAGCATGCGGCGATCACCCTTGCCGCGATCTACCAGAAGGCCGGCCAGATCAACAACGCCGGCGGCTATTTGCGCAGCCTGACGGATCGAGCCAAAGAGGGGCAGTTCTCGACCTGGCCGATGGTCATGGCCTTGCTGCGGGCAAAGCTCGATGCGCAGAACTCCAGCGATGATCGCAGTTTGGAAAGGGACCGATCGAATGATGCGGCCGAAGCCAGAGATCGGCTGCAGGTGTCGGATTCGCTGTTGAAGAGCTTAAAGGGCCTGCAGAGGCCAAAATCGCGATGAAGGCCGCGCTGCTACCCGGCGCTGGAGATCAGTCCCGATCGGCGTGCACGATCGATGAGGTTCTTCACGGACGAGGGCGACCATTTCGAGCCGCCGCGTGGGGTGCGCTCGTGCAATCGTTCGAGTTGGGTCGCGATTTCGCGAAGTGTCAGGTTCGGGTTCGACGAATGGATACCGGCGACCAGCGTCATCAACCGATCCTCGGGCAGGCGGGGAGGGGATTTGCGGAGCAATGCGGCATCGGCCATCCGCTCCGCGACCATCCATTTCACGGCGCGGCGAAGACGCTCCGGCGTCCAGTCGAGGCCGCGTTGGTTCAAAACGCGGGCGATGTCGTCCCAGGTGTGATCCGGCCGCATGCGCCGAACGGTAGGAAGCCATTGATTGGCCGTTGCCTGTACGCGTTCTCCGTACGCCGCTCTTTGCGCCGCAGTCATCTTGGCCAGCGCCTTGGGACGCCGTTCCCGGATGCCGGGATTGCCGGGCAGCCTTCCCTTGGATTTTGCCGCCTTGATTCCTGCCTTCGTTCGCTCGGAAATCAGGGCACGTTCGAGCTGCGCCACGGCGCCGAGCACCTGGAGCGAAAACATTCCTTGCGGGGTCGATGTGTCGATCGGATCGCAGAGCGACCGAAAATGCGCGTTCTTCGCAGTCAGATCCTCGATCACCTCGAGCAGATGGCTAACGGATCGTACCAGACGATCGAGCCGAACCACCACGAGCGTGTCGCCGGCGACGATCTCGCGCAGCAGCTTTGCAAGAGCTGGTCTGGCTCGCGAAGCGCCCGAACCGTGCTCCTGGATGATCTCGCTGCAGCCGGCCGATCGCAGTTCCATTTCTTGCGCGTGCGTTGCCTGCTCCTCCGTCGAGACGCGTGCGTAGCCGATCAGGCGGCCCTGTGGTCGACGAGAAATGCGATTTTGCGTGTCAGCGGTCATTTGGAGCGTCTGAGAGGTCGTTAGTTGAGCGGGTTTCCAAATGAAGAGGATACGGATAACCGATCGGTTGCTGGCGCTTCTGAAGCCGCTATTGCCTTGAGCGGAGACGTGGATTATATATCCCAAAGTATCTATATCATTCAGGATATGAAATGACGGAATGGAAGGTCGAGTTTCATGACCGCTTCAAAGGCGAGATCACAGACCTTCCAGCCGATGTTCGGGTCGAGTTGCTCGCGCATTTGGTGCTGCTTCGCGAGAAGGGCTTTCGACTGGGACGACCTGAGGTCGATACGCTCGAAGGCTCCAAACACGCGAACATGAAAGAGCTGCGCGTCAAGGTCTTGAAGGTGCAATGGCGGTTCGCCTTTGCCTTCGATCCGGAGCGGAAGGCTGTGGTTCTCTGCGGTGGCGCGAAGAGCAGTGTGAGTCAGAAACTCTTCTACAAACGCCTGATCGATCTGGCGGACAAACGGTACGACGAGCATTTGAGCGAGTTGGAGAAGAAACATGGATGATCTCGATAAGCTGATACAGACGCTTCCTGAGGACGAACAGCGCGCCATTGCAAAGCGTGCCGACGAGCTTGTCACGGCGCACAATCTGCGTGAATTGCGGGCACTCGCCGGGCGGACGCAGGAAGACGTGTCTGCCGGGACCGGTTTCAAGCAGACCAACGTCTCGAGGCTGGAGAAGCGCGCCGACATGAAGCTGTCGACGCTTCGCGATTATGTCGAATCCCTCGGCGGCACGTTGAAGATCGTCGCGGATGTGGCGGGCAAGAAAGTCGATCTTTCCAGCATCGCAGAGCGCTCCCGACACGGTTCAAAGGTCTGACCGTGCCACCGGTAGGGGAGGGGTGTTTTAGAGCCCGGCCGCTTTAGTGAGATTCACCCTGAAACGGTCGCGCCGACGCTGGTAGCGGCGGGTCATTTCGGCGCTGGCGTGGCCGAGCTGCTTCTGGACATGGCGCTCGTCGACCTCGGCCGACGAGGCGAGGCCGGCACGCAGTGAGTGACCAGAAAACTTCAGCCCCCGCTCGATCTCCGGAAGATCGCCGCGCACGCCGGCCGCCAGCGCCGCCTTCTTGACGAGGCGAGCCACTTCCTGGTCATTGAGCCGATCGGGCCCAACATTTTTCCCCTGGCCGGTCACGCGCCGAAACAGCGAGCCTCGAGCGAGCTTGGCAAACTTGATCCAAGTCTCAACGGCGACAACCGGACAGGTGGCGTCGGACGAACCGCGGCCGATCTCTACCTCCCGCCAGCCGGTCTTGCCGCGCAGCGTCACCAGCATGCCCTTGTCTGATATCTCGATCCAGCCGCGTCCATCCTCGGTCTGGTCGCGGCCGAGGTCGAGGCCGACGATCTCGGAGCGGCGCAGGCCGCCGGCAAAGCCGATCAGCAGCATCGCGCGGTCGCGCAGGCCGCGCAGGGAGCCGCGGTCGAGCGTCTCGAGCATGGCGATCAGATCTTCCGGCAGAAGAGCCTCTTTCTGTCGGGGCGGGGCGGCGTGCCTGTTGCGGATGCCGGCCATCACGGTGGCGATGGCGCGATCCTTGCGATTGAGCGACATGCCGCGCTGGGCGCAGTTCCAGCCGATGGCGGCGAGGCGCCGCTCGATGGTCGAGACACTGTTCGGCGTGCTGCCGCGTGCTGACGTGCCAACAGCACTGCCGGAGGCGCAGGCGGTGACGTAGAGGCCAACGACCTGCGGATCGGGGGGCAGGGGAGAAAGGTTCTGGCGCCGGCACCAGGCCGTAAAATGCTTCCAGTCGGCGGCATAGGCGCGGCGGGTATTCGCCGAGCTCGCGGCCTCGACATAACCGCGGGCGCGATCGGTGAGATCCTGCAGATGAGCGGGCAGGGCAGGGGAAGCCGGCCCAGCCATCGCGCCGTTAGAAATCTCGCCCTCCGCAGCCCTGCTCTCAGACGGAGCAGCGTTCTGCTCGAGACCAGTTTCAGTGTTCTGTTCGATGATTTGGCTCATTCTTTATATAAAGAGCAAAACGAACGATAATGCAATCTTATCGGTCATTACTCGTGCAAGACAAGGTGTGCGGTTAAACGTGAATTGACTGGATAAAAGTGCACAAGCGATGTAGCCTTGCCGGCATGGATTCGCTCGCCCGCACCGTCGTTTCAGCCTCTATGCCGCCGGCCCACCTCCCCGCCTGGGCGCTTCCGCGCGGGCGCGAGCTGACAGAGGCGGATGCTGCGTTTACCGCCGGCATCGCCTTGAAAACGCTTGATGATCTTATTCGAGCCAGTCCTGTCTGGTCGGGCTGCTGGCGCGCGCGACAAGCCCTGAAATGCGCGGTATCTGCTATCCGTCTGACGGGGCGAAACGACGACGAGGCGGCACTCCGTGACGCGGTTCTGCTCACCTCGGCCGACGGTGATCCCGGCCCCGCCGGAAGGGTGTTTATCGCCTACAGAAGGCTCGCCAATCGAAAACCCGGCTTTTTCTCGAAGACCATTGCCGAACTGGCTGAGCTGCTGGGTCTTGCGTGGGATGATCGATTGAAGGCAACCATCGGCCATGCCGAAGACGCATTGCAGTCGGACCGGCCGGCGCCCTTTGCCGCGGCGGATCTCGTTTCGAGGATCTATCGCGACCGTCCGGATGCCGAGCCGCTCGCCTGGGCGCTCGCCGACATGCTGATGGCGGCCCTGCTGAAATGGGAGCGGCCCGTGCCGCTGCTGATGGCCGAGCGTTACGGTCCTGCCTTCCGGACGCTCGGCGGCAGGGGACGGGTGCGCCCGGGCGAGCCCGGCTTTCCGCGCGCGGTCTGCCTGGCGCTGGTCGAAGGAACGGGGGCCGCCTTGCGCTCGGCGAATGAGATTGCCCGGCGAGCCGATCCGCTTCTGGCCGTGGCGCCGAAGGTGCGGACCAAGGGCGCCAGCGCGGTCATCGCAAGACTGCTTGAGGAGGATGCCGTGCCGGCCTCGGCGCCCGGCAGCAATCTGTCGCGCTGGGCCGCGACCCGGCTGTTCGAACGGCTCGAAGGATTTGGCGTCGTGCGCGAGCTCTCCGGACGATCGTCGTTTCGAGTTTATGGGTTGTAACGATGGCCGGAACGAGCGCAACCAAGAGACTTCGTGGAAGCAAATCGAGATCGGAGGATGAAATCCTCTATGACCGGGAACTGGAGGATCTGCCGCCGGACCTGCGCTGGCGGGAATGGATGTTGCGCGTCGAGGCCGTGATTTTCGCCTCGGCCGAACCGGTCAGCCGCGAAACGCTGGCGCGGGTGGTCGGAAAGAGCTGCATCATCGATCTCATCATCGATGATTTGCGCGAGGAACTGCGGTCGCGTCCCTATGACATCGTCGCTGTCGCCGGCGGCTGGCAACATCGTAGCCGTTCGGCTTATGCGTCCGCGATCCGCGCCGCGCAGGCGCCGACGCGGTCCTCTTCGGTGTCGCTGTCGGAGCATGAAGCCGCGGTGCTGGCGGCCATCGCCTATCAGCAGCCGGTAACGCGCGGCGAGCTGTCGAAAATCTTCGGCAAGGAGGTGAGCCGCGACACGATCGCCAGCTTGCGCGACGCCGGCTTCCTCGGCTCCGGTCCGCGCAGCCCGACACCCGGTGCGCCCTACACCTATGTGACCAGCCGGCATTTCTTGTCGGCGTTCGGTCTCGAGACGCTACGCGATCTGCCCGACCTCGAACTGTTGGAGGACGCGGGACTGCTCAGCCGGCAGGCGCTGGAACAAGGCGTCACCGATGAACCTGGTGACGTTTCGGAGGATTGAGTTTTGCGTGCCAATCAGCGTTTGCTGTTTTCCGGCACCCATAGCCGCTCGTGATTGTCTGTCGTTGGCAACTCTCGTCATTCGGCTCTGTGCTTTTCACCGACTCCGAGAATGATCTATTAGCTGATCGATGAAACCATTCTTCGCGCAGTCAGGCTGTGAAAGTTCGGTGGTCGGGTCAAAAAACGCCTTCAGCACATAATAGCTGATCTCCAGTGCCGGGCTCTCCATCGGGACATTTTCAAAACTGTCGAAAGCGTCGGCAAATCGTTGGGCGGCAGGCGGGTGCGTTGACGTGGCTTGCCGAACTTCATCGACGAGCCCGATCCAGATGAACGCGACGCAGATCGCCAAGGTCCGGAACTCACGGTGCATATCGCTCGGAACTTTATGGGGTCAGAACAAGAGCAGGCCGAAATCGTACGCTAAGGTCGAACAAATCCGGAACGATGCCGTAGATCGGATGTGCAACATCCGATCTCTGTGGATTGCCATCGACATGCGCCAATTTTGATTTCTCTGTCCGGCCCGACTCGACAACGCTTCACGCAGATTGGTCATGAATGGGGTCGGGCGATGGCAAAGCGCAAGCTTCTCAAAGATCAAGATCGCCGGAAGCTTGTCGATATCCCGGTCGACGAGGACAGCCTAATCCGCCACTATTCGTTGTCATTGGCGGATCGCCTGGAGATCGAACTGCGGAGACGTAATCACAATCGGCTCGGCTTTGCCATCCAGCTATGTCTGATGCGATACCCAGGTCGAGTGCTTGGAGCAGAAGAAACTCCGCCTCGCGCCATGCTGAAGTATGTTGCTGATCAGATCGGCGCCGCTCCAGACGAATTTGCTCTCTATGCACGTCGTGAAGAAACTCGTCGGGATCATATGGCGCGGCTAATGGTCTATCTGGATACGAGAAGCGCGACGCCGCCAGATCGCCGCGCCGCGCTATTAGCGGCAATTCAAGCGGCGACCATGTCAGACGACGGTGCTGCGATAGCCAGTTCGGCTGTCGCCGCATTTCGCGAACGCGGAGTTCTTCTGCCGGCGATCGACACGATCGAACGCATTGGCCTTGCCGGCCGTGCCATAGCCCGTCGCCGGGCAGAAAAAACTCTGATTGAAGAAATCCCGCTCGATAGGCTTCAATCACTGGATAGGCTGTTAGAGGTTGACCCGTCGATCGGCAAGACGCGCTTCCACTGGCTGCGCTCGGCGCCAGAAGCGCCGGCTGCGTCGAACCTCGTCGGGCTGACCGAGCGAATAGCTTTTCTGCGGCGGCTGGAGATCCATCCGGAACTGCAGGCGCGGGTATCATCCGGACGGTGGGACCAGATGATCCGGGAGGGCAACGCAACGCCGGCCTGGCTTGCCAACGAATTCAACGCCAGCCGTCGCCACGCTCTGATCGTGGCTCAAGTCATCAAGCTTTGCCAGAAGATCACGGACGATGCTGTGACGATGTTCATCAAGCTGATGGGCAAGTTGTTCTCGCAAGCCAATAATCGGAAGAAGCAGCGGCAGATGGACTGCAGAGCGAACACCGCCAAAGCGCTGCGCATGTTTCTGGATACGATCACGGCCCTGCAGTCTGCCAACGACTATGGTCGGAACGCATTAGATGTTCTCGACCAAAGAGTCGGCTGGGACCGGCTGCTTCGGATAAAGCCCGAGCTCGAGTCGATGGTCGACGACAACGAGGCGCCGTCGTTGATCGTAGCAGCCGAGCAATATTCGACCGTCCACAAGTACGTTGGTGCATTCCTTCAGGCCTTCACGTTCCGCTCGGCGCATCGCCACGACCCGCTTCTGGCGGCAATTGCGCTACTGAAACGGCTTTATACCGAGAAGCGGCGGACACTCCCGGATCGCTTGCCGATCACCCACCTCAGCCAAACTGATCGACGGCTTATCTTCGAACAGGGTAAACCCGATCGCCGTCTCTACGAGATCGCCACGCTCGCGGCTTTGCGAGACCGGCTTAGATCTGCGGAGATCTGGGTCGATGGCAGCCGATCTTTCCGGCCCATTGATGAGCATCTGATGCCGCGGTCGACATTCATCTCGATGAAGGAAGACGATCGTCTCGGTTTGGGGGTCCAGAGCGACGGCGCGCAGTGGCTTGCCGAAGCGCGTCAGATGCTCGACTTCAACCTGACGCGTCTGGCGCACAGAGCACGATCTGGAAAGCTCGAGGGAGTTCGTCTCGAGGCAGGAACCTTGATTGTCACACCAACCGCCAGCGAAGTCCCCGCAGCCGCCGAGGAGCTGAATGCCGAGATCAGCGACATGTATCCGTTGGTGGAGGTTCCCGACTTGCTGAGGGAGGTGCATGAATGGACCGGCTTTGCAGATACATTCACGCATGTTCGCACCGGCGACGTTCCGAAAAATGTCTCTGCCATGCTGGCGGGCGTCCTGGCGGATGCGACCAATCTCGGGCCGAAGCGAATGGCTGGCGCATCCAAGGGGATCAGCGCTCATCAGATTGGGTGGATGCGCACATTCCATGCTCGATCGGAGACTTACCGCGCGGCGCAAGCATGCATCACCGATGCCCACACCCAGCATCCACATTCCCGCCTTTGGGGCAATGGCACAACGTCATCGTCCGATGGCCAATTCTTCCGTGCGAGCGATCGAGCTGCAAAGCGCGGCGACATCAACTTGCATTACGGCAGCGTGCCCGGATCGAAATTCTATAGCCATCTGTCAGACCAGTACGGCTACTTCAGTATTTTGCCCATCAGTCCAACCGAGAGCGAGGCGGCCTATGTGCTCGATGGGCTCTTCGATCAGGACACGGTCCCAGACATCCAGGAGCACTTTACCGACACGGGCGGTGCCAGTGATCATATCTTCGGGCTGTTCGCCTTGATCGGAAAGCGGTTCTCACCGCGACTGCGTAATCTCAAAGACCGGAAGTTCCACACGTTCGACAAGGGCGATGCACATCCGGCGCTGTCGAACCACATCGGGGCGCCGATCAATGCCAATCTGATCATCGATCATTGGGACGATCTGCTCCATCTCGCGGCGTCGATCACGACGCGGTCCGTGGTCCCGTCTACGATACTCAAGAAACTGTCCGCATCTCCGAAGCAAAGCCATCTTGCGAGGGCGCTCCGCGAACTCGGCCGTATCGAGAGGTCGCTCTTCATGATCGAATGGTACTCAAGTCCGGCACTACGGCGGAGATGCCAAGCGGGTCTCAACAAAGGTGAGGCCGCCCATAAGCTCAAACGCGCTGTCTTCTTCCACGAGCGAGGCGAGATTCGCGACAGGTCGTTCGAGAGCCAAGCGTTCCGCGCCTCTGGTCTCAACCTCGTCGTCAGTGCGATCGTCCATTGGAATACCGTCTATCTCGACCGTGCAATCACACAGCTGAAGCGAGCGGGTCGAGACATTCCTGATACTCTGTCGAAGCACATCTCGCCGCTCAGTTGGGAACACATCAACCTTACCGGCATCTACACTTGGGATGCCGAACATCAGATGCCGAACGGATTTCGATCGCTTCGTATGCCAGCCGGGCTGCGGCGGGTCGCATAAGTTCTCAATCTGTTCGCCCTTAGCGTACGATTTCGGACTGCTCTTGTTCTGGCCCCTTTATCGAGGATCCACGACACCGCCCAAGCGTCTGCCTCGTGCTCCTGTTGATGCATCAGCGCGGTATATGCATGATGCCCGAGTACAAGATGCCCGCATTCATGCAAGACTATGAAGCTTGCCGCTGCGAGGAACAGATTGTTGGTCAGGCCATCTTGGGACGAGGGATCGGCCGCTGAATCTGGCTCTAAATGAGGATGTTCCCAAGAAAATTCTTCATTTCGTATAAGCGCCAGGGCGGCATTTTTCAGTTCGATTGCAACAGAGTCCGGACCGCCCGATGTGATGACGACCTGCGAAAGGTTCATTTCGGCGGCCGTCTGCGTAAGGACGGATAGGACACGTACGGAGGCGGCTACAGCCCAAAGGCTCAGCAACGCGGCGTAAGTGCCCTCAATCTCCTTGGTAGTCGGAAATGCCTCGAAGTTTGCCGGCCCATCAACAATCTCGAGGACCCATGTCTCTCCTCCCATTTTCGCCAACAGCTCATGGACGCGCTCCGGCGCAATTCTAAATGGGCTTTCCCGGAGTGACGGGATAAAACCACGCATCAGTCGTTCAGCATCGGTCATTCATAAAAGCTCCGGTTGTCGACGCTGATATTGAGATCATCAGCCCGAATTGCCATGAGCCGAGCGACGGCGCACGTAACGGTCACGACGTAGGGGTAGGAATCATCCTGCCGGAACCCGATTTCGTTTCTGACGTCTGAATTAGACCCGTATTGCAGCTCGACCTCAACCTCGCCTTCAACACGATAGCTAATGTCCTGCGAATCCAACTTGGTTACGCTCACATTGTCTATGTTGTGTCCATCGACGGTCGTATGCGTCGAAAGCTCATCAAGTTCATCGATCGTCTCCGAGATGAGTTTCTCGAAGACGGCTTCTTGCATCGCGTCAGCTACGGCATGGGTGATAGCCTCTCGGCTTTCATTTGCGGCTTGGAGCAATTGGTCGAGGCCGCGCAAGACGTCCTGGATCATCACGCGAATCTCCCATCCTTTGGAGAGGATGGTATCGGCGCGAACATGTGTGGCCCTGTTGAGTCCATCCATTACTTCGATCAGGGGCGTTGTGAACTCGCGCACATCTATGCCGAGAGTGTCGCTGACGAAATCGTCCGGCAACCCGGCCTTTACGATGTAACTTGCGCGCTGATGGCGAGTGACGGTTTTGGTATCCTTGGCCTGCACGAACCAAACGCAGGCTCGAACGTCCTCATCAGGAGCGAGGCTGTGCAGCACATGGCCGATCGCTTCCCGCAGGCCGCTTGCCGCGAAGTTTCCTCGCAGAGGGTTATCCCGATCTCGAGCGACGCGGAAGCAGCCTTCGAGTACGGTCTCGAAGAATTTGTCCTTCGGCATTCGTCCCTGGAGTGCGCGACGCATCTTCTTGAGTTGGCTCCAGCGTGGAGGATTGTTGTTCATCAATTTCCTCTGTGTCCGAAAGTGAGTGTGGCCGGAGCTTCCGCTCCGCCGCAGGCGTTGAATGCGGAGCTTGAATGTCAGAAAAAGATGCACTATTTTCTGACATATGAAAAGCACTTCGACATCGGTACCAGACAAGATTATGAAACGCGCCCGCGCTGGCGGGCGCGGCGGCGTTTTCACGCCTAGCGATTTCCTGGGCATTGCTGGACGCGCCGCAGTCGATCAGGCGCTGTCCCGACTGGTCAAGGGTGGTAAACTCCGGCGCCTCGCGCGAGGCCTTTATGATTTCCCGAAGGTCCATCCGCAGCTTGGGCTGCTTTCGCCAGCTCCGGACGATATCGCCCAGGCGCTGGCACGGGAGACCGGTTCTCAGTTGCAGATTGCTGGCGCCCGTGCGGCGAACGCACTTGGGCTTACCACGCAGGTGCCGGCGAAGACCACCTATCTGACCGACGGTCCCTCCCGCAAGGTCGTCCTGGGAAAGCGCGTCGTCGATCTGCGACATGCCTCGCCCAAGCATTTGATCGCTCCTGGCAGTGCGGCTGGCACGGTCGTGCAAGCGCTTCGCCATGTGGGAGCGATGCGTGCCGGCGACGTTGCGCAGGTCGCAGTGCGCCGCCTGTCAGCCAACGACAAGAAGATGCTTGCGTCCTCTGCGGTTCGGGCCCCAGCCTGGATGAGGCCGACACTCGTATCGATCGCCAACGCGTCAGGTGAGATCGATGGATAGGGTGGCTCTCCTTCCGGCTGATGATCGAGCCGCCCTGTTTGGCGAAACAGGCGCCCTTCGAGGAGTTGACAACACGATCGTCGAAAAGGACTTCTGGGTCTGCTGGACTTTGAAGCGTCTTTTCGGCCTGCAGAAACAAGATGCAGCCACCCTCGTTTTCAAGGGTGGTACATCCCTTTCCAAGGCATTCGGCGCCATCCGCCGCTTTTCCGAGGACATCGACCTTTCGTTCGATCGAGCGGAGCTCGGCTACACCGGCGACCGCGATCCGGAAAAGGAAGGCATCAGCAAGAAACAAGCGAACAAACTGATTGAAGCCTTGGTGAGTGACGTCGAGCGGCATATTGCCGAGAAGCTTCTTCCGGCGCTCAGGTCCGCGATCGTCGAGCAATTGGGCGAGCCGAGCGAAGGCAAGTGGTCGCTGGAAATAGATGCCAACGACGCGCAGACAGTGAACTTCCACTATCCGCCTGCGCTTGCGAGCTCTGAATATGAAAGCATGGCCTACATCACGCCGCGGGTGAAGCTTGAGCTCGGTGCGCGCGGCGATCCATGGCCGACCGAGCAGAAGTTTATTCATCCCTACGCGGCGGAGGATTTTCCGGATTTCTTCAAAGATCCGGAATGCACCGTGACTGTTCTCTCCGCGCAACGGACCTTCTGGGAAAAGGCGACCGCGCTGCACGCCGAGGCGCACCGTCCCGCCGAGACCGCAACGCCGCAGTATTTCTCCCGCCACTATTATGATCTCGCGATGCTCCTCGACACCGAGGAAGGAAAAGCCGCGGCCGGCGATTTCGACCTTCTAGTAACAGTGGCAAAGCACAAGGCGACCTTCTTCCGGTCCAGTTGGGCCAGCTACGATACAGCGAGGCCTGGTACTTTGAGACTGATGCCGAGCGAGTCCCGTATCAAAGATTTGCGCGCTGACTATCGCGCCATGGCACCCATGATGTTTGATGAAAAGCCGCTGTCTTTCGACGACATTCTTGCCAAAATCAAAAAACTCCAAGAAACAATTAACAGCTGATCTAACGCTGCATTCCGGGGGAGCCCATTAGTTCGATACGGTCCATCGATCTGCGCCTGGTGGATGATCTCGTTGACTTTGTCCGGGGGCAGGGCTTCGTGCTGGACTTTTCTGACAAAAGCTTTTCCGAGTTCTTCGCCTCAGAGCTTAAGGTCAACATCGATGACCCCAAGTATGCCGTGAACGGAGGGTCGAAAGGAAAACGCCTCCGCTAC
Source organism: Shinella sp. GW835-FHT14H05 (assembly GCF_058793575.1). Lineage (NCBI taxonomy): Bacteria > Pseudomonadati > Pseudomonadota > Alphaproteobacteria > Hyphomicrobiales > Rhizobiaceae > Shinella > Shinella sp. GW835-FHT14H05. The sequence goes on along the minus strand of NZ_JBXAFY010000017.1, from coordinate 35,654 downwards.
TTCCTGCAGCACTGCGATGACGCCACCGCTGTTCGTACCCTTGCGGCCCTTTGGGAGCATCGTTCAGAATATCTCGCGCGCACCGCCGGCAAAGACCCGGTCGTCAATGCTGAAACCCGCTACCTGGGTCTGATCAATCGACTTTCGGGTAATCACGCTCCGCCACCAGCTGCGCCGAGTGCTGCGGCCACCGCCGCCGACCGGAACAAGATTGCCAAGGCCAAGTCGGATCTCCTGCAGATCACGGCGCTCGCGCCACAGGCGCGGGGCTATGCCTTCGAGGGTTTCCTCAAGGATCTGTTCAACGCTTTCGGATTAGCCGCCCAGGAACCTTTTCGCCTGCGTGGCGAGCAGATCGACGGCAGCTTCCAGCTCGGCAATGAAATCTATCTCGTCGAAGCGAAATGGCAGGGTCAACCGATTGGCGTCGCCGAGCTGCACACGTTTCACGGCAAGATCGAGCAGAAGGCGGCGTGGACTCGAGGCCTATTTGTCAGCAACAGCACATTTACCGAAGATGGTCTTGTCGCCTTCGGACGAGGCAAGCGCGTCATCTGCATGGATGGTCTCGATCTCTATGAGATGCTGGATCGCGAGCTCCCGCTCACTCAGGTTCTCGAACGCAAGGTTCGCCGCGCCGCCGAGACCGGCTCCCCGTTCGTCCGTGTTCGCGATCTTTTTCCAGGTTGACCGGCGGGGAGGGCGCGAATGGTACAGTTCAACGATTGGTGCGATTCTGCCGATGGTGAGGTAGGACCGCATTTTCGCAGAGTGATAACAGGCAGGGCGGCCGATCTCGGCACGGGAATACAAGCAACAGCGACCGTTGTTCCCCGCCATTACGCTTCTGAAGAACACGTCGCCCGAGCCCTCCGCCGACTAGGAAAGCCTGCTGCTGCGGCTCTGATCGAGGGCAAGCTTCCGACGACCAAAGCCATTCGCTCGGGCGATCTTGGTGAAATCTACGCAACCGAGTGGATCGACGCTCATAGCGGCGGCTACCACGCGCCGATCAAAAGATTGCGTTGGAAAGACCATCGTAACATGGCAATGCGTGGTGAGGATGTCATCGCGCTACTCCTGGATGCGGACACACAGCAGTTGCGGTTCCTGAAAACCGAGGCCAAGAGCCGGGCAACCCTCACCGCGCAGGTGGTCGCGCAAGCGCGCGAGAATCTGAACAAGGACAGTGGGCTACCTTCGGGCCACGCTCTCTCGTTCATTTCAGCCCGTCTCCTCGAACTCGGCAACGAGCCCTTGGCCGATGCGATCGACGACGCGCTTCTGAAACATGGAATTCCGCCCGCCAGCGTGAAGCACCTTCTTTTCACCTTCTCCGGAAACTCGCCGGAGGCCATGCTGACCGCCTCGCTGCAAGCCTACCCCGGTGAGTTTCACCAATGGGGGATCGGACTTCGCGTCGACGGCCATGCCGCCTTTATCGGCGCCGTCTATGATCAGGTGATCGTCAATGCCAACAACGCCTGAAGCGATTATCGCCGACATTAATGAAGCCGCAACCGCGGGATTTCGTGGCCGCCTGATCGCCCGCGGCCAGGCGAGAGCAATCATCTGGCGCGATGGTGTGTTGCCTCCCGATGCACCGGCCTTCGCTCCCCAACTGAGTTATGACCTTCATTCCTATGGTTACGCACTTCTCGGTCTCGGTCTTCGCCTGCGTGAACTCGGCGGGGACGCCGCACAAGCGCGCATCGCCTTCGAACAGGCGGCGACCGCCCTTGAGGCGGTTATAGGAAAGGGGAATCCCGACGAGATCGATCGCGACTTCCATTTTGTCATGGCGGCAGCGAGCTATCATCTTGCGCATCTTTCCGCCCGCGCCTATTCCCTGCTCGCGATCGTTGGTGCAGACGAAAATTTCTCATTGATCGAACGGGTGCTCGCGCAGTTGATGCAAAGGGACTTGAGCGCTCTTCGAACCGTCGTCTTCGACTACAGGGCTGCCGGCGATGGCAGCGATGCTCGGATTGCGGCCGCGATTCAGGCCGGACTTGATCAGGCGGAGGCCGCAGCAGACCTGGATGACGGCGGCAACGAATTCATCTTCGATGGTCTGGATACCGCACTGACCGACGGTTTTCTTGCAGCGATGTCCCTGTTCCTCCTCGCACTGGAGCGGGGCGAACGGCCATTGCTCGATCAGGCGCTGGAACGGCTCCGAATGAGCCTCTCGGTCTGCAGCGAACTGAATCTGCTACCGCAATGGTGGGCTCATCGCATTGCGATCCATCTCCTGTCGGACCTGTGGTCAAGCACCTTCCATGAGCGAGTGCCACTGCAGCCGGCGGGGGGTGAAGCAGCCGACTGGCCGCGTCTTCGAGAGCTGTTCATCGCGTTACTTCAACGGCGCCACAAATCGGAAATCGACCTTTGGCCGTCGCAGATCGAAGCCGCGGCGCGCGCCGTCGACCAGTCTGACGACCTGGTGGTTTCGCTACCTACAAGTGCTGGCAAGACGCGCGTCGCTGAGCTGTGCATCCTACGATGCCTTGCCGGCGGCAAGCGCGTGGTCTTTGTCACGCCTTTGCGTGCCCTGTCGGCTCAGACGGAAACGACCCTGCAGAGAAGCTTCGGCCCGCTCGGCAAGACGATTTCTGCGCTTTACGGCAGCATCGGGGTGAGCGGATTCGATGAGGACGCAATCCGGGAGCGGGACATCGTGGTGGCAACACCCGAGAAGCTTGACTTCGCGCTACGTAACGATCCCTCACTTCTCGATGACGTCGGCCTGCTAGTTTTCGATGAAGGGCACATGATCGGTCTCAACGAGCGCGAGGTTCGCTATGAAGTCCAGATCCAGCGGCTCTTACGACGTCCGGATGCACACCAGCGTCGGATTGTGTGCCTGTCAGCTATCTTACCTGATGGGGATCAGCTCGACGACTTCGCAGCCTGGCTTCGACGCGATCACCCCGGCGGACTGATTAAAAATGACTGGCGCCCGACCCGATTGCGGTTTGGCGAAGTGGTATGGACCTCGCCCAATGCCCGATTGAACATGCGCGTCGGCGACGAGCGCCCATGGGTGGCACGCTTCCTCACGGGTGCCGAGCCCCCGAGGTGGGTCCCACCAAAACGTCGCCGAACCCGTCTTTTCCCTGACAACCAACGCGAGCTCTGCCTGGCGACTGCATGGCGGCTGGCGGACGATGGACAGACTGTCTTGATCTTCTGCCCGGAGCGGCGGAGTGTTGAGCCGTTCGCAGACGTGATCGTCGATCTTCATGAGCGTGGAGCGTTGCGTTCCCTGCTTGAAGCCGATCCAGCGGTGCTCAACACCGCGATTGCGCTCGGAGAGGAGTGGCTGGGCCCGAACAGCGCGATTCTCAAGTGCCTTCGCCTGGGCGTCGCGCTGCATCACGGCGCCCTGCCGACAGCCTACCGCAAAGAGGTGGAACGGCTGCTTCGAGACAATGTGCTCAAGGTGACCATCTCCTCGCCGACCTTGGCGCAGGGGCTCAACCTATCAGCAACCGCGGTCGTGATGCACTCGCTTCACCGCAGTGGGGAGATGATTGAGATTTCCGAATTCAAGAACGTCATCGGTCGCGCCGGCCGAGCCTATGTCGATGTCGAAGGCATTGTGCTCTTCCCTATGTTCGACGATATCGTGAAGAAGCGGCGCAACTGGGAGAAGCTCATCAACGATCTCGGTGCCCGAAACATGGAAAGCGGTCTCGCGCTTTTGGTTTGGACGCTCTTGTCTCGGATGCACGCGCGTATCGGCGGCGATTTCAATCAGCTCGTGGACTATGTACTCAACAATGCGGCGGCCTGGGCCTTCCCGGAGATCGCCAATGAGAAACCGGAGGATCGGGAACGTGCGCTTGCGGACTGGGAGCGGCATGTCGCCACCCTCGACACGGCGATCCTCAGCCTGATCGGCGAAAATGACGTTCCTGACGAAAGCATCGAAGCGGCGTTGGATGACATCCTCCAGTCGTCCCTCTGGCACAGGCGCATCCTGCGCCAGAATGAACAGGTCCAGCAGGTTCTGAAGGCGGGCCTTCTGTCCAGAGGCCGACTTATTTGGAGCCAATCGACGGCGGCGCGCCGACGCGGTTATTTCCTTGCAGGCGTTGGACTGACGACCGGGCATGCTTTGGATGCGATAGCGGCAGAGGCCAACCTGCTACTGATTCAGGCCAATGGTGGGATCCTCGAAGGTGACGCAGAGGCCGCAATTGCAGCGATCACGGCGCTTGCTGAGCGGGTTTTCGCATTCTTTCCTTTCACGCCCGACCCCATGCCGGCAAACTGGCGAGATATCCTGCGGGCATGGCTTTTGGGTCAGCCGCTAGCCGGCGTGGCGGCGGGTCAGGAATCCGAAACGCTTCAATTCATCGAGGGCGGTCTGGTTTATCGCCTACCATGGGCCATGGAGGCGGTCCGCGTGCGCGCGGCCGCGAATGGTGACACGGTTGGCGTCTTTGATGCTCTTCTCGAAGACCATGAGTTGGGTCTCGCTGTTCCTGCTGTCGAAACCGGCACGCTAAATCGCTCCGCATCGATCCTCATCCAGGCCGGCTTCAATTCAAGGCTTGCCGCCATCAAGGCGGTGGTCGACACGGGCGCCGCCTTCCACACCGGCCAGGAGCTTCGGCAATGGCTAAGTTCGGAAGCCGTCTCGGCTTGGAGTGCGCAGCCCGATTGGCCGACGCCAGAGACCAAGGCAATGTGGACGGAGTTCGTGCAGAGTTTTACGCCGCCTGAAAACCGCACCTGGGCTGATCGAAGATATTGGGCAAACGTCACATGGCTCGGCGCGCCGCCAGCACCGGGCACCCCCGTGCAGGTTCACCATTGGGGAGGTCAGCCTCGGGTGTTCGCCGCCGACGGTGCAGTGCTCGGCAATTTGCAGGCAGCGCTTAACCCGGGGAGAGCGGGCCTGTTGCGCGCTCAGGTTGCTCAAGACGTCGGTCGGATCGACATCACCTATCTGGGACCGGCCGATCTGTCCGGTGCGTGAGGCCCTGTCGGACGGCGATATCTTATTTCGCGCAAAGCGCTCACCGCGCCTTATTGGTCAAATGACTCGAATCACCTACGTTGAACGCATGGCTTCTCCGGCCATGCCGTCCACAGAGGCGAAGCCTCAGGGCAGGAACGACTGCATCAACCCGCAAGAACCTCTTTCCAAGGTGCACGGGCCGAGTGGACACGCCATAGATTGCACCGCCGGAGTGGTTCCATGCGAATTCACGTTTCCGACCTTGATCGGTCAAAACAGGCCGCCAAATATCTTGTACGTGCCGCGACCAATCTACAGCTCTCCTATGTGCATGAGAGCGCTCGCACGTGTGCTGGGCTACCGCGATTGGCACGATCTTTCCTGCAGCTGCGATCATCATCGACAAACACAGCCCGGCGACGTGGGTTTCGATGATGCGCTGCATATCATTCTCTCGATAGCCTATGCTCTCGGTCTTCCTTATGCCGAGGTTCAGTACGCCGTGTCCAAGGCACGTCTTTTGCGTGAAACACCTCTGTCGCTTGACGAGCAGATGACCTTGCAAACCTCGATCTGGCGGCGACGTCTTTTTGGTCGCCCGGGGCGGGGGGAAGGCGGGGACTGTCGTGAAAGACAAGGCTTATGGTACCAACACGCCGGCGTATCTTCGCCGCGCTGGCCGACCGACTTATCTGCATTTCGACACGGGTCTTGGCGAACGCGCGGATTTTGAGGTCGTGACCCCGCGCACCGCCCTTTCTGATTTCGTCCCGTCCCGCCTGTGGCTCCCCTATGGAGTCTGGAAACTGAAGGACGGGTCTGAAGTCATTTTTTCCCGCGACTATTTTCCGATGTGGGGAATTTCCGAGGATCGAGTTCAGCGGCTCGCCCCCTGGCTTTGGATCAATGGCATCGTCGACCAAAGCCATTTTTGGAAGGCGGGAGGCGGCAACTGGACGAGCAGTTCAGTACGAGAAATGGCAATCTCCCAACTTGCTGCTTACCGCATCTTCGAACTTCCCAGGCTGATCGATGTAATGCCGCAACTTTTTGAAGCCGATGTCGACTCGATCGAAGATGGTGTCAGAAGGCTTTATGCCGCGGGACGTCGGGACACCGCCCTCCCATCCTATGCCGAATTGAACACGCGCGTTCTTGGCTAAGTCTACGGGCCACAATGTTTGGGAGAATACCAGCTTCAGATTGGATTGACGACGCAACCACCAGACGAATCTGCTATGTCAAAAGCAAATCGGGCGGGCTGGAACGGCATGACGACAGTCAATACGGTCAAACAACATAGAAAATTGTCGCTGGAGTCCCGGTTTACGTTTGCCGAGGACTCTCTCGCCCGTGTGAGCGGTGCTTGGGATTCGGACCTGCGATCCGCGACCGGGCTCGACGATGGTGAGCGATATTTGCTGCGGCTCTTCAGAAAGACCGGCACGCCGCTGGATGACGACCTGAAGGCGATTATCACTCGAGGATTGCGACGAATTCGACGTGTTCTCTCCTCACGGCGGGCGCGTGAAGTCCTGGTCGAAGTACTCGATGTCGTTGAGGACGGGCAGGAAATCGCGATCGTCATGGTTGATCCCGGCAGCCCGATCTCCGGATCGTCCCATAGAAGGAGAGCACGACAGAACCGCTTTCTGGCGAGTACCAGCCGGAATGTTTTCTGGCGCAATATCGTCCGCATCGCGGAAGCGCTTACCCTGTGCCACGATGCCGGTATCGTGCATGGCGGTGTGAGCACCCATACGATCTTCTCGCATTCAGACGATAGCGACGACTATCGTCTCGGGGGATTTGAAGCATGCGTCCACATTGCTGACAGCAATCTTGGAGCCTCCGGCCATCTTCTGCGCGCTTCTGGCGCGATTTCATTTCGGCAGGATTGGATCGATCTTGCCGGAGTGGCCGCTGCCATCCTCGGCGTGGACGGAGATAATTCCCCTTCGCTGCTCTCGATCGAACGCCGAATGCTGGATCGTTTGGCGAACCCACCGCAGTTTCAGCTCTTTGACGGCAGCATCGTGCTCGGGGAGTTGAGGGAAGTTGTCGCCGAACTCGACAGGGTCGGGTCAAGTTCAGATGGAGAACTCATCCTTTACCCCTCGCGCAACGCCCTCCAGAGCGATTTACCGACTCTGTCGTCCGGGACGATACCCGCGCATGACGGCGTTGCCCTCATGCAGTTCGTCGCGGAAGATCTGCTTTCCGCCGGGGTTCGCCTTGTCCCCGCCGGTCAAGATAGCCTGCGCATTCTCACTGATCTGGCGATCTACAACGTGAAGATCGTCCACGACGCGATTGGCATGATTGAGTCGGCGCATAAAAGGCGACCGAACGACTGGATACAAGGCGCGGAGGATGTCGTTCACCGTTTGCATTTGGCGAGAAATCGCGCGAGTGCCGAAGAGCGCGTGCGCAACCTTGGTCCAGGTGCACGACGATGGCGAGATTTCGCGGAACGCGTCCGAGTAGCCGGGGTAACGAGTGATGTTCCGATGTGGTTCGCTCTGATCCTGCTTGAGGCATTTACCCTGCTGAGGGAGCAGTTTCGTCTGTATCCCGTCGAAGTTCTTTCGTTGCCCGCCAGCGAGCAGAACGTGGTGTGGCTCGCACCTCGCGACGATTCGATACGGGACGATCAGCGCGAAATAATGGGATTGCGCCCCACAGCGGAGGCAATGCGACGCGAACTCAAATATGACGACGGAAAGGTGAATTGGACCGTTTCGAAGTCGGCCAGACTCGCAACCGGCCGTGAGCGAGTGCCGGAACTGAGCTATGAGGGAAGCAATCTGGTCGATGGAAAACTGGCGTTCGCCTTTGCAACGAACCTGGCGGTTCCGGCAGGGCAGTCTCTTTATTTGCGGCCACGCAAGGATACCGGAACCGAGCGCGCTATCAGGCGACGGCTGCAGAACATTGTTGCGGCCAGGGCCAATGTCGAGCTCCTAAGAGCGTTGGATGACCCGGCGCAGGTGGCGATGGACGACATGCTGCGCGACATTGCTGTTCCAGGTTCACCGCCGGCAGATGCGGATATGGAGCCTTCGAAGATCGAGGCTTGGCAGTCGATCGTCGCGGGAAGGTCGATCAATGTCGTCGTCGGTCCCCCTGGTGTGGGAAAAACCTTTTTGATTTCACATCTCGTGAAAAGCATCCTCGATCAAACGCCCGATGCCCGCATTCTGGTGTCTGCCCAGAACCATGAGACTCTCGTCCATATGGAGGACGACCTTCGAAAGTTCTTGCCGAAGCAATCGAACATTGTCGTTCGCGTCGAACGATCTCGCGTCAGCGAAGAAGAGAGCACCTTGCGTCGGAACTCGGTCGTCTTGTTGCGATCCGTATCCAAGCCCGACGCTGAGCGCGCGGCGGTCATGGCAAGCCAGCTCCATCAGATCGCTCAGGCGCTCAATCCCGTCGACAGGTCGGAAAAGTCGGTTGCCGAACGCGCCTTGCGCGACACCGACAATCTGATGCTTCGCTCGTCCGATGTCACCTTGGCCACCACCTCATCCCACGTTCTCGAGGAAATGATTGCCGATGGTGAACAGTTCGACTGGGTCTTCATCGAAGAAGCCGCGCGTGCAAACGGTGCTGAACTGATTGGCGCCCTTCTTCTCGGCAACCGGCGGGTTATGATCGGCGATCATAATCAATTATCGCCTTTCGACGTGGTTGAACGCCAAAAGTTCTACGACGGCAAGCGGGCAAACGAACTGTTGAGGGATGCCAAAGAAAAGCTTTCTGCTATTCCCGATCTGCCTGGCGAAGTGGAAATCGCCCTCGACGCGCTGAAGGCGGACCAGTTCTTGCTCAGCGACGTACTCGCCATCGCCGCTCGTCTTGAGGAGCCGTTCCGATCAATCGTCGAGCGAGAGGCCTTGAGAACCGCGGACACGAAACGTCCGAGCTCGATCGCAAACACGCTACGGGAACAGAGCCGGATGCACCCGGCAATCGGCGAGCTTGTCTCCGATACCTTTTACAAAGGAGAACTCGTTTCGTCGGAGCGCGTGAAACAGCGCAAGAAGGCAGTGGACACTGTCGAAGAGTTCCCCGCTTCGCCTATCGTCATCCTCGACATGCCTTCGTTGAGTGTCGTCAAACGCCGGGCATTCGAGCAGAAGATCAAGCGCTCGTATCGCAACGAGTCCGAGGCAACGGCGATCGTGAGCGCCATGAAAAGGCTGCGACCAATCGTGTCGGCAGACGGGCGTCGGCCAACGTTGGCGGTGCTGTCGCCCTACTCCGCCCAAGTTAGTCATTTCGAGCGCTTGCTCAAACCCGAGATCGACACGGCCGAGAAGACCCTGTTTGGCTTCGCCAGCCCGCGCGGAGATGGAAAGTTCTTCTATACGAGCGACAGTTTTCAGGGGGGTGAGGCGGACGTGATCGTCGCTAGCCTTGTCCGAAACAACGTGCTCGTTGGCACGCGAGCCCTGGGATTCATCAAAAATCCGCAGCGGCTAAATGTTCTCCTCAGTCGAGCCAAGCATAAGCTGATACTTGCCACCAGCCGGAGGTTTATCAGCAATACCGTAAACGGAATCGATCCGGACGGGCTGAACGACGAGCTCGGCTTCTTGCGAAGGATGCTCGACGGAATCGCGCGGCTTGCAGAGACAGAGTTTCCGGGGGGTGACATGGGCGCTTCCATCGTCATGGTCGATGAGAATGGGAAGCTCTCCCGATGAACAACATCTACATTCCGGCATGGCATTATCGTGCGCCGGGCATCGTTCAGCGCACGTGGGGCTGGAGCCCTATCGAGGAAATGGTGCTGCTGTCGCTTGATCGCGATCCGGGAACAATCGATGCCGTTGCGGCACACCTGGAAATCCCGCGACAGGTTGTGAGCTCAACGGTCGCCCGTCTGATGCAATTCGGCCTCGTTGAAGTCCGGCTTTCACCACAGCCGGTGCTCGCGACAAGCAGTGTCGGGCATGGCTTCATTCGCGCCGGGCGCGCGCTTCCAGAACGGACCGCGGACCGCGAAATCGGTATCAGTGTCGTCTATGAAAAGGTCGGGCAATCGGTCTTCAGGACGCGAGATGTGGACACGATTCCCGTGTCTAAGCTCCCGGCCAGTGGAGCGATTGTCGCTTTTCCCGCGGACGAAGTGCCGGAGACGGACTATTCTATGATGCAGCGTGTCAGCCAGTTCACAGCCGGTACACTTCGCCCAGGGGAGTGGCTTCGGGGTGTGGAGGCCAACAGTTCATTCCTGGAGCGAAAATTCCTCGTTCTCAATCTCGATGATGTGAAAGACGGGATTCTGCCACAGGGGGCAAGTGACCAGCTCGTGGAAGCGCTAACGGCGACGATAAAAACCGGCATCTTGCCGACGACCGCCGCACCGCCAGTCAGCCAGCCCGTGGTGATCAACACGTCGTTTGCCACTGACCAGCTTGTCGTTGGGTCTGAACAGCACTTGCAGCGCTTCGAGCAAATCGTGGGCGCTGCAAAGTCCCATATCTTTGTCCTTTCAACTTTTGTCGCCTCGCAGTCAGATGAGAAAGGCAAAGAGAAGCGCGAGAGGATATGGCAGGCCCTGGAGCAGGCTTGCAGACGCGGGGTCAAATGCCACCTGTTCTTCGGAACGTCGCTCGACCGCGCTAAGCATGCAGCAGCCATGCAGGAACTCTACACTCGGCTATCGGCAGTTCGGCAAACGAGAGGCTACCTGCTGGTACAGAGAGAGCCTGTCGGCAGCCATGCAAAGTTCATCCTCGCCGATGACGGCGATGGTGGCGCAATTGCGGTCATGGGGTCCTGCAACTGGCTGTCGTCGCCATTTTCGGCTGTCGAGGTTTCAGTGGAGCTCAGGGAAAACAACGCTGTCGCGACCGGGATGGATCTTCTCCGCGAGATCATCGCCAAACTCTCCGGCGCCAGCCGATCCGTGGAAACGCTCCTGTTCATGGCGTCGGAACTGCGGCGCCAGCGTAGCCGACTTTCAGCGGCTTCGGAAACCGCTCCTCCGGCCGCCCGGCTCACCATTCTTCGGGCCGACGACCACGAGCGCCTTCTGCGAGTTGCGGCGCACGATGCCCAGGAGCGTTTCATCTGCTGTACGAACAAGGTCGGAGCCAATATGGTCCCGGCCCTGTTCGACCCCGCAGAGGTCGCAGGCCGGCGACTGAGTGACGTGCGCGTGTACTACTCGCGGCGGTCCGGGCCGGTCAAACGCGGGCATGTCGCGGAACACCGCGAACGTCTGAATGGCCTCGTCGTGCTGACCGGCGTCCCAGAGCCGCAATTGCATGCCAAGTTCCTGGCGTGGGACAAGGACCATATCGTCGTCAGCAGCTTGAACTGGGGCTCGCAATCGGGGTTGGAGGAGAACCCGCTGGACGAAATCGGCCTTTACCTGGAAGGCCCGAACCTGGCGACATGCCTGCTCGAAAAATTCGAGGCGGCGAGTAGATGACCGGGGTCGTGTCTGACAAGTCCACGCCCAACCCCGCAAATGCAGGCCTTATCATGAAATTCGTGGAGCTTGATGGGCAAGACGGTCAGCCGCCTCGTTCCGTGAGCGTCGGTGGCCTGGAGCTGGAACCGCTGAACTACGACGAGCTGGCAGGCGCGCAACTGCATAAACCTCTGTCCGTCCCGCTCAATTGGCGGTTCGCTAGAATTCTTGAGACGAACATCGAAGGGGTAGAGATCAATGGGCTGGCACGCGGAAACGCAGTGCTCGATAGCACTCATAGTTCGATGGTCATCAGCCTACAGCGTGGCGGGTGGCTTCCGTCTGGTCTCGCGCTCGCCAATGCAGGCGTTACGGTTCTGCCGGATAGAAATGTCATCAGCCAGATCAAGGGACGTTTCGAGGAAGGCTCTGTTATCGGCGCGGGCCAGGACTTTCTGGACTTGCTTGCCGGGCAGGAGGTGCGACTTAACCCCCTTCTATACGCGATCGAAGGCAATGACCGGAGTATTCCAGATCGTCCGATTGTGGAAGCGCAGCTGACGGAGGTGATGGCCTTTCTCCGCAAAGCGCTGCCGACGGCAGAGCTCGTTGTCGGCAGCGACAGTCTGAGGGGCGCTCTGGGCCTGATCGACGACACCCGGGCAGGGTTTGAGCGAAAACGCAACTTCCTCCTTCATCTCGCGCCTTTCCTCACTGCTCCTACGAGCCGCAGGCTTTTCGACAAGAGATGGACCGATGTGATGGATGCGGCCGATCGCTACGGTGTGGCCCGCTATTCTCTCATCGTCCTTGCGGCACTGAGTGCAGTGGCGGTTCCAAACTCTGGCAGCCCCGCAAAGAGGATGTTGAAGTTTCGGGAAGGATACTCTGAGCAGGACGCGTACAACGCGCTCGCGGATGTTCGTTCGCTTGAGATCTTGATTCACCTTCTGGCGTTGTTTCCTAAGGAGCATCCTGCCATTTTTACCGCCGACAGGGCATTGGCGCTTTTCTGGACCGGAATCCGGGCGCATAACTTTCGACGCGAAACGCGTTCGGTATCGTGCGACCTGGCGCCGGTAGAGCAATTGTTTCCGGGCGACACGATCAACCTCTGGGAGAGCGACTGCAGGCGTCGCGCAGCCGTGCAGGCAACGTAGACCCGGTCATTCGGCGCTTCGTCGATTAAGTTGCTGCGTGTGGTCACAGCCGGGATACTGGTTGCACCCCAGAAAGCGGCTGTTGTTGCGACCATTCCTCTCGACTAATTGACCTACGCGGCATGCGGGACATTGATGCAGCGGACCGCCATCGACGGTCTCGAAACGCAGATTTTCCCCGGCGATTTCCGAAAGCTCCCGGATATATCTGGATGGGTCACGGCTGTTCGTGAGCAGGAACACGCCACGACTTGCGCGTGTCAACGCAACGTAGAATAGGCGGCGCTCCTCGGCATACTCAAACATTTCAGGCTGCGGCATGACCAGGTTGAGCAGCTCGTCGTCCTCGATCCGGCTTGGCACCCCGTAATCACCTTCGCTGACATCAAGCAGGATCGTATAGTCGGCTTCAAGCCCCTTGGCGCGATGGAAGGACAGTCCAGAAACCTCGATGTTGTCGAATCTTGGCACGGATCCCCTGAACGGTTCAAGCTGGTTGTAGCGCCACAGCACCATGACCTTGAGCTTCTCGCGCCCGTCGCTCCGCCATTGCCCTGAAATCCCGCCAAGGAAGATGTCGAGCCGCTTCAGCAGTCGGTGACAGGCGTCCGTGAAATCTGGCTTGTCTCGATCACCATCGATCGGAACGACCCGGATCGATCGCGCAATCGCCGGACGTGTCGAGCGCACCGACTTTTTCAATTGGGCGGAGTTCCGCTGCACGAAGCTGGCGGCGGTCTCGGCGATCAGCTGGTTGCAGCGATAGGTCTGCTCCAAACGGCCTTGCCAGCTCGCCCCGAAATTCGCATCGAACTGCGTGAAGATCGTAATGTCCGATCCGGCGAAGCGATAGATCGATTGCCAGTCGTCGCCGACGGCAAACAGCTTGGTGAAGGGCTTCTGGTGCTTCAGCGCCTTGATCAGCTTGGCGCGCGGCTCGGAAATATCCTGGAACTCGTCGACGAGGATCAGGGAATAGGGGCTCTTATACTGCCCGGTCTCCACGAACTGCGTGGCATTGACGATCATCGAGTCGAAGTCGATGCGGCCGGCTTCTTCCAGCTTCCGGGAATAGGTCTCGGTGATCTTCCAGACGACCTGCGCAAACTCCCTGGCGCGGGTCCGGTCGTGGAGCGATTTGGCCCGCTCCAGCAGCATGTCCAGAGTGAGGTGGCTGGCGCGGATGTGCTTGATGCAGACGGCAATCAGCTTGTGATAGTGCTTGATGACAACAGGCTCGAGGGCTTTGACGATCGCCGTGTAGCTTTTGCGTTCGAGCGGAATGCGCCGTTTTGCAAGCTCTGCCTCGAGCTCCGCAATCAGCGTTCCATTATTCGCCTGCGCCGAGGTGGTTTGAAAGATGTCCATCCCGGCCTTTCGGTAGGCGGCCAGCTTGTTTTCGGCATGGGTGACATAGTCTGTGAAGGGTGACGAGCCATCGGCATTGATAGCCAGGTGCTCGTGGATCGTCTTGCTTGCGGGGTAATAGAAGTCGGGATGGACGTACCGGATCTGTCCGTTTTTTTCTTCGATCGGAATCTGGCGTTCGTACTCAAACTCGACGGAATTGAGCCACAGCCAGTTGACGATCGTCTGCTCCTGGAGCGACTTCACATGGATCCCGGCAATCGTGCCGATGGTCGCATTGCCTTTCCGCCGGCGCACCGAAAGATAGCGCTCGTAGTCAGCCTCAGAACCAAACACGTCGACCGGGATATCCGCCTTGGGATGAAGGACGAGGAGGTTGACCCAGAGATCGGTGAATTCTGCATCTGATCGCAGCAGTTCCTCAATGATCCGTTCGATGATTCTCGCTTCGCCGGCGGGGTGCTCAACCCAATCGGCAAGTTGCGGCGGCCGACCTTCGACCTCTTCGATAATGCCGCGACCCAGCGCATGAAACGTGGTCACTTTGCATTCCGGATTTCCCGGATCGATCGCGAGCTGCCTGCATATCCGTTCTTGCAGCTCGTCGGCGGCGCTCTTGTTGAAGGCGAGCACGAGAATCTCTTCCGGCCGATAGAGCTGCTTGTCGAGGACATAGGCGACCTTGCCGACCATCGTGGCGGATTTTCCCGATCCGGCTGAGGCGACCAAGAGATTGTTGTCCTCCAGGCGAATGCATGCCTGACGTTGTTGGTCGGACAGTGATCGGTCATCCAGATTGTCGAAGAACGAGCGATATCTCGGCAGTTCTGCCGAAACGAACGCGTCATTGTATCGATGACGCACATCCGGATCGGTGATGAAGGCGAGGGACGGGGGGAGTGCTGCTTTCAGCGCGGCCGGCATCAGTTCCAGATCGAACAGAGGATGCGAGAGCGCTGCGGCGGCGTCACCGGTCACGCCCGCAATGACCCGGCCGAGGTCGGCTTGGGCCAGATATTGTCGGTTACCCTCAATGATCGCCCGCAGTTTGGTATCCACCTCGCTCAATCGACTAATGTCTGCGCCGATCAATGCGAAGAGGTGGTTGTTGATGAAGCTGTGTAGATCGGCCGCCAACTGTGTGGCGGCTTCTTCTCCAAGGCAGGACAGGTTATCGATCCGATCGCGCGACCGGACTTCGACGGTGTGCCATAGCAATGCCTTGCACACGGAAATGGCGACGACATCCAGACAGGGAAGTTTAACAGCGTCGCCGACTCCAAGACGTATGGATGCGGGCGAGGACGCGGTCAGCGTCATCTTCCATTTTCCTTGAGGAAGGAACCGTGCAAAGAATCCAGGCCGGTATGTTTGAACGCGATCAGACATCAGGGCTCACGCACTACTAGCAAATTCAGTCCGGCAGCCATGCGCAATCGACCCATTCCCGTTCGTAGCGCTTTGCAAAATCCCGCATCTCCCGCGCATTGGCCCCAGGTGTCAGGCAAGCGCGGGCGCAGGTCGTGACCACGTCGCGATAAAAGGCCGACGAAACCGGCCGGATGCCCTCGTAGTTCATGATCAGGTCGGGAAGGCGGTCCGTGATCGCCTCGCCACGGGGCGCCATGACAAGGGTCGGCGGCGTCCCAAACGCATTGATCAAGACGTATCTCCAGCTCGGGTCGGCCTGTCCCTGGGCGGGAACGAGTTCGCAAGGACAGGCATCACCGCCGCCGGAAATCTCCTGATAGACCGCTTCGAGCGCCTGAGCCTTCCTGGCGATAAGGACATAGGGCCCCGCAGGCGTGTAGCCGCCCATCCGTTCGTCGTATTCGATGCCCAACAGGCGTTCGAGGTCGAAGCGCGCCGACCTGTCGAGGGTGGAACGCTCCGAGATAAACCACTGGAGCTGGCGCAGGGTGATTCCAGTGGCCGCAGCGATCTCCTTCGGCGGATTGGGCCAGCAGGCGACCAGGTTCTTGGCGACTTCCGCTACGTTGTCATACTCGTCGTAGGCTGGGATGTCGTCATCGTCATCGACGTCTTCCGATGGGTCCTCTCCCGAATACAGCCACATCCTGCCGGTAAATCCGTCGTGTTTGAAATAGCGCGGCCGATCGGGTGGGAGTGAGGTTTCCCAGGACGACAGCCATGGACCGGCTTCCCACTCCACGTTATCGGGAAGAATGTCTGCCGGGGGTCGCATCGGCAGTCCCAGCCACCGCTCGATGTTGTCCTCGATTTTTCGATTGCCAAGCCCGCGAGGGCCGCTGACTGCCCGCCAATCGTGATCGTCATGTGCATCACGACAAAGGGCTTCGACGGACGTGGCCACAGACAGGTCGACCGGATTATGCCTTTTCGACAACCACAGAGAGGCATCGTGAGCCGAGCGTAACGATGCCGGAGCCGCTTTGTCCTTGGGGTCGGCAACCTCAAGCCGGATCCCGAACTTGGCAATATCCCTCGCCAATGATGGGTCGGCCCGTTCCACGTAGCGGTTTACACGCAAAACATCTGGCAGGCCGCGTAAACCCTCGGCGTTTCCCCATGCCGTCAGCAGCACGTCGCGCAATGATTTGCGCTTCTCCATCGTGGAGAATGTCAACCAGCGGATTGGTAGGCCGGCAACGGTGAGCCCGTAAAGTGCGATGGGGCACAGCCCATACCGTTTAGCGTCCGTCAGTCGTATCGGATCGCGGACAGCCACAATGCCGTGTTGAGGGTGGTGGAACAGGAATTTCGCGGTTGAGACATAAAAATGATGTTCTCGGATCGGCTGTTGCGGCTGATTGTTCATGGCTGTTCTCAAAAGCGTCAAATCGTTGTTCGGCATCCTACGATTTCGACGTCAGTACCCAAAGTAGTTCTTTGCTTTGAATAGTGCTTGTCCGCAGTTCCTCGACCGCAGGCTCCGTGCGACGTGCACCCGATCGGGGGCGTCGTTGCTTGCGCCTATGCCGATGCGTATTGTGCGCCGGCCATGCCGCAATCGGATCGGAATACAATGACCTCGCAACTCGACTTCTTTGCAGCTGCTGTTTTGCCGGCTACCACGAAGGTGACCAAACCGCAGGCTGTTGCTGGAAGGGGGCAGGGCGGCTTCGGTTCGGATGACGAGGCCATGGCCTGCCATCTGGAAGCGACCGGCAACTATCGCTTTCTGCGAAGGCTCTCGCCCCGATCAGTTGTTGAGCGTGCTCGGCCCGAATTTCCACGGCAGGGCGTGATCCTCGACACCGAAACCACAGGCCTCAATTACCGCACCGACGAAATCATCGAAATCGGCGTAATCGCCTTCACCTTCAGTGACGCGGGCGAGATTGGCGATGTCACCGGCGTTTATGGGGGACTTCAGCAGCCAACCGTTCCCATTCCGGCCGACATCATACGCCTGACCGGCATCACCGATGACATGGTCGCCGGTCAGGTGATCGACGTTACCCGCCTCAAATCCCTCATCGAGCCGGCCGACATGATCATTGCTCACAACGCCGGTTTCGATCGGCCCTTTTGCGAAGCCTTCTCGCCGATGTTTTGCAACAAGGCATGGGCTTGTTCGGTTTCCGAGATCGACTGGGCGGCACGTGGCTTCGAGGGAAGCAAGCTCGGTTACCTGACTGGGCAGTCAGGATATTTTCACGACGGGCATCGTGCTGTCGACGATTGTTTCGCGCTGTTGGAAGTGCTCGGGCAGACACCGCTTGATTCCACCGCGACGCCATTTGCGGAGCTCTATCAAGCCAGCCAGCGGTCACGGGTCCGTATTTATGCGGAGAATTCCCCATTCGACATGAAGGATCATCTCAAGGCGCGCGGCTACCGCTGGTCGGACGGCTCCGACGGGCGCCCGAAATCCTGGTGGGTTGAACTACCGGAAGAGAAGCACGACGAGGAACTGCATTTCCTTCGGACAGAGATCTATCGCTGGGACGCCGACCTGCCCGTCAAATATTTGACGGCGTTCGATCGCTTCCGGGCGGCTTGAATAGTCGGGAGGCGATGACGACCATTGTGGGCATTGATGCGGCCTGGACGTCGACACAGCCGAGCGGTGTCGCGCTGGTTTCCTCCATGGGCGACGATTGGCGCCTGATCTTCGCGGGACCGTCCTATCGTCACCTCCTGGCCCATGCCGACGAGGGGCTGATCTCCACGTTCCGCCCTTCAGGTTCGATCGCAGAACCCGTGGCTCTTCTCGCCGCAGCTGGAAAAATCGCTGGAGCGCCTGTCGATCTCGTTGCTGTGGATATGCCTCTGTCTCGTGAGCCGATCGCAGCGCGGCGCGTGTCGGACAATCTGGTTTCGGCAGCTTACGGCGCCCGTCACTGCAGCACCCACACACCGAGTGCGAGTAGGCCCGGCAAGATCAGCAACGACTTCAGGAGCGGCTTCGGGCACCGCGGGTACGGACTGTTGACGAGAGAGGTTAGCGCGCCGGGCCTATTGGAAGTCTACCCGCATCCCGCCCTGGTCGAACTGATGCGCGCCGAAAAGCGGCTGCCTTACAAGCAGGCGAAGACGCGCAACTATTGGCCAATGGAAACCCCCGTCAGCCGGCGCAACAAACTCTTCGAAACCTGGCGTGCGATCGTCGCCAGCCTCGACCTGGAAATAAAAGGCGCATCCGAGATATTGCGGCTACCCCAATTCGAGGCTCCATCATGGCAGTTGAAGGCGTTTGAAGACATGCTCGACGCGGTCATCTGCGCGTGGGTCGGCATATGCGTTTTCGAGGGAACCGCCGTGCCGTTCGGCGACGACGCGTCTGCGATCTGGATACCCCAATCGGATCTTCTGGCGTCGCGGCGGGGTCGGCGATGATCGGATTACTGTGGCAAATGGATCGAACGCCGCCGCAAAATCCGCCGCCGCTGGCAGGAAGACGCCAGGCAATTGGCAGCAACCGATCCGGTCAATGCCTGTTATGAAGCGCAGCCGAGAGCTGCACGCAGCCGGGCGCAGAGAAACGTTGCCGAATCCTGGCATTGGGCCAAGGTCGCCAGCGAAGTCGCCCGCATCGAGCCGCGCGCCGCGATGGACTTCGAGGTCCTCAAGGCCATCGCCGATCAGGAAGCCGCCGGTCGCGGCTGAACAGCTGCATGACGGAAAATGGAGAACACTCGGGCGATAGCTGTGCCGCGAGCGAGCAACTGTGCCGGAACTCCACCCGGCCATCCGAAGCAAACCAATCCCGCTCTCAGATGATGGCGTCCTGGACCAGGTCCGGATCTGCGTCGATCAACCCTCTGTCGGGGTCGGCTAGCAAGCTGCCGCCACTCGGCTTTGCCTTCGCGGTGATCGCGACCGTCCCCGGTCCTTCGAGGAGCCATCGAGCGGGATCGGCCTGCTCCGGACGGAGGTTTCTCACATGGCACAGGATCTTGCACTCGCTCAGTCTCAGGCTTTCGCACTTGCCCGCACCCTCATGGTCCCGGTGACGCTGTTCAGGTCCGGCGATGAATTCGGCGTCGTCGTCAGCGACGAAATCGACGCCGACGACGATCTCGACATCATTCACGAATTCGACCCGCACGATCGCCGGCCGGCTCATTGAGCCGGCATTTCCCTTTTTGGGTGCCGCTTGCGAGCGGCAGGCGGCAAGGGAGGCTTCGCCGCGCCTGGCACGAACTGTCGGCGTGAAGGTACAGATCTGCAGATTGCCAAGGCGCGCCCTTGCCTCCTTTGCTCTTCGCGGCCCGGGGCAGGCGGTCCCGCAAACTGCGGGAAGAGAAATCGGACAAGAAAGGCGGACGCGGGAGCGCCGGCAAACGAATGAGAAAAGAAGAGCTGGAGGACCTCAGGGACCGGGTTCCGTGCGGCGCCCTGCTGGAGCAGGCGGGCTTTGCGGTGGACAGGCAGGAAAGCACACGCAGAGCCTTCAAATACCGGCGCGGTGCGGAAATCGTCATCGTCATCCATGAGGGGCGGGGATGGTTCGATCCCCTTTCCGACGCGAAGGGCGACGTCTTCAGCCTCGCCGGACACCTCGACGGCGTCGCTTTCGTCGATGCACTTGACCGCGTCGCCTCACTGGTCGGGTTCGTGTCCAGGGAGCCGGTCTGGACCCGATCCGCGGACGCGCCCTTGTCCCTCAGATCCATTGAGGACCGATGGGAGCAACGCCGCAAACCCTGGCGAGGCTCCATGACCTGGCGCTATCTGCGGGAGGAGCGTTGCCTGTCCGAGGCGATCATTCGCGACGCCATGCGGCTCAACGTGCTGCGGGAAGGCCCGCATGGCAGCATGTGGGCGGCCCATGTCGATGATGACGGTGTCGTCACCGGCTGGGAGGAACGTGGCCCCGACTGGCGTGGTTTTGCAACCGGCGGGTCGAAGGTCCTCTTCCGGTTCGGTCCAATAGGCGCCTTGCGACTGTGCGTGACGGAGGCGGCGATCGACGCCATGAGCCTGGCCGCCTTTGAAGGGGCACGGGAAGGCAGTCAATATCTCAGTACCGGCGGGGGATGGTCGCCGGCAACAGATGCCGCGCTACGCATGCTCGCCGCACGTCCCGCCGCCCGGCTCGTCGCCGCGACGGACGCCAACGACCAGGGCGAGACCTTCGCCGCGCGGCTGCGCGACATCGCCGATGCGGCCGGTTGCGACTGGCTGCGTCTGATGCCGCCGGTCGAGGACTGGAACGACGCGCTCAGGGCGCGGGAGAAGGAAAAGAAGACGTGGAAAAGGGAGAGAAGCGGAAGAGGCCTGCCGCATGCCCGCCGGCCGCGTCAAGGGTGAAGCTTCGCCCGGCTGAAGCCGGCCCTTGACCCGTCCGGACGGAGAGGCGGCCTGGGGGGAGGGGTCAGGAAGGGCTGAAGAGAAGATGGCGACCATGAGGTTCCGCCGCGCTTTCGCCCCGACGAAGGCCAAAAGGAGCCCGCTCATGACCCTCTCTCCCATCTGCAAAGTCTTCCAGGGCATCGCCGACCGGCATCAGATGTTCCGCATGTTCGATCGCCATGCGGGGCGCCCGAACCGATGGGAGGGCGACGACGGCGCGCTTTACCGCGGCGAGTGGTTCGAGATCGGTGAGCGCGAACATGACTATATGTTCGAGATCCTGCCGCCGCTCTTCATGCGCGGCGAGATGTTCGCCATGCGCGAATTCCTCACCGGCTCGATCACCAGCATCTTTTTCACACTGTCGATCGACGGGCGAATCCGGCACTTCCATGGGTATCGCGACCTTTCCGACAAGGGGTCGTGCGAGCGCATGCGCGCCGCAATCGTCGAGCGCGAATCCCGTCCCGTCCGCGCGATGACGCGCGAGGAGCGTCTCGAGCATATCTGGTCGAGCACGGCCGACGATTATCGCGGCTATGCCAGCGAGCGTTGGCCGGAGGCCGATCGCGGCAAGCGCACGGTCATGTTCTTCGCCAAGCCAGGCGGCACGACGCTGAAGCTGCTGGATACCCTTACCGACGCTGAGAT
Source organism: Shinella sp. GW835-FHT14H05 (assembly GCF_058793575.1). Taxonomy (NCBI): domain Bacteria; kingdom Pseudomonadati; phylum Pseudomonadota; class Alphaproteobacteria; order Hyphomicrobiales; family Rhizobiaceae; genus Shinella; species Shinella sp. GW835-FHT14H05. The sequence goes on along the minus strand of NZ_JBXAFY010000017.1, from coordinate 14,290 downwards.
CGCGGCAAAGCTGCCGGTGCATCTGCGTTACCTGCCCGACGCCATCGCGGCGTGAGGAAGGAGACCCATGTTCACCTTCTCCATCACCGACATTCGCGCCGTGCTCGAGTGCGGCCATGCCGACGCCAGGGCCAATGGCGGATATCGCGTTCCCTATCAGGGAATATCGCCGGAAACAGACGCCAGACCCGGCCTGTGGCTGGTCGGCGACGAGGGCGTTTATGCGATGTCCTCCGGCAAACTCGCCGAGGGCCAGCGCCCGCTCGTCGTCTATGCCGAGGAATGCAATCCGAAAACCAATCCCGACTACTGGCACACCAAGCGCCGATATTTTGGAGGCGATGACGGGGTCGAATTCATCGACGCCGTTGAGCTCGAACGGCTGACTGCCGCCGCGCCGGACGCGACGCATCTGACAATCACCATGGACGATACGTCCCTGTCTCTCCGCCTGATGGGCCGCTGACCACGGCGCTTTCCCTTCCCCATCCAATCTCGTGCGACCGAACCGCCTGCATTGCCGGCGGGCAAGCCGGCGCGCGCCTTCAAACAGGAGAATTTTTTATGGCGCATGATGACCCCTTCACCCTCGACATGTTCGGCTCAAGCGGGTTGTCCTCCGGGTTTGGCCTCGGTGTCACCGCTTTCGGCGGATTTCCCGCCGGAACCGCCCCTGAACCGGACAATGACGACGACGATCCTGATCCTACGCCGGCGGCGCCCGCCCCGGCGATGGCGCGCGCAGCGCCGCGAAAGAATGCGGTTCCTCCTGGACACGGCGTCCGTAGCAACTTCCATCTCGACAACGGCGAGGATCGCGGTCTCGCCGCATCCTGGAAGGAGCGAGCCAAGGCCAACGTCGCGGCGATCCTGCTTGCCGATGAGATCGAAAAACAGGAGCGCCCCGCGACGCGCGAGGAGCAAGTGAAACTTGCCCGCTTTACCGGCTTCGGCGCCGGCGAGCTCGCCAACACCATGTTCCGACGGCCGGGCGAGGTGGATTTCCGCGAGGGCTGGAACGATCTCGGGTCCTCATTGGAGGCGGCCGTCACCGATCGCGACTATGCGAGCCTTGCCCGCTGCACGCAATACGCCCACTTCACGCCGGAATTCATCATCCGGGCGATCTGGTCGGGATTGCAGCGCCTGGGCTGGCGCGGCGGCCGCATTCTGGAGCCGGGCATCGGCACAGGCCTGTTTCCGGCGCTGATGCCGGAAAACTATCGTGACAAAGCGCATGTCAGCGGCGTCGAACTCGATCCCGTCACCGCACGCATCGTCAAGCTGCTGCAGCCGAAGGCGCGGATCATCGAGGGGGATTTCGCGCGCACGGACTTCTCAGCCGTCTACGATCTTGTCATTGGGAACCCGCCCTTTTCCGATCGCAGTGTGCGTTCGGACCGGCAATACCGGCCGCTTGGTCTGCGGCTGCACGACTACTTCATCGCACGCTCCATCGATCTCCTGAAGCCCGGCGCCTTCGCCGCCGTCGTCACCAGTGCCGGCACGATGGATAAGGCGGATACGGCCGCCCGTGAGCATATCGCCAGATCCGGCGACCTGATCGCGGCGATCCGCCTGCCCGAGGGCAGCTTCCGCCGCGACGCCGGCACGGATGTCGTGACCGACATCCTGTTCTTGCGCAAACGCAAGGCCGGTGAGCCCGAGGCGGATCTTTCCTGGCTCGACGTCGATGAAGTCCGTTCTGCAACGGAGGACGAAGGCGCCATCCGCGTCAATCGCTGGTTTGTGCGCCATCCGGATTTCGTGCTGGGTGAGCACACTTTGACCTCCGGACCGTTCGGCGAGACCTATACCTGCCGTCCCCGCGCCGGCGTCGATCTCGAAGGGGCGCTGAATGCCGCCATCTCGCTCCTGCCGGAAGATCGCTACGACGGCGAGCCGTCCGCAATCGACATCGAACTGGAGGACGAGCTCGGGGAGGTCGTAGATCTCCGTCGCCAATCTGAAAAGGTCCGCGAAGGAAGCTTCTTCATCGACGCCAGGCATGGTCTCATGCAGATGGTCGACGGCTCCCCGGTTCCGATCAAGGTCCGCAAGGGGCGGTCTGCCGTGAGGCAGACAGGCGAATGCCTGTCCGGAAAGCATGTCCGCATCATCCAAAAGCTGATCCCTGTCCGGGATGCTGTGCGCGAGGTTCTGAAGGCCCAGGAGCAGGATCGCCCGTGGAAGGATCTGCAGGTACGGCTCCGCATTGCCTGGTCATCATTCGTTCGCGACTTCGGCCCAATCAACCACACGACGGTGTCGATCTCGGAGGATGCCGAGACCGTCGAGGTGCGCGAAACCCATCGCCAGCCAAACCTTCAGCCCTTCCGCGATGATCCTGACTGCTGGCTGGTCGCTTCCATCGAGGATTACGACCTCGAAACCGATACCGCCCGTCCCGGTCCGATCTTTTCCGAACGGGTTATCTCGCCTCCTGCCGCCCCGGTGATTATGTCCGCGCCTGATGCCTTGGCCGTGGTGCTCAACGCGCGCGGCCGCGTCGACATCGAGCATATCGCCGAACTCCTGCATCGTGACGCGCAAGCGGTTATTGCCGAACTGGGTGATGCGATCTTTTGCGATCCGACCGACGGTTCGTGGCAAACGTCCGACGCCTATCTCTCCGGCCCGGTCCGCACCAAGCTTGCTGCTGCTCAAGCCGCGGCTGCGCTTGATCCGGCTTTCGGGCGCAATGTCGCGGCGCTACAGGAAGTCCAGCCCGCCGACCTGGGTCCATCCGATATTACCGCTCGCCTCGGTGCGCCGTGGATTCCGGCGTCCGATGTCGTCGCCTTCGTCAAGGAGATGATGGGGGCGGAGATCCGCATTCATCATATGCCGGAACTGGGATTATGGACGGTCGAGGCTCGGCAACTTGGTTATAGCGCCACCGGCACTTCGGAATGGGGCACCAGCCGCCGCCATGCCGGCGAACTGCTCGGCGATGCGCTGAACAGCCGTGTGCCGCAGATCTTCGACACGATCAAGGATACAGGCGGCGAGCGCCGGGTGCTGAATGTCGTCGATACAGAAGCGGCCCGCGACAAGCTCCAGCGGATGAGGCAAGCCTTCCAGAATTGGGTCTGGTCAGATCCGGATCGCGCTGACCGGCTGGCGCGGGTCTACAACGACCGCTTCAACAACATCGCACCGCGCAAATTCGACGGCTCCCATCTGAAACTTCCCGGCGCCTCAGGCGCCCTCACTCTTTATGGGCATCAGAAACGCGGCATCTGGAGAATCATCTCCTCCGGCTCCACCTATCTCGCCCATGCCGTCGGCGCCGGCAAGACCATGACGATGGCAGCCGCCATCATGGAACAACGCCGGCTCGGCCTGATCGCCAAGGCAATGCTTGTCGTTCCCGGTCATTGCCTGGCGCAGGCGGCGCGTGAGTTTCTGGCGCTCTATCCGTCGGCCAACATTCTCGTCGCTGACGAGACCAACTTCACCAAAGACAAGCGCCAGCGTTTCCTGTCGCGGGCGGCGACGGCGGTCTGGGATGCGATCATCATCACGCACTCTGCCTTCAGGTTCATCGGCGTTCCCTCGGCCTTCGAGCAACAGATGATCCACGACGAGCTGGAGCTTTACGAGGATCTGCTGACCAGGGTCGATGATGAGGACCGGGTTTCGCGCAAGCGGCTCGAACGTCTGAAGGAAGGTTTGGCTGAGCGGCTGGAGGCGCTTTCTACCCGCAAGGACGATCTGCTGACCATCTCCGAAATCGGCATCGACCAGATCGTCGTCGATGAGGCGCAGGAGTTCCGCAAGCTGTCCTTCGCCACCAACATGTCGACGCTGAAGGGCATAGACCCGAACGGCTCGCAGAAAGCCTGGGACCTCTATGTGAAGTCTCGGCTTATCGAGACGAAGAATCCGGGCCGGGCGCTCGTGCTTGCCTCCGGCACCCCGATCACCAACACGCTCGGAGAAATGTTCTCGATCCAGCGCTTGCTCGGCTACGAGGCGTTGCGCGAGCGCGGATTGCATGAGTTCGACGCCTGGGCCTCGAACTTCGGGGATGAACGCACCGAACTGGAGCTTCAGCCATCCGGCAAATACAAGCCGGTAAGCCGCTTCGCCAGTTTCGTCAACGTCCCCGAACTGATTGCCATGTTCCGCGCCTTTGCCGACGTGGTGATGCCGGAGGACTTGAGGCAATACGTCAAGGTGCCTGACGTCGCGACGGCCAAGCGGCAGATCCTCACCGCCGCACCGACGCCAGCCTTCAGGGCCTATCAACAGATCCTAGAAACCCGCATCAAGGCGATCGAGGAGCGTGATCGGCCTGCCGAGCCCGGTGACGACATCCTGCTTTCCGTCATCACCGACGGACGCCATGCAGCGATCGACCTGCGCCTGGTGACGCCTGACATGGATGACGAGCCGGAAAACAAGCTCAATCTCCTGATCCGCAACGCGCATCGCATCTGGCAGGAGACCTCGGAGAACAGCTATGTCCGCCCGGACGGCAAGCCTTACGAACTGCCGGGCGCCGCGCAGATGATCTTCTCCGATCTCGGCACGATCAATGTCGAGAAGACCAGGGGATTTTCAGCCTATCGCTGGATCCGCGATGAGCTCATCCGCATGGGCGTGCCGGCATCCGAAATCGCCTTCATGCAGGACTTCAAGAAGACCGAGGCCAAGCAGCGCCTGTTCGGCGACGTTCGCGCCGGCAAGGTCCGCTTCCTGATCGGCTCATCCGAGACGATGGGCACAGGCGTCAATGCGCAACTCAGGCTGAAGGCGCTGCATCATCTCGATGTGCCATGGCTGCCCTCGCAGATCGAGCAGCGCGAGGGCCGGATCGTCCGTCAGGGCAACCAGCATGACGAGGTCGATATCTACGCCTACGCCACGCAAGGCAGCCTTGATGCCACGATGTGGCAGAACAACGAACGAAAGGCGCGGTTCATCGCGGCGGCGCTTTCCGGCGACACCTCGATCCGCCGGCTGGACGACCTGAACGAAGGCCAGGCCAACCAGTTCGCCATGGCAAAGGCGATTGCCAGTGGCGACGAGCGGCTGATGCAGAAGGCAGGCCTCGAGGCCGATATCGCGCGTCTGGAACGGTTGCGGGCCGCCCATGAAGACGACCTCTTCGCCGTGCGCCGGCGGATCCGCGACGCCGAGCGCGAGATCGAAACGGCGACCCGCCGCATCGGTGAAATCAGCCAGGACATCGAACGGCTGGTTCCGACGTCAGGCGACGCCTTCGCGATGATGATGACAGGCAGGCCATTCTCGGAGCGCAAGGACGCCGGCCGCGCGCTGATGAAGGAAATCCTCACCCTCGTCCAGCTCCAGAGGCCAGGTGAGGATCACATCGCCTCGATCGGCGGCTTCGATCTCATCTATGAGGGCGAACGTTTTGGCCGGGGTGACAATTACCACTACCAGACCCTGCTTCAGCGCACCGGCGCGACCCAAGAGATCGATCTCGCCGTCACCGTCACGCCGCTTGGCGCCATCTCCAGGCTGGAACACGCGCTTGACGGCTTCGAGGAGGAGCGCGAACGTTATCGCCAGCGGTTGGCGGAGTACCAGCGGCGGCTTTCCTCCTACCAGTCGCGGCAAGGTGGCGCCTTCGCCTTCGCCGACGAACTGGCGGAGAAGCGTAAGGCGTTGCGGGAGGTGGAGGAGGCGCTTGCAGGCGACGCGCGTGCTGAACTGCAAGCGGCCTGAAGGGCCGCGTCACGCACTTTTGAATGCGCCGCAGCATTTGCATAGCTGCGTTGCACAAAAAGTGGTTTGCGATTGGTCATAAAACAGGCATTGTGATGATAGCTGATGCACATGGCGGTCGCTCCTCCCAGTTCCGCCGCACCAGCTGTTCCCCTCTGGAGGTTTATTGACCTTCACACTTCAAGGGCCGCGGCTTCCGCTGGCCCTCTTTTTTTGCCCATGCCGAATTCAGGCTCATCTCCAACCAGGTGACGCATTCGCGACCGGAGCGTTCGCCGCTCTTCCTGACATTGCCGTTCAATGCATCGTGGCTTCCCGCAGCGGCAACAACTCGATGGCCTTGTTGATGACCTTACGCAACTGGCGCCAGTCGCGAAGGTCGCGTTCGTTCACCCGCTCCTGGATCGCGGTCAATATCCAGCCGACGCAGGCAATGTCGTCTTCGGCGCGATAGGCATCGGACCGCGCGAAGCAGGCGAGGATACGTGGTCTCGCGTCGCCATTATCCTTCGGGATGCTGGCGACCAGGTCGCGCGCCTCGCAGTAAGCGAGGGCAATACGCTGGCAGTCCTCGATCATGCCGCAGGTCCAGGCAAGCGTCTTCGATAATTCCTCGGATTCATCTCCCATCTCGGATCGGCTCCCCCATGATCATGCCGAGCGTCTCGATGACGGCAGGCGATAGTTGGAATTGCCTGGCCAATCCGCGCCCCATCGAGTTGTTCCCCATGGTTTCGATCAGAAGCCCTCTTTGCACGAGCGCGTGCATGTCCTGAGCAAGGACGCTCCTGGTGAGGCCGGTCAATTCCATCATCCGGGTCAGCGTGATGGTTGGATCTTCGCTGTGCAGGACGCCGATCAGCGTCATCAAACCGATCAGCTTGACGCGGGCCGTCGGCGTTTCGCCCTCAAGCGGATTGCCAAGGATCTGGTTGGTCATCATGGTCACGTAGGCCTGCGCAAGCCCCAGGGGCCGCCTTGAGCTTGAAGCGCAATCACGAGGCTCGCGCTTTCGCCCAATGCCATCGCCATTGGTAGACAATCCTCATCATCTCCTTCTCAAGCGATCACCGATGGCGCAGACGCACAATCCGAGCCGTGAGGGGGTGATTCTCGATGCAATCAGCCCGCGTTCTTTTGCCATCCTCAAGGCGATGATTTCAACCGCCGGGCGACAATCTTCCTGTCGGGTGTGCGCCGATCGGTGGCCTTGTGCCGCTCGTGAGCGGTTGGGATGGAAGAGAGGGAAAGAAAAAGAAGGGAAAACCGGTCGCAAAGCGATCTTGCCGGTGACGCGTGACCGCTCAACCGCCCGCTCCTCGTCCCGGCCGCGCGCGCCGCGCAGGGCTGTCAGCCCCGCTTGCGCGTCACGGCAGGGCCGCTCGCGCGCAGTTGCACCGGAAAGCCCGCTTCGCGGTCCGGGAAGTGTCTTCGGAAAAACTGAAGACAGGAAGAGCGGCAATCGCCGCCCCGAAACCCCTAAAGGAGCAGGTCCCATGCAGATCCTCAAACTCGACCCGCGCGCTCTCAAGGACAATCCCGACGATGCCCGCCGCTCGAAGTCCTCGCCGCAGGCCGATGCGCTGTTGCTGGCGACGGTGAAGGCCGTCGGCATCATCCAGCCGCCGGTCATCTCGCCCGAAACCGATGGCGGCAACGGCTACATCATCCAGGCCGGCCACCGCCGCGTCAAACAGGCGATCGCCGCCGGCCTCGAGGAAATCGACGTGCTGGTGACCGATGCCGCCAACGACAATGGCGCGATGCGCTCGATGATCGAGAACATCGCGAGAGAACCGCTCAACGCCATCGACCAATGGCGCGGCACGGAACGGCTTGCGGCTCTGGGCTGGACCGAGGAGGCGATCGCCATGGCGCTGGCATTGCCGGTTCGCCAGATCCGGAAACTTCGCCTGCTCGCCAATGTTCTTCCCGCCATGCTCGACCAGATGGCCAGGGGCGATATGCCGAACGAACAGCAGCTTCGCACCATCGCCGCCGCTTCGATCGACGAGCAGAAGGAAGTCTGGAAGGCCAACAAGCCGAAGAAGGGCGACATCGCGGCCTGGTGGCAGATCGCCAATGCGCTGTCGAAGACCCGCATGTATGCGCGTGACGCGAGCTTCGGCGACGACCTGCGGCAGGCCTACGGCATCGAGTGGGCTGAAGACCTGTTCGGTCCGGCCGACGAGGACAATCGCTACACGACCAATGTCGAGGCGTTCCTCGGCGCCCAGCAGGAATGGATGACGGCGAACCTGCCGAAGAAGGGCGCCATCGTCGAGGTCAACAGCTGGGGCCAGCCGGAACTGCCGAAGAAGGCCGAACGCGTCTACGGCAAGCCGGGCAAGGGCGACCACACCGGCCTCTATCTCGACCGCGACGGCAAGGTGCAGAGCGTGCATTACCGCATGCCGGAGCCGAAAGCGGCCAAGGGCCAAACCGGCTCGGCGGACGGTGACGCGACCGCTGACGGAGATGATGCCGCTGCAGCCGCCAAATCCCGCCCCGACGTCACCCAGAAGGGCCAAGACATGATCGGCGATTTCCGCACCGACGCGCTGCACGAGGCGCTGGCCCGCGCGCCGATCGAGGACGACACGCTGATGGCCTTGCTCGTGCTCGCCTTCGCGGGCATGAATGTCCGGGTCGACTCCGGCGCCAACGACCAAGTGTTCGGTCCCAGGCGGTTCAAGCGCCATGCGGCGCGACTCCTCGACCAGGACGGACGCCTCTCCTTCGACCTCCAGACGGTGCGGGTTGCTGCGCGCGCCATGCTAGTCGAGGTTCTGTCGTGCCGGCGCGGCATGTCGAACAGCGGTGTCGTCTCGCGCATTGCCGGCGCGGCGATCGGCGCGGACGGATACCTTCCGAACATGGGCACGGAAGACTTTCTCCTGTGCCTGTCGCGGCAGGCGCTCGAGACCGCAGCCAGGGAGGTCAGCCTGGAGCCGCAGCCGCGGGTGCGCGACACGCGGACGGCGCTCGTCGAGCACTTCAAGGGCGAAGCGACCTTCATCCACCCTGCCGCGCTGTTCGCGCCCGACCCGCGCGAGATCGCCGATCTGATCGGCCATGCCGATGAGCTCGACGCCGAAGATGGCGCCGCCGATGGTGGTGCCGGCGGAGTTGACACCGCGCCGACCCCTGCCGTCGACACCGACGACCCGTCCCGCGAGGCTCCGAACGAAGCGCCTGACGAGCTCGAGGCCGCCTACGGCATCGCGGCGGAATAGCCCGACCGCATTTCCCTCCCGAATGACGATCGCCGCCGGCTGCCCCGGCGGCGCTTTCGTTTCCATCAACCGCAGAACCCGAACTGGAGGCTTTCTCATGTCTGCGTCCCTGATCTTCGATCTCGCCCCGATCGGCTCACTCGTGTCCTGGTCCGACGGCAAGCCCCGCCCGCCGGAACGTTTCCATAAGAAGCTCGCCGCCTGGCAAACCAGAAACAGCCAGGGCCGGCTCATCCGCGAGGAAGGGCCGCGCAAGCTCGGCAGCTACACGTCGCCCGGCTATTTCACGCTCCATCAGGAGGACATCGGCGGCAAGTCCATGATCCTCGTCACCCTCCACCGGACCTTCGGGCTCGACTCCGATCTCACCTTCAAGGTCCTCGAGCGCCCGCCGCTCGGCGCGGTGCGCATCTTCGACCGCGCCGGTGAAGCGCGCGAGCTGCTCCATCTCGCCGAAGACCGGCAGGCTGCCGAGACCTGGTTGCGGTCGCATCGCTACCCGAGCGCCGTGCTCGAGGCGGTGACGCCCGACGAGGCAGACGCAAAGGCTGATGACCGGAGGACCGCACCATGAATCCGATCTCCATCCCCTCGCAAACTCGCAAGGTCTGTACCGACAAGATTGCTGACGTGGAATTCGACCGCGCCGCTGACGGCATGGCCGTTGCGCGCGTCGGCGATCTCGTCTTCGCCATGCTGCCATCCCGCGATGGCCGGCATCTGCTGGCGAGCGCCTGGCGCGTTTCGCGGCCGCTTGCCGCGCTCAGCCGCGACGATTTCTATTCGTACCATGGTTCGATCGAGGATGAGGCCGCCTTCAGCGCCCGCATGATCGAGCAGGCCGAGCATAGTCGCGAGCTTCAAGCACTCGCACGCCGGACCGTGCGCATCGCCTGCAATACGCCGTGGGGACCGTCGCAAGGGGCCACGCTCTATGCGGAGGGCGTTGTTGCCCACACCACGGCAGGCCATGGCGGCTTCTCGCTTTCGCCAGAGCGGAACGAAAAAGTCCATCCGCTGCTTCGTTCACAGGACGGGTTCTATGAGGAAGATTCGTCCTGGGCGGCCGTCGCCATCACCTTTCCCGACCTCTTCACCAGCATCGAGCGGCGTTCGGCGGAAGCAACGCTCAAGGATTGGCAGCCCGATGCCTGGGAAGCGATCACCGGCACGGTCCTTGCGGCTGGTGAATCTCATGTGAAGGACCGGCGCGCCTTCGAACGCGAACATGCCGGCGACTGGGTCGTGATATCAGCACTTCACTCCGACCATCATCCCGGCATGACCGAGGTGATTGCGACGCGCGGCGGAAGGCGTGATGCTCATGTCGAAGAACGGCGCTTCCTGGTTGCGTCCACCGAATACCAGGTCGGGCGGTTCGGCTTCGTCATCGACGAGGCGCGGCACGTTGCCTATGACCGCCGGTCGAGCTTCGTCACATGGGCGGGGAGGAGCACGCCATGATCCCCTCCATCGATCGTCAGGCGCGGTTGCGCCGCATGGAAGAGGCCTGCCGGCAGACCCGGCACCAGCTCGACATGATCGAGCGCCAGATCATCCGCAAAATGACGGCCTTGATCCCGTCGCTTGGAGCTCGCCGGCCGAGATATCGCCGTGGCAGGCCGCCCGAACCGGACGCCTTCCTCGCCCGCTATCGATCCAATCTCGCCGCCATCACCGCCGAGCGCCAGCCGGAGATCGATGCACTCTCCCGCAAGCTCGCTCGACAGGAGGCCGCGATCGGCGTCTTTCGCGAAAGCCTCTGCGCCGCAAAGCCTCAGCCTCAAACCCGGGGGGAGGTCTAGCGCCATGGCGACGATCGGAGATCTCGAACGCGCGGCCCGTATCGGTCCGACATCTCAGGAGCGCGCCGCCTTCTGGCGGCAGTTCCATCATCTCAAGGGTAAGGCCTGCCTCGACGCCGGTGTGGCCGAGCTCAAGCGATTGATTGCCGCGAAAGTCGCTCGTGCCGAGGGCGTGCCGGAAACGCGGCGGCGCCTGCCGAAGCGCGATCGGCTTCCGCCACTCACACCCGAGCAGCAGACGGCGCTGCAGGCCTATGCCGCAAGACACGGCCGGCGCTGGAAGAGCGTTCTGAACAATGTCTGGATGGGTGGGGCACCCCATGACGATGGCGGGATCCTGCGCGGTCTGCGCAATTCCCATGGCCCGACCTGGCTGCAGTCCTATCGGCTGCCCCCGCGCTGGTTCGGCGAACGCTGCGACCGCGGCGCCCGCACAAGGCGCGGCCGGCGTCGGGGATGACGAGGTGTAGCGCTCGCATGGCTGGCTTCCTTGTCCGCCATGGCATCTGGACACGGCCGCCTCTCCGGTCTGCCCTTCGGTTTTGCTGCGGTCTGAACCGGCGCCCGTCTGGTTCAAGGCCGCTTGCGCGCCGCGAGGCGGCCGGTCATGCCGCTCGTCGCAAAGCAGGCACGCGGGAACGGCACAGGACCGTTGGTCCCGCTTGCCCGCATACCGTCTTTGCTCGATCTGGCCCGCCCGGACCCTGAACCGCCCGGCTGGCGCAGGTTCTCTTCGACCGCACCGAAGGGCAGACCGGCCAAGGGGGCCGGAACCGCTTCGGAAAGCCAGAAAAGGAAACTGCCATGGCAAAGCCCGCAAGCACCTCCCGTCAAACGAACCGCCCGGCCAACCGCCCTTCAGCGCGCGTGGTCCAGCTCCGCAAGGGCGCCACCCTCGAAATGGTCCGCCTCACATGCCCCGACGAGGGCCAGGCGCTCCGCATCGCCGAGAGTTTCGGGACCGCGATCCTCGACAGCGACGGTATCCGCGACATGCATGAACGCCTGATCGTCGCGACCGCCACCGGTCTCTCCGAGGGGCTCGGCGAACGGGCGATGCAGATCCATCTCCAGCGGATCGTCGGCGCCTATGTCGGATCGGCCCATGGCGCCGGACAGTTCTATTCCCGCGCCGTCACCGAGGCGCGCGACGCCACCGCCAAAGGGGCGGGCGACGACCGCGAAGACGATCTCGGCCCGGTCGGCTATGACAGCAACGCGCAACGCAAGCGTGAATTTGCCGCCGACATGGGCATTCAGGCCCATGCACTGAGGATGGCTGCCGAAGGCGCGGTTGCCGCCTACGAGCAGATCGTCGGCGAGACGTGGAAGCCCTTCGACCGGCCGGTCGACAATCCCGGCGACAGGCTCGACCGCAAGGCGGCCGAAGCGCAGATGTCCGCCTTCGACTGAGGCCGTACCGGCGGAGCTTCGGCTCCGCCCTATCCCGATCCGCATCGAGGCCGTCTTCTCCCGAAGGCGGCCTATTTCTTTGGCCCTTATCGCAAGGCGCAAGGAGGCAGGTGAAGAGAGAGAGAGAGAGAGAGAGAGAAAAAAAAAGAAGATCGGAATGATCCGCCGGTCGCGGCCCGTCCCGTGCGCCGGTCCTGCAGGAGCCGGCGGCAAGGCGCAACGGCTGTCACCGTCCTCCACATGCGTTCCGGCCGTTCCGGTGCGCTTGCCGCCCGGTCGCTCCTGCTTTTGGCCCTTCGCGACGGGGCCGCGATCGGCGCGGCCTCCTCAAATGGAGGTATGAACCATGAGCAGGAAATCGGAACACATCCGCACGGACATTTACGCGCGCATCACCGACAGGATTGTTGCCGATCTTGAGAAGGGTGTGCGTCCCTGGGTCAGGCCCTGGAGGGCTGAAAATCTGACCGGGCGCGTGAGCCGGCCGCTCCGGCATAACGGCCAACCCTATACCGGCCTGAATGTCCTGCTTCTCTGGTCCGAGAGCGTCGCCAGCGGTTTTAAGTCGGCGACATGGATGACGCTGCGCCAGGCAAATGAGCTCGGCGCCCACGTGCGCAAAGGCGAAAGCGGCGCGACCGTCGTCTATGCCAGCCGCTTCACCAGGACCGAAAGGGATGCGAGCGGCGGCGAGATCGAGCGCGATGTCCCGTTCCTGAAGGCATACACTGTCTTCAATTGCGATCAAATAGAGGCCCTGCCGGAGCACTACTACCGTCGTCCGGAACCGGTCGCGAAACCGCTCGAGCGCATCGAACATGCGGATCGTTTCCTGGATAACACAGGCGCAGTGGTTAGATATGGCGGCGACAAGGCGTATTACTCCCCCTCCACAGACCACATTCAATTGCCGAGGCCGGAACTGTTCAGGGATATGGCCTCAATGGTCGCAATCAGATCCCATGAGACTCTGCATTGGACTTCGGCTCCTGGCCGGCTAAACAGGGACCTCAGTCGCTACCACAAGGATCGCCGGGAGAGGGCCTTCGAGGAAATGGTGGCAGAGCTTGGGTCGGCGATGATTTGCGCCGATCTCGGGATCGTGCCGGAACTCGATCCGCGTCCCGACCACGCCGCCTACATCCAGAGTTGGGCCGCTATCCTCGGCTCCGACAAGCGCGCAATCTTCGCCGCAGCCGCGCATGCCCAGCGTGCGGTTAACTATCTTCACGCGCTTCAGCCGAATGCCGAGACCAGCCGGGAGGCGGCCTGATCGGATATCCAAGGGGAGGGCTCGGGTCCTCCCCGACCCGGTTGCGCCTCTTGTTACGGACGATCCCGCACCGGAAACATGTCCTCGCCATAGTGGTGAAGCCTGGTATGATGGCGCCGGCACAACCATCGAACCTTCAAGGGCTCGTCGTATTGATCGTGGTGGGCATCGACCGCTTCGAGCCCGCAGACCTCGCATGTCTGCTTTTCCAGTTCGCCTGCCTTCACGGCGCGCTGCACGGCAAGGTGAGCATCGTATTTTGCCGGATTGGCGCGCCGCCAGTTCGCCTGGCGGGTATCGGTGTTCAGCATTGCTTCATCCTGCTTCGCCGGTCTCGTCTTCCGTCGCCGAGACCTTTATCACGATTCTTGCATCTTTTGACCGGTTCCGCGAGCCACTTGGATCCGGGACGGCGAGCGGCCGCCGACACTGACCGGGTGAGACTCGGCACTGGCGGACCGGCGCGGCGCTCTGCCGTCTCCAGAGATGCGAGGCGCTCTATCCCGCTTGGCCGGCACGGGGATGAAACGCAGTGAACGACCCTTTCGCAGGCAGGCCGACAGCCTCGCCGGCCGAGGGAGCCATCATCGAGCGGCGCGGTTTCGTTTCCGGTGCAACGGTGATGCGACCGAGGACGTCGGCGATGGCATCGAGGGCGGGAGCGGGCCTGCAGCGCTGACGAGGGCATGAGCATAGGCACGAATGTTGCGCAGCCTGATGGCGGATGATCGTCAATCCGGCTGACGTCGTCGCATTCCATCCACCCCGAGCTGGCCACACCGACGCGACCTCGATGGATCTGGTGTGACCGAAGGACGCCTTCGTCTCGATCGCCTTGACCGCAACGGCCGCTCACAACTTTC
>NZ_JBXAFY010000016.1:0-112282 GCF_058793575.1 Shinella sp. GW835-FHT14H05 | reverse complement strand
AGATCACACTCGACATCTTCCTCGCAAGAAAACGCCTCGCGAGTCCAACATGAACACTCCCCCTTGAGGGGGAGATGCCCGGCAGGCCACAGGGGGATGCTGCCCCTACCAGGACTTCCAAGCCAACAGCAGCCCGCCATCCCCCGCCTCCGCCGCCCTGCACGCCGCCTCCACGTCCGAAAACGGCGCCCCCCGCGGCAGTTCGGCGGCGACGATGGCTGCATCCGCCAGCGTCAGCGAGCCGCCGCGGGCGATGACGGTGAAGAGGAGGGGGCCGGTCGACCACCAGGCGGGGGCGTCCGGCATGCTCTCGATGGCCTTGGGCAGGGCGTCGTTGAGGCGCAGGATGATCGGGTGATGCGCGGGTGCGGCGAGGAAGGAATTGGCGAGCAGCAGGCTGCCGCGGCCGGTCTGGCGCGGCACGGCCTCGGCCATGGCGATGAGGCCGGTCATCGGCAGGATATCGTGGAAGCCGATATCGGTGCGCGCCGGATACCAGTCGCAATCGAGATAGATGCCGCCCTCCTGCTCCAGCAGCAGGTAGCGCGCGACATCCACCGCGCCCGGATAATCGCCCTGTTCCAGCATCGCCCGGAAGGCGGCGTTTTCGAAGACGCCGGCGGTTTCGAGATCCTTTTCGCGCCAGAGGAAATGGCCGTAGCCATGGGTCTTGGCATGGCGCGCCCAGGCCTCGGTCGAGGGCGGAATGGGGCCGTCGCCGATCCATACCTGGTGGATGATCGGCGGGATCGACGTGCGGTTGGCCTCGGCGATCGCGCGCCGCTCGGTGGAGGTGAAGGCGGTGAAGGGCGCGAGTACCGCCGGATCGGGCACGAGATGATACTGGTAGCCGATGCGTTTCAGCGGGTCGCGCTCGGCCTTGGCGAGCTTCAGGAAGGCCGAATGCAGGCGGCGCGGCAGGCCGAGCGCGGTCTGAGGCCCGAGCGCGGAACGCTCCGGATCGCGCGCCACGGCCTCCAGCACCGCGCGCGCCGCGTCAAAAGCGCCGGCATCGCGCTGTGCGGCGGCTTTTTCGAGTTCCGCGTTCAATCGTTGCTTGGCTGACATCAATCTGTCCTAAGGAGGCGCCGGTGCACGGCAATATGGACTGTCATATTCGGTCCGCGCCCGAGCAACGACAACCCCAAACCTGCCGTAAAGTAAGGCGTGGACAGAAAAAAATACGCGCGCTAGTGTCAAGGCGGGGAACAAGAAAAAGCCGTATGGATAAATATCCGACAGGCGAGAAAGTACATATGGATTCGAATGGGATCGGCCGGCCGCGAGACCTGCTGCGGATTGAAGGCCTGCACGTCTCCTTCGCGCTGATGGGCGCAAGGATCACGGCCGTCAGGGGCGCGAGCCTCAGGGTGTTGCCCGGCAAGGTGACGGCCCTGGTGGGGGAATCCGGCTCCGGCAAATCGGTCATCAGCCTGGCGACGATGGGCCTGCAGGCGCCGAGCGCCCGGGTTTCCGGCAAGATCCTGTTCGACGACCCGCTCTCCGACAAGGCCCCCATCGACATTCTGTCGCTGCCGCATGACGGCCAGAAGATCCGCTCGATCCGCGGCGGGCGCATGGGCATGATCTTCCAGGAGCCGATGACTTCCTTTTCGCCGCTGCACACGATCGGCGACCAGATCAGCGAGACGCTGCGCATCCATACCGGCCTGACGGGCGCCGAAATGCGCGAGCGCTGCGAGGACATGCTGTCGCGCGTCGGCTTCCACAATCCGCGCAAGGTCTACGACATGTATTCCTTCGAATTGTCGGGTGGCATGCGCCAGCGCGCGATGATCGCGATGGCGCTGGTCTGCGGCCCGGCGCTGTTGATCGCCGACGAGCCGACGACGGCGCTCGACGTGACCATCCAGGCGCAGATCCTGAAGCTGCTCAAGGACCTGCAATTGCAGATGGACATGGCCGTGCTGCTCGTCACGCACGATCTCGGCGTTGTCGCCAACATCGCCGACGAGGTGGTGGTGATCTACCAGGGCGAGATCATGGAGGCCGGGCCGGTCGAGACGATCTTCCATCGCCCCGCGCATCCCTATCTCAAGGGCCTGATGGCGGCGATCCCGCATTTCGGCATGCAGCGCGGCGACCGGCTGAAGCCGCTGCGCGAGATCGAGGTCAACCAGGAAAGCCTGCTCTCGAAGAAATACCAGGCGCGCACGGGGCCGGACATCATCCTGTCGGTGCGCGACCTTTCCAAAACCTTCGCGATCCGCAAGGACAACTGGCAGATGCCGGGCAAGGCGAAGGAAAAGGCGCGCCCCGCCGTCGATGGCGTCAGCTTCGACATCCGGCGCGGCGAATGCCTTGGCCTGGTCGGCGAAAGCGGCTGCGGCAAGACCACGGTCAGCAAGATTTTGATGCGCGCCATCGAGCCCGATACCGGCTCCGTGCTGTTCGACGACGGCCGCGGGCCGATCGACGTCTTAAAGGCCAAGGGCGCGGAATTGCAGGCGCTGCGCACGCGCATGCAGATGGTCTTCCAGGACCCGCTCTCCTCGCTCTCTCCGCGCATGACGATCGGCGAAATCCTGCGCGAGCCGCTCGACATTCACGATTACGGCGACGTCGCCAAGCGCAAGATGGCGATCAAGGCGCTGATCCGTGCCATCGGCCTCGACGAGGCCTCGCTGAAACGCTACCCGCACAGCTTTTCCGGCGGCCAGCGCCAGCGCATCGGCATCGCCCGCGCGCTGGCCCTCGGGCCGAGCATGATCATCTGCGACGAGCCGGTCTCCGCCCTCGACGTGTCCGTGCAGGCGCAAATCCTCAACCTCCTGAAGGATCTCCAGAAGGATCTCGGCCTCACCTACCTGTTCATCTCGCACAACCTCGCCGTCGTCGACTACATGGCCGACCGCGTCGCCGTGATGTGGGCCGGGCGCATCGTCGAGATCGCGCCGCGCGAGATCATCATGACGGCACCGGTGCATCCCTATACGCGCGCCCTGCTCGACGCCGTGCCCTTCCCCGATCTCGAACGCCCGTTGAACTTCGAGACGGCCGGCAAGACCAGCGCCGTGTCGCGTGAAAGCTGGGCGCGCGCCTTCCGCGATGACGATGACGGCGGCGACGGCATGGCGCCGGCCGATCTCGGCGGCGGCCATTTCGTGCTGGCGCGTCGCAATGCCGATGTACGGGAACTGTCATCGTGATCACGCGCCGCGCCACACTCGGCCTCTTGGCTGCCGCCTTCCTCCCCGGCCTCGCCCGGGCGGGTGGTGGAGAATCCAAGTATCTGAAGGAGAAGGTCGAGGCCGGTGAACTGCCGCCCGTCGCCGAGCGCCTGCCGAAGGTGCCGCGCGTCGTCAACACGGCGGCGCTTGGCGGGGAGCCCGGCGTGCAGGGCGGCAGCGTGCGAATGCTGATCGGCGGCCAGCGCGACGTGCGGCTGATGCCGATCAACAGCTATTCGCGCCTCGTCGGCTATGACCGCGACCTGAAGCTCCAGGCCGATATCCTCGAAAGCTATACGGTGGAGGAAGAGCGCATCTTCACCTTCCGCCTGCGCGAGGGCCACAAATGGTCGAGCGGCGATCCCTTCACGGCGGAGGATTTCCGCTATTGCTGGGAAGACGTCATTCTCAACCGCGAACTCCTGAAGGGCGGCCCGCCGACGGACCTTCTCGTCGAGGGCAAGCCGCCGATCTTCTCGGTGATCGACGACGTGACCGTGCGCTACACCTGGGAAAAGCCGATCCCGGATTTCCTGCCCAAGCTCGCCTCGCCCATCCCGCTGGTGCTGGCGCTGCCGGCGGCCTACATGCGGCAGTTCCACAAGAAGTTCCAGGCGGCCGACGTGCTGGAAAAGCACATCATAAAGCAGCGCGTCGACGACTGGCGTGGGCTGCACATCAAGATGTCGCGCCAGACCCGGCCGGAAAATCCCGACCTGCCGACGCTCGAAGCCTGGCGCCCGCGCACCGCGCCGCCGGCCGAACAGTTCATCTTCGAGCGCAACCCCTTCTTCCACCGGGTGGACGAGAACGGCACGCAGCTGCCCTATGTCGACAAGGTGGTGATGAACGTCTCCTCGCCGGATTTGATTTCCGCCAAGACCGCGACGGGCGAGAGCGATCTCCAGGTCGCCAATCTCGACTTCGCCGACTATACGCTCTTGAAGAATGCCGAGACGATCTATCCGATCAACGTGCTCCTGTGGAAGCGCACGCTCGGCTCGCGCGTCGCGCTGGTCCCCAACCTCAACTGCGGCGACGAGGGCTGGCGCAAGGTGCTGCGCGACGTGCGCGTGCGCCGCGCCATGTCGCTGGCGCTGAACCGCACGGAAATCAACAAGGCGGTGTTCTACGGCCTCGGCCAGGAGAGCGCCAACACGGTGCTGCCGGAAAGCCCGCTGTTCAAGCCGGAATATGCCAAGGCCTGGGCGGCCTTCGATCCCGACCAGGCCAACCGCCTGCTCGACGAGGCCGGCCTCGACAAGCGCGACGACGAGGGCCTGCGCCTGCTGCCGGACGGCCGCTCCGCCCATATCGTCGTGGAAAGTGCCGGCGAAAGCACGCTGGAGACGGACGTGCTGGAGCTGATCACCGACCATTTCCGCCTGGTCGGCCTCGGGCTTTTCGTGCGCACCTCGCAGCGCGATATCTTCCGCAGCCGCGCCATCGGCGGCGAGATCGTGATGTCCGTCTGGTACGGGCTCGACAATGGCGTGCCGACGCCGGAAATGTCGCCGCTCGAACTCGCGCCGACCGCCGACGACCAGCTCCAGTGGCCGGTCTGGGGCATGTATTACGCGACCGTCAAGACCAAGGGCGAGCCGCCCGACATGCCCGAGGTGCAATATCTCGTCGACAAGCTCACCGCCTGGGAGATGACGACGACCGAGGCCGAGCGCGAGACGATCTGGCACGACATGTTGAAACACCATGCCGAGCAGGTCTTCACCATCGGCACGGTCAACGGCATTTCCCAGCCGATCGTGCGCTCGCGCCGCCTGCGCAACATCCCCCCCAAGGCCCTCTGCGGCTTCCAACCCACCGCCTTCCTCGGCGTCTACATGCCGGATACGTTCTGGTACGAGGAGAGTGCGTGATGTTGTGGCGAGAGCTTTCCTTCGGTCTCTCGGTTATGCCGCCCCTTATGTCGGGCAGCCGCCTGTTGAACGCAGTCATCGCCACACTCCCCTTCTCCCCCACCGGGAGAAGGTGCCGGCAGGCGGATGAGGGGGAGATCGCAGGCGCAAGAAATTGCATTGATTGCTCGGAGCCACCCCCTCATCCGACCCTTCGGGCTACCTTCTCCCCGCGAGGGAGAAGGGGATGCGGCATCGTCTTGCCCCTTCTGCGGAGGGGGGTGCTCCCCACACGCACCGCCATGGAGTCCACCCGATGATCCGCTATATCCTCGGGCGCATCGCCGTCATGGTGCCGACCCTGCTTCTGATCTCGATGCTGGTTTTCGTCATCATCGAACTGCCGCCGGGCGATTATTTCGAGAGCTACATTTCGGAGCTGCGCGCCATGGGCGAGGCGACCGACATGGCGGAGATCGAGGAGCTGCGCGAGCGCTACGGTTTCGACAAGCCGCCGGTGCTGCGCTACGTGCACTGGGTCGGCGGCATGCTGGTCGGCGACTTCGGCTATTCCTTCGAATATCGCCTGCCGGTCTCCGACGTGGTGGGCGACAGGCTGTGGCTGACGGTGCTGGTCTCCTTCGTCACCATCATCTTCACCTGGCTGATCGCCTTCCCGATCGGCATCTATTCCGCCACCCACCAGTATAGCTGGGGCGATTACGGCCTGACCTTCGCCGGCCTCATCGGCATCGCCGTGCCGAACTTCATGCTGGCGCTTGTCGTGATGTATTTCGCCAATATCTGGTTCGGCGTGTCGATCGGCGGCCTGATGGACCGCGAATATATGGGCGCGGCGATGAGCTGGGAGAAATTCCGCTCCATCCTGTCGCATATCTGGATCCCGGTCATCATCATCGGCACGGCGGGCACGGCCGGCATGGTGCGGCGCCTGCGCGCCAACCTGCTCGACGAACTCAACAAGCAATATGTCGTCACCGCCCGCTCCAAGGGCCTGCATCCGATGCGGGTTCTCTTGAAATATCCGCTGCGCATGTCGCTCAACTTCTTCATCTCCGACATCGGCTCGATCCTGCCCTCGATCATTTCCGGCGCGGAGGTCACGGCGATCGTGCTGTCGCTGGAAACGACCGGCCCCATGCTGATCAAGGCACTCCAGACCCAGGATATGTATCTTGCCGGCTCCTTCCTGATGTTCCTCGCATTTCTGACGGTCGTCGGCGTGCTGGTGTCCGATATCGCGCTCGCGATCCTCGACCCGCGCATCCGGCTTGGCGGAGGCAGCCGCAAGTGAAGACGCCGCTTCCCGAACCCGGCGCGCCGCTCGGCCACTACGTCTCCGACGCGCCCTTCGATCCGTACGCCGCCGAGCGCAAGGTCGAGGAGCTGAAGACGATTGCCCAGGCCTCGCAGTTCCAGCTCATGTGGTGGCAGTTCCGCCGCCACAGGATGGCGCTCGCCTCGGGCATCTTCCTCATCGCCGTCTACCTGATGATCGCGATCAGCGAGTTCCTGTCGCCCTACAATCTGCACACCCGCAACATCGACTTCATCTATTCGCCGCCGCAGACGCTGCGCTTCATGCATGAGGGCTCGTTCGTCGGGCCGTTCGTCTACGGCCAGACGATGAGGCTCGACATGGACACGCTGCAGCGCGTCTATACCGACGACAGGACCGACGTGCAGAAGCTGCGCTTCTTCTGCCGCGGCGACAGCTACAGGTTCTGGGGCCTGTTCCAGTCGGACGTGCACCTCGTCTGCCCGGCCAAGGACGGCGAGTTCTTCTTCCTCGGCACGGACCGGCTCGGGCGGGACATGCTGTCGCGCATCCTCTATGGCGCGCGCATCTCGCTCACCATCGGCGCGCTCGGCGTCATGATGAGCTTCGTGCTCGGCATCGTCATCGGCGGTCTTGCCGGCTATCACGGCGGCATTTTCGACCTCATCGTGCAGCGTGTCATCGAGGTGTTGCAATCGATCCCCAGCATTCCGCTGTGGATGGCGCTCGCCGCCATCATTCCGGTCACCTGGAGCCCTATTCTCGTCTATGTCGGCATTACCATCATCCTCGGCATGCTGGACTGGACCGGACTTGCGCGCGCCGTGCGCTCGAAACTTCTTGCCTTGCGCGAGGAAGATTATGTATTGGCGGCCCAGGTCATGGGCGCCGGCAGCGCCCGCATCATCCGCCGCCATCTCGTGCCCGGCTTCATGTCCCATCTGATTGCCAGCGCAACGCTGACCATTCCGGGCATGATCCTCGGCGAGACGGCATTGAGTTTTCTCGGGCTGGGCCTTCGGCCGCCCATCACAAGCTGGGGCATTCTTCTGACAGAGGCTCGCAGCATCAACATCATCGCCCTTTATCCGTGGCTGCTTTTTCCGGTAGTACCTGTCGTTTTGGTCATTCTTGCTTTCAATTTCCTCGGCGATGGACTGCGCGATGCGGCTGACCCCTACAAGTGAGATCGTTGGGACGACCAATGCACAAGAGCTTTTCGACGGCGATCCCGGCGCGAGCCTGGAGGCTTTTCCCGTGAGCCGGAGTTTCGAACACGCCCGCATCCTCATGTACAGCCATGACACGTTCGGTCTCGGCCACCTGCGCCGGTGTCGGACGATTGCGCATGCGCTGGTCGAGGAATATCGCGGCCTCAACGTGCTGATCATCTCGGGCGCCACCATCGCCGGCGCCTTCGATTACCGCGCCCGCGTCGATTTCGTGAAGATCCCGAGCGTCATCAAGCTGCGCAACGGCGAATATACCTCGCTGGAGCGCCATATCGACCTCGAAGACACGCTGACCATGCGCCGCTCGATCATCCGCCACACGGCGGAGACCTTCCGGCCCGACATCTTCATCATCGACAAGGAGCCGATGGGGCTTTCCGGCGAGGTGGAAGAGACGCTTGCCTACCTGAAGGGTCGCGGCACACGGCTGATCCTCGGGCTTCGCGAAGTGATGGACGCGCCGCACCTGCTCGAAGCCGAGTGGAAGCGCAAGGATGTCATGCACAAGATCGAGAAGTTCTACGATGACATCTGGGTCTATGGCCCGCCGGATTTCTACGATCCGCTGATCGGCCTCGACGTGCCGGACGGTGTGCGCGAAAAGCTGAAATTCGTGGGCTTCCTGCATCGCAACGCGCTGCAGATGGACCGCGCCCAGTACCAGCCGACCGGCGACTATATTCTCGTCACCACCGGCGGCGGCGGCGACGGGGCGGACCTCGTGCAGGACGTCATCCGCGCCTACCAGCACGATCCCGAACTGACCCACCGGGCGCTTATCGTGCTCGGCCCCTATATGCCGCAAGGCGAGCGCACCAAGCTCACCCAGGAGGCCGCGAAGATCCCCTATATCGAGGTGATCGAGTTCGATTCGCGCATGGAGGATCTGGTCGCCGGCGCGCAGGGCGTGGTGGCGATGGGCGGCTACAACACCTATTGCGAGATCCTCTCCTTCGACAAGCCGGCGCTGATCGTGCCGCGCGTGCAGCCGCGCGAGGAGCAGCTCATCCGCGCCACCCGCGCCGCCGAGCTGGGCCTCATCGACATGCTGCTGCCGGAGGAATCGAGCGATCCGGTCCGCCTTGCCGCCGCGCTGAAGGCGCTGCCGAAGCGCCCGCCGCCGTCGAGCGGCCATCCGGGCCTCCGGCTGGAGGGCCTGCGCCACATTGCCCGCATCGTCGGCGATGAGCTGTCGTCGCGCGAACTGATCCCGTCCGGCGAGTGAGAGGCGAGACCGCGTTGGCGCCCCCGCACAAGATCGTCGTGCTGCTGAAGGGTTATCCGCGCCTGTCGGAAACCTTCATCGCGCAGGAACTGCTCGGGCTGGAGCGGGCCGGGCTCGACCTCGTGCTCGTGTCGCTGCGCCACCCGACCGATCGCAAGCGCCATCCCGTGCACGACGAGATCAAGGCGCCGGTCTTCTACCTGCCGGAATATCTGCACCAGGAGCCGATCCGCGTGCTGCGCGGCCTCCTGAAAAGTTTTCGCTTGCCCGGTTTCGGCGCGGCCCTGCGGCAGTTCCTGAAGGACCTGCCGCGCGATTTCAGCCGCAACCGCTTCCGCCGCTTCGGCCAGGCGGCGGTGCTCGTCGGCGAATGGCCGGAGGGCGCCGGCTGGCTGCACGCGCATTTCATCCACACCCCCGCCTCCGTCGCCAATTATGCCAGCAAGATGCTCGGCATCCCCTGGACCGTCTCGGCGCACGCCAAGGACATCTGGACCTCCGAGGACTGGGAACTCGCCGAAAAGCTCTCGACCGCGCACTGGGCCGTGACCTGCACGAAGACGGGGCACGCGCATCTGCAAACGCTTGCCGCAGAGAACCGCGACCGGGTGCATCTGAGCTACCACGGCCTCGATCTGGATCGCTTTCCGTCCATCGACGCGGGGAGTTCGGAGCACCCCCCTCTGTCCTGCCGGACATCTCCCCCTCAAGGGGGGAGATCGGCTGGCGGTGAGGACGGTGCTCAAACGGCGGCCTCCGAGATGGGCGAAACGCTGCTCCATCCAATCTCCCCCCTTGAGGGGGAGATGTCCGGCAGGACAGAGGGGGGTATCGCCCAACCGACACACGACGCTTGCGGCTGCACACCCGCCGCCGACAATCCCCGCCCACCCTGCGACGGCTCCGACCCGCAGGACCCCGTCACCATCATCAGCGTCGGGCGCGCGGTGCCGAAGAAGGGCTATGACGTGCTGTTGCGCGCACTGGCCCGCCTCCCCGCCGACCTCCATTGGCGCTTCGTACATGCCGGCGATGGCGGCGAGCGGGCGATGTTGCAGAGGCTGGCCGAGGAGCTGGGCATAACGGAAAAGCTGAGCTGGCTCGGCGCGGTGGACCAGAAGGATGTGCTTGCCGGCTACCGCGAGGCCGATATTTTCGCGCTCGCCTGCCGCATCACCGCCGATGGCGACCGCGACGGCCTGCCGAACGTGCTGGTCGAGGCGGCAAGCCAGCGGCTGACCTGCGTCGCGACCGATATTTCCGGCATTCCCGAACTGTTCGAAAACGACGTCAACGGCCTGCTGGTGCCCTCGGAAGATCCGGAGGCGCTCGCCGCAGCCCTCGAACGCGCGATCCGCGACCCCGCCCTGCGCGACCGGCTCGGCCGGGCCGCCGAAGCCAAGGTGCGCGCGAGCTTCGATCATCACACCAGCATCGCCCAGCTGAAATCGCTGTTCGAAACCGCAGCGCGGGAGACGGCATGAGCAGCCCGCGCGTCCTCTTCTACGTGCAGCACCTGCTCGGCATCGGCCATCTGGCGCGCGCCAGCCGCATCGTGCGCGCGCTCGGCGCCAACGGTTTCGCCGTAACGCTGGTCACCGGCGGCATGCCGGTCGATGGCTTTCCCGGCCCCGGCATCGACCATGTCGCGCTGCCGGCGATCGCCGTCGGTGACGGCGGTTTTGCAGCCCTCGTCGACGAGGACGGCAAGGTCGTCGACGAGGCCTTCAAGGCCGACCGGCGCGACCGGCTGCTCGCCGCCTACCATGCCTGCCGGCCCGACATCGTCATCATCGAGGCTTTCCCCTTCGGCCGCCGCCAGGTGCGCTTCGAACTATTGCCGCTGATCGACGCGATCGAGGCCACCATGCCGCGCCCGCTGCTGATGACCTCGCTGCGCGACATCCTGCAGGAGCGCGCCAAGCCCGGCCGCGACGAGGAGACCATCGATCTCGTGCGCCGCCATTTCGACCGGGTGCTGGTGCATGGCGATCCGGGTTTCGTGCGGCTGGAGGACACCTTTCCGCTGGCCGACGCGATTGCCGACCGCGTCGTCTATACCGGCCTCGTCGGCGCAGGTCCGGCAACGCCCGCGGTCGAGCGCTACGATATCGTCGTCTCCGCCGGCGGCGGCGCGGTCGGCGCGGGGCTGGTCGAGGCCGCCCTCCAGGCATCGCAGCGCCTTGCCGACAGCGGCCGCTGGCTGGTCATTACCGGCCCGAACCTGCCGCAGGCCGACTTCGACCGGTTTTCCGCGCAGGCGGGCGAGAATGTCGACCTCGTGCGCTTCCGCACCGATTTCCGCAGCCTGCTTGCCGCCGCGCGCCTCTCGGTCTCGCAGGCCGGCTACAACACGGTCTGCGATGTGCTGGAGGCCGGCTGCGGCGCGGTGCTGGTGCCCTTCGCGTCGGGTGGCGAGACGGAGCAGACGGCGCGCGCCGAGCGCCTGGAGCGACTCGGCCGGGCGGTCGTCGTGGCGGAGCATGAGCTTTCTGCGGAAACGATGGCAGGCGCAATTTCGCGCGCGCTTTGCGCCGAAACTGAGAAAAATGTGCCCGATTTGCAACTGGATGGCGCCAATCGTACCGCGAATATCCTGAGGGACCTTCTAAAAGGCCACACGGCTTCCTAGCTCTTGCGGTATTGCCGCTGTCTTATAATCTTCATACGGACAGCCGCCGTTCACGCGCATAGAAGTCTCCCATGGAAAAAAGTCTCGCCCGATATATTTGGGACCACACCCGGCCGCAGCAGCTCTTCATCCTGCTGATCGTCGCCCTGTCCATGATCCCTTATTATCTCGCCTTCGACCTGCCCAAGCAGATCGTCAACGGCCCGATCCAGGGGAGCGGCTTCGACCAGCCGGGCGATACCGAGCTGTTCATGCCGATCAGCTTCGATATTCCGTTCTGGGGACATGTCGAGCTTTATGGCGGCCTGCCTCTGGAGCGCATGCCGTCGCTGCTCGCGCTCAGCCTGACGTTCCTCGTGCTCGTCATCATCAACGGCCTGTTCAAATATTACATCAATACCTACAAGGGTCGCCTCGGCGAGCGGCTCCTGCGCCGCATCCGCTATGAGCTGGTCGACCGCATCCTCCGGTTCCCGCCGAAATATTTCAAGCACGTCAAGGCCGGCGAAGTCTCCTCCATGGTCAAGGACGAGGTGGAACCGCTCGGCGGCTTCACCGCGGATGCCTTCGTGCAGCCGGCCCTTCTCGGCGGCCAGGCGCTGACAGCGCTGATCTTCATCTTCATCCAGCATTTCTGGCTGGGCTTCATCGCCTTTGCCATGGCCATGATCCAGGTCGGCATCATCCCGCGCATGCGCCGCCGCCTGATCGAGCTTGGCCGCGAGCGCCAGATCACCGCCCGCCAGCTTGCCGGCCGCGTCGCCGAGATCGTCGACGGCATCGGCACGATCCACGCCTACGACACCTCCAACTACGAGCGCGCCGACATCGCCGCCCGCCTCGGCCACATCTTCCGCATCCGCTACGACATCTACCAGTGGAAGTTCCTGGTCAAATTCCTCAACAACTTCCTCGCCCAGCTCACGCCCTTCCTGTTCTATTGCATCGGCGGCTACCTCACGATCGTCGGCAAGCTCGACGTCGGCCAGTTGGTGGCGGTCATCAACGCCTACAAGGAACTGCCCGGCCCGCTGAAAGAGCTGATCGACTGGGAGCTGGTGCGCCAGGACGTGCAGGTGAAATACGAGCAGGTCGTCGAGCAGTTCGATGCCGACAACCTGATCGAACCGGAAATCCAGGCCCTCAACGCGGCGAACGGCACCATGCTGAACCACCCGCTCAGCGCCACCAACCTGGTGCTGGAAGACGATATCGGCGGGCGCGTGCTGGAGCACGTCTCCGTCAAGATATCGCCCGGCGAGACCGTCGCCATCATCGGCACGGCGGCGAGCGGCGGCGACAGGCTGGCCGAAGCGCTCGGCCGCATCATCTGGCCGGCCGGCGGCAAGGTGACGGCCGGCGACGACGACCTCTATGCGCTGCCGGAATCCGTGACGGGCCGGCGCATCTCCTATGCCTCGCCGGATGCCTATTTCTTCCATGGCAGCCTGGAGGACAACCTGCTCTACGGCGTCAAGCATGCGCCCGTTGAGCCCGCCGCCTACAAGGGCGCGGCCTCCGACCAGCGCAAATGGGACGTGCTGGAGGCGCAGCGCTCCGGCAATCCGGATTTCGACCTCAAGGGCAACTGGATCGACCTCACGACGCTGCATGCCAACGGCTCGGCCGGGCTCTTCGGCTCGATGATGGCGGTGCTCGATATCGTGGAGCTTTCCGACGACGTGCTGCAGCTCGCGCTGCACTCGACGCTGCCGGCCGATGCCGAGGTGGCACCCGCCGTCGCCGCCGAGATCGTCGCCCTGCGTCGTGACCTGCGCGAAGAGCTCAACCGCCGCGACATGAACAATCTCGTCATCCCCTTCGAGGAGGACGCCTACAACACCGAGGCGCCGGTCGCCGAAAACCTGTTCTTCGGCATGATGCCGGACCCGAAGGCCTCCACGCGGGCGATCGTCAAGACGCCGTATTTCCGCAACATCATGCGCGAAAGCGGGCTCGGCGACGCGCTGTTCAAGATGGGCCAGGGTATTGCCGAAAGCACGGTGGAACTCTTCAAGGACCTGCCGCCCGACCATCCGTTCTTCGAGCAGCTCACCTATATGCGGGGCGACGAGATCCCGACCTATCAACACCTGCTTCAGCGCCTGCGACACAATGCCACGCCGAGCGACGAGGACCGCATCGCGCTCATCCGCCTCTCGTTCTTCTATGTCGAGCCGCGGCACCGTTTCGGCGTGCTCGACGAGGCGCTGATGCGCAAGATCGTAGAAGTGCGCCACCAGTTCCATGCAAACCTGCCGCCGGAACTTCAGGGCTATATTGAACGTTACGACCCGAATGCTTATCTGACGTCAGGAACGCTGGTCGACAATATCGTCTTCGGCAAGCTTAACCATCGTTATAGCGATGCTGTTCCGAAGTTGAGAGAGATCGGCGGAGACCTGCTCAGGAAAAGGCCCGAGCTTTACCGCGCGCTGATGGCGCTCGGGCTCGAGTCGAATGTCGGGGCAGGCGGACGGCGGTTGAACAACTTGCAGCGGCTGAAGCTCAGCCTGGCACGGGCCCTCATCCGCCGGTCGGATTATTACATCTTCAACCGGCCGCTCTCGGGGTTGGACCACCACCTCCAGGAGCACATCGTGGAGGCAGCACTTGCGTTCCTGGCCAAGAGCGGTGATAATCCGGCTGTCGTCTGGGTTTTGTCAAATACCCCGCTTGCAAAACACTTTAAAAGAGTGCTTGCTTTTGATGGCGGAACATTGGTGGAAGACGGAGCCTACGACACGATTGTCGAAAGCGGTACGGTATACAAGCAACTGATAGCATGACTGGTGAGAATTGATCGAGTAGCCGAAATCGAGGCGGTTGACTATTATGATCCTGAACGACGAAGTACAGATGCTACGACGGGTTCCGCTCTTCTCGGGGATTGATGCGGCAAAGCTCAAGTTGCTCGCATTTGCCTCCAACCGCGTCTGCTACCGTGAAGGCCAAGAACTCTTCCATCAGGGCGACGAAGGCGATGCTGCCTATGTCGTGCTGTCGGGCGTCGTCGACGTCTACAAGGCAGGCCCTTCCGGAGACGAGAAAATTGCCTCCGCCGGCTGCTGTTCGGTCGTTGGCGAAATCGCCATCCTCTGCGGCACGGCGCGCAATGCCACGGTGAAGGCCTCAACGGCCGTCGAGGCCCTGCGCATCAGCAAGGACTGCTTCCTGAAGGTCCTCTCGACCTGCCCGCGCAGCATGGCCGAAACCATGCGTGTGGTCGGCCAGCGGCTTGCCCACAGCCACTGAAGGCGTCTTCAGCGCTTCCTCTTCCGACGACAACCTGTCCGGTGTCGCCCGCCTTTCGGCGGGCGTTTGCGTTTCCAGTAGTCTTGCCGATCGACTGCATTCGTTCGCGAATCCGCCTGTTTGCGTGGGCGAAGAAATGCCGGCGAAATGCGGCGGAAACAAGGGGATAAGGTTAACGCGAGCTCATATTTCCGTGAGCAGATCGTCAACGCCGAACCAGCCGCAATCGGCTCCAGCAGCGGTCGCTTCGAACACCAGCGCCATCACATCCCACGCCGCTTGATCATGCACCAGATGATGGGTGAGCAGCCCGATCGGCCCCTCCTGTGCCTGCGAGACCCGTACCAGATCGGCGATCACCGCTGCCGCTTCCCGCCCGCCACGCGTGCCGCGCCAGTCGATAATGTCGACATGGGTGTTCAGCATTTTAAGCGGCGCCGGCTTTTCCGGGCCGAAGACCGACAGTGCCCGAAAGGCGATGCCCGGCAGGCCGGCTGTGACGGATGGGGCGATGCGGTTCCATGGCGGCACGAGCATCGGCACGAAGCGGCCGGCATGCAGTGCTGACAGCTTTCCAAACCCCTCGCCCAGTTCGCGAAGAACCTCTTGCGCCGGCCGATGGTCGCCGAGTTCCTGGTTCTTCTCGCCCGCTCCCGCATAACTTTTGTGCGCCCAGCCATGCACCGCCACTGAGACGCGGCTTTCGCCCGCAAGGCGATCGGCCAGCGCCTGCCCGGTGCAAGCCGGAATGGCGGCGAGCAGGACCGGCACGTCATGCGCGGCCGTCAGCGCCATCAGGTGGTCGAGCGCGGCGGTCGGCTCGATGGCATCGTCGTCGCGCAGCCACAGGCGCAGCGGCTTGCCGCTATCGGCCCGGCGGGCGATTTCGTCGAGCAGGGGTTGTGCGATTGCGGGCAGCGTCATCTCTTCTCTCCGACGGATTGGCGCAGGATGGCATCGAGCGCCGTTGCGGCGGCCGGCAGGGAATGCTCCGCGATAACACGGGCGCGCGCATTTTTCGCCATGCGGCTGCGCTCCGCTTCATCGCCAAGCAGGGCCGCAATCGCCGCCGCATAGGCGGCGGCATCGCCCGGTTCGGTCAGGTGGCCAGTTTCGCCGTGTTCGACGACCTCCGGCACCCCCGCCGTCGCGAAGGCGACGACCGGCAACCCGGCGGCCTGCGCCTCCAGATAGGCAAGCCCATAGGCCTCGCCGCAGCCCGGCCAGACATAGAGCGCACCCTTCGACAGGATATCCGCCACCTCCGCCCGCTCCCGCTGCCCCAGCCAGTCGATCCGCCCTTCCCCAAACCCGGCAAAGAGCGCTTGCACCTCCGCGCGCAACGGCCCATCGCCCACCACGGAGAGGCGCCAGGGCACGTCCGTCATGCGGCTCAGGCCTTCCGCGAGCGCGCGAAAACTCGCCAGCTTGTCGCCGGCGCGCATCATGGCGACCGTGACGAGGCGGCAAGGCTCCGGCTGTGCCGCTTGCGCGGTAAAAAGCCCCTCGTCGATGAAGGGTTTCAACGCGGCGATCGCCGCATCCGGGGCGGCATCCGTAAGGCCCGCGCGGTCGCGGGCGGTGAGGCCGATATTGACGGCCGCGCCGCGCACCGTCTCCAGCACGCCGGCCTGCATCTCGCGCCAGATGCCGAGATTGCGGCGCGGCGAATAGGAGGCCTCGGCCGTCACATAGGGCAGGCCGAAAGCTTGGCAGAGCGCGGGGCCGATCAGGTCCGGCGCCTTGTAATAGGGGTGGTAGCAGAACCACAGGTCCGGCGCGCCCTCGCCCTGCCACAGCGCCGAAAGCCGGGCGATCTCCGCCGCCGCCTCCGCCTTGAGCCGCGCATAACCGGCTTCATCCGCACAATCCCCGAGGAAGGCGCGCAGCCCGGAGGCGAGCGTTACCTCATGGCCGGCGCGTTTCAGGCATTCGACAATCTGGCGCGCCATCAGCCGGTCTCCCGAGGGAACGGCATGTTCCGGCGACTTCAGCGGGGCGTAGAATGCGATCTTCATGGACTCGTTGCGCTGGTTTCGGCGGCGGATGGGCGAGACTTGACAGGCCGGCCAAACTCTCCCATCTGAACACGCCGGTCTTGTATATGTGCGCGGAGTGCCGATGCCAACAGCCTTGCCTTCCCACGAGACGCTGCTTGCGCGCATCCAATCCCGCGAGGCGCGCATCGGCATCATCGGCCTCGGTTATGTCGGCCTGCCGCTCGCCATCACCGTCGCGCGCGCCGGCTTCACCGTCCTCGGCTTCGACATCGACCCCGGCAAGATCGTCGCGATCGATGCGGGCAAAAGCTATATCGAGGCCGTTTCCAGCGAGATCCTTGCCGAGGAGCACCGCGCCGGCCGTTTTGACGCGACGAGCGATTTCGGCCGGCTCGGCGATTGCGACGTCATCGCCATCTGCGTGCCGACGCCGCTCACCCGCCACCGCGATCCCGACATGAGTTTCGTCGAAAAAACCTGCCGCGACATCGCGCGCACGCTTCGCCCCGGCCAGCTTATCGTGCTGGAATCGACCACCTATCCCGGCACCACCGACGGCCTCGTGCGTCGCACGCTGGAGGCCGGCGGGCTGAAATCCGGCGCTGATTTCTTCCTCGGCTTCTCGCCGGAGCGCGAGGACCCCGGCAACCGCCAGTTCCAGACCTCGACCATCCCCAAGGTCGTCGCCGGCGACGGTGCGGAAGCGCAGGCGCTGGTCGTCGCCTTCTACGGCGCGGTGGTGAAGACCGTCGTGCCGGTCTCCTCCACCGCCACGGCGGAGGCCGTAAAACTCACCGAAAACGTCTTCCGCGCCGTCAACATCGCGCTGGTGAACGAGCTCAAGGTGATCTACGAGGCCATGGGCGTCGACATCTGGGAGGTGATCGACGCGGCAAGCTCGAAACCTTTCGGCTACATGCCCTTCTATCCGGGCCCCGGTCTCGGCGGCCATTGCATCCCGATCGATCCCTTCTACCTCACCTGGGCATCGCGCGCCTATGAACTGCCGACCCGCTTCATCGAGCTTGCCGGCGAGATCAACTCCGCCATGCCGCGCCATGTGGTGGAGAAACTCGCCGAAGCGCTCGACCGGCGGCAGGGCAAGGCGCTCAGCCGTTCGAAAGTGCTGGTGATCGGCCTCGCCTACAAGAAGAACGTGCCGGATATTCGCGAAAGCCCCTCGCTGAAGCTGATCGAGTTGATCGAGGAGCGCGGCGGCTCGGCGAGCTATTACGACCCGCATGTGCCGGAAATCCCACCGACCCGCGAATATGGCGCCTTCAAGGGCCGGCCCTCGGTCGCCTGGAGCGAGGCGGAAATCCGCGCCTTCGATGCCGTGCTGATCGCCACCGACCATGACGGCGTCGACTATGCCGCGCTTGCCGACTGGAGCGCGCTCATCGTCGACACCCGCAACGTCTTCGCCCGGCGCGGCATTGCCGCCGATACGATCATCAAGGCCTGATATCCATGAGCCGTCTGGAAAGTTTTATCCGCCGCATGTCCGCCCAGCGCGACGTCATCGATCATGTGCGCGAGAGCCTGCCGCTGCCCGCCACCGGCGCCATTCTGGAAATCGGGCTCGGGAACGGCCGCACCTTCGATCACCTGCGCGAAAAATTCCCCGGCCGGCGCATCGTCGCCTTCGACCGGGCTTTTGGCGCGCATACATCCTCTGCGCCGCCGGCCGAAGACCTGGTGCTCGGCGAGATCGCCGAGACGGCAAAGGCCTATGCCGGCACGGGCGCGGCCCTCGTTCATGCCGATATCGGCACCGGCTACGAGGACAAGGACGCGATCACGCTGACCTGGCTGCCCGGCATCGTCGCGCAGGCGCTCGGCACGGGCGGCATCGCCGTCAGCGGCCTGCCGCTCGATCATGCGGCCCTCGAACCGCTGCCGCTGCCCGCGAGCGTCGATAACGACCGCTATTTCCTCTACCGCAGAAGGCCGTGACGCCATGCCGGCCGTCGCCGTCATCGCGGATGCCCATTTCCACGACATCGAGGGCGACTACGATTTCGCGGGCATCACGGTGGGCGGCCGCAGGCTGACGCTGCGCAGCTGGGCCGATACCGCCGGCTCGACCCGCGTGTTCAACGAGAGTTTCGCCGCCCTGCCGGCCGCGCTCGACCGCATCGTCGCGCGCGGCATCCGCCATGTCGTGCTGCTCGGCGATTATAGCGACGACGGCCAGCGCGAGACGGTGGCGAGCCTGGTGCGCCTGCTCGAAAGCTACCGCGACCGCCACGGCCTCGCCTTCTATGCCACGCCCGGCAATCACGACGTCTTCGGCCCGCTCGGCAAGCACCGCGACACCCGCTATGTCGACGCCACGGGCGGCACGACGCTGGTGACGAGCGACGCCGAAAAGGCCGCCGACGATCCCGGCCAGCCGATCGTCACGCCAAAAATGTATTGCGAGGGCATTCCGGCAGGCCTCATGCCGATGCGCGATTTCGGCTATTTCCGCCGCCCGGAATACCTGCACTGGGAAACGCCCTTCGGTGAGAGCGACGACGCGGCCGCGCGCGAACACGACCTCTTTTCCGCCGACGGAAAGACCGTGCGCCGGCTGATGGACGCCTCCTATCTGGTCGAGCCGGAGGCGGGCCTCTGGCTGCTGATGATCGACGCCAATGTCTTCGAGCCGCGCAATGGCGGTCGCGATATCTCCCGGAAAAAGGCCTTCATCGACAGTTCGGATGCCGGCTGGAACGCGCTTTTGCGGGTCAAACCCTATCTCATCGACTGGATCGCCGACGTCGCGGCGAGGGCCGAAAGCGGGGGCAAGCAGCTGCTCGCCCTCTCGCATTATCCGGCGGTCGATCCGTTCGAGGACGATGCGCAAACCGAGCGCCGGCTGTTCGGCGAGACCAATGTGGCGAAACGCACGCCGCGCCCCGTGGTGGCGGAGACGCTCGCCGGGGCCGGCCTGCGGCTGCATTTCAGCGGCCACCTGCATGTCGAGGCCCGTACCCGCCTCGCTGGCCTCACCAATATCGCCGTGCCCTCGCTCGTCGCCTTCCCGGCCGGCTTCGTCGTTGTGCATGTGGAAGGCGCCGCACCGGTGGTGGAGAGCGTGTCGCTCGCCGAAGAGCCGCTCGATGCCGATCTCCTCGCGCTCTACCGCGCCGAACACGCCCGCGCCGGCCTCGCGCCGGACCCGGCAATGGCGGCGCCAGACTACGGCACCTTCCTCCATCGCCACATGCGCCCGCTGGTGCTGGAGCGTTTCCTGCCGAAGGAATGGCCGCCGGAAATGGCGGAGCGCGCGCGGCAAATGACGCTGTGGGATCTCGGCCTGCTGATGGCAGGCACGGCGCTGGAGGCTAAGGCGGCGGAATCCGGTGTCGATGCCGCCTGGATGCAGGCCCGGCCGCTGCTGGATCTCGTGGTCGACTGGTACTCCCTGCGCCAGTCGCCAGCGCAGGCGCCCACCTACATTCCGCCCGAAAACCTGCACGCCTACCGCTTTCTCGCCGAGACCTATGGCGACAGGCAGGCCGACCCGCAGACGCCGCGCGGCTTCTTCGCGCTCTTCCTCGGCGTACTCGCGACCAGTCTGGAGCGTATGGCGCAAAGCCCGCCGGCTTGACGCGCCCGCGGTCGGCATATACATATTGCATATACATGGGAGCCAACGCATGCCCATCCGATCACCCTCATCGAAGCCCAAAGAGGCCAAGCTGTTTCGCAACAACCGCAGCCAGGCGGTGCGGATTCCCGTGGAATTCGAGTTGCCGGGGGATCGCGTGTTGATTCGTCGCGAGGGCATGAAACTCATCATCGAGCCTGTCACCGGGCCGGCCAACATCGTGGAACTGCTGGCCCAATGGAAGAAGGAAGCGCCGCTCGGGCCGGAGGACCAGTTCCCGGATATCGAGGATATGCCCGCAAAGCCCGAGGATATCTTTTGAGCGGCTATATGCTCGACACCAACATCATCAGCGACATCATCCGCAACCCGTTCGGGCCGGCGGCGCGGCGTATTGAAGAGGTCGGGCCGCGGGACATCTGCACCAGCATCGTCGTCGCGGCCGAACTGCGCTACGGTTGCGCGAAGAAGGGCTCGGCCAGGCTGCTCGAAAAGGTCGAGGGCGTGCTCGGGACGATTCCGGTTCTGCCGCTGGATGTGCCGGTCGATGCCGGATATGGCGTCATCCGCGCGGAATTGGAGATGGCCGGGCAAATCATCGGTCTCAACGATTTGCTGATCGCCGCTCACGCCCAGGCGCTCAATCTGACATTGGTGACCGATAACACCCGCGAATTCAGCCGCATCCGGGGCCTCGATGTGGAAAACTGGCTGGCAAGATAGCCGGCACCGCGCCCCGCCTTCCTATTGCAACGCATCCATGAGGGCCGGGACGCGCTCTTCGAAATATTTCGAGAAGGTGGCGATGCGGGGTGGCAGCGCCTGGTAGGGCGGGTAGTAGAGGGTCAGCCACAGGTCGGGCGGCGACCATTGCGGGAAGACATGCACCAGCCGGCCGGTTGCCAGGTGCTCGGCGATGTGGAAATGCGGCAGCAGCGCCACGCCCGCCCCTTCCGCCGCCATGTCGGCGAGCAGGTCGCCATTGTTGGCGCTGAAGGCGCGGCCGGCGGAGATTTCCACGCTGGCGCTGCCGTCCGTCAGAAGCCAGGCCTCGCGCCGGCTCTCGCCGTTATAGGCGAGGCACGCGTCGGGCGTCAGTTCGCCCGGATGCGCCATGCCCGCAAAGCGGCTGCCGGGGGCGGCGACCAGCACGCGGCGGATCAGGCAGACCTTGCGCCAGATGGTGAACTTGTCGGAGGGGGCGGCCGAGATGCGGATGGCGAGGTCGAAATCCTGGTCGAGGATGTTGACGAAGCCGTCGGCGAGCGAAATCTCGAAATTGATCTTCGGGTAGAGCGTGCGGAAACCCGAGAGCACGCCCGGCAGCGCGGTCTTGCCGAACCAGGTCGGCGCGCTGATCCGAAGCCGCCCCTGGTCCGCCTTGTTGGCGTTGATCACGTCCTTGCGCGCCGTCTCCAGCGCCTGCATGGCCGGCTGCACCTGGGCGGCGAAGATCGCGCCGTCCGTCGTCAGCGACACCTGCCGCGTCGTGCGCACGAAAAGCTGGATGCCGAGGTCTTCTTCGAGTGCCGCGATCGCCCGGGTGATGGCGGCGGGCGCCATGTCGAGCTCGCGCGCCACCTGGGCGAAGTTGCGCTTTTCGGCGGCGAGGAGGAAGATGCGCAGGGCCTTGGTGTCGTTCATCTCGATTATTCCAAAAATCGCAATTCAATCGGAATTATTATTGCAATTCCGCGGGCCAATCAACTCCGGTAGCTTCATCTCCATAGACAGCGGCGCCACGGCGCACCAACCCGAGAGAGGAGAACACCATGTCCGGCAAACTCGAAGTCCTGACCCCGAAGAACAGCCAGCTCATCTTCATCGACCAGCAGCCGCAGATGGCCTTCGGCGTGCAGTCGATCGACCGCCAGACGCTGAAGAACAATGTCGTCGGCCTTGCCAAGGCGGGCAGGATCTTCGACATCCCGACCACCATCACCACGGTCGAGACCGGCTCGTTTTCCGGCCACACCTATCCCGAACTGCTTGCCGTCTTCCCGGAAAACGACATTCTCGAGCGCACCTCGATGAACTCCTGGGACGACCAGAACGTGCGCGACGCGCTGGCGAAGAACGCTGCGAACGGCCGCAAGAAGATCGTCGTTTCCGGCCTCTGGACGGAAGTCTGCAACACCACCTTCGCGCTGTCGGCCATGCATGACACCGACTACGAGATCTACATGGTGGCGGATGCCTCGGGCGGCACCTCCGTCGACGCCCACAAATATGCCATGGACCGCATGGTGCAGGCCGGCGTCGTCCCAGTGACCTGGCAGCAGGTGCTGCTGGAATGGCAGCGCGACTGGGCGCACAAGGAAACCTATGACGCCGTCACTAGCCTGGTGAAGGAACATTCCGGCGCCTATGGCATGGGCATCGATTATGCCGTGACCATGGTCCACAAGGGCGAGGAGCGCGTGCACCACGGAAAGCGGATCGGCCCGAACCCGGCGAAGTAAGCGCTGGAATCCAACGAAGCGACCGGTCCCGCGAGAGGCCGGTCGCTGCTTTTTCGGAGATCGCTTTAGCCGCGACCTAATCAGCGCTGAAGCAAACGCTCATGTCGAGCATTTCCGGCGTGCTTTACACCTGTGGTCATGCATCAGCCGCGCGGGCTGAACACCCTGGTAAAGCGAAAAGGACGCCGGCATGTCAGTGGAAAAAGTGGATACGCTCGTCATCGGCGCCGGCCAGGCCGGGGTGGCGATGAGCGAACATCTCGGCAAACGCGGCGTCCCGCATCTCGTGCTGGAGAAGAACCGCATCGCCGAAAGCTGGCGCACCGCGCGCTGGGATTCGCTGGTGGCGAACGGCCCCGTATGGCACGACCGTTTTCCCGGCATGAATTTCGACGACTACCAGCCGGACGAGTTCGCGCCGAAGGAAAAGGTCGCCGACTATTTCGTCGCCTATGCCGAACAGATCAAGGCGCCGATCCGCTGTGGCGTCGAGGTGAAATCGGTGGTGAAGGACGGCGACGTTTTTCGCGTGGAGACGTCGCAGGGCGCAATCGAGGCGAGGAACGTGGTCGCCGCCACCGGCGCCTTCCAGCGGCCGATCATCCCCACCGTCGTGCCGGCGGAAACGGGCATCATGCAGATCCATTCGCATGCCTATCGCAACCCCGCGCAGCTTCCGGAGGGCGCGGTGCTGGTGGTCGGCGCCGGTTCCTCCGGCACGCAGATCGCCGACGAGCTGTTGCGCTCCGGTAAGAGCGTCTACCTCTCTATCGGCCCGCACGACCGGCCGCCGCGGCGCTATCGCGGCAAGGATTTCGTCTGGTGGCTGGGCGCGCTCGGCATCTGGGACCTGAAGGTGCCCGCCCCCAACACCGAACATGTGACGATCGCCGTTTCCGGCGCCTATGGCGGCAATACCGTCGATTTCCGCCGCCTCGGCGCGCGCGGCATGACGCTGCTCGGCCGGGCGGAGACATTCGAGGGCGGCAAGCTGCGTTTTGCCCCGGACCTCGCGAAAAACATCGCGCTGGGTGATGCCAACTATCTTTCGCTGCTCGACCAGGCCGACGCCTATGCCAAACAGCAGGGCCTCGACCTGCCGGAAGAGCCGGACGCCCGCCGGATGGAGCCGGACCCGGCCTGCGTGACCGACCCGATCCTGGCGCTCGACCTGAAGGCGGCCGGCATCACCGCGATCATCTGGGCGATCGGTTATGCGCAGGATTTCGGCTGGGCAAAACTCGACGCCTTCGACGAGAAGGGCCGGCCGGTGCATGAGCGCGGCGTCTCGAAGGTGCCGGGCCTCTATTTCGTCGGCCTGCCCTGGCTGTCGCGCCGCGCCTCGTCTTTCATCTGGGGCTGCTGGCACGATGCGGATTATCTCGCAGGCTACATCGCCGAAGGGCAATCGAGCCGCTCCAGCAAGAGCGCCTGACGGTCCTCCTATCGAGCTGCGTCCCGGGCCGCCGGGGCGTGGCATGCCGCAAGCAGGAAGCGAGTTGACCATGATCCGCAACCCAGATCCACGCGAGGTCCCTGCCTTTCCGTCCTCCGGCAGCGATGCTGCCCTTTCCCCGCGCATGAATCTGTTCCTTAATTGGCGGCTCAACAAGGATACGGACATGGTCTTGCGCTTCACGCTTCGGCAACTGGAATATCTCGTCGCGGTCGGGGAGTACGGCTCGGTCACGGAAGCCGCCGAGCGGGTGAACGTGTCCGCGCCCTCCGTTTCCGCCGCGATCTCCCAGCTGGAACGCGAATTCGGCATCACGCTCTTCGTCCGCCGCCATGCGCATGGCCTGTCGCTGACCCAAGCCGGGCGCATCTTCGTCGAGCAGGCCCGCCAGATTCTCGGCGAGGCGGCGAAACTCAATGCGCTCTCCAACGAACTGACTGGACAGATCCGCGGGCCGCTGCATGTCGCCTGCCTCGTTACCTTCGCGCAGGCCGTCATCCCCTCGCTTCGCCGCGCCTTTTCCGATACCTATCCGGATGTCGATTTCTTCCAGTACGAGCGCGACCATGCGCGCATCCTCGAAGGCCTGCGAATGGCGCGCTTCGACATCGCGCTCTCCTACGATCTCGACATTCCCGCCGACATGGAGTTTCACGAACTCGCCGTGCTGCCGCCCTATGCCGTGCTGCACGAGGAGCATCCGCTGGCGGGCCGCAGCGACGTGACGGTGGAGGACCTGGCACCCCACCCGATGATCCTGCTCGACCTGCCCTACAGCTCGGCCTATTTCCTCTCGCTCTTCCGAGAGGCGGGGTTGACGCCGCATATCGTCGAGCGCACGCGCGACATGTCGGTGATGCGGGCGATGGTCGCCAACCGCTTCGGCTATTCCATCGCCAATATAAGGCCGGTCTCCACCTATGCGCTGGATGGCGGAAAACTCTCCTTCGTCTCGCTCAACGGCAACCTGCGGCCCATGCGCATGGGCATCATCGCCATGCGCGGCGCAAGCCCGCCGCTGACGGTGCGGCGCTTCATCGATTTCTGCGGCGAAAAGATCCTCGGCATGGGCATGGACCTGCCGGTTTCCGCCGGCGACACCCCGGAACAGAAAGGCATTTCATGACCACGACCGATTGGCGCAGCCGCGCCGCGAGCCTCAAATTTCGCAACGGCCTCTATATCGATGGCGGCTTTCGCGAGGCGGCGAAGGGCGGGCGGTTCGAGACGGTGAACCCGGCCAATGCGCAGGTGCTGACCGCGGTCGCGCGCGGCACGGCGGAGGATATCGACGCCGCGGTCACCTCGGCGCGGCGCGCCTTCAACGATGGCCGCTGGTCGGGAAAATCGCCGGCCGAGCGCAAGGAGGTGCTGCTGCGCCTTGCCGCCCTCATCCGCGAGAACGTGCCGGAACTGGCGCTGCTCGACACGCTCGACATGGGCAAGCCGATCAGCGACAGCACGACGATCGATGCGCCCGGCTCCGCGCATTTCTTCCAGTGGCATGCGGAAGCCATCGACAAGCTCTACGACGAGATCGCGCCGACCGGACGCGGCGACCTCGCGCTGATCCGGCGCGTGCCGCTCGGCGTCATCGGCGCCGTCGTGCCATGGAATTTCCCGCTCGACATGGCGACCTGGAAGCTCGCGCCGGCGCTCGCCACCGGCAATTCCGTGGTGCTGAAGCCCGCCGAGCAATCGCCGCTTTCCGCCCTGATGCTGGCGGAACTCGCCTCTGAGGCAGGCCTGCCGGACGGCGTGCTCAACGTCGTGCCCGGCTTCGGCGAGGATGCCGGCCGCGCGCTCGGCCTGCATCCGGATGTCGATGCGCTGGTCTTCACCGGCTCCACCAAGGTCGGCAAGCTCTTCATGACGTACGCCGGGGAGAGCAACATGAAGCAGGTGTGGCTGGAGACCGGCGGCAAGTCCCCCAACCTGATCTTCGCTGACGCCGATCTGGACAAGGCGGCCGAGATGGCGGCCTTCGGCATCCTGTTCAATTCGGGCGAAGTCTGCTCCGCCAATTCCCGCCTGCTGGTGCACCGCTCCGTGCAGGAGGAGTTCACGCAAAAGCTGATCGCGGCCACCGCCGCCTGGCCGCTCGGCGACCCGCTGGACCCGGCAACCCGCATGGGGCCGCTGGTGGAAAAGACCCATGCCGACCGCGTGGCGGGCTATATCGACATCGGCCGCACGGAAGCCCGCCTCGCCCATGGTGGCGAGCGCGAGACGCGCGACGGCTCGGACTGCTACATCCAGCCGACGATCTTCAACGACGTGCCTGCCGACGCCCGCATTGCGCGGGAGGAAATCTTCGGCCCCGTGCTCGCCATCACGCCCTTCGACCAGGACGAGGAGGCGCTTCGTATCGCCAATGACAGCGAATACGGCCTCGCCGCTTCGGTCTGGACGCGGGACCTGTCGCGGGCGCTCTCCGTGTCCGACCGGCTGAATGCCGGCACGGTCTCGGTCAACACCGTCGACGCCCTCTCCGCCATGACGCCGTTCGGCGGCATGAAACAGTCCGGTTTCGGCCGCGACCTCTCGCTGCACAGCTTTGACAAGTATTGCGCGCTCAAAACTGTGTGGGTCAAATACTAGGCACCTGCCCGCCCGACGGCACGGCCCTGCCTATGGCTTGAGCATATAAGGCAATGGTTCCCGAAAGCGTGGTAAGACGCGATCGGGAATCGGCATCCGCCTCGCCGCAACGACTTGAAAAGACGAGAGAATTTTCCGGCCGTCTTTGTGCGGCCGGTCCTTCGCGCCAGGATTGAAATCTGGCGCAACCACACGGAAGCCCTTGATTAGTCTGAACCTAATCCCTGTTTCCGGAACGCGTCATTTACCAAGACCCCTTCGCCCAATCCAATAGGCCCTGTAAAACCCCGAGGACTGCCATGCGCGACGCCAAATACGATATCCTGTTCGAACCCCTCGCGATCGGCCCGCACGTCGCGAAGAACCGGTTCTACCAGGTGCCGCATTGCAACGGCGGCGGTTACCGCGATCCCTCCGCGGCTGCCGCCATGCGCGGCATCAAGTCGGAGGGCGGCTGGGGCGTCATCTTCACCGAGCAGACCGAGATGCACCACACCTCGGAAATCACGCCCTTCATCGAGCTGCGCCT
Organism: Shinella sp. GW835-FHT14H05; assembly: GCF_058793575.1. Classification (NCBI taxonomy): domain Bacteria; kingdom Pseudomonadati; phylum Pseudomonadota; class Alphaproteobacteria; order Hyphomicrobiales; family Rhizobiaceae; genus Shinella; species Shinella sp. GW835-FHT14H05. The sequence goes on along the minus strand of NZ_JBXAFY010000016.1, from coordinate 84,945 downwards.
GTGGGAGGACAAGGACATTCCCGGCCTTCGCCGCATGTCCGATGCCATGAAGGTGCACGGGGCGCTCGCCGGCATCCAGCTCGCCTATTCCGGCATCAACGGCCCGAATTTCTACACCAAGGAAGTGCCGCTCGCCCCCTCCGCGCTGCCGATCCGCACCTTCACCAACGACCCGGTGCAGGCCCGCGCGCTCGACCGCGCCGATATCCGCGACCTGCGCCGCTGGTTCGTCAACGCGGCGAAGCGCTCGAAAATCGCCGGCTTCGACCTGATCTGTCTCTACGGCGCGCACGGCTTCGGCATTTTCCAGCACTTCCTGTCGCGCGCCACTAACCAGCGCACCGACGAATACGGCGGCAGCCTCGAAAACCGCTCGCGCTTCGCCCGCGAGGTGGTGGCCGATATCCGCGACGCGGTCGGCGACACGATGGCGATCACCATGCGCGTCAGCCTGGACGAGACGATCGGCGAGCTCGGCTTCTCCAATGCCGAGGTGCGCGAATTCGTCGAGATGAACGCCGACCTGCCCGACCTCTGGGACCTCGCGCATGGCGCCTGGGAAGACTGTTCCGGCCCCTCGCGCTTCAAGGAGGAGGGCGCGCAGGAAATCCTGGTCAAGGGCATCCGCGAACTCTCGACCCGCCCCGTCGTCGGCGTCGGCCGCTTCACCTCGCCGGATGTGATGGCGCGCATGATCCGCCAGGGCATTCTGGATTTCATCGGCTGCGCGCGCCCCTCCATCGCCGATCCCTTCCTGCCGAAGAAAATCGAGGAAGGCCGCATCGAGGACATCCGCGAATGCATCGGCTGCAACATGTGCATAACCGGCGACATGACCATGTCGATCAGCCGCTGCACGCAGAACCCGACCTTCATGGAGGAATGGCGCAAGGGCTGGCATCCGGAGCGCATGAACGAGAAGGGCGATAGCCAGACCGTGCTCGTCGTCGGCGCCGGCCCCGCCGGACTGGAGGCCACCCGCGCGCTGGCACTGCGTGGCTACGACGTGACGCTCGCCGAAGCTACCACAACGCTCGGCGGCCGTGTCGCCCGCGAACGCCTGCTGCCTGGTCTCTCCGCCTGGGGCCGCGTCGTCGATTACCGCCAGTACCAGATCAGCCAGCGCACCAATGTCGAAACCTATTTCGACAGCCGGCTCACCGCCGAGGACGTGCTCGCCTTCGGCTTCGAACATGTCGCCATCGCCACCGGCTCGCACTGGCGCCGCGACGGCGTCGCCCGCCAGCATGTCGTGCCCATGCCGATCGATCCCGCGATGACGATCTGGACGCCGGACGACATCATGGGCAAGGTCCACCCGGAAAACCTCGCGGGAAAAACCGTCGTGGTCTATGATGACGACCACTATTACATGGGCGGCGTCATGGCCGAGGTGATGGCCAAGGCCGGCGCCAAGGTCATCCTCGTCACGCCCTCCGCCTACGTTTCCGACTGGACGCGCAACACGCTGGAACAGGGTGCGATCCATGTGCGCCTCGACGATCTCGGCGTCGACATCCGCCTCAACCGCGGCGTCACCGCCATCCGCGCCGGCGAGGTCGAGACGAACTGCACCTATACCGGCCGCCGCAAGGCCATCGCCTGCGACGCCGTCCTCATGGTCGCCTCGCGGCTTTCGGAAGATGCGCTCTACAACGATCTTCTCGCCCGCCAAGGCGACTGGGCGGATGCCGGCATCAAGAGCGTAAAGATCATCGGCGATGCCGCGGCGCCCGCGCCCATCGCCTGGGCGACCTATGCCGGCCATCGCTATGCGCGGGAACTCGACACGCCCGACATCGGCGATGCCCTGCCCTTCCGCCGCGAAGTCACCCAACTCGAACCGGCATGAGGAACGGGTCATGAGCAAGGCCATCGAAGTGAAATCGGTCTCGAAAAGTTTCGGGACCTATCAGGCGCTGAATTCCGTCAGCTTCGACATTGGCGGCAATGAGTTCTTCACGATGCTCGGCCCCTCCGGCTGCGGCAAGACCACGCTGCTGCGCATGCTGGCCGGCTTCGAAAGCCCGAACAGCGGCTCGATCCTGCTCAACGGCCGGGAGGTCGTCGACATCCCGCCGCACAAGCGCCGCGTCAACACGGTGTTCCAGAGCTACGCCCTCTTCCCGCATATGACGCTGGAGCAGAACGTCGCCTATGGCCTGGAAAACCTCGGCTGGGACAAGGCGCGCATCAAAAACCGCGTCGGCGAGATGCTGGAGCGCGTGCACATGTCGGCGATGGCCAGGCGCAAACCCGCCCAGCTTTCCGGCGGCCAGCGCCAGCGCATCGCGCTCGCCCGCGCGCTGGCGCCCGAGCCGGAAGTGCTGCTGCTCGACGAGCCGCTTTCCGCCCTCGACCTGAAGCTGCGCCAGGCGATGCGCGACGAGCTGCGCACCCTGCAACGCGACACCGGCATCACCTTCGTCTTCGTCACCCATGACCAGGAAGAGGCGCTCGACATGTCGGACCGCATCGCCGTGCTCGGCGGTGGCGAGGTGCAGCAGATCGGCACGCCGACGGAGATCTACGAGGAGCCGGTCAACCGCTTCGTCGCCGATTTTGTCGGCGAGACCAACTTTCTCGATGTGGAGGTGCTGGAAACCGTCGCCGGTCAGGCGACCATCCGCACGCCCTTCGGCATGGCAATCACCGTGCCAGCACCCGGCCATCCCGCCAAGGGGCGTGCGACCCTTTCCGTCCGGCCGGAAAAGATCAATCTCGGCGATCAGGCCCAAGGCATCACCTTCGAAGGCCGCATCACCAACAAGAACTATATGGGCGGCTACACCCATTACACGCTCGACGTCGCCGGCACGGAGCTGCGCGCCTCCCGCCGCAATGCATCCCGCGAAGGCGACACGATCCCGCTCGGCGCCACCGTTCCGGTGGGTTTCGTCGCCGGCTCCGCCCGGGTGCTGGCGGCATGACCGACACCATCCTCCACGCCCCCGCCGGAACGGACAGCGCCCCCCGCGCCCGCTTCTGGCATGACCTTTCCTTCTGGGGCCTGCTGCCGTCCTGGCTGCTGATGGGTTTCGCGCTGATCCTGCCCATCGCCATCATCGCCGCCGTCTCCGTCGCCACGCGCGGCGCCCATGGCGGCTTCGCCTGGGATTTCAACCTTGCCGGCTACCGCCAGATCCTCTGGAACGAGGGCTGGACGGGCGAACTGGAATTCACCCCGCAATATCTGCTGATCATCTTCCGCACTTTCCTGCTCGCAGGGGCCACCACGCTGATCTGCCTCGCCTTCGCCGTGCCGGTCGCCTATTTCATCTCCCGCCAGCCGCCGGGCCGCAAGGCCATCCTCGTCTATCTCGTGACGCTGCCCTTCTGGGTCTCGATGATCCTGCGCGTCTACGCCTGGATGATCATCCTCGGCAAGGACGGCACGCTGCCGAAAGCTCTGGAATTCCTCGGTTTCCCCGCCGGTATGAGCTTCATGTTCAACGACGGCGCGACGCTGACGGCGATGGTTTACACCTACATGCCGCTGATGGTGCTGCCGGTCTTCGCCTCCATCGAGAAACTGGACGGCACGCTGATCGAAGCCTCGCACGACCTCTACGGCAACCGCTGGGTGACGCTGCGCCGGGTCATCCTGCCGCTGACCGCACCCGGCATCGTCGCCGGCGCCATCCTCGTCTTCGTGCCCTCGCTCGGCGCCGTGCTGGAGCCCTCGCTGATGGGCGGCGGCAAGGAGATGATGATGGGCACGCTGATCCAGCTGCAATTCGGCGGCGGCCGCAACTGGCCGTTTGGCGCGGCGATCGCCATGGCCCTGATGGCGCTCGTCATGCTCTTCCTGGTCTTCACGGCGCTGCGCGCCGCCCGCAGGGAGGCCGCCCAATGAGCCTCCACCACGATGTCAAGCGCTATCCCGGCCTCGGCCCGCTCACCGCGCTGTTCTTCGTCTATCTCTACGCGCCCCTCGCCGTCATCGTCGTCTATTCCTTCAACGCCAACCGGGTTGCCGGCGTCTGGACGGGGTTTTCGACGCAATGGTACGCCTCCGCGCTGAACAATGCGGCGCTGATGAACGCGCTCGAAACCTCGCTGATCGTCGCCGCCATCGCCACCACCGTCTCCACGCTGATCGCGCTGTCCGCAGCGCTCGCCATCATCCGCGGCAAGAATGTGCGCTTCCGCAAACTCTCCGAAACCGTGGTCAACCTGCCGCTGCTCCTGCCGGAAATCGTGCTGGCGGTCGCCACCCTCATCCTCTTCTCGCTGATCGACGTGCAGAACGGCATGCTGCGCCTCACCATCGCGCACTCCGCCTTCTGCACGCCCTTCGCCTTCCTGCCGATCCGCGCCCGCCTGCAAGGCATGTCGCTGGATCTCGAAGAGGCAAGCGCCGACCTCTACGCCGACCGCTGGACGACCTTCCGCCGCGTCACGCTGCCGCTGATCTTCCCCGGTGTGTTTTCCGGGGCGATGCTCGCCTTCCTGATCTCGATGGACGACTTCATCACCTCGAACCTGCTGTCGACCGGCGGCTCGACGACGCTTCCCGTGTACATCTTCTCGCTGATCCGCGCCGGCACCTCGCCGGAGCTGAACGCCATCGCGACGCTGCTCATCCTGGCGTCGCTCATCCTCGCCACCGTCGCCCTGCTGGTCGCGGCGCGGGGCGCCCGAGAGACTGCCTGAACCATAATCCCAGAACCATAATCCCAGAGCCATAATCCCAGAGCCATAATCCCAGAGCCATAATCAAAGAGAGGAACGACCATGAAAAAATACCTAGCCGCCACCGCACTCGCCCTGTGCTTCGCCACCGCCGCCCACGCCGAAGGCCAGCTCAACATCTACGCCTGGGCCGAATCCATCTCCCCGGCGCTCATCGAAAAGTTCTCCAAGGAGAACGACGTGAAGGTCAATGTCGACAGCTTCACCTCCAACGAGGACCTGCTGACCAAGTTGCAGGCTGGCTCTTCCGGCTACGACATCGCCACGCCCTCGCAGCATTTCCTGCGCGTGATGATCGATGAAGCGATCATCGAGAACTTCGAGGCCAACAAGCTGAAGGCCTTCGAAAATGTCGAGGAAAAGTGGCGCAATCAATGGTGGGACGAGAAACAGGAATACTCGATCCCGCTCGCCTATGGCACCGCCGGCTTCGTGGTGAACACCGCGCAGTACAAAGGCCCGACCGACAGCTTCAAATACTTCTTCGAGCCGGATGGCGAGCTGAAGGGCAAGATCGCCATGCTCTCCTACCCGGACGAGATCATCGGCGCCGCCCAACTCTATCTCGGCGTGCCTTTCTGCTCGGAAGACCAGGCGGAGATGAAGAAGGTGCTGGACCTCTTGATGGCACAAAAGCCCTCCGTCGCCGTCTATTCTTCCGACAACATCGCCAGCCGCCTGTCCTCCGGCGAAGTGTCGGCCCATTTCTGGTGGGACGGCGATTCGCTGCGCGCCCGCGTTGCCGGCTCGCCGGTCAGCCTCGCCATGACGAAGGAAGGTCTTGTGGGCTGGATGGACAGCCTGGTCATCCCCAAGGGTGCGCCCAACCGCGACAACGCGATCAAGTTCATCGAGTTCATGTCGACGACGGAAAACGCCACCGAGCAGATGAATTTTTATGCCCATTCCTCGCCGATGAAGGTCATCCAGGACAAGGTCGTCTACACCAAGGACAAGGCGCCGGAGCTCTATCCCGAAGTGCCGATCACCTTCTCGCGCACCTGCTCGGCCGCCGCGCAGGACCTGGTGACGCGCGTCTGGACGCAGCTTCTGCAGTAAGCCCGCCGCCGCGCCGCGGGTCACTGCGGCGCGGCCTTACCATTCATACCCTTCAAAGGAGACATCCATGCCCGTGCACACCCGCATCCGCCCGTTCAACACCAAGGAAACCTATCCGGAGCAGAAGCTGAACAACGACCTCTGCCAGGCGGTGGTGGCAAAGGGGGCGACGGTTTTCGTGCGCGGGCAGATCGCGCAGGATCTCGATACGCGCGAAAGCCTGCATATCGGCGATGCCGGGGCGCAGGCGCGCAAGGCGATGGAAAACATAAAAATGCTGCTGGAAGAGGCGGGCTCCGACCTCAGCCATATCTGCCGCGTCGTCGTCTATCTCATCGATATCCGCTACCGCGAGGCGGTCTACACCGAGATGGGCAAATATCTCCAGGGCGTCTTCCCGGTCTCGACCGGTCTCGTCGTCTCGGCGCTTGCCCGGCCGGAATGGCTGGTCGAAATCGAAGCGACCGCCGTCATTCCCGACGAAGGCTGAGGAGGGCGCCATGACCTTTTCCGTCTCCGGCCGCTGCGCCGATACCGGCATGTTCGGCATCGCCGTCTCCTCCTCCTCGCCAAGCGTCGCGGCGCGCTGCGCCCATGTGCGCGCCGGCGTCGGCGCCGTCTCGACGCAGAACGTCACCGACCCGCGCCTCGGCCCCAAGGGGCTTGACCTGATGGCTGGCGGCCTCTCTGCCGAAGCCGCGTTGGAGCGGCTGATCGCTGAGGCCCCGCACATCGAATACCGCCAATTGGCGCTGGTCGACGCGCGGGGCGGCACCGCCGCCTATTCCGGCGCAAAGACGCTGGGCACCCACGCCACCGCGCGCGGCGACGGCGTGGTTACTGCCGGTAACATGCTCAAGACCACAGACATCCCGCAAAAAATGGTCGAGGCCTTCGAGGCCGCGAAAGGCCAACATCTCGGCGACCGCCTGATCGCCGCCATGCGCGCCGCCATTGCCGCGGGTGGCGAGGAAGGTCCAGTGCATTCCATGGGCCTCGTCATGGTCGACAAGGTGTCGTGGAACGTCGCGGACCTACGCGTGGATTGGACCGACGGCGACCCGATCGAGGAATGCGCGGCACTGTGGGAACGCTGGCGCAACGAGATGGACGCCTATGTGACGCGTGCACTGAACCCGAGCGGGGCGCCGAGTTATGGGGTTCCGGGGGATCTTTGATCTGCCGTGACAGTGCGGCACCCTCCCACTGATCTCCCCCTTGTGGGGGAGATGTCGGCGAAGCCGACAGAGGGGGGTGGCGACGGTTCGGCAAAATCAGCGTCCGAGGCTTCGGATGCGTCGCAGCACCCCCCTCTGCCCTGCCGGGCATCTCCCCCTCAAGGGGGGCGATTGGATGGGGCACCGTTTCGCCAATCGTCAACGTCGCAGTTGAGGAGTGTCCTTCCATCTTGCCGATCTCCCCCCTTGAGGGGGAGATGCCCGGCAGGGCAGAGGGGGGGTGCTACCTCGATGCTTCGTGGAAACGGCGTAGAAGATCGCCCTACTACTATACCACTCCACGCAAAACGGACGCACGCATGATCCCCTCCACCCCGGAAATCCTCGCCCGCCTCATCGCCGAGCCAACCATCTCGCGCACCTCCAACCTCGCGTTACTGGATTACGTCGAAGCCCTGCTCGCCCCCACCGACGCACGCATTGAACGTTTCGCCCATCCGGACGGCACTCGTGCCAATCTCTGGGCGACCATCGGACCGGAGGGGCCGGGGGGCGTGGTGCTTTCGGGGCATACGGATGTCGTGCCGGTCGAGGGGCAGGACTGGAGCGGCGATCCGTTCACGCTGGTCGAGCGCGATGGCCGGTTCTTTGGCCGGGGCACGGCGGATATGAAGGGGTTTGTCGCGGCGGCACTGCGGGCTACCCTCATCGCCGCTGAGCGTCCGTTGAAGACGCCGTTGCATCTGGCGCTGTCCTATGACGAGGAAATTGGCTGCATCGGCGTGCGCGGCCTGATCGAGGCGCTGGCGGAGCGGCCGGAGCGCCCGGCGCTCTGCATCGTCGGCGAGCCGACCGGCATGCGCATCGCCACCGGTCACAAGGGCAAGCTGGCGTTAAAGGCCTGCTGCCATGGGCAGGAGGGGCATTCGGCGCTGGCGCCCAATGCGCTCAACGCCCTGCATCTGGGTGCTGCCTTCATCACCGCGCTGCAAGCGCGGCAGGAGGAGTTGGCGTTCAAGGGCGCGCGCGATGCGGACTACGACATCCCCTATTCCACCATCCATGCCGGCATGATGCGCGGCGGCACGGCGCTCAACATCGTGCCGAACCGCTGCGAGATCGACTTCGAGATCCGCAACATCGCCGAAGACGATCCGCTGGAGATCCTGAAGGGCATAACGGCCGACGCCGAAAGCATCGCGGCACCCTATCGCAACCGTTTCCCGATGGCCTGCATCGAGATCGAGCAGGTTTCCGGGTATCCGGGCCTCGCCACCGCCTCCGACGCCGCGGTCGTGCGCCTGCTCAGCCGCATCCTCGATCACGACGACCCGACGCTGAAGGTCGCCTTCGGCACGGAGGGCGGGCTGTTCCACGAGACGCTCGGTATCTCCACCGCCGTCTGCGGCCCCGGTTTCATGGACCAGGGCCACAAGCCCGACGAATTCGTCAGCGCCGGGCAGCTTGCGCGCTGCGACGCCATGCTCGCCCGGTTGGTCGACGTGCTTGAGGTTGGCCTCTAGGCCTAGGCCACCGCCTGCGCGCCGGTGATCTCCACCAGCGAGCCGCAGATGAAGGCGGCCTCGTCCGAGGCGAGGAAGGCGACGAGGGCGGCGACCTCTTCCGGCTTGCCGATGCGGCCGAACGGCACGAGCCGGTCGAGATCGGCGATGGTGCGGCCCGAACGTGTGACGCCCGCCTCCAGCATCGGCGTGTGGATTTCGCCGGGGCAGACGGCGTTGACGCGCACCTTGTCCGGCGCGTAGTCGCGGGCGAGGTTCTGCGTGAAAGCGGCGACGGCGGCCTTGGTCGTGTTGTAGGCGATGTGGTTGGGCGCCGGGTAGAGCACCCATTGCGAGGCGGTGTTGACGATGGCGCCGCCGCCGGCCGCAATCATATGCGGCAGCACGGCGCGGCAGAGGTGGAACATCGAATCGAGGTTGACGGCGAAGCTCACCGCCCAGTCCTCATCCGAAAGGGACAGGAGATTGCCGCGCCGGTTGATGCCGGCATTGTTGACCAGCACGTCGATCCGGCCTTCGAGCCCCAGCGCCTGCTCGACGAGGCCGAAGCAGGCGTCCTTCTGCGCGATGTCGGCGGCGATCGCCACCGCCTTGCCGCCGGCCGCTTCGATCTCGGCGACCACCGCGGCTGCCGCCTCGCGGTTGACATCTGTCACCACCACCAGCGCGCCCTCCTCCGCCAGCCGCCGCGCGATGGCCGAGCCGATGCCGCCGCCGGCACCCGTGACGATGGCGACCTTGTTGTCGAAACGTTTCATGAGAAATCCTCCAAGATTATCGGATATAGCTGCCGCCGTTGACATCGAGCGTCGCGCCGTTGAGCGAGGCCTGCGAGGGGCGCAGCACGAAGGCGACGAGTTCGGCCACCTCTTGCGGCGAGGCCATCTCGCCGATCGGGATATCGGCCACCGCCGCCTGCTTGCCATGGGTGGCGATGAAGTCCTCCGCCATGTCGGTGCGCACCCAGCCCGGCGCGATCGCCACGGCCGTCACGCCATCCGCGCCAAAACTGCGGGCGATGGATTTCGTGAGGTTGACGAGTGCCGCCTTGCTGGCGCCATAGGGCATGGCATCCGCCGCATAACCGCGCTGCCCGGCCCGGCTCGCCATGTTGACGATGCGCCCGCCGCCCGCCGCCTTGAAGTGCCGGATCGCTTCCTTGCACAGATCGGCGGCGGCGAAGAGATTGACCTGGAACTCCCGCTGCCACGCCGCCTTCCAGTCCTCGGGCGAGGCCTCGATGGAGATTTCCGTGCGGATGCCTGCATTGTTGACGAGGCCGTGGATGCGGCCCGCCGCCGCGACGGCCTTCGCCCACAGGTCAGAGGGACCATTCGCGGCGGAAAGATCGGCCTGAACGATAAAGCCGTTGCCGCCGATATCCGCCAGAAGGGTTTCGGCTCCGGCCTTGTCCCGCCCGTAATGGATGACCGGCCGCGCGCCCTCCGCGGCGAGGCGCTTGACGATGGCGGCCCCGATGCCGCCGGAGGCGCCGGTGACGAGGATGGTCTGTCCGTTGAGGTCCATGAAAGCTCCTATTTCAACAGGCCGACCTGCGGCCCCCATGTATCGGACAGCGCAAAGCCGGTGGCGAAGGGATCGTCCCCGTCGAGGCGCAGCTGCGAGCGGCCATAGACATAACCGCGCCCGGTGATGCGCGGCAGCACGGCGCGGCGCCCGCCGATCTCCGTCTCGCCGATCGCCTCGGCGCGGAACTCGCCGCCGATGATGGAGCGCGAGACGCGCGTATCGCCGACCGACACCTCTCCACGGGCGAAAAGCACCGCCAGGTTGGCGGAGCTGCCGGTGCCGCAGGGCGAGCGATCGACCCGGCCCGGCTGGAGCGTGGTGCAGGTGCGCACCGCGCCGTCCGGTTCCCTGTCGCGGAACATGACATAGGCGATCTCGTTGACGCCGGGCAGCGTCGGGTGCCGCACCTTCACCTGGTCGACGAGAAGCTGCTTGAGCGCGATGCCGGCTTCGGCAAGTTGCCGGGCGTTTTTCGGGGCGATGGTCAGGCCGATCTGGCCAACATCGACCAGCGCATAATAGACGCCGCCGAAGGCGATATCGACCTTGAGGCGACCCCAGGCCGGGGTGTCGATCTCGTGGTCGAGCAGCTCGGCAAAACTCGGCACGTTGTCGAGGCTGACGGAAAGGCAGCGCCCGTTTTCGCACCGCGCCCGCGCCACGATCAGCCCGGCGGGCGTATCGAGCCGCACCAGGGTCTCCGGCTCCTGCATCGCGACGCGGCCGCTTTCCAGAAGTGCGGTGACGACGCAGATGCAGTTGCTGCCGGACATCGGATGCGCACGGTCCGCCTGCAACACGATGAAACCGGCATCCGCATCCGGCCGCGTCGGCGCGGTGATGAGGTTCACCGACATGGCGACGTTGGCGCGCGGCTCGAAGGTGACGAAGCGGCGCAGGGTGTCGTCCACCGTGTTGATGTGGTTCATCCTGTCGAGCATGGTCGCGCCGGGAATGTCCGGCGCGCCGCCGACGAGCACATGGCCGAGTTCTCCCTGGCAATGCACGAGCAGCAGGTCGAGGGATTTTTCGAAACGCATGGCGCCGGCTCCTATTTGATGTACCAGCCCCAGGGGTCTTCGCTCACGTAGCGGGTGATCTGCTTGACCTCCAGGTAGTTGTCGAGGCCCCAGCGGCCGAGCTCGCGGCCGATGCCGGATTCCTTGTAGCCGCCCCAGGGCGCCTCGGTGAAAGTCGGCTGCGAGCAGTTGATCCAGACGATGCCGGCGCGAAAGGCCTTTGCGACGCGCTCGGCCCGCGCATCGTCCTTCGACATGACGGCGGCGGCGAGGCCGAAGCGGCTGTCATTGGCGAGCGCGATCGCCTCCTCTTCCGTCTCGAACGGGCGCAGGCAGACGACGGGGCCGAAGATCTCCTCCACCCAGGCGGCGCTGTCGAGCGGCACGTCGGTGAGGATCGTCGGGCGGAGGTAATAGCCCTTGTCGAACCCCTCCGGCCGCGTGCCGCCGCAGGCGACCGTCGCGCCCGCAGCGCGCGCGGCCGCGATGGCGGCGACGACCTGTTCGTGCTGTTTTTTGGAGACGAGCGGGCCGAGCAGCACGCCCTCGTCGAGGCCGTTGCCGATGGTGATCTTGTTCGTCTCTTCGATCAGCCGGGCGAGCAGTTTCTCATAGATGCCCGCCTGCACCAGCACGCGCGAGGTCGCCGAGCAGACCTGGCCCTGGTTCCAGAAGATGCCGAACAGGATCCATTCGACGGCCTTGTCGATCTCGGCATCGTCGAAGACCACGAAGGGCGACTTGCCGCCGAGTTCCAGGCTGACGCGCTTGATGTCACGCGCGGCGGCCGCCATGATCTTCGAGCCGACCGGGCCGGAGCCGGTGAAGGCGAGCTTGTCGACACCTTTGTGATCGATGATCGCCTGTCCGGTGACGGATCCCGCGCCGGTGACCACGTTCAGCACGCCCGGCGGCAGGCCCGCCGCGTCGGCAATCGCGGCGAGTTCCAGGGCGGTGAGCGAGGTGACTTCGGCGGGTTTCAGCACCACGGTGCAGCCGGCGGCGAGCGCGGGGGCGACCTTCCACGAAGCCATCAGCAGCGGGTAGTTCCACGGAATGATGGCGCCGGCGACGCCGATCGGCTCCTTGACCGCCTTGGAGGTGAAGCGGTCGTCGGAAAGCGCAATGGTTTCTTCCGGATTGCTGTCGAGCTGTTCGGCAAGACCGGCGTAGAAGTCGAAGCAGCCGGCGGCGTCGGCGATGTCCCAATCGGCTTCCGGGAAGGGTTTGCCGTTGTCGAGGACTTCGAGGCGGGCGATTTCGGCCTGCCGGGCGCGGATGCCGTTTGCGATGGCACGCAGATATCTGGCGCGCTCGGTGCCCGTCTTCTGCGGCCAGCCGCCCGTGTCGAAGGCGCGGCGGGCGGCCTTGACGGCGGCATCGACATCCTCGGCCGTGGCGGCGGCGATGTGGTGGATCACCTCTTCCGTCGCCGGGTTGATGACCTCGAAGGTTTCGCCGTTGGAGGAGGGTTTCCACGAGCCGTCAATATAGAGTTCGCTGCGCATGAAAAGTCCTTTCAGAAACGGTCGATGCGATAGGGCTTGAGATCGACGGGCGGCGTGGCGCCCGTCATGAGATCGGCAATCAGCCGCGCGGTCGTGGCGGCATAGGTGAGGCCGAGATGGCCGTGGCCGGTGGCGTAGACGACATTCTTGCGCGTCGCCGAGGGGCCGATGACGGGCACGGTATCGGGAAGCGCCGGGCGGTGGCCCATCCATTCGCTCGTCTGCTCGGCCTTCAGATCCGGCAAGGCCTCCTTCGCCCGTTTCACCAGCACTTTGGCGCGGCGGTAGTCCGGGGGCGCATCGAGGCCGGCCATCTCCACCGTGCCGCCGACGCGGATGCCGCCGGCCGTCGGCGTCACCATGAAGGCGCGGGCGGGCCAGATGATGGAGTGGCGCATGGAAATGCCGGGCGCCATGATCTGCGTATGGTAGCCGCGCTCGGTTTCGAGCGGGATCGGTTCGCCGAGCAGTTTTGACAGCCGACCGGTGAAGGCGCCGGCCGCCAGCACCACGCGGTCCGTCGTCAGCCGGCGGCCATCGGCAAGCCGGAGCGCCGAGACACGGCCTTCGCTCTCCTCGAAGGCGGCGACGTCGCCGGTCTCGATGAGACCGCCGAGCGCCTGGAATTTCTCCGCAAGCGCCGTCACCAGCTTATAGGGGTCGGCCACCGAACGGTTGTCAGGGAAGAGCACGGCCTTGGCGATGTTCGTCGTCAGGGCCGGCTCAAGGTCGCGGATGGCATTGCGCCCGAGAATCTCGTGACGGAAGCCGAAACGTTCGAGGATTTCGATGTGATCGCGGTCGGCGCGGAACTCGGCCTCGTCGGCATAGAGGCTGAGGCAGCCCTCGGCGCTCAGCATGTGGCTGAGGCCGGTTTCCGTCAGCAGGGCGTTGAGGTCTTCAAGGGCACGGGTGCAGAATGCTGCGCCGGCGGCCTCCAGTTCGCGCAGTTTCGAGGGGCGGCTAGCGGCGAGGAAGCGCAGAAACCACGGCACGAGTTTCGGCATATAGGCGGGGCGGATGCGCACCGGGCCGTCCGGATCGAGCAGCCATTTCGGCATCTGCGCCCAGACGCCGGGGCGCGAGGCGGGCATGAATTCGGTGACCGCGATGCTTGCCATATTGCCGTAGGAGGCGCCCCGGCCCGGCGCGTCGCGGTCGACCAGCGTCACGGCAAACCCGCGACGCTGGAGGGCATAGGCGATGGTCGTGCCGATAATGCCGGCGCCGACGACGGCGATGGATGACACGGGGTTCTCTCCTGCGCTCGGTCTCGTTAGAGCATTTCCGGTGAACCCCGGTTCACCGGAAATGCTCTAGGTTTTGTTTTTGCCGCATTATCCGACGCCGAAGCGGTGCCGCTTCGGCTGGAAATGCTCTAGTTGAGGATCGGCGCGATGGCGGCGCGGAAATCGGCCTTTTCCTGCTCCGTCAGTTCGCCGAGCGGCGCGCGGCAGGTGCCGACGGGGGTGCCCTGGAGCTCGCAGCCATATTTGATCTTTTGCACGAACTTGCCGCTCTCCAGGATGTTCATGGCGCGGTAGAGCACCGTCATCTTGTCGCGCGCCGCGGCGAGATCACCGGAGCGGAAGGTGCGGTCGAGATCGACGCAGGCCTCCGCCATGCAGTTTGCCGGGCCGCAGATCCAGCAATCGGCGCCCCAGAACATGAAGTCGAGCGCGATGTCGTCCGAGCCGGAGATGAGGTCGATGCGGCCCTTGTAGCGGGCGTGGATATCGACGGCGCGCTGCAGCACGCCGGAGCTTTCCTTGATGGCGATGACGCGCGGATCGTCCGCCAGCGCATCCATCAGCTCGAAGCCGATCTCGATGCCGTCCTTCGGCGGGTAATTGTACATCACCAGATTGACGTCGGCGGCGTCGAGCACCGCGCGGTAATGGGCGAGAAGCTCGTCCTGCGTCGGGCGGGTGTAGAAGGGGGTGGCGAGCAGCACGGTGTCGTAACCGATTTCCTTGGCGCGCAACGTGTTTTCGATCACCTCGCGGGTCGCGGGCGCATTGGTGCCGGCGATCAGCGCCTCGCCTTCCTTGGCGAAATCCTTGACGAATTTCAGCACGTCCTCGCGCTCTTCGGTCGACATGGAGAAATATTCGCCGGTCGAGCCCAGAGGCACCCAGCCGGTGACGCCGGCGGCGCGAAGGTTGGTGAGGTGTTTTTCGAAGGCCTTGAAGTCGACCCGGTTGTTGGCGTCGAAGGGGGTGACGAGGGCGGGCATGACGCCTGACAGTTTCATGGTCTTTCTCCTAGATGGCGAGTTTCTTGAGGATACGGCCTTCGATGAGCGTGACGGCGCGCGTCAGCGGGAAGGCGATGGCGAAATAGATGAGCGCGACGATGGTCAGCACCTCGACGGGGCGGGCCGTGTTGTTGGAAATGTTCTGGCCGACGAACATCAGGTCGGCCATGCCGACGGCCGAGACGAGCGCGCTTTCCTTGAACAGGCTGACGCAGTTGGACAGCAGCGTCGGAACGGCGCGCAGCACCGCCTGCGGCAGGATGACGTTGAGGATCTGCGCCCGCTTGGGCAGGCCGAGCGCGACGCAGGCGTCGAGCTGTTCGCGGCCGATGGATTTCAGCGAGGCGCGGAAGGTCTCGCTGGTGATGGCGCCCATATAGAGCGTCAGCGCGATGACGCCGGAGGCGAGGTTGGAAAGCTCGACGCCGAGGATCAGCGGCAGGCAGAAGAAGATCCAGAACAGCTGGATCAGCACCGGCGTGCCGCGGAAGAATTCCACATAGACGCTGGCAATGCCGCGCAGGATGACGCTGGGCGCGGTGCGCGCAAGCCCGACGAAAAAGCCGAGCGTACAGCCGAGCACCATGCAGATCAGCGTCAGCTTGACCGTCGTCCAGAGGCCGAGCGCCAGCGCTTCCTGGAAGCGCAGCAGGACGGAGAAATCGAGCGCCATGGGTCTCTCCTAGCTCGTCAGGATCTGGCGGCGGCGTTCGAGCCAGCCGACGACCTGGGTGACGGGAAACGACACGGCGAAATAGATGAGCGCCGCGATGGTGAAGGTCTCGATCGGCCTATACGTCTCCGTCGCCAGCGTCTTCGCCTGATACATGAGGTCCTGCACGGCGACGATGGCGACGAGCGCGCTCTGCTGGAAGATGACGATGCCGTTGGTGAGCAGCACCGGAATGGAGGCGCGCAGCGCATTGGGCAGCACGATATGGACCACGCGCTGGAAGGGATTGAGGCCGAGCGCGATGCCGGCATCGAGCTGCTCGCGCGGCACGGCCTGGATGGAGGCGCGGTAGGCCTCCGCGTTGAACGCCATGAGGTTCAGGCCGAGCGCCAGGATGCCCATCGTCATCGAGCCGAGGAAGACGTTGAACAGCATGGGCACGCAGTAGAAGAACCAGACGATCTGCACGATGGCCGGCGTGCAGCGGAAGAACTCGACGAACAGCGTCGCCGGCCAGCGGATGACGGGGATGCGGCTCATCAAAAGCAGCGCCAGCGGGAAGCCGAGGATCACGCCGATCAGATTGGCCGCGATCGTCAGCTCCAGCGTGACGACCAGGCCCTCGATCAGCGGTCCGAGCGAGACGGCGTTGAAATCGAACGTATAGTTCACGGCCCGCCCCTATTGCTTGATGTGGAAGACGCGGTCGATGAATTCACGCGTGCGCTCCTCGCGCGGCGCCGACAGAACCTGCTCGGGCGGCCCATCTTCCACCACCACGCCGCCGGCGCAAAAAATGACGCGCGAGGCGATGTTCTTGGCAAACCACATGTCATGGGTGACGATCATCATCGGCATGTCCTGCCGGGCGAGCTGGAGGATGACCTGCTCGACTTCCGCGACCAGTTCCGGATCGAGCGCCGAGGTGACCTCGTCGAACAGCATCAGCTTCGGATCGAGCATCAGCGCGCGGGCGATGGCGACGCGCTGCTTCTGGCCGCCGGAAAGCTGGGCGGGGAACGCGTTGGCCTTGGCGGCAAGGCCGAAGCGCTCCAGCAGGGCGAGTGCACGCTGCGTGGCGCTTGCCTTCTTCTCGCCGCGCACCTTGCAGGGGGCGAGCACGAGGTTCTGGATGACGCTCAGATGCGGGAACAGCGTGTAGTGCTGGAAGACCATGCCGATCGAGCGGCGCACCTCGGTGTCGATCAGCGTCTTCGCCTCGGCACTGGCGGACGAAATATAGGGCTTGCCGCCGAAGGTGATGGCGCCGCTGTCGATGGTTTCGAGGCCCATCATGACGCGCAAGAGCGTCGACTTGCCGCCGCCGGAGGGGCCGATG
The DNA here is from genome assembly GCF_058793575.1 of Shinella sp. GW835-FHT14H05. Classification (NCBI taxonomy): domain Bacteria; kingdom Pseudomonadati; phylum Pseudomonadota; class Alphaproteobacteria; order Hyphomicrobiales; family Rhizobiaceae; genus Shinella; species Shinella sp. GW835-FHT14H05. Next base: position 68,164 of record NZ_JBXAFY010000016.1, on the reverse strand, counting down.
ACGACGACCCGCTCGCCCGGCTTCATCTCGATATCGAGACCCTTCAGCACCTGGATATGCGGGCCGAAACTCTTGTGCAGCGACTGGATGGAAACGAGCGGAGCGGATGCGGACGTCATGAGATTCTCCTGGGCCGGCATTCTTGGCGGGGAGCCGGCGGACCGGCACCCCACGCTGTTCGTCGAAGCCCCCTCATCCGCCTGCCGGCACCTTCTCCCCGAGGGGAGAAGGGGAAGACGAGAGGTCGGCATCCCTCTCCTTCTCCCCAGCGGGGAGAAGGTGCCGGCAGGCGGATGAGGGGGGCGTTACTCTTACTGCGCGGCCTTCAGCACGTCGTCGACGGCCTTCTTGATCAGCGCGTCGACATGGCCGGTGGCGACCCGTTCTTCGAGGAAGATGTTGACCACCTCGACATCGGAAGCCGAGAGCTGGTGCGGCAGGCCGAAGGCGACGCCCTGCTTGGCGAGCGCCGGCGTCGGGTTCAGCGCGACGGCCCAATCGGGGTTCGACTGGGTGAAGAGCTGGTTGGTGTCGGAGGCATCGACCAGGATGTCGGCGCGGCGCGAGACGACCGCGAGCCGCGTCTCGTCATTGCCGGGCAGGCGCAGGATCGTGGCGTTCTTGACGGCGGCGGAGATCGCCTTGTCCTGCGCGGTGCCGGACATGACGGCGAGCGTCACGTCGGCCTTGTCGATATCGGCGACCGAGACGGCGCTGGCCGGGATCTTCGGGTTCTCCTTGTTGTAGGCAAGCGAGATCTGGTACTCCATCGCGGGTATGGAGAACTGCACGGCCATGGCGCGCGCCGCAGTGCGGTTCAGCGCCAGCGACACGTCCCATTTGCCGGCCTGGAGGCCCGCGACGATATTGTCCCAGGTCGTGTCGACGAATTCGGGCTTCACCTTCAGCACCTCGGCGAATTCGCGGCAGAGATCGGCGAAGAAGCCGGAATATTCGCCGCTGGCCGGATCGCGCATCACATAGGGCGGTGCGACGGCCGCGCCGCAGCGCAGCGTGCCGTTCTTCTGTACGGTCTGCCAGTATCCCTCGGCCGTCTGGGCCGAGGCGGTTGTGGCCGAAAGGCCTGCCACAAGGGCGAGCGCCGCCGTCGCCCGCAGTGCGGACGTCATCCAGTTCGAAAGCATGTGCGTTCCTCTTTTTTGAGCGCTTGGAAGCGCGGTTCCACCCGTCGGCTTCGGCCGTTTTTTGGTCTTTTTCTGTCGGCTCCGTGTCGACTGACAAATTTATGTCGTCTGCGTGTCGACAAAGTCAAGCGGAAATTTTACGATTGCTGTGCCGTCGGTTTTCTGGCCCAATGGCCACGGAATACGGAAAGGGACGTAAGTGTCTGACGAAATTGAAATGAAACGGGTGCGCGGCACCGGCTGGAAAAACGTCTACGACACGCTGCGCACGGAAATCCTCGCGCTGGCGCTGCCGCCGGGCCAATTGCTCGACGAGACGACGCTGGCCGAGCGGTTCGACATGTCGCGCTCCCCCGTGCGCGAGGCGCTGATCCGGCTGGCCGGCGAGGACCTGGTGGTGACGCTGTCGAACCGCAGCACAATCGTCGCGCCGATCGAGGTGGCGAGCTTTCCGAAATATGTGGAAGCCCTCGACGTCGCCCAGCGCATGAACACGCGGCTTGCCGCGGCACTCAGGACCGATGCGGACCTGAAGATCATCGCCAAGCGGCAGAAGGAATTCGAGGCGGCGGTGAAGACTGGCCAGCACCTGAAGATGTCGGAGGCCAACAAGCAGTTCCACATGGCCGTCGCCTATGCCGGCAAGAACGCCTATCTCGCCGCCTTCTATGAGCGGCTCCTGAACCAGGGCCAGCGCATGCTGCACCTGCATTTCGAATATCTGGAGCGCACCGGCGACGGTTACCTGCTCACCGACGAGCACGACGCCATGCTGGAGGCGATCCGGGCGAAGAATGTCGAGCTTGCCGACGAGCTGGCGCATGCCCATACGCGGCAGTTCCAGGATAATTTCATCGCGTTCCTGCGCGAAAACTACACGACCGACGTGTCCTTCGGGCCCCTCGCTGCAGCGGAATAGAAGATGTCCCTCCCCCAGAAAATCGGCTTCATCGGCACCGGCGCCATCACCGACGCCATGGTGCGCGGCCTGCTGGCAAAACCCGCCGCCGTGCCGCATGTCATGGTCTCCATGCGCAGCGCCGACATATCGGCGGCGCTTGCCGCGGATTTCCCCGCCGTGCTCGTCGCCGGCGACAACCAGGCGATCGTCGACGGCTGCGACACGGTCGTGCTGGCGATCCGGCCGCAGATCGCCGAGGAGGTCATCCGCCCGCTGCGCTTTCGCGATGGGCAAAGCGTGATCAGCGTCGTCGCGGCGACGGGGCGGCCGGCGCTGCTCGACTGGATCGGCGCGGATGTACGTCTCGTCCAGGCGGTCCCGCTGCCCTTCGTCGCGCGGCGCAAGGGCGTCACCGCCGTCTATCCGCCGGACCCGACGACCGCAGCACTCTTCAACGTGCTCAGCAATGCCGTCGAATGCGACACCAAGGAGGAATACGACCTGCTGGCCGCCGCAAGCGCGCTGATGGCCACCTATTTCGGCCTGATGCAGCGCACGACCGACTGGCTTGCGGCAAAGGGCCTGCCGGAGGAGAAGGGCCGCGCCTATCTGGCGCCACTCTTCGCCGAACTGGGGCAGACCGCCGTCGCGGCGGGTGCGGGCACGGCCTTCATCGACCTCAGCCACGAATTCGCCACCAAGGGCGGCCTCAACGAGCAGGTCTTCCGCCATTTCGACGAGGGTGGCGGCTCGCAGGCGCTGGTCGAGGCGCTCGACCGCGTCTATGCGCGCATTTCGGGATAAAGTTTTCCTACTCGCGCGGGCTTTATTGCCGATTTGCAGCAGGGGGCTGGAGATTTAGGCGATGGCGGCTGGGCGGTCTTCCCCCAGCCCGAGCCCTATAATTTCGAGCGGCTGGAAATCCTGAAAGGCCCGGCTTCCGTGCTCTACGGCGCCAATTCGCCGGGCGGGCTGGTGAACGTCGTCAGCAAGCGGCCGACCGAGGAGGCGCGCGGCGAGGTCGTTCTGGAGGTCGGCAGCCATGACAGAATCCAGGAGCAGATCGACATTTCCGGTCCGCTCGATGCCGACGGCACGCTGCTCTACCAGCTGGTGGGCGTGAACCGCAACGCGGACACGCAGGTCGACTTCCAGCCCGACGAGCACCGGTTCCTCGCGCCGAGCCTCACCTGGAAGCCGGACGAGGACACGTCGCTGACGCTGCTCGGGCAATATTCCCCTCAACGTGTCCAATCTCTTCGACAAGCGCCATTACAGCTATGTCGACAACGCCTTCACCATCGATGCGCCCGGCCGCGAGATCAGCGCCCGGCTTGGCTATAAGTGGTGATTTTCGGTGCCCTGCCGGCTTTGCCGGCCGGGCGCTCGATAAGCACATAGCCGCACAGGCCGACCAGCGTGCCGACGGCGATCGAGGTCATGAAAATGAGCGGCGCCGGCAGGCCGAGCATGGCCCCCGCCTTGGCCGCGACGGAGATCGCGAAGGTATGCCAGAGATAGATCGAGTAGGAGGCGTCGCCGAGCAGCGCCGGGAGCCTGAAACGGGCGATCCGTCCGTGCTTTTCCAGCGCGACGGTGCCGTAGACGAGGGCTATGGCGAGCGGGCCGCAGGTCCATTCGTCGAAGGGCAGGCGTAAAATGCCGATCGCGGCGAAGCCCGCCAGTGCCGTGCCGATCAGGGCGATTGACACGGTCCGGTTCGGCAGCCAGCCGGCGAGCGAGAGACGGCCGATCAGCATGCCGGCGACGAATTCCAGGATGATCGGGCGGGTATAGGTGAGGAAGAGCGGGTTGTTGCTCTCGACGGCAAAGCCGATCCCAACGAGCGCTGTGAAGACCGTCGCCATCACCGGCAGCCGCAGGCGCGCGGGTAAAAAGAGGCAGGCGGCGAAGACGGCGTAGAAGAACATTTCGTAGTTGAGCGTCCAGCCCTGCACGAGCACCGGCCAGATCTCGCCGCTGCTCGGCGAGCGCCACGGCACGAAGAACAGCGAGGCGGCGACATGCTCTGCCGTCAGCAGCAGGTTGGGAAAAAGGCCGGCGAGCGCCCCCGCCACCATGACGGCGGTTGCCAGCCAGTAGACGGGCACGATGCGGCGGATGCGATCCGCCAGGAACCGGCCGGGTGAGACCGGGCGGCGCGCGACGATGACCCACATGATGAAGCCGCTGATGACGAAGAACACGTCGACGCCGGCGGCACCGATGGCGAAGGCATAGCCGCTGCGCTCGGCGGCGTGGAAGACGACGACCGCGAGCGCCGCAAACGCCCTCAGATACTGGATGCCGTAGAGCGTCATGCGGGCACGGCTTCATGGCGGCGCAACGCCACGGGATGGCGGGCGAGGTTCCGGCGCGTATCGGCCAGCTTGCCGGCGGCGAAATAGAGCAGGAACGAGCCGACGTGATAGGGGTTGAGGATATCGATCTCCACGAAGGTGCGCACCGCCAAAAGGGCCGCGACCGTGAAGAGCACCAGCGCCTCCAGGTCGTGCGCGGTCGAGAGCAGCCGGCGCAGGTGGCCGGCCATGGTGACGAGGAGCACCATGGTCAGCAGCAGGCAGCCGATCAGCCCCGTCTCGACGGTGGCGGCGATGAAGGTGTTGTGGAAGTGGAAGCCGCTGCGGGTGCCGATGAAGAAGGCATCCCACAGTCGTTCGGCTTCCGCGAAACCCTGCACCCAGAAGGCCTGGTAGCCGAGGCCCACGGCGGGCGCCTGGTGTGCTGCCTCGATGCCCTGCTGCCAGAGATAGGTGCGGCCGGTGAGCGTCGCATCCTTGCCGAAGGCGCCGAGCACCATCTCGTATCCGCCGCCATAGGCACCGGCGACCAGCACCAGCACGGCGGTGACGGCGAGCACCATGAACAGCGTCTTGCGCTGTTTCGGCGCCAGCATTTCCAGCGCGCGCAAGGCAAGGCACAGGCCGGCAATGGCGACGGTGGTGAGCACCGAGGTCGCAGATTGCGAAGCCTTCAGGCAATAGAGCGCGATCAGCACCGAGCCGCCGGCGCCGAGCTTCCAGATGCCGCGCTCCGCGCCGAGGAAGAGCGCCGCGAAGGCGAAGAGCACGGCGAGCGAGGCGTAGAAGCCGAGCTGGTTCTTCGACGCGAAGGCGCCGACGAAACTGTAGGTCCCGTCGAGCGGATCGAGATGGTAGACGCCGAAAGCCAGCGAAAAGAGCAGCACCAGCCCGGTGCCGATGAGCCCGCCGCGCACCAGCGTACGGGTATCGACGACGCGCATGGCGATGAGCGCGCAGACGACATGCGAGAGATATTGCAGCCCGGCGCGCGCGCTGACGCCGGGTGCCTGCGACCAGAAGACCGACAGGCAGGCGAAGATCGCGAAGGCGAAGATCCAGCCGTAGCGGGTGTAATTGCCGAGCACGCGCCGGTAATCGATGGCGACGAGCGGCAGCCACAGCGCATAATAGGCGAGGATCGAGACCTGCCCGAAGCGGAACGAATAGGCGAAGACGAAGAACGACAAGGCGACGGCGGTCGCGGCATAGGCCTCGTTGCCGATGGGTCCGATCAGGCGTGCCCTGGCGATCTTCACGCGCGCCTCACTGCGTGCCGAGGTTCAGCTCCACCTTGACGATATCGCCCGGCAGGACCGGCGTCGTCTCGGTGGCGCGGATGAGCTCGGCCTTGCCCTCGACCGTGCGCAAGATCGAATAGCCGATATTGTCGGCCGAAAGACCGCCCTTCAGCGCGGCCGCATCGGCGGACTGCATCAGCGCCTCCGACATCAGGTCGCGGCTCGTGCCGAGCTTCAGCGTCAGCGTGTCGAGCTCCTGCTCGGTGTTCTGCAGCTCCTGCGCAAGCTGGGCGTCCCAGTCGTTCTGCAGGTTGGTCTCGTCCTGCGTCGCCTTGTTGATGTCCTGCTTGGCCTTCAGCGATGATGTGTCGATGTCGAGCAGGGCTGCTTGCAGGTCGGCGGTGCGCTGTTCGAGCGCGAGGCGCCGCGAGCTGATGGCGAGGCCCTTTTCGGCGAGCGAATCGACCTTGTCGAGATCGCCCTGCACCAGTTCGAGCTGGCGTGTCTGGGTTTCCGCTTTCTTGCCGAGCGAGGTGATCTCGCTGTCGAGCAGCGCCTTCAGGTCGGCAAGTGCCGTCAATTGCAGCCGCAGCCGCTTTTCGCGCGAGGTCATCAGCGCGGTCTCGCTCGCCATGATGGCACGGGCCTCATCCGCCTTGCCGAGTTCCTTCGGCATCTCGATGTCCTTGGCGCCGCTCATCTCGGCGACGATGCGGGCGCGGCGGATCAGCAGGCGGTTGCGCTCGGCGAGATAGACGGCGGCGTCGCCTTCCGAGCGCAGGAAATCGCGGGCGAAGCGCTGCCCGGCCTCCGCGCGGCGAAGCCCGCCGCCGAAGCTGACGGCCTTGAGCACCGTGAGGCCGGGCGCAAAGGGATAGGCGCCCGGCGTCTGTACCTCGCCGGCCAGATAGACCGGCCGATATTCGGCAATCTCCACAGAAGCGGAGGGACGATCGCGCAGGCCAAACAGGATCTGCATCTTCTTGCCGATCTCCTCGGCAAGTTCGCCCGAGGTGCGGCCATCGGCCGGAAGCTGGCCGATGAAGGGCAGCGAGACGGAGCCGTCGGCGCCGACGCTGTAATCCCCGCTGACGGCGCTCCAGTCGCGGATGGCGCCCTCCGCCGTCTGCCATTCCGCGACGCGGATGCGCAGCTTGTCCATCACGCCCAGCCGGTATTCTGCGGCGAAGGCCGGCCCTGCCGCCAGCGTCAGAGCGAGGCAGAACGGGGCGAACAACCGCATGGGCAAGGCAATCGCGGCCACCCGGGCCGCGTTCGAATTTCTCTTCATGGGAATCCCTCTCTCTGGCCGCCCGCCACCTCGTGGATCGCGGGCGTGCCTAGAATCAGTAGCTGCCGCGTGACAGGCAGACGGCCGGGATGGTGCGGGCAACGATGACCAGATCGCTGACCAGCGACCAGTTGCGCACATAATGGGTGTCGAAGGCGACGCGGCTCTCATAGGAGACGTCGTTGCGCCCGCTGACCTGCCAGAGGCCCGTGAGGCCGGGGCGCGTCTGGAGGTAATAGACGGCGGAAGCCTCGTAGAGCTCGAGCTCGTCCTCCACAACCGGGCGCGGTCCCACGATGCTCATCTCACCCCTGAGGATGTTGAAGAGCTGGGGCAGTTCGTCGAGGCTCAGCTTGCGCAGCACGGTGCCCACCACGGTGACGCGGGGATCGTGTTGCAGCTTGCGCGTCGTGCGCCATTCCTCATAGGCCGCCGGGTTCTGCTCCAGATACTGGTGCAGAAGGGCATCGCCGTTTTCCGCCATGGTGCGGAATTTCAGGCACCGGAAGGTCGTGCCGTTATAGCCGATGCGGCGGTGGCCATAGAAAATGCTGCCGCCGCCATCCGAATATTTCACGAGCGCCATGATCAGCACGAAGATCGGGCTGAGCACGACAAGGGCGGCCAGTGCCACCAGAATGTCAAAGCTCCTTTTCGATATTCCCCCTACCGGTGGAGCACCGGTCGTTACAGAACTAAAAAACGGCGAGATGGCCGATCGACTCGCGGACTTCATAGAGGTCGCTCCATTGGCTTGCGATTAGGTCGGGTCCTTCGGACGCGTTCTGACATCCAATGCGGAGTGTATGGTCACAGTTTGTTTTTTGAAGCGTGAAGAATCGACCAAAAAACAGGCAATGCGTATATCAGAAGATTTGAATGTCCTAATCTTAAGTTCTTTTGGAGAAAAGGCGGGTGGTTGGCGCTTCTATAGAGATAGCAAAACGCAAATGTTTCAGCCGAAATACGCCGGATAACACTTTGTATCACTTCTTCTGACGACGGGCGGCCGGCGTGGTTACAGGGATTTTTGACGTTTCTATGTAATCGGTCCGTCTATGCGGGGCCATATACCTCTGACGGGCGTAAATTTTTGCACTGCAATATTATTTTGCAGCGCACATTTTTTCGTGAAGCGTTGCTGATATTGTAACAAAAGTTGATCGGGAGCCCCCCAACGCGCAACCCATCGGGTGCGACCCTCATCGACAAACTCGCGTCATCGGCGTAACCGCAGGTTTTTGAGGCAGAAAGCATGGCTGAATCTGGGCAGGAAGATGGCGGCGATTCTGCTTGCGGGCTCTTCCGGCGCCTTAACGGAAGCACAAGACAAATGAACGAGGATCGGAACCGGTCCCGCATTCGACTGGTTAATACCAATGATTGCACGGACCAAAATGGCACCCTATAGTCCGACGGAGCCTCAGAGGAGAAGGCGGACCCACCGATGAAACGCGCGCCCGAAACCAAATCGCGGGATAGCCTGGCCTACGCGCCACGCTTCTTCCTCAGCATGCTTCTTGCGCTCGTCGCTTTCGCGGTCGTGACCTATTTCGCCACCGGTTCCTTCGCCACGACCGCCATCCAGACGCTGGTCTGTGCGGTGCTCATCCAGGTCGGCTATTTCCTCACCATGCTCTACCTCGTCCGCCAGGAAGCCAAGGCCCGCAAGAGCGAGCTTGACGGCAAGCAGGAGCTCGACAAGGCGAAGCCGAAAGTCCCCGTGACGATGAACGAGCCCGGCCACTCGAAATTCTGATCGCGCGCCGCTTTTCCGCAAAGCCGTCTTTGTGCCCTTTTCGCCTTTCATGCTGCATTGCAGCGTGGGTTCGCCCGCACTGCGATGTTCAACGCGTGAAAGGGGTATGATCGTGACCGAGGACAACAGGGTCTGCGTCATCATTGCCGCGAAGAATGCGGAAGAGACGATCGGCCGGGCCGTGCGCTCGGCGCTGGCGGAGCCAGAAGTGGCGGAAGTCGTGGTGGTGGACGACGGCTCGAACGATGGCACGCTGGCCGCGGCACAGGCGGCCGATGACGGCAGCGGCCGGCTGGAGCTCATCCGCTTCAAGGTCAACCGCGGGCCATCCGCCGCCCGCAACCACGCGATCGCCATTTCCCGCGCGCCGCTGATCAGCATTCTCGATGCGGACGATTTCTTCTTTCCCGGCCGTTTCCGCCAGATGCTCGCCTGCGAGGGCTGGGATTTCATCGCCGACAACATCGCCTTCATGGAGAAGGCCGATCTTTCGCGAAAGCCGGCGCATTTTGCGCCCCGGCCGAAAAAGCTCGATCTGAAAACCTTCGTGCTCGGCAATATTTCGCGCCGCGGCGCGCCGCGCGGCGAACTCGGCTTCCTGAAGCCGGTCATGCGCCGGGCCTTCCTCGATACGCACGGGCTGCGCTACCGCGAGGAGATGCGGCTTGGCGAGGATTACGAGCTCTATGTGCGCGCCCTCGTCGCCGGTGCGCGTTACACGGTGATCGAGAGTTGCGGTTATGGCGCGGTGGTGCGTGCCAATTCGCTGAGCGGCCAGCACCGCACGAAGGACCTGGAGGCGCTGCGCGACGCGGAACGCGCGATCCTTGCGACGGGCGACGTGCCCTCCGAGGCTGCCGCCGTGATGCGCCGGCACTGCCGGCAGATCGCCGATCGCCATGCGCTGCGCCATTTCCTTGACAGCAGGCGGGAGGCCGGCGCCGGTGCCGCCCTCGGCTATGCCTTCGCCAACCCCGCCGCCATGCCGGCCATTGCCGGCGGCATCCTGCGCGACAAGCTGGACGCGGCCCGCCGGCGTGTGCGGCCGGAAAAACGCGTCGCGACGGGCGACGGGCTGCGCTACCTGCTGCCCGCGCCCTCGGCCGACTGACTAGAGGTAGTCGCGCCGTACATCTTCCAGCACGGCGTAGAGCCGTGCCTTGCGCTCGGCGAGGCGTGCATCGCTGCTGAGCTGCGGCGTGGCGCGGCTGGCCTGCCACAGCGCCAGCGTCGAGGGTGCGGCGAGCACCTGCTTGGCGGCAAGGCGCAGGCCGGATTGCTCCTCCACCTTCACGGCGATATCGCCCTCGTCGGGCCTGCGCGGTGCCGCGGCACTCGACCGGTCATAATCGACACCCCAGAAGCGCGCGCCCTTGACGATCGCCTCGGCGCGGCTGGAGATCGGGATGCGCCGCGGGCGATGCTCGACGCCGACGGTCGCGGCCCAGTCGCGCCACTTGAAGCTGTTGATGCTGTCCGACGTCGCGACGGCGACCCACGGCACGCGAAAGGCATCGGCGAGGATGGCGCCATGCATGGATTCGGCGACGATCAACTCGGACTGCGCGATCTCGCGGATCACGTCCTTCGCCTCGCCGCGCGGATCGATGTAATGCATGCCGACCGTGGCGCAGGTGACCGGCCAGAGGCCTGCCACCGCCGATTCCCAATGCGGCACGAAGGTGCGCTTGTGGCGCTTCGGCAGGTTTTTGAATTCCGGCATGTCGGGAACGAGCACCGCCGGATCGACGATGCCGAGCGCTTCCGGCACGCCGACCTTTTCGGCCGTCAGCGGCCCGCGCACGCAGCGGATGTCCCACAGGCTGCGGTCGCCCATATCCGGCAGCGCGCCATAACCGAAGCCGCTGCCAAGCACGAGCTTGCGCCCCGCCTCCGGCAGCAGCGCCTTGTTCAGCACCGTGCCGACGCCGACGAGAAGCACGTCCGGATGCACATCCCGAAAGCCCGGCAGCAGGAAATCCCAGAGCCAGAGATTGAGGTCGTCACCGAAATTGCCGTGCTGCGATTCCCAGTAATAGGGCTTCATGTCCGACTCCTTGGAAAAGGCTGATGGTCAGCGGGAGAATTTGCCGACGGCAAGGCCGACGGCGCTGGTGAGGATGCGCGGATCGCGCATCGCCCAGCGCGCCAGCATGTCGAATTGCGGCAGCTTGCGGCGTTTGAGAAGCCGCGCCTGGCTCCACAGCGCCTGCCGCCGTGCCGTCTGCTTGTAGGCGCGCAACGACTGCACCTCGGCCGGCCGTTCGGCAAAACGCGATTCCAGCCGGTCGAGCGCCACCCAGGTGTTGAACTGCTGGGTGAGGAACTGCGGCGAATCGTTATCGACGCCGTGGAAAATGTTGAGCCCCTCACCGCGCAGGGCACCCGCCGTGCCGCTCAGCACCGTGCGGCGCGACGCCAGCACGCAATCGCAGAAGAACAGCACGTCTTCCGCCGCAAGCCGCAGGGCCGCATCGAAGCGCACCTTTTCGAACAGCGGCCGGCTGATGACCATGCAGGAGAGGTGCAGAAAGCTCCAGTTCTTGAGCATGACCTGGGTGAGATCGGGGATCTCGATGAGCAGCGGATCGTCGTTTAGCCGGGTGACGGCCTCGGTCTTTTCGAGGTCAGCGACGCCGAAATGGTAGTAGAAGGCGTCACCCCCGGTGATCGAGGCGAAGTAGCAATCGGCGCCGAAACGCGTCATCGCGTCATGGGCGTTGGCGAGGTGGTCCAGAGTGAACGTATCGTCCGAATCGAGGAAGGCGACGAAGTCCGTTTCTGGAGACACATGGTCGAGCCCGGTGTTGCGCGCGCCGCCCGGCCCGGCATTTTCCTGGCGGATGATTCGCACGCGCGCCTGCTCCTCATCGCAAAAACTCACGATGTCGCCATCGGCCGGATAGGGCGATTCGTCATCGACGACGATCACGTCGAAGTCCTTGAATCCTTGGGCAAACACGGAGGCTAGCGCGCGCGTGAGGATGCCCGGCTCCTTCTGGTAGAAGGGGATGATAACTGTCAGCTTCGCCATCTTTTCGTCCCTGTGGTTTCTCTAGAAAGAGTTTCGTCTGGTCTCCTCCCACCGGGGCGCGGCCGTTTCCGGCGCAGGCTTTTGGTCTCGTCAAAGCTCCTTTTTGCAGCAGGAATCCGCCATGTCCCAGCACGTCAACGCGAAGTCGGTTACCCGAAACGTCGGCTGGAGCGTCCTATCCAAGACAAGTACATTCGGGCTTAAATTTGTCACGGTGCCCATTCTGGCAAGGCTCTTGACGCCCGAAGAGTTCGGCGCGGTGGCCGTGGCGCTCGCTGTCGTGCAGTTCCTGGCGATGATCGGCGGGGCCGGTCTTGCCTCCGCCTTGATCCTCGAACCGAACGAGGACGAGGAGACGATCCACTCGGTTTTCTGGGCAAATCTCGCCTTCGCCTGCCTGATGGCGGCGGGGCTCTACATCTGGGCGGAGCCGCTCGCCGGCTGGTTTGGCGCGGCGGACGCCGCCTATCTCCTGCGCCTCATGTGCCTGCTCATTCCCTTGCAGCTTGCCGGCGACGTCGCCTATGCGCTGGTCGCGCGCCGCATGCAGTTCAGCAAGGATGCGCTGTGGAGCATGATCTCCGAATCGATCGCGGCGATTGCCGCCGTCATCCTGGCGCTGGCCGGTTTCGGCGTCTGGGCGCTCGTCGCGCAGCTGTTCGTCTCGGGCGTCATCCGCCTTGCCGGCCTGTTCTTCGTGTCGCGCTACCTGCCGCGGTTCCGCTTTCGCCTTGCCGGCGTGGTGCGGCTGGCGCGCTTCAGCCTAGGCCTGATGGGCTCGGAAATCGCCAATTTCGTCACCTTCCAGTCGCCGATGGTCGTCATCTCGCGTTTCCTCGGCCTTGCCGATGCCGGCGCCTATTCCGCCGCCAACCGTTTTTCCAGCATTCCCAACCAGGTCGTGCTGTCGGGCGTCATGGGCGTGCTCTTCCCCGCCTTCAGCGCGATGATGCACGACCGCGAACGCCGCTCGCAGGCGCTGATGCTGAGCACGCAGGTGACGACGCTGCTGCTGGCGCCGATGATGTTCGGCCTCTGGGCGCTGGCGGAACCCTCCATGCTGCTGCTCTTCGGCCCGCAATGGGCGGCCGCTTGGCCGGTGCTCGGCCTGCTGGCGCTCTCCAAGGGGCTCTTGACGCCGTGCAGCACCTTCATCCCCTATCTCAAGGGCTCGGGCCATGGCGGCGCGCTGTTCTGGTGGGCGGTCGGCCGCGCGATCGTCACCACCGCCGCCGTCGCCTATGGCGCCTATAACGGCACGCTGATCGAGGCGATGGTGGCGCTGTGCCTGGTCAATGCGGCGATCCTCGTCGGTTATTCCTGGGTGGTGTTCCGCGCCGACGGCACGCCGTTCCTCTCCGGCTTCTACCGCTCGATCCGCCCCATGCTGACCGCGGCCCTGATGGCGCTCGCCGTGCGCTACGCGCTCGAACACTACCTCGCGCAGCATTTCCACCCGGTCCTGCAGGTCGGTCTCGGCATGGCGCTGGGCGGCGTGATCTACACCGTGCTCGTGCTCCTGACCGAACGCCCGCTCATCCGAAAACTCATCGATCTCGTGCGCCGTCCCAAGGCGGCGCCCGCTGCCGCATTGCCCTGACCCTGCCCCAATTCGGCATCGCCCGGCCCGATTCACCGTCGCGGCCGCATAAATCGATTAAGCAGATCGAAAAAAGTTTCGGGGCCCTTGCAGCCAGCAATTGCAGATAGATCAGTATATTCGAATGTTATGCAAAGTATTGGTGGACTAGCGCCTGAACTTCCCCGGCGGCACCGTTCACGACACTTTTCCGGACCATCCGTCCACATCGCCTATGCTGCAATGCAACCAAACCATCACGAAAATTTGCTGCGTTGCCATATTTTCTTCCGTACCGTCACCCACACTCGGTTCCCGTAGGCTCGAGTCTGCTCTTGTTTGAATGGCCGTCCGGGGGGAACGGCCCACTAGAGGGGTGACATACACCGTGGATATCGACGCGACCGTTTCCGCGCGCATCAACATGATGCGCATCGTGCTGATTACCGGGATCATCTTCGTGCATGTTCCCTATGATCCGGCGACCAGTCCCTATCTCGGCCAGTTCGGCGGGCTCGACTGGCTGCGCGTGTTCCTGGCCGACAGCCTGTTTCGCATCGGCGTCCCCTGCCTCAGCGCGATCTCCGGCTTCCTGCTGTTCCACCGCGGCTGGGAGGCCTTCGATTATCGCAAGACGCTGCGCACCAAGGCCTCGACCATCCTCGTGCCCTTCCTACTGTGGAACACGGCCTTCCTGGTGCTGGTCTATGCCGCGCAGTCGCGCGGCATCGGCTTCGGCTACCTGCCGGATGTCGTGAACGCCACGCCGCGCGACTGGATGAACCTTGCGCTTGCCATCGAGACCTGGCCGATCAACATCCCGCTCTATTTTCTGCGTGACCTGCTGCTCTGCCTGCTGCTGTCACCGCTGATCGCGCTCGCCATCCGGCACTATCCGCGCACCGTGCTGGCGCTGATGCTGGCCTATGCGGTGCTGCCGCTGCCGAACGGCATTTTCCTGAAAAAATCCATCCTCTTCGGCTTCAGCTTCGGCGTGGCGATGGCCCTGCACCGCGTCGATATCAAGCGTCTCGACCGTTTCGCTGCCCCCGTCGTCGCCGCGGTTCTGGCCATGGCGGTGGCCCTGTCGCTGGCGCTCTATGCCTTCGGCCCCGAATTCCCGGCCTGGCTCGACATGCTGCGCAGCCTCGCGGCGATTGCCGGCATTTTTGGCGCCTGGGCGCTGTCGGCACTGCTGATCCGCACAAGCACGGGACAGGCGCTGTCGCGCATGGGCGGCCTCAGCTTCTGGATCTTCTGCGGGCACTATCCGCTGCTCATCCTGTTCTGGATGGTCTGGAACCGGCTCGGCATTGCCGATTATCCGCTGTTCTACGCCGCAAGCCCCATCCTTGCGCTCGCCATCCTCGTCGCGACCCATTCCGCGGCGCGGCGCTTCCTGCCGTCGCTGCACGCCATCCTCACCGGCCGCCGCCTCGGTGGTCCGAAACGGCTCGCCACAGAGCCCCACCCGCCGATGAAGCCTGCCGGCTCCATCGCGCAACGGAGGTGACCCATGAAAAACACCCTCAGCGCCACCGCACTTATCGCTACCCTTGCCGCTGCCGGCCCGCTCGCCGCGCAGGAAGGCGCCACCGGCACGTCCTTCGTGGAAGAGTTCGACACGCTCGACAAGGCGATCTGGTACGTCTCCGACGGCTGGAACAACGGCGCCCACCAGAACTGCACCTGGTCGAAGGATCAGGTCGCCGTCACGGGCGGCAAGCTGGAACTCTCCTTCGATGCCAAGAAACTCGGCGAGCGCGACTATGCCTGCGGCGAGGTGCAGACGAAAAAACGCTTCGGCTACGGCACCTATGAGGTGCGCATGAAAGCCGCCACCGGAACGGGCCTGAACTCCGCCTTCTTCAGCTATATCGGCCCGGCCGACAAGAAGGCGCATGACGAGATCGACTTCGAGGTGCTCGGCAAGAACACGGCGCGCGTGCAGCTCAACCAATATGTCGCCGGCAAGGGCGGCAACGAGAAGCTGGTGGATGTGGCTGGCGGTGCGGACGCCGGTTTCAACGACTACGCCTTCGTCTGGCAGAAGGAGCGCCTGCGCTATTACGTCAACGGCGCGCTGGTGCATGAAGTGACCGACCCGAAGGCGCTGCCGGACAATGCGCAAAAAATCTTCCTCTCGCTCTGGGGCACCGACACGCTCTCCGGCTGGATGGGCAAGTTCGCCTTTGCCGGCCCGACGAAGCTGGAAGTCGAGCGCGTGGCCTTCACCGCGGAAGGGGACGCCTGCCAGTTTTCCGATTCCGTCGCCTGCCTGCTGAACTGATCGGATCGTGCCGATGCTGCGTGTCCTGTATCTCGTCCACGACCTTTCCGACCCGGCGGTACGCCGCCGGGTGCTGATGCTGCAGGCCGGTGGCGCCGAGGTGGTGCTGGCCGGTTTCCGCCGCGGCGAAAACCGCCTGGCCGATATCGAGGGCATCGCGCCGGTGGAACTCGGCGCGACGAAAGACGCGCAATTCGCCCAGCGCCTGCTTGCGGTGGTGGGTGCTTCGGCCTCGCTCGGCCGGCGGCTCGGCGGCATGGCCAGCCCGGACGTTATCCTCGCGCGCAATCTCGAAATGCTGGCGCTTGCCGGCCGGGCGGCAGCGCATTTCGGCGGCGCGGTGCCGGTGGCCTATGAGTGCCTCGATGTGCATCGCCTGCTCCTGCGCAAAGATGCCGTCGGCCGGGCGCTGCGGGCGGCGGAGAGCCATTTCGGCAGGCGGGCCAAACTGCTCGTCACCAGTTCGCCGGCCTTCGTCGAACACTATTTCAAGCCGCTCTCCGGCATCCGCGCGCCGACGCATCTCCTGGAAAACCAGGTGCTGGAGCTCGACCGCAGCGAGGCCGGGCCGCCCGCCCGGCAAAGGTCGGAAGGCCAGCCCTGGCGCATCGGCTGGTTCGGCGCGATCCGCTGCCGCAAGTCGCTCGCCCTGCTCTCCGAATTCACCCGCCGCATGGACGGGCGCTTCGAGGTGGTGCTGCGCGGCCGGCCGGCGCGTTCGGAATTCGAGGATTTCGACGGGCTCGTCGCCCGCGAGCCCTTCATCCGTTTCGAAGGCCCCTATCGCAACCCGGAGGACCTCGCGGGCATCTATGCCGAGGTCGATTTCGCCTGGGCGATCGATTTCTTCGAGGAGGGGCAGAACTCGCACTGGCTTTTGCCCAACCGGCTCTACGAAGGCTGCCGCCATGGCGCGCTGCCCATCGTGTTTTCCGGCACCGAGACGGCGCGGCTGGCAGGCGAGCGCGGCGTCGCGGTCACGCTCGACGATGCCCGGCTCGAAACCCTGATCGCCCGTTTCTCGGCCTTCGACGACAGCGCCTACCGGGCGCTGCACGCCCATCTCGTTGCCCTCGGCCCCCGGCCCTGGATCGTCGACCGCGCCGATTGCGCCGCCTTCGTCCAGCGCCTCGCCGCCCTCCGCCAGCCGGGCGTGCAGCCAGTGGCGCATCCCATTCCCTCCCTCGTCACAAACAAGGTGGATTGCCATGACCGTTGACGCTGTAACGTCCGTGCGTTGCCTGATCGTGATCCCGTGCCTCAACGAGGCCCGCTACCTGGAGCCGCTCGTCCGCCAGCTCGAACCGACGCTGGCCGAACTTTCCGCCACGCTCGTCGTGGTGGATGGCGGCAGCACGGATGGCACGCGCGACATCGCCGCAAGCCTTGCGGCGAGCGTGCCGAACATGCGCGTGATCGACAACCCGAAGCGCATCCAGAGTGCGGCCGTCAACCTCGCCGTCGCGACCTTCGGCATGGATCACGACTACCTCATCCGCATCGATGCGCATGGCACCTATCCGGAGGACTATTGCCGTGTGCTCGTCGAGGAGGCCATGGCGACCGGGGCGGATTCCGTCGTCGTCGCCATGCAGACCGTCGGTTTCGGCCTGTTCCAGAAGGCGACCGCCGTGGCGCAGAATTCCGTGCTCGGCAATGGCGGCGCAAAACACCGCGTCGGCGCCGAAAGCCATTGGGTGGACCACGGGCACCACGCGCTGATGCGCATCTCCGCCTTCCGCACGGTCGGCGGTTATGACGAGACGTTCAACGCCAATGAAGATGCCGAATGCGATTTCCGCCTGGCCAAGGCCGGTTACCGCATCTGGATGACCGCGCGCACCAGCATGATCTATTACCCGCGCGCCAGCGCCTCCCTGCTCTTCAAGCAATATTTCCGCTACGGCCGCGGCCGGGCGCGCAATTTCCTGAAACACCGCTCGCGGCCGAGCATCCGGCAGATGATCCCGCTGATGGTGGCGCCTGTCGCCGTGGGTGCTGCGCTTGCCGCGATCAACTGGCTGGCGGCGGTGCCCGTCGTGCTGTGGGCGGCGGCCTGCCTCGGCTACGGCGCCTGGATGGCGCTCGGCCAGCGCAACCCCTACGGCCCGCTCGCCGCCGTCTCGGCGATGATCATGCACTTCGCCTGGTCGGCCGGTTTCTGGCGTGAGGTGCTGGATATCCGCCAGCGGAGGGTCGCGACATGACGCGCATCGACATAGCCGTCTGCACGTTTCGGCGGGAGGCCGTGAGCGAGACCCTGGCCTCGCTCACCCATCTGATCGTGCCGCAAGGCGTGCACCTGCGCGTCATCGTCGCCGACAACGACATCGAGCCAAGCGCCCGCGAGCGCGTCGCCGCCGTGCGGCTGCCGATGGACATCGCCTATGTGCACTGCCCGGCCGGCAATATTTCCATCGCCCGCGATGCCTGCCTCGATCATGCGGATGCCGATTTCATCGCCTTCGTCGACGACGACGAGACGGTGGAGCCGCAATGGCTCGACCGGCTGCTCGCCGAGGCGGAAAAGAGCGGTGCCGACGTCGTGCTGGGGCCGGTCCGCGCGGTTTATGCCGCCGATGCGCCGGGCTGGATGCGGCGTGGCGACTTTCATTCCACCCTCCCCGTCTGGGTCGGTGGCGAGATCCGCACCGGCTATACCTGCAACGTGCTGATGCGCCTTGCTGCACCGTCGCTCGCTGGCCGGCGCTTCGACCTGGCGCTGGGGCGCAGCGGCGGCGAGGACACCGCCTTCTTCGACGCGGTGCATGCCGCCGGCGGTCGTATCGCCTTTGCCGAGGAGGCCTGGGTACAGGAACCGGTGCCCGCCAGCCGCGCCCGCTTCGCCTGGCTCGCCCAGCGCCGGCTGCGCATGGGCCAGACGCATGGCCGCCTCCTCGCCGAACGGCACGAGGGCTTTGCGCGCCTCACCGCGGCGGCGCTGGCGGCGGCGAAATGCGCCACCTGCTTTGCCGGTGCGGCGGCCCTCGTTCTCCTGCCGGTGCGGCGCAACCGTTTTGTCCTGCGCGGCCTGCTGCATGCCGGCGCCGTCGGCGGCCTTTTTGGCGCCCGCGCCATCGAACCTTATGGAACCGTGGAGGCAACCGCCCGATGATGAAAATGCCCGAGGTCAGCGTGGTCATCGCCGCCTACAATGCGGCCGATACGATCGAACGCGCCATCCAGAGCGCGCTCGCCCAGCGCGACGTGGCGGTGGAGATCCTCGTCGTCGACGATTTTTCCACCGACGAGACACGCGCGGTCGTTGCCTCGCTGGTCGAACCCGCCGTGCAGCTCATCGCGCTCAATCGCAATCTCGGTCCCGGCGGCGCGCGCAATGCGGGTTTTGCCGCGGCACGGGGGAAATGGATCGCCGTGCTTGATTCCGACGATACGATCCGGCCCGACCGGCTTCGCCGCCTCGTCGACCTCGCCGAGCGGGAGGACGCGGCCGTCGCGGTCGACAATCTCGACGTGCTCACGCTCGATGGCCGCGTGGAGCGGATGTTTGCTGAAGACCTGCTTGCCCGCACGCCCTACCTAACGCTCGCCGACTTCATCGATTCCAACCTGATTTTCCAGAGCACGCACAATTTCGGCTACATGAAGCCGATGTTCCGACGGGCGTTCCTGGAGGAAAACCAGCTCGCCTTCGATACGGCGCTGCGCATCGGCGAGGACTATCTGCTGCTCGCCTCGACGCTTGCGGCTGGCGGCAAATGCGTGGTCGCGCCGGAGGTCGGCTACACCTATCACATCCGCGAAGGCTCGATTTCGCGCGTGCTGCACCCCCACCATGTCGATGCCATGCTGGCCGGCGACGGACGGTTTCTCGCGCGCTTTGAACTCGAAGGAGCCGATGCCGCGGCGCAGCGCCGCCGCACGCGCAACCTGGAAGAAACGCGCGCCTTCCTGGCGCTCATCCAGCATCTCAAGAATCGTTCGTTCGGGCCTGCCCTCAAGGTGGCGCTCGGCGATCCCGTCGCGCTCCGGCATCTGAAGATGCCGCTCGCCGCCCGATGGCGCCGTCTCACGGCCCCATCGTCCCATCGCACGATGGCCGCGCCCCGCGCGGCTCCCTCCCCATCGACAGCGCAAGACCTGGCGCTCAAGAACAAAGGATAAAATGCCATGGAGCGAACCAAGACCGTCCGCAAGGCCGTCATCCCCGTTGCCGGCAATGGAACGCGTTTCCTGCCGGCCACCAAGGCCATGCCGAAGGAAATGCTGACCATCGTCGACCGCCCGGTCGTGCAATATGCCCTCGACGAGGCCCGCGAGGCCGGCATCGAACATGTCGTCTTCGTCACGAGCCGCAACAAGCAGGTCATCGAGGACCATTTCGACGACACGCCGGAACTGATCTCGTCGCTGGAAAAATCCGGCAAGGACGACAAGGTG
Organism: Shinella sp. GW835-FHT14H05; assembly: GCF_058793575.1. Classification (NCBI taxonomy): domain Bacteria; kingdom Pseudomonadati; phylum Pseudomonadota; class Alphaproteobacteria; order Hyphomicrobiales; family Rhizobiaceae; genus Shinella; species Shinella sp. GW835-FHT14H05. The sequence goes on along the minus strand of NZ_JBXAFY010000016.1, from coordinate 48,202 downwards.
AGCGAACTCGGCCGGCTCTTGCCGGCGGCCGGCTCCGTGAGCTTCACCCGCCAGCAGGCGCCGCTCGGCCTCGGCCATGCGGTGTGGTGCGCGCGCGACGTGATCGGCGACGAGCCCTTCGCGCTGCTGCTGCCCGACATGATCTCCTTCGGCCCGCGCGGCTGCCTGTCCGGCCTGATGGACCTCTATGACGAGGTCGGCGGCAATGTGGTGGGCGTGGAGCAATGCGCGCCGGAGGACACCTCGCAATACGGCATCGTCGGCAAGGGAGACGCCGTGCGCCACGGTTTTGCCGTCACCCATATGGTGGAGAAGCCGCGGGCGGGCGAGGCGCCGTCGAACTTCTTCCTCAACGGCCGCTATATCCTCCAGCCGCAGGTCTTCGACCATCTCGCCCGCCAGCAGCGCGGCGCGGGCAACGAGATCCAGCTCACCGACAGCATGCTGAAGCTCTCGCAGGCGCAGCCCTTCCACGCCCATGTCTATGAGGGGCGGACCTATGACTGCGGCTCGAAGCACGGCTTCATCGAGGCCAATGTCGCCTTCGCGCTGTCGCGGCCGGATATCGGCGCCGCCGTCTACCAGTCGCTGCGCGACCTGGTGATGGCTCATGAGGGGGGCGTTCGCGCCGCCTGAACCCCTTGGGTCCCGGGCCGCTACGGTCCGGCCCGGGACCCTCGCCTGCGGGAGGACGCAAGCACCCACCGAGCCGAAAGGCAGAACGGAGCCCCATGCATCAACGCACCGTGCCGCACAGCAGTGTTTTCAGAAGGGACCCGGACCCGTCCGATTCCTTCATCGACCTCAATCGCCTGCTGGCCATTCTCGCCCGCCATGCCCGGCTGATCGCGCTTTCCGTCGCGCTCGCCGTGGCTTTGGGCGTGACCTATCTCGTCTTCGCGACGCCGATCTACACCTCGCAGACGCAGGTGCTGCTCGACGAGGACCTGTCGCGTTATGCCGAGGACACCGAGCCCTCGCCGCAGAGCAGCCAGCAGGCGGACATGCGCATTTCGAGCGCCGTTGAGATCCTGAAATCGGGACGCATGGCGCTGCGCGTGGTGGACGACCTGAACCTTGCGGACAACGAGATCATCCTCAACCCGCCGCAATCGCCCGTGTCGATCGCCAAGGGATGGGTGAAGTCGCTGACCTCGCTCGTTTCGACCTCGCCGGAACCCTCGGAAGAAGCGCTGCTCAACGGCCGGCGCCAGAAGGCGGCAGCGCTGTTGCAGCAGGCGCTGACCGTGGAGCGCGTCGCGCGCTCCTCCGTCGTCGCCGTCTCCTTCCGCTCGTCCGATCCGCAGCTTGCCGCCGGTATCACCAAGAAATATGCCGACGCCTATCTGGAAGACCAGCTCAACGCCAATTTCGACGCGACGGAACAGGCGACGATCTGGCTGCAGGAGCGCCTGACGGACCTGCAGGGTCGCGCCCAGGCGGCAGCGCTTGAGGTGGAGCGCTACAGGAACGAGAACGGGCTGACCTCGGCGCGCGGCGAGCTGATGTCGGAACAGCAGCTTTCCGATCTCAACAGCCAGCTCATCGTCGCCCAGGCCGATACGGCCAGCGCCTCGGCGCGCTACAACCAGTTCAAGGCGATCATCGAGCAGGGTGCCGAAAAGGCCGTCGACAATGCGACGATCCCGACCAAGACCACCGACAATTCGCTGATCCAGGACCTGCGCAGCCGCTACATCTCCGTCGTCAAGCGCGAGCAGGAGATCACCCAGAATTTTGGTGCGGATCATCCGCAGGCAGCCGCCCTTCGCACCGACAAGGCGGACCTCACCCGGCAGATTTTTCAGGAGCTTCAGCAGCTCACCGCCAGTTATCGCAACGAATACGAGGTCGCGCGCTCGCGCGAGGATTCGCTGCGGGAGAGCATCGAGAAGGTCGCCGGCAACAATGCGGTCGCCAACCGCTCGCTGGTGCGGCTGCGCGAACTGGAACAGAAGGCGACGGCGCTGAAGGTGCTGTCGGAATCCTATCTCAGCCGCTACGAGCAGGCCTCGCAGCAGCAGTCCTTCCCCATCGCCAAGGCGCGCGTCATCTCCGATGCCGGCGTGCCAGTCTCGCCGTCGAGCCCGAGCCGGACGATGGTGATCGGCTTGTCGCTGGTGCTGGGCCTGATGGCGGGCGGGGCGCTCACCTTCGTGCAGGAAATGCGCGAGCGCTACTTCCGCGTCGAGGGCGACATCCGCACCGTTCTCGGGCTGAAGCCGCTCGGCTACCTGCCGCTGGTCGGCGGGCAGAAGAAGCGCAAGCCGGCGATGATCGGCGCCAAGGCGGTCAAGACCGAACACGGGCCGCCGGAGGAAGAGGAGGTCATCCCGCTGGAGCGCATGACGCGCGTCGTGCTGGATGCGCCGCGCTCGGCCTTTGCCGAGACGCTGCGCAATGCGAAACTTGCGAGCGACGTGATGCTGCAAGGCCTGGAAAGCCGGGTGATCGGCGTCGTCTCGGCACTGCCCGGCGAGGGCAAATCCACCGTCGCGACCAATTTCGCCGCCCTCCTGGCAGCGAGTGGCAAGCGCACGCTGCTGATCGACGCGGACCTGCGCAAGCCGAGCCTCAGCGCCATGCTGAAGCCCGCCCCGCAGGCCGGCCTCGTCGAGACCATTCTCGGCGAAATCCCCTGGAACCAGGCGATCAAGATCGACCGCCAGACCAAGCTTGCCGTGCTGCCGATCGCGCTGCGCTCCAGCGGCGGCGCGCTGCACCACACCAACGAGCTGGTCTCCTCGCCCGGCATGAAGCGGCTGATCGCCGAGGTCCGCAAGGCCTTCGACTATGTCATCGTGGATCTCGCGCCGCTCGGCCCCGTCGTCGATGCCAAGGCCTTCGAGCCGCTGGCCGACGGTTTCGTCTTCGTGGTGGAATGGGGCCGCACCCCGTCTGCGCTGGTGCGCGACCTGCTCGCCGCGGAAAACCGCATCGAGGCGAAAGTGCTCGGCGTCGTGCTCAACAAGACCGACATGGCCGTGCTGCCGCGCTACAGCGACTTTGGCGGGGCGGAAAAATATCGGCAGCTTTATGACGAGTATTATACGGAGTCGGTGAACGGGGCGTCTTGAGACGCGCGGGGCACCCCCTCTGCCCTGCCGGGCATCTCCCCCTCAAGGGGGGAGATCGGCAAGCGGCGGAAACCCCACTTAAATTGCACCGTTTGTGATGGGCGAAACGGTGCTCCATCCAATCTCCCCCCTTGAGGGGGAGATGTCCGGCAGGACAGAGGGGGGTGAGCCCCACCCACCACCCGGCCTTACTGCCGAGTACCCTTCACCGCTGGCGCACCCAGCTCCGTCCGCGCCAACAGCCGCACGAGCCAATCCACGAAGACGCGGACCTTGTTGGAGAGGTGGCGGTTCGGGGGGTAGACGATGTAGAGCGGGATCGGCTCCGAGCGCCAGCCGGGCAGCACCGGCACGAGCTGGCCGCTGGCGAGCGCCTCCGTCGCCATGAAGCGCGGCAGGGGGGCGATGCCGAGGCCGGATAGCGCGGCGGCGAGATAGCTTCGCGCGTCGTTGACGGCGAGCAGGTAGCGGCTGTTGATCTCGACCTTCTCGCCGTCCCGCTCGAATTCGAAGGCCATGGTGCGGTTGGTCTGCGCCAGGAAATAATTCACGCAATGGTGGGTCGATTCGAGCTCCGAAGGGTGCTGCGGCATGCCGAAGGTCTCTATATAGCTGGGGGCCGCGCAGGTCGTGACGTCGATCTCGGCGATGCGGCGCGCGATCAGCGACTGGTCGCCGGGCGCGCCCCCGCGCAATGCGCAGTCTACATTCTCGGCAAGATAATCCACCGTCCGGTCGCCGACGCCGAGGTCGATGTGGATATCGGGATAGGTGTCATGAAATTCGCCGAGTGACGGAATGACCAGCAGGTCGGCGAAGGCGCCGGCCATCTCGACGCGCAGCCGGCCGCTCGGATTGGTGCGCGAATGGGAGAGGCTGCCGTCCAGCTCGTCGATCTCGGTGACGATCTGGATCGCCCGCTCATAATAGAGTGCGCCGTCGGTCGTCACCATCACGCGCCGCGTGGTGCGGTTGAGCAGCTTGGTCTGGAGGTGGGTCTCCAGATTCTGGATGAGATTGCTGACGGTCGCCTTGGGCATGCCGAGCGCGGAGGAGGCGCGGGTGAAATTGCCCATCTCCACCACGCGGAGGAAGGCACGCATTGCTGAAAGCTGATCCATGGAACATTCCCACGTTGTAAGGCACTATTGTTCGAAAATTTGGATAGTGAAGTCAGTTTTCCCACACTTATCTGGGTGAAATCAATTACGATATAAATGGTGAGGCCCCATTGTATTTCCAAGCCGGGGCAAGGACGAAAACGATGCCCGTAGAAATCAAGGATATGACGTTCGACAAGGTGGCCAGCGGCCCCGTGTCGGTGCGCGTCTACCAGGGCGCGGACTACACCAAGGGCGCGCCGATCCTGCTCTACTTTCATGGCGGCGCCTTCCTGACGTCCGGCATCGTCCATTGCCCGCTTGCCGAAACGCTGGCTGCGACCGGCGCCATCGTTGCCGTGCCGGATTACAACGCACCGGGCGGCGGCGTCTTCCCGCAGCCGCTGGAAGTGGGCTTCGAGGTGTTTTCCTATCTCGCCAAGAAGCGCGCCGGCCTCGGCGACCGCAAGTCGGCGCTGCTCATCGGCGGCGAGGAAGCCGGCGGCAATATCGCGGCCGGTGTCGCGCTCAAGGCGCGCGACCATTTCGCCAACGAGCTGGACGGCCAAGTGCTCATCTCGCCGCTGCTCGATCCCTTCATGGGCACCACGTCCTTCCGCAATGCCGACGCGATCGGCATGCGCGAGCGCTGGTCCGATGGCTGGAGCCATTATCTGAGCGGCGGTGTCTGCCACCCCTATGCGGCGCCCAGCCTCTGTTCGCGCCTTTCGGGCCTGGCCCCCGCCCTCGTGCTGTCGGCGGCGGACGATCCGCTGCTCGACGAAGCGCAGGGTTACGCCGACCGCCTGAAGGCATCGGGCGTGAAAGTTCAGCAGCATGTTCTGCCCGCTGGGACAGGCTGGTCTTCCATCTACAGCGGAAAATCCGATGTAACCGGGGAATGGAAGGACTGTCTGGCCGGCCATTTTTCCGATTTCGTTCATAACATAAGCATTCACTAATTTAAATTGAGAACAAGCCGATAGAGCGTGGCCTGGAAGGCCACAAGGAGAAGAGAACATGATGTCGAAGCGCAAGCGCTGGGCCCTGACGGGCGCCGGCCTGGGACTGGCTGTGTCCGTTTCCGCCGCAGCCCTGATCTTCCAACTGCCGGGCAACGTCGCCCAGGCCGAAGCAACCGTGACCGCGGAAGTGCCGGCCGTGCCGGTCACCGTCACCGTCGTCGAGAACCGCGACGTGGTGACCTGGCAGGAATTTTCCGGCCGCCTGGAGGCGATCGACCGCGTGCAGATCCGCTCGCGCGTCGCCGGTGCCATCCAGTCGGTGAACTTTCGCGAAGGCGCGCTGGTGAAGGCCGGCGACCTCCTGTTCACCATCGACCAGGAGCCCTTCAAGACCGCGGTGACCCAGGCCGAAGGCCAGTATGCCTCGGCTGAAGCCCGGGTGAAGCTCGCCACCACCGAGCTTGAGCGCGGCGAACGCCTCGCCAAGAGCAACAGCATCTCGCAGAGCGATGTCGACACGCGCCAGAACGCGCTTGCCGAAGCCCGCGCCGCGCTGAAGACGGCCGAAGCCACGCTGCACGCCGCCAAGCTGGAACTCGGCTATACCGAAGTGCGCGCCCCGGTTTCCGGCCGCGCCGGCCGTGTCGAGATCACGACGGGCAACCTCGTCGCCGGCGGCTCGACCTCGCCTGCCCTGACGACGCTGGTCTCGGTCGATCCGATCTATGCCGGCTTCAATGTCAGCGAGGAGATCGTCGCCAAGGCGCTCGCCACCCTGCCGGTTTCCGATGGCGCCCTGCCGCCGATCGAGCAGATCCCGGTCGAGGTCGGCACGCTTGCCGACGAGGGCACGCCGATCCGCGGCAAGCTCCAGCTCATCGGCAACGAGGTCGATGCGGCGAGCGGCACCATCACCGTGCGCGCCGTCTTCGACAATCCGGGCGGCAGGCTGATCCCCGGCCAGTTCGTGCGCATCCGCATGGGCGAGCCGAAGGCTGAAAGCAAGATCCTCGTTAGCGAGAAGGCGATCGGCACCGACCAGGACAAGAAGTTCGTCTTCGTCGTCGACAAGGACAACAAGGTCACCTACCGCCCGATCGTTCTGGGCAGCCTTGCCGGCAGCGACCGCGTCGTCGAAAGCGGCCTGGCCGGCGGTGACCGCATCGTCGTCAACGGCCTGCAGCGCGTGCGCCCGGGCGTCGTCGTCGACCCGCAGATCCAGGAAAACGTCGCCTCCGCGAAGTAAGTGGAAGCAGGCGGGGCGCTGAAGGCGCCCTGCCATAAAGAAACAATCAACACTTCAATGCCTGCCGGCGGCGCGTTCGCCGCCGGATAGGCCCGTTCATCCCTGGAGAGGGGTATAGTCATGAACATCTCCCGTTTCTTCATCGATCGCCCGGTCTTCGCCGGGGTGCTGTCGATCCTCATCGTGGTCGCAGGCCTGATCGGCATGCGGGCGCTCCCGATCTCCGAGTATCCCGAGGTGGTGCCGCCGTCGATCGTCGTGCGCGCCACCTATCCGGGTGCCAACCCCGTCGTCATTTCCGAGACCGTCGCGACGCCCCTTGAAGAGCAGATCAACGGCGTCGAGGATATGCTCTACATGAACAGCCAGGCGACCTCCGACGGCGTGCTGACGCTGACGGTGACCTTCAAGCTCGGCACCGACCCGGACAAGGCCCAGCAGCTCGTGCAGAACCGCGTGTCGCAGGCCGAACCCCGCCTGCCGGCGGAAGTGCGCGCCCTCGGCGTCACCACGGTCAAGAGCTCGCCGGACTTCATCATGGTGGTCAACCTCGTCTCGACGACGGACCGCTATGACATCACGTATCTGCGCAACTACGCGACGCTCAACATCAAGGACCGCCTCGCCCGCATCGAGGGCGTCGGCCAGGTTCAGGTTTTTGGCGCGGGCGACTATGCGATGCGCGTGTGGATCGATCCGCAGAAGGCGGCCGAACATGCGTTGGCCGCCAGCGACATTTCCAACGCCATCCGCGAGCAGAACGTGCAGGCCGCCGCCGGCATCATCGGCGCCTCGCCGACGCCGACCGGCGTCGACCTCCAGCTCAACGTCAACGCCCAAGGGCGCCTGCGCACGGCGGAGGAATTCGGCAACATCATCGTCAAGACCGGTGCGGAAGGCCAGATCACCCGCCTTCGCGACGTCGCGCGCATCGAACTGGGTGCAGCCGACTATACGCTGCGCTCGCTGCTCGACGGCGAGCCGGCCGTGGCCATCGCCGTGCTCCAGGCGCCGGGCTCCAACGCCATCGAGATCGCAGACAATGTCCGCGCCACGATGGACCAGCTGCAGATCGCCATGCCGGAAGGCGTGAAATACGAGATCGTCTACGACACGACGGAATTCGTGCGCGCTTCGATCGAAAAGGTCGTCGATACGCTGCTCGAAGCCATCGCGCTGGTGGTTCTCGTCGTCATCGTCTTCCTCCAGACCTGGCGCGCCTCCATCATCCCGCTGCTCGCCGTCCCGGTCTCCATCATCGGCACATTCGCCGTGATGTATGCCTTCGGCTTCTCGGTGAACGCCTTGACGCTCTTCGGCCTCGTGCTGGCGATCGGCATCGTGGTGGACGACGCGATCGTCGTCGTCGAAAACGTCGAGCGCAACATCGAGAACGGGCTCACCCCGCGCGAAGCCACCTACCGGGCGATGCGCGAAGTGTCCGGCCCGATCATCGCGATTGCGCTGGTGCTCGTCGCGGTGTTCGTGCCGCTCGCCTTCATCAGCGGCCTGTCCGGCCAGTTCTACCGGCAGTTCGCGCTGACCATCGCGATTTCGACGGTCATCTCGGCCATCAACTCGCTGACGCTCTCGCCGGCGCTGGCCGCCCTTCTGCTGAAGGAGCACAATGCGCCGAAGGATTGGCTGACGCGCTTCATGGACGGCCTGTTCGGCTGGTTCTTCCGCGGCTTCAACCGGTTCTTCGGGGCTGCCTCCAATGGTTATGGTCGCAGTGTCGGCGGGCTCGTCTCGCGCAAGTCGCTGGTCATGATCGTCTACCTTGCCCTCGTCGGCGCCACCTACACGGTGTTCAACGCCGTACCGGGCGGCTTCGTGCCGGCGCAGGACAAGCAGTATCTCATCGGCTTTGCCCAGCTTCCGGACGGCGCGACCCTCGACCGCACGGAAGAGGTCATCAAGAAGATGAGCGAAATCGCGCTGGAACAGCCGGGCGTCGAGCACGCCATCGCCTTCCCGGGCCTGTCGATCAACGGCTTCACCATCGGCTCCAACTCGGGCATCGTCTTCGCAGCACTCGCCCCCTTCGAGGAGCGCACGACGCCGGAACTGTCCGGCGGCGCGATTGCCATGCAGCTGAACCAGAAGTTCGCGGGCATCCAGGACGCCTTCATCGCCATGTTCCCGCCGCCGCCGGTCAACGGCCTCGGCACGACGGGCGGCTTCAAGCTCCAGATCGAAGACCGCGCCGGTCTTGGTTACGGCGCGCTCAATGAAGCAACGCAGGCGTTCCTGGCGAAAGCCTACCAGACGCCGGAGCTGGCGGGCCTGTTCTCCAGCTTCCAGATCAACGTGCCGCAGCTCTATGCCGACCTCGACCGCTCCAAGGCGCAGCAGCTCGGCGTGCGGGTGACGGATGTCTTCGAGACCTTGCAGATCTATCTGGGCTCGCTCTACGTCAACGACTTCAATGCGTTTGGTCGTACCTACAGCGTGCGTGTGCAGGCGGACTCCGCCTTCCGCGCCAAGCCGGAAGACATCGGCCAGCTGAAGGTGCGGTCGCAATCGGGCGAGATGATCCCGCTTGCAGCCCTCCTCAAGGTGGACGCCACGACGGGGCCGGAGCGCACCACGCGCTATAACGGCTTCCTCGCCGCCGACATCAATGGCGGGCCGGCGCCGGGCTTCTCCTCCGGCCAGGCGCAGGCCGCGGTGGAAAAGATCGCCGCCGAAACGCTGCCCGCGGGCATTGACTTCGAGTGGACGGACCTGACCTACCAGCAGATCCTTGCCGGCAATTCGAGCATCTTCGTCTTCCCGCTGGCGCTGCTGCTGGTCTACCTGGTGCTTGCTGCTCAGTATGAAAGCCTGACGCTGCCGATCGCCATCATCATGATCGTGCCGATGGGCGTGCTCGCCGCACTCGCCGGGGTCTGGTATACGGGCGGGGACAACAACGTCTTCACCCAGATCGGCCTCGTGGTGCTGGTGGGACTATCGGCGAAGAACGCCATCCTCATCGTCGAATTCGCGCGCGAGCTGGAATTCGAGGGGAGGACGCCGGTCCAGGCCGCAATCGAGGCCAGCCGCCTGCGTCTGCGCCCGATCCTGATGACCTCCATGGCCTTCATCATGGGTGTCGTGCCGCTGGTCCTGTCGACGGGCGCCGGTGCCGAAATGCGCGCCGCCATGGGTCTTGCCGTGTTCTCCGGCATGATCGGCGTCACCTTCTTCGGCATCTTCATGACGCCGGTCTTCTACGTGCTGATGCGGCGCCTGACGGGGAACCGTCCGCTGGTGCAGCACGGCAAGTCGACGATGGAAGGCGATGAGCCCAAGGTCGCCGCGGTCGCGCATCACTGACGGGCTGCACGCAGGAACGAACAAGAAAGGGCGGCCAATTGGCCGCCCTTTTTTATACTCGGCGTTGGGCGTTTTACGGACGGCAGGCGCCGTCATAGACGGCGAGCACGCGGTCCACGGCGGCGACGAGGATGGCCCGGGCATTGGAGCCCTCGACCTGCGGCAGGTACTGGTGCAGCACCGTTTCGGGAATGCGTACGCCCTCAAGCGCGGTCATCAACGCCGCGACCGCGGCTTCCGCCTCGGGGCGCGTCCAGTAGTAGCGGATGCGGTCGCTGTAGCTGAAATGGCGCTGGATGCGCAGCGCCGTCTCGTCGCCGTGGTAGTAGCCGCTCCAATAGCCGGGTGCCGCCGTCATCAGGGCTTCCATGGCCTTGGCGAGCGGGCGGTCGCCGTAGCCGGGCACGATGTCCGAGGCGACGAGGTCGAGGGCATAGAGCGCTTCGCGATAGGCGAAGGTCAGGCCGGGGCCGACTTTCAGGATGGGATAGCCGTCGCGCACGAGGGCGGCGAGCGCCGCCTCCGTCTGGTAATCGGTGGAATGGGCCTCGAAGACCAGTGCGGGCTCCTCGTCGAGCAAGGCGCTCAAGGCGGCGGCGCGCGGCGGATCGTAGGCGATGACATTGTCGCTGCCGAATTCGACGCCGGGCTGCACGACGAAGGCGATGACGCGGGCGAAGGCCACATCGAGCCCCGCCTTGGCGAAGGCGGCGCGGTGCACGGCGATGGTTTCGCGGGCCGCGGCGGGCGATGTCGGTTCGACGGTCGAAAGCGCGTGATCGGCGCCGCCCGGCACGGGCACTTCCGTGCCGAGGATATAGACGGGCGGGGCGAGGCCGGCGCGCGCGGCCGCTTTTTCGGCGACGGCGCAGAGGGCCGCGGCGCGCTCGGCCACGGTGGCGTCGTCGAGGGCTACGGGTTCACCTGCGCAGCCCATCGAAGCGTCGAGATGGATTTTGGTAAACCCGGCCGTGACATAGGCATCCACCATGTCGGCTGCCTTTTTCAGCGCGATCTCCGCCGGCTCCTTGCGCCACGGATTGGGGCCGAGATGATCGCCTCCGAACAGGATCTGCTCGCGTGCGACGCCCTCCTCGCGGGCGATGCCCCCGACGAAACCGATGAAATCGGCCGGCGTCATGCCGGTATAACCGCCGAACTGGTTGACCTGGTTGCAGGTCGCCTCGATCAGCACCGGCCGGCCGTTCTTGGCGGCGCGGCGGAGTGCGGAACGCAGCACGGTCGGATGGGCGGAGCAGATGGAGGCGATGCCATAGGGCTGGCCGCTGCGGCGGGCGTCGGCGAGGCCGGTCAGGACGGTGCTCATGGTGCCATCTCCCGGCCGGCGCCCGCTATGAATCGGTCGAGCTCGTCCTTGCCGGACACGCCTTCCATCGGCCCCTGTTTCGTGACCGTGCGCGCACCCGCGGCATTGGCGTAAAGCAGTGCTGCGGCCGGCGGCAGCCCGGCGCGGCGGCAGGTCAGATAGGCGGCGCCGAAACAGTCGCCCGCCCCGGTCGGATCGATTTCCTCGACGCGGAAGGCGGCGCAGTCGACGCGGCCGAAGGTCGTGCTGAAATGGCTGGAGCCCTCGCTGCCGCGCTTCAGCACGATCTCGCCGACGCCGAGCGCCAGCAGGCGCTCGACGGCCGCCGCCTCCGTCGCCTCGCCGGCCGCGACCAGCAATTCGTCGCCCGACGGCAGCAGCAGGTCGGTGGCGGCGAGCACGTCGTCGATCAGCCTGCGCCCCGCCTCGCCCTGCACCAGCTCCTTGCGGATGTTCGGATCGAAGGAGACCGAGCCGCCGCGCGCCTTCACCACGGCGATGGCTTCGAGGAGGATTTCGGCAATGCCCGGAATGGCGAAGGCCGAGCCCATGACATGCACATGGCCGGCCCGCGCGATGAGGGCGCGCGCCGCCCCGGTCATGCGCGTGTCGCCTGCGGCCGAATGGGTGATGTTGAAGACGAAGTCGCGCGCGCCGTCCGGCCGATAGCGCACGAAGGCGCTGCCGGTGGGTTTGCCCGTGATGGTGGCGATGGCGGAGACGTCCACGCCGTCGTCCCGCAGGCGTTCGACATTGAGCGTGCCGAAATCGTCGTCGCCGACGGCCGAGACGATGCCGGCCGCCCCGCCGATCTTCGCCACCTGGTCGATGAAGATGGCCGGCGCGCCGCTCGGGAACGGCCCGATGAGGGACTGCGGCGCGAGGAACCCCGCGCCGATGGTGGTGGCCATGATTTCGACGAGGATTTCGCCGACCGTGACCGTCGGCCCCAGGGCCTCCGGCGCCAAAACGCTTTTTCCTGCCAATGCTCTCTCCCTGCGGGCGCATCCATTCTTTCCCGGAGAGTGCGGATTGGTGACGGAAAAGTCAAGGTAATTTGACGCGCGTAAACAATCCTTCAGCATCGTATTATGCGGCAACGCAGCAAATCGGATTCCGCGCTGCAAAATGGAACGGAAATTACCGCTTTATTATCAGTTATTTAGAAAACAGGCGCTGCAAACGGTGAAAAACCGGCCGATTTTGCCGCTTGACAACTTACCCCGTCTTGCCTGATAAAAATTTACGCATGTAGCTTTATGCGTGTGCATCCGTAAAGGAGGAACGGACTCATGAGGACCCTTACCCGCATTCTCTCGTCGACTGCCATGTTTGCCCTTGCAGCCGGGCTGGCGCAGGCCGAGGAGATCAGCATCGCCACCGTCAACAATGGCGACATGATCATCATGCAGAAGCTGTCGGCCGCCTGGGAGAAGGAAACCGGCAACAAGATCAACTGGATCGTTCTGGAAGAAAACGTGCTGCGCGAGCGCGTGACGACCGACATCGCCACCAAGGGCGGCCAGTTCGACATCATGACCATCGGCGGCTACGAAGCGCCGATCTGGGGCAAGCAGGGCTGGCTGACGCCGGTCGACGATCTCGGCGACGACTACGACTACGCCGACCTTCTGGAGCCGATCAAGGCGGGCCTGACCGTCGACGGCAAGCTCTATGCCGTGCCGTTCTATACGGAAAGCTCGTTCACGCTCTACCGCAAGGACCTGTTCGACGCCGCCGGCCTGACGATGCCGGAACAGCCGACCTATGAGCAGATCAAGGAATTCGCCGCAAAGCTCACCGACAAGGACAAGCAGCAATATGGCATCTGCCTGCGCGGCAAGCCGGGCTGGGGCGAGAACATGGCCTTCGTCGGCACCATGGTGAACGCCTATGGCGGCCGCTGGTTCGACATGGACTGGAAGCCGCAGCTGAACTCCGAGCCGTGGAAGAAGGCGATCACCGACTATGTCGCGCTGCTCGGCACCTATGGCCCGGCGGGCGCCACCGCCAACGGTTTCAACGAGAACCAGACGCTGTTTGCCACCGGCCATTGCGCCATGTGGATCGACGCCACCTCGGCGGCAGGCCGCGTCTATGATCCCAAGCAGAGCCAGGTGGCTGACAAGATCGCCTTCACCCGCTCGCCGACGGCCGAGACGGCCAACGGATCGAGCTGGTCCTGGTCGTGGAACCTCGCCATTCCGGCAACCTCGCAGAAGGCCGAAGTCGCGAAATCCTTCCTGAAATGGGCGACCTCGAAGGACTATGTGAAGCTGGTCGGCGAAAGCGAAGGCTGGGTTGCCGTGCCGCCGGGCACGCGCAAATCCACCTATGCGCTTGCCGAATACCAGAAGGCGGCCCCCTTCGCCGAAACCGTGCTGCAGGCGATCCTGTCGGCCGATCCGTCGAAGCCCACCAAGGATCCGGTGCCCTATACCGGCGTGCAGTTCGTCGCCATTCCGGAATTCCAGGCGATCGGCACTTTCGTCGGCCAGCAGATCAGCGCGGCCCTTGCCGGTCAGCAGACGGTGGATGCGGCGCTGGACGCCTCGCAGACCCAGGTGGAGCGCGATATGACGCGCGCCGGCTACATCAAGTAGGGTTTCAGCCTGCGGCCTGGCCGCGGGTCCTCCCGGAAGCCCGGCGCCTTGGCGCCGGGTTTCTCGAATGCCAGACTATGCTATTGAACCGGCCTCGCCAGGCGAGCGGATGGAGAGACACATGAGATTGCAGGACAAGATAGCCCTCATCACCGGCGGCGCACGCGGCATCGGCCTCGGCTTTGCGGAAGCCTTCGTGGCCGAGGGCGCGCGCGTCATCATCGCCGATATCAACCTGGAGCGCGCCAGCGAAGCGGCCGCCTCGATTGGTCCTGCGGCCAGCGCCATCAAGCTCGACGTCACCGACCTCGCTGACATCGACGCCGTCGTCAAAAAGGTCGACGCGGATTTCGGCGGCATCGACATCCTCGTCAACAATGCCGCGATCTTCGACATGGCGCCCATCCAGGCGATCACCGAGGAGAGTTACGATCGTGTCTTCGACGTCAATCTCAAGGGGCCGCTGTTCACGATGAAGGCGGTCGCCAATGTCATGATCGCGCGCGGGCGCGGCGGCAAGATCATCAACATGGCAAGCCAGGCCGGCCGGCGCGGCGAGGCGTTGGTGACGCTCTACTGCGCCTCCAAGGCGGCGATCATTTCCGCCACGCAATCGGCGGCACTCGCGCTCGTCAAACACGGCATCAACGTCAATGCGATTGCGCCGGGCGTCGTCGACGGCGAGCACTGGGATGTCGTGGATGCGAAATTTGCCGAATGGGAAGGGCTGAAGCCGGGCGAGAAGAAGGCCTCGGTCGCGAAATCCGTGCCGATCGGCCGTTTCGCCACGCCAGAGGACATCAAGGGCCTCGCCGTCTTCCTCGCCTCCAAGGACAGCGATTACATCCTCGCCCAGACATACAATGTCGACGGCGGGAACTGGATGAGCTGATGAAGGCGATCCGCTTCACCGGCAAGGGCGAGGCGTCGCTCGCCGAGTTCGACCTCGGCGACCTGCCCGCCGGCCACGCGCTGATCCGCGTCAAGGCCTCCGGCCTCTGCCACACGGATATCGACGTGCTGCACGCCCGCTACGGCGACGGCGCCTTTCCGGTGGTGCCGGGCCATGAATATGCCGGCGAGATCGCGGCCCTTGCCGCCGACGTTACCGGCTTGCGCACCGGCGACCGCGTCGCCGTCGACCCCAACCTGCCCTGCGGCACCTGCCCGTCCTGCCGCAAGGGGCTGACCAATCTTTGCCGCGACCTCAAGGCCTATGGCGTCTCGCACGATGGCGGCTTTGCCGAATACAGTGTGGTGCGCGCCGAGCATCTGCACGGTATCGGCGACATGCCCTATTCCGTCGCAGCACTTGCCGAACCGCTCGCCTGCGTGCTGAACGGGCTGGGTGCCGCGGGCCTGCGCCACGGTGCGCCGATGCCGAAGGATGCGCTGGTCATCGGCGCCGGGCCGATCGGCCTGTTCCTGGCGCTGTCGCTGAAGGCGGAAGGTGCGGAAAACGTCACGGTCGCCGACATCAACGAAAGCCGCCTCGCCTTCGCCGCCGAACTCGGCCTTGGCGGCATCGTCTCCGGCTCCGAGGACCTGGCGGCCAGGCGGCGCTCCTATGATTTCGTGGCTGATGCCACCGGCATTGCCAGCGTCGTGGAAGGCATGATCGATCTTCTCGCGGATGGCGGTACGGCGCTGATCTTCGGCGTCTGCGCGCCGGATGCCCGCATCTCCGTGGCGCCCTTCGAGATCTTCCGCCGGCAATTGAAACTCGTCGGCTCGCACTCGCTGAACCGCAACATCCCCGATGCGCTGGACATCCTGAAGCGGGACGACGGCCGCATGGCGAAACTCGTATCGCACCGGCTGCCGCTCGCCGACATTCTCCCCTTCTTCACGAAGAAGCCGACGGACCCCGCCACGATGAAGGTGCAATTCGTCGCCGACTGAGTTCGGAAATTGCGGAAAACAAAGAATTAAAGCGTTTTCGCGATTCGGAGAAAAGCGGAAATGCTTTAAGAAGGCGAGAGCAGAACCCGCAAGGAGCGCCAGGCTTGGCCAAGTCGATCAGGACAATGGAGGATTTTTCCGAGTTCGTCGGCCTGTCCCGGCCCACGGTGTCGAAATACTTCAACGACCCCTCCTCGGTGCGCAAGCGCACGCGCGACGCCATCGAGGAGGCGCTGAAGAAATCCGGCTTCCGGCCGAACATTTTTGCCGTCAACCTCAACCGCCGCCGCTCCAACATCCTCGGCGTGGTCATCCCGAACTCCACCGATCCTTTCTACATGGCGCTGACGCGGCGCATCGAGCTTATCGCCAACGAGGCCGGCTTCCTCGCCTTCGTGCTCTCCTCGGATGGGCGCAAGGAGATGGAGGATAATGCGATCAAGACCTTCAAGTCGATGAACGTGGCGGGCGCCATCATCGCGCCGCTCGGTGTGGGCGCGCGCCAGACGACGCTGGAGCAGCTCGGACAGTCCATTCCGCTGGTCTATGTCGATTCGCCGATCGACGAGACCTCCGCCTTCGTCGGCACGGACAACCGCCAGAGTTTCGGGCTGATCGTCGATTATCTCTGCCGCTCCGGCGAGCCGCCCTGCTATTTCGGCATGCCCAACGTCAACACCAATGCCGCCACCCGCCTCAGCGCCTATCGTGAGGCGATGGCGCGGCTGAATGTCGAGCCGCATATCCTGCCCGTCGCAAACGCCACGACATGGGATTTCGAGCGCTTCGCCTTCGAGGAGGCAAGCCGCCTCTTCGAGAAGCCCGATGCGCTCGCCTCGCGCACCATCCTTTGCGCCAACGACCGCCTCGCCTTCGGCGTCATCGCCGCCGCCTGGCAGCGGGGGCTGAAGGTCGGCCACGGCGCCGACTACGATCTGCGCGTCGCCGGTCATGACGACCATCCGCTATCGCAATATGCCTGCCCGCCCATCACCACGGTGGCGCAGAACTACAACGAGATCGGCCGTCTGGCGATCGAGCTCCTGCTGCGCAAGCTCAGCGACACCGAAGACCCCGCCTCGGCCAAGGACCAGATCCTGCTCAAATCGGACCTGATGCTGCGCCGCTCGGCGTGACCTTCCCCAAAAAAAGACAACCCCGCTTTCGCAGGGTTGTAAATTTGTTCAAAGGCTGAGGATCACTCGGCCGGCTGGAGCGCTGGCGTGTCGGCGATGGGCTCGCGGCCGCCGCTGAGTGCGGCGTTGAGCTTCTCGACGTCGAGTTCGTTTTCCCAGCGGGCGACGACGATGGTGGCGACCGCATTGCCGATGAAGTTGGTGAGCGCGCGGCATTCCGACATGAAGCGGTCGATGCCGAGGATCAGCGCCATGCCGGCGACCGGCACGGAAGGCACGACGGAGAGCGTGGCGGCCAGCGTGATGAAGCCTGCACCCGTGATGCCCGCGGCACCCTTGGAGCTCAGCATGGCGACGAGCAGCAGCAGCACCTGGTCGCCGAACGACAGGTTGATATCGACGGCCTGCGCGATGAAGAGGGCTGCGAGCGTCATGTAGATGTTCGTGCCGTCGAGGTTGAACGAATAACCCGTCGGGATGACGAGGCCGACGACCGAGCGCTTGCAGCCGGCGCGTTCCATCTTCTGCATCAGGCCCGGAAGGGCGGCCTCGGACGACGAGGTGCCGAGCACCAGCAACAGCTCTTCCTTGATGTAGCGGATGAGCGCCAGGATCGAGAAGCCATTGTACTTGGCGACCGCGCCCAGCACCACGAAGACGAAGACGAAGGCGGTAAGGTAGAAGGTGGCGATCAGGAAGGCGAGGTTGGCGACCGAGCCGATGCCGTATTTGCCGATGGTGAACGCCATGGCGCCGAAGGCGCCGATGGGGGCGGCCTTCATGAGGATGGCGACCAGCCGGAAGATCGGGCTCGTCAGCGCCTGGAGGAAATCGACGACCGGCTTGCCCTGTTCGCCGACCATGCCGAGCGCGATGCCGAACAGCACGGAGAAGAACAGCACCTGCAGGATATCGCCCTCGGCAAAGGCACCGACGATGGTCTGCGGGATGATGTTCATCAGGAAGCCGGTGATGGTCGATTCATGCGCCTTGGAGGCATAGGTCGCCACCGCATTGGCATCGAGCGAGGCGGGATCGATATGCATGCCCGCGCCCGGCTGGATGACATTGGCGACGATCATGCCGACGACCAAGGCCAGCGTCGAGAAGGTGAGGAAGTAGAGCATCGCCTTGCCGGCGACGCGGCCCACCTTCTTCAGGTCCGACATGCCGGCAATGCCGGTCGCGACGGTCAGGAAGATCACCGGGGCGATGATCATCTTGACGAGCTTGATGAAGGCATCGCCGAGCGGCTTCAGGCTGGCGCCGAAATCGGGATAGTAGTGGCCGACCAGCATGCCGGCGACGATGGCGACGATGACCTGGACATAGAGGTGGCGGTAGAACGGGATTTTGGCACGCGGTTGCGCGTCTGCAGACGGGATATGCATGACTTCCTCCTTTTACACCCCAACCGGAAAACCGGCTCTTCCCAGGGTGACTTGCTGAAACTGGCACAAGCTCAGCAAGGGGCGTGCCAGTTTGCATTTTTGAGGGTAAGTAGCTGTAAAAGAACGATTTTATTTTAAGGCCGCGTGAGCTGTGATCCGCGTCTGTGCGGATATCCGCACGAAAAACCTTGAGTGTCGTGCGGTTTCATGCTCAAAATTCCCGATGGACGCGCCCTCGCAAACCAGCACGCAGAAGACGCTCTCCCGCGCGACGCGGCGGCAGTGGGTGGCGTTTGCCCTCGTGCTGCTGCTGGTGTCGATCGCCGCGCTTTATGCCGCCGGGGTCTATGGCCGCTCGGCCGCGCTTTCGGCGCTGGAGGCGCAGGGCCGCACGGATGCGAACCTCAAGGTGGCGCTGCTGCGCGCCGTGCTGGAACGCCCGCGGGCGCTGCCCTTCCTGCTGTCGCGCGACCGGGATGTCACGGAGGCGCTGGCGGGCGCCGACCCGGCGAAGCGCAGCTTCCTCGATCGCAAGCTTGAGGATCTCGTCGCCGGCACCAGCGCCGCGGTGATCTATGTGATCGATCCCAAGGGCGTGGCGATTTCCGCGAGCAACTGGCGCGAGCCGACCAGCTTCGTCGGCAACGACTATTCCTTCCGCGCCTATTTTTCCCGCGCGATGGCGGAGGGCACGGCCGAGCATTTTGCGCTGGGTTCGGTTAGCAAGCGGCCCGGGCTCTATATCTCGCACCGCATCGGCCCGGCGCAAACGCCGCTCGGTGTCGTCGTGGTCAAGATGGAGTTCGACCAGCTCGAACGGGACTGGCACGAGACGCAGCGCCCCTCCTATGTCGTCGATGCCGACCATGTGGTGCTGATCACCAGCATCCCCTCCTGGCGCTTCATGACCACCGAGCGTCTGCCGGCCGAAAGCCTTGCGGCCATTCGCGAAAGCCTGCAATTTGGCGAAGCGCCGCTGGCACCGCTGCCCTTCGAGGAGACGGCGGACAGCCGCGTCATCCGCGCCGTGCAGCCGGGCGGCGGTGCGGAGGCCTATCTGCGCATCACCACGGCGGTCGCCAGCACGCCCTGGCAGTTCGAATATCTCGTGCCGGTCGCCGACGCCGTCGCGACCAGCATGCGCGAGGCGCGGCTTCTGGCCGTGCTGGCGCTTGGCGCGATCACGCTTGCCGCCGCCGTCTGGCTGCGCCGGCGCCAGATGGCGCTCGCCACCATCGCCCGCGACCAGGCGGCGCGCGAGGAACTGGAACGCCGCGTGATCGAGCGCACCCGCGACTTGAGCCTCGCCCGCGACCACCTGCAGGCCGAAATCGCCGACCACCGCGCGACCGAGACGAAGCTGCAGGCCGTGCAGCAGGATCTCGTGCAGGCGAACCGCCTCGCGATTCTCGGCCAGGTGGCGGCGGGCGTGGCGCATGAAATCAACCAGCCGCTCGCCACCATCCGCGCCTATGCCGACAATTCCAAGGTGTTCCTGGCGCGCAGCAAGCCGGAGCCGGTGCTGGAAAACCTCGGCCTCATCGCCGACCTCACCGACCGCATCGCGACGATCACCGAAGACCTCAAGGCGCTCGCCCGCAAGGGCCGCTCCGGCGAGGAGCCGGTGGCGCTGCGCGACGTCGTCGACGGTGCGATCATGCTGCTGCGCAGCCGTTTCACCGGTCGGCTGGAACGCCTGATCATCGCGCCGCTGCCGGAAGGACTGAGCGTGATGGGCAACCGGCTGCGGCTGGAGCAGGTGTTCATCAACCTCTTCCAGAACGCGCTGGAGGCGGTCGAGGACCAGGCGGACGGCCGCGTCGACGTGTCGGTGGTCACGAATGGCGAGGTCGTCATCGCCGTCGCCGACAACGGCCCCGGCCTGTCGCCCGCCATCCTCGGCTCGCTGTTCGAGCCCTTCAACACGTCCAAGGAAAAAGGCCTCGGCCTTGGCCTCGTCATCGCCAAGGACATCGTCTCCGATTATGGCGGCCAGCTGGAGGTGGAGACGGGCGAGCGCGGCGCCTGCTTCAAGGTCCATCTCAGAAAGGCGCCCGTATGACGACGCCCGTCCTCCTCATCGACGACGACCAGCAGCTCCTGCGCGCCACCGCCCAGACGCTGGAACTGGCGGGTTTCGACGTCTCGCCGCTGGGTGCTGCCACCGACGCGCTCGGCATGCTCGACCGGGATTTTGCCGGTGTCGTCGTCTCGGATATCCGCATGCCGGGCCTAGACGGGCTCCAGCTTTTCGAGCGCATCCAGGGCCTCGACGCCGAAATCCCGGTGATCCTTGTCACCGGCCACGGCGATATCTCGACGGCCGTGAAGGCGATCCAAGACGGCGTCTACGACTTCATCGCCAAGCCCTTTCCCGCCGAGCGGCTGATCCAGTGCGTGCGCCGCGCCGCGGAAAAACGTGGCCTCGTGCTGGAAAACCGCCGCCTGCGCGAGGCCGCCCGGCAGGCGGAGGACGATTTTCCGCTGATCGGCCAGACGCCGGTGATGGACCGCCTGCGCCAGACGCTGCGCCAGATCGCCGATACCGATGTCGACGTGCTGGTGACGGGCGAGACCGGCAGCGGCAAAGAGGTCGTCGCTCGCCTGCTACACGGCTGGAGCCGCAGGGCGAAGGGCCATTTCGTGGCGCTGAATTGCGGGGCGCTCCCCGAACAGGTGATCGAGAGCGAGCTGTTCGGCCACGAGCCCGGCGCCTTCACCGGCGCGCAGAAGAAGCGCATTGGCCGCATCGAACATTCGAGCGGTGGCACGCTGTTCCTCGACGAGCTCGAAAGCATGCCGCTCTCCACGCAGATCCAGATGCTGCGCGTGCTGGAGCTGCGCGAGGTGACGCCGCTCGGCACCAATGAGGTGCGGCCGGTCGACATCCGCATCGTCGCCGCCGCGAAGGTGGACCTCGCCGACCCCGCGCAGCGCAAGACCTTTCGCGAGGACCTCTATTATCGCCTGAACGTCGTGTCGCTCGCCATTCCGCCGCTGCGCGAGCGGCGCGAGGACATACCGCTGCTCTTCAGCTATTTCGCCGAACGCGCCGCCCGGCGCTTCCAGCGCGCCGCACCCGGGCTTTCGGCCGAAATCCTGCGCCATCTGCGCGAACACGACTGGCCGGGCAATGTGCGCGAGCTCTCCCATTTCGCCGAGCGCGCCGTGCTGGGCCTGATGCCTTCGGCCGCCACGCCGGCCCCACCAGTTTCCGACGCGGGCGGCACGCTGCCCGAGCGGCTGGAGCGGCTGGAGGCTGAGATCATCCGCGACACGCTTTCCGCTCATGGCGGCGACGTGCAGGAGACGATCGCCGCGCTCGGCATCCCGCGCAAAACCTTCTACGACAAGCTCCAGCGCCACGGCATCGTGCGGCGGGAATTTTCCGCAAAGGGCGAGTCCTGAGCACAATCATCAGCAACAGTTGCACCTTCGCCACGGCGAAGCCGCGCGGAATGTCCTAACATCCGCCCGGATCGCTTGAGGGGGGCTGGCGGGCGATCCGCGAAACTTGCCGTAAACGGAGGATCGGCATGAAAGCTGCAATTGGCGCAATCGCGCTCTGGCTGGCGCTTTCGCCCGCCGCCGAGGCCCAGCAAAGTGGCGGCAATGCCGCTGCCGGCCAGACGATCGCCGACTTCGACCGGGCGATCCGGCTCGATCCGAAAAATGCCATCCCCTATAACGAACGTGGCAAGCTCCATTTGCAGGCGGGCCGGTTCGACAAGGCGATCGCCGATTTCACGGCCGTCGTCGACCTCGTGCCCGACAACGCGACCGCCCGCCACAACCGCGGCATGGCCTATCTGCTGGCCGGGGACCTGGCAAAGGCGGTTCCGGATTTCGACGCGGCCCTGACGCTCGATCCGACCCGCGCCGACACCTACCAGAACCGCGGCGTCGCCCATGTGCGGCTCGGCGATGTCGACAAGGGCATTGCCGATTTCGACGAGGCGATCCTGCGCCGGCCGACTGCCAACTCCTACAATTCGCGCGGCTCGGCCCATGCGATGAAGGGTGATTTTTCGCGCGCCATGGCCGACTACGACCAGGCTCTGATGCTCGAACCGAAACGCGCCGAGACCCTGCAAAGCCGCGGTTCCACCCGGCTGGAGATGGGAGAGGTGGACGCGGGCATCGCCGATCTCTCCGAAGCCATCCGGATCGACGGCCGGAATCCCGGCTATTACGACATGCGCGGTGTCGCCTATCTGCGGAAGCGCGATTACGCGGCGGCTATCGCGGATTTCAACCAGGCGCTCGACCTCGACCCCGCCCGCGTCGTCTCGCTGCGCAATCTCGGCGTGGCGCAATCGGAAAGCGGTGAAGGGCGGCTTGCCGTTGCCAGTTTCGACAAGGCGCTGGCGCTCGATGCGAAGGATGACGGGGCGCTGTCGGCCCGCGGCTTCACGCTCTACCGGCTCGGCGAATTCGACAAGGCCTATGCGGACCTTAACGCCGCGTTGGCGCTCAATCCCAAGAATGCCGACACCTACAACAATCGCGCGGAAGTCTACCGGCGCGACGGCAAGCTCAAGGAGGCGATGGCGGACCTCGACCAGGCCCTGGCGCTGAACCCGCGGCAAAGAAATGCCCGGCACAATCGAGGCATCGTGCTGGTGGAAACCGGACGCTACGACGAGGCGATCGCCGATTTCGAGACGGCCATGCAGATGAAATTCGACGACGAGGAGACCTATTACGGCCGCGCCACCGCCTATCGGAAGAAGGGTGAGACGGCGAAGGCGCTGGCGGACCTGGAATATGCGCTGCGGCTCAACCCGAACTTCCTGAAGGCGCGCGACCTGCGCAACGAGATCAAGAGCGCGGTGAAGTAAGGCCTCACACCGTCAGGTGCCGGCGGGCTTCCGGCGTGTCGAGCGTCTCGGCGGCGCCCTCATGCACAATCTCGCCGCGATCCATGATGTAAACGTGATCGGCAAGCTCGCGGCAGAAATCGAGGTACTGCTCGACGAGCAGGATGGCCATGCCGGTGGAATCGCGCAGATATTTGATCGCCCGGCCGATATCCTTGATGATCGACGGCTGGATGCCCTCGGTCGGTTCGTCCAGCACGAGGATCTTTGGCCGCGTCACCAGCGCCCGGCCGATGGCGAGCTGCTGCTGCTGGCCGCCGGACAGATCGCCGCCGCGCCGGCCGAGCATGGATTGCAGCACCGGGAACAGGCTGAAGATCTCGTTCGGGATGAAACGCTCCGACCGCTTGACGGGGGCGTAGCCGGATTCGAGGTTTTCCTTGACCGTCAGCAGCGGGAAGATTTCGCGGCCCTGCGGCACATAGCCGATGCCGTGTTTGGCGCGATTGTAGGGCGCCATGCCGTCGAGCTTCACGTCGTTGAACGTAACGGTGCCGGCGGAGAGCGGGTGCTGGCCGGTGATGGCGCGCAAGAGGCTCGATTTGCCGACGCCATTGCGGCCGAGCACGCAGGTGATCTTGCCCATTTCGGCGGTGAGCGAGATGCCGCGAAGGGCTTGGGCGGCGCCGTAGTGAAGGTTGGCTTTTTCGACGGTCAGCATGCTTGGGCTCCTGTGGTGGTGGAGGCCGTGTCACCCCCCTCTGCCCTGCCGGGCATCTCCCCCACAAGGGGGGAGATTGGATGGGGCGAGGCCTCGCCCATTACGAACGTCGCGTGGGAGCAAAGCGTCTGCCACTTGCCGATCTCCCCCCTTGAGGGGGAGATGCCCGGCAGGGCAGAGGGGGGTAGCGAAGCAACCAGTTCCAAGGACAAAAACACCGAATACACCCTCACCTCCCCAGATAGTTCTCGATGACCTTCTGGTCGGCGCTGACGAAGTCGATCGAGCCTTCCGCCAAGACGGACCCTTCCGCAAGGCACGTCACCTTCACGCCGAGGTCGCGGATGAAACCCATGTCGTGCTCGACGACGACCACGGAGCGCGTCTTGGCGATTTCCTTCAGCAGGATCGCCGTTTCCGCCGTCTCGGCGTCCGTCATGCCGGCGACGGGTTCGTCCACCAAGAGCAGCTCGGGCTCCTGCGCGAGCAGCATGCCGATCTCCAGCCATTGTTTCTGGCCGTGGCTGAGGTTTGCCGCAAAATCGTCCTTGCGGTTCATCAGGCGCACGGTCGAGAGGATTTCCTCGATGCGCGCCTTGTCCTCGGCGGTCAGGCGATAGAACAGCGTGGAGAAGACGCCGCGGTTGCGGTTCAGCGCCAGTTCCAGGTTGTCCCAGACGGTGTGGCTCTCGAAGACCGTCGGCTTCTGGAATTTTCGGCCGATGCCGAGCTGGGCGATTTCGGCCTCGTCCTTCTGGGTGAGGTCGATCGTGCCCTTGAAGAAGACCTCGCCGGAATCCGGCCGCGTCTTGCCGGTGATGATGTCCATCATCGTCGTCTTGCCGGCGCCGTTCGGGCCGATGATGGCGCGAAGCTCGCCGGGCTCGATGACGAAGGACAGCGAATTCAGCGCCTTGAAGCCATCGAAGGAGACGGAGACGCCGTCGAGATAGAGGATGCTGGTGGGTTTTGCATTGCTTGCGAGCGTGTTCATGCCGGTTACTCCGCAGCCTGGGGTTCTGCCGCCGCAAAGGCGCGGGCCTCCTCCACGGCCTTCGCCTTGCGATATTCCCTGCGCCGTTCGAAAAACTGCCGCGCGGTGCCGACGATGCCCTTGGGCAGGAACAGCGTGACGAGCACGAAGAGCCCGCCGAGCGCAAACAGCCAGAATTCCGGGAAGGCAGCGGTGAAGACGCTTTTTCCCCCATTGACGAGGATGGCGCCGACGATCGGGCCGATCAGTGTGCCGCGCCCGCCGACCGCCGTCCAGATGACGACCTCGATGGAATTAGCGGGATCGAATTCGCCGGGATTGATGATGCCGACCTGCGGCACGTAGAGCGCGCCGGCGACACCCGCCATCATGGCGGAGACCACGAAGGCGAAGAGCTTCATGTGCTCGACGCGGTAGCCGAGGAAGCGGGTGCGGCTTTCCGCATCGCGCACGCCGACGAGGATCTTTCCGTATTTGGAGCGCACGATGCCCGAGGTGATGATGAGCGAGAGGGCGAGCGCGATGGCGGAGGCCGCGAAGAGGGCCGAGCGCGTGCCGTTCGACTGGATGTTGAAGCCCAGGATGTCCTTGAAATCGGTGAGGCCGTTGTTGCCGCCGAAGCCCATGTCGTTGCGGAAGAAGGCGAGCAGCAGGGCGAAGGTCATCGCCTGGGTGATGATCGACAGATAGACGCCGTTGACGCGCGAGCGGAAGGCGAACCAGCCGAAGACGAAGGCGAGCAGGCCGGGCACGAGGATCGCCATCAGCGCGGCGAACCAGAACATGTCGAAACCGTACCAGAACCAGGGCAGTTCCTTCCAGTTGAGGAAGACCATGAAATCCGGCAGCAGCGGATTGCCGTAGGAGCCGCGCGCGCCGATCTGGCGCATCAGGTACATGCCCATGGCATAGCCGCCGAGCGCGAAGAAGGCGGCGTGGCCGAGCGAGAGGATGCCGCAGAAGCCCCAGACGAGATCGAGCGCCAGCGCCAAGAGCGCATAGGTGAGGTACTTGCCGAACAGCGAGAGGATATAGGTCGGCACATGCAGCGGGTGGCCCGGCGCGGTCATAAGGTTGAGCGCGGGGATGACGGCGGCGAGCGCCAGCAGGATCGCGACCGTGATGACGATGTTGCGCCCGAGGGCTTTCGCGAGAAACGAGGTGATCATGCTTCCACCGCCCTGCCTTTGAGTGCGAAGAGCCCGCGCGGCCGCTTCTGGATGAAGAGGATGATCAGCACGAGCACGAGGATTTTACCCAGCACCGCGCCGGCATAGGGTTCCAGGAACTTGTTGAGGATGCCGAGCGTGAAGGCGCCGACCAGGGTGCCCCAGAGATTGCCCACACCGCCGAAGACCACGACCATGAAGCTGTCGATGATGTAGCCCTGGCCGAGGTTCGGCGAGACGTTGTCGATCTGGCTGAGCGCCACGCCGGCAATGCCCGCGATGCCGGAGCCGAGCGCAAAGGTCAGCGCATCCACCCAGGGCGTGCGGATGCCCATGGAGGAGGCCATGCGGCGGTTCTGCGTGACGGCGCGCATCTGCAGGCCCATCGGCGTCTTCTTGAGAAGGAAGAGCAGGAAGGCGAAGACGGCGAGCGAGAAGACGATGATCCACATGCGGTTCCAGGTGACCGTGAGACCGCCGAGTTCGAAGGCGCCGGACATCCACGAGGGGTTGGCAACCTCCTGGTTGGTCGGGCCGAAGATGGAGCGCACGGCCTGTTGCAGGATCAGCGAGACGCCCCAGGTGGCGAGCAGGGTTTCCAGCGGCCGGCCGTAGAGGAAGCGGATGATGCCGCGCTCCATGACAAGCCCGACGGCGCCGGTGACGAGGAAGGCGAGCGGCAGCGCAATCGCCAGAGACCATTCGAACAGGCCCGGCCAGGCGGCGCGGATATAGGCCTGCACCACGAAGGTGGTGTAGGCGCCGAGCATGACCATCTCGCCATGCGCCATGTTGATGATGCCCATCACGCCGAAGGTGATGGCAAGGCCGATCGCGGCGAGCAGCAGCACGGAGCCGAGCGACAGGCCGTACCAGATGTTCTGCGCGCCGGCCCAGAGCTCAAGCTGGTCCTCGATCTCTCGGATGCCGGCCTCGATATCCGGGCGCAGGCTTTCATCCGCCGAGGCGAGCGCGCCGGAGAGCAGCGACAGCGAGTCCCGCCCGCCGGTCTGGACGACGGTCGCGACGGCGGCCTTCTTCTCCTCCACCGGGCGGTCGGATACCAGGATGGCGGCGGCGCGGGCCTTTTCGAGCACGGCCTTGACCGCGCTGTCGGTTTCCGCGGCAAGGGCGGCGTCCAGCCCTTCGAGCGCATCGGCGGATGGCGTGCGCAGGATGGTGCTGGCGGCCTGAAGGCGCACGGACGTGTCGGGGCTCATCAGCGTCAGGCCGCCGAGCGCGGCGCGGATTACCCGGCGCAGCCCGTTGTTGACCTTGACCTTTTCGAGTGCGGCCTTGGCTTCCTCGCCGGCCGCCTCGCCCGTCAGCGCGTCGATGAGCGCGAAATTGGCGCCGGCCGGCTTGACGATGAAGACGGTGCCGTCGGCCTTGCGCTGGTAGAGATCGCCCTCGGCGAGTGCTTCAAGGGCGGGCACGATCTTCGGATCGCCGGTCTTCGCCAGCGCTTCGACCTGTTTCTGGTTTTCCTGGAAATTGCCGCCGCCCAGCGCATTGACCATGCTGCGCAGGTCGTCTGCCGCGCGCAGGTCGGTGGCGAGCAGCGTCACCATCACGCAGACGGCGATGAGCAGGCATTGCAGGAAACGATGGATGAGCCGCGTGTGCATCTCATGGCCTCGAAGCGTTGGGTTATGTGGCGATCCCGGATGGCGGGATGGCGGTTGGTTAAGCACCCCCCCTCTGCCCTGCCGGGCATCTCCCCCTCAAGGGGGGAGATCGGCAAGAGGTGGACACCGCGCTCAATCGGCACTGCCCGTGTTGGGCGAAACGTGGCCCCATCCAATCTCCCCCCTTGAGGGGGAGATGCCCGGCAGGGCAGAGGGGGGGTGCTGGCGCTGGCCCATTCTTGAAAGGAGGGGTCTTACGCCCCTCCCCTCAAGCCATCAGATCAGGAGCCCTTGCCGCCGCACTTGCCGGTGGCGACGTTGAAGTTGCCGCATTCCATGGGCTTGCGCCAATCGGCGATCAGGTCCTTGGAGTCGGGCAGGAAGTCCGACCATTCATCGCCGACGACGAGGCCGGAGGTCTGCCACACGGTCTCGAACTGGCCGTCGGCCTGGATTTCGCCGATCAGCACGGGCTTGGTGATGTGGTGGTTCGGCATCATGGTGGAGAAGCCGCCCGACAGGTTCGGCACGGAAACGCCGATCATCGCGTCGAGCACGGCGTCCGTATCGGTCGTGCCGGCCTTTTCCACCGCCTTCAGCCACATGGCAAAGCCGATATAATGGGCTTCCATCGGGTCGTTGGTGACGCGCTTGTCGTTCTTGGTGAAGGCCTTCCACGTCTTGATGAACTCGGCATTCGCCGGGTTGTCGACGGACTGGAAGTAGTTCCAGGCGGCCAGATGGCCGACGAGCGGCGCGGTGTCGAGGCCGGCGAGCTCTTCTTCACCCACCGAGAAGGCGACGACCGGAATGTCTTCCGCCTTGACGCCCTGGTTGCCGAGTTCCTTGTAGAAGGGAACGTTGGCATCGCCGTTGATGGTGGAGACGACGGCCGTCTTCTTGCCGGCCGAGCCGAACTTCTTGATGTCGGAGACGATCGTCTGCCAGTCCGAGTGGCCGAAGGGCGTGTAGTTGACCATGATGTCCTCGGGCTTCACGCCCTTGGAGATCAGGTAGGCTTCGAGGATCTTGTTGGTCGTGCGCGGATAGACATAGTCGGTGCCGGCCAGAACCCAGCGCTCGACGCCTTCGTTCTCGGCGAGGTAATCGACCGCCGGGATCGCCTGCTGGTTCGGTGCGGCACCCGTGTAGAAGACGTTGCGCTGGCTTTCTTCACCCTCGTACTGGACGGGGTAGAAGAGGATGGAATTCAGCTCTTCGAAGACCGGCAGGACCGACTTGCGCGACACCGAGGTCCAGCAGCCGAAGACGGCCGAGACCTTGTTGACCGAGACGAGCTCGCGCGCCTTTTCGGCGAAGAGCGGCCAGTCGGAGGCCGGGTCGACGACGACGGCTTCGAGCTTCTTGCCCAGGAGGCCGCCCTTCTTGTTCTGCTCCTCGATGAGCATCAGCATGGCGTCCTTGAGCGTCGTCTCGGAGATCGCCATGGTGCCGGAAAGCGAATGCAGGATGCCGACCTTGATCGTGTCGTCGGCCGCGAAGGCGCCGTGGAAGGCGGTTGTCGAAAGAATTGCAGCAAGCAATGCGCCGGTGGCGCGCGCCTTGATGGACATTGTCGGAACCCCTCTCGTTCTTTTTGACCGCAACGGGGGCGGAAGCTGTTTAACCGTTGCTTAAGAAACTATCCGCCGGGGATGCTGCGCTGCACATACGTCATTCTACGTAGTTGCCGGGGGGAAGCGGGAAGTTTTGCGGCGCTGCACCAATTTCAGGGGCGCCGTATCTGTGTTACGAAGGGCCTTGTGTGTTGAGGCCACTGCCCTCTCCTCCGTCATCCTCGGGCTTGACCCGAGGATCCACACGGCACCCTCGGCTTGGATCCTCGGGTCAAGCCCGAGGATGACGTGGAGGGTGGGGGTAGGTCGTGCTTCAACGCCCGCAAAAAAACGGCCGGGCAAACGGGCCATGGGAACAGCAGGAAAAGATGGCCGCACGCCAGCGCATCATACCGATCCGCCGCGAGTATAACCGTTGGGTCGCCAACCAGACGCTGGAAGACTATGCGCTGCGTTTCACCGCCAAGAGCGCGCGCCGCTTTTCCTCCGACCGCATCTCGCAGACCGCCATCGGCGCCATCTCCTTCCTGGCGCTGGAAGCGATCGGCGGCGCGATCACCATGTCCTACGGCACGACCAACGCCATCGTCGCCATCGTGGTCGCGAGCCTGATGATCCTGCTCGTCGGCCTGCCGATCAGCCGCTATGCCATCCGCCACGGCGTCGATATCGATCTTCTCACGCGCGGCGCGAGTTTCGGCTATATCGGCTCGACGCTGACCTCGCTGATCTATGCGAGCTTCACCTTCATCCTCTTCGCCATCGAGGCCTCCATCATGTCCGGCGCGCTGGAGCTGGCGCTCGGCATTCCGCTCTGGATCGGCTACATCATCTCCTCCGTGGTGGTGATCCCGCTGGTGACGCATGGCGTGCAGCTCATCTCGCGCTTCCAGCTCGTCACCCAGCCGTTCTGGATCGTGCTCAACATCCTGCCCTTCGTCTTCATCGCCTTTGCGGACTGGGAGAAGGTCGGCCTGTGGCTCGCCTATTCGGGCCTGCACCACGCCTCCGGCCCGCCCGGCACCTATGCGCCGTTCAATCTTGTGGAGTTCGGCGCGGCCTCGGCCGTCATCTTCGCTCTGATGGCGCAGATCGGCGAGCAGGTCGACTTCCTGCGCTTCCTGCCGCCGGATGGGCAGAAGAAGCTGCATCACCGCATCGCCGTGTTCCTCGCCGGGTCCGGCTGGGTGATCGTGGGCGCGCCGAAGCTGATCGCCGGGTCGTTTCTCGTCGTGCTGGCGCTCTCGGCGGGCGTGCCTTCCACGCGGGCGGCCGATCCTTCGCAGATGTATTACACCGCCTTCGGCTACATGCTGCCGTGGGATGCGGCGGCATTGCTGCTGATGGTCGCCTTCGTGGTGGTCTCGCAGCTCAAGATCAACGTGATGAACGCCTATGCGGGCTCGCTCGCCTGGTCGAATTTCTTCTCGCGCCTGACGCACAGCCATCCCGGCCGCGTCGTCTGGCTGGTGTTCAACGTGGCGATCGCGCTGCTCCTGATGGAGCTCGGCATCTACAAGCTCTTGGAGGAAACGCTCGGCGTCTTCTCCATCGTCGCCATGGCCTGGCTCTGCACCATCTCGGCGGATCTCTTCGTCAACAAGCCGCTCGGCCTCTCGCCGCCCGGTATCGAGTTCAAGCGCGCCCATCTCTACGATATCAACCCGGTCGGGCTTGGCGCCATGGCGCTGTCGGCGATCATCGCCCTCATGGCGCATTTCGGCACCTTCGGCGAAATCCCCGCCTCGCTCGCGCCCTATATCGCCGCCGTCGTCGCCTTCATCGCCTCGCCGGCCATCGCCTGGGCGACGGGCGGCAAATATTACCTTGCGCGCAAGCCGAGGAAAAGCTGGGCCCAGCAGCACACCATCACCTGCTCGATTTGCGAACACCCGTTCGAGCCGGAGGACATGGCCTGGTGCCCCGCCTATGCGGCGCCGATCTGCTCGCTGTGCTGTTCGCTCGACAGCCGCTGCCACGATCTCTGCAAGCCGAAGGCGCGCTTCAATGCGCAGGTGGCGGGCGTGGCGAAATCCATCCTGCCCGAGGCGGTGACGGCGGCGCTCGGCACGCGGCTTGGCCGCTACGGCATTGCGGCCGCACTCTCGATCACCGGCATGGGCATCATCCTCGCGATGATCGCCCACCAGGTCGGCACCGGTTCGCCGGAAACGGCGACGGTGGTGGAGCGCACCATCGCCATCGTCTTCTTCGTCTTCGCCGTGGTGGCGGGCGTCGTCTCGTGGTTCTACGTGCTGGCGCATGACAGCCGGGTGGTCGCCGAGGAAGAATCTTCGCGCCAGACCACGTTGCTGCTGAAGGAAATCGCCGCGCACAAGAAGACGGATGCAGCGCTCCAGCAGGCCAAGGAAACCGCGGAAGCGGCGAACC
Source organism: Shinella sp. GW835-FHT14H05 (assembly GCF_058793575.1). Lineage (NCBI taxonomy): Bacteria > Pseudomonadati > Pseudomonadota > Alphaproteobacteria > Hyphomicrobiales > Rhizobiaceae > Shinella > Shinella sp. GW835-FHT14H05. The sequence goes on along the minus strand of NZ_JBXAFY010000016.1, from coordinate 16,834 downwards.
GCGCCAAGAGCCGCTATGTCGTCGGCCTCAGCCATGAATTGCGCACGCCGCTCAACGCCGTGCTGGGCTATGCCCAGGTGCTGGAGCGCGACGAGAGCATTCCGCCGCAGCGCCAGGGCGCGATCCGCGTCATCAAGCGCAGTGCGGATCATCTGTCCGGTCTCATCGACGGGCTGCTCGACATTTCCAAGATCGAGGCGGGCAAGCTGCAGGTCTATTCCAACGAGATCAACATCGACGATTTCCTCGACCAGATTCTGGAGATGTTCCGCCCGCAGGCGCAGGCCAAGGGCGTCGCCTTCACCCATGCCCGCCCGAAAAACCTGCCCTCCTATGTGCGCACCGATGAAAAGCGGCTGCGCCAGATTCTTGTCAACCTCATCTCCAACGCGCTGAAATTCACCGATAGCGGCGAAATCCGCCTCGACGTCGCCTATCGCAACCAGGTCGCGACCTTCACGGTGGCCGATAGCGGCCGCGGCATTCTCGAAAAGGACCTGCCGCGCATCTTCGAGCCCTTCCAGCGCGGCGATACCGAACACGGCATGCCGGGCCTCGGCCTCGGCCTCACCATCACGCGGCTTTTGACGCAGACGCTCGGCGGCGAAATCTCGGTGAAGAGCGAGCGCGACAAGGGCACCGAATTCAAGGTGCGCCTAATGCTGTCCGCCGTCGACCGCCCGACGGCGCCGAAGGTGCTGCACATCAAGGGGTACAATGGCCCGCGGCGCACCATCCTCGTCGTCGACGACAATGCCGACCACCGCAACCTGATGGAAGAGGTGCTGCGGCCGCTCGATTTCACCGTGCTGACGGCGCGAAGCGGCGCGGACGCGCTGGCGCTTCTCGAAAGCCTGAAGCCGGACCTCTTCCTCATCGACATTTCCATGCCCGGCATGAACGGCTGGGCGCTGGTGGAGCGGCTGCGCGCGCTCGGCCAGCCCGGCCCGATCATCATGCTGTCGGCCAATATCGGCGACGGCTCGGCCTCCGCTCATACGGGCCACAATGACACGCTGGCCAAACCCTTCGACCTGCGCCAGCTCACCGACAAGCTCGCCTTGCATATGGGCCTTTCCTGGACCTATCACGGCGAGGCGACGGCGGTGGAGCCGGCCGAGGCCAGCATCGTCGTTCCCGAACAAGGCCATGTGCAGGAATTGATCCGGCTCGGCGAGATCGGTTATGTCAGGGGCATCGAGGCGAAGCTCGCCGAAATCGCCCGCGTGGCCGAACACCAGCCCTTCACCGAGGCGGTGCGCGCCTATGTGCAGGTGTTCGATCTGGCCGGCTACGACGCCTTCCTGAAGACCATGGACCGACAAGAGGACGCTGCCCGTGACTGAGACGGCCACCCCGCGCGATATCGTCCTCATCGTCGACGATTCCCCCGAAGCGCTCGGCTTCCTGACCGAGGCGCTGGAGCAATCCGGCTTTTCCGTGCTGATCGCCACGTCCGGCGCTTCGGCGCTCAACATCGTCGACCGCATCACGCCCGATATCATCCTGCTCGACGCGGTGATGCCCGGCATGGACGGGTTCGACACCTGCCTTCGCCTGAAGGCTAACCCGGCGGCAAGCCCCGTGCCCGTGGTCTTCATGACCGGGCTCACCGAGACCGAACATGTCGTGCGCGCGCTGGAGGCCGGCGGCGTCGACTACCTGACCAAGCCGATCAACATCGACGAGTTGCGCGCCCGCATCCGCGTGCACCTCACCAATGCGCGCTCGGCGCAAAGCGCGCGCGTGGCGCTGGATGCGGCGGGGCGTCACCTGCTGGCGGTGAGCGGCGAAGGAAAGATCCGCTGGTCGACGCCGCAGGCGACCCGCCTCGTTAATGCCGCGACCGGCAGCGACGACGGGCTCGACGCCGTCTCCCTGCATATCCGAACCTGGATGAAGACGCGCAGCACCGCGCGGGAAAACACCTTCGCGATCCAGCAGGCGGGCCAGGCGAGCCTGCAGCTCTCCTTCCTCGGCGCGATCGGCGCGGACGAATATCTCTTCCGCCTGACCGCGGAAAACCGCCTGTCGGACGAGGAAATCCTGCGCCAGCATTTTTCGCTGACGCAGCGCGAATCCGAGGTGCTGCTGTGGATCGCCAAGGGCAAGTCGAACCGGGATATCGGCGAGATCCTCGGCCTCAGCGCCCGCACGGTGACCAAGCATCTCGAACAGATCTATGTAAAGCTCGGCGTCGAGAACCGGGCCTCGGCCGCCGTGAAGGCCGCGCATATCCTGCACGAATAGGATCAGCGCTTTTTCGCGCCGGCGAGCTGCGCCGTCGTTTCGCGCACGACGAGCGGCCCGTCGACCTTGATGGTCATCGGCCGCATGTGCTTGCCGTGGATCGCCATGTCGATGAGCAGTTCGGCCGCTTTCTGGCCCATCTCGTAGTTTGGCAGCACCAGCGTCGATAGCGGCGGGTGGGTGTAGCGCGCCAGTTCCTGGTCGTCATAGCCCATGACGGAGAGATCCTGCGGCACGCGCAGACCCTTTTCCTGCGCCGCCTCCATCATGCCGATCGCCATCAGGTCGTTGCCGCAGAAGATCGCGGTTGGCGGATTGTCCATGGAGAGCAGGTCGAGGCCGGCCTCGTAGCCGCGCAGCGGCAGCCAGTCGCCGTCGCGCACCAGGCTCTCGTCGAAGGCGATGTCGGCGGTGGCGAGCGCCTGCTTGTAGCCCTTCAGCCGGTCCATCGCGGCGTCCATCCAGGGTTCGCCGTTGATGAAGCCGATGCGTTTGTGGCCGAGTGCGGTGAGATGCGCCGTCGCCGCAAAACCGCCCGCCACCTCGCCCGGAACGATCGCGACGTGCTGGCGCGGCTCGCAATAGCAGTTGAGCAGCACGGTCGGGATGGTCTTCAGCTCCGGCGGCACGCTGACCTTGCGGGTGAAGATCGTCGCATAGATGACGCCGGCAATCGACGGGTCGCGCAGCACGGAGCGCAGCACCGCGCGCTCCAGGTCCGGGTTCGACCGCGTGGCATGGGCCGAGACCAGCAGCCCCTGCTCGAAGGCATGGTCGCGGATGCCGTCCAGGCTGACGACGGGGTGCGGGCTCGTCGAGATTTCGTCGACGATGAAGGCGATCGTGTCCTTCTCGACGGCGGGGGCGGTTGCCACGGGGCTGCGCGTCGCCGGTAATTTATAACCGATTTTATGAGCAGCCTCGCGCACCTTCTGCTGCGTTTCCGGCGAAATGCGCGAGCCGGACATCTCGTTCAGCACCAGGGAAACGCTCGACTGGGACACGCCGGCAATGCGCGCTATGTCCGTCATGGTCGGCCGGCCCCCATCCTGTCGGCCACCGCCCTCCTTGCCCGAATTGCGCCCGTTGCCCCTGGCCATGCGTCGTTCCTCACCCCTCGGTGTGCATTGCGCTGCACACGGATTTTTTGCAAGTGCTCATAATTTTGGCTCTTGACTGCTAATATTATTAGCGCAAGATTTAGACATGTGAAGCACAAAATGCTCACGTCCGGTAGAGGAGCACCGGCCAAGTTACCCGGGAGGAGACCCACTGATGACCATGATTTCCCGTCGCACCTTCATGCTTGCGGCAACGGCCGTCGGCGCGCTTGCCGTGGCAGGCGTCGCCATTGCCGAAGTGCCGAAGCTGGCGCAGAAAGACACCTACAAGGTCGGCTTCGCGCAGACCGAATCCAACAATCCCTGGCGCATCGCGCAGACCAACAGCATGAAGGCGGAGGCCGAAAAGCTCGGCTTCCAGCTCGTCTATACGGATGCTGCGGGCTCGGCCGCCAAGCAGGTGGCCGACGTCAACTCGATGATCGCCCAGGGCGTCGATGTCATCTTCCTCGCGCCGCGCGAAGAAAAGCCGCTGATCCCCGCCGTCATGGCCGCCAAGAAGGCCGGCATTCCGGTGATCCTGCTCGACCGCTCGGTCGACCCCTCGCTCGCCAAGGCCGGCGAGGATTACCTGACCTTCATCGGCTCGAATTTCGTCGAGGAAGGCAAACGCGTCGCCGAATGGCTGGTGAAGAACGCCAACGGCAAGACGAAGATCATCGAACTCGAAGGCACGACCGGCTCTTCGCCGGCCAACGACCGCAAGAAGGGCTTTGACGAGGCCATCCAGGCGGCCGGCGGCTTCGAGATCGTCGCCTCGCAGACCGGCGACTTCGCCCGCGACAAGGGCCGTCAGGTGGCGGAATCCCTGCTTCAGGCGCATCCGGATGCCGATATCATCTACGCCCACAACGACGAAATGGCGATGGGCGCGATCGCCGCCCTCGAAGCCGCCGGCAAGGTGCCGGGCAAGGACGTGCTGGTTCTGTCGATCGACGGCGGCAAGGAAGCGGTGCAGGCCGTGGTTGACGGCAAGATCGCCGCCGTCGTCGAGTGCAACCCGCGCTTCGGGCCGAAGGCTTTCGAGACCATGATGCGCTATGCCAAGGGCGAGGCGATCGACCCGATCCTCGTCAACGAAGACAAGTTCTACGACGCCTCCAACGCCGCCGCGGAACTCGCCAACGCCTACTGATACCATCTCCCAAGCACTTTGCGGCCGGGGCGGCAAAACCGTCTCGGCCGTTTTTTGAACGGGCCTGACCTGCGGTCCGTTCGGGTGTAGGTTGTGTGGCCCGTCCCGGAGGGCGGATAGAGGAGGACCCCCATGCTTCTGTCCATGCAGGGCATTTCCAAGGCGTTTGCCGGCGTGGCGGCGCTGAAAGCCGCGTCGCTGGAGGTGGAGCCGGCGGAGGTGATGGCGCTCGTCGGCCAGAACGGCGCCGGCAAATCGACGCTGATCAAGATTCTCACCGGCGTATACCGCCGCGACGAGGGCACGATCGCCTTCGATGGCAGGGATGTCGATTTCACCATGCCGGCCGAAGCCCAGGCCGCCGGTATCGCGACGATCTACCAGGAAATCAACCTCGCGCCGCAGCGCTCCGTGGCGGAAAACATCTATCTGTCGCGCGAGCCCAAACGCTTCGGTCTGATCGACCACGCCGCCATGCGCCGCGGTGCCGAGGCCGTGCTGAAAACCTTCAACCTGACGATCGACGTCGACCGGCCCGTCGCGCATTTCGATGCGGCGACCCGGCAGATGGTGGCGATCGCCCGGGCCGTGACGCAGAACGCCCGCCTCGTCATCATGGACGAGCCGACGTCGTCGCTGGACGAACGCGAGGTCGCCGTCCTCTTCGAAACGATCCGCACGCTGAAACGCTCCGGCGTGGCGGTCATCTTCATCGGCCACCGGCTGGATGAACTCTACGAGATCTGCGACCGCGTGACGATCATGCGCGACGGCCAGACGGTGGCGAAAAGCCCCATGGCCGACATGCCGAAGATGGCGCTGGTGCGCCACATGCTCGGCAAGGAACTGGCCGCCTTCCAGGCGATGGCGCCGGGCGAGGAGAAACCCGAGCGGCCGGTTCGCCTCGACGTGGCGAATGCCGGGGCCGGCGTGCGGGTGCGCGATGTCAGCCTGACGGTGCGGGAGGGCGAGATTTCCGGCCTTGCCGGCCTGCTCGGCTCCGGCCGCACGGAGACGGCGCGGCTGATTTTCGGCGCCGACAACTTGGAGCGCGGCACGATGCGCCTGGCGGGCAGCGAGCGCACCTACCGCGAGCCGGCGGATGCGATTGCCGATGGCATCGGGCTCGTCTCCGAGGATCGCAAGATCGACGGTATCGTGCCGGACATGAGCATCCGCGAGAACATGACGCTGGCGCTGCTGCCGCGCCTGAAGAAGGCCGGCATCGTCGACCGTGCGCGGCAGGACGAGATCGTCACCCGCTATATCCGCGCGCTCGGCGTCAAATGCGCCTCGCCCGACCAGCCGATCAAGGAGCTTTCCGGCGGCAACCAGCAGAAGGTGCTGCTCGCGCGGTGGCTCGCGACCGATCCGCGCGTGCTGATCGTCGACGAGCCGACGCGCGGCATCGACATCGGCGCGAAATCGGAAATCCTGAAGCTCCTGCGCAGCCTCGCAGACGAAGGGCTGAGCGTGCTGATGATCTCCTCCGAACTCGAAGAATTGCTGGCCGCCGCCGACCGCGTGACCGTGCTCAGCGACGGCACGTCGGTGAAGACCCTGCCGCGCAGGGACTTGAGCGAGGCGGCGCTGTTGGCCGCCATGGCCCATCAGGTGGACTAATATGACGACGATCGAAACCCCCGCCCCGCAGCCGACCGGCGCCCTTTCTTCCGGCAGCCGGCTCTTCACGCTGGCGAGCCGCTACGGCACCTTCGTCGCCTTCCTGGCGCTGATCGCCGTCAACATCGCCATCACGCCGAACTTTTTGTCCTGGCAGACGCTGAACGTGAACCTCACCCAGGTCGCGACCATCGTCATCGTCGCGACCGGCATGACGCTGGTCATCGCCACCGGCGGCATCGACCTTTCCGTCGGCTCGCTGATGGCGATTGCCGGCGCACTCGCGCCGATGATCTTCATGGGCCAGTTCTGGCCGGTCGAGAACATGGCGGTCGCCGTCACGCTCGCCCTCATCATCCCCGTCGTGGTCGCCAGCCTCTTCGGCCTGTTCAACGGGCTGCTCGTCACGCGCTTTTCCATCCAGCCGATCATCGCAACGCTCGTGCTCTTCATCGCCGGCCGCGGCATCGCGCAGGTCATGACCAACGGCAACCTCCAGGTCTTCAAGAACGAGGGCTTCCAGTTCATCGCCATGGGCCGCATTGCCGGCGTGCCGGCGCAGGTCGTGCTGATGGTCCTCATCGCCGCCCTCGCCTTCGCGATGATCCGCTACACCGTCATCGGCCGCCAGATCATCGCGGTCGGCGGCAACGAGAAGGCCGCGCGGCTGACCGGCATCCCCGTCAAGCGCGTCAAGCTCTTCGTCTATATGGTGAGCGGGGCGCTTGCCGGCATTGCCGGCCTCGTCGTGGTGGCGCGCAATTCCGCGAGCGACGCCAACCTCGTCGGCCTCGGCATGGAGCTCGACGCCATCGCTGCCGTCGCCGTCGGCGGCACGTTGCTCACCGGCGGGCGGGCCAATATCGTCGGCACGGTGCTCGGCGCCTTCGTCATCCAGCTGGTGCGCTACACGCTGCTTGCCAATGGCGTGCCGGATGCGGCGGCGCTCATCGTCAAGGCGGGGCTGATCGTGCTCGCCGTCTTCATCCAGCAGCGCGCCGACAGGCATTGAGGGCAACCGCCATGCAGACCATCCTCCGCCCCTTCGCGATCAAATCCTCCGGCGACCTTGCCCGGCTCGGCGTCATGCTGGCGCTCGCCGGCCTCATCCTCTTCGGCGCGCTGCGCTACGACAATTTCCTGTCGTCCTTCAACATCCTCTCCTTCCTGCGCTACAATTCCATGTTCGCGCTGATCGCGCTCGGCATGGCCTTCGTCATCATCACCGGCGGCATCGATCTTTCGGTGGGCGGCACCGCGGCGATGGCGAGCGTGGTGGCGGCGCTGTTTTCGCCCTATCACTGGGCGGCCGGCCTTCTCGGCGGCATGGCGGCCGGCCTTGCCGTCGGAGCGCTGAACGGCTTCATCATCACGAAGATGCGCATCCAGCCCTTCATCGCCACGCTCGCGACCATGCTGGCGGCGTACGGCACTGGCCTGCTGCTTGCCGACAACCAGTCGGTCTCCGTCTCCTACGACACCGGCTTCACCGTGATCGGCCAAGACGACTTTCTGGGATTTCCCATACCCGCCTGGATCGCGCTTGCCGCCTATATTCTCGGCTGGCTGGTGCTGGAAAAACTGCCGGTCGGCCGGCATGTCCTGGCGATCGGCGACGGCGAGGCGACGGCGGGGCTCATGGGCCTGAAGGTCGAGCGCACGCTGGCCGCGGTCTACCTCGCCTCCGGCACGCTGGCCGGCCTTGCCGGCGTCATCCTCGCCTCGCAGTTCGGCGCCGGGCAGCCCACCGAGGGCGTGGGCTGGGAGCTGTTCGCCATCGCCTCGGTGGTGGTGGGCGGCACGCTGCTCACCGGCGGCTCCGGCTCGGTCGGCGCCACGCTTGCGGGTGCGCTGCTGCTCGCCATGGTGTTCAACATCCTGAACTTCGAAAACGGCCTCGGCTGGATTTCGCTGTCGGCCTATTGGCAATCCGTCATCCGCGGCGCCTTCCTGCTGGTCGTGGTGGTGTTGCAGGCCAAGCTGATGGCGCGGCGCTGAGCCTCACGCGTTGAGCAGCGCCAGCGTCTGCGCATCGCGCACGCCGTCGCAACAGGTCTGCAAGGCCTGGGTGAAGAGCGGGTCTTCGCTGGATGCGACCGCGAACAGCGTCATCGACGAGCGGAACTTCTGGTCGTCGGGAGAACCGAAGATGTCCAGCAGCGAGCGGCCCTCGACCGAAAGCACAGCCTCCGTCGCCAGCCGCAGCCGCTCGGACAGCACCGGGTCGGCGAGATAGGCCTGCGCTTCGCCCAGCGAGGCAATGCCGAAATGTTGGGCGGCCGGCGAGCGGCCGAGGCCGCGCATCTGCGGGAAGACGAACCACATCCAATGGCTGCGCTTGCGACCGGACCGGAGCTCCCGCAGCACCGTTTCGAACACCGGCGCCTGCGCCAGCTTGAAACGGTCGAGATCGTGGGGAGGGTCCTTGTCCATCGGCCTAGTCGAGGATGCTCGCTTCGACACAGGCGCGGATGAACGCTTCGCGGGCGGTCTCGCAGGGTTTACCGTTTTCCATCGCGTCGGCGCAAAGCGTGCGGGCATTGTCGAAGGCCCGCCCCCGGTGCGCCGGCCAGCGGAAATGCAGGTAGTTCATCGCGTCATGCGGGCTGCGAACGGCTTCCGCCGCGCCATAGCCGATCCGCACGAACACGGGAGAAAGCCAACGGACGTCGTTGCGTAGTGTCGTCATCGTCATATGAATATGCCCCAATTCCGGCACCGGAATGCGAAGGCATGCCCCAGGGTTCCCGACGGCGAAGGATTTTTTTCAGGCGGCGGGCGGCGGCGCCCGGAAGATGGCGACCGCAGCACTGACCAGAGCCGCATTGTCCTCGGCAACGGTCCCGTCCGGCAGGTGTTTTCCATCCTCCAGCCCCACCCGCGTCGACCAGCGGCGCTCGCGGGCTTTCACCACGAAGGGCCACACGGTGGCGTCGCTGCCGTGCAGCAGGATGGGGCGCCGCAGGCCGGCATCCGCGAGCGTCGTGGCGATGCCATCGGCGACCGCCATGGCGCGCGCAAGGTCCTGCTCGTCGATCTCGATGAGGATGCGCAGCACGCGATTGTGATCCGGCAGGGACAGCAACCGTTCGGCATCGGCGACGCTGGCAAGCCCCGCCTCGATGCCGACGCCGCGCTCGCGCAGAAGCGCCATGACGGCGGGGGCATCCGGCTCGGAAAGGTTCACCGAGGCGTAGTCGGGCAGCTCGCGCCAGTCCGAAATCCGCCGGCGTTTCTCCGCCTCGTTGCCCTCGATCCACGCGCCGGTCGATACGCCGATGAGCGTGCCGGGGCAGGCGCGGCGCAGCGCCAGCATGGTCTCGTCGACGGCGGCGAGCGACTCACGGCCGTCCGTGCGGGGGTGGATGTGGAGTTCGGCGGCACCGGCCGCGATGGCGAGCAGGCTGTCGCGCACCATAGCCTCGACATCGAGCGGCAGCCGCGGGTGGAAGGCGCTTGGCCGTGCGCCATTGATGCAGGCCTGGACGATCATGGGCATGCTCCCGATGGGTTTTCCCGGAGAATGCCCGCACCGCGGACCAGGAGCAACGGCCTTTTCTAGACCTGCTGCAAGGTGCGGAAAATGCGGTCGGACTCGCCCGCCACCGTCCAGGGCCGGGTCGTGCCGCCGAGGCTTTCGCCCACGGCAAGCCCGGCCTGGATGGCATCCTCGTGGAAACCGGAGCCGAAATAGGAGCCGCAGAACCAGGTGTTGGACTGGCCCTGCAAGGACCAGAGTTCCTTTTGCGCGGCGAGCGTGGCGGCGTTGAACAGCGGGTGCTGGTAGACGCCGCGCCACACCACCGTCTCCTCCGCCGGCGCATGCAGCGGGCTCAGCGTCACGAAAAGCGCGCGATCGGCCGTCACGCCCTGCAGGCGGTTCATCCAGTAGGTGACGCAGGGCTTGCGGCGCTTGCTGCCGTCGCGCGCGGATTGCGCCAGATAGTTCCAGCTCGACCAGACCCGGCGGCGGCGCGGCATCAGCGTCTCGTCGCTGTGCAGCACGGTTTCGTTGAGGCCGTAGGAGAAGGCGCCGAGCAGGTCGTTTTCCCGCTCCGAGCGATCGTTCAGGAGCGCCAGCGCCTGGTCCGCATGGGCGGCGATCACCACATGGTCGAACCATTCCGGCTCCGCCCCCGGCGTCGAGATTTCCACCGCGCCGTTGACGCGGCGGATGGCGGTGACGGGCGCGCTGGTGCGGATGCGATGGCGGAAGGGGGCGATGAGCTTTTCCACATAGGCGCGGCTGCCGCCCTCCACCGTGCGCCAGATCGGCCGGCGGAAGAATTTCAGCAGGCCGTGGTTCTCGCAGAAGCGCACGAAGGAGACGGCCGGATAATTGCCGATTTCCAAGGCCGGCGTCGACCAGATCGCGGCGGCCATCGGATAGAGATGGTCCTCGCGGAAGGCCGTGCCGAAGCCGGCGCTGTTGAGGTAATCGTCGAGGCTTGCCGAGGGATCGAGGTCGCGCACGCTCGCCGGCGCCTCGCGGTAGAAGCGCACGACATCGCGCAGCATCGACCAGAAGCGCGGGCTTGCCAGATTGCTGCCCTGCGCAAAGAGGCCGACGAGGTTGGTGCCGGAATATTCCAGCACGCCATCATCCATGGAGACGGCGAAGGACATGTCGGAGGCTTTTGTCGGCACGTCGAGATGGGAAAACAGCGCCGTCAGGTTGGGATAGGTCCGTTCGTTATAGACGATGAAGCCGGTGTCCACCGCCGCCTGCCCGGCCTCCACCGTATGGCAATGGCCGCCGATGCGCGCCTCCGCCTCGAACACCGTGACCTCGTGGCGCTGCGACAACAGCCAGGCCGCCGAAAGGCCGCCGATGCCCGTGCCGACGACGGCGATCCGGAGAGGTCGGTCGGATTGGGAAACATGTCGCATCGCGATCCTTTTGGGGGCTGTCGATTTGGTGGTGGACTTTCTGTAGGTTCTACGAAAACGGTGCCGGGCCGGATCACTCTTCAAGCCGCGTTGCGTTGAGATGATCCGGCCCGAGGCCCGCCGCGTAGAAGGATGCATGTATGACGCTTCGAACCAGATCGACACGCAGGAAAGGCCGGCTCCGCCCGCCGGCATGCGGCGTGCCGTCATGAATGCCGCCGATCCGCGCGCCCCGACGCCGGAGGTGCTCGCCAGCCTGCTTGCGGCGGTGGCCGATGATCGCGACCGGCAGGCCTTCGCCGCGCTGTTCCGGCATTTCGGGCCGCGCCTGAAGACCTTCTTCCTGCGCTCGGCGATATCGTCGGGCGTGGCGGAGGACCTGGTGCAGGAGACGATGCTGAACGTCTGGCGCAAGGCCTCCTATTTCGACCCGGAGCGTGCGGGCGTGGCGACATGGATCTTCACCATCGCCCGCAACCTGCGCATCGACCATCTGCGCCGTCTGCGCAACCCGGCGACGCTGCCGGTCGATGCCGAGGACGCGCCGTTTTCCATCGAGGACGGGGTGATCGGCGCCGAGCGCGACGAGCGGGTGCGCCGCGCGCTCACCACCTTGTCCACGGAGCAGCAGACGATCATCCGCCTGTCCTATTTCAGCGAGAAATCGCAGACCGAAATTGCCGGCGAGCTGGGCATTCCGCTCGGCACGGTGAAATCTAGAACACGCCTGGCGATGTACCGCCTGCGCGCGCTGCTGGAAGACGAAACATGAGCTCGAAACATCACCACGCCACCGACGAGACCCTGATGCGCTACGCCGCTGGCACGCTGGCCGCAGGCCCTGCGATCGTCGTCGAAGCGCATCTTGCGGGCTGCCCCGCCTGCCGCGCCCGTGTCGCGACCTACGAAGCCGTCGGCGGCGCGCTGCTTGAGGAGATCGAGCCGACGCAGCTCTCGGAAACCGCCTTCAACGACGTGCTGGCGATGATCGACGCGGAGGAGGAGCCGGCACAGAGGCCGCAATCGCGCAAGCCCGTCGAGATCGAGGGCGTGCGCCTGCCGGATGCGCTGGGCGGCTGCGACATCGGGCGCTGGCGCTGGATCGGCCCCGGCATGCGCATGAGCCGCGTCGGCGTGCCGCACGATCCCGACGCCAACCTGATCCTGTTGAAGATCGCGCCCGGGCGCGCCCTTCCCGATCACGGCCATGCCGGCACGGAATTCACCTATGTCGTGGCCGGCGCGTTCACAGATAGATTTGGCACGTTCCGGCCGGGCGACATGGCGGAAATGGACGAGGACGTCGAGCACCAGCCGGTCGTCGATCGCGACGGCGACTGTATCTGCCTTGCGGCGATGGAAGGCCAGATGCGCTTTAAGGGCTTCATCGGCCGCATGCTGCAACCGATCTTCGGGATCTGAGCCATGGCGCCGGCGGCCCTGTTTCTCTTGCTCGCCGTCGCCCTCTCGATCGCCATGACGGGCGCCTGGCTTGCCGTGGTGCGCGGCGCCAGTTCCGGCTGGGTCGATGCGACCTGGTCCTTCCTCGTGGGTGCTGCCGGCATCGCCGTGGCCCTCACCCCGGTCGCCGGCTGGGAAGGCGATGTCCAGCGCCGCCTCGTCGTCGCGCTCATTGCCGTGTTGTGGTCCTGCCGGCTCGGCTTTCACATCGTGCTGCGCACGCTGCATGGCGGCGAAGACCCGCGTTATGCGCGGCTGAAGAAGGAATGGGGCGACGGCTGGAAAAGCCGCCTGTGGTTCTTCCTCCAAATCCAGGCCGCCGCAGCGCTGCTGCTCGCCGCGACCATCTTCCTCGCCGCCCGCAATCCGGCGCCCGGCCTGCGCTGGAGCGACATCGCCGGCATCGCCATCCTTGTGGCGGCCGTGCTCGGCGAAGGCCTGGCGGATGCGCAGCTCGCGCGCTTTCGCAGCGACCCTGCCAACCGGGGCAAGGTCTGCGATGCCGGGCTCTGGGGCCTCTCCCGCCATCCCAACTACTTTTTCCAGTGGCTCGGCTGGACGGGTTATGCCGTCATCGCCATCGGCCCGGCCGGCACATGGCCCTGGGGCTGGGCGGCCCTTGCCGGACCCGCCTTCATGTATTGGCTGCTGGTCCATGTCTCGGGCATCCCGCCGCTCGAAGCGCATATGCTGCGCTCGCGCGGGGTCGCCTTCGCCGCCTATGCCAAGCGCGTAAACGCCTTCTGGCCCGGCTTCAACACCAAGGAGAGACCGACATGAACCTCGCCGTCACCGCGATTGCCGCCGCCGAGCGCCTGCCGCTTCCCGACAGTGCGCTGCGCTTCGGCATCGATCGCCTCGTCGGCCGCACCAGCCGCGTGCTGACGGGCGGCGGCGTGGCGGACCGGGATTTCGCCAAGGCCATGGAGGCCTTCCCGATCGCCGTGCACACAGATGCGGCCAACGAGCAGCATTACGAACTGCCGCAGGACTTTTTCGCGCTGGCGCTCGGCCCCCGCCGCAAATATTCCTCCTGCCTCTATCCGACCGCCGAGACGACGCTTGCCGAGGCCGAGATCGCCGCGCTGGAGGAGACCTGCGCCCATGCCGCGCTGGAAGACGGGCAGGACGTGCTGGAGCTCGGCTGCGGCTGGGGCTCGCTCTCGCTGTTCATGGCCGAGCGTTACCCGGCCTCGCGCATCGTCTCCGTCTCGAATTCCGCCTCGCAGCGCCACTTCATCGAAGGGGAAGCCACACGCCGCCGCCTGACCAACCTCACGGTGGTGACGGCCGATATGAACGCCTTCCAGCCGGGCGAGACATTCGACCGCATCGTCTCGGTGGAGATGTTCGAGCACATGTCCAACTGGCGGACCCTGCTGTCGCGCGCCCGCGGATGGCTGCGGCCGGAGGGGCGGCTGTTCCTGCATGTCTTCTCGCATCGCGCCAGCGCCTACCGTTTCGACCATGCCGACAAGGCGGACTGGATCGCCCAGCATTTCTTCACCGGCGGTGTCATGCCCAGCCACGGGCTGGTGCGGGAATTTTCCGACAGTTTCACCGTGGAAAAGGACTGGCGCTGGAACGGCCGGCACTATGAGCGCACCGCGCTCGACTGGCTGAAGAATTTCGACGCCAACCGCGCTGCGATCCGGGCGATCTTTGCCGATACCTACGGCGCCGACGCCATTCTCTGGATGCGCCGCTGGCGGCTGTTCTTCCTGGCGACGGCCGGGCTTTTCGGCCATGCGAACGGCGAGGAATGGGGCGTCAGCCACTACCTGCTGCGCCCCGCCGCCCCATGAAGCCGCTCCGCGCCCTCAGCGCCTATGCCCACCACCCGGACCCGCGGGTGGCGGCGGCAAACCTCATCGCGCTCATCGTCGCCTCCAACCAGCCGTTCTATCCGCTTTATCTTTATTGGCTGGTCGGCGGGGATATCACGCCCGGCTGGTTCACCTTCCTCTCGACGCCGTTCTTCCTCGCCGTGCCGGCGGTGGCGCGCAGGAACACGATCGCCGGCCGGGCGCTGCTGCCGCTCGCCGGCATCGGCAATACGGTGCAATGCGCCTGGCTGTTCGGTGTCGCGTCGGCCGTCGAGATCTTCCTGCTGCCCTGCGCCATGATTGCACTTCTGCTGTTTCGCCCGAAGGAGCGCATCTACGGCCTGGCGCTGGCGGGTCTCGCCTTCGTCGCCTTCCTGCTGAACGACAGCTATGGCCCGCCTATGGCCGCCTACAGCGCGGAGCAATATGCGGCGCTCGCGCGGCTCAACGTGGTGAGCGCCGGCATGCTCACGGCCTTCGTCGCCCTCGTCTTCTCCAACAGGCTGGCGGAGGCGGAAGGATCAGTCGAACCGGCTGGCGGCCAAAAATCCGGCTGAGGCGCCGACCGCGGTGACGAAAGCGCCCCACGGCAGGTCGGCGAGCGTCACGGCGAGCGGCCAATCCTTGAGGGTCGCCTGGTTGGTCAGGTCGTAGGTGGCATAGGCGACGAGGCCGAGCACCGCGCCGTTGAGCGCCGCCTTGGGCAGCCCACCGCCTTCCAGCGCCGGGATCACCGCGAAGAAAACGATGCCGGCAATATAGATCACATAAAAGCAGATCGCCGGCACGAGCTTGAACTGCGTTTCCAGCTTGTCGGCGAGCAGCGGGCGGTAGAGCACATTGGCCATCGTGCCCAGCCAGATCGCATCGACGATCAGGAAGACGAAGCCGGCCGCGAAATAGGCGATAATCAGGGTCTTCATGGGGCGCTTTCCGTGGGGTTCATGATGTCTACGCCGCACTGCACGCGCCGGATCACTCTGCGAGTGAACCGATGGCCCGCACCCTGCGTATGTGCAGGAAAGCGAGGAGAACGAAGCGATGAAGACGCCGATTTTCGCAACCGTTGCCCTATTCCTGTTGACCGCCGCCGCCGCTGGCGCGCAGCAATCTGCCGATCCGAGCGGCGTGTGGCTGCGCGACGACGGCAATGCGCGCGTGCGCATCGCGCCCTGCGGCAACGATATCTGCGCCACCAACCTCTGGATCGGCGATACCAGCAAGGGCGAAGCGGCCGGCGACGTTCTGGTCATGTCGCTCAAGCCGAAATCCGCCGATACGCTGTCCGGATCGGCCTATGACAAGAAACGCGACCGCACCTATTCCATCACCGTTCAGGTCTCCGATGGAGCGCTTCTCACGCGCGGCTGCATTCTCGGCGGCGTGCTCTGCCGCAACGTGCGCTGGAAATCGACGCAATGAAGGCTGAACGCATCACCAGCGTCGAGGAGAACGGCCCGCCGCCCGTGGCGGCCGGCACGCTCTATCCCGGCAAGGTGATGCACCAGCGGCTGAAACCCTTCGGCCATCGTTTCAGCTATTCGGTCTTCGCGCTGCTCGTGGATGTCGACCGGCTCGGCGAACTCGGCCGCCTGTCCCGCCTGCTCGCCGTCAACCGGCCTGGGCTGCTGTCGTTTCGCGAGAGCGACCATGTCGAGCAGGACGGCGAGACGCTGCGCGGCTTCGCCGACCGGTTGCTGGCGCAGGCGGGGGTGGAGGTGCCGGCGGCGCGTGTCCTGCTGCTCGCCTATCCGCGCATGTTCGGCTACGTCTTCAACCCGATCTCAACCTATTTCGCCTATGAC
This sequence comes from Shinella sp. GW835-FHT14H05, assembly GCF_058793575.1. Taxonomy (NCBI): domain Bacteria; kingdom Pseudomonadati; phylum Pseudomonadota; class Alphaproteobacteria; order Hyphomicrobiales; family Rhizobiaceae; genus Shinella; species Shinella sp. GW835-FHT14H05. The sequence continues at coordinate 723 of NZ_JBXAFY010000016.1, read as the reverse complement.
GCCGCGGGCGAGCTGCTTGCGATCATCTATGCGGTGCGCAACACCTTTGGCGAGCGCCACAGCTATGTCGCGCCCGTGCTGCCGGGCGAGGCGAGCCCGGCCGGCATCCGCCAGACGCGCACGAAGATCTTCCACGTCTCGCCGTTCATCGAGATGGGCATGCGCTACCATTTCCGCATCCTGCCGCCGGGAAAGACCGTGCGGCTGCGCATCCACGAGACCGCCGGCAGCGAGCCGCTGCTTGCCGCCACCTTCAACGGCGACGCCATGGCGCTGACCGGCCCGAACCTCGCCCGATACCTGCTGCGCTTCCCCTTCATGACGCTGAAGGTGATGGCCGGCATCCACTGGGAAGCACTGAAACTCTGGCTGAAGGGTGCCCGCTTCCACACCAGCCCCCCACCCCCCGCCACCGCGAGTTTTCGCGACGAGGGGTGAGCGTGGCGCGTATCAACGCGCGCCGACGGCCTTTTCGAATTCCGGCAAGGCTTCGAAAATATCCGCGACGAGGCCATAGTCGGCGACCTGGAAGATCGGTGCCTCCTCGTCCTTGTTGATCGCAACGATCACCTTGGAATCCTTCATGCCGGCGAGATGCTGGATGGCCCCCGAGATGCCGCAGGCGATGTAGAGCTGCGGTGCAACAACCTTGCCCGTCTGACCAACCTGCCAGTCGTTCGGCGCATAGCCCGCATCGACCGCAGCACGGGAGGCACCCACCGC